>NZ_JANQIM010000038.1 GCF_028282165.1 Winogradskyella sp. | reverse complement strand
ATCTTTTGCCATAGGCGGTAGCGCTAATGCATCTGGAGCCAATGCAACCGCTTTAACACTAGGACAGGCTTCAGGAGATGGTGCAACAGCGCTTTATGGTGGCGTCGCTAGTGGTGAGATATCACTAGCATGGGCTGGATCGGCCACAGGTGGAGGCGCCATCTCATTAGGTGGTGCAGATGCAGGTGGTGAAAATTCAGTTGCGATTCAAGGTGGTAATGTTACTGCGGATAGAGGCTTTGCCTATGGTGCCAGTTCGATTGCCTCAGCTGTTGGTGCAGTAGCTATAGGAGGTGGGAGTACCGCAAGCGGTAACGGATCTTTTGCCATAGGCGGTAGTGCTAATGCATCTGGAGCCAATGCAACCGCTTTAACATTAGGACAGGCTTCAGGAGATGGTGCCACAGCGCTTTATGGAGGTGTTGCTAATGGTGAGATTTCTTTGGCTTGGGCAGGAACAGCCTCTGGTGACGGTAGTATATCTTTGGGAGGTTCAGATGCGAGTGGAGAGAATGCAGTGGTCATTGGAAATGGAACGGTAGCATCTGGAAACGAATCTGTAGCCATTGGTACTAATGTTACGGCTTATTCTTTTGCCGAGACGGTAATTGGTTATGAAAGCAATGCTTATACCCCAGTGAGTACAACAACGTTCAATGCAGCCGATCGCTTATTCGTGGTGGCTAACAATAGTGTTAATAATGCAATGACCTTGCTGAAGAATGGTAGACTTGGATTGTCGAGAATACCAACGACCAATATTTTAGAGGTCAATGGTACGGCTTCTAAAACAGTCGCTGGAGACTGGCTTGCTAACAGTGATAGACGATTAAAGAAGAATATTAAAACGTTTAATGCACAAGATGCCCTGAATAAACTGTTACGAATGCGAGGTGTTACCTATGAATGGAATGATCAAGAAACAGGTAATAATCGTCCAGAAGGACAACAATATGGTTTCATTGCGCAAGAATTGCAACAAGTATTTCCTGAAAATGTGAGTTTAGACAACCAAGGCTATTACCAAACGGCTTATGGTACCTATGATGCACTCTATGTTCAATCAATTAAAGCATTAAATACCAAAGTTGAAATTTTAGAAAAGGAAAATCAAGAACTCAAAACAAAACTTGATGAACTCTATGAGATGGTTAAATCGCTTTCAGAACAATAATGAAGAAGCATGAAGATTATTATGGAGTGATATTGTTGTAGTATTCTCATAATAATTATACATATATTATTGATTTGATAAAATAATACCCGTTTATTTTCCATATATTTAGCTTATATCTCCTTAAGCTATGTTAAAAGTAGAAAAGCTTGGTGTTATTTTAGAAGCAACGTCACACGATTTTGAAAGTGCTGGAGTCTTAAATCCTGCTGTTATTCAGGAAGGGAATCATGTAAAAATGCTTTATCGTGCTTTTAAAGACGGTAATTTCTCGACTATTGGTTATTGCGATTTTGACGGTCCTATTAATCTAAAATCTAGACATGATATCCCCATAATTTTTCCTGAGAAAAACTACGAGATTCATGGTGTTGAAGACCCGAGAATCGTAAAAATTGATGGTACTTACTATATCACCTATACGGGTTACGACGGTAAGAATGCCCTCGGATGCTTAGCGACGAGTACCGATTTGAAGCAGTTTGAGAAGCATGGCATTATTACACCTTCGGCGTCTTTGCAATCCTACAAAATAGCTTTAGATAACAATAGGTCCATTTTCCCAAAATATTTTGAGCATCTACAGACCTATATTGACCGTGGATTGATCCATAAAACAAAGTATAAAGTTTGGGATAAGGATGTTGTATTATTTCCTGAAAAGATCGATGGCCATTTTATGATGATACACCGACTTTTGCCCGGGATGCAGTGGGTGAAATTCAAAAGTTTTTCAGACTTGGATAAAGCATTTTGGAAAGACTATTTATTTCATCTCAATCAATACATATTGATGGATCCCTTGTTCGATTTTGAAAATATGCATATTGGAGCTGGTGCTCCACCAATAAAAACACAACATGGTTGGTTACTTATTAATCATAGTGTTCAATCGACGCCCAAAGGAAGAAATTATCACGCAACCATTGCTCTGTTGGATTTAAAAGACCCAACAAAAGTGACACACAGACTCGATAAACCTTTGTTTTCACCAGATCAACCTTATGAAAAAGTGGGTTATGTCAACAATGTTTGTTTTCCTTCAGGAACCAGTTTGTTTGATGATGATCTCTATATCTATTATGGTGCTGCGGACAACACTATTGCTGTTGCTAAAACAAAGCTTTCTGAGTTATTAGAATACTTATTAAAACTCCCTACTCATGACTACTAAACCTAAAGTCCTCTTTATAAATAGCTATCCTCCAAGAGAATGTGGTATAGCAACATTTACACAAGACACCATTAACGCGATTAATAAATCCTTCAAATCTAATTTTGATTTGGTTGTAGCTGCGCTCAATGAGCATGCTGAGGTTGATAGAACTTATCCTCCTGAAGTTATTTTTGAAGTTGAAAAATCGATTGATGGTTATATTACACTTTCAGAAAAAATCAATGCGGATGACTCCATAAGACTTGTAGTTTTAGAACATGAATTCGGCCTCTACTCTGGGGAATTTGGCAAAGACATTTTAGAATTGACCTCAAGGCTTACAAAGCCTTATATTTTGGTGCTTCATACAGTATTGCCAGAGCCTGAAGTGCAAATGCAATCCGTAGTGTTTAATCTCATCAATAATAGTGAATTAGCTATTGTGATGACCGCACATTCTAGGCGATTATTGATAAAAACTTATCAGATCCCAGAGCATAAAATTAAAACTATTCCTCATGGATTTCATTTAAGACCGTCTGTACCCCCTGAGGTTTTAAAGGCAAAGTACAATTGTAAAAACAAAATAGTACTCAGCACCTTTGGGCTTTTAAGCAGAAATAAGGGGATTGAATTGGCATTAGATGCCTTAAAACAAGTAACACGTCGTGACTTCACTATATATTTTGTATTAGGAAAAACACATCCTGAAGTTAAAAAGCACGAAGGCGAGAGTTACAGGGAGTTTTTAGAGCAGAAAGTAAGAGAAAACGGGCTAGAGGACAATGTGAGGTTTATCAATAGATTTTTGGAATTGGATGAGCTACTGGAATACTTAGAAATGACAGATATTTATTTGTTCACTTCCAAAAATCCATTACAAGCTATTAGTGGTACGTTGACCTACGCCTTAGGTGCCAGATGCGCAGTATTAACCACACCTATTTCGCATGCCAAGGAGATTTTGGACCAGAATGCTGCATTATCGTTCGATTTTGGGGATAGTCAGGATTTGGCTTTAAAAATCAATAAGCTTATCGACGACGAAGCCTTAAGAAAGGAGTTGAGTATTAGAGCACATATTCTATCGCGCAAAGGACTTTGGGAAAACATAGCAATTGCTTACGCTGAAATTTTTAGGGGTATCTTGAAAATCGATGGTAGATTGATCTATACAAAGCCTAAACTTAATCTAGACCATTTCATTAATATTACCGATGAGATTGGGATGTACCAATTCACGGATTTTGAATATCCGAACAAAGACTACGGTTACACTTTGGATGATAATGCCAGGGCACTTTATGTGTTGTTGAAGTATCGCGCTATGTATCCCGAAGACGCATCCATAGCACATCTTGAAGCGATTTATTTGAACTTTATAAAATCGTGCCAGCTTAAGGATGGTATATTTTTGAATTATGTTGATGAGTTTGGCAAGTTTACGGATCAGAACTACTATGTCAATACAGACGAAGCAGCGTCAAGGGCCGTTTTAGGACTTAGTGAAGTGATTAATAGTAATTTGTCAAGTCAAGAATCTAAAGCTATAGCCAAAGCTATTTTAAATACCTACATTCCTTTAATACCACAGGTAAAATCGCCTAGGGCCGTCGGGAAATTAATCAAGGCGTTTTCAGGATTGATGCTTGCCAACAGCACTTACGATTTTAAATCGCGAATTATAACTTTGGCAGACCATCTCTGTGCGCTTTATGACAATACCGCTTCAGAATTGTGGCATTGGTTCGAAAGCAACTTGAGCTATTCTAACAGTGATATTCCCGAAGGGTTGTTTTATGCTTTTGAAATCACTAAAAATGAAAAGTATAAGACCATCGCTGTTCAGAGTTTGGAATTTTTGATTGCCAATATGTACCACGAGGGGATGATCAATCCTATCTCAAACCGTAGTCAGATTACCAAGGAAAGTACCAATCATATTGATCAATTTGGTCAGCAACCCGTTGAAATAGCTTCACTTATAGAATGTTTGGAGATTGCCTACAAGGTTACCAACGATTACCGCTATTACGATCTCCTTATATGTGCCTTTACCTGGTTTATGGGTAATAATGTGCTAAGTCAAATTGTTTATAATCCTGCGACTGGTGGGGGACATGATGGTATAGAAGAACATGGTGTTAATCTTAACCAAGGTGCCGAATCGACACTATCATATCTGGTATCCTTACTTACCGTTGAAAAGTTATTGAAGCAAAAGCAATTAGAAGAGCAGGTCAACAACTGACCTGCTCTTTGGAGTTTTTTTACTAAAGGCTAAAAATTTTTTCATTTCGAGTGTCCCAACTGTTAACGTTGGGACGTATCGAGAGCTATTTTTAGTTAAAAGACTTCTCGATACATCGCGCCAAAGGCGCAACACTCGAAGTGACACTTAATGATACTTTAGCATGGTTTATTATTGCTACTTAATAGGAATATAAAACTCCGTTTTTAGTTTCTCTTCGGCTACACGATCTGGATGGCTAATGTAGCGTTCTCTGCAAGGCACGTCCCGTACTTCGTATTCTGTGTTGAGCAACCACTCATTAAACATGTAATCATAAGCCTGTGCAAAGTGTTTGTAACTGCCTTGGTATAAAAACATAGCGTATTTACCGCCTTTGAGTGTTTTTACACCAACATCACCATTGGGTTTTGCATCTTTGTGAATGATGAGGCAGGCATCATAACGGATTTTGTCTGGTTCGGTGACATTTGGATCATCATGTGGTATACCAATCATTTGTATCCCTTTGGTAAATAGTTTTTGCGATTTTACTTCTGCCCAAAGTTTTTTCCATGCACTAGCATAGTCTAAGCTTTGGTAGTCACCATACATGGTGTAATACAAACAGTTTTGATCTTCGATGTCTAGAATTTTTGGTTTTTTGATGTTGAGTTTTGTAGTCATGGTGTTCTGTTTTTTGATTAATACATTCTTTTTGTTACGATGTGCACTTGGCGAAATTCCAAAATAGTTTTTAAAGGCTTTAGATAAGGACGAGGGTGTCTCAAAACCCACACTGTAAGCAATAGTTTCGATAGAATTATCTGAGTAGCGTAACAGTCTAGCCGCGGTTTCTAAACGTTCCCTAGCAATGTAAGCACCAATAGGTTCGCCTAAAAGTGCCCTTGTAATTCTATGAAAATGAAAGGGTGAAAAATGAGACAGCTTTGCCAACTGTGCAATATCAATTTTACTATCCAAATGGTTATTGATGTACTCTACAACCGTATTGAGTTGCTCTTGATAAATGTGCCTGGTTTGGGATGCTGCTGCCATGTGCTTTGTTTCTATGACTACAAAATTAAAGGTAGAGTTTGAGAATTACTTTTCCAATCTTGCTGAGTTGTTTATAATTAGGTCATTCTGTGTATTGATTTCTTGAGATAGAAGAACTAATTTCGCTTACTAGTACGGAACTTGTTTCAGTATCTATAAAATCTCATTTAGAAATCACCTTATGTTTAAAAACCTAAAAGTAGTAGAACTGGCAAGTGTTTTGGCTGGTCCCTTAGCAGGCACTTTCTTTGCAGAGTTAGGAGCCAAAGTGATAAAAATAGAAAATAAACGCACTAATGGGGATGTGACACGAACTTGGAAACTCCCAACTGAATCCAAAGAAAGATCCATCTCTGCGTATTATTGTGCTGCAAATTTCTCTAAAGAAAGCGTATTACTTGATATGACAGATCGCTCAGACTATGAGATATTGATCAATCATATAAAGGATGCCGATATTGTTATTTGTAACTATAAATCTGGTACAGCCAAAAAACTTAAAGTGGCTTATGATGATTTGAAACCACACAATGCATCGCTTATTTATGCAGAACTCACAGGTTTTGGTGATGACGATCCAAGACCGGCATTCGATGTGGTGCTACAGGCTGAAACTGGATTTATGTTCATGAATGGAGAACCCGATAGAAACCCTGTAAAAATGCCAGTTGCTTTAATTGATATACTTGCCGCACACCACTTAAAAGAAGCTGTGCTTTGCGCCATTATTAACAAGTTAACCACGGGTAAAGGAAAGCATATCAAAGTATCACTTTATGAGAGTGCTTTGGCCTCTTTGGCGAATCAAGCGACTAATTGGTTAATGGAAGGTCATATTCCACAACCCATGGGCACCCAGCATCCCAATATTGCACCTTATGGCGATATGTATCTAACAAAAGATGGCAAGTTACTTGTTTTGGCCGTTGGTTCTGATAAGCAATTTGAAAACTTATGTATGCTTTTAGGATTGGTATTTGACGAGTTCGGAACAAATGCCCAACGGGTAGCTAAAAGAGACGCATTAAACCAGAAAATAAGTGAATGTATCGCCAAAAAAGCATCAGGGTTTTGGGTTTCTGAACTTGAACAAAGCAATATCCCATATGGCATTGTAAAAAACATGCAAGAAGTTTTTAAGGATAGCAAAACAAAAAATATGTTGCTTCATGAAGTTATTGAAGGTATTGAAACGGTTAGGGTGAAAACGGCACTTGTTTAGTTGCTGTCATGTACTTTGTTTCTATGACTACAAAATTAAAAGTAGAATAAGAGCATTACTTTTCCGATCTTTCTGAGTTGAAAATTACGTAGTTCTACGTATTGATTGTTGAACGTAAAACAGCTAATTTTATCCTAATACTGAATAGCTCTGTATTGAGTTCTTAACTATGTTTAAATTAATACATGCGTTTTGTATAACAGATACAGGTGTTTTGTATATCATAAGATATTAAACAGAACAGATTGATATACAAAATGAATGATTATTAATTTATAAAAATCTTAGCATTTATAGAGGTTAAGATATAAAATTAGTAAAATAGTAAAGTACATAAAATACAGATATATATACGAGTTTACCTACCATTTGAAAAAACAAGACTTCACATATCGACAACTTGCCATTGAAAAAACTTTAAAAATTGAAAGTATTACTTCAATGCTTATCAAAAATATAATTGGTTTGGCTATTAATGAAGAAACCAAAACATTAAGTAACAAATCATCTTCATTAAGTTTAAAGTCAAAAGTTGATTTACTATATGATTGCAAAAAAATTAATAAGGAAGAATATTCTATCTTATTACATATTTTAAGCATAAGAAATCAATTTGCTCATAATTTCGATTGTAAAAAATTTGAGGATTTACCAAATTACATAAGTGGAATTGATAAGCCATTATTAAAATACTGTGAAAGCTTAACAGCCGACCATAATCAAAATCTTGTAAATGGTTTTAACAGAATGATTGAGATTATAATGGAATCTTTAAAAATTCAATTTGAAGAGATGATTATCGATTTGAAAAGGCAAACGCGAAATGCAAAAGCCAAATACAAAAGAATTTTAGACAAAAGGCTAAACCATTATGGAATTAAGGAAAAAGAGGAAATGAAGATTTATAGACCTTTATTCATAAAAATTTTTGACGAAGAAAAACAGAATCCTGATGAAGCATCATTAGACTTAAGAGTTCATAATAGAATTTTGGAATTAATAAAAAACGGTAGGTAACAATGTATAACCGCAATTTGCTACCGCCAGTTCGCTTCACTCGTGTCAGCGATTTGACTACCCTTCGACTGCGCTCAGGGTAGGCTATAATCCACTCGGAATTGCGAGCGTCAGTGCTTAACTGAAAAGTAGTAATTTAAAACCAGTAACTGACGATTATACGAGACCGTTGTAGGGTATTTAACGAATACCACTAATTTTGCACAATAAATTTAAAATATAATTGATTAATGTTATCGTTAGATAATTTTCTCGAATTAAGAAATTTAAAAAATAACTTAAATAAAGATTTTACTAATAAGATTGAATACCCTATTAACAAATTAAATAAACCAGTTAATTACGGTAATTACCAATTCAAAGTCAATAAAAGTAAAATCTCATTTAACATATTAAATCATCATAGCCATTCCATATCCAGTGATGATAGATTTCAATTAATTACCAGCTATGACCCAAAATTGAATTTAGGAAGAAGGAATGGTCAAGGTATTATTTGTGCAGACAATAATAATATCCTGATTTTACCAATTTTCTATTCGATTAGATTTTTCGAAAAATTAAATATTTTTGTTTGTTATTTTGACGACTTACATTATTATTTCGATATTAAAGGTAGATATTTAAAAAGTGTCAAAGGTAGTAGCGAGCATAATAAATCACCTCAATTCGCATTTTTAAATGATGACTCACAAACAATAGTTAAAATTGACTTTCCGCAAGAGTACATTCTACATCAAATATTAAGTTACAATATGTTTGTTGTTAAAAAAGATACTTTTTTAGGTATAATTAATAATTCAGGCAAAATACTATTAGAATGTTTGTACGAAAAGATTATTGTAAACGAAGCCAACTCATATGCATTTTTACAAAAAAATAATAGCGTATATAAATTAAATTTAAAAACGTTTGATAAACAACAATTACAATTTCAAGAAATTATTGACTCTAAAAAGGGATTTATTAAAGTTCAACGAAAAGATCAATTTAGATTAAAAAGATATGGACTAATAAATGAAATTGGTGAAACTGTATTGAAGGCTGAGTATGATTTCATAGACTATAATTACACAAATGATCGATTCAAGGTTTTTTCAGGTAATTATAGTTGGAACTGGAGTAAAGCAAGCGACGATGTTTTTATGAAATACATTTTGGATGGATCTTGGAACTATATGGAACTACATGGAACACTAGATAATGGAAAATGGGGAATAATAGATTCTAACAATAAATTAATATTGGATTATAAATACGATTGGATAGAAGAATTTTCAGAAACATATTATTTGATAAATATAGGTGGCAAATTATATAACTATTATGATGGTAACGTTAGAAGAGATTGTTTAGCAATAATAGATGGTAAATGGAATATCAGTGACAAAAATGGGACAATAATAAATAAAACTTTTACAGCGGATATTGAATCTTTAAGAAAAGAGTTAAAATCAAGTAAAATCAAGAAATTCTTTAAAAGCACTGATGTTAAAGCATTAAAAATAAATACCCTACAACAACATGCATAGCTCATTGCGGCTGACCCCAATAGCTATTGGGACACGCAACTACTCATAGCTGAGACCATTAACCCCATTTTCCTTTCTCTTAAACCCAAACATTCCCTAATTTTAAAAATCGATTTAATTTTTTGCGACATTTTTTAACGTATAACGTTATTAAAATACCAAATGCAATAATTATTCAGTTTGAGGAAATGAAATAATTTTGTTTTAGATCGAGACGGAAAGCACAGAGATAGCTGCAGCTATCGTGAGTATTTCCAACGAAGAGATAGGGCAAAAGAAAGAATTTAATAGACTTAATAATTTTTGTTTTTGGTATCAAACTAACCTATCGAAAACTATTTTTGGAACGTTCAAAATTAATAAAAGCCTGTAAGGAAAATGATGCAAAAGCACAGATGCAAGTCTATCTGATGTACAAGGATATGCTGTATAACGTAAGCTTTAGGATTGTTAAAAACGAACACGATGCACAGGACGCTGTGCATGATGCCTTTATTAAAGCGTTTCAGAATATTTCGAAGTTAGAGAACGATCTTAACCTTGGGCCCTGGTTAAAACGTATTGTCGTTAATTGTGCTTTGGATTTTTTGAGGAAGAAAAAGAAATTGGGTTGGCTGCACGATGCCAATCAGCTTCCAGAAACTGAAGACGCACAGGACGATTACGAGAACATGTCTTTAAAATTTGAAGACATTAAAAAAGCGATAGATAACTTAAAGGATAAATACCGAATTATTATTGTGCTGTACTTAATCGAAGACTATTCCCATAAGGAAATAGCACAGCAATTGGGCCTAAATGAAAGCACGGTACGTAATCAATATATAAGAGGAAAACGTCTTTTAAAACAGCAATTACAAAACAGCGTAGTATCATGAGTTTAGAAAAATTTATTAGGCAACACAAATCCAACTTTGATGACAAGTCCATGCCAGAAAGTGCAACATCGGATTTTGAAGCCAGACTAAAAAAGGAACTGCATCAATCGGGTCGAGTAAGACGATTGCGCATCATTAGATATGCATCTATTGCCGCAAGCTTGGTACTGTTTGTTACACTGGGCTTTTTGTACAACAATAGAATAGAACAGCTAGAGATACGGGATAATTTAGTAGTGGCTTTAGACGAAAGCGAGACAAGTAGCTCCCGACTCGAGACCATCTATGAAATAGAAGATCAGTTTCAGAATAAAAAAGAAGATGAAAAAATACTCAATGCTTTTTTTAAAATCTTAAAAGACGATTCTGATGCTAACTCTAAGATTGCCGTTATCGATGCGCTTTTAAAATTTCCGGATAACCAAATGGTGAGAAATAACCTAATTGATGCTTTGGGAGCCGAAAAAGAACCTATAGTACAACTCAAACTCATAAAATCTGTTGCTATTTTAAGAGAGCAGCGCGCAAAAGCACCTCTGAAAAAAATCATAGATAACAAAGAATCTTTACCCTTGGTAAAGGGAAATGCTTCTGCCTTATTAGCCATGTTAAATCAATAAAAAACGAACAAAATGAAAAATATAATAACCCTAGTTGTACTTCTATTGATTGTAGGAGTCACTAATTCACAACAAATCAAGGAAAAACGTATTAAATTCAATCAAGGCACCTTAAAGATATGCTCTAGTTCGCATATGACCATCAAAGGGTATGATGGTAATGAGGTTGTGATAAAAAGCCTCAACGGCGAATTGCCCTTTTCCCACTTCTACAATTTTAAGGACAATAAAAAATTTAAGATTAAGTCTAAAGATACTTTACTAATAAGAAATTATGGTTTTATTCTGGACCAGAATAATGAGAAAGAATTAGAAAAAGGATTAAAGCCTTTGGGTAATAAATCGACCAATCCCGAGGATAATCTATACTTGGATATTACTGAGAAACCTGGTGAGTTGATCATTAAGGATTATAATTACAATAAATCAAACAATAAAAAATTGGTGGGTTATGCTTTGCAAGCTACTGATAAAAAAGGGAAGGCCAAAAAGAGTGAAACATCGAGGGCAGCAGCATTATCGAATGTGCTTTACACTAATAATAAGTACCTCATCTTAATTCCGAATACCATAAAGTTATCATGGAATGCAGAGAATTGCACAAAGAAAAATTCGAATACCTTTTTTCTTAGAACGACGTCTCAACCTTGGGAGTTACATGACTTTAAAGGGGAAGTAGAGATTTCCACCTCCTACAATTCCATAAATCTTACCAACGTTGATGGACCAGTTGTAGCTAACACCATTGGAGGGAATATCACAGTAATTTTTAACGATGATGCGCCAAAAAAGCTGTATTCATTGGTGAGTAACGATGGCTATATAGATGTCACGCTTCCCGATAATTCAGATATTAGTGTTGATGCCACAGGAGATCGCATCTTAAGCAATATAGATTTTACCATTTTAGATGAGACTATTACTGAAGGCACTAAAGGAATGGAACTTCAGTTAAAGTCTGGTAAAACAAAAATGAAATTAGATGCAGGTTCAGGAAGCGTCTATCTTAGAAAGCAAGAGTGATTTTTTTGAGATAAGACGGAATAGATGAAAAATTCAAAAGACTTCATAAGTGACTAAATCCTTAGCATTGAATTTGTTTGTAACAAATTAGCTGATTTTACTACTTACAAGTAAAGGAATTATTAATCTTAAAACGAAACAACATGATACAATATAAAGGAGCACTTGTTTTGGGGGCTTTAATCGGAGCTGGTGTTGCAGTATTATTAGCACCAGATAAAGGAAGTGTAACCAGAGACAAATTAAAAAAAGAAGGTAAAGAAGTTAAAGATCAATTGGTCAGTGACTTTAAGGAAGTAAAAGAAGATATGTCTGAAGCGGCAAAATCTGGTAAAGATAAGTTTAAGGAAGACTTAAAAGAGTTTGCTTCTAAAACGAGTTATAAGACCGAACAAGCTATTACTTTTTTAGAAAAGCAATTGGCTATTCTAAAAGAAAAGAACAAAACGTTACAGCAACCCGGTTAAAAGTTTATTAGGATTGTCATTGCGAAGCCACACGTTTCCGTGTGGCTTCGCAATCTATTGAACGGTAGCTTTTAAATAATACATGACTATGTAATTCTCCCGATAGTTATCGGGATCGAAATCACTCGAACTGACGTTACGTTCTATCCTATGACTAATAACAATTTGTGCTTTATCTGTGGCCATTCTTCTTTTAAGATGCCATAACAGCATGTACTACGCCTAAAGCCATCTTTCATCAATACATCTTTGCGTAAGATACCTTCAAGTGTGGCACCTAGCTTTTCAACAGCACGTCGCGATTTCTTGTTGCGTTCATCTATTCTGAATTCAACCTTTTCAAATTCCAGAGTTTCAAACGCATATTGGAGCATTAAAAATTTCACATTGGCATTTAAGCCAGTACCTTGAAAGTTATGACCTATCCATGTCCATCCAATATGCAATAACTTATTTTTCCAATGGATTAGTCCAAAACGTGTAGAGCCAGCATAAGCTTCTTTTTCTTTATCATAAATGATGAAAGGGATTATGGTTTTATGATAGTAACCATCGACTGCCAATTGTACATAGTCCCTTAATTTCTCAGGAGTTGAAATATTGGATGGGGAATAAAAGATAAGATCTTTTTCTTGGGCGATATCCTCAAGATGTTTGTAATTGCTTAAATCTAAAAGACTTAATCTTACACGGTTGTTTTCAAGAGTTGGTGCTTTCATATTTTTGTCATTCCTGCGAAAGCAGGAATCTTTTTTTATTGAACGATAATCCTTTATACTGGATTCCTGCCTACGCAGGAATGACAGCCTAAACCAATGTATTGATATATTCAACATTAACGATATGCTTACCTTCAAAAGGAAGAATAGTCACTCTATTACCAAACAAATCAATAGCTCTTTGTGATTCTTGTTGTATTCTGTCTTCATCGAGATATTCATCTTCGGTACCATAAATGAGTTTTACCTCAGTGTCGGGACTTAAATACTCAAAATCTTCAGAAGTTAATTCCTTCGGAATACCTCCAGAATGCATCACAAGTTGGGAGCATTGCAATTGCTTGTAAGCCATATAGCGCATCGCTACACTGACACCTTGTGAATAACCAAAAACAATAAGGTTAACATGCTCTGGGATTTGTTCAGCTTCAAAAATGGCATCGAAATAGTTGAGTATATTCTTCATACCTGCCATGGTATTGTCTCTCGTTAACCAATTGGCACCAACATGCATTTTAGGCTGAATGTAATATTTGCTTGGCGCTTGTGGTGCTATAACATAGTTTTCCTCAGCATTCAAGTCCTTAAAAAAGCGAAGAAAATAACGACTTAAATACCCCATGCCATGGCATACAAACCATACGGCTTTTGTGGCTTCTGTAAGTCTATTCAAAGTAGAGTAGGAGTTGCTTGTTTGATAGGTGATTTCTTTTTCTTCCGAATTCATTATTCTTGGTAGTTTCAGTATTTTTGTAATCGACAATAAAACTACTCATTTTGTATGCAAAAATCTAAAGAAGAATTCCTAGCAGAAGTTAATGCAGTAAGCAAAAACACATTAATGGAAACTTTAGAAATTGAAATCGTTGATTTTGGTGATGATTATTTAACAGCTAGAATGCCAGTAACGCCAAAAGTACACCAACCCGATGGCGTTTTACACGGAGGTGCTACCGCAGCCTTAGCCGAAAGCGTCGGTAGTTTTGCTTCTCATATATTTACAGACTTAGAACACTATTTTGTGAGGGGATTAGAGATTACCGCTAATCATCTTAAAAGTGTAAGGGAAGGCTATGTCTATGCAAAAGCAACATTTTTGCATAAAGGTCGTACCACACAATTATTGGACATAAGAATTACTGATGAAGCCGATAATTTGGTATCTATTTGTCGGCTATCGACCATATCACTGCCAAAGAAGAAATAGATTCCATGACCGTAGATTCTTTTTTCGAAGTTTTAGAAAATCAATACAATAAGCAATTGCCTTTTGTGGTCTACAGTAGACCTATCAATTCTATCATAAAGTGTTGGTTGCAAAATGATGATCAATTACATACGACTAAGGATTTTTTGGAAAGCGGTTTTGTGTTTGCGCCCTTCGACTTAAACAACGAAAGCATATTGTTGCCAGAAGATCAATGTGAACATTTTGCAGTAGAGATCAATCATCTAGAACTGGATGAGAACTACGGATTATCTGATACTGTTAATGAAAGCAGCTTGTATCATTTAGATCTCGTTTCTAAAGGGATTGCAACTATAAAATACGGCGATTTGGAAAAAGTGGTCTTATCCAGAAAAGTTGAAAAACCACTACAATCTAATCGCCCAATTACAATTTTTAAAAGGTTGTTCAATACCTATAAAAAAGCTATGGTCTATTGTTGGTATCACCCTAAAATAGGACTATGGTTAGGGGCCACACCAGAGTTGTTATTCAAAGTAGAAGGAAAGCGTTTAACAACAATTTCTTTGGCTGGGACAAAACCCTATTCTGAAGATAATCAGCTACCATGGACAGATAAAGAGTACAAAGAGCAACAAATCGTTACGGATTATATTAAGACGCAACTGGCACCATATACAAGTCAAATAAAGATTTCGGAGGTGGAAACGGTTAAAGCTGGACATCTTTTACATCTTAAGACCTATATTTTAAGTCTTATTAAAGATGATCATAGCCTAAAATCAATAATAGAAACGTTGCATCCTACACCAGCAGTTTGTGGTTTCCCAAAGCAGAAAGCAAAAGATTTTATTCTAAATCATGAAGGTTACCATCGGGAATATTACACAGGATTTCTAGGTGAGCTCAATTTAAAACAGTTCAAAACCAGAAATACTAATCGAAGAAATGTAGAGAACAATGCCTATAGTGTTGTTAAGATGTATTCTAATTTTTATGTGAATTTGCGTTGTATGCAGTTAAAAGATGATAATGCCATCATCTACGTTGGAGGTGGAATTACAAAAGATTCCATCCCAGAAAAAGAATGGGAGGAAACCGTAAACAAAACCAAAACAATCGTTAACGTTTTAAGCTAAACTAAAGAGATTCCTTATTTTTGTAGCTTGATGAAATACTCTAAAATTCCCTTAGCGCAAACGGTTGTTACCCTATGCAAAACGCATAATGTAAAGCACATTGTGATTTCTCCAGGTAGTAGAAGTGCGCCATTGACCATTGGATTTACTCATGACGACTTTTTTGAGTGTTACAGTATTGTAGATGAGCGTTGCGCAGCATTTTTTGCTCTCGGAATTGCACAACAGCTACAGGAACCTGTCGCTGTGGTCTGTACATCTGGCAGTGCGTTGTTAAACTACTATCCTGCGATTTCCGAAGCTTACTACAGTAATATTCCGCTTGTCGTTTTATCTGCTGATAGACCAAAACATTTAGTTGATATTGGAGACGGACAAACCATAAAACAGAAAAATGTTTATGGTGAGCATGTTTTATATCATGCCAATCTAAAATTAGATATCAACGAAGATAAGCATAAAGGGCAAGATGATGAATTACCTATTCTTAAGAGTATAGAAAATAAACTCGAGCATTTTCTCGGACTTCAAAAAGGGATTCAGACTTATAACGAGTCCGAAATTCATGATGCTCTAACGGTGGCCAGAATTAAGTCTGGGCCAGTACATATTAATGTTCCTTTTGAAGAGCCTTTATATGAAACCATTCATGAGTTAACCATAAATCCTAAACCTTTTAGTCTAAAGGATAGGGAAGAAAAGATAGATGACTTTGAGATTAAAAGTCTAATGGATATTTGGCATTCCGCCAAGAGAAAGATGATTTTGGTAGGAGTGCTTCAACCAAATTCTGTAGAAGAGCAATGGTTACAGGAATTGGCTGATGATGATAGCATTTTGGTCTTTACGGAAACGACTTCCAATTTTCATCATCGTGATTTTTTTCCAGGTATAGATAAAATTATTGCACCCTTAGACGATGAGGGATTTAAATTGCTTCAACCAGATGTTTTGCTCACACTTGGTGGTATGGTAGTATCCAAGAAAATTAAAGCATTTCTACGTCAGTATAAACCAAAGCACCATTGGCATGTTGGTTTATTTAAAGCAAACGATACATTTTTTTGCTTAGAAAAGCACATCAAACTATCACCTAGTACGTTTTTCAATACGTTTTTACCACGGGTACAATTCCACGCAAAGAGTGATTATAAAGCGTCTTGGTTGGCTGTAAGACAAAAGCGGCGTAAACTTCATGCAGACTATTTAAAGATCATTCCATTTTCGGATTTTACGGTTTTTGATACCCTCCTAAAAAGTATTCCAAAAGAAAGTCAGTTACAGGTAGGCAATAGTTCTGCCATTAGATATACACAATTATTTCAATTGAGAAAGGACATCACCGTGTTTTGTAATAGAGGAACAAGTGGAATTGATGGTAGTACTAGTACAGCAATCGGTGCAGCAGTTGCTAACAAAAAACGCACAACCTTTGTTACGGGCGATTTAAGTTTTTTCTATGACAGCAATGCACTTTGGAATAATTATATTCCTAATAATTTCAGGATCATAGTCATCAATAATGAAGGCGGTGGAATTTTTAGGATTTTACCAGGGCATAAAAACACTGAAAATTTTGATGTGTATTTTGAAACAAAACATCAATTAACGGCCGCTCAGCTTTGCAATATGTTTGGGTTTGAATATCTAAAGGTTTCCAATGAAAAGGATTTAAGTACAATGTTGGAATCATTTTATATTGTTTCTGATCAGCCTAAACTTTTAGAGGTATTCACACCATCTAAAGTTAACGATGAAATACTTTTAAATTACTTTAAATTCATAACGTAAATTTAAGGTTAAATGTCATTTAGATGTGACGAGATCATTTTTTGTGTGTCTAAAAAATACTTACCTTTAGAGGAACAATTTATTTAACCAAAACAATTAACAACATGAGTAAAAGAGATGAATTAATCGCCAAGTATGCTGCAGACTTAAAGGAAAAATGTGGTGTAGATGCTGACATGGATTTATTAACAAAAGTAACTGTAGGATTAGGACCTTCTATTTACAATGCCGATTCATCTACAGTATCTGGTTCTGATGAAAAGGAATTAGCGACTGTAAAGAACAATTTTTTAATTAAAAAATTAGGGCTTAGCGAGAGTGACGATTTGGATGGTGCTATAGCATCTGTTATGGATACCTATGGGCAATCTAACAGAAACAAATACAGAGCGGTTGTATATTATTTATTAGTAACACATTTTAATAAAGCATCTGTTTACTAATAATTAAGCACACAAACCATATATCAACGCTGTAATTCTACAATTACAGCGTTTTTCTTTACACAAAATTCGTTTTTAGGATGTCGCTAATATCAATACCTTTGTGCCATGATACATTTAGGCGAATACAATACATTAGAGATTTTAAGGGATACGGAACCAGGGTTGTTTTTGGGTGACGGTGATGAAGGAGAGGTTTTATTGCCTAATCGCTATGTTCCCGAAGCATTCGAAATAGGTGACCAATTAGAGGTATTTGTCTATTTGGATAATGAAGAACGACCAGTAGCTACAACAGATCAACCTTATATAATGAAGGGAGATTTTGCATTGCTGCGTTGCAATCAGGTCACCAAGTTCGGTGCTTTTTTGGATTGGGGCTTAGTGAAGGAGTTATTTTGCCCATTTAAAGAGCAAGCTTTTAAAATGAAAGCAGGGGGATGGTATTTGGTGTATTGTTACTTAGATGAAGAAACCGAACGCCTAGTAGCCTCAAGTAAAACCAATCGTTTTTTAGACAACAAAGAATTAACGGTTTCCCAGTTTGATGAAGTGGATTTAATAGTATCTCATCCTTCGGAAATAGGAATGAACGTGATAGTTAATAAAAAGCATTTAGGCCTAGTTTATAAAGATGATATTTTTAAGGATATTAGTGTCGGTGATCGACTGAAAGGCATAGTGAAGAAAGTACGACGAGATAATAAATTGGATATTTCACTGAGCCAAATCGGCTATAGAAATATTGAACCCAATGCAAAATTTGTTTTGAATGCATTAAAGGATAACAGCGGTTTTTTACCACTTCACGATAAGTCGAGTCCAGAGGACATAAAAGAACAGCTTCAAATGAGCAAAAAAAGCTTTAAAAAGGCTATTGGCTCTCTATATAAAGATCGATTGATTTCTATTGGGGAAGATGGCATTACTTTAATTGAGTGACAGCATCAAACGTTCCCTTACTCTACTGTACACAGAATTTAGACACTCATGGATATCTTTAAAGTGTATTTGCTGTGATTCGCAAAAACCATTTTCGATTTCTGCACCCATTTTACTAGCATGATCATGACTAACTACGCCGTAAGCAATCATGTTTTGTAATACAGGCTTTATTTCTTGTACGTCCAATAATGATATGGAATATGAGTTTATTCTATTGGCAATGAGTCCAAATGGGCGCGATTGTCCAAAATAACTCATCAAATTATGGATAGTGTCTTGAGCAGAAATTAAATCTACATGAGCGCTCTCATCAAATTCAACAACAGCGATATGATTGAAGAAGAATAAAGTACCAACTTCAGTTTTTACTTGTTTTAAAATATGTTTTGCAACGTCTAAATCCGTAATGCTCATATTCTTAAGCTTTAAAACTAGCTGCTCACTTCATCTTAAATGGGTGATACCATGTACAATTCTGTATTTTATAGATAGCACATGGTCTCACGCCATCAAAGGTTAGGGTTATAGCTAATTTAATTATAAAACGGCGGCAAATATATTATGCTTGCATAACAAAATCAAATGAAAAAATAGCTTAATTACATTATTATTAATTCCTTATTTTTGCAATCAAAATATTGAGAAATATGAGTCATATAGATTGGAAAATTGCCAAATCTTATGAAGATATAACATATCATAAATGTAACGGTGTAGCTAGGATTGCATTTAACCGTCCCGATGTACGAAATGCCTTTCGTCCAAAAACCACATCAGAACTCTATGATGCTTTTTATGATGCTAATGAAGATGTAAATATAGGTGTTGTACTATTGAGTGCCGAAGGCCCATCTTCCAGAGATGGTGTTTGGAGTTTTTGTTCAGGAGGTGACCAAAAGGCAAGAGGACATCAAGGTTATGTGGGTGATGATGGTTACCATCGCTTAAATATATTAGAAGTACAACGCCTTATACGCTTTATGCCTAAAGCCGTAATAGCTGTTGTGCCAGGATGGGCAGTTGGCGGCGGACATAGCTTACATGTTGTTTGCGATTTAACCCTTGCTAGTAAAGAACATGCCATATTTAAACAAACCGATGCTGATGTTACGAGTTTTGATGGCGGTTACGGTTCTGCGTATTTGGCAAAAATGGTCGGGCAAAAAAAGGCAAGGGAAATATTCTTCTTAGGTAGAAATTATTCAGCTCAAGAAGCCTTTGAAATGGGAATGGTTAATGCCGTTATTCCTCATGATGAATTGGAAACTACTGCTTTTGAGTGGGCTCAAGAGATATTGGCTAAGTCACCCATATCAATAAAAATGCTGAAATTTGCTATGAATCTAACTGATGACGGGATGGTTGGACAACAAGTATTTGCGGGCGAAGCTACTCGTTTAGCTTATATGACAGATGAAGCAAAAGAAGGTAGAGATGCCTTTTTAGAGAAAAGGAAACCTAACTTTCCGAAGAAATGGATCCCTTAATCTATAAATTTGAATGAAAGAAATTAGACCATGGCTCTCTGCCATGAGACTCAGAACGCTTCCACTTTCAGTTTCGGGAATTATCCTAGGAACTTGTTTTGCTTATTACAATGGCCAATTTAGTTGGTGGGTTTTGATCTTAGCCATATTAACAACCATAAGTTTGCAAATCCTGTCAAATTTAGCCAATGATTATGGTGATAGTATAAATGGTGCAGACAATAGCGAACGTGTTGGGCCAAGACGCGCTGTGCAAAGTGGAAAGATTACACCCGAAGAGATGTTAGATGCCATAAAGTTCAATATTGTATTGGTTATTATCTTAACACTCTCACTTATATGGGCTGCATTTGGATCAACCAACTTTCTATTTCTGCTTTTATTTGTGGTTTTAGGTGGAATTTCAGTGTATGCAGCATTAAATTATACTATGGGAGATACACCTTATGGTTACAGGGCCTTAGGTGATATTTTTGTTTTTGTCTTTTTTGGATTGGTGAGCACCATAGGAAGCTATTTGCTGTATATGCAACGAGTAGATCATGTTACGATACTGCCAGCTATAGCATTGGGATTACTCAGTGTAGGTGTTTTAAATCTCAATAATATGAGAGATTTAGAGGGAGACGCCAATGCTGGAAAAATTACTATAGCAGTAAAGCTAGGTATTAAACGTGCAAAGCAGTACCATTATGTTCTTGTTGCGGGTGCAATGGGTATTACCATACTTTTTTCTGTTCTTTATTACGTAGAGCCTTACAATTTTTTATATATTTTAGTCTTTATTCCATTAGTTATTCATCTTAAAAAGATACATGCCGCCAAGTTACCAGATGATTTTGATAGCCAGTTAAAAGTTTTGGCATTATCTACATTTCTTTTTGCTATTCTCTTGGGTGTTGGTTATAATTTGTATTAACTTTAGTTCTTAAATCTTAAGATAATGAAAATCACATTTTACGGACATGCCTGTTTGGGTATCGAAACTGAAAATACTCATATTATTGTAGATCCATTTATTACTGGTAACGAGAAAGCATCTCATATTGACATAAATAGTTTAAAGGCCGATTATATTTTGGTGACTCATGCACACCAAGATCATACCTTAGATGTTGAAGCCATAGCGAGGCGAACAGGAGCGGTAATTGTTTCAAATTATGAAATCGTAGTGCATTATCAGAATATGGGGCTAAAAGGTCATCCAATGAATCATGGCGGCTCTTGGCAGTTTGATTTTGGTAAAGTTAAATATGTAAATGCTATTCATACCTCGTCTTTTCCAGATGGTAAATATGGTGGCAATCCAGGAGGTTTTGTAATACAATCAGAAAATAAAACGGTCTATATTGCAGGTGATACAGCATTGACAGAAGACATGAGGCTGATTGGAAAATATTTCGATTTGGATCTAGCCGTATTACCAATAGGCGATAATTTTACAATGGGTGTTGATGATGCTCTAATTGCCTGTAGATTTATCGATTGCCATAGAATTTTAGGCTATCATTATGATACATTTGGTTATATAGAAATTGATAAACCTAAGGCACAAGCAAAGTTTGATGCGAGATTAAAGAAATTGATTCTTTTAGACATAGGAGAGAGTTTGGAGGTATAGTAATTATTTGACCTTACTTCTCATTACTAAGTTATGAATCAGTCTAGGCGACAATCGTTTTACATAAACACCAAATTTTTCAAACTTGCCTATATAAGCTTCATATTTTTCTTTACGTATGGCTTTAACCATTTTTCTTGCAAAGATGTTAACGTCTAATCCTTGCTGGGTCATTTCGTCTTGGTAACCCTGTTTGGTTCCATCACCAGTCAAAGCATTGCGGGCTACATCTGTATTTACAAAACCTGGACATATCATGGTAACTTTTATATTATCCTTGTCGTGTTCTAATCTTAATGCATCAAAAAAACCATGTAAGGCATGTTTTGCCCCACAATAAGCAGATCTAAATGGTGAACTGAACTTTCCCATTAAACTAGATACTGTAACAAAGTGCCCAGAATTATTTTCAATAAAATGCGGTAAAAGTGCTTTGGTAAGTGCAATGGTTCCCAGATAATCAACTTCCATCAATTTTTTATCTACTTCTATTGTAGTTTCCACAATAGGAGAACGCTGACTAATACCACCATTGTTTATCAATATGTCTATATGTCCGAAAAGTGTTATAGCCTTTTTTGCAATAGGATTCATGTTGAGATAATCCGCTAGATCTAAACGTAGGACTTTGACATCCTCTGGGTTTTCACATTTATCTTTTACTTTTTGCAGTTCTGTTTCTCTTCTGGATGATAAAATGAGTTTGCAATTATATTTTGAGAGCTCTATGGAAAGTGCCTTGCCTATACCACTTGATGCACCAGTGATCCAAACAACCTTGTTTTCTAATTTCATATATCAGTTCTTGCTGTTTAGCCATTCTTGTCTTAAATCATCACTGATTTTTCCTGTGCCGTCATGTTTCCAACCTGGCGGTTTTATCAAATATAAAAAGCGATCTTTTAATGTTTTTCTTCCCGATAAGGCGTCCCTAAACATATATATCCATTCTATAAATGCGATTTTAATAGGGTTGAAAGTTTTAATGTTCTTTACTAAACCATAAGTGACTTTTTCCTCTTTCAACTCAGGTTGAAAGGTTCCGAAGAGCCTATCCCAAATAATAAGAATACCAGCATGGTTACGATCCAGATAAATAGGATTGCTGCCGTGATGAACACGATGGTGTGATGGTGTATTAAAAATAGCTTCAAACCAACGAGGCATCTTGTCAATGGCTTCGGTGTGGATCCAAAATTGATACAATAAGCTAATGGACATTTGTAACATGATCATTGCTGGATGAAAACCCAATAAGGGCAACCATAGCCAAAAAATAAAAGTATAAAATCCACCAGACCAGGTTTGTCTTAAAGCTGTACTAAGATTATAGTGTTGGGACGAATGATGAACCACATGTGACGCCCAGAACAATCGACATTCGTGCGATATGCGATGAAACCAATAATAGGAAAAATCATCTGCAAAGAACAAAAGAACAAAAGACCACCAAACTATTGGAATCTCAAATAATCGGTAGTTATCATAAATCCAAAAAAATACAAGTAAAACAATGGCCTTGCTAGCAAACCCCAAAAAAACATTTCCCAATCCCATAGCGATGGAAGCAAAAGCATCTTTAACTTCATAACCTTTAACATGCTTTAGCTGTGCTCTTGTAGTAACGTATAACTCTAATGCCATAGCTAAGATAAAGAACGGAATGGCGTAGAGAATGATGTTGGGAAAGTTAGGCATTAATTTTTTCTTCAAAAATAAGATTTTTTAAAGATAATCACCCGTTAAGAATTGTCAGTTGCTTATTTTTATACTTTAATTGTTGTTAGCTATTAATGAGGCATAGACTTTTTATCCTATTGACTATTGTTGGCTTTAGTGCTGGTTTCTCCCAAGTTGATGAATCACAAACTGGAGCTTGGTATATGTATTTTTATAATCTTCGGTTTAAGGATAGTCTTTGGGGAATTCAAGGAGATTTTCAATATCGCGATTGGCAAGGTTTGGGTGATATGGAACAATTGCTGCTCCGTTCAGGTGTTACGTTTTCACCAAAAGGTGCCGGTATTATGTTTACATTGGGATATGCTAACATCACTACCGGTCAATTCGGAGAGAGCGATAGTACATTTAACGAAAGTCGTATTTACCAAGAAGCCTTATTCCCACAAAAGTTGGGCAATAGATTTTATTTAACGCATCGTTTTAGATATGAGCAACGTTTTGTTGAGAATCAAGATTTTAGAACACGTTATCGTTATAATCTTTTTTTAAATGTACCACTTAACCGTAAAGCGCTAACTCAAAAAGCTATTTATATAGCCTTGTACAACGAATTGTTTATCAATGGACAAACAGGTATTGGTGATGGGAGGGAAGTTCAACTCTTTGACAGGAATAGAACCTATTTAGGAATAGGCTATGTTTTAAGCTCTAAAATTCGATTTCAGTTGGGTTGGATGAACCAAAAAACCGTTAATTGGGGAAAGGGTCAGTTACAGTTTAGTATGCATCATAATATATAAATGATTAAGGCAAGCTATTATAAGCATATACTCAATTTTAAAAGGCCTAGTGGAACTTCTAGAGGTATTATGACCACCAAGGAGACATGGTTCATTAGGTTAGAACGTGAGTATAAATCTGGAATTGGTGAATGTGGTATTTTACGAGGTCTTTCTGTGGATGATCGATCAGACTTTGAGGATAAGTTAAAATGGGTTTGCGCTAACATTAATATAGACTTACAAAGATTGGTCAATGAACTCATAGAATTTCCTAGTATTCTTTTTGGTGTTGAAATGGCGTTCAAGTCTTTAGAGGCATCTAGTGAGTTTTTATTATTTCCGTCGGCATTTACCAAAGGGTTTGATGCTATTCGTATAAATGGATTAATATGGATGGGAGATGAAGCCTTCATGAGAACTCAAATCAAAGACAAAATTGAAGCAGGGTTTGACTGTATTAAACTTAAAATTGGCGCCATTGATTTTCAAACAGAATTGAATATCCTAAAGTCTATAAGAAAGGAGTTTTCGGTTTCAGATATTGAATTGCGAGTGGATGCTAACGGAGCGTTTTCTGTTAATGACGCTCTGGAAAAATTAAAACGTCTTTCGGAATACCAGCTGCATTCTATTGAGCAACCTATAAAACCCAAACAATTAGAAGCTATGGCTGAGCTTTGCGAAGAAACACCTTTACCAATAGCTCTAGATGAGGAATTAATTGGAGTGTTTGCAAAAGAAGACAAACAAAAAACACTCCAAATGATTAAGCCTCAGTTCATTATTTTAAAGCCTAGTCTGGTAGGTGGTTTTAGTGGAAGCCAACAATGGATAAATTTAGCAGAAGATTTAAATATTAAATGGTGGATAACAAGTGCTTTAGAAAGTAATGTAGGATTAAATGCCATTTCGCAATGGACCTATACTCTCAAAAATACTTTACCTCAAGGTCTAGGAACTGGAAGTTTATTTACAAATAATTTTCATTCGCCATTAACCGTAAAAAATGGTAATTTGCATTACGATATACAAAAGGATTGGAATTTTGATTTATAAATATGGATTATATACAACAGGCTTATAAAGGAAAGCGAGAGCTATGGATGTTTTTACTAACAACTGCCATAGTTGGAGGCGTATTTTTAGCAAATTTTGTTTTCTACTTATTAACTGATCCATCAGATTTAGATGCCGCTTATGAATTAATGAAAAGGTTTCCCTCTAGTTTAAGCTTGGCATTCAATTTAATTCCATTTGCCGTTTTATTAGGACTACTTTTTTTATTGGTTAAGTTTATGCACCAGCGTAGTATTTTGTCATTGACTACGGCAAGATTTAAGGTAGACTATGGAAGAGTCTTCTTTTCTTTTATGATGATTGCTGTTTTTACTTTAGCTACTTTTTTTATAGGTTATTCCATAGATTCTTCTGAGATTATCTATCAGTTTAACTTTAAGAAATTCGCCATATTATTTTTTGTTAGTATTGTTTTATTTCCATTTCAAATAGGGTTAGAAGAGTATTTATTTAGAGGCTATCTAATGCAACATCTAGGTGTTTTGGTTAAGAATAAGTGGTTCCCTTTAATATTTACTTCGATATTATTTGGAATTGCGCATAGTGCAAATCCTGAAATAGCCGCAGTAGGCTTTTGGAAAATGATGATTTTCTATGTAGGTACAGGTTTATTATTGGGGATTATGACTTTAATGGATGATGGACTTGAATTAGCTTTGGGTTTTCACTTGGGAAACAACCTATTGGCCTCTCTTTTAGTTACCGCAGACTGGACTGCACTGCAAACAGATGCCATTTTTAAAAATACGGCAGAGCCTTCAATGAGCCTAATGACTGAAATATTAGTGCCAGTGCTTGTAGTATATCCAATTATGCTACTTATTTTATCTAAGCGTTACGGTTGGAAAAACTGGTCAGAACGGTTGTTTGGAAACGTATCAGAACCACCAAAAGAAGATTATAAAATTATAGGAGAATGACACCCAAATACGATAAAGTTCATAACAGATTTAAGTTAAATGGTTTACATTATGACCATGAGGACTTAAAAGAAGTAGCTTACAGCCTCATTAAAGAAGGTGAAGCTTATGAAAAAGTAACAGGTAATTTTTTAATTGATTGGCTTAGCGATAAGGATTACCTGTATGTAAATACATCTGGATCTACAGGAAAGCCTAAACTCATTGAGCTAAAGAAACAGGCTATGGTCAATTCGGCTATTGCTACTGGAGACTTTTTTGGCTTAGAACCAGGTAATACAGCTATAGATTGTTTGCCAAGTCATTATATTGCTGGTAAAATGATGCTTGTTAGAGCTATGGTTTTAGGTTTAGAAATAGATCATGTAGAACCAAGTGCGCATCCTATTTTTGATTACGAAAAGCATTATGATTTTTGCGCAATGATTCCTCTACAATTAAAACATACCATTAACTACACGTATAACATTAAGAACATTATTGTTGGTGGTTCTAAAATAACCCAACCTTTATTAGAGCGTATTAAAAATAGTAGTTCGAAATTTTATGAAACTTATGGTATGACCGAAACGGTGACTCATGTAGCCGTAAGACGATTATCCTCTAAAATTTCTAAGGGTGAAGCGTTTTTTAATGCCCTACCTAATGTTACCTTTTCCCAAGATGACAGACAGTGTTTAATAGTTAATGCCCCGAAATTGGTAGATGAACCTTTAATAACTAGTGATATCGTAGACTTAAAGTCCGAAACTAGTTTCGATTTATTAGGACGTATAGATAATGTGATTAATTCTGGTGGTATAAAATTATTTCCAGAACAGATTGAAGACAAGTTACAACCTGTCATCGATGAGCGTTTTATTGTAGCCGGCGAAGAAGATGATGCTTTAGGAGAACGTCTAGTTTTAATTGTAGAAAACCCTAGAGATACTGCTAAAAGTATTGCGAATAGAATTAGATTTATAAAGGGCTTAACTAAATACGAAGTCCCAAAGCATATTTATATTACGGATAAATTTGTGGAGACCGTTAATGGTAAAATACAGCGCAATGAAACTATAAAATCCGTTCTTAAAGAATAATTCGATTCTTCGTCTTAATGTGGTTAAAATACTCTTTTGAATAAAAAAACCCAATGCACAATGCATTGGGTTTTTTAGATAAGCTAAAAATTTAATTCTCTGCCGATAGCTTTTTCATTTCTTCTTCGACCATTTCGTAAAACTGATCGATTTTAGGCAATACAACAATACGCGTACGTCTGTTTTTTGCTTTGTTCTCGGCAGTGTCATTTTCTACTAGTGGTACGTGATAACTACGACCAGCAGCAATAAGTTGTTGCGGATTAACCTCTAATTCTTCAAGGACTCTCACTACAGAAGTAGCACGTTTAACACTTAAATCCCAATTATCTAATAGTGGTGGTTTATTATATGGAACATTATCGGTGTGTGATTCTACCATGGCCTCAAAATTTGGTTTGCTATTAATAACCTTTGCTACTTTACCTAAAACTTCCTTTGCTCTATCCGTAACATTATAGCTTCCACTCTTAAATAATAGCTTGTCGGCAATAGATATAAAGACTACACCTTTTTCTACATTAACTTCTATATCTGGATCATTGATGCCAACTTCTTTTTTAAGGCTAGTTACAATAGCCAAGGTTACACTATCCTTACGAGTCAGTGCATCTTGCAAGCGAGATATCTTTAAATTACTTTCTCTGAGACTCTCTAATGATTTTTGCAAATTTTCAGCACCCTTACTTGTTAATTCCGTTAAGTCTTGCGAACTTTTTATTAGGGCTTCGTTACTTTTTCTCATGTCTGCCAATTGCTCTTTCATAGCTTCAACCCTTGCATTCGCAGCAGCGACATCAGATAGACAGGCATTTAATTTTACCGTTGCCGAATTCAATAGATCTTGTGTTTCTCTCTGCTTTTCTTCAAGCGCCAAATACTCTTTCTTCGATACACAAGATGCCAACAATAGCATAGTGCATACACTCAATAACATTAATTTCTTCATAATCAGTTTACTGTTTAAATTGTTAGTTACAACAACTCAAAATTATAGAAAAGAAAAGATGCCGAGGCATGGATTAACAAAACTTTTAACAGTTTTATAAACAATCAGAAAACGCTACGCTTTTTAACAAAATAAGACCAAACGATAGAGTTGGTTTTGTAGTAATTTGAACGTTTAGAGCGTTGCTTACGTTTTTTTAAGATTCGCTCTAAATTCTTATAAAATGAGATATGAGCCCTGACAATAGCAAAAAAGTGCTTTGGTTTTAACTGAAATAAAAATCGTATACCTGCAATACCATCGAGCATCATTCTTATCACTGTTCTTACAAAAACACGCTTGTCGGTATTTTTAACCAATGTAAATAAACTATTCCTAAAATTAAGATAGGTTTTTTTTGGGTTGGTATTGCTCAGGGTTGCACCACCAACATGATACACCGTTGAGGTGCCAACATACCTCGTACCGTAATTTGCATTAAAGGCACGCCAACACAAATCTATTTCTTCCATATGGGCAAAGTAGGAATCATCAAAACCGTTGAGATGACTAAAAATTTCGTTTTTAATAAAGAAACAAGCGCCAGAAGCCCAAAGAATATCTATACTATCATTGTATTGTCCTTTGTCCTCCTCAATGGTGTCAAAAATGCGTCCGCGACAAAAGGGATAACCATACTTATCCATAAAACCACCGGCGGCACCAGCATATTCAAAATGTGTTTTTTGCTTAAAGTCAAGAATTTTTGGTTGAATTATAGCTGTATTCTCGTTACTGTTAAATTCATCTAAAATGGGATTTAACCAATCTTTGGTAACTTCAATATCACTATTTAACAAACACAGTAGTGGTTGTTCAACATTTTTTAAGGCATCATTATAGCCTTTGGCATAACCTCTGTTTTCAGTGTTTTGAATTATAGTAATACCAGGGAAGTTTTTAGATAAGAAGGCAATAGAATCATCTGTAGATGCATTGTCCACAACGTAAATGACAGCTTTGTGCGAATGTTCTACAACTGATGGCAAAAACTGCTCAAGCAAAGGTTTTCCATTCCAGTTTAGAACCACTATCGCTATGTCTTTAGTCACATACATTTAATAGGACGTATAATCTGGAATATCTTTTAAAAATGTATAGCGCTTTGCAATAGTATCCATTTGGCAATAATAATGATTTATTCCATTAGTTACCATTAAGTAATTTGCATTTAGTGCTAAATTATAACGTGCAATCTGATCAAACACGTCTTGATTTATTTTTGCTGTATATGATTTACATTCTACAATTAAATGGATGCTTCCGTCTGGGTTGAATACAACGATATCATAACGTTTCTTTAAGCCATTAACTGATAATTCTTTTTCAACGTTGATTAATGATTTAGGATATTTCTTATCATTGATCATGTAATGTACACAATGTTGTCGCACCCATTCTTCTGGTTGAAGAACGATGAATTTTTTCCGAATGACATCAAAAATAGAAACTTTATTTTCTGTACTTTTGAATCGGTATTCAAACTTTGGAAAGTTAAGATCTTGCACTGCACAAAATTAAAATTATAATGTCACTTCGAGTGATTTTCGTAGAAAATTTTATCGAGAAGTTCTCGATACTTTGACCAAGGTCAAAACTCGAATTAAGGAACAAATTAAGACTTTGGACGAAGTAAAACAATTAGTAACAGATATAAAAAATGGTAACCTTAAGCCCATTTATTTTTTAATGGGGGAAGAAGCCTATTATATTGATAAGATTTCTGATTTTATTGAAGACAATGTTTTGGATGAAGCCGAAAAGGGATTTAACCAAATGGTGCTTTATGGGCGTGATGTATCCATAGACGATATTGTAAGCAATGCTAAGCGTTATCCTATGATGGCCGAGCGACAGGTGGTGATTGTTAAAGAGGCCCAGGACTTAAGCAGAACGATTGAAAAATTGACAGCCTATGCAGAAAACCCTCAACCTACTACTGTGTTGGTAGTTAACTATAAGTACAAGAAACTTGATAAGCGTAAGGCATTATATAAGGCCATCAATAAAAATGGCGGCATTGTGTTTGAAAGTAAAAAGCTTTACGAAAACCAAGTGCCAGATTGGATTAGACGTGTCTTAAAGGGACAAGGTTATGACATTTCTCCTAAGGCAGCGCAAATGCTGGTTGAATTTTTGGGAACGGATTTGAGTAAAGTAAATAATGAACTAGATAAACTAAAAATTGTACTTCCAAAAGGCACACAGATTACCCCAGAGCATATTGAAGAGAACATAGGTATAAGCAAAGATTTCAATAATTTTGAGTTGCGCAAAGCCGTAGGTGAACGTAATGTGGTTAAGGCGCATCAAATCGCTAAGTATTTTGCAGATAACCCCAAGGATAATCCGATGGTGGTAACTGTTGCTTTATTACATAACTTTTTTTCACAATTGCTACATCTTCATGGCATGACCGATAAGAACCCACGGAGTGTCGCTTCGGCCTTAAGAGTTAATCCATATTTTGTTAATGAATATTTAACTGCAGCTCGCAACTATCCTATGAAAAAAGTAAGTTCGGTTATTGCACTGTTACGGGAGTTTGATGTTAAAAGTAAGGGGGTTGGTGCTAATGCCGTGCCTCAAGGTGATTTACTCAAAGAACTGTTGGTGCGGATTTTAGGATAGACGCTTCAGTTGATAACTAATCGCTTAGAAACTGAATTTCCTGAAATAGTATCCTCAATTTTAATTAAATACACACCTGATTTTAAATCTGATATATCAATTCGCTGTTCTGTCGAAGTTTTTACTTGCTGACCTGTAATGGCATATATTTTTACTTTAAGGTTATGTCTGCTTAAAGTGATTGTAGATGTTGCTGGGTTTGGATAAAATGAAATAGGAGCACTTTGAATCTCAGAAATATCTAAAGTCGATGTGTTAAAACTGTATAAGGCGGGAGCATCAGAAGAGTTTTCTTCTGCTGTGATGTAATATTCATTAGCATTAAAAGGAGTAATGGCTTCTATTTGAACTGAAAAGTTTGCAGGCACATCAATAGAAGTTTTGGTAACAGTTCCGTTAGAAAACAACCCTGAGTTGAAACCACTAAGCTGAATTAAAAATGCACCGTCTAAATCGTAGCCTGTTAAAAAAACACTGCTATCCAAACTATTATATGTTGCTCCAGATACCAATCCTTGTGCAGCTATACTATCTATGCTAGAAATACCGTGTATACCAGGTGTCTTGGGCAATTCATATATATCCGTATTGCCATTGAGCCAATTTTTAGAAAACACATACAGGTTATTGTTGTAATGAATTAAACCTTCCGCATCAAAATTTGTGGCTAATGGACTGGGGGTAAAGTCGGATTGGTTATTATAGCTAAAGTTTATAATATCTGCCGTTACGGAGGTACTTGCAAAATAGTCGGCAATGGAAATTCTATAAACTTTTAGATCTGTTCTATCGCCTCTAAAGTTTCCAAAATCACCAATATAAATGTAAGTGTCATCATGGGCTAGATCTTCCCAATCTTCATTTGTGGCGTTAATAATAGTCACGGTTCTAGTGACTGCTCCTGTTGAGGTGTCTACATCAAATAATTGATTGGTATTAGCACTATCATTGTGCGTAATCAGTGTATTGTTAAGATACAATAACCCTGAAGTTTCATTTATGGTAGCATCAAGTGTAGTTTCAAGGGTTAGCTGCTGAGCCCCAATACACATAATTGAGAAAAACGATATAATACTTAAACCTACAATTACTCTCATAAATAATGATTGATGCTTAAATGTAGTTATTCTAATTACTCAACTAGCAAAAAATATATGAGTCACGCTTATTTAGGATGAAATGTCGAAGTTGGTGAAATTTATTACAGTTCTAAAAATTCAGAATGCGATGATAATGCATTAATTCTTCGTCGCTAGTTGGTAATTTACCTATCCCTTTAAATTTAAAACCTAAACGTTCCAAAAGATGTTTTTTTTGAAGCTAAATTCTCTTCTAATGTGTAACCACTGAGCTCATTAAGACCATAATTTCGATATGCAACCTGAATCAATTTGCTAGCAGATTCAAAAGCATAGCCACGACCATGATAATTTGGTAAAAAGGCAAAGCCAATATCTGGTATGTCTTTCCCTTCTCTATGATATATGCCGCAGGTGCCGAGCTTGGTGTTATCTTCTTTTCTTATAACAACATTATTGGTATATCCATATCGTTCCATTTGTGCAAATGCCTTCTCTTTTATATAGGCTTCGGCTTCCTCAATGGTTCTTACATTTCGATCTCCGATAAATTGAATCCATAGAGGCGTGTTCATTAACTCTAAAACAAATGAGGCATCTTCTATAGTAATGGGTCTTATAAAAAGTCTTCTGGTTTGAAATGATGTTGATGCCGTCATTAGCGATTCAAAAAGTATTTTTATTAATTGATGAGTAATGTGTTATTTTTACATGACAAACTATAATCCAATATACAGAATTAATTAATGAAAGTATTCTCAAAAGCGCAAATTTACGAGGGGGACAGGCTAACCACCGAGCGCCAAAATATATCCTCTACCGATCTTATGGAACGTGCCGGAACACAAATATTCAATTGGATACATATGCGCATGCAAGGCGCCCAAGTACCTATTCATGTCTTTTGCGGTATTGGAAATAATGGAGGTGATGGCTTGGTATTGGCTAGGCATTTAATCACACATGGTTATAATGTTATTACCTATATCGTTAATTGTAGTGATAAGCGCTCAAAGGATTTCTTAATAAACTACGATCGAATTAAGACAGTTACTAAAGAATGGCCAAAAATGCTGAGTTGCGGTGGTGATTTTTCAGATATTGTCATCGATGAAAGAGATATTATAGTTGATGCTATTTTTGGTATTGGGCTCAATCGTCCGCCAAATAGTTGGGTTCAGGAATTGTTTCAACAGTGGCGAGCCTCAAAAGCATTCACCTTAGCTGTTGATATTCCCTCTGGTTTATACACAGATAAAGCTGTAGAAGACGAAAATGCTGTTGTACATGCTAATTACACCATAAGTTTTCAATCTCCAAAACTAGTGTTTTTTTTACCTGAGACTGCAAAATACACACAGCAGTGGGAGGTCTTAGATATTGGAATTGATAGAGATTACCTCATACAAACCGAAACTGAAGTTGAACTCATCTCTAAATTTGAAGTTCTGCCACTGTACAAACCACGACAAAAATTTGCACATAAAGGCGATTTTGGACATGTGCTGATAATAGGTGGTAGTTATGGGAAAATTGGTGCTGTTAATTTGGCAAGTAAAGCTGCTCTAAGCTCTGGTGCTGGGTTGGTTACTGCTTATGTGCCTAAATGTGGGTATCATAGTTTACAGACGTCATTTCCTGAAGCTATGGTAATTACTGATGATGACGATACTTTAATAAGTAATATAAACTTTGATTTATCACCAACCGTCATCGGTATTGGTGTAGGATTAGGAATAGCTGACGAAACAGCAAAGGCTTTTGAAGATTTTTTAAAGAAGAATAAAGCACCTTTGGTTATTGATGCCGATGGCTTAAACCTGCTTTCCATGAACAAAAGCCTTTTAAGCGTATTACCTGAAAGAACTATATTAACACCACACCCAAAAGAATTGGAGCGATTAGTAGGGAAGTGGTCTGATGATTTTGATAAGCTTAAAAAAGTAAAGGCCTTCTCTAAAGAGCACAATCTCATTGTACTCTTAAAAGGGGCAAACTCCATAACAGTTTTTGGCGATAAGCTATATATTAACACCACAGGAAATCCAGGTATGGCCACTGCAGGAAGTGGTGACGTTTTAACAGGAATAATTTCTGGTCTAATGGCCCAAGGTTATGAGCCCTTAGCCGCGACTATTTTTGGAGTTTACTTGCATGGAAGATCTGCAGATATTTCTTTGGAGGATTTTGGATACCAAAGTTTGATCGCTAGCCATATCATAGAAACTCTAGGTGAAGCTTATATAGATTTGTTTAAGCAACCAGAACAGCCCAATATAGAGGAGCAAAATGATGAACAATAAAAAAAGCCTTCTTTATATAGAAGGCCTTTATCAAAAACTAGGAATCTTTAAATTTTTAGTTCTTCAAGCATTTCAATCAGCTTTGGGTTGGATGGTCTTGGTGCATCTGCACTTACAATATTTCCATCAGGATCTATTAGAATAAATCGTGGAATACCTTCAATGGCATAGTCTTTAACAAATTGAGAATTCCAATCGTTGTCTGCCATTAACTGTACACCACCTAATTCTTTATCTTTAACCATTTCTACCCAAACATTATGATCTTTTGC
>NZ_JANQIM010000035.1 GCF_028282165.1 Winogradskyella sp. | reverse complement strand
GTAAGCATAGATTGTATTAAAATCAGCTACTACAAAATTACCATTTGACCCAACAATGTCTCCTCCTTGGACAGCACTAGCCGACTGAGAGCTCCAAGTCCCAGTAGCCCCATTATAAGCGTAGATTGTATTAAAATCAGCCACTACAAAATTACCGTTAGATCCAACAATATCATCTCCCTCAACAGCACTAGCCGACTGAGAGCTCCAAGTTTCAGTTGACCCATTATAAGCATAGATTGTATTAAAATCAGCTATTAAGAAATTTGAATTAAAACTATTAGGATTATTATTGCCATTCCCAGTTGCCCCTGAATTTTTAGCATACAAAGCATATGGTACACTAAGCAATTGACTAGTTCCCTCAATCGTATAATTAGTACCTCCAGTAGGATCAGTTTCAGATTTTATATAGTAGCTACCATTTCCCCAATCAATAGTAGAGAAATCATCTGCTGATGAACCAGAACCTATAGATAGCGTTACTAATCCATTTTGGTTTGTGGTTACTGTATGTGTTTCGGTATATACTGCTGTACCTGTATCCGAATTTTGCAATATGCTAATTCTTATACCAACGGATGTATCTTGAATTAAATCGCCATCTGCATTACGTACCAAGGCTTGATAGCTCATTAATTCGGGCGCCTGGGCAAACGAAATAAGAGATATAAAGAATAATAAGGCTGTTAAGTATAAGTTTTTCATGGATTATTTTTTTGAGATTTTATATGATTTAACAATGGTATTGTCCTTTAGGATATTAAAAATATAAATTGAAGTTTCAAGTGATGTAAGTTCAATTTTAGATTGAAGGGTATTCAATTCACCAAACGTTACTCTTCTACCAGATAAATCTATGATTTGATACGATAACTCATCTACTGAATTCAAATGAACGTTCAAAAAATTTTCCGTTGGATTTGGAAAAACTTCAAAAGTTAAATTGCTATAATTATTAATACTTAAAACTGAAACTTCAAAAGGTATTTGCGATCCGACAGAGGTACTTCCTCCAGTTCCTGTAGCTTCTTCATAATGGATTAAGCCAACAGAATAGGTTACTTTTCCTGATGATGATTCACTGTCTAAACCCGAAGAAAGCACATGTTCTTGAGCTGCTATCTGGAGGGTAAAACCCAATAGCGTTAAAAAAAATAGATTTTTTTTCATTAAAACGTTATTTATTAATTGGTGCTATGCGTTAGGATATTTCTAAAAAAGCCTATCAATTTAGTAAATGATAGGCCTTTAAATAATGAGTTATATATAAAATTACTTTTGAGCTTGTGGCCCACCACTGATAATCAAGAATTCTGAACGCCTATTTTGTTGGTGTTCATCGTCTGTACAATTGGCTCCACAATTTACTTTAAGCTCACTTTCACCTTTGCCTTCAGCCGAGATACGAGATTCATCAATACCCTTGGAAATTACATATTGTTGCGTGCTCTTAGCTCTGCGTTGCGAAAGCCTTTGATTATAAGAATCAGACCCTCTACTATCGGTATGTGATGTGGCCTTGATCACTAAGTCGGGATATTTATTCATAACCTGAACTAATTTATCTAACTCAAATGCAGCTTTAGCCGTAATGTTTGATTTATCGTAATCAAAGTAAATAGGGTTTAAGACAATTTCTTCAGTCTCAATTATTTTTTCTATTGGGTCTAAAGAAACCTGTACTGCTAGTTCTTCTTCACTTGTGCCACTGACTTGAATTTTTTTACTTTCAAAGTCCTCCATAACCACTTCTAGCTCTGTGTCTTGTTCACATTCTACTATAAATTCAGCAATACCTTGCTCATTACTCATTTTAGTTACAACTTTATTACCTTCAGCATCATATAAAGAAACTGATGCACCACTTAAGGGCGCTCTGGTTTTATCGTCTAAAACAGTAGCTGTTATAAGCACATCACAAAGAGGTTGTAGTTTTTTAAAAGCATAAACATCATCACTACCTTGCCCTCCGTCTCTATTAGATGAAACGAAACCTTCCTCAGCTTCTTCGTCTATTGTAAAAGCAAAATCATCACCATTACTGTTTATAGGAATCCCAATATTTCTTATAGGTGCCATTTTACCGTCAATTTCTTTAGTGTAAAAAACATCCATTCCTCCAAGTCCTAAATGACCATTTGATGAGAAATATAAGGTATTATTACTACTAACGTAAGGAAACATTTCCTGTCCTTCAGTATTTATTTTCTGACCTAAGTTTTCAGGTTCACCAATAGTTCCATCGTCATTTATTGGCGCTTTATAGAGATCAAATAAACCATAACCTCCAGGCATATTAGATGAAAAATATAGTGTTTTACCATCAGGACTAACAGAAGGATTTTTTACGGAATAGTTCTCACTATTGATAGATAAACCTTCAACAGTATCCCAATCGGACCCTAGCTTAGCGGCCTTAAACAGATAGAGTTGACCAAATCTTGCATTACTCAAAGAGTCTTTTTGAAAGTCTCTTTCAAAATAGCTTTCTCTAGTAAAGTACATAGTATTGCCATCTGGCGAAAAAGACACCAACCCTTCGTGAAACTTAGTATTGATCTTATCATTCAACAATGTAGCTTCCTGATAGGAACCATCAGAGTTTTTAGCGATGGAATAGATATCTAAAAAAGGTTCTTCATTCCATCCGTAGGTCTTACGATTGTCGTTACGACCAGAAGCTATATATAATTTCCCATCGTATAAAGTGCCACCAAAATCGGATTGTGGCGTATTAAAACCAGCATCTTGAACGTTAAACTTTTTACCTTGTTCTAAGATTTTAGGTAAATAGTTAGGGTTCTTTCTATATGCTGTTGCTCTATTATCTGATGGTCGCATAGAAGCAAATTTTTCCATTTGCGTGTTTGATTCTTCATACTTTCCGTTAGCCTTAAGCATTTCGGCATATTTGTAAATCAATTCTGGATTGTCAGACGATTCTAAAGCTTTAGCATACCAGCGTTCGGCTTCTACTGTACTAAAGATGTTATAGTAGCTTTCTGCGAGTTGGGCATATACATAAGAGGTTGCTTTACCACTTTCAACGAGTTTCTCGTAGCTCTCGGCAGCTTTTACAAATTCAAATCTTGCAAATTGTTTATCTGCCTTTTTGGTGTCACTGTTCTGAGCAGTTAAGCATAAACTACTCATCAACGTAATAAATAATAATGTTTTTAAGTTTTTCATAATTGTTTAGCTTAACGGATTAAAAGTATCTAGGTGAACGAGAAACACGTTTCGGGAAATTTAGATCAAATAGCAACATCACTTCATGAGATGCTGGTGCAAATGCCTGAATATCTGAAGACACAGCATCATAAGCATAACCAACTCTTACAGAAGGCGATAGTGCAAAATTGATCAATCCTGAAAATGAATCATCTAAGCGATATGAAGCTCCAATTTCAAACTTCTTAAAAAACCTTGCATTTAGGTTAACATCAAAAGAAGTAGGTGCATCAAAAGCCGATTTTACCATAAAAGATGGTTTTAGCTCAGTATTTGGTGATAAATCAAATACATAACCACCAGTTAAAAAGTAGTGTTGTGTTTCGGAACCAATATTATTTCCATTAGAATCTAAATGAACAGAATCTAATAAATTAGGAACGGATAACGACAGGTAATAATTATTAGTGTAGTAGAAGAAACCAGCACCAATATTAGGAGTAGTTTCATTGATTCCAATACCAAAGAAAGGGTCTCCCTCATCAATCACAGCTACATTACCGCTTGTTAAATTAATGTCGTGAAAGGTGGCACCTGCCTTAACACCAAAAGCCAAACGATGCTCACCGCCTAGTTTAAGGGTATAGGACACATCTACATAAGCATTGGTCTCTGTTACGGGACCAATTTGGTCTGCTATAAGTGAAACACCTAGCCCCAAGTTACTGCCAATAGGAGCATGTCCAAAGAATGTACCTGTTTCAGGCCCGCCTTCAATCTTTGTCCATTGATTTCTGTATAATAATCCAAATGATAGATTTTCTCTAGAACCAGCATATGCCGGATTTATGATGTTCATATTATACATGTACTGTGTGTACTGAGGGTCTTGTTGCCCATGCATTTGAAAAGCCAAGAGCAATACCGCTATAATAGAAAGTTTTTTCATTATTTTAAGTTGATTCAAGTTAGTTGATTATCTGTTAATATAGACCCAAGCACTTTTTTGCTTAGTTCCACCTTCGTAAGTCATCGTATAGAAATATGTGCCAACAGGAAGCTCTTCACCATCATTGGTTTGTCCTTCCCATTCGTCTGTATAGTTATCCTTAGAGTAAACTAGAGTACCATTTCTATTGAATATATCAAGGCGCGTGACATTAAAATACCTTAAGTCAAACGTATCGTTGAATCCAGGAGAGACACCTGGAGATATACCTTCAGGGATAACACAATTATCTATTTCAGTTACAACATTGTCCGAAATTGAATTTGAACATCCCGTATCATCAAAGGTAATTCTTGCAGTATAATCACCTGGAGATAACGCTTCATAGGACAGTCCTGTTGCGCCAGCAATCTCAATCCCATCTAATAACCATTGTACAGAGATGGTACCAACATTAGAGCTGTCGGGTATCAAAGTGAGCACAACTCCAGATCCTGCTTGAGGACATAATAAAAATTCATCCGTATCTGGGTCATAATAGAATAGATTGGTATCGATAGAACCAAGTGGTACCACATTAATAACTAGGTTAAACGAAGTGGTACTAAAACAACCAGTAGTATTATCTTGTGCACGTACAAAAACAGTTTCACCACTACTTGAATATGGGCTTACAAGAGCGTCAGTTCCAGTCTCAGCATCGGCTTGAGTATTATGATAAGTCACTGTAACATTTGGATCAGTAGTAACCTCTGAATCAATTGAAGTTAAATCAAACTCTGTAACACCATCAACAATGCCATCTAGATCATCACAAACCACAAAATCCGCTGGTTGGTTTATGACTGGATTTGCATTTACAATCAACTCTACCTCTCCTAATTGGCGACAGCCAAGGAAACCGTTATTTGCAGCGTTTGTATCTTCAACCCTTACAACTAAAATCTCTCCACCAGAATTATATGGGCTAGTCACGGGATTCATTGCCTGGTTAGCATCAGCCATATTGGTATAGTAAGTTACGGTAAAGGCTGGTCCAAAACCAAGGGCCGCTGTAATATCTTCTAAATTGAAATCTTCAACGCCATCAGCTGTAGCTCCGTCACAGACAATAAGAGGATCTGGAGTAAAGTTGCCAGGATCTTCATAAAGATTAACTTCTACAAATTGAGAAAAAGCCTCAGCAGCACAACCATTATCAATGGCCAATACTTGATAAGTATCTGATTCTGTTACTGTAAGAGTACTTGAAGTTTCACCTGTAATTTCAATACCATTTTTGAACCAAACAAATTCATCAGCACCAGGCGAGTCCGTTTCTAATGTGATTTCAGTAAATCCACATAAAGGAACTACATCAGTTTCTGAGAAGTCATTATTTGGATCGATAAAGGCCTGTTGACTTGTGATTTCGGCTGTAATATCTGCAACAATTGCACCCGCACCACTATCGCCAAGATTAGTTTGAATTACCTGAATGACGCCTGGTTCCGACTCAAAATTAGTAATCAATAGCAGATACACTTCTCCGGCCTGAGCTCCCGTTAAAACTGCATTTTCAACTGGTAAAAACGAATAACTACAATCAACAACTGGTGCAGAAATAGTAAAAGGATCTTGATTTACACAAACAGGATCATCTGGTGTCAACGGTCCCCATAATAAAAAGTCAACATCTAGTTCATCGCCAATTGGGTTACCATCCGCATCAAAAGCAGAATTTTGTACCATTTCAATCAAAATATCACCTGTTTCACCAATAGGAAGTTCAAAATAAGTAGGGTTAGGAATTGTAATTAAACAATCCAAAGTACTCGTATCTGGCAAACCTACTACATTATTATAATAGAGAATGTTGTCATCGTTACCACCGCTACATAGATTCTCAGTCGATTCACAATCTATATTTGGCGGTGCTAAATATGTTGTAATACAAAGGTCGAATGTGGTATCCTCTTGTGTTGTACCTCCAGAATAGACTCTAACATAATAGGTCTCACCTATAGTAACAGATGGTGTAAGAAGCGACCAATCCTCAAAACCAGAAACACAGGCAATCTCTGTTAAGTTATCACAGGTACCTTCATATACAGCAAGATCCATATCTGTGGCTGAGCTACCCACAACGTTGGCTAAAGAAATTAATTGGAATTCACTTAGTGCTTCAAATTGAAACCACACGTCATCATCTGCTGAACCACCGCATGAAGGGTCTGGAACACCAGAAGGACTAGCGCCAAAAATTGATCCAGGAGTATTGTTCTCACACAATATACCATCATTTACAACTGCAACATTTGCCTCACAAGGCGTATCATTATCTGGCGGACATATGAGTCTTAATTCTGGACTTACAATAGTACAAAGACTTTCTTGTTCATTTGCAACGGACACAACAACAGCAGTTCCAGATGGAAAAGGCCCAATTTGTGAAATACCTGCTGCCATGATCTGTATTGTATTGGCATCAAAATCATTTGATATTTCTATAGAAGTGGCATCTCCCAGATCAGTAACATCAACATCAATAAAGAATTGCTGACTATCGCAATCATCTACAATATTAAAACTAACTTCTGGAAGCACACAAGGTAAAATACCCACGTTTACTGTAAAGTCCAATGTAACGCCCCAAGTACCATTATAACATGGGTTAGGGGTGGCCTGACCAGTATCTGCTGTACCAATACGCATTCTATGCACACCAGGAGTTGCGGTAACAGGCATAACAAAAGACGCATCTAAAGTATGAGGATCACCAGCACCTGATGATTCGCCTTGGAACACTAATTCTGAGGCGTCAAAAACTAAATTATCATCAAAATCTATCCAAATATTGGTGTTATAATCAAAGGCATGGCCAAATTCAATAATAACTTCAGTATTAATCCCTGGAAACACATCAATAGTAGGAGACGTTTGATCTTCATAAGTAACAAGATCACCTAGACTTGGAAAATCTATTGTCTCTATTGTAACATTGTTTACACCAGTTCCATCAAGACTCGATGGTTCTGATTGACAATAACCAGTAAAAAATGAAGCTGGACCAGCAAATGAACTTAGGTTCATTGGGTCACATTCTGCCTGAACATAAAAGTCATAATCTGTGTCTGGTAATAAAGGAGAGATTGTATACGGATTTGTTGTTACACCGGAGACTAGTGTCCCTGTTCCTGGTGTAAAGCCTGAAGGACCATATTCAATATTCCAAACGGTAGACGTACCAGTTTCTGTCCAACTAACTTCAGTCTCGGTTAAACTTAAATTATTGGAATCTAAATTTATTGGCTCGGGACAGGTTGGGATACCTCTAACACGGAAGTTGTCTACAAATACATCATTATCTTCAGGATCATCTACGGTACCTTCAGAACCTAAGATTCCGAATCTAACTGTTTGACCTGCATAAGCCTCTAGAGTAAATAATACTGTTTCTCCAGTTGCAGGTACTACAGATGAACTATCGTAAGTTACTAAAGTAGTCCATGTTGCACCATCATCATTAGTGATTAAAAGCTGTACTGTATCATCTGAGCCTAGAGTACCAGCCGTAGTTGTACTCGCAAACTCCATGATAGCAAAATCAAATTCAACTTGGAATGGCCCTCCAGTTAAATCAAAAGTTGGTGATAAAATCCAATCACTTTTAGATGCAAGCCATAAGTTGATTTTATAAGCTCCAGTTGTTCCATTATTAATAAATCCATCTTCTACCCAGGAACTACCACCTAAATCACCTGGGCCAGTTGTTGCATCACCACTATCGGCTTCCTCCCAACAGTCAGGGGTAATTGTATTGAATTGCTCTATGTAATCGGGTGTAAATATATCACAAGCAGTAGTAAATGTAAAAGGACCAGAAAAATCACTTGTATCACCGCCGCCGCAATCTGCTTGAACATAGAAATCATAGTCTGTATTTGGCATTAAGCCTGTAACGGTGTATGGGTTAGTTACGCCGGTAGATGTAGGCGTTCCGGTTGGAGGATCTCCAGCAAGAACAACTTCAACATTCCATACCGTAGCAGTTCCGTTTTCTGTCCAGCTTAAGTCCGCTCCATCTATTGTAAAATTTGAAGCTGACAAATCTGAAGGGAAAATACATGTTGGTCCCTCTTCAATACAAACGTCTGCACTTCCAGATTGTCCGTCTCTCCATATTACAGCGACATAAGTATTGCCAGGTGTAAGCCCATCAATAATACCTGAGTTATCACCATCATTAAAATCGTTATTAAAGCACACTAAAGATGTTCCACCACAAGCATCCAAAATTTCTAGGCCAACTTCATCAGCGCCTCCACCAAACTCAAAGATAACTGAACCAATAGCAGGTGCTGTGAAATTTATCCAGTATCCCCAATTTCCTGCTCCATCACAAGTAGGGTTTTCGCCATTGGCATCTATATCTTCTGCTAAGCTAAAATCAAACGTTACGGGAGTAGCCGCAGAACAATCTGGTTCTACGTTCATTGCAAAGGAAGCATTACAGGCTCCTCCAGGAACAGCTGTTGCAAAGGTAAATGGCCCTATAAAATTAGATGTGCCTGAAGAACCACCACAATCAGATTGTATATAAAAATCATATCCAGTCCCAGCTGTTAAACCTGTAAGATTGTAAGGTATTGCAGTAATACCATTTACTGTTGTACCTGAACCTGGTGTAAATCCAGCAAGCCCCCATTCTATATTCCAAACTGTGGCAGAGCCATTTTCTGTCCATTGTAAGTCGGCAGTAGTCTCTGTGATATTTACAGCTTCTAACATATCTGGATCAGGGCATATTGGTGGTGTCTGTGAAGTTATGGTTGGTGAATCAAAACAAAAACCCCATTCCCAAGCTGCTCCACCTCCAGGGCCATCATCATAAAAGGCAATTCTATACTGAAAGTTTGAAAGCTGATTTGCCGTAAAGCCAGCTATATTTAATTGATTACTGGTAAAGCTATCTCTTGCACCGGAACAGAAATTATCATCAGGTTCGTCAGCAGAAGCTACAAATTGTTGCCATACTTCCCATGTGCTACTGTCGGCATCCCAGTATTCTAGGTTAAGCACATCTGCCAAATCATTATAGGTGTAATCGACATCAATAAATAACCAAGTCTCACCAGCCCCAAAAGCGGCTGACAAGTCTATTATTGGAGATTCAGCGGCGATGTCGTCGTCACTTGTCCCGCCCGCATCGTCATCGTCGAAAGCAAAGTTACTTGTGGCCGTTGGATCTGCTTCAAAGGCCGATGGATCTGGGTTGAAAACGCCTGTAACTGTCCAGTTAGTGTTTGGCCATGCTGCAGGCTGATTTAAAACTTGAGCACTTACAGCAACGGAAAAGCACAAAAGCATTAGAAATAGAGTAATCTTTTTCATTATTAATCGGTTTGTTAGAAATTATATATTCCTTTATAACACTCTGATTATAAAGGAATTGATTTTTTATTTGTAAATTGAGGCTATTAATCAGTAATAAAGCCTTGATTAGGTTGCTTTTTTACAGAGACTCGAATATATAAAAAATGACTATTAACAAGATGTTAACAATGTTATAATAGACCAACTACCGTATTAATCGATAAATGGTTTATGTCTTTTTGAGTTCTATATAAACGGGAAAATGATCGCTATAACCACCTTTATATTTTTTGCCTACAAAAGTTCTAAAGGGTTGTCCTTTATACTTTCCGTGGTATTGCGTTAAGAACTTGTTGTTAAACACGTCTGCACCAGAAAAGGATAAGCTAAAATTACTGGTGTCAAAGAAATTAGTTGAAAATAAAATTTGGTCAAACAGGTTCCATTCAAAATCATGATTAATACTACCATTATCTTTTGACCAAACTGTTTTGAAGGGGTTGAATAAGCCGCTTTCCTCTTCTAGCAACTCGATGCTGTCATTATCTGGATTATCATTAAAGTCTCCCATTACAATTATTTTAGCTCTATCGTCATCTTTTTTCAGTTTGCGAACAATTGAATTAACCACATTGGCTGCCGCTATACGTTTGTATTCGGTTTCTTTTTCACCTTCTCGTCTAGATGACCAGTGGTTAACAATGATATTAAGCAATTCGCCTTCCAATTTTCCTTGTACTAGAAGAATATCCCTAGTATAATCTCTTTCACCGGTATCGGTTTGAAGATATACCGAATACGTTTCTGAATTCTCAAGTTCAAAATGATTGCTTTTATAAAGTAGCGCCACATCAATACCTCGTTCATCTGAAGAATCATAATGCACATAGCTGTAATCTTCATCGATGAGGTTTTTGCTTTCTATTAAATCTGATAAGACTTTTTTGTTTTCTACTTCAGCAAGACCAACAATTACGGGAGCAACTTTAGAGTCTTCATCACCTATTTTAGAAATGACAGCGCCCAATTTTCGAAGTTTATTTTTATAGCGTTTTGGGGTCCATCGCTTTGCTGAAGTTGGTAGAAAATCATCATCATTTGTAAAAGGGTCGTTTTCTGCATCGAATAAGTTTTCAATATTATAAAAGGCAATGGTATGTGTTGCGGAAGATTTATTCATGGCAATAAATATAGGATATTTAAAGTGTATTTAGAATAGCCCATTTGTTTAACTTTGCACTTTAATTTATATATGATAGAAAAAAAAGACATTGCTTTAGAAAAGGTAGTACTTATAGGTATAATTACCCAAGATCAAGATGAGGCCCAATCTAAAGAATATCTAGATGAGTTAGAATTTCTTACTTACACTGCAGGTGGTGAAGTGGTAAAGCGCTACACACAAAAGATGGCCATGCCAAATCCTAGAACATTTATTGGCACAGGTAAGATGGATGATGTGATGCATTTTGTAAAGGATAATGAAATTGGGACAGTAATTTTTGATGATGAATTGTCTCCTGCTCAAGAAAGAAATATTAGTAAGATACTCAATTGTAAGGTACTCGATAGAACAAATCTTATTCTAGATATTTTTGCACAACGCGCTAAAACCAGCTATGCCAGAACTCAGGTTGAATTAGCACAATGCGAATACTTATTGCCTAGATTAAAGGGGATGTGGACTCACCTTGAACGTCAAAAAGGTGGTATAGGTATGCGTGGTCCCGGTGAAACCGAAATCGAGACGGATAGACGTATTGTTCGCGATAAAATTTCCCTTTTAAAATCCAAGATCAAAGCCATTGATAAACAAATGGCGGTTCAACGCAGTAATCGTGGTAAAATGGTGAGGGTTGCCCTAGTTGGCTATACTAATGTGGGAAAATCTACATTGATGAATGTTATTAGCAAAAGTGAGGTTTTTGCCGAAAATAAACTATTTGCAACTTTAGATACTACAGTTAGAAAAGTCGTTATTGGTAATTTACCATTTTTAGTAAGTGATACTGTAGGATTTATTAGAAAACTCCCCACGCAATTGGTAGAGTCTTTTAAAAGTACTTTAGATGAAGTGCGAGAAGCCGACTTATTGTTACATGTCGTGGATATTTCACATTCAAATTTTGAAGAGCACATAGAATCGGTGAATCAGATCTTGGATGAAATTGATAGTAAAGACAAACCAACCATTATGGTTTTTAATAAGATTGATGCCTATAAACCAGAACCTTTCGATGAAGACGATTTAATCTCTCAGAGAACAAAAGCAAATTACAGCATTGAAGATTGGAAAAAAACTTGGATGTCTAATATTGGTGACAATGCGTTGTTCATATCTGCATTAAACAAAGAGAATTTAGATGAATTTAGGAAACGTGTCTACAAGGAAGTAAGGCAAATTCATGTCACAAGGTTTCCATACAATCACTTTTTATATCCAGATGTTGAAGATATTTCGTAAAAAAGGTCGAACTAATAAGCCCGACCTTTTTTACTATAGTATTGTATTTATTTAAAAGCTATAACTCACACCAACCGTGTAATAGCTTTGAATATCATTATCCACGTTATCAAATGTGGCGTCAGGATTTCCTCCTGTTCTAGTCTGTTCAAAATTAACAGCTTCTTGATGGTTGCTTCTTAGACCAAAGTCAAGACCAACACCAATTCCTTTCCATAAGGTGTAAGCAAAAGAGTTGATCCATGTCCAGTTAGAGAGGTTACTGTCCTCGTAACTTTGAAAAGCCGAAAGGTTGGTTTTAAAGTTAATTTTTCCTAATTGTTTGGTGTAATCGGCAACAATCTTCGCACCAAAAGACGAATCGAAAACCGTATCTCCGCTAGAGAAGACAAAATTATAGTTAGCTGGATGAATTACTACGACCAAATCCGTAATCGGTGTCCAAGTAAAACCAACACCCAAGTCTAGGTAACCAGGATCATTAAAGTTGTTGAGTACAGTAGTTCTATATTCTGCCAAACCAGAAACCGCCCACTTTTCACTGAGTCTTTGACCGTAAAGCGATGTTAAGTTGAACACATCGGTTGTAGGCTCAAAATCTTCGCTATCATTGGGATTGTCCTTGTCATCTAGTTTGGTCCAAGCAAAGTTGGTGTTTAAGCTGTTTCTCCAAAAATATTTGTCTTCAATTTTATTGGCAAATGCATTAACCGTAAAACCAATGGTACCGGATTGGTTATTAGGTGCACCCTGGGCGTACCACTTACTAAAATTAGATAAGCTACCGCCAATAGTACCAAATGCGCCAATTCTCCATCCGGGCAAGGCATCGATTTGCGCTTGTAGCGCATCAGCTTCTGCCTGAAATTTATCAGCTTCTGCTTGTTTTTCAGCTTTTTGCTTTTCTAGTTCCTCTTTTGTTTGGGAAAATCCCAAAGTTATGACTAACATTAAAAATGCCGATAAAAGTAATTTTTTGTTCATAATAAGTAATAGTTTAGTAAACCAAAGTTGTTATTTGCGTGCAAATATAAGCTTTATTGATTTCAGCTTAATGTATAAATCTTTGAAAATCAATACTACTTAGACCTTTTTTTGAGGAAAGGTCACACTTTTTTTCTTTTAAATAAGGGTACAGAAGAACAGGCTTCACCATACATAATGGATTTAGCAATTGGTTTTAGCTTTTGGGACAGCAGTACCAGAGCATTAGCGGGGACAGGCTTATGAGCACAACCTTTGATGATCACAGGCATATCTTTATAAATAGATGTATCTAATTCTGAAACAATTGAAGTGTAGACTATAGACTCCAAATGCTCTAAAGAACCAATGACCGTCAATTGAGCAATCCCTTGAAGTTGCATGGATATAAGCATATAGGCCCAATCGGGTACTATAGCATCGGTTGAACAATACAAGGCCACATAGCAATCTCTGTATTGCGACCAGTCGTGTGCTGAGACTGATGCTCTAAAGTCTTTTTCTCGAAGCACCAACCCTTCAAACAACCAATCTTTTATATCAAACAAAATACGCTTACCGTCAGGATAAAATTCCTCGAGATCAATAACTTTTAATTTGCTTTGGGCGACTCTATTAACAATTTCTTCTGCCATACTATAGCATTCCTAATTCTAATTTAGCTTCTTCACTCATTAAATCTTGTGACCAAGGTGGGTCAAAGGTAATTTCGACTTCTGCATTTTTAATATCATTTATCGATTTTACTTTTTCTTCGACTTCAAGAGGCAATGTCTCTGCGACTGGACAGTTGGGTGAGGTTAAGGTCATTAGTATTTTTACCTCGTAATCTTCATTGACCAAAACATCGTAAATTAGTCCCAATTCGTATATGTCTACAGGAATTTCTGGGTCGTAAATTGTTTTTAAAACTCTTACGATCTTATCTCCGATTATTGTTGTATCTATATTGGCTTCACTCATTTTAACTTAATTGTGTTTGGTATGCGATGGCATACATTTTTAGTTGTTTTATCATGCTCACTAGACCATTGGCTCTAGTTGGCGACAAGTGCTCTTTTAATCCTATTTTATCAATAAAATCGGTATTGGCTTCAATAATGGCTTTAGGATGCTGGTTAGAAAAAACTCTAATCAATATGGCAATTATGCCTTTGGTTATAATGGCATCACTATCTGCTGTGAAATTGACTTTGTCATCTTGCATATTGGCATGTACCCAAACCTTACTTTGACATCCTTTTATAATATGGTCTTCAGTCTTATATTGTTCGTCAATTAGGGGTAGGGTTTTACCTAAATCAATCATGTATTGATAGCGTTCTTCCCAGTCATCAAACATAGAGAACTCATCGATAATTTCATTTTGAATTTCTGCAATTGTCATGTTCTATCTCTTTGTGGCAAAGTTACAAAATCACTATTGTTTAGAGGTGTTTTCGCTTATAGATAACACTTTATTAACTAGTGCTTCTATTTCTTTTGGTGGCATACCGTGATCAAAAGTTGGCGACATCATCTCTACATCACCTTTTATGACGGATAAGGTAGCATGTGCAGCACCATCATACAAGCGTTTGTCTGTTGGGGCTTCTAGTTGATCTAGATGTTCTACATCAACTTCGTTTAAGATTTTATTTAGTGCTTCCCAATCTTCAGCTTTGCAAGGGTAAGAATTCATGGTTTTTAAATTTCTGTCTTTTGAGGTCACAATCTCGGATTTTGAGATTTGAATATAATCGAATTTACTTCTTGATAGCACTTTGTAAGTCACTAAAGTTTTGCTGTAATTTTCTTTAACAAGATCCTTTTTTGGGTTATTTGTAGTATTTAGCTTAGAGACTTCTATTTTGTCAGCGTTTAAAACAGAAACATCATCTGTGTACAGTACTAATTTATTGTCTCTAAGCTCTATTTTATTTGCTTTTCTCAAGAGCGTTAAGAAATTCTGCTCCACATCACCTATCTCTTTTCCACAGTATTTTTTAGATGATGCCATATCGCTAAAGTTAATCTTATTATTGTCGAGCGTGTATGTTCCAAAAAAACTATTACAACCAGCAAAACCTGTAACCTTATTTGAATTGGCATCAAATGTGATTTTTAAAGCCAAATCTTTTGTGGCCTTATTTTCAATTTGCGTAACTAAATAATCACCAGAAATCGAATTCTGATCTAAAGTTTTAGCGTTCATTGCATTTTTACTTGTGTTACAAGAGTTAGTCAATAATAATAGACTAAAAATGGAGAGTAAAAGTTTCATATTAAAAAGGTTTAATATGTAATATACATTTTTAATGCCAAACATTTAAGACAGCATCAAAATAGACTTTTTCAAAGCTGTAATAAAGGTGTCAATTTCTTCTTTGGTGTTGTAGAACATAAAAGATGCTCTTATGGTACCAGGGATTTTATAAAAATCCATAATCGGTTGGGCACAATGATGTCCAGTTCTCACGGCAATTCCCATTTTATCGAGAATAGTACCAATATCGTAAGGATGGATATTGGCGACATTAAAAGAAATTACAGAAGTTTTCTTTTTAGCTGTGCCGTAGATCTTTACTCCTTCAATTTGCTGTAATTGATGCGTGGCATATTCTAAAAGCTCATGTTCGTATTGGGCAATAGTTTCAAAGCCTATGGCATTCATATAATCAATGGCAGCACCAAAAGCAATGCCACCACAGACATTTGGTGTACCAGCTTCAAACTTATGTGGTAAACCGGCATAAGTGGTTTTTTCGAAAGTAACTTCAGCAATCATTTCCCCTCCACCTTGGTAAGGTGGTAGTTTGTTTAGCCATTCTTCTTTGCCGTAAAGCATTCCGATGCCTGTTGGCCCACAAACCTTATGGGCAGAGCATACATAGAAATCAACATTTAAGCTTTGAACATCTGGTTTTAAATGTGGACAAGATTGTGCGCCATCGACTAAAACAGCGGCTCCTACATTATGGGCTTTATCTATAATATCTTCAATAGGATTGATGGTCCCTAGTGCATTAGAAATATGATTAACAAATACCAGTTTCGTGTTTTCGTTTAAAAGTGTATCCAATTCTGAAAGAATTAGATCGCCATTGTCATCCATTGGAATAATTTTCAATGTAGCACCAGTTCTCTCACAAAGCATTTGCCAAGGCACTATATTGCTATGATGCTCTAATGCAGAAACAATGACCTCATCTCCTTCTTTTAGCAAGGATGAAAACCCGTTGGCCACTAAATTAATACCATGTGTTGTTCCTGAAGTGAAAATGATTTCGTGAGCGTGTTTGGCATTAACATGTGTTTGGATTTTCTGACGTGCTTGCTCGTAAGCATCAGTGGCTTCTTGACTCAACGCATGGACTCCTCTATGGATATTGGCATTATAATTAGAATAATAATCTACAATAACATCAATAACTTGTTGAGGTGTTTGCGATGTTGCCGCGTTGTCAAAATAGATTAAAGGTTTTCCGTTGACTTTACGATTTAGTATCGGAAAGTCTTTTCTGATTTTTTGAACGTCTAACATTAGCTTTAATTCCATATGCAAAGGTACAAAGCAATCTTAACAAAGTAAAACTTATAACAATGCTTTAAGAGTAGGTTTGGTTTTTCATAAGTATCTTTATATTATTTATAATGTAAGAGTTTTCAAACCACTTTTAAGAAATAATTCAAGTTAAATCGAAAAACAGAAAACTGCTAAAAAGTGAAAATTATAAAGTGCATTAATTGTGGTGTCTATAATAAAAATAGAGATCGTTGTAAAAACTGTGATGCACTTCTGTCATACAAAAAAAGAAGAGCGCAACAAATAAAAGCTGAGAATACCGAGAGGTTAGAAAAGGCAAAAAAGAGCCCTCCAGATTTTATAGAAAATTTGCAGCAACATCGATACATTATGTTTCGTGTACTGGGTTGGATTTTATATTCGGCTTTTGTTGTGGTTAGTGCTATTGGAGCTTTTATAGCGTGGTTGGTCTTTGCTATTGCTGCTGGTTGATATGAATACTACTATTAAGTTCTACTTTTTTATTTCGGTTATTGTGGGTGTGTCGATATACATCGCTCAAAAACAGAATATAGACTTACCTCTAATTGTAAACAATTATGTCAACGATTTTTTAATTGTGCCAATCTGCTTAACGATTAGTTTAGTACTACTAAGATTTACTAGAAATGATGAAGATTATTATTTACGTTTTTATCACGTTTTGTACTTAGCTCTTTTTTATGCAGTGCTCTTTGAATATGTCTTACCACAATTTTATGAGCGTTATACATCAGATCGAGTAGATATAATGCTATATTTCTTGAGTGCAATGCTGTTCTATTATTTACAACGAAAGTCTAAGGCACATGCTAATTAGCCAAATACTTAGTGGTTTTTCAAGTTTGGTTTTATAACTGATTTATTTACAAATCAAAACCTAGATTGACACCTAATTTATTGGCAATTATAGTAGTAATCCTACTTTTAATTTCTGGTATTTTTACTGAATCCAATACATTATTACTAAAGGCAAACATTAATAATGCTCTTGCCTCTTTTTCTGGAATACCACGAGAACGTAAATAGAACATAGCACTGTCATCGAGCTGACCAATAGTGCAACCATGAGAACATTTTACATCATCTGCAAAAATCTCCAATTGCGGTTTAGTGTTAATACTCGCTTTGTCGCTTATCAATACATTGTTATTAGCCTGAAACGCATTAGTCTTTTGTGCTTCCTTTTCAACAATAACCTTTCCGTTAAAAACACCTGTGGAATTATCATCAAAAATACCTTTGTAGTCCTGATGACTTTCGCAATTTGGTTCTATATGATGTACCAATGTATTGTGGTCTACATGTTGCTTATTACCAATTATAGTGATTCCTTTCATTGTAGAATCAATACGCTCACCATTTTGGAAGAAGTTCAAATTATTTCTGGTCAACTTACCACCAAATGAGAAAGTATGCACTTTAGCAATGCTTTCACGCTTTTGGTTGATAAACGTGTTATCAATTAAGGACGCTGTTTCCCTATCATTCTGAATTTTGTAGTAATCTACAATAGCACGTTTATTGGCAAATACTTCGGTAACACTATTAGTTAAAACAGGATTGTCTGTTAAACTCTGGTGACGCTCAATAATCTGAACATGTGAGTTTTCATCAACGACGATTAAGTTACGCGGTTGAAGCATTAATGCGGCTTCATTTCCTGTAGAGAAATGAAGTATTTGAATCGGTTTTTCGACCAATTTATTCTTTGGAATATGAATGTAAGCACCTTCAGCAGAAAACGCAGTATTCAATGACGATAAGCCATCTTTGGTAGCAATTTTATTGAAATAATTTTCAATAATCAATCTGTATTTTGGCTTGGTCAATGCGGCCGACATTAAGCAAACATCAATGCCATCATGAGTGGTCTGTGATAAGTGCGAAGAATACTTTCCATCGATAAAAACAATTTGATATGAATCTATATCATGGATAAAGTACTTTTTAACGTCCTTAAAATCTAAAGCTTCCTCGTGCTTAGGAAACACGCTATAATCGTGTTTTAACACCGAATTTAATGAGGTATACTTCCAAGCCTCCTGTCGCTTAGTAGGGAAACCTTCGATTTCAAAATGCTTTATAGCTTCAGTTCTTATATCATGGACAGGAGAATCTATATCGACCATATTTTCAAAGGCCATGAAAGAAGACACTAGTTTTTCTTTTAATTCCATATGTTCTGTCATTCCTGCGAAGGCAAGAATTTATTTGTTTTTATCTGTTTACGCTATTTGAGATTCCTGCGAAGGCAAGAATAACAATTAGCTATGCGTTAACTTCTTCTTTAATCCAATCGTAACCTTTTGCCTCTAGCTCGTGAGCTAATTCCTTAGGTCCCGATTTTACGATTTTACCATCATGTAAAACATGCACATAGTCTGGAACAATGTAATCTAACAATCTCTGGTAGTGCGTTATCACAATAACGGCATTGTCTTTAGACCTCAGTTTGTTAACACCATTTGCTACAATTCTTAGGGCATCGATGTCTAACCCAGAGTCCGTTTCATCTAAAATGGCCAACTTAGGCTCTAGCATTGCCATTTGAAAAATCTCGTTGCGTTTTTTTTCACCTCCAGAAAACCCTTCATTTAACGAACGCGATAGAAATTTACGATCTATCTCTAACATTTCGGATTTTTCGCGAATCATCTTAAGCATTTCGTTGGCAGGCATATCCTCTAAGCCTTTAGCTTTTCGGGTTTCGTTGATAGCCGTTTTCATAAAGTTGGTTACACTAACACCTGGGATTTCTACTGGATATTGAAACGACATGAAAACGCCTTTGTGAGCACGTTCTTCTGGTCCTAGCTCGTCAATATTTTCGCCATCTAATAGAATTTCACCTTCTTCAACTTCATAATCTTCTTTGCCTGCAACAACTGCAGCTAACGTACTTTTACCAGAACCATTAGGTCCCATAATGGCATGTACTTCTCCTGGTTTTACATGAAGGTCAATACCTTTTAAAATGGCTTTATCATCTACACTAGCGTGTAAGTTTTTTATCTTTAACATTGCTATTTAGTTTGCTAATTTTACTACGTCTTTTTTATTTGGGTCAGGTGCTTCCACCTTTAATATATCTTTTACTTCTAAAATGTTGTCCCACAGAATAGCTTGATCAGTATTCTCAATTCTTTTGACTCTAATGGTAACTGGTACAGAAGTATATTCATCGGCCTTAAAAGCTTTTACTTTTTCATTTAAGAGATGCATATTGTCGTTAACCACTACGCCATAAATTTCATTGGGAGTTTGAAATACAGCTGCTTTTTTATCGGCATCGTATAAAAACTCACCTTTCATCGTTACCAAACCATCATTTTGGTCATATGATTTTGCACGACTTTCTTCTAAGTTAACGCCTTTTTCCTTAGGTTCATTTTTACAGGAAAAAAGACCAATTGAAACCATAAGAATAAATACTAACTTTTTCATTATAAGTGGTTTATCCTACAGATCCTTCTAAACTTATTTCCAGTAATTTTTGAGCCTCAACAGCAAACTCCATCGGGAGTTTATTTAGTACATCTTTACTAAAGCCATTAACAATTAAGGCAATGGCCTTTTCCGTATCTATACCGCGTTGATTACAGTAAAAAATTTGATCTTCGCCAATCTTACTCGTGGTGGCCTCGTGCTCTATTTGTGCTGACTTATTTTTGGCTTCTATGTACGGAAACGTATGTGCCCCACATTCGTTACCCATGAGTAAACTATCGCACTGCGAAAAGTTACGTGCATTTTCGGCACGCGAGCTAATTTGTACGAGTCCACGATAAGAATTTTGAGATTTGCCAGCAGAAATACCTTTAGAAATAATAGTAGACTTAGTATTTTTTCCTAAGTGCACCATTTTTGTTCCCGTATCGGCTTGCTGAAAATTGTTGGTTACGGCAATAGAATAAAATTCGCCAACCGAATTATCACCTTTTAAGACACATGATGGATACTTCCATGTAATGGCAGATCCTGTTTCAACCTGTGTCCAAGAAATTTTGGCATTGGTTTCACAAAGTCCTCGTTTGGTCACAAAATTATAGACACCACCTTTACCTTCAGCATTACCAGGATACCAATTTTGAACTGTGGAATATTTAATCTCGGCATTATCTAAAGCAATCAACTCAACTACGGCCGCATGCAATTGGTTTTCATCTCTGCTTGGTGCTGTACAGCCTTCTAAATAACTTACATAACTACCTTCATCGGCGATTACTAATGTTCTTTCAAACTGACCTGTTCCTGCCTGGTTAATTCTAAAGTAAGTAGACAATTCCATAGGGCATTTTACACCTTTTGGAATGTAGCAAAATGAACCGTCACTGAATACAGCGGAGTTTAAAGCTGCATAGAAATTGTCTTTTTGAGGTACTACAGTGCCAATATATTTTCTGACCAACTCAGGATATTCTTGTATAGCTTCTGAAATACTCATAAATATGATACCCTTTTCGGCTAGAGTCTTTTTGAATGTGGTTGCTACTGATACAGAATCGACCACAACATCCATAGCTACACCTGCTAATTTCTTTTGCTCGTCTAATGATATACCGAGTTTTTCAAAAGTTGCTAAAAGCTCTGGATCAACCTCGTCTAGGCTATCGTATTTAGGTTTGCTATTGGGTGCCGAATAGTAAGATATGGCTTGAAAATCTGGTTTTTCATAATTAACATTTGCCCATTCTGGTTCGGTCATTTCTTTCCAAATTTTGAAAGCCTCAAGACGCCATTCGGTCATCCATTCGGGTTCTTCCTTCTTTTTAGAAATGGCTCTAACAATATCTTCGTTTAGGCCATTGGGAAATGTATCAGATTCTATGTCTGTATAAAAACCGTATTCGTATTCTTTGGTTTTTAATTCTTCCCTTAAATCGTCTTCAGTATACTTTGTCATGTTCAAAGTTTAAAATTCAAAGTTTAAAGTTGGCTAATTGACTTATACCCGCTTCCCTTAAATCGCTATTTTTTAGATAATTCATAAACCCTCCAATCATTTTACTCAATGTAATACACTGAGATAAGAGATTTTCAAATTGATTTTCAGTTATATATTTTCTATCCAATAAGCGGTATAATTGCGATCTTGTTTCACCACAAGATGCTCTAGCAATTGAAAGAAACTGCACAAACTCTTTATTGCCGTTTCTTTCAAATCCTTTGGCTATATTATCCATTATAGACCCTGATGAGCCATCAATTTGCCCATAAAGTTTAGAATCTTTTCTCAATTTTGTGTTAATGGCTATTGTATGGATAGCATCACAAAGTATTCTGGCTGATTGCCAAATTTCTAAATCTTCGAATTGCTTAACCGTTGCCATAATCTTGAATAGTTATAGTGAAAATGATTCTCCACATCCACAAGTTCTATTTGCATTTGGATTATTAAACACAAATCCGGTGCCGTTAAGACCGCCAGAATATTCTAGGGTGGTGCCTATAAGGTACAGAAAGCTCTTTTTGTCAACGATTATTTTAACTCCATTGTCTTCAAACACTTTATCTCCTTCTACGTGTTCCTTGTCAAATTTTAAATCGTACGACAAGCCAGAGCATCCACCACTTTTTACACCTACCCTTATGTAATCGGTATCTGGATTGTAGCCGTCATCACTCATAAGCTGAACGACTTTTTTCTTCGCTTGTTCTGAAACTTTAATCATAATATTAAAGTAGATTAATTCTAAATTGTATGCAAATATACGATATAGCTAAGGTTTAACCATGTTTGCTAACATTATATTAGCATATGATTTAATAGAATTTTCCTATGGATTAAGAAAATTAGGTTTGGATATTTGAAGATTAAGATGAAACAATCGTCTCAGTGTTGATTGAATGTCTTTGTTAGACAAACTTAACTCATCAAAATTACCATGTTTATCCGTAGTTACAACTGTTCCACAATTGCTACAGGTGAGTTCGGCCGTTTGATCAGAATTTGTTTTGGATTTTACATAATTATGACCAAACACAGCACAGGGTAATGCTTTGTTTGAAGTAGGTTCCATCAATAAAATTTGGGACTGAAAATTTAAGGATTTAAACAATAAATAATGCTCAAATACATTATTTTTCGACAAAATACACTAATATAACCGATTATTCTTACGTAATTTAATCTTGAAACTCTGGATTATTAATAAATGAGGGATCGGAAAGTGTTAACAAAAAAGCCTTTAAATCTGCTTTTTCCTGATCGGTTAATTGTACGCCACCTTGAGCAATTTGTTTCATTAAAGGGTCGATAGTAGGTGAGTTCTGTAGTCCTTCACTATAATGGTCAATGACTTCGTCGAGTGTGGCAAATCTACCATCATGCATGTAAGGTGCTGTATATGCCAAATTTCTTAATGAAGGTGAACGGAATTTACCATTATCGTTAGGATCACCGGTAACAGCCCCTAAGCCTAGGTCTGTAAAGGTAGCATCTAGCCCATTATTATGAAAATCATTATTTGTCCAGAGTGGGTTATTAGGGTTGCCATGACAATGAAAGCAATCGCCCTTATCTTCCCTCAAAAAAATATCCAATCCGTTTAATTCTTGTTCTGTTAAAGTTGCTTGGCCAAGAGAATATTGGTCGAATTTTGAATTGGCAGAAATCAGTGTGCGTTCAAATTGAGCGATAGCTTTAGTGGTGAGTTCTTTGGTTATGGTTGAAGTTTTAAAGGCTAGTTCGAATAATCCTGGATATTCGGGATGCGATTGCAATCGCTCTACCACATTATCCCAATTACTGTGCAATTCTATAGGATTTTGAACAGGCTCTTCAGCTTGTCGTTCCATACTCAACGCACTTCCATCCCAATTAAAGCGTTCATTGTAGTTCCAAGCTAAGTTAAAAATAGGCATGGAGTTACGAGTTCCTGCTATACCATCTATACCTATACTAGTTGGCGAGTTATCCGTAAAGGCACTTTGTGGTGAATGGCATGATACACAAGATTTTGTGCCGTCGGCTGATAAAATATTATCGAAAAATAGTTTTTTGCCTAGAGCTACACCTTCAATAGTTTGTGGGTTATCTGTTGGAATGACAGGAGGAATAATATTATTGGAAAAAATCTCTGGAATATCTAACGGCATTGGTGTTGGTTCATAACCACCACTACCATCATCGTTTGAACAGTTCAAACAAAGTAAAACTATGAGTATCCATGCCCAATTTTTTTTCATTTTCTATTCTGTTCCATAAGTAATCTCGCCTAAACTAAACACATTAAGACCATTTTCGTACATTAGTATTTGCGCTGTAGCATTGGGCATTAACATTTGATTATACACATTCAAATCCCAAAGATTTGGATTTTTAAACCACTCAGCGATATTCATTTCTATTTCGATCTCAGTCGAACTGGTTATAGGAATAGATCCAAGGTTAACCGTGAAGAATGTGTCTTGAGGAAATATTAAATTATTAGGGTCTGAGGCATCAACCGCTCTAATAGCATGATAATTAAAGCCCATTTCTTCCATATTAGAATTGATGAATTTGCCATCAAATTGCATGTAATGATAACCGCCACCGAGCATATCAGGAACATTAAAGTTTGCTGAGTTTAAATCTGGATAATTTTGGGAATTATCTTCGTTATCTAATCCAAAGGTGAAGGATACATTGGCAAAAGTACCTGTGGGAATGGTACTTGGGAGTGTATAAGAAAATCCTTCATCATTAGTCACGTCTACCAAATGGTGCCCATTAATATTCAATATCTCGCCAGAGTTAGCAGTAAATGTAATATCGGAAATGACATAGCGTAAACGTTCAATACTCACACTTTCGCCATTGGCGGTTGTGAACATAAAATTGTTGAAATCTGAACTACTAACTGGAGTTCCATCCCAATCGTGCGAAAATGTGAACGTAGGAGATGTCTGATTTGAGTTACCAGAATTGGAATCATCACTTTCACATCCAAAAACACATAAAACAATGCATAGCTGTAATAAAATTTTCCTGATCATTTTAGTCTTCAATTAATTTTTATTAATAGTAGGTCCGTAAAACCTTTATTCTCTGTAATGTCTCCATCATTACTTGTAGAATCGCCTACAGCAACGATAGAACCATCGTTTAATTCTGCTACGCCATACGAAAAATCAATGTTGGCGCCACCAGCTGAGACTTCCCAAAGCAAATTACCACTGCTATCTACTTGAAGAACCCAAGCATCATTTTGTCCTTTATTTTCGGAAACATCAATATCACTGCTGCGAGAACTACCGGCAAGGACAAACCCACTATTTTGAGATCTTATCAGTGCCCTCGCTACATCAAAACTCGTTCCGCCAATAGTTTTTTCCCAAATTAAATCACCCTCGGGCGAAATTTTGATGAGCCATAAATCGGCTGCCCCTAAATTATTGGAGATGTCATTGTCATTACTACGAGTATCGCCTGCAATGATGAAGTTTCCATCTTCAGAGCTCACTATTGCTCTAGCTTCATCAATTTGACCGCCTCCAAAAGACTTTTCCCATACTAAATCTCCGGTAGATGAGATTCTAATCACCCAAAAGTCATAAGTTCCAATATTGCTGGATATATCAGTATCATTACTATCCGAGCCACCTGCAATAATGAATCCGTTATCATTGGTTTGCACAATACCTTCTGGTGTGTCTGTAAAATTGCCTCCAAAATAACGACTCCACTCCAAGTTGCCTAAACTATCAAGTTTTAAAGCCCAGTAATCTCCACCTGCATGTTTATTAAGATTTATAGATGTTTCGCCTTGTCCGCCTGAAGCGGTGACATCAAGGATTCCAGAAACTAAGTACCCTTGATCATTGGTTTGAATGATAGATATTCCAGAATCTGCTCCTTGAAAACCAAACGATTTTTGCCAGCTAATATTGCCGTTGGGATCTAGCTTTGCTAACCAAAAGTCTTGCAAGCCAGCATTGGCAGTTATATCTCCATTATTACTGAAACTGTAGCCTAAAATGGCATAGCCGCCATCTTGTGTTTGAATAATATCGCTTCCTCTGTCATCATTATCACCTCCGTATGTTTTTTGCCATTGTAAATTGTCCTGAGCATCAAATTTTAGAAGCCAATAATCAAAACTTTCATCTTGTTTGTCTGAAATGTCACCATCATTACTTTGGGTAAATCCTAAAACTGCGTAACCACCATCAGTTGTTGAAACTACAGCTTGTCCACTATCGTTATTGGTGCCTCCGTAAGTTTTAACCATACTTAAGTCACCATTGATTACAATTGCTGGATTTCCTGAATCATCACTGGAGCAGTTAATAAGCAAAAGTGTTAGGCAAAGTAATGATAATATGATAGCCTTTTTTTTCATATCACTATGACTATTTTATTTGATTTAGAAACTTCTTTCAGTGTTAATTGACGATTAATCTTTTTGTTATTTTATGGTTTATTTTCACTATATACATACCAGATGTAAAGTTGGATGTTGGTAAAGTGAAGCTGTTATTATTGATGTTAGATCTTGAAAATAATTTTTGACCTAGATTATTATAAATTTCAATTGTATCAATGATTAGGTTTTGAGAGGCTTCAACTAAAGCCAAGTCACTTGTTGGGTTTGGTGATAACGAAAAGTTAGCTTCATATGTTTGGTCATCGATAGACAAACTTTGATTCTTTCTTACAACAAACAGCCCTCTATCAATATCACTTATTACAATGTTACCACTATTAAAATATGGGTAAGCAGTCCATGCTCCATTAAAAGATGTCAAATCATTTTCGGGATATGTATCGAAAAAACCAATTTCTGTCATAGAATCTGTTGGAGATTGAATATTTGAGATATCCAGTAGTCTTAAGCCTGCTCTGTAGCTTGCTAAATAAAATTCATTACCTAAAACGTAGCCATTATGGTCTATGGCCTCTGAAGGTCCAAAATAAGTTGATGATTGTGAGGGGTTATCTAAATCCGAAAAGTCAAAAACTAGGGTTCTAGTATTGATTCCGAAATCTATTTCGTCAGTCTCATCGCCTAAAATAAAATATCTTTGGTCTTCGGTAAACCATCCTTGATGTGTATAACCTGTTTGAGAGTAAAAGATATCGCTAATTTTTACAACATTATTTTTATCTGTTACATCTAAGATTACCACTTTTGTTTCATTACTTCCTATAAGGATTTCTTTTCCAGAGTAGTCCGTGTCTGGGCCATTATAAGTAACTACTTGAGCATCGTGAGTATAGCCATCAATGGCATAACCACCAGCATCTATTGGATTTAAAGGATTAGAAATATCAACAATGGTTATACCACCACTAAACGTATTACAGCCCACTAAATAGGCATAGCCTTCACTCTCATTAATTACAATGTTATGACAGCTATCAACACCTGTATATATGGTGTCTGCTGTAAATGTTTGAGGCGGATTCGAGACATTTCTCAATCGCTTAAGATCGAACACCTGCATACCGTGCGCGCCGACCAAATCGGCGACAATAAAAGCGTGGTCATTGTATACCTTTACATCTCGCCAAAAACTTGTACCAGCAGAGGTATCTAGTCTTCCAAGAAATATTGGGTTTATTGGGTCTGAAATATCTACAAAAGCTGTACTGTTTGTGGTTGCAACTAGAGCATATTCTTTGCCATCTAAGGGGTCTGTCCAGCCCCAAACATCACTTCCTTCTGGGATTCCAGTAGAATTGGCTAGTACAGAGATTGGAATGTTAGAAAGCAAATCTATATTATTACATGGATATTCACCAGCAAAACCATTAACGCAATTGGTTTGAGAAAAAATAGATTGGGAAATAAAGATAATAAAAATTAAGACATATGACATTCTAATTTTCATAACAAAATTTATAAAGATTATACCATGTATATTATAACAACTTATCATGTAAATACCCTAAGCTCAGGGATTACTTTTTCTAATTATATATAAACCACCATCGATATCACTTACCACAATATTTCCACTTTCAAAAAAAGGATAAATGTTCCAAGCGCCATTAAAAACGACATTATTGTTTGGTGTAAAAGTATCAAAAAACCCAAGTTCTGTCATTACTCCTGCATCAATATTAGAAATATCTATGGCCCTAACGCCAGCCGTATAACTAGCCATATAAAAAGTGTTGCCAACTACATAGCCATTATGGTCAATGGCAGTGGTCGGGCCAAAATAATCCATATGAAATGAAGGGCTATCGAGATCAGAAAAATCAAAAACTATGGTTCTGGTATTTCCGCCAAAATCGATTTCATCAACCTCATCTCCCAGTAAAAAATACTCCATATTTTCGGTGAACCAACCTTGATGTGTATAGCCAATATTACTGTAACCGATTGTAGAAATTTGAGTAGGATTATCTTTATCGGTAACATCAACAATGACCACCTCATCCTCATTACTTCCAATCAAGATTTCTCTTCCTGTATAATCTGTATCCGGACCATTATAAGTTACTACTTGGGCATCGTGCGAATAAGAATCGTTGGCGTATCCTCCAGCTGCAATAGGAGTCGTAGGATTTTGAATATTTACAAAATGGGGCCCTCCATCGAAAGTTGTTGTTCCTACTGCATATGCAAAACCACTAACTTCATTAATAACAATATTGTGAGCACTACCAAAACCATCATAATGGCCATCCGAGTCAAAAGTTACTGGTGGATTTGTGACGTTTCTTAAGCGTGTTAAATCAAAGACTTGCATACCATGATCTGCAGCTTCACTGACTATGAATGCATGGTCATTGTATACTTTGATATCTCTCCAACGACTATTAGATGTAGCTGCGGGCAGTGTTCCTAATAAAACCGGATTGGTAGGATCTGTAATATCTACAAAAGCAGAGCCTGTACTGGTACCAACCAAAGCATACTCGTTATTAGTTGTTGGATCTGTCCAACCCCAAGAATCATTGCCTTCAGCACCAGCTCCTCCCAGAACATCGATAGGGATGTGACTCATGAGGTCAAACCCATTACAGGGGTATCCATTAGACATACCATTAACACAGGGAAACTCTGTAGTAAAAGTATCACTTGTGTTGTCATCATCACTAGAGCATGATAAAGCTATAAAAACGACTAAAACGAGAATAGAAACAGCACAGTAGGTCTTTTTAAGGGCAATACATTTCATATTCTTTTTTTAGCAATTTACGGTAATTTTTCACACTTCACTTTGAATAACGAATAATTTAACGTGATCAATAAAGCTTTTATTCAAAAAAGGATAATATTTTTGCAGCATGATAGAGGATAAAAACCCAAAGCGAACTCCTTTAAGTGAATTAGGTGAGTTTAAGCTAATTGAACATTTAACTAACCACTTTGAGATTAATCAAAAATCTACAGTTAAAAGTATTGGTGATGATGCTGCAATTCTAAAATTTAAAGACAAGAACATTGTAATCTCAACGGATTTATTAGTTGAAGGCGTTCATTTTGACCTAAGCTATGTGCCTTTGAAGCATTTAGGTTATAAGGCTGTTATGGTCAACCTTTCAGATATCTATGCCATGAATGCTATGGCTACTCAAATTACGGTTTCTATAGCAGTTTCTAATCGCTTTCCTTTAGAGGCTCTTGAAGAGTTGTATGCCGGAATTAGCACTGCAGCAAAGCTATATAATGTTGATGTGATTGGTGGTGATACCACATCATCTACTTCTGGGTTAATTATTTCAATTACAGCAATTGGAGAAGTTGAGAAAGACCAACAAGTGCTAAGGTCTGGTGCAAAACCTAATGATTTATTGGTAATAACGGGAGATATTGGCGGCGCTTATATGGGGTTGCAGATTCTTGAGCGCGAAAAAGAAGTCTTTAAAGTCAACCCAAATTCCCAACCAGATCTATCAATGTACAGCTATATAGTAGAACGTCAACTAAAACCAGAGGCACGTAAAGATATTGTTGAATTACTTAAGCAACTCGAAGTTAAACCAACAAGTATGATAGATATTAGTGATGGCCTGTCTTCTGAAGTGATTCATATATGCAAGCAAAGCAAAGTTGGTGTTGAGGTATATGAAGATAAAATTCCCTTGGATCCACAGGTGATATCAACTTGCGAGGAATTTAATATAGACAGTACTACTATTGCCTTAAATGGCGGTGAGGATTATGAGTTATTGATGACAATTTCTCAAGAGGATTATCCTAAGATAAAAGGAAATCCAAATTTAACGGTGATAGGATATATAACAGAAGAAAATAGGGGGATGCACTTGGTAACTAGGGCTGAAGAAAAGATTCCTATTATTGCAAAGGGATGGAACGCACTTAGTAATCAATCATAAGGATTTTTTGACTCTTTTCTAGGCGTTTTAGATGAACGCGATTTAATACCGAATTGATTTCTCTACGTTTTGGGGTAAGCTCTATAAGTTTGCCATTTCCATCTATGGTCACTTCAGAATTACAACGTTTGCATTTATACTCTTTTACATGATAGGTGATAACTTTGGAGACTCTGTAATCATGCCCAAATAATGAGCAATAAATGTTTTTCATTGCGGTTGCTATTTTTCTTAGTTTTTATAATCTCAGTTAGGGACTTAAATATAAGAAAAAGAGTTATTCACATGTTGTTAACAATCAACAAATCGATGAAGTGATAGATTTTTGCTTTAAACGCATTAGTCTATTATTGTATATACGCTCTAACGCCGAATTAATGTCCTTATATTTTGGAGTAAGTTCAACAAGTTTACCATTACTGTCAGTTGTTAATTGCTTGCCACAGTTTTTACAAGTATACTCTTTAACATGGTTGGTTACCTTTTTTGTCATTTCGTAATTATGACCAAAAAAATCACAGTATAGTTTTGAAGACATAGTGTAGGTTGTTTAAGCTAATTCTGATTTAGAACCATAAACATAGAAAAAAAAGTTACAATCAACGTTTAAAAGAATTATTTTTCGATAAAATGATTTAATAAGTAAGATAAATCTGATTTATTTTCTATATGACTCATATGACCTTCAGATAACACCTTATGAATTATAGCTGTGTTTTTAATCTGTTGCGAAATCTGTTTGGAATTAACGAGCGCATCTTTTTTGCCAGTAATAATCAAGGCTTCCCCTTTTATATTCTTAAAGACTTCAAGACGATTTGGTCGCAATGCCATCCCTTTTTGGGCAGCGATGTATCCCTGTAAAGAAGTTTGAAGGGCAATTTGCAAGGCATTTTCAAAATCCTTTTTGAATCGTTCTCGACTTTCTGAAGCAAACAAATTAGCAAAAGAGATACGCACTAAATTTTCATAATTCGTTTTTGCTACAGTAACGGCACGTGCTCTCAAAAGTTTTCGTTCATCATCATCCGCTTCAAAAGTAGAATTCATTAAACACAAGCCTTCAAATAGTTGTAGTTGTTGTTCTGCCAAAGCTAAAGCTATGTACCCTCCCATAGAATGCCCAATAAATTTAGCACGACGAATACTTAAATGGTTTAATACAAATAGGACAGCTTCGGCCATGTCTTCCATCGTATGTACATATCCAATGCTATCGGTTTTTCCATGACCTAATAAATCGATGCAAATCACCTGATGGTCTTTGGACCATTCGGGAATAAATTCTTGCCACATAGCTACAGTCTCCAAAAAGCCATGCAGTAAAACCAAGGCAGGACCTTTACCATCAACCATATAATGAATGTTACTGTTTTTATAGTCTAATATCATGAAAGCAAAGATAGCCTTTGAGTATGTTTTTTGGAGCATTCGTCCTCAACATTTATTATATTTGAAAGCATTCATAACTAATCAATACACACATGATTTTAAAGCGAATTTTGGGCTTGATGGTCTTAGTAATGAGTTTTTCACTCACTGCGCAAATTAAAGAAACAGAATTAGACAAACTCATTCAAGAAACACTCACCGCATTTGATGTGCCGGGTATTTCTGTAGGGATCTATAAAGATGGAAAAGAGGTATACGCCAAAGGACATGGTTTACGGTCGCTAACCACTAAAAAGAACATGAATTCTGAAACTTTGGTTGGAGTTGCTTCTAATAGTAAGGGTTTTACCTGTTTTGCTTTGGCCATGATGGTAGATGCAGGAAAATTACAATGGGATGATCCTGTTCGTAAATATATTCCCGAGTTTCAATTGCATGATCCTTGGGTAACGGAGCATTTCACGGTTAGGGATTTAGTAACCCACCGAAGTGGTATGGGATTGGGAGCAGGTGATTTAATGTTTTTCCCAGAAGGGAACGATTTTACGGTTCAGGATGTGATAAGTAATGTGAAGTATCTAGAACCCGAGACCTCGTTTAGAAGCAAATTTGCTTATAACAACAATATGTTCATCGTTGCTGGCGAAGTTTTAAAGCGTGTTAGCGGTTTGTCTTGGGAAGACTTTATTGAAACCAAAATTATGAAGCCTGTTGGGATGAAAAATTCTAAGGCATCTTACAATCGAGTGACGGATAAATCGAATATTATAGACGCCCATACTAGAGCAGAAGGTAAAATCATTCAGATTCCACATGATTGGAGTGAAACCGCAAATGCTGCAGGTGGTATTGTGAGTAACGTTCATGATATGATGACTTGGGCAAAGTTCTTAATGAACGATGCTGTAACAGAAAGCGGTGAGCGTTTGTTAGATTCCAAATTATTTCATGAGCTATGGCAATTACAGACCCCATTAACCGTACGTCCTGGCGATTGGTACAATTCTAATTTTAGAGGTTACGGTTTAGGGTGGTTTGTCACCGATGTAAAAGGCGGACATAAACAAGTTTATCATACAGGTGGATTAATAGGTACGGTGACACAATTTACCATGATACCAGACTTGGATTTGGCGATTGTAGTATTGACCAATCAAATGAACGGATCCGCTTTTAGAACGATTACGAACACCATTAAAGATTCCTATTTGGGATATGAAGATAGAGGTTGGCTGAAAATGTTAGGTGAACGCAATGCGGATTATCTTAAATATAATGACAGTTTAAAGACAGAAGTTTATACTAAAGTTGCTAAAATGAAAGGCAATCTTCAGCTTCCAAAACCAGAGCAAATCGTCGGCACTTATACAGACGATTGGTTTGGTGATATCATCATTTCCCATAACGAAAAAGGTTACAGTATCAAATGCAAACGTTCACCAAGATTGTTTGGTGAGTTATTACCTTATAATGCAACGACCTTTGTTGCCAAATGGAACGACCGAAGTTATGATGCAGATGTCTTTGTGCAGTTTACCTTTGATGAAAAAGGCAATGCTGTTTCAGCCACTATGAAATACATAGCACCTATTACCGACTTCAGTTTCGATTTTCATGATTTGGAACTTAAAAAGACCAATTAGGTGAATAGAACAAAGGAAATCTGGGTGAGCGGCCTCGCGCTGTTCTCAATGTTTTTTGGTGCAGGAAATTTAATTCTTCCACCATTATTAGGATTTAAAGCCTTGGATCAATGGTTTGTAGTAGCCATTGGCTTTGCGATTACAGCTGTCGTTATTCCGATTATGGCTATTTATGCCCATGCAAGGCTGCAAGGCACTTTGTATGATTTTGGTAAAAAAGTCTCACCGCTTTTTAGCGTGGTGTACTGCGTACTAATCTATATCATATCAATAGCTTTACCAGCACCAAGAACGGCTTCGGTTACCCACGAGATTGCCATTTCACCCTTTTTTGAAAGTTCAGCTTTACTGACGAGTGCTATTTATTTTGCTTTGGTTTTGGTTTTTGTACTCAATCGCTCTAAGGTACTGAGTATCCTTGGAAAGTTTTTAACACCGTTGATTGTTGTTATCTTACTTTTGATCATTAGTATTGGGATTTCAACAGATGTACAGGCATTGGCAGAAGGGGGTTCTGAAGCACCATTGGTGGATGGTATTTTGGAGGGCTATCAAACGTTTGATGCCATAGGAGGTGTTGTAGTTGGTGCTGTATTGATTATATCATTGAATCTAAGAGGCCACACTACTTTTGAAGCTAAAAAAGAACTGATTACCAAATCTGGACTCATTGCAGGAAGTGGCTTGTTCATTATTTACGCAGGTCTTATTTTGGTAGGCGCACTATTTAGTGGTGACTTTAATGCCGATATTGAGCGCACAGCTTTGTTATCGGGTTTGAGTTTAAAGACCTTAGGCAATATTGGCAGTACCTTTTTAGGTGTGCTTGTAGCGTTGGCCTGTTTTACTACTGCTGTAGGAGTTATTACTGGGGCAGCAGACTATTTTAAAGGCTTGTTTAAGGATTCTCAAATGGCATATAATCTCACTGCTATTTTAAGCTGTATTATCGGTGTTATTGTTGGGAGTTATAATGTGGAATTTATCATTAAAGTGGCAGTGCCAGCCTTGATGTTTATTTATCCAGTAACCATCGTCCTTATTTTACTGAATATTATACCTAAGCACTTTGCCACAGTATCGGTGTTTAGAGCAGTTGTCCTAGTAACCATAGTATTTAGCATTACTGATTTTTTAGGTGCCTTAGGTATGGGTGAACATATACAACCTGTGGTTGAAGCTATACCATTGGCACACTATAGTTTGGGTTGGGTGTTGCCGGCTTTGTTGGCTTTTGGGGTTTTTGCTTTTTTGCGGTCTAGAAAACGTGTGGAGTAGTTGGGTGTTTTTGAAGGATAATATTATTTATCAATAGAATGATTTTCAACAAAATAGCTAATGTAATCCATAAGTTTTGTGCCTAAATAATAGGGTAGATTCATCAGTAAATACGATTTTTTACCTACTGTAGTAATGTGTTGTTCTATACTAAACTCACCAGCATAAAGACGTATAGCGTGGTCATATTCAGTCATGTCTATAAATTGATGCAAAGATTTGAGTTTACCTTCTTTACCAGATTTTATTTCAATAGGAATAACGTTATCTTTATATTGAACAACCAAATCGACTTCAGAAGATGCTTGTTTTTTCTCCCGAACCCAGAAATTGGGCTTAGAATAACCAATAGTATTAAGCGACATGAGTTCTTGGGTAATTAAATGAGGAATAATTGCGCCTTTATAAGCCGAATTTAAGTCCTCTAAAGCCAGCATATCAGCTTGAATGTTTAATTCGTAATTGACTAAACCAGTATCTAAAAACTGCAAACGAGGTGATTTTTTTAAATCTGCTTTTATGGGAGGTTCTAAACTGGTCGTGGGATAAATTAACTGTATAATACGCGCATCGTCTAAATTGCGCATAGCTTCACCTACTTCTCTTGATTTATAATTAGATGCTCCAAAATTTTGAAATTTTATACGTTGATCAATGTACAAATGTGCTGTGTCTATAATGTGTCGTATGACTCGTGTTTCAGTTGTGTTTTTGGCGTATTTTTCTATATCGTCTTTATAAGTAGCCCAGATACTTTCATAGATTTTTGGCAAATCTGAAATGTTATTAGTCTCTAGATAGTTTTCTATGACTTCTGGCATACCTCCAATTATGGCATACTCATGAAATAAATCTTTAAGCGTTTGGTGAGCAAAGTGCTTCACAGGTATTTCATTTATCTTTTCTGAGGCTAAGGTTTTCTGTTTTGCGTCTAGATATTCAGTGAAGTTTAATGGATGTAAATATAGATATGAAACTCGGCCAACAGGAAAGCTTTTAACTTTGTTCATAACATGTTCTAATAGAGAGCCAGCTGCTATTACATGTAACTGAGGTAGATCTTCGTAAAAATAACGCAATAACGCTATGGCTTCAGTAGATTCTTGTATTTCATCAATAAACAGAAGTACGTTGCCCATGTCGTTAGTAGAGATATTATGGGCTAAAAAGAGTGCTTCTACAATAGTTTTTGTATCGGTATAATTTTTAAAATATCTTAGGTCAGAAGGGCGCTCTAAATTGAGTGGTATATAAAAATCGTAATTCTTAGAAAATTGGTTAACTAAAGTAGTTTTACCAACCTGGCGTGCTCCTCTAAGTATAAGCGGTTTTCGTTTTGCACTTTTTTTCCATTGGTGCAATGTGCTTTCTATGTGTCTTTTAAAAGGTAAAATAACGATTCATTTTATAAAATTGTAACAAAGTAAGGGTAAAAATAAAAATTTTATGTAACAAAGTAAAGGTAAAATTAATAAAAAATTGTAACAGAGTAAGGGTGAAAGTGAATAACAGCAAGGATTTATTTTATAATAGCTTTAATTTAGAACAAAATCGAGACTTTGTTAGATTTTATCGATTCAGGTCCTTTTAAATTGATAATCTTAGGGTCATTCACTTGGACTTTCAGATAGAATATTGCTTAAAACAGTATTTGAACATAAAAATTGTAGATCAATAAAGGTATATTATTATTCAAATGATGTGAGATAATTTTAGAGATATGATTCAAAATATGTCGCGTCACTTTTCCGATAAATAATCGATGAGAAAAAAAGTGCTAGATAAATTGCTTTATAAACCACTCTCTCAAATACAGATTTCTCTAAAAACTTAATTCATCAATTCCTCAATCTCCTCCGCTTCAATAGGAATATTACGCATTAGGTTAAACGGTTCGCCACTGTCTTGTATCACCACATCATCCTCTATGCGAATACCAAAACCTTCGTCTGGAATATAAATACCAGGCTCAACCGTAAAGACCATATTGGCCTGCATAGGTTCGTGCAACAAACCATAATCATGCGTGTCTAAACCGATATGGTGAGAAGTGCCATGCATAAAGTACTTTTTATAGGCTGGCCAATCTGGGTTTTCGTTTTGTACATCAGCTTTGTCAATTAAGCCTAAGCCCAATAGTTCCGAAGTCATAAGTTTACCCACTTCAATATGGTATTGTTCCCAAAGGTTTCCAGGAACAAGCATTTTGGTCGCTTCGTCTTTTACTCGGTTCACAGCATTGTAGACTTCTTTTTGTCTATCGGTAAATCTTCCGGATACAGGAATAGTGCGTGTCATATCACTAGAGTAATTGGCGTACTCGGCACCAACATCCATTAAGATGAGGTCGCCAGCTTTACACTGTTGGTTGTTTTCAATATAGTGCAACACATTGGCATTATTTCCTGATGCAATAATAGGTGTGTAGGCAAAACCTTTGGAGCGGTTGTTTAAAAACTCGTGCATGTATTCGGCTTCGATATTGTATTCCCAAACATCGGGTTTTACAAAATTAAGCACACGTCTGAAACCCTTTTCTGTAATATTACAAGCGGTTTGCATCAACTCTAATTCTATAGGGTCTTTTACAGAACGAAGGCGTTGTAAAATGGGATTGCTCTTAGCAACGCCATGGGCAGGGTATTTGCCTTTTAACCATTTTGTAAAACGATCCTCTCGTGTTTCGGTCTCAACACTAGCGCGGTAATGCTCGTTGGTATTGATGTAGACGGTATCACATTGGGTCATCAGTTCAAACATAATCTTCTCCATATCCTGCAACCAATACACGGTTTTAATGCCTGAGGTTTCTAAAGCCGCTTCCTTGGTGAGTTTTTCACCTTCCCAAACAGCAATATGTTCGTTAGTTTCTTTTAAGAATAGGATTTCGCGATGCTTTTCTTTTGGACAATCGGGAAATAACACCAAAATACTTTCCTCCTGATCCACACCACTCAGATAAAAGATATCTCTGTGTTGAGCAAAAGGCAAGGTGCTATCTGCACTTACAGGATAAATATCATTAGAATTAAACACAGCTAAACTACTCGGCTTCATCTGCGCCATGAAGTTATTTCGGTTTTTAATAAAGAGGTTACGGTCTATGCGGTGATATTTCATGAAGTCAATATTTTAATTAAGAGGTTAAAGTTACATAGTTTTTGTTCAGAAAAAAAGCCATCATAACCGATAGCTTTTAATTTTGAATCGCATTTTAAAACTTACTTTTTAAATAAACCAGCAACAAACAATACCACCACGGCGCCGATGACACCAGTCAACAAATCGCTAATAACTCCAGAGCCAAGGCTAATGTCCAATAGGCCAAAAAGCCAATTACCAACAATACCACCAACGATACCTAAAACAATATTGATGATGATACCAAAGCCACCACCTTTCATAAGTTTGCCAGCTAAGAAACCAGCAACACCACCGATTAATAATGCGTATAATAATCCCATAATACTATGATTTAGTTAATAGTATAAATTTAAGAAAAATTACAATTTGTTCAATTGGCTATTGGCAATGAACTTTAAATAGCTAATTAATTATTCAGTATTTTTGATAGAAATAATTCAGCTATAGTAAATGAAACAACTTTGCCTATTTTTTGTCCTTTTCCCATTTTTTTGTTTTGCACAGCAACCAGCAACTCCGACCGAGACCATTAAAACAGCATTAGAACAGAAACGTGAAATGACCAAAACCTCCTTGGTTAAAAATATCCCTTTTGAAAATATTGGTCCAACGATTATGAGTGGCCGTGTGGTGGATTTGGATGTTAACCCAGAAATGCCATCAGAATTTTATGTTGGGTATGCTTCAGGAGGCGTTTGGCACACCACTAATAATGGCACAACATTCACGCCAATTTTAGATAATTCAGACACACAGAATGTTGGAGATATTGCAGTGCACTGGCCCACACGAACCATTTATGTTGGCACTGGTGAAAACAACGCTTCCCGATCGTCTTATGCTGGTATTGGCATTTTAAAATCGATAGACAATGGAGAGACTTGGGTTAATGTCGGATTAATGGATGCCCATCATTTTGCACCTATTTTAATCCATCCCGATAATCCAGATGTGGTCACCGTTGGTGTTACGGGACATTTATATTCTCCTAATGACCAACGTGGCGTATATAAAACCACAGATGGAGGGAAAACTTGGAAACAGACCTTGTTTGTTGATGACATAAGTGGCGTTATTGATTTGCAACACAGTCCAAATAATTATAATGTGATGTATGCTACCTCTTGGACAAAGGATAGAAAAGCATGGAACTTTACAGGGAATGGAATCAATTCGGGTATTTATAAAAGTACGGATGCCGGAGAAACTTGGACCAAAGTATCTACAGAAAATAGTGGTTTCCCAACAGGTGAAGGTGTTGGTCGTATAGGTATTGCGGTGTACAATGACAATGTGGTTTACGCAGTCCATGATAGCCAGTTTAGACGACCAGACGATGCTTCGACAAGCTCAGCAACCGAAAGAGGCTTGTCAAAAGATGATTTTAAGACCATGTCTAAAGAGGATTTTCTTGCGCTTGATGACAAAAAATTGAATACTTTTTTAAAGACCAATGGGTTTCAAGAGAAATACAGGGCAGAAAATGTGAAGCAGATGGTGCGCTCGGAAAATGTGAAGCCCGTAGATTTAGCCAAATATTTAGAAGATGCCAATTCACTGTTGTTCGATACGCCTGTGGTCGGTGCTGAAGTTTATAAAAGTACAGATGGTGGCAAAACCTGGAAAAAAACTCACGACGACTATTTAGATGGTATTTATTATAGTTATGGGTATTACTTCGGGCATATTCACGTTTCACCAGCCAATGAAGACCATATCTATATTTATGGAGTGCCTATTGTGAAGTCCAAAGATGGCGGAAAATCTTGGACGTCGATTAGCGCCGAAAATGTCCATGCTGATCATCATGCGCTTTGGATCAATCCCAAAAACCCAAATCATATGGTCGATGGTAATGACGGAGGTGTTAATATCACTTATGATGATGGAGAGAGTTGGATAAAGAATAATTCACCTTCGGTGGGCCAGTTTTATGCGATTAATATTGATCACGAAAAACCCTATAATGTCTATGGTGGTTTACAGGATAATGGCGTTTGGAAAGGCGCCAACAACGCAAGGCAAGATAAAAGCTGGCATCAACAAGGAAAGTACCCATGGACACCTATTATGGGAGGTGATGGAATGCAAATTCAAATTGATAATCGAAACTCAAATGTGGTTTACACTGGCTACCAGTTCGGAAACTACTATAGACTTAATCTTGAATCTGACGAACAAACCTATATTCAACCTAAGCACAACTTAGGGGAGAATCCATATCGCTTTAATTGGCAAACTCCAATTTTGCTATCACCACATAATCAAGATATATTATACTTGGGCGGTAATAAATTAATGCGTTCCATGAATCAAGGCGATGATTGGGAAGCCATAAGTGATGATTTAACCAATGGCGGAAAAAAAGGCAACGTGGCCTACGGAACAATCACGTCAATTTCTGAAAGTCCATTTAAATTCGGGTTGATTTATGCAGGAAGCGATGACGGTTTACTGCACGTCACCAAAAATGCAGGTGGAAATTGGACAAATATTTCAAACACATTTCCTAAGGATTTATGGGTGAGTCGAGTTATAGCTTCACAACACAAAAAAGAACGTGTTTATGTCACCTTGAATGGCTACCGTTGGGATGATTTTAAAGTGTATGCTTATATGAGTGAGGATTACGGACAAACTTGGAAAGATATCAGTAGTAATATTCCGGTGTCACCAGTCAATGTGATTAAAGAGGATTCTGAAAATGAAAATATCCTATACTTAGGGACTGACAATGGCGCTTATGTGTCGTTTGATATGGGCAAGTCTTGGGAGGTATTCTCCAAGGGATTGCCTAATGTTGCTTTTCATGATATCGTCATTCAACCTGAAGCCAAAGATCTATTGCTGGGAACACATGGTCGAAGTATTTACAAAGCCAATATTGCACCATTACAACAGATGAATGCTGATTTAAAATCAAAGGCCGTTACGATTTTCGATATAAGTCCTGTACGTCATTCAGGTCGTTGGGGAAGTTCTTGGAGCAAGTGGTTAGACTCCTATCAACCAAAAAAGACCATTCGGTTTTACAGTAATGCTTCAGGTAAAAAAACCATCAAAATTCTTTCTGAAAAAGGAGCAGAGCTAAATAGTATAAAAGTTGATGCCGACAAAGGATTCAACTATGTAGATTATAATCTGGAACTGACTGAAAAAGGACGAAAAGCCCTGATGAAGGAAAACATAAATTTGAATATTAACAAAGCTAGCAACGGAAAATATTATCTGCCTAAAGGCGTTTATACAGTTGAAATTGATGACTCAGAGATGAAGTTAGAAATTAAATAATGACTTTTAGAGGTGTCAATAAAAATGTTTATTTTTAGAATCCAAATCTTATCTTAATATGAAAAAAATTTTCCTACTTATTTTAATGCTTATAATAGTAGTGTCTTGTAGCGATGATGATGAAAACAATCAAAATGGGACGCCGCAATTAATCATTAAGCTCAATTTTGATTCCAACCAACAACGATTAGATAATTTAGGGCAGCCAGCCACCATTCCAAATGGGAATGCGGCACAAACTCCAGTTATTCAAAGCATGAGCGCCAACTATATTGAGTTTGCACCAACAGCAAATACACTTTTAGGTGATGGTGAAATCATTTATGAAGGCCCAGAAACTAATGCAGGGGGAGACATGGCCATTGATTTTCAACAATCCATCTTAGTAGGTGATGATGATGTGTTTCTAAGTATACCTTTGAGTCAAGTTGCTGTCGGAAATTACCAATGGGTACGCGTGTCTTTAGCATATCAAGAAGGCGACATACAGATCTTAACAGATAATGTTGGTGAGGTTACAGGCCGTTTGGCAAGCTTTGTGGGCTACAATAATTATGTCACTTCATTTGATCTCAATGGAAGTACCTTCACAGTTAATGAGAATAAACTACAAGGATTTTGGGCCTTTGAGGCTTTAGGCTTCACGTCCCAAGGCCAAGCACCTGAAGGCGCAACAACAGTTCCTAACCCATTGTTCAATACGTCACCTGTGCCACAAGGCTCTTGTGTTGTCACAGGTCAGTTTGTAGAGAACTTTAGTGTCACAGGAAATGAGACTGAAGACATTACAGTAACGCTGTCGTTTTCCATAAATAATAGTTTTGAGTGGACAGAAGTCAATAATGACGGAAAATATGAGCCATCGGCTGGTGAACAGGTCGTTGATATGGGACTGAGAGGACTGATTCCGAGCGTGTCTAATTAAAACCATTCTAAATAAATAATTATAACAAACGTCAGTTGCTAAAACGTGGATTGTACTGTATTTTTGTAAGACTAACAAAAAGATTAAATCTACAATGAGCGGAATTCTAAATTCTTCGATTGGAAGAAAGTTTGCCATGGCACTTTCGGCACTCTTCCTAATGGTTTTTCTCGTAATGCATGTTTCCATAAATTTTACCTCGGTCTTTAGTGAAGAACTATTTAACAATTTGTCCCATTTTATGGGAACTAATCCATTAGTTCAAGGGCTTATGCAACCCATTTTAATTTTTGGTGTTGTCTTTCATTTTGTAATGGGCTTTATCCTAGAAGCTAAGAACAGAGCATCTAGAAGTGTAAAATATGCAAGTAACTCTGCAAAAGATAATTCTACTTGGATGTCTAGAAATATGTTACTCACTGGTGTCGTTGTATTGGCGTTCTTAGGCCTGCATATGTACGACTTCTGGGTTCACGAAATGACAGTGAAATACGTTGAAGGCGATATGAGCGGTTTAATTGATCCTAATAATGCTGAGTCTGGCTTCCGTTATTATGAAGAACTACGCGAAAAGTTTGTAAGCCCCGTCAGAGTTGGGATTTATGTTGTGGCCTTTGTATTATTAGCCTTGCATTTATTACATGGATTCAATTCATCTTTCCAATCCATTGGTGCCAATAATAAGTATATCAAAGGACTTAAAGGCTTCAGTAAGGTTTATTCTATAGGCATTCCTGCTTTGTTTATTTTCATCGCGGTTTACCATCACTTTACCCATTAAAAAGAACACTATGTCAATATTAGATTCTAAAATACCAGAAGGTCCTTTAGCGGACAAGTGGACAAAACATAAAAATGATATAAATCTTGTTAATCCAGCCAACAAACGTTTGATCGATGTCATCATCGTTGGTACTGGTTTAGCAGGAGGTTCTGCTGCAGCAACCCTAGCTGAGTTAGGCTACAATGTAAAAGCATTTTGCTTTCAAGATTCACCTAGACGTGCACACTCTATTGCAGCACAAGGCGGAATCAATGCAGCAAAGAATTATCAAGGCGATGGTGACTCTACCTACAGATTATTTTACGACACTGTAAAAGGAGGCGATTATCGCTCTCGTGAAGCTAACGTTTATCGCTTAGCTGAGGTTTCAACCAATATTATTGATCAATGCGTGGCGCAAGGTGTACCATTTGCTAGGGAATATGGAGGCTTATTGGATAACCGTTCGTTTGGTGGTGTATTGGTATCACGAACATTCTATGCTAAAGGCCAAACAGGACAACAATTGTTGTTAGGTGCTTATGCCGCTATGAACCGTCAGATTGGTCGTGGAAAGATCAAAATGTACACACGTCACGAAATGTTAGATGTGGTCATCGTAGATGGAAAAGCAAGAGGTATAATAGCACGTAATCTTGTAACAGGTGAAATAGAACGCCATTCGGCGCATGCTGTAGTTTTAGGAACTGGCGGTTACGGAAATGCCTTTTATTTATCAACCTATGCTATGGGATCAAACGTTACGGCAGCATGGAAAGCCCACAAACGAGGTGCTTTTTTCGCTAATCCATGTTACACACAAATTCACCCAACATGTATTCCAGTTTCTGGAGATCATCAATCTAAATTAACGTTAATGTCTGAGTCTTTAAGAAACGATGGTCGTATTTGGGTGCCAAAACATAAAAAGGATGTAGAGGCGATTAGAAACGGTAGTTTAAAACCGACCGAACTCGCTGAAGAAGATAGAGATTACTATTTAGAACGTCGCTATCCAGCCTTCGGAAACTTGGTGCCAAGAGACGTGGCATCGAGAGCGGCTAAAGAGCGTTGCGATGCAGGTTATGGTGTTAACCAAACAGGTGAAGCGGTGTACTTGGATTTTGCTTCTGCTATAGAGCGTTACGGTAAAGAACAAGCTTACATAAAAGGGCTCAACGTTGACGATAAAAAAGTAGTGACCGACTTAGGTAAGAAAGTTGTAGAAAATAAGTATGGCAACTTATTCCAGATGTATGAAAAGATCGTCGATCAAAATCCATACGAAACACCAATGATGATTTATCCTGCGGTTCACTATACTATGGGAGGACTTTGGGTGGACTATAATTTAATGACTACTGTACCAGGATTGTATGCCATTGGTGAGGCTAATTTCTCAGATCATGGTGCAAACAGATTAGGAGCTTCGGCTTTAATGCAAGGTCTAGCGGATGGTTATTTTGTACTGCCATACACCATTGGAGATTATCTGGCTCATGATATTAGAACTGGCCCAATTCCGACCGATACCAAAGAATTTGATGAAGCTGAGAAAAGTGTAAAAGACACGATTAATAGACTTGTTAATAATCAGGGGACGAAATCCGTTGATCATTTTCATAAGCGTTTAGGCAAAATAATGTGGAACAAATGCGGAATGGCTCGCAACGAAAAAGAGCTTAAGGAGGCAATTCAAGAAATCGCTAAGTTAAGAGAAGAATTCTACAAAGATGTCTTTGTTCCTGGGAATGAAAACGAATACAACGAAGAATTAGCAAAAGCTGGTCGTGTTGCTGACTTCCTAGAACTAGGTGAGTTATTTGCAAAAGATGCATTAGAGCGCAACGAATCAGCTGGAGGGCATTTTAGAGAGGAATACCAAACTGAAGGTGGTGAAGCTTTAAGAGTAAAAGAATACCAATATGTTTCGGCATGGGAATATAAAGGTCAACCAAGTGATGCTGTTCACCATAAAGAGTCATTAGAGTACGAAAATATTGAAGTGAAAGAGAGAAGTTACAAATAAAAAGCTATGATGAATTTAACATTAAAAATATGGCGTCAAAAAGATGCTAATGATAAAGGAAAAATTGTTGATTATCCAGTCAGTGGAATTTCCCCGGATATGTCTTTTTTAGAGATGTTAGATGTGCTTAATCAAGAATTGATTGAAAAGGGCGAATCTCCTGTGGCCTTTGATCACGATTGTAGAGAAGGTATTTGTGGAACGTGTTCATTATATATTAACGGGCGAGCACATGGCCCAGCTACAAAGATTACCGCGTGCCAGTTGCACATGCGTAGCTTTAAGGATGGCGACACTATTTATATAGAACCTTGGAGAGCAAAGGCATTCCCTGTTATAAAAGATTTAATTGTAGACCGTACATCGTTTGATCGCATTCAACAGGCAGGTGGTTTTATTTCAGTAAACACCTCTGGGAATACTCAGGATGCTAACGCCATTCCAATTGAAAAGGAAAATGCTGATAAAGCCTTTGATGCGGCAACATGTATTGGTTGTGGTGCTTGCGTGGCGAGCTGTAAAAACTCTTCGGCGATGTTGTTTGTTTCTGCTAAGGTGTCTCAATTTGCTTTATTGCCACAAGGACAAGTTGAAGCTACTGATCGTGTTTTAAATATGGTAAAGCAAATGGATGAAGAAGGGTTTGGTAATTGCACCAATACCGGTGCTTGTGAAGTTGAGTGCCCTAAAGGCATATCTTTAGAAAATATAGCACGTATGAACCGTGAATACTTAGCTGCTAGTTTTAAAGGTTAAGGATTTACTGCAATTCCATAAAATAATCTATAATATTTGAATCCCAAGGTAAAATCTTATCTTGGGATTTTATTTCGTCTTAATGCAAGATCCAGTTACATTTTACAACGAACAGCGTAATATACATAATACAGAAGCTAAGCGTATTTATAAATTAATGGGTGTTCTTAGTATTTCGAGACTATCCATTTTCGCTTTAACGGCCTTTGGGATTTATTTGAGCTTTGGACGCTGGAAAATTGTGCTATTAATTGCTGCTATAGGAGCAATCATATTTCTTTATCTACTTTCGAGATATACAGATTTAAAAAACAAGAGAGCACTTCATAAAAGATTAGCCAAAATCAATGATGAGGAACTCCAAATAGCTTCAGGTGATTTTCACAATAGAGCTGATGGTTCCCGATTTCAGAATCCTAAACATGCCTATAGCTTAGATATTGATTTATTTGGGCGAGGCTCATTTTTTCAATTTATTAATCGAACGACCATTAAAGAAGGTACAGACCGCTTGGTGCAAAGTTTACTTGCTAATAATATTGTTGACATAGAAGCAAGACAAGAAGCTATAAAAGAATTGTCTAAATCACCAGAGTGGAGGCAACATTATACAGGAATTGCACAAGGTGTAGAGATTGAACATCAGGCCAAATCCATAATTAAATGGTTAAAGGATTATACCCCATTTTTAAGCACAACCATGTATTGGTTAACAAGTGCTTTTAGTATAGCATCAGTTACAATATTAGTTTTGGGGATTATTGAAGTTATACCTATTAAATATGCAGGGTATTGGTTATTGTTTGGGTTGGCAATAACGGGTAGATATTTAAAACGAATCAATGAGATAGCACAAAACACAGAGAAGGCTAAAGATACGTTTAGGCAATATGCATTGTTGTTAGAACAGATCGAAAATCATACGTTTGAGTCTAAGCTTTTACTCGAAAAACAACAAAAAATTCAATTAGACAACTTAAAAGCATCTCAAATATTTTCAAGATTTTCAAAGGCTTTAGACGCTTTGGATAATAGGAATAATTTTATATCTGCCATTTTTGGCAATGGCTATTTACTTTGGGATATAAGGCAAACCTATCGCATAGAACAATGGATTGCTAAATACGCCGATAAGGTTGAGGATTGGTTTGAGGTGGTGACATTTTTTGATGCATATAATAGTTTTGGGAATTACGCCTTTAATTACCAAAATTATACCTATCCTAAAATCACTAATGATAAAGTTACAATTGAGGTTAAGGCAATAGGACACCCTCTTTTAAATCCTAAAAAACGCATCGATAGTGATATGGTACTAGGGCAAGGACAGTTCTTTATTGTAACTGGGGCCAATATGGCTGGAAAAAGTACGTTTTTAAGAACCGTAGCCTTACATATTGTAATGGCCAATGTTGGGTTGCCAGTTTGTGCTAAGGAAAGCAGCTACAAGCCTATTAGGTTGATTACAAGTATGCGAACCACAGATTCGCTAACCGACGACAGTTCTTACTTTTTTAGTGAACTAACCCGATTAAAATTTGTAGTCGACACGATTGAAAACGACAAAAACTACTTTGTGATTTTAGACGAGATATTAAAAGGAACCAACAGTACGGATAAAGCCATTGGCTCCAAAAAATTTGTTGAAAAATTAGTGAAGCTTAATGCAACAGGAATTATCGCTACCCATGATTTAAGCCTTACCGAAACCGAAGCAGAATTAGAAGATGTGAAGAACTATTTTTTTGATGCACAAATTGTTAATGATGAGCTTTTTTTTGATTATAAACTCAAACAAGGGGTTTGCCAAAATATGAATGCGAGTTTTTTGTTGAAGAAGATGAAAATAGTGGAAAACTAAAAAACCCTCTCTATGTCTAGAAAGGGTTTGAATTCTATTCTTTTAAGAAGTAATTTCTTAAGCCTCAAAAGGCGCTATAGAAACATAAGACTTGTTGTCTTTCCTCTTAGTAAATTGTACGATACCATCAACTTTAGCATGTAAAGTGTGGTCTTTGCCTTGGTACACATTTTCACCTGGATGGTGTGTGTTACCACGTTGTCTTACGATGATGTTTCCAGCAACTGCAGCTTGTCCACCAAAAATCTTAACACCTAAGCGTTTCGATTCTGATTCTCTACCGTTTTTAGAACTACCAACTCCTTTTTTATGAGCCATTGTCTTAAGGTTTTATATTGTTATACTTAAGTGGTTGCGCAATTATGCTTTACCACCATCTAATTCGTCTTGCCATTTTTTAAGCTCATCCCACTTGCCTTCAGCAGCTAATTTAGCTTGCTCTGGCCAAGTGTCGGTAACGTGGTTACCACGGACATTAGCTATGATTTCAGAAATTGCTTCTGGTTTAGCCTTAGCTAAATCAGCATAGGTAGTAATGCCTGCTTCGATTAAAGTAGAAGCAATTTTTGGCCCAATACCTTCAATTTTCTTTAAATCATCAGCTTTACCTGTTGTTTTTTTAGCTTCTGTTTTTGCAGCAGCTTTAGGTTCAGCTTTTTTTGTTGTATCAGCTTTAGCTGACTCTTTCTTTGGAGCGGCCTTTTTGGCTCCAGATGCAGTAATCCCTTCAATAACGATTTCAGTTAAGGCTTGTCTGTGTCCATTCTTAACACGATATCCTTTACGTCTTTTCTTTTTGAAAACGATTACCTTGTCACCTTTAAGGTGCTTTAAGACTTTAGCACTTACTTGTGCTCCGTCTATAGCTGGGGCGCCTAAAGTAACGTCATTACCATTTCCTATTAGAAGAACATTATCGAAAGCTACTTTCTTTCCTTCTTCTGTAGACAAACGGTTAACAAAAACTTTTTGGTCTTTCTCAACTTTAAATTGATGCCCTGCTATCTCTACAATTGCGTACATAGCGTAACGTTTTTATTAATTAGTTTATTAATCAAAATATGCTTTTTCTCAGAAAGCGGATGCAAATATACTCCTAAATTCCTAATCTACAAACGTTTTTAGGCTTTTCGACCAGTTTTTAGTGCAATTATAAATTCGGTGAAAATACCAGAATGCTCAAATATGAGAGTTTTCACATTTTATTATATTAAAAAGGCAAATCATTCCTTATTTTTGCGAGGCTTTGTGTGACAATAAGGACAAAGCAGTGTCAAACACTAGAACAGTTTTAAAATCAAAACACTATTAATAATGAAAAAAAGCGTATTTGCTCTATTATCCTTACTGTTAGTTGGGTTTTATTCTAACGGACAGCAAGTAGATTTTACAGAGTTCGATTTGGATAATGGTTTACATGTAATTTTGCATCAAGACAATTCGGCTCCAGTTGTAATTACTTCCGTTATGTATGATGTTGGCGGTAAAGATCTTGGTGGAAAACCAGAAACGGGTTTAAGATCTGGGTTTGCCCATTTTTTTGAACATCTATTATTTGAAGGTTCTGAAAATATAGAACGCGGGGAGTTCATGAAAATTATACCTGCTAACGGGGGTACATTTAATGCTAATACGTCTATGGACAGAACTTATTATTACGATATTTTTCCATCAAATAAGTTAGAATTAGGATTATGGCTAGAATCTGAGCGTATGCTGCATCCAGTAATTGACCAAATAGGAGTTGATACCCAAAAAGAAGTGGTTAAAGAAGAAAAACGTCAGAGAACAGATGCACCTTATGGGAAATTATTAGAAGTTATTAATGAAAACCTATTTGATGTACATCCTTACAAGAATTCAGTTCTAGGTTTTATGGAGGACATAAATGCTTCAACATTAGAAGAGTTTTATGCCTATTTTGATAAATGGTACACTCCCAACAACGCTGTTTTAATCGTTGCCGGTGATATTGATACAAATGAGACTAAAGAATTGGTTAAGAAGTACTTTAGTGAAGTAAAACAAAGACCAAAACCAGTTAGAAACTTCCCAAAGGAAACCCCAATTACCGAATCTAAGCAAGTTGAAGCCTTTGATGCTAATATTCAATTACCAGCAATAATAGCGGCGTATAGACTTCCACCACAATCATCGAGAGATGCTTATGTTTTAGATATGATTTCGACCTATTTAAGCGGTGGGAAAAGTTCTGTACTTTACAAAAAAATGGTAGACGAGCAAAAACAAGCACTTGCTGTACAAGCTGTAAACTTAGGACAAGTAGACCATAATATTTTTGCGCTTTTTGCAATACCACTGGGCGATGTGGCTTTAGATACACTTCTTTCTGAAATGGATGAAGAAATAAAAGTAATGCAGTCAGAACTTATTTCTGAGCGTGATTATCAAAAATTACTTAATCAGTTTGAAAATCAATTTGTAAACTCAAACACTAGTGTCGAAGGTATTGCCGGTTCCTTGGCAACATACTATCTACTTTATGGTGATGTTAATCTTATTAATACACAATTAGATTTGTACAGATCTATAACAAGAGAGGAAATAAGAGATGTTGCTAAAAAATATCTGAGTCCAAACCAACGTGTAGAAATTAAATATTTACCTAAAAAAGACGATCAATAATGAAAAATTTATATAAAATGAATTTAAAGGCTATTACGTTTATCCTATTGACTTTAGTCTCATTAGGTTTAAATGCACAACTTGATAGATCTAAAATGCCAAAACCTGGCCCAGAGCCAGAGATAAAATTAGACGTTCCATCTGAATTTACCTTAAAGAATGGCATGCAGGTTCTTGTTGTTGAAAATCACAAGTTGCCAAGAGTGTCATATTCCCTCAGAATAGATAATAATCCTATTGCAACCAAAGATAAAGCTGGTATTGAGAGTATTCTTGGTGCAATGTTAGGTAATGGTACTACAACAATTTCCAAAGATGAATTTAATGAAGAAATAGATTTCTTGGGTGCTAATTTAAGTTTTGGTTTTTCTGGTGGATTTGCAAGCTCCTTATCAAAATATGCCGATCGTATTTTGGAATTAATGGCTGATGCTGCGATAAACCC
>NZ_JANQIM010000022.1 GCF_028282165.1 Winogradskyella sp. | reverse complement strand
TTCCACTGTAAACGCCTCCAACCGGTGAACCTCCTGAAAGTCCCGATACCAGACCTTCGTCCTCACAAAACAGGGTTGTAGCCAGATCAAAGATCAGTTCCGAAGGTTCTGGCAAGGTCACCGTCACTACGGCAGTACAGCTAGTCTGATTGCCCTGCCCATCGGTCGCCGTGACCGTAACCATATTGTCCCCTATATCGGCACAGGTAAAACTATCCTGGTCCAAGGTGAAGGTCAGTGCCTGGCCATTGCAGTTGTCAACAGGAAGCCCACCTAGGTACATAAAGTCCTTGATGCTCGTAAAGGTCTGTGAAGGATTCAAAAGATCGGTAGCCGATTGTGTATTGAGGTCTATGATATACACCTTGTTACAGCCTCCAGTAGAAGATGCAATCAACTTGTTGCCCACGTACTCTATAGCCTGTGCGCCACAACCTGGCGTAACACTGAACAGGCTCGAAGCCGTTCCCGTTGCTAGATCGATGGCACTAAGAGATACAGTACCAGTACCCGAAGAACGGATCAATCGGTTGTTGTCGTAATCATAGGTAAGCCCTACGGCACCACTGCCAGAAACATTGCTGAACGCATTCATGGTCTGTGTGGATACATTGTAGGCGTTGATCTCGCCGTTGTTAAAAGCGAAGTAAAGCGTACCGTCGGGACCGAACGCCATAGCCTGTGGGTTCGTGTTGCCCGTAACTGAGACTATGGTGCCTATCAACTGTGCCCCTCCGTTGCCCGTCTCTATATCGAAACTGAACAGTTCACGCGCTGCAGAATTACTGGTCGCACTCATAATATAAACTGTTCCGCTTGATGGATCACTGTCCATGGCAAAATTGCGCTCTATCTGTGTGCTGCCATTATACCCTGTATCTACAGAGATTGTATCATCTATAGCATTGTAGTCATAGCGTGAAATATTGCTATTGGCCGAGAAAGGATTCAAGGCATATAAAGATCCCGATATATCACCTCCCAGTAATATGTTAGATGGCTCAATGGTCGCGGTTCCATTTAATTCTAGTGCCAAGGTAATATCTTGGCAGACAATATCTGGAATGGCTGGCTGGACCTCGACATCTTGTGAACTTGATGTAACAGTACCACAAGAGTTCATACTCGAATAGGTTATGGTGTGCATGCCAGCTCCTGCCACGGCAGGATCAAAACTAAAGGTCGTACCGTTGCCGTCATCAGTGACACCTGTTCCACCATAAACGCCTCCAATCGGTGAACCTCCCGAAAGTCCCGACATCAGGCCTTCGTCTTCACAAAACAGGGTTGTAGCCAGATCTAATTCGGCACCACTATTAGGAAGCACCGTCACTGTTGCTGTACATGAAGCCGTATTGCCGTTTGTATCTGTTACGGTAGCTGTCACCAAATTATCACCAATATTTGAGCAGTCGAAAGTGTCAATATCAATAATAACTGTTGTTTCTAAACCACAATTATCTGGAAAACTCCCAGTATTTGGAATGAACGCTACAAAATCATTCGCAAAAGAAATTGTTTCAGAATTTCTGTTTGGTACGGTTAAAGCAAGGGTACCATCAATATTCTCTATACCTTGAGTCATCGGTGATCCGGATACATCTGTACTATGAATCTCGATTACATTAGATCCTTCAAATAATTTTACTTGTGTGGTTACCTCTGGTGTTGAATCACAACAGAAAGGTATATCCACAACATCAACCACCAATATACGGTTAGGTGCAGATCCAATTGTAGCATACCTTATTGTTCCGCTTCCAGGCGGATATAAATCATCCCAAGCAAATGCGATCAAATTATTGGGTAGTGAACCGCTTGGTAAATTTTGACCTGCGCAACACCCACTTTCGCCTCCGGAGTCGAAGGTTATAAAACCATTAGATGAAATATAAAAATTAGAATAGGTATTCTGATAAAAATTGAAATCGAATCCAATTGGTAAAGCACTAGATACCTGATCATCGAATAATGTTACCGTTGAGCTTCCGGCAGAGATATCTTCAGGACTAAAAGTTCCCGACTGATCTAATGTATAACCCTCACTTGGAAGGAAATTAGTAACAATATCTTCTGGGACTATGGTTAAAGTATCCGAGCTGTCTAAAGTCAGTGTTATGTCTTGACATATAATTTCTGGCTCACCATTAGTTACTTCTATGGTATCAGTTGCAGTGCCAGATGTAGAACAAATACTTGTAGCAGTATATGTTATAGTATGAGTTCCCTGTCCAGCTGTAGTAGGATCAAAAGTGAATGTAATCCCATCACCATTATCTGTTACACCCGGTCCTGAATATACACCTCCGATAGGAATGCCTCCGCCTAGTACTACGGAACTTTCAAAAAAGCAGAAGCTATTTTCTTCAATATCAAGATTGGTTGTTGGTGTATCAAAAGCTTCGACACCGTCAATTCTACTGCCCGATGAACCTTGAACAGCACTAAAACCAAGTCCTCTTTTTGCAAAAGCGTCCCAAATAATACATTGATTGGCACCACCATACAAAGCTATGTCTGCTGCTAGAATGGCATCTCGACCATCAACAAAGCCAGGACTACAAGGTTGCAACTTTAAGCCTTCGGTAACTAAGGCTATAGCAATATTATTACCTCCAGTACCATTATAGACATCTGGATCAAAACCATGCTCTTCAATTAGTCCCCAAGTTAATTCCCAAAGCATAGCTGCCCAGGTTGAACCTAAAGGATGCGGTCCAAAGGTCGTCTTTATATAGTCGTATGTTCTTGGATCTTGAGACAAATCTGTAGTATACGGATAATCTCTAATTCCTGGACCATCTTGGTCTTGTCCGAATAACCAATTACCAACAGTTTTGAGATCTGTTGGAAGATCTGACGCAGTCATTGTAAATATGCTTCCATACCAATCACTCCATCCTTCTCCCATTTGTTCGTCATTGAATAAACAATCTGAGTTTGATCCACCACCTGTAAGTCTAATTGAGATACCATGTCCATATTCGTGGATAATGACATGATTATCAAAATCACCATCTCTAAAATCGCAAGTGTACATCTGCATAACTCCAGAAGAGCCATCAGGTGGTGTAAAAAAATTAGCATTACATGATCCTGAACCGTCCTGTGCTTCAGCATTGACCGGATCATTTCCTACACCTAAACCATTGTAGTTATTCACCTGGAAGTTTCCGCTTTCTTCATCGAAACCATATAAATAGATAATATCGTGTATAATGTTACTCCAATAAAAAAGATTAGTTATTGCTGCATCTTCTGACTGATCCCCAGCACTAAACACTGGATTGAATGGATAATCGAAAGTTAGACTTGTACCACCATCTGGTTGATAACCAGGATTGTCACCATCTTCATAAGCGTTTACATTATTACCGCGAGTAACGGTGAATTCTGCTCCTGCACTGCCGTTTGTATCATGCCATCCAAATGGAGAAGCTATTAAGTTGTGTGGATCCACTTCTAGGGTTCTTGGCCCAAAGAATGGGTTCTCTAGGGGTAATGCAAATACATTATAGACCGATCCTCCAAAAGGCTTTGAATCGTCTGTAGTTGGAACAGACACTTCCAAAGACGACATTTCAGATTTGTGCGAATGGTCTGAACATTCATGATTACTTAAACCACAGGATGTCTTCCAATTATTTTTAGCTAAGATTTCACCTGTCTCTGCATTAACGTAAAAGTTAAACCAATTTTCTCCGCTAATTTCATATATCGACAACTGCCATGCTAAAACAGGTTTCTCAAATTCTCTTGAATAGTATATCTTCTTAACTGGAATAGGAACTTTAGAAATTCCTCCATCTGTAAAAATAGCTTTATTAGGATCTAGCTTTGTACCGTAACCATATGCGTTTTGTCTTAAACTACCGGTTATTGGATAATTCATCTGCTGAGCAACTCTTAAAATAGCGTCTCTGTTAGAGATAGAGCCTCTAGAATTAGCTAATATTTTATCCTCTATATTAGTAATAAAATTATTAGAGCTTGAGACAACTAAGCCATCTGGTAAGATGTGTAATCCAGATTCTGTTCCGACGATTTCTACACCATTATAACTTTGTCGGAAATAAAAATGCTTTACTTCAGATTTTCGGCTTGTATGGCTATCAGTGATTTTATAACTTTGTACATCTTTTTTTGAGAGTGTATTACGCTCTACAAGTTTATCGAGATATGATGTAACAAAAGCATTATTGTCTTGGGAAGATACCTTTAAGATACAAAGGAAACTTAAAGCTAGAAGGTATTTTTTAATCATGATGGTATTCTTTGATTTATAAACATAAAAAAAAAACCATTCCTTAAGCGCTTTACAACTTCGTATTTTTATTTATTCTACTAACCACACGAAACTATCGACGAAAACAACAAAACCTATATATTTTATGGGTTTTCAATTTGACCTTTTTAATCTTTGTAAAAAGTAAATAAAAACCCAATCTCAACAGACTGGGTTGTCATAAAAATATTTAAATAGTCGTTTACTTTTTTAATACCGTAAGCTCTATCTATGAATTATTGTATGCTTTATGAGTGTATCAGGATATTAGATCAATTCTTTATAAGCTTCTTTGTTGATGTTGAGTCTCCAGATTTAATATCTAAAAAGTATATCCCCTTGGACAAAGCTGAGATATCTAGACGATAATCTGTCGTTGAAACTTCTATTGTACTAAGCACTCTTCCGTTGATATCTATTAGTGTAATCTCATCAATAATCTGTCTCGATATAACATCTATCATATCCCTTGCTGGATTTGGATATATTCTAACACTTCGTAGCTCTTGGTATCCTATACTTAGTGGTTCTACAATCTCCGTGTTTACTGTATTTGTAATTATTGGCGGATTAAAATCGAAATAAATATCGGCTACGCCACTAATAATATCACCAACTTGAACATTACTTTTTGGTTTTATTTTAAAAGCGATATAACCATGAGAATCTGGCTCATTGCTTGTACTGTCTGGTAGATGGATATCATTAAATATGAAATTAACCTCGCTTCCATTGGTTATTTCCACTCTACCACTATGACTAAGGCTTTGCAATTGCATGGTTGACCAATCGAGTTTATCATCTAATACATGCTCTACACTTACATTAATAGCGCTCGCTGTACCTGTATTTTGAAAACGTATTAAGTAATCAAGATATTTACTTGCATCTTCAATAAAAATTTCATCTCCTTGCAACACAGTAATATCGTTTGGATCGTAAGAACCGATAACCGTTTGCTCTAGCTCAAAAACATTATCTCCTTCTGTTTCATCTCCAGAGACAGGGTTTATAGTTGCAGTTGACACCAACACGTCGTCAATATTGGTGGTTGGTGGTGGAAATACATTAAATTCTAAATCTATGGTTCTTGTTTCAAATGGATTTAAATCACTATAATTAAACGTTAAGGTATTTGCTGTTTGAGATACAACTGTTTCACTAGCATTTAAAAACTGAATTTTAGAATCATCGAATTCAAAAGTGATATCTCCACTTAATTGTATTGTACCAATATTATTATAAACTATCTGGTACGTTGTATCAAACCCTGGTCTTGGTTCGTCAATAGCTGGATAGACACTTATGTTTAAATCATTAAAAATATCTGCTGGTTCTATACAAAAATCAACCGTATCCGTATTTCCAATACCAGTAAAAGTAGATGTTGCCGACAAAGGGTTAGACGTATAGTATTGTGGCAAGTTTTCTAATTGTGTCGTAAAATTCCCCTCATCTACAGCTATCTGGTAAGTACCATCTTGTCTTGTAAAAGTAGAAAAATTATAATTGTCATTATAGGCAATGACGAGCAAGTTTGATAAAACACTATCTCCATCATCACATCCATCATTATCTAAGTCATTCATCACAGTACCGCTTATTTCATTACCCCGAAAACCTAAGTTTTTATACCAAGCAACTTTATTTACTAAAAACGAAGCCGAAAGGACATCTTTTCTTCCATCATTATTTATGTCGATTGCAAAAACGGATTCAGCTCCATTATTAGTGGCTGATACGATTTGCTGATCTCCAAAGGTCCCCGAACCGTCAAGATTTTCATACCAAGCTATTTTATTATCAAGATATGATGCAGATAACACATCCATATCTCCATCTGAATCTAAATCTATGGAATAAACATCTCTCGCTCCATCTGCATCTGTCGAAATAACTTGTTCTACCCCAAAATCTCCTTGTCCATTAGTATTTTCGTACCAAGCTATTTTATCATCGAAAAATGATGCAGATAACACATCTAAATCGCCATCATTATCTATATCACTTGTAAAAACTGATTCTGCCAAATCAGCATTAGTTGTTATTACTTGTTCTTCGCCAAAAGTGCCTTGGCCATCTAGATTTTCATACCAAGCGATTTTATCATCTAAATTTGATGCCGTTAAAACATCCATATCTGTATCTCCATCAATATCGGCAGCGTGAACTTTTAAGGCTCCATTTGTAGAAGTGGTTATTACTTGTTGTTCTCCAAAACTTCCTTCACCATCAAGATTCTCGTACCAAGCTATCTTATCGTCAACAGGAGATGCAGATAAAACATCTATGTCTCCATCATTATCAATATCACACGCATATACAGATCTCACTTGTATGGCATCAGTAGAGATAACCTGTTCTGTACTAAAAGTTCCCTGCCCATCAAGATTTTCATACCATACTACTTTATAATCTGAAGGGTCAGAATACCCAGCAACGATGTCATTATCACTATCTCCATCAACATCTATGATAAATACAGCACTTGCTTTAGGTGCTGTATTAGAAATAACTTGCTGATCACCAAATTCTCCATAACCATTTAAATTTTCGTACCATGATATTTTGTTATCAAACCAAGAAGCAGAAACAAGATCAACATCACCATCGTTATCTAAATCACCTGCAAAGACATCCTTAACACTATGCACAGAATTTATACCTTCTACTATAATAATTTCCCCAAAACCAATTTGTCCAAATCCTAACTGAAAAAAACCAAAAGCTAAAAAAATTGATATGTATATCTGTTTCATCTAATTGTGAGTTTATAACTTCAAATTAACTACTATTATTCTTACAAACAAAATAAAGTCAATTAACGGTTTGTAAATTTTGATGAATGACTTCTTTATGATACTATTGATATTTCAGAATCACTCGAATAAACGCGCCTTGTTAAGCTAATAAAAAACTATGAGATTCCTCAATGCAGCACTTTATCGGAATGGCCTTTATCATCATCTTAAATTTGTACATAGTGTGACATTGAAGTGATAACATTTTACACCTCGAGATCTGTAAATTGAAAGGTATTCCCATCAAAAAGTCCTTTGTCACTTAATTTTAGCGATGGAATTACCAATAATGCCATAAAAGATAAACTCATGTAGGGTGCATGAAGCTGACTCCCTAGTGCTTTCGCCATTTGGTCTAACTCTGCATATCGTTGACCTATGGTCTCTGCATCTTGATCGCTCATGATGCCTGCTACTGGTAACGGAACTACCTTTTCTTCGGAATCGCTAACAGCGCAAATACCGCCTTTATGCTCAATAATAAGATTGACTGCTTTGCATATCATCTCATCCGAAACGCCTAGTGCAATAATATTATGAGAATCGTGCCCTACAGATGATGCAATTGCGCCTTCATTAAGTCCAAAGTTCTTTATGAATGCGATTGCTGGCATATCATTTTTGTAGCGATTAACCACTGTCATTTTGAGTATATCTGTTTCAATGTTAGAGACTAAGTTACCGTCTTTAATTGTGGCATTTTCAATAATTTGGTTCGTAATCAACTCACCATCCAAACACTCAATGACTCGTATTTTTTTGGCTTTAGATTCCAACCTAAAATCCAGTATTTCTTTTTTATCAACGCTGAAATTATTTAAGTTCTCGAATTCGACATCTTTAATTTCTGAAACGCCATTACCATAAACACGTTGACCATCAATAAACGTTTGAAGTGTACTAAAGTCTCTCAAATCTTCGACAATAATACAATCGGCTCTATCACCAACCTGCAATAAACCAACCTCCAAGTCATAGTGTCTTACCGGGTTTACACATGCCGCCTGTAGCACTTTAAACACATCTATGCCTTTTGCCACTGCTCTAGTACATAATTGATTGATATGTCCTAATAATAAATCATCTGGATGCTTGTCATCACTACAAAACATCATATGCTGATAATGCTCGTCCAACAAACCGATTAAGGCTTCAAAATTTTTGGCAGCACTACCTTCCCTTATGATAACTTTCATCCCTTTTTGAAGTTTCTCCAGTCCTTCATCGTAGGTAAAACACTCATGGTCTGTAGAAATACCTGCAGCTATGTATGTTGTTAAATCATCACCTTGTAATCCTGGTGCATGGCCATCTATAGGTTTATCGAAATGCTTTGCCCACCCTATTTTTTTAAGGACTTCTGTATCCTTGTAAATAACGCCTGGATAGTTCATCATCTCTGCTAAATACCTAATATTCGGGTTTGCCATTAACGTTTTAATAGCTTCTGAATCGATCACTGCACCAGCTGATTCGAAACTCGTAGCAGGCACACATGATGGTGCCCCAAAATTGAACTTAAAAGAGGTTTGCTTACCATTGGCTATCATAAACTCCACGCCTTCTACACCTAAAACGTTGGCTATTTCATGCGGATCTGATACCGTTGCTACTGTACCATGTTTTACGGCTATTTTTGCGAATTCTGATGGCACTAACATTGAACTTTCAATATGGATATGTGCATCTACAAACCCAGGAAGTATAAAATGGTTTTCTTCGCAGTCCTTTTCAATGATCGACGTAATGATTCCATCTTCAATGGTCACCTCTCCCTTAAAAATTTTGCGGTTAGGTATGTCTACTATGTTGCCTTTTAGTTTCATAATTATTCTTTACAGTTCTCGATACATTCCGACGTTTACACTTCGATGCTTCGACTTCATTGCGACTGCGCTCAATGTGACACGCTCAGCACAGGCAAGCTCAGTGAACACAGTCGGAACACTCGAACTGACAGCAAGCTAGGTCAATTCAATTTTTAAAATTTGTTGTGTTTTGTCTGTGACTTTAAATCGATCGTCTGCTCGCATTCCAACCACCCAAACAATATTGCCTTTTGAGGCCAATACCCAAGTATGTGCTTTTTCTGTTGGTAATAGCTTTTCGTCCTTTAAATATTTACTTAACTTTTTCTTGCCTTTCATACCTAATGGATGAAATACATCATCTGTTTCCCAAATGCGAAGCTCTAGAGGAAATTTAATATTTTCAAAATCTACGAAAATAGTAGTACTGGAATTATCTTCAAGTGCATCTACTTTTTGAAAGTCTAGAGTCCCTAGAGGTGTTTCGACAGGATTATCTACTTCATTTATAACGAAAGATTCTTCCCTTCGTTCTGATTGACGATCGGTTAAAATTAAAAATTCACGATGTTTTATTAATCGATGTGTGTTGGATTTAACGTACTTTCCAGTTTCGGCATCTAATAAATCTACCACATCATTCCACTCCGTAAATCCAAAATCCTTGAACATTTCGAAAAGATAAGCTCTTGGATTATTTACTTTTTTGAATTCTGAAACTTTATAGATAATTTCCTTATCATTAATAGTTGTTATGGCGCGTTTAGAAACTGCATTTAAACTCTCCTCTACAATATCTGCCGTATCATTTAAATACCCTAAAGTATTCTGGAAACTATCTAATAACTGTGGATTGATCTCTTTTAGGATTGGTACTACTTCGTGGCGTAATTTATTTCTGAGATACTTACGAGATGAGTTGCTGCTATCCTCTCGCCACTTTATCTGCTCCTCCATCGCATAGGCTTCTATCTCTACTCTCGAAAATCGCAACAAAGGCCTTACAATATTGTCATTAACCTCTGGTATTCCTGTTAAGCCATTTAGTCCTGTGCCCCTGGTAAAGTTGATTAAAAAGGTCTCTAGATTATCATCCGCATGATGTGCAGTAAGTATATAATCGAATTGTAGCTGTTCTGCCAACTCTTCAAACCAATGATACCGCAACTCTCTTGCAGCCATTTGTATGGAAAGTTTATGTTCTTCTCCATACGCTTGGGTATCAAAATTTTGGATAAACACTTCAACATCGAGCTCTTCGGCTAATTCCAGAACAAAATCCTCATCTGCATTACTTTCTTCTCCTCTTAAATTAAAATTGCAATGGGCTAAAGCAAAGTCAGAATCTAAAGACTTGCACAAATGCGAGAGGACCACACTGTCAATACCTCCCGAAACACCAATGAGCAGTCTCGCTGAATGCAAGAATTTAAAATGGTCATCAATATATTCCCTAAAGGCTGTTAACATAGGGTAAATATACAATAATGAGATATGACATCTACTTATGTTTTTAGATTAATAATGACATTTGTCATAGAAAAGACTGTTTGTTATGTCTAGCTTTAATGAAATAATAAAACAATTGATTTATGAGCACTTTCAAAGAACTATCGTCAAAATCTGCTCAAACTGCTTTTGATAAGAAAGTACTTTCTGCAGTGCCCCATTTACATCCCTACGTAAAACACAGAATTTATATAGCCGAAACCACAGGCATTTTACCAAAAAACATGTACTCTTCCAATGGTATCATTGATGAATGTATCATTGAACTCTACAGCAACGGTTTTAATATAGAAGCCGAACGAATGGCGGTAAAACTTGAATTGTTTAAACTTGTAGATAACTATATGAATGAACTTTTTAAAAAAGAAGCCTATCATAAGAATACTATAAGCACGGACAGCATCCTTCAAGATGAGATGAGCCGATTAAGTGAAGACTATACGATCGATGCCGACTTGGATTTAATCTTAAATACGGAATTAAGCGATATTTCATATCAGCAAGATCAAAGTAACCACTTGTACCTTTACGATGACAAACAAGCCTCAATACTTAAGGCTTTTGAACTAGAAAATTTATCCAAGACCGAATCTCCTAAGGTATTTGGTCGCTTTTATAGCTGGCTTCCCATTAATATCTCTAATATTGTGGATTTATACATCTTCGGAAATCTGGATTTTGACGATATCGCCAAAATAAAAAATATAACCACGGATCGTATAGAGGATATTTTTGATAGAGTTAAAAAAAGCTTTAGAAGCCACTTAGAGTAAGTGGATATTTAGCCGAGCACATTTAATAACCTTAAATTGAGTCTTTTAACTTTCCAAGACTTCGCGCATGGCCTTGGCTTTTACCAAGCACTCCTCATATTCCTTTAAGGGGTCGCTCTTTGATGTAATTGCACTGCCTACCGAATAGGAAATATAGTTTTGTTTTGCATTGTAGAGAATACTGCGAATCACTACATTAAAATCAAAATCACCATTTGGCGCAAAATAACCCACAGAGCCCGAATATAAACCGCGTTTGGTTTCCTCTAATTCTTCGATGATTTTCATTGCTGAAATTTTAGGTGCACCCGTCATACTGCCCATAGGAAAAGTTGTTTTCAAAATCTCAACGGGCTTAACCGCTTTTGAAACTCTTGATGTAATGGTTGAAATCATTTGATGTACTTGCAAAAAAGAATAGACCTTACAGAGCTCTTCTACTTTCACACTTCCTTTCTCGGCTGTATGGGACAAATCATTACGTACCAGATCAACTATCATGATGTTTTCGCTACGCTCTTTTTCGTCAATTGACAATGCTTTAGCCAGCCTTTGGTCTTCTTCTTTATCGGTAGAACGCTTGGCTGTTCCCTTTATGGGCTGCGAAATTACAATATTGCCATCTTTTGTAATGTATCGTTCGGGTGAAGCCGACAATAGATATTTATCGTCACATTTTAGAAATGTTGCAAAAGGAGGTTGAGAAATCTCATTGAGCTTGTTAAAGGTTTCAACGGTATTAATCGTACTGTGCTCCGCATAGAACTCTTGGCAAAAATTAGCTTCGTAAATATCGCCACGTTGTATATGCGCAAGCATCGTACTTACTTTTTCAAAATACTCGTCCTTATGAATTCTAAGCTTAATTTTTATGCCATTAGCTAATGGCCCACTTTTTTGATTGTTTGATAGCTCTATGGTTCTAAGATCATCTTCAATCTCATCATCAACCATTTTTAAATACTTAATTTCCACTTGCCCATCCTTAACCAAGAATAGCTTTTTTGGCTGAAAGAAATATATATCTGGAAGCTTTATACCGTCAAAATTGTTAGACTTTAAATCTTCTATGGTATTTTTTAAGTCATAAGTTAAATATCCAAAAATCCAATCTTGAGTAGATTGCTGGTATTCGTTGAGACTATTAAAGGCATTATCATAATCAGTGCGCAAACTTGTTAAAGCATCAACAGCTAATATGGCATCATATTGACTATATTTATCCTTATGATCGTTAGAATCTATCCATACAACATTATCAAATTGTTGTGCCCAAAACAATAATTGCTTTTTAAAACGCTTAGGATGTTTTAACGGGTAAGTAACTGATGTTCTCAATAGATCATTTTAATTTTGCAAAAATAAACAGAATACTTTTAATGAAATAAGTATTGTATATTTCAACAAAACTAATACCATGTACAGCCTAAAAAACGAAAGCCTTCACATAAATATAAAACATAAGGGTGCTGAGTTATGTAATATTACCTCTGTAAAATCAAATCTAGAGTTTTTATGGCAAGCCGACCCGAAAGTATGGGGAAGCCATGCGCCCAATTTATTTCCAATAATTGGCGCATTGAAAGACGACACCTATTACTATGACTCTAAAGCCTATAAAATGCCCAAGCATGGCTTTTTGAGACATCATGAAGACTTTGAAGTCATGGTGCAATCCAAAGATAAAATTGCATTCAGATTGATTTCAAATAATAAGCTTAGTGCGATTTATCCTTTTGATTTTGAATTTTTATTGACCTATACACTTATTGATAACGTACTACACCTACATCATTCTGTAAAAAACACGGATAAGAAAACCATTTATTTTTCCTTGGGCGGTCATCCTGCTTTTAATTGTCCTCTCTATGATGGTGAACTGTACACGGATTATTTTCTAGATTTTGAAAAACTCGAAAACAGCAAATCTTACATCCTAGATATGCCTACAGGATTAGTTACTAAAAAGACAAAAGCCGTTTTTACAGAAGGGCACAAAATTCAACTAAGACCACATTTATTTAATGAAGATGCCCTGATTTTCAGGGATATTAAATCTAGAGCCGTGACTTTAAAACATAAAGAAAAGGGAGGAATTCTTTCTGTAAGATTCGATGACTTCCCCTATTTAGGTATTTGGGCAAAGCCTAATGCACCATATGTTTGTATTGAACCATGGTTAGGTATTGCAGATTCTGAAAGTACCAATCAACAATTAATTAATAAAGAAGGTATTATTGTGCTGCAACCAAATTCTGATTTTAATGCAACATACAGTATTGAAATAGATAAAGCCCATTTAGTCTAAGTTGATTAATAGTGTTAGTTTTGTGCAAAATTAGGACGATTGACTTTTCAGGATTTAAATTTAAACACACCTCTATACAATGCTATTGATGATTTAGGCTTTAAAAACCCAACACCAATTCAGGCAGAAGCCTTTAATATAGTGGCCTCTGGAAAAGATGTTGTCGGGATCGCACAAACCGGTACTGGTAAGACATTTGCTTACATGATGCCAATATTGCGACACCTAAAATATTCTCGGCAAGACAATCCCAGAGTTCTTATTCTTGTACCAACCAGAGAGTTGGTTGTACAGGTTGTTGATGAAATAGAGAAACTATCCAAGTACATTAACAATCGCGTTTTAGGTGTTTATGGTGGTACCAATATCAATACGCAGAAGCAAGCTGTAGCCCAAGGTCAAGACATCATTGTAGCCACTCCAGGTCGATTATACGACTTAGCGGTTAGCAGGGTTTTACAGTTAAAATCGATACAGAAATTGGTAATAGATGAAGTCGATATTATGCTCGACCTTGGATTTAGGCATCAACTGACAAATATTTTTGATATTTTACCTGAGCGCAGACAAAATGTTATGTTTTCTGCAACGATGACAAAGGACGTAGATGAATTGATTACGGATTTTTTCATTGACCCAGCAAAAATTCAAATTGCGGTTTCCGGAACACCTTTAGAAAACATCAAACAACAGCGTTATAATGTTCCTAACTTTAACACAAAAGTGAATTTATTGGAACATCTTCTACAGAATGAAGATGAATTTTCTAGGGTTCTCATTTTTGTAGGCTATAAAAAAATGGCCGATCGCCTTTTTGATATACTAGACAAAATTTTTCCAGGGCAAACTTGTGTGATCCATTCTAACAAAACCCAAAACTATAGACTAAGAAGTATTGAACAGTTTAGAGAAGGCGCCCATAGATTACTGGTTGCCACTGATGTAATGGCAAGGGGTTTGGATATTGATAATGTAACACATGTCATTAATTTTGACACTCCCGATTATCCCGAAAATTATATGCACAGGATCGGGAGAACAGGTCGTGCAGAAAAAGAAGGTCTCGCGATTTTACTGTCATCCGAAAGGGAACAAGAATCACGCCTAAGAATTGAAGCCTTAATGCAGCAAGAGATTGAAACTCTTACTATCCCTGACGCTGTAGAAATATCCACAGAATTGATTGAAGAAGAGCGTCCTCAGATAAAAGAGCGCAACAATCCAATAAAAAGAAAACAAGAAGACTTATCTGGGCCTGCTTTTCATGAAAAAAAAGATAAAAACAAAAAAACCAATCTTCGAGGCTCTTATAAGCGAGAAATTGCAAAAAAATACAAAAAACCAAAAACGCGTGGCGATAAGAATTATAACAAGCGTAATAAAAAACGTAGATAGAAAAGAAAAAACCTCTTCAGAATTGAAGAGGTTTTTTTATAGGTCAAGTACTGCAGGACCACATTTTATAACAAGATAAAATCTATAACCCTAACCTTATAGTTGATCCTGCATTTGTACTTGATTTTCCATTAAATCGTTTATAGGTACTATTAATCGTCCTTGTTGATTTTTCAAAATTATTGAAATACTTTTTACTTCATCTACAATATAATCTTCATTATTGAAATTAATTTTCTGGCCCACTTCAAACATTTTTCTGGCATAAAACGTATGCATCAACTTGGCAACCACATTTTTAGCTCCTAGTCCAAATGCTATAGCAAATGCCAAGAGAAAAGCTGCCAAGATCATTGTAATGTTGCTTGTTATTATGGTTGTATCAATACCCGCTTGGTTTAAAGCAGTAATGGTAATAAAAATCAACAATAAAAAGAAGACAACCTGACTTATGATTTTGCCACCAGATAAGTCCATGGATTCAAAAAAAGATTTTAAACCTTTTTTTACAAAGTTAGCAAATAACAAACCTAAGGTAAAAATGATTAAGGCCGCAAAAAGCTGAGGCAAATAAGATAATAGTTCGCTTATTTGATTTGAGATAATCTCTAATCCCATAATATCCGACACCATTATAATTAAAATGATGTACATGACCCATTTTACAAATTTTGATACAATCTTAATCGTATCAAAATTGAGCTTCTTCCCTTCTACAATTTCTATATCGTTTAATTTATCATCGAGCTTATTGGCTTTGGTAACTTTGAGCACCTTTTTAATAGCATTAACTATTAATTTTGTCACTAACCACCCTATAAATAATACAACTAAGGCCCCTAATGCCTTTAGGGCTACTGCCGAAAATTCTGGCCACATAGATGATAGTGATTGTAATGCTGTATCTTTAAAATCTGTTACTTTTTCCATACTTATATTTTACGTTAGGGCTTACTAAGCATTTATTTTTTTCTATTTCTGCTTACTGTATCTATAATGTATCCTAAATTATACGAAAACAGTTCCGCTAACTCCATCAATAGCTTGGCCATAGCAATGTCGTTCATGACCTTGCCTTTAAGCTCTGGCGGAACTTCTTTTAATGGTTGATTTATTTGCTTAAATGGATTTTCCATCTTTCGTATAATTATCGTACTTATGTACAAGTTTTTCTTTTGCTCTTTTTAAGCGCATTTTTACTGCGCTTTCACCTATATCTAAAGCTTCTGATAATTCCTTGATCGATAAATTATCCTGATACTTTAGTAATAGAATCATTTTCTCATCTGGAGAAATTAATTCCATGACACGCTTTAACTGCTCAACTCTCATGCTTTCGAACTCTTGCGTAGAATCAATATCGTCACCAATATTCTGAATATCAATATTTTCAGAACTTACAGATTGTTTCTCAATCTTTTTAGCTGTATTTCTGGTTACGTAATTTACACAATGATTATATGTAAATGCATATAACCATGTCGAAAATTTTGATTTCCCCTTAAAGCTTGCCAATTTAACGAACACCCTCAAAAACACATCTTGTGTTAAATCCTTAGCTTCATCTACTCCATTTGCAAATCCATAACATTTATTGTAAACCATAGAGGCATACCTATCATAAAGTACTTCAAACAACAATGTGTCGTTTGTTTTTACGATTGCTTCTACGAGCGCTTCATCGGTTAGGCTATGAACGGCGTCAGTTGTCAATTGGTTTGTCAGGTCTTTTAACTTGGTTAGTTATTGATTTTAGACACAAACTTTTTAATGAAGTCACTTTCATCTTAAAAAAATTCTTACTTTTTTAAATATTCTTCCATATCACTTAGATGATGCCCTAAAGCTTGGGTTGAAATCTGTATTTCCCTAATCAAGAAAGCCAATGATAAAATGAGCAACAATAATGCTACACCAAAGATCCAAACTGCTGATGTATGCTGATCTATATAAACTAAAAACATCGTCAAAACACATAGCAAAAGACTAGATATACCAAAGATCTGCATCCAACGCGTTAAATTTAGTCTTAGTTTTAAGTTATTGATTTGTCTTATTAAAGATTCCTCTTTCTTTTCTCTATACTTTTCGCTTAAATTTCTTATTACCGCTGCGTAAGCCAAAAAACGGTTGGTATAAGCTAGCATTATTAAAGAAATTGCCGAGAATAGAAGTGCTGGTGTTGTGAGGGTTAGTGCTTCCATTGTTGAGTTTTTACAAAATTACTGAAATAATAAACTCTAGAACTAAATTATGGGGGTATTATGATGAAAATGATACAGTTAATCGAATTCACCATCCATTAGTCGAAGTTATAAGAAAGAAGTTTTAAAACATCTAGAAAATTTCTAGTTTTATGTAAATAAAAAACCAAATCTATCGTTATAATAGCCTCTGGCATTATAATTAATAAGCTACTTAATGAACGATTATCTCCATAATACCATTCCCAACCTTAAACCGTTTGATTATGAGCGTCACCACGACTCCCATTTTATAAATCAGCAATGGGTATTGGTTAATGGTATTTCTGAAAAAAAATCGATCTATACCTTTAGGGATGATAACATCCTGGAAATTGAAAGAAAAGATGCAACTATTAAAACATCTTGGACATTAAACATCCATAATATTTTTACTATTGAAACCGAAGATGGTGTTATTAACGTAAAAGCATATTTTAAGGATGACGATATCTTAGTGTTAAATCATCAAGACAAGGAAGAATTTGCACTATATATAAATACGACCAACTACGATGAAGAGTTAAATTCCGTTGAAGACATCCAATTGTTTTTAAAAGAAAAGTACAGGAAGAAGGTTAGCAATGTAATCTATGAACACGAATTCTATTATATATCGGAATCTGAAGAGTTTGGTCCAAATACAGTTGAAGAACTTTCGGAAAAGGTTAAAAACGAAGATATAAGTGCGTATTGTTTTGTGCGAGACATCAATGAGGACGATTATTCTAAACGTTTACGCATTGTGGATTTGATGCAGGAACTTTAGCCTTAAACACAAATAAAAAAGCGAACTGCACTTCGACTACCCTCAGTGACCATGTTCGCTTTTATTAGATTTTGAAACATCCCGTCCCTTGTAATTATCTGGAACTATAAGGACAGAATAACAATATTCTTGCTTTAAACATGCAAAGGTCTATTATCCGTAGCTGCTAGTGCCGCTTCTTTAACCGCTTCAGCAAACGTTGGATGCGCATGCGAATATCGAGAAATATCTTCAGCAGAAGCTCTAAATTCCATTGCTGTTACAGCTTCGGCAATTAAATCGGCACAACGTGCGCCAATCATATGTACGCCTAAAACTTCATCCGTAGTTTTATCTGCTAATATCTTTACAAAGCCATCGGTATCACCACTAGCTCTAGCTCTTCCTAACGCCCTAAATGGAAATTGACCAGCTTTATACTCAATTCCAGCCTCTTTTAATTCTTCTTCCGTTTTACCAACTGCAGCTACTTCAGGCCATGTGTACACGACGCCTGGAATTAGATTATAATCAATATGAGGTTTTTGCCCTGCAAGAGTTTCAGCCACAAATACGCCTTCTTCCTCTGCTTTATGAGCTAACATAGCTCCTCTAATCACATCTCCGATGGCATAGATGTTAGGGACATTGGTCTGTAAATGGTCATTAACTTCAACCTGTCCTCTATCATTGATTTTCACGCCTGCAGCTTCTGCATTTAAGCCATCCGTATATGGACGTCGGCCAACAGATACTAAACAATAATCGCCTCTAAACTCAACAAGGTCGCCTTTTTTATTTTCTGCTTTTACAATTACCTCATCACCATCACGCTCAACAGACTGTACTTTGTGTGACATCATCATTTTACACTTTGCCTTTTTAAAGACCTTATTCAATTCTTTAGACAAGCCCGCATCCATTGTTGGTAAAATTCTGTCCATGTATTCTATCACGGTCACTTCCGCACCTAATCTATAATAAACTTGTCCTAACTCTAAACCAATGACGCCACCGCCAATAATGATCATGTGCTTTGGAACTTCCTTAAGCTCTAAAGCTTCCGTGGATGTGATAATGCGTTCTTTATCAAGCGTAATAAAAGGTAAATTAGAAGGCTTAGAGCCTGTGGCTATAATGATATTTTTGGCCTCTATCTCTCCTGCATCCTTACCATCGATTTTTATGTGTGTAGCATCTTTAAATGAACCTAGCCCCTCATAAACGTCGATATTGTTTTTCTTCATTAAAAAATCAATCCCGCCTGTAGTTTGATTCACAACAGCTTGTTTCCTCGCAACCATTTTTTCTAGGTTAACTTTAATTTCACCTGGAATCTCTATGCCATGCTCTTCAAAATGCTTTGTGGCCTCCTCATAATGATGAGAAGAACTCAACATGGCCTTACTAGGAATACAGCCTACGTTAAGGCATGTGCCTCCTAGTGTGGAATATTTTTCAATAATTGCAGTTTTCATGCCCAACTGTGCACAGCGAATAGCAGCCACATAACCACCAGGACCTGAACCTATTATTGCTACATCGTATGAATTCATATATCTTATTTTATTTTAAATTGAAATGCTAATTGAAATGCTCTATTTTGATTATTTGTATCTGCTGTAGTTACGTCCGTTAAACCCATATAATATCGTAATGATGAACTTACTTTATTAGAAATTGCATAACTGGCACCAACATTTATTCCAAAATCCCTATCAAAAAAATCTGACTTGACATCGGCCATAGAGCCTGTGCCATTCTTTGCGGTTACTAATAATCCCACTTGAGGGCCTGCATCAAAACTAATTTGTTTTGACACAAAATACTTTGCTATTACTGGTAGCGCAACGTAGTTTAATCTCACATTAGGATTATCACCTTCGTTTTGTTTAAATCCATATACTGTAAACAGTAATTCTGGTTGCACCTTTACATCTTTTGTCAATACTATCTCCATGTAAAACCCAGCTTGAAAATTAACCAAGGGCGACAAATCACCTATTCCATCTCCGGCCAAATTCGAAATATTTCCCCCTGCTTTTATGCCAAATGGATGCTCTTGTGCAATAAGGCTAAAAGAAACAAAAAGTAATACAACCAAGGGTGTTCTCATATAGACCTAAATGAAAAAACAAAAATACAACTTCCTTTAATGATTTGCTACTAAATCTATCTTAAAGCATTAAGAAGGAAAACCTAGCATTTCGCCCATACCAACGGTAAATAGCCAACAACCATAAATGGCATGCTCTATAGACACTAAAAGAGTAGATTTTGTCTTTTTGAACGTTAAAGCAAACAAAACACCTCCAATGAATGTTAAGAACATCACTAAAGTATTTTTGAAGAATATATGAGCTAAGGAAAAGACTGCTGCATTTACCAAAATAAAAAGAGCATGACTCCTAAATAACGATTCATAGCGCTGAAAGAAAAACGTTCTATAAATCAACTCCTGAGGATAAACTGAAAAAACAGAATAAATAAACAAAATCACTACCCACAACAGAGGTTTAGTTTTTATAACTACAAACAAGTTTTTATAGTCCATAAAATACATGTAAACTCCTGTAATTATGGCAATAAACACGAGTTTTATTAGGGTTCGCCTCCAGAATTGTGTCCAATTGATATGCGGTCTTAACTTAAACTTATTATTCTCAACTTTAAGAAGTACATAGGCAACATAAAGAAAGCCTACTAATCCTATAGCTAGTTTTATCCAAATAGCAAACTTCAAAGCAAAACTTATAGGAATTAAAATAAAAATGATGAAAAACTCTATAAGCCTATATCTAATACTTTGCATACTATAATGTAATAGCAGTTGTACATTTTACTTCATTGATCATAAACATACTATGTGTGCTGCCAATATGATCTATTGTTGTGAGTTTTTTAACCATAAATTCACGAAACGCCTCCATATGCTCAACGAGTACTTTTAGTAAATAATCATAATCGCCACTAATATGATAACATTCTAAAACTTCTTCCAATTTACGAACTTCTCGTTCAAATTTCATAACATAGTCTTGAGAATGTTGTACCAACTTTACATGACAAAAGGCTACAAATGCTTTATCGACTTTCTTTTTATCAATCAAGGCGACATAATTACTAATTACTCCATTATTCTCTAGCTTTCTAATACGTTCATAAACAGCGGTAACGGATAAGCCAAGTGCATTTGAAAGTGCTTTATTGGTTTGCTTACAATCCTTTTGAAGTAGTTTTAGCAAAGCCTTATCTATATGATCTAACATGCCTATAAATGATTTTTCGGTTTGGAATATATTTACAATGAAATTATAGATTTATTTTCTAATAATAAATAAATATTCAGGTTTTTTTTTGTTATTTAAACATATATATTGATTTTATATCTATTTATAACGAAATTTGAACTACGATTAAAAATGCATTCATCATGAAATTTAAACCTGCTAATAACATTCAAGATTTACAGTATTTTGGTGAATTTGGTGGTGTGAATCCATCAATATCAGATTCATCGACCTATACGTTTTTGTCAGCTAAAACCATGTTCGATACATTTGAAGGTAATGCCGATGGTTGTTATTTATATTCTCGCCATTCATCACCGTCAAATTTGTACTTAGGTGAAGCTTTGGCTGCCATGGAAGATACCAAAACAGCAACCGTTACGGCTTCTGGAATGGGAGCCATTACTACTGTATTGTTACAACTTTGTTTAACGGAAGATCATATAGTAAGCAGCAGAACCATTTATGGTGGCACTTATGCATTTTTAAAAAACTTTGCTCCGAGATTGGGCATTGACACCTCTTTTGTAGACATTACAAAGTTAGATCGTGTTGAAGCGGCCATTACACCGAAAACCAAAGTATTATTCTGCGAGTCTATTAGCAATCCTTTATTAGAAGTTGCAGATATCAAAAGCTTAGCGCAACTAGCAAAAAAACATAATCTAAAACTTGTAGTAGACAATACCTTTTCGCCCTTATCGATTTCTCCCGCTAAATTAGGTGCAGATATTGTTATCCATAGTCTAACAAAGTTTATCAATGGTTCGTCTGATACCGTAGGAGGTGTTGTCTGTGGCGAACAAGACTTTATTGACCAGCTCCGAAATGTAAATTATGGTGCAGCCATGCTTTTGGGACCTACCATGGATAGTTTGCGAGCTGCTTCGATACTAAAAAATCTAAGAACATTGCATGTTAGGATGCAGCAACATAGCCATAACGCCTTGTATCTAGCCAAAAAGTTTGAAGGCGACGGTTTAAAAACAGTTTACCCTGGTCTAAAATCACATCCATCACATGAGTTATTCATATCTATGATGAACGATAAATACGGTTTTGGTGGTATGCTCACCATAGATGTAGGTTCTCTGGAAAAAGCCAATGAACTCATGGAACTGATGCAAAAACGCAACCTAGGCTACTTAGCCGTAAGTTTAGGGTTTTACAAGACTTTGTTTAGTGCGCCTGGAAGCTCTACATCTTCCGAGATTCCTGAAGATGAACAAAAAGAAATGGGATTAAGCGATGGACTTATACGTTTCTCTATAGGTTTAGATGCAGATATAGAACGTACCTATAACATGATGAAAGCTTGTATGGTAGAGTTAGGGGTTCTTGAAGCTTAGGTAGTCTAAAATTTTGTTACCTTCAGTGATTTATCATTGTCGACATCAAAATATGTTTTGATTGCAACTACTAAACGTAGCTCTTACGAATTACCCGAACCTACTTTTACTATCATTGTCCTTTTAAACGCACCCAAAGGGCATTCATAGCAAAACCAAAATCATCCGTTCCTGGTTCAAAAGGTTTCATGTTTAAGCGATCTCCATCCTTGTATAACATAAGATTAAAAATCGCTTTATAACCTTCTCGTGTTTTTACCATGGGATACCTTAAG
>NZ_JANQIM010000020.1 GCF_028282165.1 Winogradskyella sp. | reverse complement strand
TAAAGAGGAAGAATTACAGAGGGTCAGTTTATATCCAAATCCAGCAAACGATAAATTAGAAATAACATCAAGACTACCAATGGATGGTCTAAGCATCATGGATATCAATGGTCGCGAATTGGATAGGATAGAAGTATCTACTAAAAATTACACTTTGGATGTCTCAAGTTTATCAAAAGGGATTTACTTTTTGAAAATCCAATCTAGAGAATTTAAATCCACTCAGAAGTTTATAAAGAACTAATCTTTTGAATACAATTATTCAAGTTAAAATTGTTTTAAATCATTAGGATTGACTTTTTTTTGTAAATTTCAGGTATAAAATCCCTCAGACTTAAAATTAATTCTTGTTTGATCCTTTTATTTTAATTTTAAGCCATGGCCAAAAATCAAACTTCCAATGCCGTACAACCTTCCGGCAAAATACCATATAACCGTAATCCAGTAATTGAGTACATTAATAATGTAGTTATTGGTTTCAGTAGATTCCTTAAATCGTCTTATCTAAGTATCACCTTCATTGCCATTATTTTGGTTCTGGTGCAGTCTTTAGATCAGGCTAACACACTCTTAGTAGATATGGTAGAAAAGGACAAGTTTTCGCTGGTGCTTTGCTATGCCGTAATATCGTTTTTTGCAGCGGTACTATCACATTATCCAAGATATATATATTATTCAAAAGATATAAACGATAGTAAAGATGCCCATTCATGGTATGCGTATAAGCTTTGGTTGAATTACTACATATTTACCTTCAAGAGAATAGATAAGGACTATGCACAAGATTATAAGGCAAAATTCTTTAGGCAGGTACTAGGCTTAGTAATCTTCTCAATTTGGCATTATTATATCTATCAGGCGTTTCATCAGAAGCTCGTATTGATAGAAAGTATCGAGACATCTACAATAAAGTATATCACTATTGCTATAGCAGTTTTACCAGCATTGAGTTTAATAATTTTATTGCAACAACTGTATGTCTATCAAAATGGTATGAAAAAAGCCAAGCCCAATAATATGGCTTTGTATAACAGTATAGACCAGAAACGTAAAAAGTTTACCAGACGTGGTGCCTCAATACTTTTGGTTATGATGGTAGTGGTACTTGTAGCGGCAACTATAACATTAATTGTATTAGATTTTAGTCTAACAGGATACTGGCTACTGCAAATAATGACATTTTTAGTATCAATGTTATATGTTTTATTTAGAGTCTTTAGAGTCTATGTTATCTCTTATAATTTTAAATTCTATCATATTAGTAATAGCGTTGGTTTTCTGAGATTTTATTTGGTCATTTTTTTAATTCTGATTGGACACCTCGTTTATTCAAATTTTGCCGTCTATTATAATTTGAAGATAACTAATGCTATGTTTATGTTGTTGTCTTGTTTTTTCATTATCTATTACATTTTAGCATGTTCACTTAAATACTATTTTGTTCTAGATGTGTTAAAAGATCAGAAGGAGTACTTACTAAAAATAAGAACAAAAAAGCCTTCAATTACGCCGAAGGGCTATTTAAACAATTCAATGCTCATAAAGAAGGAGAATAGAAATAACTTAGAACCTCTAGATGATCAAAAGGAATTTGCCGAGCGTAGACGTCGTATATCTTCAATATTAACCATTCTGTTTATCATTATTTGTGTCATATCGTGTAGAGTTGAAAAACACGTTCACGAATTGGAAGTATTCAATACTGAAGATAAGTTATGTGATTCCATCAATAAAGCTAAAAATACAATTAAGATGGAGACATTTAAGACAAGGCTTTTAAAAAACGTTCCTGAAAATGAGTCGATGCTATTTGTTGCAGCTCATGGTGGTGGATTAAAGGCAAACATTTGGACTATGAAAGTTTTAAACGACATACAGAAAAAATCAAAAGGTAAATTCTTTAATCAGACCGTTTCCTTATCAGGAGCTTCAGGTGGTATGATGGGCTTGTCCTTATATTCTGTTTTAAGTGGAAAGTATCCAAATAACTATGAAGCCATTGCAAAAGAAATTGATACTGTGGCTTACGAAAACTTTGCCTCAAGAGATGTAGCATTTACATTTGGTGCTGACTTTGTTAGAAAATTAGCACCTTTCCATTTCATCGGAAAATACAGAGACCGTTCTTACTATGCCATGGTGCGGTATCAAAACATAGTAGAAAGTAAAAACTCAAGAACATTAAGTACAACATCTTTCAATACATTTTGGAAAGAAAACATTTATAAACCCAATGGCTATTATCCTTCTCTGATCGTAAATACGGCGAAAACCAGTGGTAAACGTGGTGTATTTTACTCAATAGATTATAGAGAAAATGGAAAGATATTTTCAAATTCGGATAAACTATCGCAACTAAATGAGGGGTTTATTGCCTTTTATGAGGCAGTGTCCACAACAAACAGGTTTCCTGCTTTGAGTCCAGCTGCAAAGATCAATGGTTATGGGCACTACATTGATGCTGGTGCTATTGATAATAGTGGTCTCTTAAGCTCTCTAGATTTGTACACCTATCTCCAAAGAGACAAGCGTTTTAAAAACAGACAAAAAGTCTTTGTGGAAATCAATAATGGAAAAAGTAGCTACATATGGTACCTTCTCAAGAAGTTTTCTGAAAATATTAAGAGTAAAAGAAGTAAATATCCAGAGCACATTTTTATTGAAGAAATAGAGCAAGATAATATCGTAGCCGATATTAAAACTGGGTTAAACCTCGATAAAATTCCACACTATTTGGCAGATTTTCTAGAAGGCTCGCAAAAGAAAGATACGCTTAAATACGTGCCTGTTTATTTACCGTTTCATATCGATATTGATGATATTGAAGATTTTATTGGTGGTGACATAGAATGTGAAGATTTGGAAGACGAGCTGCAATTGTTTTTGGAAATTCAAAATAAAAAATTAAAAATAGATCTTGATGATAACGGAAGTACTTGGACTACTTATGAGCCCACTTTGGCCAGACATCTAAGTAAGAGTACCATTAATTATTATAACAAAGTGATCAACGGTGAAATAATGAAAGCACAGGTAGATTCAGTGTTAAAGCTTTTAAAGTAAAATGATCACTATAACGCAAAAGCCATCGTGAGGACTAAAGCCGAGGTATTTGGTAAATAATATTTTTGTAGGAATTTTTGTATTCAATCCAGTTTTTCTACTTTTAGCCTACCAAATCTATTGAACCTATGCTAAATAAAGTTTATGGCAGTGCCGTTTTCGGTGTTGAAGCCACTACTATCACCGTTGAAGTCAATGTTGATAAAGGCATCGGCTATCATCTTGTTGGTCTCCCAGATAATGCCATAAAGGAAAGTAACTATCGAATTGCTGCGGCATTGCAGAATAATGGCTATCGCATTCCAGGGAAAAAAATTACTATCAATATGGCACCAGCTGATCTCCGCAAAGAAGGATCCGCTTATGATTTAACTTTGGCTGTTGGTATATTGACCGCTTCAAAGCAAATCAAGGCAGAGCGTTTGGAAGACTATCTCATTATGGGTGAGCTGTCCCTTGATGGTAGTTTGCAACCCATAAAAGGAGCTTTGCCTATAGCTGTAAAAGCTAGGGAAGAAGGTTTTAAAGGCTTTATTCTACCGAGTCAAAATGCCAAGGAAGCTGCTATAGTCAACGATTTAAAAGTCTATGGTGTTGATAATATTACCCAAGTTATCAACCACTTCGATAAAGATGAGCAACTAGAAGAAACCATAATAAATACAAGAGAAGAGTTTTATAAAAATCTTGATTTTCCTGAATTTGACTTCGCTGATGTTAAAGGTCAGGAAAGTATTAAACGTTGTATGGAGATAGCCGCAGCAGGTGGGCATAATATTATTCTCATTGGTCCACCTGGAAGCGGAAAAACCATGCTAGCTAAACGACTACCATCAATATTACCGCCAATGACCCTCTACGAAGCTTTAGAAACTACAAAGATTCATTCGGTAGTAGGTCGCATAAAAGCACACTCTGGTTTAATGGCACAACGTCCGTTTCGAAGTCCGCATCATACCATTAGTAATGTCGCCCTAGTCGGCGGTGGAAGCTATCCGCAACCTGGTGAGATTTCGCTCTCCCACAATGGCGTTTTGTTTCTTGATGAGCTACCAGAATTTAAACGCGAGGTCTTAGAAGTAATGCGTCAACCCTTAGAAGATCGGGAAGTTACTATTTCAAGAGCAAAGTTTACCGTAACCTATCCCTCCTCATTTATGTTAGTCGCCAGCATGAATCCGAGTCCTGGAGGCTATTTCAATGATCCTAATGCGCCAGTAACATCGAGTCCTGCCGAAATGCAACGTTATCTCAGTAAGATATCAGGACCGTTACTAGATCGTATCGATATTCATATCGAAGTGACGCCTGTTCCTTTTGAAAAGCTTTCGGACGATAGAAAGGGCGAATCATCAGTAGAAATAAGGAAGCGCGTTACCACAGCACGAGAACTGCAGACCAAACGTTTTCAGGATTTAGACAACGTACATTACAATGCCCAGATGAACACCAAACAAATCCGTGAGTATTGCAAATTAGATGAAGTATCGTTGCAGTTATTAAAATCAGCGATGGAGCGTCTGAATTTATCAGCCAGAGCCTATGATAGAATATTGAAAGTCGCCAGAACCATTGCCGATCTGGAACACTCTGAAAGTGTTTTGGGAAATCACATCAGCGAAGCCATTCAGTACCGAAGTTTGGATCGCGAAGGTTGGTTAGGGTAGTTTAGATGAAAATGCTAAAGAGTTTTTTGATGTTTTTTAATGGTTTTCACTATATAATTATATCAATTTTTGAATAACAGTGTTATAAAAAATCTCGGTTCGGGTTATAAAATACGTAGTTATACGTATAGTTTTAAGCTTTTAAAAGTTTTAAATTGCATAATGATTTTATTCATATGCTGGCTAGGAGATTAAAATTAAAAAGCAAAACAAAAGTTTTAATTGTTGACGATCACCCCATTATTGCAGATGGGTATAAGAATGCCTTAAGTTACGGAATTGAAGAGGAGATTGTTTTTGATTTGGCTTTAAACTGTCAAGAAGCTGTCTTAAAGATTAGTACTGCCCAAGAACAATTTGACATTATATTTCTAGATATTAACCTACCTTCCTATAAAAAAATGAGGTTATATTCAGGTGAAGATCTGGGTATATGGATAAGAGAACATTATCCAGAAATTAAATTGCTTGTACTTACCTGCCATAATGATGAGTTAAGGCTAAACGAAATATGTGAGTCTTTAAGTCCAGAAGGATTTCTTATTAAATCTGAAGCTACTTCTGTTGATGTCGTATCAGCATTCAAAGATATTAAAAACGGTAAGATTGCTTTAGGACCAAGAGTATCACAAGTGCTTCTCCACAGATCAGAAAAAAAGATTCATCTTGATGATATCGATATTAAGATTCTCAAGGAACTTTCAAACGGTACAAAGACAATAGATCTGCCCAAATATGTACCACTTTCAAAATCGGGTATTGAGAAAAGAAAACGCCAGCTAAAACAATACTTCAACAAAATATCAGATACAGACAGAGAGTTGATTCTTAGCGCTCGAAAACGTGGATATCTATAGTTAGAAGAGTAAGCAAAATGCTTACTCAATTTGAGGTTATTTTCTTCCTTTTATTCTCTTGCCCAAATATCTTTAAGGTAGTGTGTTTAGCACTCAATGTAATCTTATAAATGGACTGCCTATGGAATAAAAACAGAAGAATAATTTGAGATATAAACTACACACATCGGTAGTGTCTCGCAGGTGTAAAATAGCAATTCTAAGGGCGTATTAAAAATAACATTTTAGGATTTCTATTACAGACAAATGGGTTATTTTATAGACCCACAAACAATAAAAATGAATAAAAATATTATTACTTCGGTACTCTTAACTCTTCTAATATTTCCAATGTTTGCACAGAAAGAAGTAAGCTCTAACATAGATCAATACAGAAATAAGGGCTATTTTAACATTACAAAGTTTGGATATATTTTTGTTGGTGACGCTACACTCGAAACCTTTTCACCAGAAGAAGGCGTAGTTGTTACTAGTCTCCCCACGGATAAAGCAGGTGCATTTACATTGCATACTATCAATGGCTACTTCTTTAATCCATACTTTTCACTCGGTTTGGGTTTTGGTCTTGATGGCTATAGAAATCCACGATACAACACACTTCCTGTGTATCTTGACCTAAGAGGTTATTTCAATGATGCATTGACAAGCCCCTATGCTTTTTTAAACTATGGAACATTAGTTAAAATTGAAAATGGGCCAAAAAATGGGAATATGTTCAACATCGGTGTAGGTTATAAATTACCTCTTAATGATGATAGTCGATTTGTACTGGTTGGCGACATAGCATACAGTTATAAGGCAGTTAGCAATGATGGAGAGTCTATACGAAACTCAAACAGCTACGTAAGACTTAAAGGAGTTATGCTCAGTATTGGAGTAATGTTTTAAATTACAACTTATGAAAATACTTAAAAATGTCACACTTATGGCATTGTTTTTTATTGCAGTTAGCTGTAGTAAAGATTTAGACAACATTAGCGAAAACACCCTAAACCCTGTAGATTCAGTTGAACTAAAAGACGGGATACTTGTATTCTCATCGAAAGACTTTCTTATTCGCAAAGTAGATGAGATTAAAGACATGAAACAAGAACAGAAAGAACAATTCCTTTACAAATTCTATAATCAAGGTTTTAAGCCTCTTTTTCCAAGATACAGGGATGATGATAATACTAAGTTAGGCGAATTTGCCCAACGAAAAAAAGAACGGTTAAGTAAGTTGGTTTATGGCGACAATCAAATGTTAGGAGGAAAAAGAGTTCCTACTGAAATAGATGAAGATGGTGAATTGGTTGAAGAATTTGACGATGATCTGATATCTGATGACGATTTTGCTTCGGTATTAAATGATCAACGTGAAGTTATTGTCGGCGATTCTTTATATAAATTTACCTATGAGGGTCTTTTTTCTGTTAAGACAGCAGATAAACCATTGTTAGATACATATATTGAGGATAACAATATTGAGTATCTAGTGGAGGCTAATGAGAGCATTATCAGAGGAGAGATTATGGTAACACCTGATATTAAAAAACAAGTTCCTACTGTACAAGATTTACAATACGTAAATAATTGTCACGACAATCCTTCGATTGATGCAGCTCCTGATTACTCAATATCAGAATACTTAGAGGACGGTCCATGTAACGACTACGGTGGTGGTGGAAGTTACGGTGGTGGAAGTTCTGGAGGCGGTTCAAGTGGTGGATCAAATCCTCCTCCGACCGATCACACAGCTTCATTGGTTGCCTTTGTACAAAATTTAGAAGCTTGTAAGACAATAAATGGATTCTTAGATAGCGGTTTTGGAATTTTTGGAGTTAGCAAAAAGTGTTACGATAACTTTAGTTCAAAATACCGTACCAAGACGAAGTACTACAAGGAAAACTATTTAATTTACAACGCCATAGGTGTAAAGGTAAAACATCAAAAGAAAGGATGGACAGGCTTATGGAGAGCAAAAAGTACTAATGAGGTTGCGCTTATGATTAGCCAAGCTTCGTTTAAGTATACGATCAATATTCCAAATTTCCCAAGTATTTATGCACCACCTAAGTTTTATTTCTTCGAAAACAAGATTTTCAATAGCCAGGGACAACTGCAAAACTACGCTAATGCTATTTATAAGCCGCCATTCCCAGAGGTTCCTTTTGTAAGTGAAGTAACAGTTACAGAATTTATTAATCACGCTACTGGAGCCGATCTTTCAGTTTCTGATTTGCGAGAGAATTTCTATGCAGGAACGTGGCAGATAGCCAAAGCCATTGTGAATAGCCAAAAAGGTAGAGATCCAAAGAATGTAACACATATCCTTTACAGTCCAACAAAAGTTTATCTAACTTATATAGATTTAGAAAATCGAAAACTAAATACTAAGAAGATAACAAAAGTCTTTGATTGGAATTTTGGTATTGGATTTAAGTTCAATGTGAATATCGATGGCCAAGGAAATCTTTCAACTGATTTAATAAGTGATTTTGGCTTTGATAAAATAAAAATTCCGAAGCTCTATGATTATGATGATGTAAAAATCGACTTTGTGGGAGTAACTCGACGTGGTGATACATGGAAAGGAAGTAGATTGGTCTATAAGGATGAATAAATGACGTGTAATTAGACTAAAGAGGCGTTTGCAATACTCAAGGCAAACGCCTCTTTTTGTTTTAAAGTAGTTAACTGCCAGTTTTTTTATAAAACACTGCAACCTTTTATACTTTTTTCATCTTATAAGAAAACAGTCCATATGAAACACAAAATTTTACCCTTAGTCCTAGTTGTAACCATGTGCTTGCAACTTATTAGTTGTAATGATGATGATTCAAACGACTTTCTAGATCAAGTAGCCGTAACGGTTCCCGTGATAAAGTCTAAATCCGATTTTCGAGACGCGGTATCAATTGAAGGTGCGCAACCTACAAATTCAGACGGTAAGATATATGTTTATAATAATTTGCTGTTTTATATAGCACAGAATTCGGGTATACATATATTTGATAATCAAAATCCAGAATCTCCCCAAAACCTTACGTTTATTCAGTTAGAAGGCGTTAATGACATTTCTGTAAAGAACAATATTTTATACGCAGATAACTTTATGGATTTGGTAGTGTTTGATATTAGCGATATAGAAAACATTCAAATGGTGAATGTAGAAGAGGATATGTTACCTTATTACGCAACATTTCCTGATGATGTGTCTTACTATCAATCCAATTTTTCTGTAGGTGAAGATGAGTTTATAGCATATTATACCACCGTCTATATGGAAAGGGACGAAGCAGAAAATAACCCAGATATATATAACTGGGATACTAATCTTTTCTTAGAGGTTTTTGATGGTGCTGTTATCGCCAATGATATTGGTACTGGAGGCTCTTATGCGAAATTTCAGATTTTTAACAATGCCTTATACACTATAGACGATTATTTGTTATACACCTTTGATATTACAAATTACAATAATATTTCGCTAGTGGCCCAAACTTGGATGGAAAGCTGGTTTGGTGGAGGTATACTCGAAACTACATTTATTAGAAAAGATTATTTATTCATAGGAGCAACAAACGGAATGCATATTGTTGGTTTGCAAAATGAGTTTAATCCAACGTACATATCGTCGTTTTTACATGCAACCGGTTGTGATCCAGTTGTCGTAGAGGAAGATACGGCCTATATAACTGTAAGAGGCGGTAATGGTTGCGGTGCAATAGAAGACCAGATTAATGTCATTGATGTTTCAGATATTAGTGCACCTCAAGAATATTCAACATACTTTTTGTCAAGTCCATATGGTTTGGGAATAAAAAACCAAGTACTCTATGTTTGCAATGATGATGGTATAAATGTGTTTGATGCCCACGACCCTTATAATATAACACTAGAAAACACCTACGAAATTAATTCGAAGGATGTAATTCCATTATCGACGCATCTTATTTCCGTGGGAGAAAATATAATTCATCAGTACGATTATACAGATGATTTTGGACTAGAGCTAATAAGTACAGTTCAATTTTAAAAACTTATCGTAAAAAAACTTAACGATAGGTAATTGGTCTATTGATGTCTTAAGTTATTAATAAATTTAACCTTATCAATAACATATAGATTAGTGCCAGTTTGAATAAAGAACTACGAATACTCATACAAAAGTGTGTTGAGAAGGATAGGGAAGGGCAGCGCGAATTATACAAGCTGCTCTCTCCTGTATTGTATGGTATTTGTCTAAAGTATATGAAAACTAAGACTGAGGCAGATGATGTCTTTCAGGATGCCTTTATCATTTTGTTTCAAAAGATCCATCAATATCAATACAAAGGAAGCTTTGAGGGATGGGCAAAGCGCATTTTTGTGAATGAAGCATTAGAGGTTTTAAGGAAAAAACAACGCCAACTTCATATAGCAATAGAAGATGCTTATGAGGATGATAGTGTTGAGGACAATGCCTGCGTGTTTGATATTGATATTTCCCAAGATGAATTATTAAAGCATATACAACAATTACCAGATAATTATAGGATTATATTCAATCTTTTTGTTTTAGAGGGTTACAGCCATAAGGCAATTGCAAACAAGTTGAAAATGGCCGTAGGAACATCAAAGTCGTTGTTAAGCAGGGCAAAAAGTATATTAAGAGCAAAAATTAATGAGGAATTAAGTAAAAAAGTGTCATGATGAAGGATAATATTGAAGAGATATATGAAGCGCTAAAAACCTTTTCTAAGGAGCCTCCTGAAGAGTTATGGGACAACATAGAAGAGCGACTTCATCCCAAAAAGAAGCAAAGAGGCCTGTTTTGGTTTTGGGGTTCAGCTGCAGCTGTTTTAGTAGTGTTTGTTGGATATATGCTAACAAATACGTCTCCCGATAATAATCAACCCGTGAAGAAAGTAACGAATATAGAGCACGATATAGATAGCCTTACAAATGATACCTCGAAGGATGAAAATATTAACACTATAAAACAAGCAGTTACAATAACTGAAGAAGAAAATGCTTTACCAAAGAGCTCTGAAAATAATAAAGCGGGCATTGATAATTTAGTTAAGCAAAAAGAAAAAAGGGAAAGTTTATCTGAGCATTTGGTAGAAGAAAGCCAAGACAAAAAAGGCACTAAGACTAGATATGACCAGAACTATGCCGTAGTGACTAGTGAAGAAGAAAAAAGTAAATCTAATAGCAATGAAGAACAAATATCAAAAAAAGTGCATACAAGCATAATGGACCTTACAAAAGAAGAAGGTATTGCAGACAATGACTCCATTGTGAAGCTTAAGGAGCCTTCCTTGTTGGATATTTCTGAAGAGCTAATAGCCGATAACAAGAGTACTAAAGACACACTGAATACTAGAGTAGAAGGAATTTCTAAATGGTCAGTTGAGGTTCTGGGAGGTGTGTCAAATACAGCTTCTGATGCATCTATTCAAGGTGCTTCGGTAAGTACCTCATCGCAAAACAATTTTGTGTACACCTTAAAGGTTGGGTATGCACTTTCCGATAGGTTGATTATAAAGTCTGGTATTGGAAATAATGTATTGGGACAAGAGATAAATAATATTGCTTATGTAAGTTCAGATGCCTCCCTTTTTGCTGGAGATATTCAAAACTTAGTAAGTAGTGAAGAAATACTATTTGTTAATTCCCCAGGATTTGCTAGTAACGATGGAGGTTCAGAGACTATCACTGATGTGGGGACACTACAGCAACAGTTTAACTATGTTCAGATACCATTAGAGTTTTCATATCATGTACTGAAAAATCAAAAATATACTTTGTCATTAGGTATTGGCGGTAATGTTAACTTTTTAACAGAAAATAGGGCTTTTCTAGATGACGAGCAAATTGGGGAGAGCTTGGGTGTTGATACAACGGTTTTTGGTGCAACGCTAAACTCGAATGTTTCATATCAATTAACCAAACGTATGAATCTATTTTTAGAACCAAGCTATAATTACTTTCAAAAGCCCATAAACAATTCAAATCAAGAATTCTCTAATACGCAATTAAGATTTTTATTTGGAATACGATATAAGCTTTAAGGGTCTAGGAAAGTAAGTCTAATCATCCTTTAAAAAATAATTAGTTGTATTTTCATCATTGACACTATCTCTCCATTCAAAAGACAAGTCCTCACCAACAATAAAACTATAACTCTTAGAAGCCATTTTACCAGATGGGTCCTTTTCAAAGCCCATCATGGTTCCCAAACGTGTTAAATCCATATAGCGATTTTCAGATATGGGCAATAATTCTACCTTAGCCAGTTCAGTTTTGGCATCTTTACGCTTATAATAAAATTTGCCATCTTCTATCCAAAATTTGCGTGGTCCATAAGAACCTGCAAACTTTTTGTACTGTATTAAAATAGAGTCTTGGTCTTTGTTCTGGATATATTTTAAATGTGACAAGATGTTTGAGAGATAAGCGTGTTTAGGGTTGCTTTCAATAGCCTTTTCATACAATGGTATGGCTTGGTCGATATCATTACTTTCAAAAGCATTATTCGCAGCTAAAATGTCATCATCCAACTTCCAAAAAAATCGGTTGTCGGTAGCTCTCCAAAAAAATTGGTAAGTGCTAATTCCAATAACTTTTCCATTGGTATTCTCCTTAATGAGTTCAACATAAAAGGTGTCTCCCAATAGAAAACCACCACCAATTGCTTCTTGTCCAGCAGGTACTAGAGGTCGCATCTTTTGATTCTTTAAATATTGAACGAGGCGATCACCATTAATCCAAAACTCTAGCATTTGTTCGTTAACACTAGATCGATAGACGCCGACGAAGTGGTTTAGGTTTTCAATTTTCGGTTGATTGTTTTCATAATATTTAAAGATGGAGTCGTATGCCCTGAATCTATTGGTGTTTTTAGGTTCTGCTAACTTGTGTTCTTCAAAAATAGCTTTAGCCTCTTTTAGGTCGCCTTTAAAAATTAAAGGTTCTAGTTTTAGAACTTTTAAATCAGGATTAATAAGTTCAAAAGGCGCTAGTGCTTTCAAAAAATCATCATCATTGCCACTCGCTAGAGATGCCACACCTAAGCCTAGTCCACTTTCATTACTTGGGTCTTTCCTAAATAAGGCTTCGGCAGCTTTAAGATAATCTTCCACATTCTTCGTTTCACCGTAAATGGAAAACAAGACGTTATTATAAAAATCATTACTAGGATCAACTTCCAACTGAAGTTTTACCTGTGCTTCTGCCTCTTCATATTTATTATATGCTAAACTTCGTTGAATATAAACTTCGAGTTGTTTTTGCAAAGGCAACTTGCTTTTATGTGTAAATGCCTTGTCAATGATGTCTTGTGTTTCTAGTTTTCCTTTATTGTAGGCGGTACTTACCTTAGCTTCCTCTAAATAAGCTAGCGCAAACGTCTCGTCTAAGTTATAAGCTCTTCTGAACTTTTTATCAACGTAAGCTTCAATAGCAGGTAATGAACTACTCATAAATTCACTGATGGGTAAATCTATATAATTGAGTTTATTACTTTCAACAAACCCTACTGATGCGGTAATAAATACACTTACATCATCGAGTAACTTTAGCACATCTGGTCCTTTAAACGTCTGTGTTTTCAGAGATTTACCGTTGGTTGCCTTTCTTACATGGGCAGTGATTTCATAATCATTACCTATTTTTTGATAGTTGCCATCAACATAATAATCATAGAATAAAGACGCAGTTCTTATTTTAGCAGAGGTATTAGCTTCGCCTATATAGTCTGGACTTAAATTCTTGTTCTGTAGGAGATCTTCATTCAATAATTTTCCAATACCCCATTGTAACCATGTAGTCGTGCTGTCACTATTGGTTTGCTCAAAATTAAAAATTGGAACACCAATTCTAAACTCTTCTTTTGTAATGGTTTTAGTTTGTGCTTCACCCTGATCGTCCGTATAATTGATCTTTTTGGTAGTAGCACCAAGATCGCTATTGCCAAATCCAAAATACAATGCGATAAATAGAATGATAAAATTTAGAGGAATGAATATCTTTTCCCTAAGTTTTACAATGCGTTTGCTAAGGCGTTCTTGATGGTAAAGATAGATAAGCAAAGAAGGGCTAATACCAATAAAAAACCATAATAAAATATCTACCCAATGGGGCGAAACATTATAACGGTTTAAAACCCAATCTACAAATTGTAAAAAAGTCCATGCGGCAACCAGATAGGCGGCAAAGAATTTAAGAGTGTTAATCCATCTCTTTTTTACTTCAGGTGACATTACAATTAATTATTAATGGTTACCGGTTAATCCTAGTCAGGAAAAATTCAAGCTTAAAGATAAACAGTATTCTTAGGATTTCAAGGGTGTTAGTATAAAACTTAAATAAAACTGCATTTTAATGTATTTTTACTACACCAATAACTAACTTTATGAAATACGTTATCTCTATCTATGTTTTTGGTTTACTTTTTAGTTGTCAAAATTCAAAAAAAGTTACACCTACAATTACCCATATTGCTATAGTAGAAATCCCAAAACTAAATTTAGAACAGGCCAATCGTCTCGCAGAATTACCTTTGGCTTGTATTGGCACAGAATACCCTAACAAATTAGGTCAGACTCTAGGAAGTGATGATGACTTACAATCACCTCAAGAATTACATCCTGCATTTTATGGTTGTTTCGATTGGCACTCTGCAGTACATGGTCATTGGAGTTTAGTGAGTTTAATACGGCAGTTCCCCAATTTAGAAAGTAAAGTTGAAATCAATCAAAGGTTATTGCAAAGTATTTCTAAAGATAATATTGAGAGAGAGATAGACTATTTTAATGGAGAACACAACAAATCTTATGAGCGTACCTATGGCTGGGCTTGGTTGCTAAAACTAGCTGAAGAGTTGCACAATTGGGACTATGATATAGCTAAAAAGGTAGAAATTAACCTTCAGCCATTAACAGACCTTATAGTAAATCGTTATTTAGAGTTTTTACCTAAGCTCAATTACCCAATTCGAGTAGGAGAGCATCCAAATACTGCATTTGGATTAAGCTTTGCATACGATTACGCTTTAACAGTTAACCATACCAAATTAAAAACATTAATAGAAAAAAGAGCTAAGGATTTCTATATGAATGATGAGTCTTGTCCGCTTAGCTGGGAACCGAGCGGATTCGATTTTTTGTCACCTTGTTTAGAGGAAGCGGCCTTAATGAAGCGTGTTTTATCAGTGGAGGAATTTAGAATTTGGATAGATAAATTTTTACCCCAACTTAAGTCTAAATCCTTTCAAATTGAAACAGGTAAAGTATCGGACAGAACAGATGGGAAACTAGTGCATCTCGATGGTGTCAATTTTTCTAGGGCTTGGAGTCTAAATTATATTGCTAAAGATTTACCAGAGTATGATCATCTTAAAAATATAGCTAATCAGCACATTAATTATTCACTGTCTAATATTGTGGGAGATAGCTATGAAGGCGGGCACTGGTTAGGTAGTTTTGCAATTTATGCTTTAAATTCAATAGAAAACTAGTGAAAAACATTTTTAGACATATTGGTCCAGGACCTCTGGTAGCTGCCGCTTTTATTGGCCCAGGAACAGTGACTGTGTGCACTTTAGCAGGTGTAAATTTCGGAAATGCGCTACTATGGGCTATGGTATTATCTATTATAGCCACGATTGTTTTGCAAGAAATGGCAGCTCGCCTAGGGGTGATCTCCCAAAAAGGATTGGCAGAAATTATAAGGGAAGAAATAAAGCATCCTATCGCAAAAGGATTTGCCATTTTTTTAATACTGAGTGCTATTGTAGTGGGTAATGCAGCATACGAAGCAGGAAATATTAGTGGTGGTGCATTGGGTTTGGAAACCATATTTGGAAGCCCAAATGTTGGGATTGGTGAATTTAATTTCAAAGTCTTGCCTTTGGTGATTGGTATAGTAGCATTTATAGTGCTTTATTTGAGCAATTATAAGATTTTAGAGCGCTTTTTGGTGGGTTTGGTAGTATTATTGAGTCTTGCCTTTTTAATTACAGCATTTCTTACAAAACCTAATCTGTTAGACATATTAAAAGGCGCTTTGATTCCAAATGCGCCAGAAAAGAGTATTCTTACCATTGTTGGGCTTATTGGTACAACCGTTGTCCCCTATAATCTCTTCTTGCATGCATCTTTGGCAAAAACCAAATGGAAAAACCAAGCGGATTTAAGTTATGCTAGAAAAGATACCGTAATAGCAGTAATTTTAGGAGGTGTGGTATCCATGAGCATAATTATATCAGCTTCGGCAATTCAATCGCAAGAAATTTCTAATGCTTCAGATTTGGCAATGGGATTACAGCCTTTATTTGGTATTTATGCTAAGCACTTTTTATCAATAGGTCTGTTCGCAGCAGGAATAACAAGCGCCATTACAGCACCATTAGCGGCAGCTTTTGTTGCTAGTGGTTGCTTGGGATGGGAGCCGAGTCTCAAATCTCTAAAATTTAGAACAGTTTGGATATTAATACTAATATTAGGGATAGTTTTTTCAGCGATTGGTTTTAAGTCTATTGAGATCATAAAATTTGCTCAAGTCGCCAACGGTTTATTATTGCCAATTATAGCTGGGTTTTTACTTTGGGTGATGAATAAAACATCTGTTTTAGGGACTTATAAAAATTCAAAATTTCAAAATGGTTTAGGGTTTATCATTGTCTTAATAACCATAGGCCTCGGCCTCAAGGGTGTATTAAGCGTTTTTAATCTAATTTAATGTATAACTATTCAATAGATATCAATGCTGATGTAGGTGAGGGTTTAAATAATGAAGCCCATTTAATGCCTTACCTTTCTTCTTGTAATATTGCCTGTGGTGGTCATGCAGGTAACTTGCAAACCATGATGGAGGTTGTGAAGCTAGCCAAAGCGCATAAGGTTAAAATTGGTGCGCATCCATCATTTCCCGACAAAGTAAACTTCGGGAGGACGGTTATGGACATGTCTGCGGCAGATTTGTATACTACTTTAAAGCAACAAATTAGGGCATTGCAAAAGGTGCTTTACGCAGAGCGAGCTCAATTGCATCATATTAAGCCACATGGTGCTTTGTATAACTTGGCAGCCAAAGATATAAAAACAGCTAGTGTTATTATCGAAGTTGTAAAAAGTATAGCATTGCCAATACAACTTTATGTGCCATACCAATCTGTTATAGCTAAGCAAGCCAAAAACGAAAAAATCAATGTGGTTTATGAGGGCTTTGCAGATAGAAATTATAACCCTGATTTATCGTTAGTTTCTAGAAAGAATAATAGTGCTATTTTGACTGATAATAATGAAATTTTGAGTCATATATTGGGTATGATAAAGCATCAAAAATTAACGACGGTTAATGGTGAGAAAGTGGCGATTAAAGCATCAACGTTTTGTGTACATGGTGACAACAAAAATGCAATTCAAATTTTAAAATTTTTAAAGTTGGAATTGCCAAAAAACGATATAGGAATTCAATAAAATCTAATGGATTTTAAGCTTAGATATTCACAGTACAATGAGCGGTCTATTTTAATAGAGTGGCCAAGAATAATTGATGAGAATATCTTAAAAAGCATCTTAAAATTCAAAAATAAGATTATGAATAAATATATTAAACAAAAGATTGAAATAATTCACACATATAGCTCAATATTAATTATTTATAATTTTACTATTGAAAACATCAATGATAAGTTTTTTGAGCTTAAATCGCTTTTTGAAACCCAAGGTGGAGATTTAGAAATAGCATCTTCAACTTGGGAAATACCTGTTTGCTATGATGAAGAATTTGGAGTCGATTTTGAGAACTTTTCAAAAGAGAAAGGGCTTATAAAGCAAGAGGTTGTTAAGCTGCATTCCGAAAGCATTTATACGGTTTTTTTTATAGGATTTTTACCAGGCTTTCTATACTTGGGCGGACTGAATTCTAAGTTGCATTTAGACAGAAAAAAGACACCTAAGTTTGATGTTAAAAAGGGAGCCGTTGCAATTGGTGGAGAACAAACCGGAATCTATCCGCAAGATAGTCCGGGTGGATGGCATATTATTGGCCAAACTCCCGTAGAATTATTTAATTCGCTTCATGAAATACCTTGCCCCATACAAGCAGGAGATAAGGTAAAATTTAAGTCTATATCTAAGCCCGAATTTATAGAGCTGAAAGACCGAGTGTCTAAATCTAAGTTTAAACTCAAGTCCATAACTCCAAATGCTTAAAGTTTTAAACCCAGGATTTTATACAACCATGCAAGATTTGGGACGATTAGGTTTTAGAGCTTTTGGAGTGCCTGTTTCAGGAGTTATGGATTCCTATTCCAGTCAATTTGCTAACGCGCTTCTTGGAAATAATAAATTTGATGCTGTTTTGGAAATGACTATGATTGGCGGGACATTTCGGTTTATGAACCCGACACAGATAGTAATTTCTGGAGCCTATATGCGCTCTCGATTGAACAATAAGCCCATAGGACAAAATTGTGCAATACAAATTGAGACAGATGATGTATTGAGTTTTGGGCATACAACTAAAGGGTTTAGAACTTATTTGGCAATAAAAGGCGGCTTTGAATCTGAAACCGTATTTAATAGCCTAAGCCAATATCGACCTATTACAGCAAAAGGTGTCATTGAGACTAATGATGTTATAACGTATTTAAGCATTGACCAAAGGCTTCAGGAATCTAATGCTACAGTTAAATATAATGACTCCATATTTAACAACCAGATTCTTGAAGCCTATAAAGGGCCAGAGTTTGGTTGTCTAAACCTTCATCAAAAAGAACAATTGCTCAATAGTGAGCTTAAGGTTTCTAAATACAATAATAGAATGGCTTATCAATTAGAGCCATTGTTAAAAAACCGATTAGAGCCAATTTTAACGGCTCCAGTATTACCAGGTACAGTACAATTAACACCCCAAGGTAATTTGATAGTGCTAATGCGAGACGCTCAAACCACAGGAGGATATCCGAGAATTTTACAACTTAGTGAAGAGTCCATTAGTTTGCTGAGTCAAAAAACAGTAGGAAATACCTTAAAAATCGGACTAAAAGATACCTAACGTAAGAAGAATTGTAATAAATGCTTGCAGTCTGCTATAAATTCCATAATTTTATAGTTAATCCCTTAATTCCTAAAAACCCTTAATTAGTAAACCAAAACTAATTATTAACTTCTAAACTAACTGAAAAATGAGCAACCCTAAAGGTTTGATTACGCCTGAAGAGGCAAAGAAATTAAATGATGCTTTCACGTTACGCTGTGACCTAGTAAGCAAAGACATTACAAAACGACCAGATAACCGATCTACCTGGTTTTCCTTAGACGAGATTAAAAAATACCTAGCTTATGCCGAAGCACAAGCTAAAGAGCTAGGTTACGAAATGGACGGAATTCGTATTTATTGTGGAGCGTATCCTACGGTTGATGGGCAGGTAGGTTATTCAACGGCGTTCATGGTCCCAACGGCAAGTAATGCCAATGGAGAAGAGGGAAATAGCTTGAGCCATGATATAAAAGATGCAAGAGGTCTTAATATGGGTGGCCAAGGAGATCCACCAAGTGCTAGCTATCCTCAGTAGTACCTTGATGAGCTATAAAACTTTGCTCATAATTAACTATTTATTAATTTAAATTAACTTGTCATGAAAAACTTTGGATTGTTTATCCTTGGTGCCATTATTGGCGCCCTAACCGTATATTTTATTTGCTGTAAAGATGATTCCAGTATAAAAGGTATTTCAAAATCCGCTGTACCAAATGGTTTAATAACACCATTAGAAGCCACAGCTTTAGACCAAGCCTATGATCTTAGGCACAGTATTATTAGCGATTCGCTATTGAAAAATACAGAAACAGGAGATAATAGATCGTCTTGGTACCCAATAGCTGATATTAGGTCTTATTTAGAGTATGCAGAGCAACAGGCAGATTCGCTAGGTTACATATTAGATGGTTTAAGAATCTATGCAGGTGCTTATCCAGACACTAAAGAAGGGCCAGGTTTAATGACCATGTTTTTTATTCCAACAGGCACTAGAAATACTGCTCAAGGGAGTATGTTTTCGTTGTTGCAAGGAGGAAGCAACGACATAGGTGGTGCTAATGGATTAAATATGGGCGGTCAGGGCGATCCACCTGGCGCAAAATATCCACAATAATTAATGGAAGAGTTTTTAAAGGATAATTATTTTTTAATTACTCATTCCTTGGAGTTCTTAGCAGCAGTGACAGGTCTTATTTTATACAGGCAATATAAGACTACTGCTGCTAAATTTTTGATTTATTTTTTGTTATACGCTTTTTTTGTTGACTTCATTGGCAGATATCCAAGTCATTTGAGAAGCCTTGAATTATTTCAATTAATTGAGAACACCAAGATTGAGAAGAATTACTGGTGGTATTTGATTTTTTGGATGGGAGGTTTAAGCAGTTTTATAACATTAATTAACTATAAGATAATTGATAAAAGTATTTACAGAAGAACTTTGAAATACTTTTATTTTGTCTATTGCTTGCAATTCATTCTTTACGCTGTACTTAATTTTGATGCTTTGTTTGATCCAAACGAAAAATTTTTAAAGATCACAAGTATATGGATGATTATTGTTGCAGTTACTATTTATTTATTGGAGATTTTACAATCTGACAAAGTTGTAGAGTTTTATAAATCAATATATTTTTATATTAACGTGGCAGTTTTAATTTGGACAATTATCACAGGGCCAATGATTTTTTATGAAATCTATTTTTCAACAGCAGATTGGAATTTTATTATTTTAAAATGGCAGATATATTTAGTAATAAATGTTTTATTTTATGTAACATTAACTTTGGCATTGGTATTTTGCAAACCCAAGAGCAAGTCGTAAGTACTCAAGCTGAACGGTACCTATTAATTTATATGATAGGTGTTTTAGTAATCATTTGTACATTGATAATTGTTTTTTTTACGATTTTCCAAAGGAGAAAAAATCAGTTAGTTATAAATCAACTAAAACAAAAACAAGCCTTTGAAGAGGAACTAACAAAGACCCAGCAAGAAATCCAAGAAGAAACCTTAAAACATGTAGGCAGGGAGTTGCATGATAATGTAGGACAGCTTTTATCTTTCGCCACTATGCAGATGAATGTCGTTGCTAAAGCCGTTAATGATGACGTAAAACCAAAGGTAGCTAATGCATCAGAAGCTTTAAAGGAAAGTTTGGCAGAAGTAAGAACCTTGTCCAAGTCCTTAAACAGTGATGTTATTACCAACTTAGGATTTGATGCCACGGTAAAAAATGAAATAGATCGCTTAAACAAATCTGGATTGATAGAAGCTAACCTTACTCTTGATGGGAAAAAGGTAGATTTTGAAAACAAAAAGGACGAGATTATCTTATTTAGAATATTGCAGGAATTTTTCTCGAATACCTTAAAGTATGCCGAAGCAGAAAATTTAAATGTTTACTTAAGTTACAACCCCAAGCTGCTTAATATTAACGTTGAAGATAATGGTATTGGCTTTGACTTAGAGAGTGCTGAGGAAGGTTCAGGAATGACCAACATGAGAAAACGAGCAGAGTTAATCAATGCCGATTTTAATCTAGACTCACAACTTAATAAGGGAACTGTACTCAAATTAAGCTATCCTTACCGAGATGTTTAAGACTCGCAAGCTGCTTGCCAAAGCGTGCCATCTGGTACAGGCGCTGTTATAATTAGTGTTTCTTTTTTTACAGGATGAACAAACACTAGTTGTTTGGCATGAAGACTGATACTTGCATCATTATTGCTGCGTGGAAATCCGTATTTTAAATCACCTTTGATTGGTAAACCAATTTTCGATAATTGAGACCGTATCTGGTGATGTCTCCCGGTTTCCAAATCAATTTCTAATAGATAAAAATGATCTAGTTTTTTAATGACTTTATAATTGAGAATAGCCTTTTTGCTACTTTCAACCTCACTATTATATGCTGTCGATTTATTATTTTTTGGGTTCTTTTTTAGCCAATGGATTAATTTGTCTTCGTTCTTTGGAGGTTTATTTTTAACTAGAGCCCAATAGGTTTTTTGAGCTTTTTTTTCAGCAAACAGTTTGTTGAGTCTTGGAAGCGCTTTGCTGGTCTTAGAAAAGAGTACAATACCAGTTGTAGGTCGGTCTAGGCGATGTACTACACCAAGAAATACGTTACCGGGTTTGTTATATTTATATTTTAAATAGTTTTTTACAATGTCGCTTAGAGGTCGGTCACCAGTCTTATCTCCTTGAACAATGTCGCCAGCACGCTTGTTAACCACAATGATATGGTTGTCTTCATATAATACTTGTAGATTGGATGGGTTAGATATCACCTTGGGCATATTAGATAATTAGACTGTTAGACGTTTTAGATTCTTAGAGCTGATTTAAATTTAGAGATCATCTTTATGATTTAGTTTAATTCAGAAAGAACAGTTTCCAATTCTTTTTTTGTTATAAAACTTAAATCAAAAGCAATTAACAATTGAGTTTCTATTTCGTATGCCGAACCTATTGCTATTTGCAGAAATCTGGAAAAGTCTTTATCCGAGTTTCTCGAAGATCCTTCGGCAATATTTGAAGGAATAGAAACAGAAGCTCTTCTTAATTGATTAATCAATCCAAATTTTTCAGAATAGGGAAATTGAGATGTAATTTGATATATTTCCGAACAAAACAACCTACTTCTTTTCCATATTTGAAGTTCCTTAAATTTATGAGCCATAGAAAATCAATTCAATCCTACTATCTAATAGTCTAAGAATCTACAAGTCTAGCTAATATTGCTCTTTCTCATTCGGAAAGTCCTCAGACTTCACATCATTTACATACTGGGAAATTGCCTTGGTCATATCTTCGTACAAATTCATATAGCGACGTAAGAATCTTGGATTAAATTCGTGCGTCATCCCAATCATATCATGAAGTACTAAAACTTGTCCGTCTACACCGTCACCAGCTCCAATACCAATAACAGGAATAGAGATGCTTTCTGAGACTTCTTTTGCTAGGGCAGCGGGAATTTTTTCTAAAACTATGGCAAAACAGCCAGCCTTTTCTAGCATCAGAGCATCCTCTTTTAACTGTTGTGCTTCGTGTTCTTCCTTAGCTCTCACAGTATAGGTCCCAAATTTATAGATAGACTGTGGCGTTAAGCCTAGATGACCCATTACAGGAATGCCAGCATTGAGAATACGCTTTAAAGATTCCTTGATCTCTTTACCACCTTCTAACTTCACCGCGTGTGCACCAGATTCTTTCATAATACGTATAGCAGAACGCAAAGCTTCCTTAGGATCACTTTGGTAGGTGCCAAAAGGTAAATCAACGACTACTAAAGCCCTATCAATAGCTCTTACTACGGAGGATGCATGGTAAATCATTTGGTCTAAAGTAATAGGTAAAGTGGTCTCATGACCAGCCATAACATTACTAGCAGAATCACCGACCAAAATAACATCAACACCAGCACCATCTACGATCTTTGCCATCGTATAATCGTAAGCGGTAAGCATAGATATCTTTTCATCTTTAGACTTCATGTCTACTAAAGTCTTCACGGTAATTCTTTTGTATTCTTTTTTTGCGACCGACATAGAATTTAAATTAGTGTCTGTAAAAATAAAGAGTTTTGTTAAACTTTTGTTTAATGCACCATAGAAATACATTTGAATCTTTAATTTCAGCTCAAACTATATCAATCATGAAAGTACTATTTCCAATAATTATCCTATGTATAGGGCTAAATAGCCATGCACAAGGCTCAGAAAAAGAAAACGTAAAGGCTACAATTGTTAAATTTTTTGATGCATTCCATAAGCAAGATACTGTTGCTTTAAAGGCAATGGCCAAAGGAGATATAAAGATACAATCCGTCTTGGTAAACAAAGAAGGCAAATCTATTTTACAAGAAAGTAGTTATGAAAAATTTATAAAAAGTATAGCCAGCATTCCTAAAGAAAATACATTTGAAGAAAAGCTGTTGGATTTTAGTATCCAGGTTGATGGTATAATGGCCAATGCTTGGACACCATACGAGTTTTGGTACAAAGGAAATTTTAGTCATTGTGGTGTTAATTCCTTTCAACTCATTAAAGAAGATGGCGAATGGAAGATCATTTATTTGGTTGATACAAGACGTCGAGAAGGTTGCAAGTCATAAAGTAATAAACAAAAAAAGCCGAAATTAATTCCGGCTTTTTTTATCTTAATCTTTAAGTTAACGCCTAATGGTCATTTTGGAAAATTGTAAAGTAAACCTATCATTTATGTGTGCAGCATAAAAACCATTTGGCAAATGCGAAATATTTACGGTTTGCCCAACCGAAATACTCTGATCTACCACTGGGATCGTAGATAAAACACCAAAATTATAAATCTTTAAGTTATAAGTTGGGGAAATTCTTGGGCCTATTGGAACTAGACCTCCAGGTAATGGAATCTCTATAATTTGATTCCCAAGATCAAGGTAGGCTATCCTACAGTTATTGCACTCCCATTTTAACGGAATACTAATTTTGTTATTACTCTCATTGCTTTCATCTACTTCATTTTCGGCATCTAACTTAACTACTATTTTATAGTTGCTTCCGAACTCAAGAGGTGGGAAATGGTATCCAAAAATTGTATGGGTAAGCACATATGAGCCATTTCCTGATATTGCTGGGATATTTGTCACATAAGGTAGTTCATATTCAGCAATGCCAGCTGGAGATGTGGCCTCAACATAATACTTAACTTTTGATGACCCTGCATCCACAGCCGAATTATTTTCTATCAATGCTTGGGAGATTTCCAATGTTGTACTTGGTGTTAATTTATGTTTATCAGAACCTAAATTAGATAGTACTATATTGCATTCATTACATTCACTAATAACTAAGACATTATTAGGTGTTGCGACCAAATCAGGTTCTCCTTCACAAGCGTCACCAATACCATTATTATTGCTATCAGTTTGATTTGGATTGGGAGAGTTAGGGCAGTTGTCTTCAAAATTCTCTATACCATCGCCATCACTATCCCTATTATCTTCTAAGTCACAAGCATCTCCTAAACCATCGTTATCTAAATCTCCTTGGTTTGGGTTTTCATTATCAGGGCAATTGTCACAAACGTCTCCAACATCATCATTATCACCATCTTCCTGATTGGAATTTGGAATATCACAATTATCACAAACATTACCAATACCATCACCATCGTCATCTGCTTGGTCGGCATTAGCAATATTAGGGCAGTTGTCATCAATGTCTAAAACACCATCATCATCGCCATCTTCTACATTTTTTATTCGAATACGTGACAGTACAATCCGCCCACTACTTGGCCTTCTCACAAGTTCAATTATGGTATTATCTTCTGATATAGGTATATCATCCAACCGCACATAACCTCCTAAACTTACTAACTGTTCGGTAAAGCCTTCCAGTTCATATACAATTGTTTCTGTATTATTTTTTACGATTGCTTGGTAAGTGTCATTTTCAGCATATTCCACACTTGTAATTGTAAAAGTAGCATCTAAAGATGTTAAAAAGCCATTACTGTCATAGACTTTAGTTGATGGGATTACCCAGATATGTGGTTGAAATAGAGAACCAGAAGGAGATTCTTGGAATGGAGGACCTTGAACTTGAATCGACGACAATTGGCTTATTACATGAGGGAAATTTGGTGTATCCTCTCTAACTATTATTCTTCTCGTTGGACTAGAAGAGATATCTACTTGTGTTATGCCAGGTACATTCAAAATGATATCATTTCTTCTCGTGTAGCATACTCTACCTAGACAGGTGTCATCAACTATCTCTTCATGTATCGAGTATTCTTTGGTAGGATCAGGTATATCAATAAAAACTTCATAGATATTTTCATTAGTACTATGCGCATTTATAGTAGCGAATTTATCATTAATAACATAACCTCTAGTTTCACATCGATCTACCCTTACTTCCGTATTACGAGTACCTCGAGGGTCACTCCTGCAATCACCATTAACCTGACATATTGAAATAAATGCGTCACGTTCAATACTCACGGTGACCTCATGGCTACCTGTGGTTACTTGAGAACCTGTAAGCACAGTATTTGTTGAAGTATGGGGGTTTCTGTATGATACCGTGAGATTGTAGTCAATCCCAGATGTTATGACTTCATATCCAATCGTAACAGTATTAACACAGCCATCCACGCCTAATTCTGTACTAACAAGGTTCAATTCTAATCTTTGGGAATAGCCAAAAAGAAAAGAAAACAATAAGACAAAAAATGTAATTTTTTTCATAAAAAGAGAGTTTTAAATTAGTTCGAAATATAAGAATTTTCTCAGATATATAGAAAATTTTCTATACTAAAATAAATTAAATAGTTTTATGGAATTCAAGGATGACTATTAAATAATAAAGGCAAATTTTTAAAATTTGCCTTTATTATAATTTAACTATTTTAAGCGATGATAAGGAAACTAATCTGTTTGGTTTATTTCTAAACTCTCTATATTAAATACTCTAATTACCTCATTGATATCAGAAATATTAACACCATTTATGCTTTCAGCAGGTACAATTACTATTCTAAAGGTTTGGTTTTGTGTCCACTGGGGGCCTAAAGTCTCTAATTCTGCTGTGCTTTCTAAAAATATAGCCACATCATTTTGTGTAAAATCAAAGTTGTACACCAAATCACTACCATCATCAAAAATAATGGTTTGAGGCAGTAAACGCCAAGTATTATTTTCCCATCGTCTGTAAACCAAAAGAACTTCATCTGAAAAAATTTGATCAAAATCCACTATAATTTCAAAATCAGGTGCAGTAAAATTTACATTTTGAACTGGAATGGCATCAGCTACAATGAGTCCTCCGGTTTCTCCAGGTGGTCCAGGTGGCCCTGGTAATCCTTGATCGCCTTCGCAAGCCGTTAATAATAGAGTAAACACGGTCATAAAGGATAATATACGTTTCATGTGTAAATGGTTTAAATTATTTTTAAAGGTTACATAGAACATCCAAATGATTATTACAATAAATGATTAAGTATTGCAACTTGGATGTTTCTTGATTAATAGTTTTTATATTAAGCATCAAATCACATTCCAAAGTGGTATAAAAGTGAAATTCTTTTTGAAAATGACGTATGACATCATGTCATAATCTTTGTCATGGCATAATACTTGACCTATAGAAACCGAGTTTAAAAATTAAAAACACAACAAAATATAGACACTAATATTATGAGTAAGATTATTGGAATTGATTTAGGAACAACCAACTCTTGTGTTTCAGTAATGGAAGGCAATGAGCCAGTTGTTATCCCAAATGCTGAAGGTAAGCGTACAACGCCTTCGGTAATCGCTTTCGTAGAAGGCGGTGAAATTAAAGTTGGTGATCCGGCAAAAAGACAAGCAGTCACTAACCCAACAAAAACGGTTTATTCTATTAAGCGTTTTATGGGGAACAAATATTCTGAATCTAAAAAGGAAGCAGAACGCGTACCATATAAAGTAGTTAAAGGTGATAACGATACGCCTAGAGTAGATATCGATGGTCGTTTATATACACCGCAAGAATTATCGGCTATGATTCTTCAAAAAATGAAGAAAACAGCTGAAGATTATTTAGGACAAGACGTTTCTGAAGCGGTAATTACGGTACCAGCATATTTTAATGATGCGCAACGCCAAGCAACTAAAGAAGCAGGCGAGATTGCAGGTTTAAAGGTAAGACGTATTATCAATGAGCCAACAGCAGCAGCTTTAGCTTATGGATTAGATAAGAAGTCTACAGATCAGAAAATCGTAGTATTCGACTTTGGTGGTGGTACACACGACGTTTCTATCCTTGAGCTAGGTGATGGCGTTTTTGAAGTACTATCAACAGATGGTGATACGCATTTAGGTGGTGATGATGTCGACGAAAGAATAATCGATTGGTTAGCAGAAGAGTTTAAGAGTGATGAAGGTATGGATTTAAGAGAAGATCCTATGGCTTTACAACGTCTTAAAGAAGCTGCTGAAAAAGCAAAAATCGAATTGTCATCGTCTTCACAGACAGAAATTAACTTGCCTTATGTAACAGCTACAGCAAGTGGACCAAAACACTTAGTACGTACGTTGTCACGCTCTAAGTTTGAACAGTTGATCGACGATTTAATCAAGCGCACTATAGAACCATGTGAAACAGCCTTAAAAGCAGCAGGTTTATCAAAATCAGATATTGATGAAGTGATTTTAGTAGGTGGTTCTACACGTATACCAGCAGTACAGACAGCCGTAGAGAAATTCTTTGGTAAAGCCCCAAGCAAAGGTGTCAACCCAGATGAGGTGGTATCTCTTGGAGCAGGTATTCAAGGTGGTGTATTAACAGGCGATGTTAAAGACGTACTCTTACTAGACGTAACGCCATTATCATTAGGTATCGAAACTATGGGCAACGTAATGACCAAGCTCATTGATGCCAATACAACGATTCCGACTAAGAAATCACAAATATTCTCAACAGCAGCCGATAATCAGCCATCGGTAGAAATCCATGTATTACAAGGAGAACGCCCAATGGCGGCAGATAATAAGACGATTGGTCGTTTTCACTTAGATGGAATTCCACCAGCAAGACGAGGCACACCTCAAATTGAAGTAACATTCGATATTGATGCTAACGGTATCATTAAGGTATCTGCTGAAGATAAAGCTACAGGTAAGAAACAAGACATCAGAATTGAAGCATCATCTGGATTAACCGAAGAGGAAATCGAAAAGATGAAAGCTGAAGCTGAAGCTAATGCAGAAGCAGATGCTAAGGCTAAAGAAACGGCTGACAAGTTAAATCAAGCAGATGCTATGATTTTCCAAACAGAGAAGCAATTGGAAGAGTTTGGCGATAAATTATCGGATGATAAGAAAAAGCCAATTGAAGATGCATTGGAAGAATTAAGAAAGGCATATGAAACTAAAGATATTGCAGTCATAGAGCCAGCTCTAGAGAAAATCAATGAAGCTTGGAAAGTCGCTAGCGAAGAAATGTACAAAGCACAAGCTGAAGCGCAACAAGGTGGTGCGGCAGGTCCTGATGCGAGTTCAAACGGGCAACCATCTTCTGATGAAGGTAGTGATGTAGAAGATGTAGACTTCGAAGAAGTGAAATAATAACTGTCATTCCTGCGCAGACAGGAATCTAAAGCAAACTGCGCGTCATGGGTTCGAATCCCATAGTCCCCACAAATTATCAATTGGGGATTTAGCTCAGCCTGGTAGAGCGGCAGCGTGATATAAAAAAAACGCAATCATTAGTTTGATTGCGTTTTTTATTTAAGCCAATTCAATTGATAGACTCCTATAAGTTTTAGATAAGTTTAGTAATTTCGAAAACAAACTCATAAAGAAATCATTTTCTAGCAAAATGAAATTAAGTCAAAATCCAAAACGTCTCGCTGTAAAACTCAATTCTAAAGGTGAACAATCCGTAGTTAGAGGACACCCTTGGGTATTCTCAAAAAGTATAGTTAAGATTAGTGAAGATCCTAAAACAGGAGATTTAGCCATTATTTTTAGTAAGAATAAGAACAAGGTTATAGGGATAGGTTTATTTGATGCTAAATCACCAATCCAAATAAAAATTATTCATAATGCACTCACTAAAGCTGAGATTAATGCTGATTTTTTTCATCATAAAATAGAAATAGCCTTTAGAAAGCGCTTAGAATTATTAGAAACAAATACCAACAGTTACCGATTATTATTTGGCGAGAACGATGGTTTTCCTGGCTTAATAGCAGATGTATATAATTCAGTTTTAGTCGTTAAACTCTATTCTGAAATATGGCTGCCATATTTAGATCATATTCTAACAAGCTTACAAAAAGTTTCAAAGGCGAAAACTACAGTAATGCGTTTAAGCAGAAATCTTCAAAATAGTCAAAATCACAATTTAAAAGATGGCGATATCCTATACGGAACTTTATATAATGAAGTTGTTGAATTTGTTGAACACGGCATTAATTTTTCAGCTAATGTTATAAAAGGGCATAAAACAGGTTATTTTCTAGATCATCGACATAATAGAAAAAGAGTAGGTGAGTTGAGTAAGAATAAAACAGTTCTCGATGTATTTTCTTATGCTGGAGGATTCTCAGTTCATGCATTGGCAAATGGCGCCACTGAAGTCACAAGCTTGGATATCAGCAAACAAGCACTAGAAATGGCAGTTGAAAATGGAAAGCTTAATAGTTATTCAGGCATACATAAAACTATAGCAAGTGATGCTTTTCAAGAGATGAAAAACCTCATTAAGCATCACAAAAAGTTTGACGTGGTGGTTATAGACCCACCGAGTTTTGCCAAACAACAGTCCGAAATAGAATTAGCCAAGAAGAAATATGCACAACTGGCAGAACTAGGTGCACAAGTTACAGCAAAAAAAGGATTGCTTGTTCTGGCCTCTTGTTCTTCACGGATTTTAGCGCAATCGTTTTTCGACATTAACCTTAATGCCCTAAATGCACAGCCAAGGCTTTTCGAAACTATACTTAAAACCAAGCACGATATAGATCATCCAGTAACTTTTCCTGAAGGCTCTTATTTAAAATGTGGCTATTATCGTTTCTTAGAATAAAAATTACTATGCATGCATAATATATTTTAGTATATTTGAACAATCATTTGTCAGGTTGATCGCAGTCGAAACCTCAATTAAATAACTATGCAAACAAAACTAACCGAATTACTTAACATCAAATATCCAGTAATACAAGCTCCAATGTTTTTGGTTTCTAACGTGGCCATGGTTACGGAAGCCATGAAATCGGGAATAGCAGGCTGTATTCCTGCATTAAATTATAGAACACTTGAAGAACTAAGAGCAGCTATTAAAGTGTTAAAGACTAATAAAGTGGAAGGTGGTTCTTTTGGTTTTAATTTAATTGTGAATAAATCTAACATTAAATACAAAGGCCAGCTTGAAGTCCTTTGTGAAGAAGGTTGTGATTTTATCATTACGTCATTAGGTAGCCCAGAGGAAACCATAAGACAAGCCCATAAAGTAGGTATTAAAGTATTTTGTGATGTCACCGATTTAAAGTTTGCCAAAAAAGTTGAGGGTTTAGGAGCTGATGCGCTAATAGCCGTAAATAATGAAGCCGGTGGTCATCGCGGAAATTTATCTCCAAAGGATTTAATAAAACAATTAAAGGACAACTGTTCCATCCCGGTAATCTCGGCAGGTGGTGTAGGTTGTAAAGCCGATATTGACAAAATGCTAAGCTATGGAGCCGAAGGTGTTTCGGTTGGGAGTCCTTTTATTGCGTCAATAGAGGCCAATGTTACTGAAGAGTATAAACAAGCTTGTGTAGATTATGGAGCAGATGATATTGTAATGACTGAGCGTATTTCTGGAACACCCTGTACGGTGATTAACACACCTTACGTTCAAAAAATAGGGACTAAAGCCACATGGATAGAGAATCTTCTCAACAAAAACCGAAAACTAAAAAAATGGGTAAAGATGGTGCGGTTTTCAATCGGTATGAAAGCCACGGAAAAAGCTGCTAAAAAAGCAACTTATAAAACCGTATGGGTAGCAGGTCCAAGTATAGAACATACCAAAGAGATATTACCAGTTAAGGATATTGTAGCAAAGCTTATTGTATAAATGCAACCAATTCCCTTTCTTCCCTTTTCTTCTTTTGTTTTCCCGTGAAAATATTAAAGGTATAACTGGCCGTAAGTCCTCCAAGTGCTGTTGCTACGAATTCGCCAGTGTCAAATTTTCCACTTATAATAAAGCCGTCATAAATCTCTTTTGAAAGTCCGGCCAAAGAAGAAATTCCCAAGCTATACCAAAACGCTTTCTTTTTATTTTTTGTTTTAGCATAGACTAAAGAATAAGTGGCGCCAGATAGAATAGCTCCAGTTGCAAAGTGTAAGCCCTCGTCTTCTAAGGTCACTTGTGATAAGCCTAAATTTAAAAAACTCAATGTTAACAAGGTGAAAGTAAATTTCATGATAGGTTGGTTCTATTTTGAAAAATAGACTCATAATTTTAAAATACTTTTTTTAATCGTTCGGATAACTATTTTTACGATTAAATGATAGTAATTATTACAATTCAATTTTGTTTTTCTTGTGGTTTAAAGTTTATATATTTAAAAAAGTATAAAAAATGTCCCCTTTTACAATTTAAGATACGTCTTAAGGATATAAACTTTAAATTTTAGAACTTATGAAAAATTTTATGATGATTTTCATCGGAGCAGATTATGCGGATTTAGGATTATCACCTGAAGAATTGCAAAACAGAATGGGCAAATGGTTTGCTTGGGGGCAAAAAATGGAACAGGCAGGGATACTGAGAGGAGGTGAAGCTCTACATCCACAAATGCGGCGTATTGTTGGGGAAAATAGAACTGTAACAGATTTAACATCTGCTGAAGTGAAAGAAATTATCGGAGGTTATTACACAGTTGAAGCCAAAGACTTTGACGCCGTGCAGGAAATAGCACAAGACTTTCCGGATTATGATTTAGGTGGTACGGTAGAAATTCGCGAAGTTATGATTTTCGATAAATAATGGAACAAAAAGACATAGACCATCTATTTCGCCATCACAGCGGAAAGATGGTCTCTGTCTTAACTCGTATATTTGGACTGAAACACCTCGATATTATACAAGATGCGGTTCAAGACACCTTTATTAAAGCTAGCATTTCTTGGAGAAAAGAAATTCCTAAACATCCAGAAGCTTGGTTAACAAAAGCAGCCAAGAATAGAGTGGTAGATATTTTCAGATCACTTAACACACAAAGAACACATCATTCATCAATCAAAAGAGGAACAGATGCTATAGCTATCAATGAATTATTTTTAGATTCAGAAATTGAGGATGCACAACTCCGAATGATTTTCACCGCCTGTCACCCAAAACTAGACCCAAGAGATCGTATATCGTTCGCTTTAAAAACAGTTTCAGGATTTAGCATAAAGGAAATTTCAACAGCACTACTCACTAAAGAAGAAACTATTAAAAAGCGACTATCAAGAGCTAGGAAAACCATTCAAAACGCCGATATTCAATTTCATATTCCCAGAGGAAAAGCATTACATGTGCGTTTAGAAAGTGTTATGGAAGTACTGTATCTTATTTTTAATGAGGGCTTTCACTCTAATAACAAAGAACAATTGATTAGAGAGGATTTATGTAGAGAGGCCATGCGTTTATGTCAGTTACTCCTGAAGCGTGAGCAAACTAGAACACCTGAAACCTATGCTCTTTTTGCACTGATGTGTTTTCATTCTGCAAGGCTGAAAGCAAAAATTGGGATGAATAACGAAATATTGGATCTAAAACAGCAAGACCGAAGTCTTTGGCACTTCCCATTAATTGAACTTGGTAATACGATGATGTACAAAGCGGTTGATACTGATGCCTTTTCCTGTTACCATTATGAAGCGGCTATCGCCGCCGAGCACCTACGCGCCAAATCCTTTGAAGATACAGATTGGAATAAGATATTGCAATGGTATGAAGCACTTAATCAGCTACAGCCTATGTCGATTTACTTGTTAACAATAGCTGTGATATGTGTGCAAATAAAGCAGTATAATAGGGCGGAAAGCTATTTTCAACAAATTAATCCAGACGAGTTAGAACAACGTAAATATTTGTTTTATGCGGCAAAGTCAGATTTTTATTCTGAAAGAGGTAATTTGGAATTAGCACTGAAATATTTAGAAATTGCATTAGAAAGCGTCAATAACACTTCAGAAAAGGACTATCTGAAAAAGAAATATTCGTTGCTTTTGTCTAAGGACTAACTAAATTTGATGACATTTATTTGGTTTCACGATGTAGAGGAGAACTACAAAACCGCTCATTATGAAAACCCTATCTTTTCTTTTATTTTTTCTGTGTATTAATTTATCATTTTCCCAAGTTGGTATCGGAACCACAACCCCAGATGCTTCATCCATGCTAGATATTCAAAGTACGTCCTCAGGTATTCTAATTCCAAGGATGACACAAGCTCAACGTGTTGCTATAGGCTCCCCAGCCGTAGGCCTCATGGTTTATCAAACGAATGCTTCGACCGGATTTTGGTTCTATGATGGTGTCAATTGGAATCAACTCGCTTTTGGTGCTACAGGCGAGTTTCAAAGTATAAGTGGTGTTGTTCAAAATACGACTAATATATTTAGCGATGATTTCGTTTTTGGAAGCAATACCCTATCAGGATCTAGCGCACGCTTTTTCTTTGATAAGAGTAAAGGCGCATTTAGGGCAGGACAATCCTTTGGTGGAGAATGGGATGATGCCAACGTTGGCACACTTTCAGCAGTTTTAGGTTCAGGAACAGCTTCAGGAGATGGAAGTTTTGCTACTAATTCAGGCATCGCTTCGGGTAATAATTCAATTGCGCTTGCCGGATCGGCATCTAATATTGCTGCCATTTCACTCGGAGGTTTAGATGCAGGTGGTGAATTTTCATTAGCGATTCAAGGTGGTCAAGTTACAGCAGATGGTGATTATGGTTTAGCTTTTGGTAACAATGCGGTGAGTTCGGAAGCAAATGCTATCTCTATAGGAAATTCCAGTGCTTCTAGTGGTAATGGATCGGTAGCCATAGGGAGCAATTCAACAGCATCAGGAGATAATGCATTGGCTTTATCAAATAGTCAGGCCACAGGAGATTCTTCAACATCATTAAATGGAGGAATTGCCTCAGGACAGAGCTCCTTGGCATGGAACGGCAATGCCAGTGGTTTGGGAGCTGTATCATTGGGTGGTTTAGATGCAGGAGGGCAGTTTTCTATGGCCATTCATGGAGGTCAAGTCACCTCGGACGGGGATTACGGTTTGGCTTTTGGTAACAATGCGATGAGTTCGGAAGCAGATGCCATATCTATGGGAAATTCCAGTGCTTCTAGTGGTAATGGATCGGTAGCCATAGGAAGCAATGCCAACGCATCAGGAGATAATGCATTGGCTTTATCAAATAGTCAGGCCACTGCCGATTCGTCGACATCATTAAATGGTGGTATAGCTTCAGGACAAGGTTCCTTGGCATGGAATGGTAATGCCAGTGGTTTGAGTGCAGTGTCATTAGGTGGTTCAGATGCAGGGGGTGAGTTTTCCGTTGCTATCCAGGGAGGACAAGTTACGGCAGATGGTGATTATGGTTTAGCTTTTGGTAACGGTGCCATTAGCTCCGAGGTAAATGCTATTTCTATAGGAAACTCTAGTACTTCGAGTGGTAATGGATCAGTAGCGATTGGAAGCAATGCCACAGCCTCTGGCGGTCTAGCTTTGGCCTTATCCAATAGTCAGGCTACAGGAGATTCTTCAACATCATTAAGTGGAGGAATTGCCTCTGGACAAAGTTCTATGGCATGGAGAGGTAATGCATCAGGATCGGGAGCAGTATCTCTTGGAGGGTTAAATGCAGAAGGTGATTTTTCGATAGCCATACAAGGAGGATCAGTCGCTACCACAGGTACACGCGGTTTTGCTTTTGGTAGTAGTGCAGCAACTTCAGGAACAGATGCCATTGCTATGGGAAATTCGAGTACATCCAGCGGAAGTAATTCAGTGGCCATAGGTGGTAATGCCACAGCTTCGGGAGGCAATGCGTTGGCTTTATCTAATAGTCAGGCTACAGGTGATTCTTCAACATCATTAGATGGAGGAATAGCTTCGGGACAAAATTCCTTGGCATGGCGTGGTAGGGCTAGTGGTGTAAGTGCAGTGTCATTTGGTGGTTTGAATGCCGAGGGTGATTTCTCGGTAGCTATTCAGGGAGGATCGGTCGCCACTACAGGGACACGTGGTTTTGCTCATGGAAACAATGCAGCAACTTCGGGAATAGATGCCATTGCTATGGGCAATTCAAGTAACTCCAGCGGAAGTAATTCAGTGGCCATAGGTGGTAATGCCACAGCTTCGGGAGGCAATGCGTTGGCTTTATCTAATAGTCAGGCTACAGGCGATTCTTCAACATCATTAAGTGGCGGAATAGCTTCGGGACAAAATTCTTTGGCATGGCGCGGTAGGGCTAGTGGTGTAAGTGCAATTTCATTTGGTGGTTTGAATGCCGAGGGTGATTTTTCGGTAGCTATTCAGGGAGGAACGGTCGCCACTACAGGGACACGTGGTTTTGCTCATGGAAACAACGCAGCAACTTCGGGAATAGATGCTATTGCCATGGGCAATTCGAGTACATCCAGCGGAAGCAATTCTGTAGCCATAGGCGGAAATGCGGTGGCTTCGGGAGGTGGAGCCATCGCCCTATCCAATAGTCAAGCGACAGGTGATTCGTCAACCTCATTTAATGGTGGAATTGCCTCTGGACAAAATTCCTTGGCGTGGAGTGGTACCGCTAGTGGGTTAGGAGCCATTTCATTTGGTGGCGAGAATGCCGCGGGTGATTTTTCAGTCGCGATTCAAGGTGGTGAAGTAACCGCAGCCGCAGACAGAGGGTTAGCATATGGTAATAGTTCGAGAAGCACAGCTGCAAATGCAGTGGCTATAGGAGGTGGAAGTACCGCAAGTGGTAATGGGTCTTTTGCTATAGGTGGCAGCGCCAGTGCATCTGGTGTCAGTGCAACTGCTTTAACACTAGGACAGGCTTCAGGAGATGGTGCAACAGCGCTTTATGGAGGCGTCGCTAGTGGTGAGATATCACTAGCATGGGCTGGATCGGCCACA
>NZ_JANQIM010000044.1 GCF_028282165.1 Winogradskyella sp. | reverse complement strand
AAATACGGTCGTCTACAAACCTATCGGCATAGAACTGGTCCAGTACCGTAATCTCGTTGGTAATAGGATCGGGTAATAGAGCAGTTTCAAAGTTTAGGGGACTGCTGTTTCGGGCATAGGGCAGGTATTCCCTCAACTGTCTGCCGAACTCGTCGTACACTACCGGTGTGATGATGTCCTGCCGTTGTCCGCCTGCCTGTTTGGCGATGCGCTGTATGGGCCTGCCCAGACCGTCGAAATAGGTAATGGTCTCTATCTTGTCGTCGGGGCTAAGGTTGTTCAATGCCATTTCGTCCTGTACCTCGACCTGCGGCGTAGTGTTCTTAACGTAGTTCTCTGCTGTAGTCTGTGCCAAAACCAAGTTGGACACCAAAAGCATTATAACTGTATATATTAAATTTTTCATTGTTGTGTCTGTTTTTAGTTTTGGGTGCCGTAGTTGTACTCGTTTTGGTTCAGGATGTTGCCGTCTTGATCTTTAACCAATTTCAACCTATTAAAGTCATCGTACTCGTAATAGCTGGTGTAGCCCCTTGGGTCGGTGGTACTGGTTACCCCAATGAGCGAATCGTAGGTGTAGGTGCTTACCATAGCGTACGGAAAGGCTTGCCTTAGATTTTCCAAAGCCGTCCTTAAGGTGGCTTCTGTGGCTTCGTCTATATCATTGTCCGAAGCCAATTTAGCGGCATCGATAGCAGACTGTTGTGCCGGGGTCAGATTATCATAACTCGCATTCTCTATCTTGGCGATGGGCTGTGTGTCCTTATAGCCCCAAACATAAATGATACTTGTACCTTCGGTTTTGCTCACTTCTGTGGGATTACCATTTGTGTCATAGGCGTGGTAATTGACGCGAGGTTCTAGGGTGCTGTTATTTTTGGAAGTCTCAATAACTTCTGGTAAAACCACATCGTTACCCCAATCTTTGTAGATGGTTTTTTGGGTTTGGCTACTGAGCAACGTATTGCCGTCCTTAACCAAAGCTTTTGTTTCTATGGGTTCATAACGATTTTGGTCTATAAGCTTTTGCTCTGCCGAAGTTGGGATTGGGATATCATGGGCATATAGAGTATGTGTCTCATTAGTTAAGTGAGCACTATTATTAACACTTACCTTAGACGCTAATAAGGGGTTGTTATCATAATGATAATGGGTTGTGGTAATAACCTCATTGTTATTTAAATAATCAATATTAGTTTGGGATTTTAAGCGGTGGTACTCGGTTGTATAACCATACAACGCTACATAACTATTATTGCCACCTCCTGTAAAGTCTGGCATTCTATATACTTGCACTGCAAAATCCCAACAATCTTTGTAATACGTATTTACGTTTTCATAGACGTAAATCTTTTCTTTAACAGGCAGGTTTAATTTATTAAAGTATGTGGTTTTAATAAGGTTGCCATTTCTCCAGTTAGGAGCAATATGTTTTTTATGTACAATAGGAAATCCAGACATAAAATAACTACAGCTTAATAGGTAATCACTTCCTATGTCAAAATCTGAAAAACTATATTGTTTATAGCCATTTAGCTCCGATTGTCCATGATAAGATTCCGTAACATTTAGATACCCATGTAAAGTACCATTAATAGGTAAAAGAGGTGCATTTGAAAATATTTGTAATTCTTGTAAATGACTACGTCTATAATTTCCAATATAATTAATCGGTAGGCTATATGCAACGCCACTTGTAATATCTGGTGTAGGAGAATTTTGGTCATGAAAAGTATAATCGTATTTTTTCCATAATTGAGGTATCGTATCATAGCTATTATCAAAAGCTTTTAACTCTTTAATGCGTAATCCTGCAAACATATACTCTCCTGGTGTAGGGTCTTCACTGTATTTAATGACTACACTAAATCCGCCACTTGGTGATGTAGTTTGTGTTACTTCACAGCCAAGGAAATTGCCATTATATGATGCCGCTATTTTGTAGGTGTTTCCTGGTATAAGACGTTTTATAACTTTAGGGCTTAGAAGGGGTTGAGGTGATTCAGGTGTATCTGTAACATCAATAAGAAACAAACTGTAAGTACAGTTTGAGTCATTAAGAACTTGTATACCATTATTATAAGGACAACCCAGAACCGTAATATCAAATTCCGTAATGCCGTCACTATTACTTGGAATATCAATAGTCATTGAATAGTCAAAATTGTTTGAAGGGTTCGTATCCTCAAACATGCAACCTTGACTGTGAAAATTTTTTATATAATCTTTAAGGTAATCTTTATATTGATTTGCTGATCCTCCTACAAAAAAACTAATAGTATTGTTATCCCAAATAAATTCTTCATGACCACCAGTAGGATAAATAATTTTTGTAAGCACCTCTGCCTGGGTATACTCTGGCTGAACCGAACGATCTGCTTTGCCAAAGTAAGCTGAAGGTACAGACGGAATATAATTAGCTCTAGGAATTAAATCTATATTCTCTTCTCCATTAAAATATCCAAAATAATCTATAGACCTTGAAAAACGATGAGGAAGTTTTTGTGGATTATACTCTAAAATATATTCTTTATTCTCTTGATTTAAGGGGTCGGAAATAGAAACTTTGTTTAATCTAAGACGTTTATAAAATTCATCACTTATTCTAAAAAAGGGATATTCATTATCAGGGATTGCTTCTGATATTGACGTTTCTAGTTTCATTTCTTTTATAACTATGCCATCATTGTTTAATAGTGTAATTGTTTCTAAAGGATAACCGTTTTTTAAATCTAAACGTTCTACGTTACTTCGACTAAACTCTACACGACCACTTGGGAAAGTGATGTTTTTAATCTTAGGCTGAGAAAATTTCTTCTCGGTATAATTGATTTTATAGGCCATTTCATTTGAAGAATTATGTCCGGGTATAAATTCCTCATTAGATTTGATTATAGCTTGCACATCGTCTTCAATATCATATTCAAATTCAATTGAATAATCTGATGTAGGAAACTCTACCTCTCGAAGCATCCAACTTTGGTAGAAAGGATTTGCACTTGAAGTATACATATCATTGGTTCCTGTAAATACACCATTATTAGTATGAGACATAGTTCTTACTTCCTTAATTCGTTCCATATAAGGTTCTGCTCCTCCAAAATGATAGATAACCCCATTTGGTGTTGTAATTTTGAAACCAATAATCTTACGATTACCTGGAGATAATGTTACTTTTTCAATATTGACATTCGTTTTTGGTAATTGCACAAAATCATTGACTTCTTGATCAAAATAAAACGTTCCCGAATATCCCGGAATGGAATAATTAAATTCATCAGGTTCATAATCTCTAACACTAGCTTGATCATCCAACAATTGATAGCCTTGCTCATTTGGATCACAACAAAATGGACCAGAGTCTGGGTTTGATCTAAAATGATCTAAATCATAAGATGTATACATGTATCCCCATAGGTCATTATCATCTGGCAACCAGTTTATGGTTCTACTTACCAAACCACCGGCTTGTAAATTCCAACCTAAGCCGACCCAAGAGGCGATGTCGGCTACTTTTATTCCGCCGCCACTATAGGCCAATGCAATGGGCACAGAAACCCCACCATAATCAATCGTATAAAATGGAATTTGAATATTGGGTAATCCTGTATAAGGGGATATTTGGGTTTGAGAATATTTAATTAGTTCTGCCGCTTCTGGCGAAGGTGGAACAATCTTTGGCAGTTCCTGAGCAAAGATGTTAAACGGTAAACATAGAATAAGGGCATAACATAATTGGATTAATCGGTACGGCATGGTAAAGCTATTAATATTAAACATTGATTGTAAAGTGCAACAGGGGTGCCAACAGAAATTCAAAAATATCCATTGGTCACAATGGGATCATTGTAGTTGCCCTGCATGGGGGATATTCGTAATGGTGACTTAACAAAGGAGATCATGTAGGTTAACTTGTTATTGTACTTGAGTTTTTCATATTTGGTTTGGGTTTTAGAGTCAAGGCATTGGCTTTAGGTTATAAGATTAGCTACTAACTCTTTTAAGGCTTGGCTTAAAAATAAGCCCACCCATGTACGAGTACATGAGCAGGCCTAATCAAAACTTAAGCAATTATATAAAGTTTGGGATGCATTTCGCCGTTACCGTCGAAACACTTCATATATATTAAAACACCACTTTTACGGTACCGTCTGCTGTACGATAAAAATCGCCAACGCTTAAACCTCCGGCTGTTGCCGCAGCATTATCGGCATACTCTTGTAAACCAACTACTGATAGTTTTGCACCTGGGGTTTCTGTACCAATACCAACATTGCTCGATGCATCAATAGTTAGTGCGTTGTTGCCTATAACATTGAATTTATATGACGCTGATGTAACTAATAATTCAGTGTACGATGAGGTGTTTCTATTATAGGTGTTAATTGCGGCTTGCACAGGGTTATTTGGCTGAAATTCAAAACCATTAGCACCGTTAGAAGACACAACGAAGTTATGAACAGGATTAGTAGTTCCTATTCCAACTCTTCCAGTATCTGTAAAAACTACAACACCATTTCCTGACCTTGGTGTTACCCCATCGGTATAATTGGTTAAGTTCACATATCCATTAGCCGTATCATTAGTCCATAAGGATAGGTAGTTTGGTAGTTCTTGCCAGGAAGCTAATCCGCTAGCATCTGAAGTAAGAACTTTGTCCGCACCTTGTGTGCCATCTATTATTCTAATATCTCCATTAACATGCAAACGTGCCGTAGGATTTGTTACTCCGACACCAACATTCCCTGCTTGGTTAATAGCCAAATCAACAGTAGTGTTTTTAGCACTCATATAAGCATAACTATCAGCACCGGTAGCTTGTGCTTTTAAACCAAAGATAGCTCTAGCTGTGGTCGTTCCGTCAGAAGATAATCCATTTAACTCAATAACATTAAACTTATCTAAAAGTGTTGGGTCTTTTTCGACTTTTACGGCCGTACTAATAGCAGTAGAATTAAGTTGTAATTCTGAATCTGATGACGATAAATCGGAAAGCCCAATACCAACTTTTCCTCCTGTATAAACAGCATCTAATGGATCGGTACCATCCACAAATTTACTGGTGACTCCTGTAGCTTCTATCCAAGATGTGCCGTCAAAGACCATAATCTTATTAGTAGTTGAATTATAGACCATTAATCCAGCTGCTGGGGAGCTAATAGCTGTATGGTCTGTTACTCGTGGCATTAAAAAGCCTTTATCAGTAGCATCGACCTGAAAAGCAGCCGAGGGCTCCTGAGCATTTATAGTTGTAGCGATTAGTGCTAAAGCGAATATGAATAGTATTTTTTTCATTTTTATTTTATTAATTGTGTATTCTTAGTTTTTGTTTTGCCATGTGTTTTCGATATTGTTTTTTTGACTTCGACTTTAGCCTGTCTGGCTTAGTCTGAAAAAAGGTCACTCGAACGAACTGACATTTGTTTTTTTAAAATCGAATAATCGATATAATAGTTTATTCAATGATTAATCGTTTCGTAGTTGTCTGCGCCCCATTGTTAAATGCGAATTGTAACAGGTAGATTCCGTTAGATACATTTGGCTTTGCAATGGTATTGGCTCCTGCTTGCACAGGGACATTGCTGTAATGTTGTACTATTTTACCTAATACATCGTACATAGTAATATTTAGTTGCTGTACACTACTTTGTAGATTAAAGCCAATGGTGTTGCCACGTACCGGGTTTGGGTACAATGCAAAGTTGCTAACATTTGGTGTTTCTACACTTAAGCTTAGCGTTTCTGCAGCATAAGCAAATTCTCCAAAACCGGGATTAGAGGCGTAGGCTACCCAATTGCTACTGGTATTGTCTCTACGCACCAAAATCGGTGTGCCAATGGCAGCTTCACCACCATAGGTTGTTGCCGTATTGCTTAAGCCTGTGACAGTTACATCGGCAGAAGCGCCTGCGTTTTGTGCTATTGTCCAATACTCGGCATCGCTTAAGGCATAGGTAGCCAGAGAGGCATCTAGGGTTCCCGTAGCTGCAGAAGCAATATAAGCCGTAGCAATATCGTCTGTTGCGACCGTAGTCATGTCCACAGTAGATTTTACACCGCCATTACCTACTGGAACAGTAGTGACTCCGGCACCTTTTACGTTTACCGTACTGTCTACATAACCAGTGCCGGTAAAACTTGTAGCTGCCGTCATATTTACGGTAGCAGTAGCATTAGGTAAGATTACTTGATCGGTAAGTATACTACCGTTAAAGTAAATGGTACTTCCAGCACCTACATATGAGTTTTGGGAAATACCCAAACTCGAGAACAGTAGACATAGGACTGTAAGTAACAACATTTTACCTAAAGCATTAATGTTGTTTTTCTTCATATTTAGTGAATTTAATGAGTTAATAACACAACAAATGAACAAAGAACACCGCTATTTTCTATAAGTGAAGTAATAAGTGGTAGTATACAGAAATAAACGGTAGTATACAGTAATAAGCGGTATAATCTATTAATGAGTGGAATCGTTGGGTCTACAGTTGTATTTCATGCTATTACTACATGCAATGCCTGCAAACAAAAACACCTACTACAATTAAGCCTAGGCGTTATTGAAGTGATGGGTATTTCACTACTCTTATTTTATCTTGAGCCGTCTAAGAAGTTCATCGAGTCGCCGTCTGGCAATAGGTAGCCGTAAATCGTTGATCATTTTGCAATAATTTCCTGCTGATTTATTGATGTTTACAATCATAGAGAGGTTTACTATATAGCGACGATGAATTCTAAAAAAGTGTTTTGGGTTTAAAGCGGTTTTATACTCGCCCAGATTTCGGCTGGCGATCTTGCTTTCGCCATTGTGTAAATGAAATATAGTGTATCTGCCATCCGCTTCTATATAAACTATACTTTCAGCAAGGATCATCTCTATTTTAGACGTTGTTGGGATGGCTAAAATATCTAAATACGACTTGGGCTCATCTTCGGGTTTTTTATAACCAACGTCTAAGCTCCGCTTTTTTTCGATATTGCGTATTATTTTGTTAACCATTAGCTGTAAGTTTTTAACATCTATAGGTTTTACCATATACCCAGTAATATCATGGTTAACAGCCTTTGCACCGTACGTTTCGTAAGACCGCACCATTACGACTTCTTTTTCACCAATATCTATACTATCGAGCAACATAAAAGAATCATCATCAGTTAGTTTAATATCTAGAAATAGAATATCTGGATTGTGCTTATAACACGATTTTATAGCCGATTCTATACTGTTTGCTTCACCTGCGATATGGATACTCGGAAAATAATCTTGCAGGTAGATCTTTAGTATTTCTACGTTGCTGGGTTGATCGTCAACGATTATAGCTTTATACATACTATCATGATTAGAAATAGGGTTGATCGTAATGGTTCTTCAGATTATAAATTAGGTACAATTAACTGTTGAGCCTGTATTTAGGTTGCTTAAAATTTTAAGCATACCTATCGGAACAGGGGTGTTTAGTACTCTAATGATTTGCCAGATCAGGATTTCTGTTAATTCTCCTAAGCGTATTGCTTTCGGTAGAGTTGAAATAATCTTTAGGAATTGCTGGGAAAGCGTGTTAAGCGGTAAACATAAAATGAGTGCATAACATACTTGGGTGAATCGGCGTGTCATGGTTAAGCTATTAAAATTAAACATATGTTGTAGATTTTAACAGACTGTGAATAGAAATTCGAAAATTTCCATTTGTCACTAACTGGATTACCATGATTGGCCTCCTTGGGAATATTTATAACGGCGACCTAACAAAAGCAATCATGTCAGTTGACTTGCTGTTGTATATAGGAGCCACGTAAATGTAAGAAAAAATCTAAATAAACATCAAAAAAAAGAATATTTTACGTTCGGCTAACATAAAACGCTGTGGCTAGGATGATAAAGTTTAATAGTTTAGTACATTTAGTCAGATCGGTCTTCTTAAGTACATGAAATTTCATCCTAATCTGTAGAAGCTTAGGTTATTATGTTATTTGATATTAGCTCAAAGCTGCTTTAATTCTCTTAATGGCTTCTATAATTTGCTCTTGGGAAGCGGCATAAGAGATTCTAATACAATTAGGATTGCCAAAGGCTTCGCCAGTAACCGTAGCAACATTGGCGTTTTCTAATAAAAACATAGCCATATCTGAAGCATTGTTGATGGTGTTTCCATCAATGGTTTTACCAAAGTGAGCAGAAACATTAGGGAATACGTAGAAAGCACCTTCTGGTTCATTGGTTTCAAATCCATCTACATCATTGAGTAAGCCCAAAATAAGCTTACGTCGTTCTTTAAATTCATCGACCATATACTGAATTCGCACAGGATCTGCTTCTAATGCCGAGATCACGGCACGTTGTGCAATACAGTTAGCACCACTAGTGACTTGCCCCTGTATTTTATTGCAGGCTCTGCCAATCCAATCGGGTGCACCGATATATCCAATTCGCCAGCCGGTCATTGCAAAAGCTTTAGACACACCGTTTACAGTAATGGTTCTATGGTACATATCATCAAATTGGGCCATGCTATGATGACCACCAATAAAATTGATATGTTCGTAAATTTCATCAGAAACAACATAAATATTTGGGTGCTCTTGCAGCACATTAGCTAGAGCCCTCAATTCGTCCTTACTATAAACCGATCCACTTGGGTTACAAGGCGAACTATACCAAAGCATTTTGGTTTTTGGGGTTATGGCAGCTTTTAATTGATCAGCTGTCATTTTAAAATCGTTCTTAATATCGGTTTTTACTTCTACAGGAACTCCTTCGTTTAATTTTATTATATCGCTATAACTTACCCAATATGGACATGGCAATATTACTTCATCACCCGGATTTAACATGACCGAAGCAATATTGAATAGGGACTGTTTGGCACCTGTGGAAACAACAATTTGAGGTCTTGAATACTCTAAATCATTGTCGCGTTTGAATTTGGTTATTATGGCATCCTTTAATTCTACATAGCCGTCTACTGGTGTGTAGCTATTATAGTTTTCATTAACAGCTTTAATGGCAGCCTCTTTAACGAAATCGGGTGTGTTAAAATCGGGTTCTCCCAAGCTTAATCCAATAATGTCTTTTCCTTCTGCTCTAAGTTCTCTGGCTTTTGCAGCCATAGCAAGGGTGGCTGATGTTGATAGATTATTAATTCTATCCGAAAGTTGGTTCATAAGTTAGTTATAAATAGAATTAAGCTTGCATAGCTGGACGCATACCCATTTCTTTTAGAAATCTAAAATGTGCAGCAATAGCTTTTCTTGTGGTTTCGTATTCCTTGTAAGGTAAATTAAACTCTTTAGCAGTCTCTTTGACGATTTTTGCAATTTTACCGTAATGGATATGGCTAATATGTGGAAAAATATGATGTTCTACCTGATGATTTAAGCCACCTGTATACCAGTTGACCAACCAGTTTTTGGCACCAAAGTTCACCGTAGTCTTTAATTGGTGAATAGCCCAAGTGTTTTTCATGGTACCATCTGTTTCTGGTAAGTGCATTTCGGCTTCATCCATGACATGTGCCAATTGAAAAACAACGCTAAGGATAAGACCTGCGACATAATGCATAATAAAAAAGCCAATTAAAACCTCGTACCAAGCCAAGTCTGTAAGTACTATCGGGAGAACAATCCACATGGAAAGATAGACCAATTTTGATATTACAAGTTTACTCCAATTTACAATTGGGTTAGGCAGTTTTCCATAGGATAATTTACGCTTCATGTAGCGCTTCATTTGTTGAAAATCTGTTGTAATCGCCCAATTTATAGTCAATAACCCATAAAGTAGAATGGAATAGTAATGCTGAAATCTGTGGTGCTTGTACCACTTTGCATGTTTAGAAAACCGCAATATTCTTCCGGCTTCTAAATCTTCATCATGACCGTGAATGTTAGTATATGTGTGATGTAAGACATTATGTTGCACTTGCCAGTTATACACGTTCCCTGCCAAAATATAAATACTACTACCCATTAAGCGGTTTACCCATTCTTTATTGGAAAAAGAACCATGATTACCATCATGCATCACATTCATGCCAACTCCGGCCATACCAACGCCCATAACAACGGTTAAGAGTATTTGTGCCCAAGTGGGTATGTCTAAGGTTAACAATAAGAAATAGGGTGTAAGAAATATGGCAAACATAACAACAGTTTTTACCCAAAGCTGCCAATTACCTGTACGTTTTATGTTATTCTCTTTAAAATAGTTGTTAACACGTTTGTTTAAAGTTCTAAAAAACTTTGCTGAATCGGCTCTTGAAAAGGATAGGATTTGTTGTGCCATATATTCTTAATTTTAAGCTATAACGTTAGGAGATTAATTCAGAATAATTTGTCAAATATAGTAATAATTAAAATGAAGCTTTAGGGATTAACATTAATTTATCCATATCAAAATAATGTACTTTTGCAAAAAGTATTATGAATGGAATTACTTCTAAAATATTTTCCTGATTTAACTACGGTTCAGATTAATCAATTCAAGGCCCTTGATGCCTTGTATAACGAATGGAACGCTAAGATCAACGTTGTTTCTCGTAAGGATATTGATGAGTTATATCTTAGGCATGTTCTCCACTCTTTAGGTATAGCTAAAGTTGTTCAGTTTAATGATAATTCCTCAATATTGGATGTTGGAACAGGTGGCGGATTTCCTGGAATTCCCCTAGCTATCCTATTTCCAGATTGCCAATTTCATTTAGTGGATAGTATCAACAAGAAACTTAAGGTTGTCAATGCTGTAGCTGAAGCAATCGGATTAATAAATGTGAGAACTACCCATAGTAGGGCAGAAGCAATTGATGAAACCTACGATTTTATTGTGAGTAGAGCCGTCACTGCAATGCCAGAATTTACAAAATGGGTGAAGGGGAAAATTACGAGAAAGCAAAAGAATGAACTTAAAAATGGCATACTTTACCTCAAAGGAGGTGATTTAACCGAAGAGTTAAAGCAATATACAACAGTTAAGGCGTACCTGCTTTCAGATTATTTTGAAGAAGACTTCTTCGAAACCAAAAAGGTCATCTACCTACCCATGAAATACAAATAAAAAAGCACTTCCATAGAAGTGCTTTTTATGAGTTTAACAGATTCTTTTAGTTCGCTATAAACTTAGTCGTAAATGATGATGAATTGTTTTCGGTAGCAACATTCAAAATATAAAAACCAGAGGCTAGATTTACTGGAATTTTGGTTCTGTTACTAAGTGAAGCTGTAGTATTAAAGACTATCTTGCCAGTAAGATCAACAATGCTTATTGTGGCATTGGTGTTAGTATCGGAAAGCAATACAAGTTCATTATTTATCGGATTTTTTTCAAGTTGAAACACAATGGATTCATGATTTGTAACTCCTAAAGGCGGCGTCAATATTTCAACTAATGCAAAGTTGACGTTAGCTTCAGTTAACTCAACATGACCTTCATTGTCATCGGGTAGGAAGGTGTTATCAAAAGGCGTTGCGTTAGTGGTTGCACGACCAACTAAATCAATACTGTGAAACCAATCGATGTTATCGCCAGATGGTTCTTCGGTAATTTCTAAGGCCAATGCACTTACCGATGGGATAAAATTAAACTTATCGATCTGTAGCGCATCTAAGAAATCTTGGGCTAGTCCACCACCTGAGCCTACATCGCCAGTTAAGGCCAATAGATCAAACAAGCCACCTGGCGCAGCGTCTACACCATCGAAATTTATGGTGCCAGAATCTGCTATGGCTTCTACGTCTGGTACTAAAGGTGGAAAAAGAGGTGCAAAAAAACGACTTACCTGAAATGGAGTACCAGCTGCAGGTGTAAAGTTAATATCGAATTCTACATTTATGGTTATGGTTCCGCCGAGTGGTGAGTCAACTTCAACAGGTAAGGTAAGGTCCATTACAGTGAAGCCATTAGTAACAGGTGTAACGCCATCTGCAGCAAAATATGGACTTCCAATGCCACTTCCATTTATAATAGCTACATTTCTTACATTTTGGGGGAAGCCATCAGGAGTAAAAGAATTAATGTCATTTTCAAAAATTGTTCTAAACGGATGGGGCATCGGTAATGTAAGACTTGGATCAAAATCTACCAGGCTTGCGCCGAGTAAGTGCGGCTCAAAATGGTCAATTAAGAGCTGTCTTGCAGCTGGGGATTTTAAAAATGTATCAATTAGGGGCTGTATTTCCGGAACCGGATTCAGCGTATTATTGGCCAAATAATTCAATTGGTGTTGCAATCCAATAGGGACATTAGCCCCAAGATGTGGTGAGTCGAAAGAAATAAACAATCTGGTGTCGGCATCAATAGTATTGGTTTCCATATAATTTAAGGCATATCTAGTAATAATACCACCCATACTAGGTCCAATAATCACATTTTGTTCTGGACTGTTAGGCGCTTTAGCTGCATTAATTATATCCAATAACTCAACAAGTAACATAGCGTTACGTTCAATAAAATCCGCACCACCATCAATTGTAGCACCATCTGCAGTACGTAAATACACAGGAAAATTCAATATAACGACATCAAACCCTTCTGCTCTAACTAAATCTGCAAGATTTTGAGTTCCAGAGCTTCCCGTAAAGTCAAGCAAATTATACAGACCAGGAATATCCCTTGTGTCACCGGGATCGAAACCATCAACAAAAATGATGGGCTTGTCTAAAATATTATCTGCACTCGCAAATATTTGATATTCCCCTTCACCCGGATAATTTGTAGTTTCACCATAAGCGGATAAATCTGGTGTAATACCAGAAGTAAAAGCTGTTTGTCCTATTAAAAGTGTTGGCAAAAACAATAAGATAGAAAAGTAAATTTTTTTCATAAGATGCAGTTTAGGTTAATAGAGTCAAAAGATACAAAGTTTAGCTAGGCAATAGAATTATTTTAATGTTAATTCTATTAAAAGCAAAAAAAATCCTCAAAAACGTTTAGCTTCTAAGGATTTGTCTTTTAGTTTATTACGCGTCTATCCCAAAAATGGATATCTGTAATCGCTAGGAGTCACAAATGTTTCCTTTATTAATCGCGGAGATACCCAACGTAATAGATTTTGTGAACTACCAGCCTTATCATTTGTTCCTGATGCTCTCGCACCTCCGAAGGGTTGTTGACCTACAACAGCACCAGTAGGTTTATCATTGATGTAGAAATTACCAGCCGAATTTTGTAATGCTTTGGTAGCCTCATCTATGGCGTAACGTTCTCTAGCTATAACCGCACCTGTTAATGCGTACTCACTGGTTTCATCAACTAGTTTTAAGGTTTCGGAATATGCATTATCTTCGTAAACATATATGGTAATTACTGGGCCGAATAGCTCAGTACACATAGTGGTATACTTTGGATTTGTGGTAACAATAACCGTTGGCTCTATAAAATATCCTTTGGATTTGTCATAACCGCCACCAGCTATTATCTCTGCATCTGCATCGACTTTTGCAGCATCAATGTAACTCGCCAATTTATCAAATGAACCTTCGTGAATTACAGCGGTAATGAAGTTACTCATATCTTCAGGAGAACCCATTTTGAAAGAGGCGATATCTTCTAAAACATAGTTTTTTACTTCGGACCAAATGCCTTTAGGAATGTAGGCTCTAGAGGCTGCACTACATTTTTGACCTTGGAATTCGAAAGCACCTCGAGAAATAGCTGTTGCTACTTGTTTTGCATTTGCTGATTTATGTGCTATGATAAAGTCCTTTCCGCCGGTTTCGCCAACAATTCTTGGATAGGTCTTATAATTGTGGATGTTTTCGCCTATTTGTTTCCAAAGTTCTTTAAAGATAAATGTGGAGCCTGTAAAATGTAAACCAGAAAAATCAGGACTTGCCAATACGGTATTGGTAATCATTACTGGGTCTCCAAAAACTACGTTGATTACACCATCTGGTACACCAGCTTCTTTAAATACATCCATAATGACCTTTGCAGAATAGATTTGACTATCACTTGGTTTCCAAACCACAACATTACCCATTAGTGCCATACAAGCGGGTAAATTTCCAGATATAGCAGTAAAGTTAAATGGTGTTACGGCATAAGTAAAACCTTCAAGTGGTCTATATTCAACACGATTCCAAGCATCACTTGTACTTTCAGGTTGCTCCATATAAATATCAGTCATAAACTGAACATTGAAACGTAAGAAATCTATAAACTCACAGGCGGCATCAATTTCTGCCTGGTGTATGGTTTTGGACTGAGCTATCATGGTAGCGGCATTAATTTTTGCTCGGTATGGACCGGCAATAAGTTCGGCTGCTTTAAGAAAAATAGCAGCACGTTGCTCCCATGGTAATTGCGACCATGTTTTGCGTGCTTCTATAGCTGTGGAAATAGCGGCCTCAATATGTTGTTGTTCTGCCAAATGATATTCGCCAACAATATGCTGGTGATCGTGGGGCGGAGACATGGTTCTGGTGTTTCCAGTCTTTACATCTGCGCCATTGATATATAAAGGGACTTCAACTTTGCTATTAAACATCGATTTATATGCTTCTAAAACCGCTTCACGTTCGGGCGAGCCAGGTGCATAAGATTTTACAGGTTCGTTAACAGCGATTGGTACATTAAAGAATCCTTTTCCCATAATTTGATTAATTTTTTTGGTTTGAATTTTGAAGTGCAAAGGTACAATATTTATGAGATATTGTTCATCTCAAACGTTATAGTTGTGTGAAACTTGAAAGGATTATTTTTTGTAAGTTGCCGTTTGAAATTTTTGACCATTACGATGCCAAAAAATGACGCTTTTATTCTAACACTTGCCTATCCCGAAACCATAGTATCCCATGCTGACGAATGGTACTCTAAGTTTTTACGATTTGCTTTCATAGGAAGTAAAAATCATGTAAGAGCTGGCCATGCTGCCTTAGTGTTAATCAATAAAAGTACGGGTAAATTAGAGTACCACGATTTCGGGAGATATATTACCTCAGAACCCAATGGAAGGGTTAGAGGAAAAGATACTGATTTTGAATTAGACTTTCCCCTAATTGCAAAAATTGAAAATGATACCATTTCAAATTTAGATGAGATTTTAAAGTTTTTGGCAACAAACCCTAAACTAACTCATGGTGACGGTAACTTGTATGCTTCGGTCTGCAATTCCGTTGATTATCATTTAGCCAGAAACCATATCGATGGGATGCAAGCCCAAGGATTTATTAGGTATGCGGCTTTCTTAAAGGAGGCTTGTAATTGTGCGCGATTTGTAACCGATACTTTGATCGCTTCTGTAACAGATTCAAAAATTAAAAGAGTATTAGAACGATCCAAGTGGTTTACACCAAGTACTATCGGTAATGTGGTGATTGCCGATACAGAAGATTTTGTGTATTTGATTTCTGAAAAGGGTGAGATCGACGAATTTAAGTCGACTGTTAGTAAAGAAAATAGGCGTCTGTTTTTAGATACATTAAAGGGATACAATCCAAGTTTGATGGGAACTTTAGAACCAAAACATAATACAATCAAAGCAGAACATGCGCAATGGCTTAGTGGAATTGCGGCTGGTGCCTGGTTTGAGTTATATGATTTGGATAATAGAGTTGAATATCGCTTTAGACGCATTTCACCTTATGGGCACATAGATTGCGATGCTGTTGTTAAAGTGCGCGATGAAAGCTTCGACATTGATTTTAATTATCGGTTTGTACATTATTCGAATTGTTTGTTCATTAATGTAGAACAAGATTCTCGGGTGTACAGATTTGATTTTTTGAAAAACTATAAATCTTAGTTAAGTGCAAAAGGAGCACTTAGCTTAAATGAAGGAATATAGACCTTAAACTTGCTAGCTTTAGTAAAATTTACCATGTTATAATGCCCCTGCATGGCACCAAAAGGGGAGGTCAATAAACAGCCAGAGTTATAGGTATGGGATTCTCCGGGTTTTAAGACAGGTTTTTTTCCTATTACACCTTCACCTTCGATAACTTCTTCATTGTTAAGGGCGTCAAGGATTTTCCAGTAGCGGGAATTTAACTGAACCGAATCTTTACTTTGGTTTTCAATTGTTACTTTATAACCAAAGGCAAAGTGCACTTTATAATTCTTATAAAATGTACCTTCAAAATTGGTTTCAACGGAAATTTTAATTCCGCTTGTAACTTGTTGTACCATAAGTTAATTGAGAAATGTATCTGCTAAAATATAATAATTTTTCATTGAAGCCATATATTTTAGGTTAAGTCGTCGTTATTTTTAACATTTTTTCTTCAACAAAGGTTTCTAAGGTTTTAAAAAAGGCCAAAACATCTTCTTTTTCCAAAACGCTATTTATGGTAACCATTCTCACAAATTCATTACCATTAAAAGAGCCAAATCCTACCATTAGTTTTGAGTTTTCATACAAGCCTGTACACAATTCTCTAGCAGGAATATCTTTATAATTGAAACATACAGAAATAGAATTTTCAAAACTGTATAGTTTGTAATCACTATTGCTGTTAATGTAAGCTCTAGCTATTTGTGCCATTTCAAACTGCTTATCGACAATTTTTTCTAGACCTTTGGTCCCGACAGATTTCCATAAGGTCCAAATCTTTAATGCGTCATTTCGACGGCCACATTGCATAGAGGTTTTACCCAAGTTAAAATCGTCTCCATCAGTTTGATATAGATAATCTGCTTCGTTAGAGAACGAATGGTGTAATTGTGCTTTATGTTGTGTAACTATAATAGAGCAACTCAATGGTGTGCCTAACATTTTATGCGCATTCACACTAAAGGAGTCCGAAAGCTCTAATCCTTTAATTAGGTGCTTGTGTTTTCTGCTAAAAATAACGCCGCCACAATAGGCACCATCTACATGTAGCCAAATTTGATATTTTTTACAAACTCGACTTATAGCTTCAACACTATCGAAAGCTCCAAGTACGGTTGTGCCAGCAGTAGCATTGACAAAGAAAGGAACGTAACCTGAGTTGATATCCTTCAGAATCAATTCCTCTAAATGTTCAACTAACATTTCACCTTTATCATTGGTTTTTACAAGTCTTACCTGATTTCTGCCCAATCCTGTTAATGCGGCATTTTTAGATATAGAATAATGCGAAGTGGCTGAGGTATAAAGTGTCATTTTAGATGAAAGACCTTCAGCTCTAATGGCTTCATTTTTGGCATCCCTGGCCATAACCATGGCCATCATGTTACTCATGGATCCCCCAGGAGCAAATGTGCCATCACTATCTACTGGGTAACCTGCTAAATCACAAATATTTTTTAAAACTTGTTTTTCGATTCCAACTTGTGGGCCAGCGACTTTGTATGTGTACATGCTATTGTTAAACATCACGGCCAATAGATCTCCTAAAGTGGCTTTTCCTATTCTACCTCCAAATAATTGGTTGAAAAACGACTTTGAAGCTGTTTTTGGGGTACTTCTAATAATTTGTTTTAGTGTTTCCTTTAAATCTTCATCAATTAAACCTTCTGCATTTAAGGATAAATCTAGCCTACGGTATAATTCTGAGGTAGGTATAGGCTCTGCAACTGGCTTGTTAGTTTCAGATTTAAATAATTCATCGCATAATTCTGTAAATAGGGCAATATCGTTTTGCATGCTAAACATCGATTTTAGAGTGAAAGGTAAAAAGAAATTTAGTCTAAAGCTGAAAAAATCCTTACAGCTTTAATTAGAAATATCAACAGATGTTGTTTCTCCATAGCCGATAAGTCTGTCGAATCGTGCACCTAGATCTCTATAATATACCAAAGTCTTGTAATTGTTTTCGGTCTGCCAGTAGTCGCCACTAATGGCACCTTCATCCAATTCGCCAGTTTCTTGGTCTACAACCACATACTTGTAGTTATAAAACCCTTGTTTAAGTCTAAAACTAACTTCATACTTGCCAGCTTCGCGATTATAATCCATTTTTGTGAGGGGTTCTAGGGCAAAGGCATTAAAATTGCCATAGACATAAACATCTTTATCTTTTAATTCATTTTGTACTAGAGAAAAGTGTACCATAGTATAGTCTGCTTCAATATCTGTATTAAAGCGCTCTGCGGCTGTCACTTGGAAATTTCCGTTGAGGTCTGGATTATAAGTATATGGTCTACCGCTTCTAACTTCATTAGGATATAAGTAACTTTGATAGATATCTTTCAGATCAATGAATTGCACTGCGATATTAGAAGTACGTACGTCTTTATTCTCAAACCAGAGGAATTCATTTCCGCCCCAAAAGGCTGATTCCGTATCGTATCTGTAAATGAGTTCGTTGCCAAGTGTGTATTGTGGTTTTAAATCCGAAATTGAAGTATTGAGGTTATTGTTTTGAATAATAAGTGTTTTAATGGTTTCAAGAGGATTGTTAAAATTAATGCTATTAGTAGACACAACAAGGTCTACGGATTGTATTTCGTCGATTAACGTAACGTCTCTAGAACGTTTTACACGAACACCAACATTCACCAAATCTTCATAAATCATAAATTTTCTACTAAACATTAATTCATCATATTCATCATAAATAGAAATCATATAGTTGCCACTTTTTAGTAGGCCTCGGGTCTGTATATTTGGGATTTGTAACTTATAGTGTGAGTAAACTTGATATGTATTAAAAGAGTTATAATATTCTAGAATACGCTGATTATCGAGACCTCTTAGATATTCACCTTTAACTAAAACGGAAGGAGTCCAATCAAAATTAAAATGCTCAATCACATAATAGAAGTCTTCTTCATTGGCGTTAAGGGCATCAAATTCCAAGATTAAAGGCTCGCCAAGTTTCAGAACAGGCAATTGTCCTTGTGTAGTGTTGCTTTTAAAAGATATGGTTTTAATAAAATCTGGTGGACTAACTTCCGTAACTTGAGAAAAAAGGTTAGAAGGCAATAACAAAAGCAAAAGTATACTGTAATAGACGTTTTTCATATGGAGTTTATAATACATTGCTATAAAGATAATCAAAATCTATGCCCTTGTATATTTAACTTATTTATAACGGTTATAAATAAAAAAGATGTGTCAAATTAAAAATTATTTAACCATTAATTCTTAAATTTGCACGGATTTTTAGACAACTAATTTTTAAAGTATATGTCAAAAGACATCAGAATTAAAAAAGGTTTAGATATAAAGTTAATCGGTGATGCCGAAAAAAATACCGAAAACGCCATTGTAAGTAACTTTTATTCTATCAGGCCTGAAGATTTCCACAGTATTATCCCAAAACTTGTTGCAAAAGAAGGTACACATGTTAAAGCAGGTGAAACGTTGTTTTATAATAAGGATAATGAGGCTATGAAGTTTGTATCGCCTGTATCTGGTGAGGTAACAGAGATTCAACGTGGACCTAGACGTCGCATCGACGCAATAAAAATTACTGCAGATAAAGAGCAATCCTATATCGACCATGGTAAATTCGATGTATCTGCTGATGCTGAAAAAATTAAAGCACATCTTTTAGCTACAGGCTGTTGGTCTTTTATAAAGCAACGACCCTATGATATTATAGCTAATGCAGATAGCGCACCTAAAGCTATCTTTATATCGGGCTATGCAAGTGCACCATTAGCTGCAGATTTAGACTATACGCTAACAGGTAAGGAAGTTGAATTACAGACTGCAGTCACGGCACTGTCTAAATTAACAGAGGGCGGCGTACATATTTCTGTTGGAAGTACAAATTCTCCACTAGCTAACCTAGATCATAGCACAACTTACATAGTTTCTGGGCCTCATCCATCAGGTAATGTGGGGACTTTAATCAATAAAGTAGATCCTGTAAACAAAGGTGAAGTGGTTTGGACAGTCAATGCACAGGACTTAGTTATTATAGGCGAGTTACTATTAACTGGCAAGTTTAACGCCGAACGTATCGTAGCTTTAACAGGTTCTTCAGTTAAGAAACCAAGATACTTTAAAACCAAAATCGGTTCAGAAGTTGCCACCATGATTTATGATAATGGTGTTGAAAAAGATGGCAATGACCGTGTCATTTCAGGTAATGTCTTATCTGGAAAACAAATTGCGCCAGATGGAAATTTAGACTACTACAGCAATGTAATTACTGTAATTCCCGAAGGTGATGACTACGAGTTCTTCGGTTGGAACAAACCAATTTTCAATAAGATTTCTACGTCTAGAGCACTAACGTTTTCTTGGTTAAATCCAAAGAAAAAGTACGATTTAAATACCAATACTAATGGCGAGCATCGTGCATTTGTGGTAACAGGAAATTACGAGCAGGTATTTCCTTTGGATATCTATCCAATGCAGATTTTAAAAGCATGTATGTACAAGGATTTAGATGAAATGGAAGCTTTAGGGATGTATGAAGTAGCACCAGAAGATTTTGCGTTGACTGAATTTGTTTGTGTGTCTAAACAACCACATCAAAAGATTATAAGAGAAGGATTAGACTTAATGCTTAAAGAGATAGGATAATGGGTTTAAAACAGAATTTACACAATTTTAAGGTAAAAAATAAAGATAAAAAGTGGCTTCCAGGTTTTAATGCCCTTTTTACATTTTTATATACACCAAATGAGACCACACATGGAGGGACTCATATTAAGGCGGCTGATGATTTAAAGCGTACCATGAATACTGTAATCATTGCATTGGTGCCATGCTTGATATTTGGTATGTTCAATGCAGGATATCAGCACTATCTTGCTTTAGGTTCAATAGAATCTGCTGATGGATTTTTAGGTGCATCTTTCTGGACATGGGATAACCTTGTAATAGGGCTTTGGAAAGTACTGCCATTGGTGATCGTTTCTTACGGTGTCGGTTTGGCGGTAGAATTTGTGTTCGCTATCATTAAAGGGCACGAAGTAGAAGAAGGGTACCTAGTGACGGGAATGCTTGTGCCATTAATTGTACCAGTAGATATTCCTCTGTGGATGCTTGCTGTTGCAGTAATCTTTGGTGTTGTTATTGGAAAAGAAGTATTTGGTGGTACAGGAATGAATATTCTAAATCCTGCGTTGACTATTCGCGCATTTTTATTCTTTGCTTATCCAACATGGATGTCTGGAGATAAAGTTTGGGTACATGGTGCCGTAGAACGCGACGCAGCAATAGCGGCAGGAGAAAATTTGGATGCTATTTCTGGAGAAACACTTCTAGGATATTATGCCAAGGCGGGACAGGAATTAACTATTGCTGGAACAGATACAGTAACTACTTATGGCGAACGTGCTGCAGACCTATATTCATTTTGGGATATGTTCTGGGGTATCATCCCAGGATCTGTTGGTGAAACTTCAAAGTTCTTAATCATCGTTGGAGGTCTATTCTTAATCTTCACCAAAATAGGGAGTTGGAGAATTATGTTAAGTACAGTAATTGGTGCAGTAGTTATGGGCTTAATTTTTAATGGTGTAGTTGATTCTGGATGGATTGGCGAGTCTAGTAAGTTCTATGGTTTGATGAGTGTGCCATTCTGGCAACATTTAATCATAGGAAGTATATTATTTGGTGCAGTGTATATGGCAACCGATCCGGTTACAGCATCCCAAACTAACAAAGGGAAATGGATTTATGGATTTTTGATTGGGTTTATATCTATCATGATTCGAGTATTTAACCCAGCCTACCCAGAAGGTGTATTCTTGGCCATATTACTAATGAATGTGTTTGCACCGACCATCGATCATTACGTGGTACAAGGCAATGTGAAGAAAAGAATGAAACGTTTAAAAGCTAAAGTTGCATAGCAATGGAAAATAGAACAGACAAGAATTCATATACGGTAATTTTTGCTATAGGCATGGTGATTGTTGTAGGTGCTTTATTAGCATATCTAGCATCGTCATTGAAACCTAAGATTACTGAAAACCAAAGGTTAGAGAAACAACAGAATATTCTTTACGCTATGGGTATCAATGACAATGATGAAACCAGTGCTGTGTTTATTTCTACCGATAAGGCTCCAGAAGCTTTCGATAAAAATGTTGCAGATCAAATAGTCATTACAGTAGATACCAATGGTAAGGTCATAAAGACCCAAAGCCGAGATGAGTATTTTGAAGAAACTAAGCAAGAACCTTATCTCATTGACGTAAAGAAACAACAGGCTAGTGCTAAGGATGGAGGAGAAAGAAAGTTACCGCTTTTCGTTGGTAAGAATTCTGAAGGAAAAACAGTGTATGTTGCTCCTATAAGAGGAAAGGGGCTATGGGATGCTATTTGGGGTTATGTGGCTATGGATGAAAATATGGTGGTTCGAGGTGCTTATTTTGATCACAAAGGCGAAACGCCAGGATTGGGCGCTAACATTAAGCAGCGTTACTTTATGGATGATTTTATTGGTGAGCACTTATTATCAAACTCAGGAGAATTCAAAGGTATCACAGTTGCAAAAGGTAATGCTGATCCAAAAAATAATGATAAAACCGACAATGAAGTCGACGCTATCGCTGGTGCAACCATTACGGGTGATGGTGTTACAGCGATGATTAAAAAAGATTTAAAATTGTATTTACCTTACTTTAATTCACTAAAAGGAAAATAAGCTATGGCAAAAGATAGTAGATTAATATTAGACCCGCTAACGGATAACAATCCAATCACCATTCAGGTATTAGGGATTTGTTCAGCTTTAGCAATTACTGCTGAATTAGAAGCATCAATTGTAATGTCAATATCAGTTTTGTTTGTAATGGGCGTAGGAAATGTGGTTATTTCCTTAATGCGAAATATTATCCCTTCAAAAATTAGAATTATTGCGCAGTTGATTGTTGTTGCAACGCTAGTAATTATAGTGGACTTAGTACTGAAAGCATTTGCTTACGAATTGAGTAAGACCCTTTCCGTATTTGTTGGACTTATCATTACTAACTGTATTATCATGGGTCGTTTTGAAGCTTTTGCCTTAGGAAATGGACCATGGCGATCCTTTTTGGATGGTATAGGTAATGCTCTAGGCTATGGTATCATCCTTGTGATTGTCGGATTTTTCAGGGAATTATTAGGTTCTGGAACTTTATTAGGTATTCCAGTATTAGGAGACCCAATTGAAAAGACAGGATTATACGCTTTTGGATATGAAAATAATGGTTTTATGCTATTGTCGCCAATGGCATTGATAGTAGTAGGTATCATTATTTGGGTACAAAGAACAAAAAATAAAGCATTAATAGAAGATTAAAAATAGTAATGAGATGCTAGATTTGAGATTTCTCAATACTAACTGCTCAAGACTCAATACTAAAAAAATATGGAACACGTAGAATTATTTTTTAAATCGATATTCATAGATAATATGGTATTTGCTACATTCTTAGGGATGTGCTCATACTTGGCGGTATCTAAAAAAGTGTCAACCGCAGTTGGTCTTGGTGCCGCGGTAATTTTCGTATTGGCGATCACAGTACCTCTAAACTGGTTGTTAGATCAATATATCTTACAGCCTGGTGCATTATCTTGGTTGGGTGCAGAGTATGCAAGCTACGACTTAAGTTTCTTGTCTTTCATAATGTTTATCGCTACCATAGCAACTATGGTACAATTGGTAGAAATTGTAGTGGAGAAGTTCTCTCCAGCATTATATAATTCATTAGGAATCTTTTTACCATTAATTGCCGTAAACTGTGCGATTTTAGGTGGTTCTTTATTTATGCAATCTAGAGAGATCGCTACTTTGGGATTAGCACTAAATTATGGTGTTGCATCTGGTATAGGATGGTTCTTAGCTATCTTGGCTATTGCAGCCATAAGAGAAAAGATAAGATATAGTGCAGTACCTCCAGCTTTAAGAGGCTTAGGGATTACATTTATCATCACTGGACTAATGGCAATAGGATTTATGAGTTTTGGAGGGATGTTGACTGGTGGTGATGAAGGTCCAAAACAGGAAGATGCTACAGCTGTAGAAGTGATTGAAGAAGATATTAACGAAGAAGACGCTACTACTAAGTCTGACTTAGAGATAGCTCAAAATACAAACAAGTAATTGATGAGTATGATGATATTAGCCGCAAGTACAATTGGAACGATAATAGCAACGGTTGGTGCCTTTTTATTGGTGACCTTGTTGTTAGTTGCATTATTATTATTTGTAAAACAAAAACTTTCACCATCGGGGCCTGTAAAGATCTTGATTAATGGTGAGAAGGAAATTGAAGTTGCTTCAGGAGGAACTTTGTTATCTACACTAGGTAGCAACAAGGTATTTTTACCATCTGCATGTGGTGGTGGTGGAACCTGTATTCAGTGTGAGTGCCATGTACTTTCGGGTGGTGGTGAAGCATTACCTACTGAAACACCTCATTTCTCTAGAAAAGAATTGCAACACGGGGCACGTTTAGCATGCCAGGTAAAAGTGAAGCAGGATATGGAAATTACCATTCCTGAAGAAGTATTTGGCATTAAGAAATGGGAAGCAACGGTTGTACGTAATTACAACGTAGCCTCTTTTATTAAGGAATTCGTTGTCGAAATTCCTGAGGAAATGAACTATAAAGCTGGTGGTTATATTCAGATTGAAATTCCACCGTGCGAAATCAAATATTCAGACATTGATATCACAGCCCACCCAGAAGAACACGAAACGCCAGATAAGTTTAAAACGGAATGGGACAAATTTGGGCTTTGGCCTTTAGTGATGAAGAACAATGAAACTGTGGAACGTGCTTATTCTATGGCATCTTACCCAGCAGAAGGACGCGAAATTATGCTAAACGTACGTATTGCGACTCCACCATGGGATAGAGCTAAAAACCAATGGATGAGTGTAAATCCAGGTATAGCCTCATCTTATATTTTTGCGCAGAAGCAAGGTGATAAAGTAACGATATCTGGACCTTATGGTGAATTTTTCATCAACGAGTCTGAAAGTGAAATGCTTTATGTTGGTGGTGGTGCAGGTATGGCACCAATGCGTTCGCACTTATATCATTTATTTAAGACCCTAAAAACAGGTCGTAAAGTAACCTATTGGTATGGTGGGCGTTCTAAAAGAGAACTGTTCTATATCGAGCACTTTAGAGATTTAGAAAAAGACTTCCCTAACTTTAAATTCTACATGGCCTTATCTGAGCCATTAGAAGAAGATAACTGGAAGGTGAAAAAAGATATTAATGATGAAGAAGGTGATGGTTTCGTTGGATTTATTCACAATTGTGTGATTGATAATTATCTAAATGACCATGAAGCACCAGAAGATATAGAATTGTATTTCTGTGGACCGCCATTAATGAACCAAGCCGTTCAAAAAATGGGAGAGGACTTTGGTATACCCGATGAACATATTAGATTTGATGACTTTGGTGGCTAGTCGCTAAGCACATTCGGAATTACGTCATTGCGAACCAAGCGTGGCAATCTAAAATTTATAAACAAAAAAAAGCCAGTTCAATTTGAACTGGCTTTTTTAATTTATAAAACTGATTTTAATGTTGTAATTCGAGTGACTTTGATTGATAATTGAATAAATTCGAACAATCCATAATGTTATCTATGTGATCTAATCGACATAGGGTTGAAATAACTTCACTCAAACCATTAAACAAAATAGCCTTGTCTTTAAAATAATCAGGTTTATGGCAATAGGTTTTGCCCAAACGATAACCACAGCCTTTTAAGAACGAAGCTTCAATCTGAAGGAGCTCAATGGGTGAATAGCCGTTGAAACGTCTACCTAAATTTTGATGTACCAGACCAACATAATTCAATTTAACAGAACCATGCATGTCAGTCATATGTTTCCAACTATCTTTCTGGTCTAAGATGTTACCGACTGCACATTGTGTGCAATCTTCAGGATTTAAAGTATTATTATGAAATGCTGTGTATAGCTTTCTTACAGCAGCATCAAATCGACTTGAAATATTCATAGGTCCTTAGTTTTCTTTTTCAATTATGAAGATAAGAAAAAAGAATCACTTATACTCAATAATCAAAAACACGGCAGTTGTTTTTCCTATATTTAACGCTTCATGCCTTATAACTTCATCATTGCTGAAACTAAATCCGGTCGGAATTTCGACCTCTCTAGAACCAGAACTATCCGTAATTCTAAATGTCCCACCGGCAATTGCATAGCCAAAATGCGGCTTATGATAGTGCTTTTCGTGACCAACGTTTGGTTGGAATGTACATTTTAGTACACGTATTTCTTCATTTTCCTCTATAAGTTCGCAAACAGCTTCACCCTTCCAGCCAGCTTCCAATGGATCTGGAAGCGTTTCACTTTTCTTGCATCCAAAGCAAATAAAAAGGAATATAAAAATTGAGATCGATAGTATTTGGGAATAGATACGGTATTTAAACATTTATAGCGTTTTTAAAATATAAAAGGCAAAACAAACTGAAACATTAAAATAAGCAATCCTATAGAAATAAGATTTAAAATGATGCCCACCCTTGCCATTTGATGAACTTTTACAAATCCACTGGCAAAAACAATAGCATTAGGTGGTGTAGCCATTGGTAGCATAAATGCACAACTACTGGCTAAGGTGACAGGAATTAGCAAATACAACATAGGGATCTCCAAGCCAATAGCAATACCAGCAACAACTGGAGCCAAAACTGCCGTTAAAGCTACATTGCTCATTAATTCGGTCATAAACAGCATTAGTATAATCAGTAACGAAGCCGTTAGAATAATACTTATATTGCTATTGGAAATAGCAGTAGCAACCATGTCCACAATACCTGTGGCGGACATGCCTTTTGCTAAAGCTAAACCACCACCAAATAGAATTAAAATGCCCCAAGCCAATTTCTTGGTGTCATTCCATTGTAGTATAAAGTCTCCCTTGTTTAATTTATGAGGTATTGCAAATAGAGCAATGGCACCTAAAATACTTATCATGGTATCCGTAAGTCCCAAATTTAGAAATAAGCTGTTAATCAATGATCTAAAAATCCATAAAAACACAATAACTGCAAAAGTGAAAAGGACTTGCTTCTCTTTTGATGAGATTTTACCTAACTGTTTTAATTCGTTAGTTATTGCAGATTTTGAAGCCCCGAATACTAACCCTTTATTGGGGAATAGTTTTATGAGTATAACATAAATAATGGCAATTAATGTAGCTGAAAAAGGTAAGCCCATAAGTATCCAATTCAAAAACGAGATTTCTATGTTATATTCATTTTCGAGCAAGCCAATGAGTACGGAATTAGGAGGTGTGCCAATTATAGTAGCGATTCCGCCAGCATTGGCAGAAAAGGCAATACCTAACATAACACTCAATGCAAAATTTTGATCTTTCTTAGTAAAACCGTCTTCGTCATTTATCAGTAAACTGATGACCGACAATGCAATCGGTAACATTACTACGGTACTCGCGGTATTACTTATCCACATACTCATAAAAGCCGTAGCCAACATAAAGCCGAGAATCACTTTGTTAGGTGTTGTACCAGTTAGTTTAATAATAGTAAGCGCTATGCGTTTGTGCAGGTTTACTTTTTCTAAGGCCAATGCCAATACAAAACCGCCAAAGAATAAAAAAACGATAGGACTTCCATAATTGGCTCCAACATCTGCCATAGGCATCACTTTAAATACTGGAAATAATAACAAGGGTAATAATGATGTTACCGATATGGAAACTGCCTCAGTAATCCACCAAATAATCATCCACAATGCAGTAGCTATAACTGTATCTGCATTTTCTGAAACAAGTTCTATCGATAAAATTTGGAGCCCTATAAATAATAGGGGGCCTAAGAAAAGACCAATACGTTTAGAAAGCGGATAGTGTTTCATTTAGCATAAAAGTAAAAATTTAATACGAAATCCATAGTAAATGACGTTAGGAGTTTATGAAGAGAATCGTACTCGTTTTAATAATCATAGCAGCAGTTATATTAGCATTTAGATTGAAACCTGTTGAAAAAGCAGTTGATAAGGTAGTTGCTTATGTCGAAACACCAAGTCTTATAAATAAAGATAGTCTAACAATCCGGTCTAGAGTAAATATACCAGAAGGGTATAGGCGAATCATCTATCCGAAAGGGAGTTTTGAGGATTATTTAAGAAATTATAAGTTGAAGCCCTTTGGAAGTAAGATTGTTAATTATGATGGTTCCAAATACTTTTGGCAAGGTGGTCATATCGGAATTTTAGAAGTTCCCGTTCCTGACAATGGTTTGCAACAATGTGCAGATGCATTGATTAGAATACGGAGTGAGTACCTTTGGGATAACGATAGAAAAGATGAGATTGGATTTAATTTTACTTCTGGGCATTACTGCTCTTGGAAAGCATATGCTAAAGGTTATCGTCCTAAAATAAACGGAAGTAAGGTTAGCTTTCATAAAACAGCTAGTGAAGATCATTCAAAATCTAATTTTTATAAGTTCTTGAATCTCATTTATATGTATTCAGGGACATTATCGCTCTTCAACGAATTAGAATCGGTTAAAGCCAAAGACTTAAAGATAGGTGATATGTTGATTAAAGGTGGCAGTCCAGGGCATATTGTAATACTTTGCGATGAAATAGTGAATGATCAAGGTGAAAAGTTGTTTTTGTTATTTCAGGGAAATACGCCTGCGCAAAGCGTTCATTTAGTAAAGAATCTTGAAAATAACATAATTTCGCCATGGTATCGATTAGAGGATAATGCTACTGTTCCCGTATCAAACTACACTTTTAGTAGTGCTGAATTTGTACGATTTAAATAAGTTTTTGTCATTCCTGCGGAAATATGAATCTACTTTTTATTCATCATTTAATATCGTATTTTTGCATAAACTAAATTTTACCGTGTTCGCGGCAGTTACATGAGCCAGCCATTAACTCCACAAGAATTACATAACTTAGCGATGAATCACGTAGGGAAAGATTTAGAAGCTCGTGGTTTTGAATTTATTGCTATAAACAGCAAGTTAAAACGCCATCCGCAATTTGTGTGTATCGATAAAAACAATCAGTATTTTTTTGTGGTGGTTAGAGCTGTTATGCTTCCTGAAAATCCCAATAATTATGACGTTATTTGGATGGAAACCTTTAAGAAACATGCTTACGAAAAAGATGCTAAAGTGTTATATGCTGGCGTTGGTTTAGGTAACCCAAATGGAGAAGGCTTGCCTATCTATCTCAATGAAGAGTACCTGATTGAGTATAATGGTATACAAGTCATAGAAATGAATCTCAACTAGTATAAATGTGAGACTGAGCGTTTCATGCTGAGTCTTCAGACTACGCTTAAGACAGGCTAAAGTCAAAGTTAAATATATAACATGAAAAGATTAACCTTTATAGTTCTCATTGCAGTTCTAAGCATGTCTTGTAAGGAAGACAAAAAGCAAACTCAACTAGTAAAACTTTCTGGACCTGTTTTTGGAACGGGTTTTAATGTTCAATATTCACATGATAACAATACAAATTATATCAATCAAATAGATAGTCTGTTTGCAGTGGTTAATCAATCGATGTCTACCTATATCCCAGATTCTGATATCTCAAGAATAAACAGAAATGAAGAAGTCAAAGTAGACAAACATTTTAAACACGTATTTAAGGCTTCTAAAGATATTTATCGAGCAACAGAGGGTGTATTCGACCCTACTATTGGTAATGTCGTAAATGCATGGAATTTTGGGGCAGAGACCAATAAATTCTTAACGGATAGTACAACTATCGATAGCTTAATGCAGTACGTTGGTTTAAATCGAATCGGTTTGTTAGACGGTAAGATTAAAAAACCTGCAAGTAGTTATTTGGAATTTAATGCTATTGCCAAAGGTTATGGTGTGGACGTTATTGCAGAATTTTTAGAAACTAAGGACGTAGTTAATTATTTGGTAGAGATTGGTGGTGAAATACGCGTTAAAGGAGATAACATAGAAAAAAAATCACCTTGGAAGGTAGGACTCGATGAACCTCGTTTTGATGGTCAGCAATCTGTTTTTAAAGCCATTGTCCTTAAGGATGAAGCTATGGCAACCTCGGGAACCTATCGAAAATTTAAAACTGACGAGAATGGTAATCGCTATGCGCATATTATCAATACAAAAACGGGTTACCCAACAAAGACTAATGTTTTAAGTGTGTCGGTTATTGCGCCAAATTGTATGATGGCAGATGCTTATGCTACCGCTTTTCAGGCTATGGGAATCGAAAGAGTTACTGAGTTTTTAAAAACACATCCAGAGCTAAAAGCTTATTTTATTTATGAAAATGAAAATAAGGAACTAAGCACTCTAAATTTGAACAACTTTCCAGAGTAATTTTTTGTGACCCTTTAAAAAAATGTGTGTCTTATAAGTGCTATTAACCGTTATATATATAAAAAGCTGCACTTTTGTTCGTTTTTAGTGCGGCTTTTTTACTTTCTCACTAATGGAATAATCTCACCTTTGGCCAAACGATAACTATCAATAGCTTCGTCTGAAAGTTGTGAAGTATAATCCACCTCTTCAACATTAAAACCTACAGCGCGAAGTTTGTCAAAATAATCCCTACCATAGACTCTAACATGATCGTATTGCCCAAAGATTTTGGCGCGTTCTGCCTTATCGGTAATAGAATCATCTTCAAAAGTAATTTCACGATTTAGATCTTGTGGAATTTGAAAAATCCCCCAACCACCAGGTTTCATAACACGATACAACTCCTGCATAGCCTTTACATCATCCGGGATATGCTCCAAGACATGATTGCAAAGTATAACATCGTAGCTGTTTTCTTTAAATGGAAGATTACAAATATCGGCTTTAACATCTGCTATAGGCGATAATAAATCCGTGGTGGTATACTCTAAATTTTTAAGTCTCCTAAAGCGTTTCAGAAAGCATTGCTCAGGAGCAAAATGCAAAACCTTTAAAGGTTTAGAAAAGAAATTTGTTTCATTTTTAAGATACAGCCAAAACAGTCGGTGTCGTTCTAACGATAAAGTAGATGGCGATAATACATTTGGACGTTGTTTGCCATAGCCATAGGGCAAAAACGTTCTAAAACTTTTTTCATCAATAGGATCTGTATACCTAGTTCCTCTTAGAAAAAACTCTAATACTGGTCTAATAAGATAACTTAACCTTATCAGAAGAGGTCTTGGCAATAGATTGAGAAAAAATTTAAAAAATCTTGACATATAAATTTGGCTGATATGAATTACACGAATTGACACTAATTTTAAAGAATCACTCTTACATAGTTTAGGCTGTCTTCACCAAAATTAACGACTATTCCCAACCTAAGTTTACTTACGGCTACATAATTCAATGTTTGTTTTATATGGCTCGAACTAACACCTTCGCTAAAGCCTTTTCCAAGGATATTGTGTACTTCCATGCATAAGCCTATAACAAAGTAGGATTCTTGTTTATATATTATGTTGGACATAAATATAAATTTGGGGAATTAGTAAAATTTGTGTTAATATAAGAATAAACAGAGGTAAAATCTATTTAGTAGTGTATTGATTAGATAGTTCTTGCTAATTATAAATAATCTTCTCTAACAGGGCTGAATATATCCAAAATTTTACAGGCTGTTATAGCTTTGCCGCTATGAGGCACATTAGATGGGATTACCAAAACAGAACCCGGTTTGTGGATTTTAGTAATGCCATCTATGGTCATTTCAAATTCCCCTTCCAGGATTTGTGAAACTTGCTCATGTATATGATTGTGCATTGGCAATTCCGCATCTGGCTCAACTTCCCAAAAGGCGATAGTAACAGCATTAGTGTGTAAAAATCGCGCTTTGTAGCCTTTAACGATTTCTTTAGGCTTAATATCCAAAATACGCTGGTCGACTATCATAGTACTAAAGCATTCTGTCTAAACTCGTTCTCTTCATCTGAACTGATTCCTAAGGCGTCGTGTACATAAGCGAATGTAGAAAGAATTTCGGGTTGACCATTGACGATAGCGACATCATGTTCAAAATGAACACTAGGTTTACCATCTTGGGTAACTATCGTCCAACCATCTTTGAGTTGCTTCACTTTATGTGTCCCCATGTTTATCATGGGCTCAATGGCAACAACCATACCTTCTATAAGTTTCTTTCCTCGGCCACGTCTTCCATAATTGGGCATCTCTGGGTCTTCGTGCATTTTACGTCCTATACCATGACCCACCAATTCGCGCACAACACCATAGCCTTCTGCTTCACAATATTGTTGTATTGCATAACCAACATCACCAACACGATTACCAACCCTCAACTGACGAATGCCTGCATATAGTGATTCTTTAGTAATTCTAATCAACTTCTTAGTAGCTTCATCAACATTACCAATCTCAAAGGTATAAGCGTGGTCTCCGTAAAAGCCGTTCATTAAAGCGCCACAATCTATAGATACAATATCTCCATCTTCTAATGGTCTATCAGTTGGTAATCCATGAACTACAGCTTCATTAACGCTACAAAGCAATGTAGAAGGACAATCGTATAGTCCTTTAAAACCAGGTAAGGCACCATGATCCCTAATAAATTCTTCTGCAATAGTATCTAAATGGTTGGTAGTAACCCCTTCTTTAACCTCACTAGCTAACATCCCTAAAGTCTTAGATACAACAAGTGCACTTTGACGCATTAATTCAATTTCCTCACTGGTTTTTACGATAATCATGACATTGTGAATTGATCCACAAATATAGATAATTATAACGATTAATTAATTTTTGAAAAACATGATAAAAGACAGTTTTTTTCTACCTTTTCAGCATTAAGTTTGTCAAATAAAAACTAAGAAAATGTATACACCAGTAAGTGCGGAAGAAGCTTTAAAAATCGTAAAATCTAACGATAAAATATATCTACAGGCTGCAGCGGCAGTTCCATCAGTTTTGGTAAAAGCATTAGCCGATAGGCATGAGGAATTGAGGAATGTTGAAATTTGCCAATTACACACAGAAGGTGAAGCTCCTTACGCCAATCCGGAGTATGCAGATAGTTTTCATGTCAATTCTTTCTTCATTGGTAGAAATGTACGACATACCTTAAAAGCAGGTAACGGTTCTTATACCCCTGTTTTTTTAAGTGAAGTTCCGCTTTTGTTTAAGCGCAATATTGTTGACGTTAAAGTGGCGTTGATCCATGTGTCCGTACCAGATCAGCACGGATACTGTTCCTTGGGCGTGTCTGTAGAAGCGACTTTAGCAGCTATTGATAATGCTGACCACGTCATTGCACAAGTTAACAAGCAAATGCCAAGAACTTTTGGAGATGGTATTATTCACGTTACAGAGATTGATGCCTTTGTTGAAGTTGATGAGCCTTTACCTGCTTTTCCTGTCACAGAGCCAACCGAAGTTGAAACAAAAATTGGTGATTACGTTGCAGGGCTAATTGAAGATAGAAGTACCCTGCAAATGGGAATAGGGAATATTCCAAATGCTGTGTTGTCACGATTGCATAACCATAAGGATTTAGGATTACATACTGAAATGTTTTCCGATGGCGTTATCGATCTTATCCTTAAGGATGTGATTAATGGTAATTATAAGAGTGTTAACCCAGGAAGAGCTTTAGCTACTTTTTTAATGGGTTCTCAGCGTCTGTATGATTATGTTGATGATAATCCTTTTGTAGAGATGCGCTCATCCGATTATGTAAATGACGTGTCGATTATTAAACAAAACCCACGAATGGTCGCCATAAATTCTGCTGTTGAGGTTGATGTTACAGGTCAGGTATGTGCAGATTCAATAGGTTCTAAGATGTATTCTGGAGTAGGAGGTCAAATGGATTTTATACGAGGTGCATCATTGAGTGAAGGGGGTAAAGCCATCATTGCTTTACCGTCAGTAACTAAGCATGGAATTAGTAGAATTGTACCAACTTTAAAGCCTGGCGCAGGTGTAGTTACAACGAGAGCACATGTTCATTATGTAGTAACAGAATTTGGTGTGGCTAACCTGTATGGAAAAACCATACAAGAGCGCGTTAAGGCCTTAGTGGAAATTGCACATCCAGACCATAGGGAAACAATCGATAAAGCTTATTTTGAGCTGATGTAATACTATTTAAGCCAACCAAAAAGGCCCCCTTTTTTTGGGCGTTTAATATTTGGTTCCTCATTGGTGATCATCTGATAGATTTCTCCCCATCCGAGAACACCTCCTATATTTCGATCATCGATGAAGAGATCGGCATGAATTTTACGACTTCTGCTGTAATCGAATTTTTCTTCTGGGAAACTAGCATTCACGGCATAAAACTCAATACCGTTTTCTTTACAAAAGTCAACAGCTTCTTTTAATTTGGTACCACTTCTATAGGTCCATAGTATAAGTCTGTGCCCATCTTGTTGTAAGCGTTTTAAGGTCTCAAAAGCAAAAATTCTTGTTTTCCCAATCTTGGGATAGGCATCTTCTACTATGGTACCATCAAAATCTACTGCTATAATTAATCTATCCTGAAAATTCATGCTATCAATTCAATTAAGAAGCAAAGTTACAACAATGCACAATTTAAACAAGGCTCTTTTGGGTCATAGTCTCTGGTTTTTCTATGCCCATAAGCTTTAAGATCGTTGGCGCTATATCACCTAGAATACCGTCCTTTATTGTTTTTAAATCCTTATCTATTAAAATGATTGGTACTGGATTGGTTGTATGGGCTGTATGTGGTGTGCCATCTGGATTGATCATAGTTTCGCAATTGCCGTGATCGGCGATTAAAATGGTAGTATAATCATTCTCTAGAGCCGTATTTACAACATCTTTTACGCATTCATCTACAGCTTCACACGCTTTAATTGCGGCTTCCATAACACCAGTATGGCCTACCATATCGCCATTTGCAAAATTTAGACATACAAAATCGGTGTCTCCTTTTTGTAATTCAGGAATCAAAGCATCACGTAATTCATAGGCACTCATCTCGGGCTTTAAATCATAGGTTGCAACTTTTGGTGAATTTCTTAAGATTCTTGTTTCGCCTTCAAATGGTTCTTCTCGTCCACCTGAAAAGAAAAAGGTGACATGTGGATATTTTTCGGTTTCTGCAATTCTGATTTGTTGCTTATGGTGCTTTTCTAATACTTCTCCAAGTGTATCGGTTAAGTTTTCTTTATTAAAGACCACATGGATGCCTGTAAAATTATCATCATAATTGGTCATTGTTACATAATGAAGATTTAGTTTTTGCATGTTGTATTCATGAAAATCTTCTTGTGATAAAGCTTGGGTTAACTGACGACCACGATCGGTTCTAAAATTAAAGAAAATGACAACATCATTTTTATCAATTGTAGCAATAGGCTTAACCTGTTCATCAACTATAACGAGGGGTTTTATAAATTCGTCCGTAACATCTTCTTCATAGCTTTGTTGTATGGATTTTAACACATTTGTCGTCGTTGTTCCTTTTCCTGCAACAATGGCGTCATAGGCTAGCTTAACACGTTCCCATCGTTTATCTCTATCCATGGCGTAATAGCGACCAGTTACGGAAGCCAATTTTCCAGTGGTTTTGTTTATATGTTCTTCTAAATCTGAAATAAAGCCATATCCAGATTTTGGATCAACGTCTCTTCCATCTGTGAAGGCATGTACAAAAACGTTCTTCAGGTCAAATTCATTGGCAGCATCCAAAAGACCAAATAGATGATTGATATGAGAGTGAACCCCTCCATCACTAACTAAACCTAATAAGTGTACATTTTGGTCATTTTCCTTTGCATACTCAAAAGCTTCTTTCAATACATGTTCTTTTTGAAGGGTTTTGTTTTCTACCGCTAGATTAATCTTCACCAAATCTTGATAGACAATTCTGCCAGCCCCAAGATTCATATGGCCAACTTCACTGTTTCCCATTTGTCCTTCAGGTAGGCCTACATGAAGGCCGTCAGTTCTTAAACTTGCATTAGGATATTTTGTATATAGAGCATCAATATATGGTGTATTTGCGTGGTCGATTGCAGAAACTTTTGGGTCTGGTGATTTCCCCCACCCATCTAAAATCATTAAGATTACTTTCTTATTCATGTTTTGAAATTTAATACGGTCAAATATAAGACTTAGTATACTACAACAGATTTGTATTCCAAAAATTTTACATGTTATTTATGTTTTAAGCTTTATTATTCAGATTATTACATAAAAGTATTTTTTTATGAAAGCCTTAACAGATTTGTTTTCATAACGTTAAATGTATGTTATTTCGTTTTTTAAAGTGTAACAAACTAAAACATTTGTCGTCTCTTTGGTATAATCAAAAAAAACAATCACTTAAATCAAAAATCATTCATCATGAAAAAAACAGCGTTTATTTTAGCCTTAGCATTAGGCTTTTCAATTAGTAGTTTAAATGCAAAAAATGACATTTTAACTTCAGAGAGTATTGATGTAACTGTTAAAACTGTAGAAGTAAGTCCGTTATGCAAAGCTGTAGCGACTGGTAACATTGACCTTGTAAAGTCTTTAATAGAACAAGGTGCTGATGTTAATGCCAAATCTAATGGTATGGGACCGATTCATTATGCAGCTAAGTATAATCGAGTAGAAGTAATTAAAGTATTAATTACAGCAGGTGCTGATGTTCACAAGCCTTGCGACTTAGGATTTACTGCTTTAGGCCATGCACAGCAATCTAAAGCTAAGGATGCAGCACAGTTTTTGAAACGTTTTAAAAGAAAAACTGTCTAATTAAAGACAATTATTTGAGTTAGTTAATTGGAAAATGCGTCTTAATTTTAAGACGCATTTTTGTATTTTCTAATGGCTTCTCTAATCTTTTCTATACGATTTTCTGGATCTGGGTGTGTACTTTGAAATTCAGGAACTCTATTTGGCCCAGCAGCAGCCTTCAAAATCTTCATAACGCCAATCATCTCTTCTGGATTATAACCAGCATCAATCATAAACCTTACACCTAATTCGTCACTTTCCAATTCGTCACCTCTGCCATTTTTTAGAAGTTGGCCTTGCCCATATTGTTGTGCTACTCCTCCCATGTCAATGGCCGAGCTTCCCATGGCTATGACTTTCCAGAAATTAGCATTGGTAATACGTTCGTTAGAGTGTTTGCCTAGAACGTGACCAATTTCATGACCTAACACACCAGCGAGTTGATCTTGATTTTCAAGTTTAGAAAACAAAGCGTAGGTAATAAATATTTGGCCACCTGGTAAAGCAAAAGCATTAATGGTGCGTTCGTCAGCCAGTAAGTGAAATTCGTATTTATAAGGTGTGTCTTTAGCAATACTACTATTAACTAGTTTATTGCCTACATCATCAACTAAAGCTTGGTAGCGATTGTCTGGGTGTAATCCGCCATGCTGTTGTGCCATGCCAGGTGCGCTTTGTAAACCTATAGCGATTTCTTGTTCGGGTGATAAAGATATAGCCTGTTTTTTGCCAGTATATGGATTTATTTCCTCCTGACTGCATTTTCTTATAAATGCAAAGGCTACGACAGCCAATGCAATTAAAATTCTAACTTTAAAATTACCTCTTCTCATGATGATTGTCTTAGTATGTTAAATGTACAAAAGTTTGACACAATTTTTCTTGAAAAGTCATCGGTTTTGCTGTCAAAACTTTAATGTTTTATTTTTATAAAAACAAAAAGTAGTGGTAATGAGCTATCAATTCAAAATAATTCCTAATAGCAGCTTAGATATAATAATTCCTTTAGTTTATGAATTAAACGAGCATAGAGTGAGCAGAGCAGTCTTAAAATTACGCTTTGATGAAATGGGTCAACAAAATTACGAATGTGCCGTTATTCTCGATGGTGATGAAGTAATAGGTGTTACAGGGCTTTGGTTTTGCACAAGACACTATATAGGAAAGTCCGTAGAATTAGATCATGTTTATATAAAGCCAGAGTATAGAAGTAAAGGGTTGGGCAAGCAATTTATGGATTGGATTACTACTTATGTAAAAAGGAAAGGTTATCAGTCCATGGAGCTTAATACCTACGTACAGAATTATCCTTCACACAAGTTTTATTATAACGAAGGCTACGAAATCTTGGGCTATCACTTTTTAAAGCGGCTTTAATTTAATGAGGATAGATCAGAGTTAGGTTTTATTTCATATGGCGTTTTACCATATTCAAACACTCTAGCATCCAGATTGCCTTTAAGGGTTAGCTGTTTGCCTTTTACATCTATCCAACTCCCTTCTCTGAGACCAACTACGGGTTGCGTGTTAAAAGCATGAAATTCTTTGATACGTGTTTCTCGGGTTTCTCCCATATGAGTACTATCTGGATTAGGATCTAGATAATGGGGGTTGATGTTAAAAGGTACTAAACCAAGTGTTTGAAAGCTGGGTGGATATACAATAGGCATATCGTTGGTGGTGCTCATCGTTAGGCCACAAATATTACTTCCAGCACTCGTACCTAAATAAGGAGTTCCACTATTAACAGCATCTTTAATAGCGGTCAAAACATCATTCTTATATAATTGATTAACAAGGACAAAGGTATTTCCGCCACCAGTAAAGATGGCTTGGGCATTTTTTATAGCTTCTTTTGGGTTATTAAATTCATGGAGTCCTATTACAGATTTTTCAATCTTATTAAAAGCTTTGGTAATATTTTTCGTGTAGTCTTCATGAGATATACCACCGGGCCTAGCATAAGGGATAAACAATATTTTACTAGCCGATTTAAAATGAATCTTTAGCTCATCTAAAAGATATTCAAGAGGTTCACTACCATGGATTGTTGAGGTACTTGCAATTATTATCGATCTCATCTTTTAAATCATATAATGTTTTGTAAAAGTAAATGTTATCTTTTACAATAACTAGGCTTAAAGTGAATAACTATTTAACAAAGATTTATCAGCAGATTTTTATGAGAAGTGGAGAATATCAACGAAATTTATAGAACTATAAGACCAATATGAGAAACTTTATATTTATAATTTGTTCCTTTTTGACCATTTCTATTTATGGACAAGAGGTGGAAAGAGTTACAATAAATGGGAGAATAGCCGTTTCTTCTGAAGATAAAGAAGGCGTAACGGTTTATAATACATCCTCTAATAAAGGTACTGTTACCGATGAAAATGGAGATTTTGAAATAGAAGTAGCACTCAACGATATCATAGAATTTAGGGCACTTCAATTCAAGGATTTTAAAATAACCATTACCGAAGATGTATTAAAGTCAAAGAAACTAACGGTTATACTAGTAGAAGAGGTTAATAAGCTAGATGAAGTGGTATTATTGCCTTTTGGATTAACGGGGAATATCAATGCAGATTTAGAGAATGTAAGGACTTATAACGTGAGTTTGGATTATGTTTATTTTGGCTTAGACCATATTGAGGATTTTGAATTTTCTGCCGATTTCAAAACGAGAGCAGAAAATGTAGCTTTTAATGAAAACAATCCTCGTGTAGAGAATATGCTTAACATCGTCAATCTAGCTGGTTTTATAGTTAGCCAAGTTGTAGATGTAGATACCGGTGATTCCAAAACAAATGGAGAAAAAGCCATAAATAAAACACCCTTTAAAGAAGCTTTGGATAAATACAGTGTCAATTATATAAATACCAATTTTAATATTCCTCTAGAACAAGTTGAGGCATTTATCGATTATGTTGAGGAAGAAGGTATTGATGCTAAATTATTAGATAAAGACAAAGAGCTTCAGTTTTTAGAGCGTATTACACAGCTAAGTAAATCTTTTTTGAAAACCAAAAGTGAAGACGACTAATCTAATTTGTGGTCTTGTTGCTCTGTTTTCGATTTTTATATTACAAGCCCAACGAAAAGAAATTAAAGGCCAGCTCATCGCAAGCGATGAGGTAGAGGGTATTCATATTTTGAATAAAACAGCCTCTAAATTTGCTATCTCTTCCGAAGATGGAAGCTTCATTATTCTTGCTAAGGCACAAGATACACTGTTCGTTTCAAGTCTAAAATATGAAAATAAAGAGGTCGTTGTTACACAGTCCAATGAAGATGAAGAAGCAATATCAATTCTACTCGTAGAAAAAATTAATGCCCTAGATAAAGTTATAGTAGGTAATATATTAACGGGTAGTTTACAATCTGATATTGAGAACTCCGATGCCAAAACCGATATTAATTTTTACGACTTGGGTATTCCAGGAAATACAAAATTGCCACTAACACAGAATGAACGTAAGTTACATGATGCCGATGGCGGTTCTTGGGGATCAATTATGGGAGGCCCATTTGGAGGAGGCCTTGGGGTCAATTTCCATAAACTCTTAAACAAAATAAGTGGAAGAACAAAGAAGCTAAAAACCATTGTAGAATTAGACGATAGGGATAAATGTATCAATAGACTGCGATCGAATTACGAATCCATAATTTTTGAGAAAGATACTTTGGCAAAAAACCTAAGAAATGAATATTTTTTGTTCTCTCAAGAAGATGAAAACTTTTTGACTTTATGCGAAGAAAATAACGAAATAAAGCTCTTAGAGTATTTGCAACAAAAGCTAATAGTTTATCGTCAAAATAGGGAGTTAAATGATAATGATTAATTTTGGAATACTTTTTGGTTAAAGAGAAAAAACTGAGTTGAAAGCATGAAGTCTAAACTAATCCTTATTGTTTTGGTTTCCTTATTGTTAGTGTCATATAATAAGAAACACGAGTATTATGTGAGCGTAACACAAATAGGCTATTCAGAAAAAGACAAATCCGTTCAGATTATTAGTCAAATTTTTATTGATGATTTGGAAGAACTATTGCGTAAACGGTATGACGAAACAATTACACTAGATCCTGATAGTGATTCCATGATGGTTGATGACTATTTGCAACGCTATTTATCTGATAAATTAAATATTAGTATCAACGATAAAATTGAACGGTTTAATTTTTTAGGAAAAGAATATAAAGAGGATATAGCGTATTGCTACTTAGAGATAAGTAATGTACCCAATGTGGAATCCATAAAATTAACAAATAAAATTTTATTCGACGTTTTTAATCAACAGCAAAATATAGTAAGGATTAAGATGAAAAATAAGAACAAGAGTTTTCTTTTGATAATGGGCAATGAGGAATGCATGTTAAACTTTAACTAAAAATCTGTTGAAGCCATAGAAATTGGCTATTTTCGACCACATTTTAAAAATTTCTATCGCAAAATGAAGACTTTAAAGTATTTCTTTTACACTTTCCTATTTATTTCTACTACAGCTTTCGCACAAAATGAAATAAAGCCAGAACGTAAGCCTGGGCATACCAATGAAAATAAATTCAAGCAGTTATATGACGAATTTGCTACACCAAATATGTTTAGAACAGGTTCTGGAGCACCGGGTCCAGAATACTACCAGCAACAAGCAGATTATAAAATGAACATCGAAATTGACGATGTAAATGCTAGATTATACGGAGATGAAACGATAACATATACTAATAATTCACCAGATGTGCTGACTTATCTTTGGGTTCAGCTAGATCAGAATATGCGTGCAAAGGATTCTAAAACACCATTGATAAATAGTTCTGATATTAGTCCAGCTAATTTTCCTTCAACTGCCGCAAAAACGTATCTAAGAGAACGCTTTGATGGTGGATTTAATATAGAGCATGTAAAGGATGTAAACGGAAAAGACTTAAAGCATGCCATAAATCGTACCATGATGCGTGTAGAGCTACCTAAGCCGATGAAGACCGGAGATCAATTCTCATTTAAAATAAAGTGGTGGTACAATATTAACGATCACGTAAATCAAAGAGGAAGGTCTGGATATGAGTATTTTTCTGAAGATGATAATAGAGCTTATGTTATTGCACAATTCTATCCGAGAATGGCAGTTTATAATGATGTTGAAGGCTGGCAAAATTCTCAGTTTTGGGGAAGAGATGAGTTTGCTTTACCGTTTGGAAATTTTGACGTAAATATTACCGTACCTGCAGATCACATTTTAGATGGTACAGGGGTGTTAACAAATAGAGAAGAGGTTTTTTCTAAAGAAATGATGAAGCGTTACAAAAAGGCAAAAAAGTCATATGATGAGCCTGTGATGATTGTAACTCAAGAAGAAGCTGAAAAAGCTGAGAAGTCAAAAAGCAAAAAAACAAAGACATGGAAGTTATCGGCTAAAATGGTAAGAGATTTTGGTTTTGCTACATCTAGAAAGTTTATTTTGGATATGATGGCTGTTAAAATTGGTGATAAAGATGTAATGGCAGTTTCCTTATATCCGAAAGAAGGGAACCCCCTATGGGAAGAATGGTCAACAAAGGCCGTTGCCAGTACGTTAAAATCATACTCTCGTATGACGTTCAATTACCCTTACCATAAAGCAATTTCGGTTCATGCCAAAAATCAAGGAATGGAATACCCAATGATTTGTTGGAACTATGGAAGACCAGATAAAGACGGTAATTACTCAGATAGAGTTAAGTATGGAATGATAAGCGTAATAATACATGAAGTTGGTCATAACTTCTTTCCTATGATTGTAAATAGTGACGAACGTCAATGGACTTGGATGGATGAAGGATTGAACACATTTGTGCAATATGTAGCCGAACAGGATTTTGGTGAGTGGTATCCAAGTGCATTATCTCCCGGACAGGATAAATACCCATCTCGTAGGGGGCCAGCTAAGAATATCGTGAGATATATGGGAGGCGATCAAGATTACATTGCGCCAATTATGACCAAAGGTCTTAATACCTACCAATTTGGCAGCAATGCTTACAGCAAACCAGCGACAGGCCTTAATATCCTAAGAGAAACCATTATGGGACGCGAACTTTTTGATTATTCCTTTAGAGAATATGCAAATCGTTGGATGTTTAAACACCCTACACCCGAAGATTTTTTCCGTACTATGGAAGATGCGTCTGCAGTTGATTTAGATTGGTTTTGGAGAGGGTGGTTCTATACCACGGATTATACAGATATTGGTATTAAGGAAGTAAAGAAATATGCAGTAACCAATAATCCTAATACTAAAGGTAAGCAGATAGCCGAGCGTTATAATATTGATCCAAACGCTTTGGTATACTTTGTTGGTGAAGGTGAAGAAGGTTTTGATGATGCTATAAAAAATAGTGTTGCTATGGAAGATATGCCTACGGTTAAAGAATACATTATGGATAATTTTACACCAGAGCAGCAAAAGAACATGAAAAAGTCGCCTAAATACTTTTATCAGGTAACTTTTGATAAGCCTGGAGGTTTAGTAATGCCTTTAATCGTTGAGTACGAATACAAAGACGGTTCTAAAGAAAAAATTACTTATCCTGCTCAAATATGGAGATTTAATGACAAAGAGGTAAGAAGAGCCATTGCCAGTGACAAGGAAATAGTATCAATTACAGTAGATCCTGATCTGGAGACAGCAGATATTGATACATCTAATAACGCATGGCCAAGAGAGGTAAAAGAGAGCGATTTCGATAAGTTTAAAAACAAAATCAAGAACTAATTTTTAATTAGTGTTAATATTAAGCCGGCTTTAATCAGTCGGCTTTTTTAGTGAAACTGATTATATTTGCAACGTGATGCAACCAATATTTCTTTTTATAGGTGGAACCGAAATTGTATTTATACTATTTATCGTAGTATTGGTATTCGGTGCTGATAAATTACCAGAAATAGCAAGAGGTTTGGGTAAAGGGATGCGAACCTTGAAAGATGCTACCAACGACATTAAGCACGAAGTAACCAAAAGCGCTAAGGAAAGCAACCTTATAGACACTGATGCTGCCAAAGAAATTCAAGAAGAAATTAATAAAGTAAAAGACGATTTAGAGGATTTTACGGGTTCGGTTAAGCGTAAGATGTAATACTCATATTGTCCTTAAATCTTTCCTTTTAAAGCGATTTTTTATTAAAACAGACCATTTTTATTAGGTGAATCTTTTTCGATAACCTGACCAAGATCCCAGAGTTCAGTTATTTTATGGTCTGCGTTAAACTTAAAAATATGCACAACAGCAATATCCATTGTAGCCTTGTGCACTAAACTATGAGTAATAATAATATTATTTTCTTCAAAGATATTCTTTACTTCAATACTTTTATTAGGATCAGTTAAGTGGGCATCACTCATAGCATTTTGTAGTGCTTCTCTCGTACCTTCAAAGTATTGATTATGGTGTATAAAGTCTTTTGAAACTAAATTGTCAAAAGCTTCTTTAACATGCCCCATTCCTGCTAATTGTAAAAATTCTTTGGCAATATCTTTTCTGTTCATTTTATTTTTTTCTGCTAATAGTCAATCCATCTCGTATGGGTAAAATGATAGTTTCGACCCTATCATCATTTTTTAAAAGTGTATTATATTCCACAACAGCTTTTGTCGATATGTCTTTTTCTTCCGTTGGTTCAATAACTTTTCCGTACCACAAAACATTATCCGATAGGATGATACCGCCTGGATTAAGCTTGTCAATAGTGAGATGGAAATAATGACTGTAATTAGGTTTGTCGGCATCTATAAAAACCAAGTCGAAAGTCTTGGCTAATGTCGGAATGATATCCAAGGCATTGCCAACATGTTGAATAATTTGAGATCCAAAACCAGATTTATCAAAATATTTTCTTTGAAAATCATATAATTCTTCATTTATATCTATGGTATGGATTTGTCCGTCATTGGTTAATCCTTCTGCCAAACAAAGCGTAGAATAACCCGTAAAAGTTCCTAATTCTAAAATAGATTTAGGGCGTATAAGCTTAGATATTATACTTAGTACTCTTCCTTGGTAAGGCCCACTAAGCATAATAGGCTGTAATACTTTCTGATAAGTTTCGCGAGTTAATTGTTGCAATAACTCAGGCTCTTGCTCAGAATGGGCAATAATATAATTGTCTAAGGCTTCTGGCAAGAAATACATATTCTGATGAGATTATTGAATGAAATTATTCTGCCGCCTCTTCTTCAGATGCAGGTTGTTGTTGGGATGGTTTACCCATAAAGAACATGATCACACCTACAACTACAAGACCTATTTTTATGGCCCAAGCGACGCCTTCTCCCCAATTGTAGATCCAATCTGTGAATCTAATGGTTAAGCCTATGAAAGGAAGCAATATTAATGCAAGACCTATAATTGCTATGTAAGAACCAATTTTTCTCATAAAATAAATAGTTGATGATTTAGAATCTAAATATAGATATAAAAATCTAACATCAAGGCTTTAAGAAGTAATCCGGGTAATTAACTCTTTTTTTGCCCGTTCATCGTCACCACATAGCCATTGAACGACATTGTCTTCCCAAATGGCATTGCGTTCTTTCTCAGAAATAATGTTTCGGTCTATGGCTAAGTCTAAAATTTTCCCTGGATATGAGGATTGCCTAGCACTTTCCATTTCTCCTAAGGGATAAGGATCATCCAAGCCCATTAAGACTTGTTTACAGCCTTGATTTTTAATAAGCAATTCCAAAGAGCCCGTGTCGTGAACCAAAGTATCGAAGAATATATTTTTATGACCAACAGCTTTTCTGGGATGCCTCTTGCCTTCAAAAAGATCTGGTCGTCCATCAAAGCCTTGGATACGTCTTCCGAGATTTATTTGTGCCAACTGTCCGCCATGCGCAAAGCAAATACGCATATTTTTATACTTTTCATAGTAGCCATTAAGTGTTAAAAAGTGATAAGCATCTGCACATTGGGCAAGCATCCAAATAAGATGGAAGCGCCAAGAGGTATTTTCTAATTTTATAAACTTCTCGCCATCGTAGGGATGAATTTCTACCGCTAGATTGTATTTGTCCGCGAGTTCAAAAATGGGTTCGTTTTCCTCGTCAAAAATACAACGCCAAGTCCCTATGGTATCCATGTAATGGGTCGGCAAGCATAACAATTGTAGGCCTAATTCTTCTACACAACGCTCAATTTCCCAACAAGCTCCACGAACAAAACCTGGATGCACTACAAAGCCACAAGTAAACTTACTTGGATGATTGTGTTGTATACGCGCATTAAAATCATTCTGAAATCGCAGTGCTTGCTTCATTTCTTCAAGCCGTAGACCATTACCATAAAGTTGGGATAGGTTTAATACAACAGCATGGTCTATTTTAAAATGGTCCATCCACGCCAACTTCTCATTTAAAAAGAAGCTGGAATCCGTAATAGGACGATTCCAATCTTTTTGAAGCATAAATTTACGATCCTTATCTACCCAGAAAATACCTTTATCTCTCATAAAGTCTGGGATTTCCTCAGGATAAGGAAGAAGGTGAGAATGGCCGTTTATTCTTAACTTTTTTCTATTCATTGTATATCATTCCTGTAAAACAAGAATTTCTTAGTAGTTTGTAATTTTTTAAATTCCTACTTTTTGCAGGAATGATATAAACCATCAATCTTCACCTTTTTAGGTGATTTCGTGATTTGTCCTCACTCGTTAGAATTTTGTTTCTCTATTTTATTGTAATATCTGTCAAAAATTGCAGGCATATCAGTCTCAATATTTTCTAGAGTAAATTCTTCTTCATATAATAAATTTCCATTCTCCTCAGAATACCATTGTAATTTGTCTTTTACACCTTCAGGTCTTGGATATTCAATAACTAAACCAACGGTATTAGGACCACGCTGTGGTGAGTGTGGTATTCCTGGTGGTAATAAAAAAATATCACCTTCCTTAATATGAATGTCTTTAGGTTTGCCGTCTTCTATAACTTTTAAAACGATATCTCCTTCAACCTGATAAAAAAATTCAGGGGTTTCATTATAGTGATAATCTTTACGACTATTTGGTCCGCCAACGACCATAACTATAAAATCACCATCTTTCCAGACGACTTTATTACCTACAGGTGGTTTTAGCAAATGACGATTTTCTTCAATCCATGCTTTGAAATTAACGGGTGGATATATTTTACTCATAATACTTTGTCATCCCTGCGAAAGCAGGAATCTTTTTTAATTACACTTCTGATCAGAATTGAATTCCAAATGATATATGGAATAACAAGCGCTATAAAGTTACAAACTTTTTGTGCGTCCACCATCAACTGGTAAGTTAATTCCGTTAATATATGACGCACGCGCACTCGCTAAAAATGTAATAGCATCTGCGGTTTCCTCAGGTTGAGCAAAACGCTTCGCCGGAACCGTGTTTTTCATTGCATCTGAAGCTTCTTCTTCTGATTTTCCTGTCTTGGTAGATTTATTTTTAATGATTTGTGCTAGCCGTTCTGTAGCAGTTGCGCCTGGAAGTACATTGTTTACTGTGATTCCAAATTGGCCTAATTCGTTGGCTAAAGTCTTGCTCCAATTTGCTACGGCACCTCTTATGGTATTGCTCACTCCCAAACCATCTAGCGGTTGTTTTACTGAGGTAGAAATGACGTTTACTATTCTGCCATAGCCTTCGTCTTTCATATAAGGAACTAAAGCTTGAACTAATACATGGTTACATTTTAAATGTTGGGTGAATGCAGCTTCAAATTCTTCAACTTTTGCAGAAAATATTGGCCCACCAGCAGGTCCACCTGTGTTGTTGACTAGGACATGAAAGCCATGGTATGCTTTTACATAAGCTTCAATCTTTTGCTTTAATTCTTTTGGATTAGAAAAATCAGCAACAATATAATCATGGTTGCGATGTTGAGGCAATTCAGCTAAAGTTGCTTTAAGTTTCTCTTCATTTCTCGCCACTAAGGTGACATTTACACCTTCTTCGGCCAATGCAAAAGCTGTGGCTTTGCCAATGCCTGCTGTACTTCCGCAGACGAGAGCGTTTTTGTTGTTTAATTGTAAATCCATATTGTCATTCCTGCGTAGGCAGGAATCTTTTAATTAATTATTTCTTTTAATCCCAGAGATTGCCACGTCTCCCGATAGCTATCAGGATTCTCGCAATGACAATTCAATACTTAATACACACATTTTTAGGTTCAGTAAAAAATCGCAAGGCTTCAAAACCGCCTTCACGCCCTACGCCTGAGGCTTTTACACCACCAAATGGTGTACGTAGATCGCGCATCATCCAAGTATTCACCCAAACAATGCCTGCTTGTAATTGATTGCTCATTCGCATGGTCCGTTTTAGGTCATTGGTCCAAAGTGTAGCCGACAGTCCATATTTTACCTTATTAGCCATTTGCAAGACGTCCTCTTCAGAATTAAAAGGCATAATGGTTACCACAGGTCCAAAAATCTCTTCTTGGTTAACACGACACTCATCCGTTGGAACTTCAATTACCGTTGGTTCTAGATAATAACCATTTTCATAGCCTTGGACATTTACTTCCTGACCTCCGCAAAGGATGACGCCATTTTCTTCCTCTGCAATTTTTATATAGTCTTTTACTTTTTCTAAATGTGATTTAGAGACTAATGCGCCAATATTTGTTTTTGAATCTGAAGGGTGACCGACTTTTAGCTGCTTTACTTTTTCTACAAAATCAGTTTTAAACTTTTTGTATATAGTAGCTTCCACAAAGATGCGACTTCCACATAGGCAGATTTGTCCTTGATTAGCAAAGGACGATCGAACGGTTGTGTTCAACATATCTTCATAATCACAATCGGCAAATATGATGTTTGGATTTTTTCCGCCGAGTTCAAGAGATAGTTTTTTAAACATAGGGGCAGCAACTTTGGCAATGTGCGCACCAGTTGCCGTACCACCTGTAAAACTAATAGCCTTAATATCTGGATGCTCAATAATAGCTTGTCCGGTCGTTGTGCCCAAACCGTGAACAATGTTTAATACACCTTTAAGTAGCCCAGCTTCATTGCATATTTCTCCCAATAAGTATGCTGTCATAGGTGTGACTTCACTAGGTTTTGCAACAACGCAATTTCCCGCAGCAAGTGCAGGTGCTATTTTCCAAGTGAATAAATAGAGGGGTAAATTCCAAGGGCTAATACAACCGACAACACCTATGGGTTGACGCAATGTGTAATTGATAGCATTTTGCCCAACAGACTCGTGACTTTCACTTGCAAATTGGGTAATGGCATTACCGAAAAATCGAAAATTACTCGCCGCTCTTGGAATATCAACTGCTTTTGCTAAAGCTACCGGTTTGCCGTTGTCTTTGCTTTCGGCTTCAGCAAAGCGTTGTAAATTGGCTTCTAATAATTCTGAAATCTTTATGAGGATACGACTACGTTCTTCCAACGTCGTTTGTGACCATTGCTTAAAGGCAGATTTTGCGGCTTTGTAAGCCTCTTCAACATCGGCTTTGGATGAATTGGGAATTTCTCCATAAACCTCACCATTTGAAGGATTATAGTTATCAATCCATTCGTTGGAGATTGGATTTTGAAAATTGCCGTTTATGTAGTTTTTAATATTCATTTTAATTCCAAAATTCCTTGTAAAGTTTTGGGCATATGGCTTTCATAGATTCAGGTTCTTTCTCTTTCCAAGTAAACTCAAAATTAGGGTAATTGCCCTCCCTTGTTTTAAAATTGTCATAATCAATGTAATCGTATAACTCTTGTCCGGTTTTCGTTTTGAAAGCTTCTAAAGCTACATACCAGAATCCCTCAAATTCATAAAAGCCATATGCTTTATGTTCAATCTGGCTTATCAACGAATCTGGGTTGGTCTCTGCGTTGTAATAAGTTTCTTTTCCTCTTGAAATTATCCAATTCCTGAAATATTCAAAACCATCGTCAGAACACCCTTGATTCATTAGATATCCTGCACACCACATTTCGGAATTATAGGTGTCAAATAGCAGTTTATCTGTCCTTAATCTAAATCCAATTATATCTTTTAATGGAAGTTTAGTTATCTCATTGATAAGGATTTTCTCTTGTTCCTCCTGAGAATTTGATTCAGTAACTGATTTATCAACAATATACCAGAAAATATCCTCATCTAACATTTCATAAACTTTACCCAACTTTGAGATGTCATCCATTGTAGCTTGTTTTTTGTCTTGCAATTTATCTTGATCTTCAGAACATGAATTTTGTAACATAATCAACAAAAAAGAAATAAAAACTTCATTTTATTGTTTCTTATAAGCCATCACTTTAATCTCCACCACCAAATCCGGATGTGGTAACTGGTGTACAGCCACTGTGGTTCTTGCAGGACCAGTTGCTGCATCAAAGAACTCGGCATAGGCCTTATTGTAACCTGCAAAATCGTTCATGTTTACTAGAAAAGAGGTCACATCAACAACATCCTTTAACGAAGCCCCAACTTTTTGTAAATTCTTATCTATGTTTTGAAGTACCTCACGGGTTTGTGTTTCAATATTTAAACGCTTGGTACCCATCTTATCTATGATGTCGACGCCAGCAATAGTATTGTCTGGTCGTCTAGAACTTGTGCCAGAAACGAAAATAAAATCTCCTACTTGTTTTACATGTGGATAAGCTCCTCTTGGTGTTACGGTTTTGTTACTCATAATAGTTGTCATTCCTGCAAAAGCAGGAATCTTTTTGATTTGACTTCGATTTATAATGGATTCCGCATCACACTTCGACTACGCTCAGTGGAACCGTGCGGAATGACAAAAACGTCACTGTAATCCAGCAATTTTGTCATCCTCCAAAATTGCTTCAGTTTCAGTTTTTACTTTATCTAAAATATCATTGATGTCATCTTCTGTGGAAATCACACCATCTGATAACATATTTAATATAGCTTTATCTTGCGCCCTTCCTCTTATCATAGCTTCTCTGTAACCTATATCTTCGTTAAAGGTCACCAAGCTGTATTTTGAAGAATAATCTTCTGGGAATTCTTTCTCTAGAGCCATTTCAATTTTTCGTTTTTCTTGGAAAATAGGGTTGGCCACATGATCTTTCATTTCATGAAAATTATCAATGGCCAAATCCGCAATGGCATCTGTATCTTTCTTTCTGATTTTGTCATATTCTGAAAACACTTTTTCCCAACCTGCCTCGCCGTCAGGCAGGTTACCTTCATGCTGGTCCAACACTTCATCAAAGACCACGACATCTTCAAATGAAGCATTCATGCCTTGTCCATAAAACGGAACAATGGCATGTGCTGAATCTCCCATGAGCAAAGTATTGCCTTTGTAATGCCAAGGTGAACATTTAACAGTGCCTAAAGGGGCTGTTGGGTTTTCGAAAAAGTCTTCAACAAGATTGGGCATTAATTTTAAGGCATCTGGAAATTCTTTCTCAAAGAATTCGGTAACGATTTCGGGTGTGGTGAGATTATTAAAATTGTATTCACCCTCATCAAAACTCAAAAACAAGGTTACCGTAAAGCTACCGTCTAAATTAGGTAGCGCAATTACCATAAAATCTCCTCTTGGCCAGATATGTAAAGCATTTTTATAGGTTTTATAACTGCCGTCTTCGTTAGGAAGAATACTCAATTCTTTATAACCATGGGTTAACCATTGTTGGGAAAAACTGAAGAGGAATTTTTTTTCTAAAAAGTAACTCTGTCGCAATGCAGAACCTGCGCCATCGGTAGCAATGATACAATCGGCATCTTCAATAAATTCATCTTTGGTATGGTAATCTTGAAATAGTGCTGTGGTTTTTTCAAAATCAACCGACAAGCATTTTTTATTAAAATGAATACTCACATTTTTATGCTTTTCAGCTTCCGTGAGTAATAAACCATTAAGTTCTCCTCGGGATATTGAATTGATATATTCATAGTCTCTACCACTATAATTTGATAGGAATGTATTCCCTTCTTTATCATGGAGCATACGTCCATTCATAGGGATACAAAGTTTCTTCACTTTGTCTTCAATGCCAACGAGTTTCATGGCTTTGTTACCACGATCCGAAAATGCCAAATTTATAGAACGGCCAGCAGAAATATCTGTGGTGCGTAAATCTGGGCGCATCTCGTATACTGTGACATTATACCCTCTTTGACCTAATCGTAAAGCTAGAAGACTTCCACAAAGCCCTCCTCCGATAATCAATATGTTTTGTTTTTTATTACTCATTGTTATTCCGTCACCTCGACTGCGATCAAGGTGACATTTAGTTATTGTTTAATATGTCTTTCATTTTTTCAACCATTTGATAGACATCTTCAAATGAATTGTATAAAGGTACAGGAGCGCATCTTATGACGTCGGGTTCTCGCCAATCACTTATAACTCCAGAGGCTGTTAATTTTTGATACAATGATTTATCTGCATTCAACACTTGAATGGATAACTGGCAACCACGTTCATCAGGGTTTTCGGGTGTTATGATTTGGATGACATCTTCGCCTAAATTCTTTAATAAGAACTCAAAATAGCCCGTAAGCTTTCGGGATTTTGCAACAAGCTTTCCCATACCCACTTCATTGAACATATCTAGTGATGCTTTTATAGCTGCCATTGATAGAATTGGTGGGTTGCTCAATTGCCAACCTTCAGCTCCTGGTAATACATCAAATTCATGGCGCATATTAAAGCGTGTTTCCTTATTGTGACTCCACCATCCTGTAAAGCGATTCAAGTTTTTATTGTAGGCATGTCGCTCGTGTACAAAACAGCCCGATAGACTTCCCGGCCCAGAATTTAAATATTTATAAGTACACCATATCGCAAAATCGGCACCAGAATTATGAAGATCCAAATTAACGTTTCCTGCACCGTGAGCACAATCAAAACCAACCACACAGCCATAGTTATGACCTAGTGCTGTAATGCGTTTTAAATCGAAAAACTGACCTGTATAGTAATTGACTCCACCGATCATGATTAGGGCAATTTCACGACCATGGATTTCTAGGATTTGCTCTAAATCTTCGTAATGTAACAACTCTTCATTTGCTCTTGGTTTCCAAAGAATCAATCCTTCCTTATCATCATAGCCATGATGACGCAACTGAGATTCTACAGCATATTTATCGGATGGAAATGCATCACTTTCAATAACAATCTTATAGCGCTCCTTTGTAGGCTGATAGAACGACGCCATCATAAAATGAAGATTGGCCGTTAACGAATTCATGGTGACTACTTCAATGGGTTTTGCACCTACTAACTTTGCCGTGGCTTCGGTTAAAAACTCATGATATGGCATCCAAGGATTTTTGGCATGGGTATGACCTTCGACACCCAAATTTGCCCAATCGTCTAACTCTTGATTGATATAGTCTTTTGTAGATTTTGGCTGTAGTCCTAGCGAATTACCGCATAGATAAATAAGTTCATTTCCTTCCTTATCTTTTGGAATATGAAATTGTTGCCTATAGCTTGATAATTCGTCTAATGCATCTTGTTGTTGAGCGTATTCTAGACCAAGTTTGTAGTCGGACAATGTAAGATTGTTTTTATCGGTTTGTAACAAAAATAAGGATTTAATAGGTAGGATAAAGTCATTTTTAAAGCATAATATTTTTAACTATCTTTAGAGAAAAAGATAAATTATGGGCAAAATAAAAGAATATAGCAATGGCGAAGTTACCGTTGTTTGGGAAGCAGAAAAATGTATCCACTCGGCAATGTGCGTTAATGGTTTGCCAAATGTGTTTAAACCAAACGAAAAGCCTTGGATCAATGTTGATGCCGCTTCAACAGATGAGTTGATCAATACTATAAAAAAGTGTCCGTCTGGAGCATTGAGTTATTACATGAATGATGGTGAAGACAAAACATCTGAAATTTTAGAAACGAAGGTGGAAGTCTTGGAAAATGGCCCCCTATTGGTCTATGGTACTCTAAAGGTGACACACAAGGATGGTACTGAAGAAACCAAGAATAGAACGACTGCCTTTTGTCGTTGCGGTGCTTCGCAAAATAAGCCTTACTGTGATGGTGCACATGTAAAGCAAGATTTTAGGGGATAATTACGGTTAAGTTTAAATGATCCTGTTATTCAATGGGGTTTGTTAAACTAGATATTTTAAAAGGGCTTTTGGTGAATTGTAAAATGAGCTTCATAAAAAAGCGCTTTGTAAACAAAGCGCAGGTGAAAATATATAGACGCGTAAAGCGGAAATGTATCATATATACGATCTAAGTCGGTATTTAGATGATATACTTACACTGTACTTTACAAAAGTAATGCCAAATATTAACTTAAATGTTATTCTAATGTTATGCTAACGTTGGTGAAGTTTAAATTCCAGTTACCACCTTCTTTTTTATGATCTATAGCAATCTTTATACCGCTAAAGTCCTGATAGTTTTCAAACGTTGTGGTTAATGAAGGATTTTCAGAATTTCCTTGTCTAAATACCCATTCTCTAATCATATAGTTGTCGTCAAAAAAGATATCGTACGCGTCACCAGGTGTATAACCACCTTCATTTGGATAGGTCAAGGTAATCATTCGCAATGTTTCCTTTTTTATGGGAGATACCATTTCTTTAGGTTCTGAAATGGTTGCTGAGGCATCCCAAACCAACTGAAAAGGGACTAAAAGCCAAAATTTATCATTGATAAAACCTCTGTCTGCAGCAATGTGCGAACTATCCATTTGACGTCTCGAATACTCCACTACGGCTTCACCAACGGTCATCTTTACTATATCTTCTTTAGGTTTCCATACCCAAGAGCGTCCTTTACCTTTTATGGTATCTCTGTCTACTTTGAATGTAAATTTTACTTCTGATACATTCTCCCAGTTTTTAAACCCATGCGCATTAGCTATTTTTTCGGCGATACTCAATGCTTTAGAGGACTCATCTACTAAAGTCTCCTTTTTTTCAGACTTACACGATACAAATAACAATAAATAAATAATCAGTGTCGGGATATATTTCATTGTAAAAGAAGTTTTATTTTAGATGCAAAATTAACCAACCATGACGGACAACACTAATTATTTTAAGGTTAATAAGGAGACCTGGAATCAAAAAGTAGCTGTACACTCTCAAAGTGATATGTATAATATGAAAGCTTTTAAAGCGGGTGAGACTTCTTTGATGCCTTATGAGCTAAAAGCTTTAGATGATGTCTCAGGGAAGTCCCTACTGCATTTGCAATGTCATTTTGGACAAGATACGTTGAGCTGGAGTAGAATGGGCGCCCAATGCGTTGGTGTAGATTTAAGTGATGAGGGTATTAAGCTGGCTAAGGAGTTAAACGATGAACTGAAATTAGATGCCGAATTTGTGTGTTGTAATGTTTTAGATACTTCACAATATGTTTCTAAAACTTTTGATATTGTTTTTACCAGTTACGGTGTCATCGGTTGGTTACCCGATTTAAAACCTTGGGCTAAAATGATTGCAGAGCGTTTAAAAGTCGGTGGTATGTTTTATATAGTTGAGTTTCATCCTATTCTTTGGATGTTCGACTATATTGATGGTAAACCAAAAATGAAATACCATTATAGCCAAGATGAGGTGATCTATGAAGAATACGAAGGAACTTATGCTGATAACTCCTCTAAGATGGTAAGCAAGGAATATGGCTGGAATCATGGCTTAAGCGAAGTTGTTAATGCATTGATTGAATCAGGATTGCAAATCGAGTACTTCAACGAATATGATGAAAGTCCTTATGATGTTTTTCCTGATTTGATAAAGCAAGACAATGGCATGTATCGCATGAAGGATCAGTTATTTCCTATGATTTTTGAGATTAAGGCAACGAAGATATAGTTCTCTCGATAGCCCTGCTGAGCCTGTCGAAGTACATCCTGACGGTAAATGTCGGGACATTAGAACTGACATCTGTTTTAATGTTTTCCCTCTTCTTTTAACAACTCAGGGAATTTCGCTTTAAATCGATTTAAACGTGGTATGGACACCGCTCGGATATAACGTTGATTAGGATTGCGCTTTTCAAAATCTTGATGGTAAGTTTCAGCAATCCAAAACTTTTGAAATGGGTACACTTCCGCAGCGATTTTAGCATCAAGTTTTTTTGCTAAAGCTTCTTTTTTTTCTTGGATGATTTTCTTTTGTGCATCATTCTGATAAAAAATAATGGAACGGTATTGCGAGCCCCAATCTGGTCCTTGTCCATTGACCTGGGTTGGATCTTGTGATCCAAAATACACATCAACTAAAGCTGAAAAACTTACCACTTCTGGATTATAAATGACCTCTACGGCTTCGGCATGGCCTGTTCTACCAGTATTACTTTTCTCGTAAGTTGGATTTTCGGTAAACCCACCAGAATAGCCACTTATAACTTCATCGACGCCTTTAACACTTTCATAAATAGCTTCAACACACCAAAAACAGCCACTTGCAAAATAAGCTCTAGCTTTTCCATTTTCTAAAGGGACTTCAACGGGATCTGCATCGATGACTTTTTGTTGTTCTGGATTTATTTGTGCTTGATTATGGCAACTAAAGCATAGGCTTATGCTTAAGACATAAAGTAATTTTTTCATTTATCCTGAATTTATTTCAGGATCCCATTAAATGATACCCTGAAGTTTATTTTTCTTTTTCAATAGACGTGTAAAATTACGATTCCTTAAAGCGAATTGTTATAAAGTTTTACTAAATAAAAAAGCCTTCACAACATTGTGAAGGCTTAATTCAAAATATTATGTACTATTTATTTACTCAGTTTAGCAAATAGTTTATCCATTTTTGCCTTTTCTTCTTCTGCAAGCATTGCATCCACAAGGATACGACCACTGTGCTCATCGGTTATTACTTTTTTACGAGAGGCAATTTCTACTTGCACTTGCGGAGGAATGGTAAAGAAAGAACCACCTGAAGCTCCACGTTCAATGGCTACAACCGCCAGACCATTCTTCACATTGCTTCTAATTCTAAGATAAGCTTTAACTAAACGTTCGTCGATTTTCTTTTGAAACTCCTCAGATTTATCTAAAAGCGCTTCCTCTTCTTTTTCTGTTTCCTTAAGGATTTCGTTCAGTTCCCCTTTTTTGTGCTTTAAATGTGACTGGCGATCTTTCAAACGGTCTTTAGTTTCAGAAATGACTTCTTTTTTCTGATCGATCTGTACTTTAAACTCTTTAATGTGTTTTTCGGCTAATTGAATTTCAAGTTCTTGAAATTCAATCTCCTTAGTTAATGAGTTGTACTCTCTATTATTTCTAACATTATTTTGTTGTTCGCTGTATTTTTTAATCAAAGCTTTAGCCTCTTCAATTAAATTCTTTTTGCTTTTAATTTCTTCATCAATAACAGCAAGGCTATCATTTAATTTCTCTAATCTCTTATTAAGTCCTTCAACTTCATCTTCTAAATCTCTAACTTCTAAAGGAAGTTCTCCTCTAACATTTCTTATTTCATCTACTCTAGAATCTATTAATTGTAAATCGTAAAGTGCTCTTAAACGTTCTTCTACAGTAGTTTCAGCTTTTTTGGCCATAATTATAAATACTTTACCGGATTTGTATTTGTCTTTGATAAAATGATTGCAAAATTAGTAATTTTTTTCGAGAGATAGTCTGCTAAAAACGATTTTGTGAACTGTTCACTTTCGTAGTGCCCAATATCTGCCAGTACGATGTCGTTTTCGGCACTGAAAAAGTCATGGTATTTTAGGTCTGAAGTCACTAAAAGATCTGCGTCTGAGGCCTTTGCAGCGCCAATGGCAAAGCTCCCTGAGCCTCCTAAAACCGCAATTTTTTTGATAGGTTTATCTAATAGTTTTGAGTGTCTAACACAACTGGCGTTCATTTTTGCCTTTACATATTCAAGGCATTTTTGGGCTTCCATGGGTTTTGTAAGCTCACCAACCATTCCCATACCAATATAAGGATTGGTGTTGTCTAAAGTAGTAATTTCATAGGCTACTTCCTCATAAGGATGTGCTTTAAATAAAGCTTTTAAGACTTTAGATTCGAGATGTTTTTTAAAAACAACAGAAACTGCAATTTCATTTTCGGTATGTAGTTCTCCTTTTTTCCCGATGGAAGGATTTGAGTCTTCGTTACCTCTGTATGTACCATCGCCCTCAATATTAAAACTACAAGAATCGTAATTACCTATGTTGCCCGCGCCTACATTAAATAAAGCAGTTCGTAAAGCTTCTGCATGGTTTTTGGGTACATAGGTTTGGAGTTTCTTTATGGTGCTAGGTTGAGGAATTAGAATTTTTTTATTTTGGAGTTCTAATTGGTCGCAAATTATTGAATTAACGCCTTGTAGGGCATTATCTAGAGCCGTATGAATAGAAAATATGGCAATTTGATGCTGAATGGCTTTAATTACGACGCGTTCGACATAGGTTTTTCCTGTAAGTTTTTTTAAACCCTTGAAGATTATGGGATGAAAACTAACAATGAGATTGCAATGATTGTCAATAGCTTCATCTACCACAGCTTCTAAAGTATCTAGCGTTACTAGAACTCCTGAGACCTCTTGGTTTTTGTCTCCAACCAAGAGTCCAACATTATCAAAATCTTCAGCGTAAGCTAATGGTGCTAAATGGTGTAGTTGATTAATTACATCTTGAACTGTCATACTGTGCATATTTGTTTCAAAAATAATATATTTTAGTGCTCATGAAATTTATCCGTATCATATTGTTCCCTATTGTACCGATTTATTATCTGGTGACTTGGATAAGAAACTGGTTGTATGACAAGGGAATAATATCTTCAAAATTTTACGACATCCCTATAATATGTGTTGGCAATCTAAGTACTGGAGGTACTGGAAAGACACCTGTCATAGAATATTTAATACGATTATTGAAGGATCGAAAATCTGTGGCTACCTTGAGTAGAGGGTATAAGCGCATTACAGATGGTTTTGTTTTAGCCAATGGCGATGCTAATGCAGATACTATTGGAGACGAGCCCTTTCAATTTTTTAGAAAGTTTAAAGACATACAAGTTGCAGTTGATGGCAATCGCCAAAATGGAATAGAACAGCTATTATCATTAGAGAACAAACCTGAAGTTATTTTGTTGGATGATGCCTACCAACATAGAAAAGTAAGAGCTGGACTAAATATTTTATTAACGGCTTACTATAATCTTTACTCTAATGATATAGTTTTGCCTACCGGAAATTTAAGGGAACCACGTTCTGGTGCAAAGCGTGCCGATATTATTATTATTACTAAATGTCCTGGTAATATTTCAGAGACTGAGAAAGAAAAAATAGCGTCAAAACTAAAAGTCAGGCCTAAACAAAAATTATTTTTTAGTCATATTGATTATGCTAAGGATTTTGTTTCTAAGCAAGGTAAATTAGCGCTTCATACCTTGCCAAAGTTTACATTGGTCACAGGAATTGCAAATGCAAAACCACTAACTGAATTTTTAGAAAGCAAACAGTTAAAGTTCAATCATATTGAATATCCAGATCATTATTCTTTTAAACCTAATGATATTGAGATGTTATCTAAGAAAGGGTTGATAATTACGACCGAAAAAGATTATGTAAGATTATCTAATAATGAAATTTTAGAGCCTAATTTGTATTATCTGCCAATTAAGGTAGTTTTGGATAAGTCAGATGATTTTGATGATATTATCAGAAAATATGTCGATTAAAAAAAGCTTGAAACAACCTCTTTACCAGAAAGTACATCATATAGCTTACCTTCAAAATCTTCTTGTTTAAATGGTTTAGAGATAATATCGTTAAACCCTGCCTCACCAAACTCATGCATTTTATCTTCTAGAGTCACTGCCGTTAGTGCAAAGATGACCAAGTCTTTGTCAAAAGTTCTGATGATTTTAGTAGCTTCTAAACCACTTATGCCAGGCATGTGAATATCCATCAGCACTACATTATAGTCTGTTGATTTTACCTGTTCTACGGCAGCTTCGCCGTTATCAACAACGTCGCAATAAAGTCCCATTTTATTGAGAATTTTCTTTGTGATCATTTGGTTGATCTTGTTATCTTCTACCACTAAAATTTTTACTTCGCTTAAATCCAAATCTTCCATTTTATTAGATTGTTTAGTTTCTTCTACTTTTGGCGCTTCGACCTTCTCGGCCTTTTCTAAAGGAATTTCAAAAAAGAAGGTGGTGCCTTTACCAAGCTCACTCTTTAAATAAATCTTTCCTTTTAGAATTTTGATAAGTCCTTTTACAATAGATAAACCAAGACCAGTGCCGCCATACTTACGGTTGATTTGTACAGAACCTTGAGAGAAGCTCTCAAACATTTCGTCTTGTTTTTCTTTTGTAATACCGATGCCATTGTCCTCAATTTCGAAACGTAATCTGTACATATCGTCTTTTTGATCGATCTTGTACGTTCTTACCCAGATGTCACCATCTTTAGTGAACTTAATAGCATTTCCTAGTAGATTAATTAAGATTTGGGATATCTTTAATTGGTCGCCATTAAAAGTTTCGGGCAACCCTTCTTCATAGTCGAAGTGTAAATCTGTACCGTTATCCTTAGCGGAATTGGAAAGTGCAGACATTACATTTTCTATTTTATTTTTAAGGTTGAATATTTCTGGATCGAGTTCAACCTTATTAGCTTCAATCTTATTGATTTGAAGAATATCGTTTATAAACGTTAACAAATAGTCGCCGGAAAATTTTAACGATTTTAAATGCGGAATTTGGTGCTCTTTCGGTTTTTCGTCTAACAACATATTAGTTAAACCTGTCACTGCATAAAGAGGAGTACGCAACTCATGGGTAACAGTCGATAAGAAATTTGCTTTGGTTTTAGAGGCCAATTCTGCTTTTTCTTTAGCAACGATAAGTTCATCGTTTTTCTTGTGAAGCATATTATTGGTTTTTAACCTTATGTTATTGTTTTTATACAATGACAGGGTTAAAAGTGATAGTATGGTTATTAGTGCAATACTTAAAATGGTTGTAATTCTTGTAAAATTACTTTCGGCACTTACTTCTTCTATTTGTTCCTTTAGTTGTGCATTTTGCGCATCTTTATACTTACTGATGGATTGGCTAGAAATACCTGGTGCCAAATTCTCGCGCTTTACATCTAAAATAGAATCAGATAATTTTATATGCTTCGTAATGTATTCGTAAGAGTTTTTGTAGTCACCACGCACTTTGTGAATATCACTTAATGTAAGATAAGCTTCATTTATATTTTCTGAAATATTGTAGGCTTTGGCAATAGAGAGTCCTTCTTCTACTTGAGATAGGGCTAAATCATTGCTATTGAGTGCGCTAGATACTTTTCCGGTTTGTATTAATGCACTGCTTAATCGCCGTCTTTGCTCATACTTTTTCGATATGATTATGGTTTTTTCTAGCTGTGCCTTGGCTTCTTCATAACGATTTAAGGCAATATAAGCTTTAGCTTCATTTAAGGTGACTTCAGATATATATTCTTCTAAACTTTCTTGTTCAAATAAATTCTTAGCTGAGTTGTAATATTCGAGTGCATCTTCAAATTCTTCTTTTGTATTGTGGATAACACCCTTAATATTATATGTTACGGCAAGGTTGGCATAGTCATTATTCTCACGTTGTAATTGAATTGCAGTATTTAGTGATACGTATGCTTTGTCTGTTTCTCCTACCAAGTACCTCACTTTTGCGATTTTCGTGTGAATGATGCCTTGATTTTTTTTGTCGTCTATTTTTATGGCAATATTGAGTGCTTTATCCAGATTACCTAAAGCGTCGTAATAATCCCCTCGATCGCTCTCTAATTTGGCCTGATTAATACGCTCCTGTAATCTCATAGTTAGCATATCTGTATCTTCGATCCCATCTTGTTGGGCGAAAATCAGACTGCAAAAACACGCTAAAAAAACAAATATGTAATATTTGATTCGGGACATTTCAGCTCACTTTATTGGAACAAATATAATTATTTATTCGACAAAAGTGCTTTTTTATCCGATAAATTGCAAATTAAATCTAAAATTCTTGAACTATAACCGGTTTCATTATCGTACCAGCCTACTATTTTTACCATGTTTCCGATAACGGAGGTCATTTGAGAATCGAAAATGCATGAATGGGGATTTCCCACAATATCAATGGACACTATAGGATCTTCAGTATATTCTAAAATACCCTTTAAATGAGAAGTTGAAGCTGCTTTAAAGATATTGTTAACTTCTTCAATGGTAGTATTTCTTTCCACATTAATTGTGATATCCGTTAATGAACCATTGGCCACAGGTACTCTTATGCCACAGCCACCGATAACATCGGATAGGTCTGGGAAAATCTTGGTTAAAGCTTTTGCTGCTCCTGTAGTTGTTGGTACGATGGATTGACTTGCGGCTCTGGCACGTCTTAAGTCTCTATGCGGTTGATCGTGTAGGCTTTGGTCAGTGGTATAGGAATGAACGGTTGTAATATAGGCTTGTTTAATGCCAAAATGCTCCTTAATTAAGGCCATCATTGGTGCAGCATTGTTGGTAGTACAGGATGCGTTAGATATAATCGCTTCTCTGCCATCAATACTACCATCATTAACACCTAATACAATAGTTTTTATATGTTCTTCCACAGGTGGAACTGATAAGATAACCTGCTTTGCACCATTAGTGATATGGTACTGAAGTTCTGTCCTAGTTTTGAATTTTCCGGTGGACTCAATAACAAAATCTGGTGCAACGCTGTTCCAATGAATTGATTTTGGATGTGTTTGATTGTATAATGGGATGCTTACATCACCTACTATAATATAGTGCTCATTATAAGAAACATTATGGTTTAAAATACCATGGATACTATCATACTTTAATAGATGGCTTAGGGTCTTAGCATCTGCCAAATCATTTATGGCGACTATTTTTATTTGAGGATGTTGAAGTGCTAACCTAAATATACGACGACCAATTCTACCAAATCCGTTGATGGCAACCTTAATCATTAATTAATGTGTTTTTGTGCTTTGTAGGATGATCTTACAAGAGCACTACTTTCTACGTGTCTAAAACCAAGTTCTAAACCTATAGCCTTGTATTCGTCAAATTCGTCAGGATTGATAAAACGTTTTACAGGTAGGTGTTTTTTACTAGGTTGAAGATATTGGCCAATCGTTACTACATCTACATCATTTTCTCTTAAATCGTGAAGTGTCTGTATAACTTCTTCACGTGCTTCGCCAAGGCCGAGCATAATACCAGATTTTGTTCTTCGTTGTCCTTGCTGCTTTAAATATTTTAAAACGCCCATACTACGATCGTATTTGGCCTGAATCCGAACTTCGCGTGTTAATCGTCTTACGGTTTCAATGTTATGGGATACCACTTCTGGTGCAACATCTATAATCCTATCGATATGCTTTTCTACGCCTTGAAAATCTGGAATTAACGTTTCGAGAGTCGTTTCAGGATTCATTCTGCGGACCGCCTTGACGGTTTCTGCCCACATGATACTACCCATATCCTTAAGGTCGTCTCTATCCACGCTCGTTAAAACCGCATGTTTTATTTGCATTATTTTAATAGAACGCGCTACTTTCTCGGGTTCATCCCAATCTACAGTTTCTGGACGTCCCGTTTTAACACCACAAAAGCCACAAGAACGTGTGCAGATATTTCCCAATATCATAAATGTAGCTGTACCTTCTCCCCAACACTCACCCATATTAGGACAGCTTCCCGAGGTACAAATGGTATTCAGTTTGTATTTATCTACAAGACTTCTGAGTTCTGTGTATTTTTTACCTGTGGGTAACTTAACGCGTAACCATTTTGGTTTTCGTTCTGGTAAAATATTTGAAGCGACTTTAGATTCCATTCATTTTCTTTTTCAGTAAGCAAAGATACGAAGTAATTAATTAAAATTTTTATAATATACTTAGGTACCAAACACTAAAACTTATTAAGAATAGTATTCCAGCCCAGGATAAAATATGGAGGGCTAAATTAGGTCTCCAGATCTTAGGAGTGTATTTACTGGAAATTAATCTATAATTGATAATAGCATAAAAGGGTGCGGTAACAAAAGATAGAATTGTTGCTATTTTAATCAGTAGCCCCATTTCTGAAGCAAAGGCAAAAAAGATGATAATGGTGCCTATGGTTAGGATTAAAATCCAAGATAAATAACCGTTTTTGTAGGTTTTATTCAATAAAATTTCCAAAGTTTTTGACATGACCCTTGGTGAGGCATCTAAAGTGGTTATCGTAGTACTAAACATTGTTGTGAAAGCAGCAATACCGATAATAATATATGCCCAATTACCTAAACTTTTGGTGTATAAATCTATTAATTGATTTGAAAATATGGCAGCTTTATTACTAAAGGTTTCTCCAGTATTGAACATTACAAAATAGCCTAAACACATAAATGCAATGCCTAAGATGATTGCTCCTATGTATCCTATATTAAAATCGAGCAAGGCATTTTGTGGCGAAAATGTAGCTTCATCATTTTTCTTTTCTATAGCCCAAATAGAATGCCATACAGATATGTCTAGTGGTGCAGGCATCCAGCCCATAAAAGCAATCAGAAAAACAATCTCTACTTTACTATCGGGAAATATTTGAGTATAGGTAAGGGGAGCATCAAATTCTGTAAATGCAAAATAAACAGCTACTAAAGTACTAATGGTGAGAATTATGATTATAACTTTAATGAGTTTGTCTAATGTGCTATACTTTCCCAAAAAAAGAATGAATAGACATAGACAAAGTATGATAATAGTCCAAATTTCTACACTGCTTATACTCTCAATACCAAAATTTAAAAAGCTAATATCTCCAAAAAATGAGTTAGCCAAACCTGCGGTAACTATGGTTACTGCGGTTTGAATGGTAAACATGACCGCTAGGTTAAGGATGAAGTAAACTATTAAAATGCCCCTTCCCAATTTACGATAGCCTTCCAATAAGGTTTCGCCTGTAGCTGAAGCATATCTTGGGCCAAATTGAAAAAAGGGATACTTGAAAAGGTTTACCAATAACAAAGCCCATAGCAAACCCAAACCAAAATCGGCACCGGCTCTAGTGGACTGCACTAAATGCGATACGCCGATTGCCGCACCGGCAAACAATAAACCTGGGCCTAATTTTTTTAGTAGAGCGAGCATTATACTTTGGTGATAATAGCAGCTAAAAGCTTTTTTGCTCTTAACAATTTCACCTTAACATTATTTATAGGTTCATTTAGCTCGTCTGATATTTCTTTATAACTAAATTCTTGAAAGTACCTTAGATTAATCACCTCTTGGTAATGTGGTTTCAACTTTTTTATGTCTCTAAGTAGTTTTGCAAGATTCTGTTCTGTGATAATTTTATCTTCAGGAGTAGGAGAGTCATCAATGATTTCGAGATAACTATCTTCGTTATCCTTAGAGGTGTTACGAATTGTTTTTTTCTGTTTTCTAACTAAATCAATATGAATATTTCTTGATATGGTAATCAGCCAAGTTTTAAAATTATAATCTTCATTATAGGTGCTGATTTTATCAAAAGCCTTTGAAAAGGTTTGAATGGTAATATCCTCGGCATCATTTTCATTTTGTGTACGTTTTAATTGAAAGGCATACACGTCATTCCAGAATGTATCTAAGAGAAAATTGAACGCAATCTGGTCATTTTGTTTGGCTTTGTTAATTACGTCTTTTATTTCCAATGCTTTGGTGTAGATATTAGATTAGCAATAAAGATACTTAATTGCGTACTAATTAAAAACAATTCCAGAAAAGGAGCTAAAAAGATAAGATTAACGTCATTGAGCTTCCTTGCAGTAAAACCAAAACTCAATAGTTGTGCTACAAAGCGCAGTACAATAAGCGCTGCTACCCACCGCCAATCATAACCAATTATAAGAAGTAGAAAGCCTAAAGCCCAAAATAAAAGTTGTGAAACATAAAATAAACCTAGTAGCAATTGATGCTTGGTTTTGTAGAATTTAGCTGTACTCACATGCCTACGCTTTTGTAAAATCCAATCCTTGTAGGATGTTTTGGGTTCTGATATGGTAAAGCTCTCTATAGCAAAACAGATTTCTGTATTCGAACGATTTGCGACTTCATTGATAAATAAATCGTCATCACCAGATTTTATAGCCATATGTCCATTAAAGCCATTATTATTGAAAAAAACCTCTTTTCTATACGCCATATTTCTGCCCACTCCCATGTAAGGTAAACCTAGTTTTGCATAAGAAAAGTATTGTAAAGCAGTAAATACAGTTTCAAAACGAATTAATTGGTTTAAAAAAGAAAATCGCTTTTTAGCATAGGCTCCGTAACCCAAAACAATAGCTTTCTCGTTAGAAAACTTACTGCTCATATGTGCTAGCCATTTGTTTGAATTAGGTCTACAGTCAGCATCGGTAAATACTAAAAAATCATTTTTGGATGCTTTAATTCCTAGTGTTAGCGCATATTTTTTGTTTCCCCAAAAGGTTTCATTGGTCTTTACGTCTACAATTTTTATAGTCTTATTTTTAGCTTCAAACCGTTTCATCACTTCCAAGGTATCATCAGACGAGCCATCATTGATTAAGACCAGTTCGAAGTCTGCATACGCTTGTTCTAGGATTAGAGGAATGTTATTTTCTAAATTCTGGGCTTCGTTCTTAGCGCATATAATAACAGAAATAGGAAAATGTTTCTTTAATCGTATGTCTTCAGACTTAATAGAAAAAGAAAAAAGAAAAGCGAGGTAGTAAATAATTTGAATGCCAACAATAACTACAAAAGCAAAAAAGAGTATTGCTGTAAAGTTCATTTAAGACCTATGAATGTTGAGGTTCTTTGCAGTCTTTAAATTGATCTGGAGTTTTTCCGCAAAAACCGCAAGCTTCTCCCTCTCTATTGAGCATTGGGTTTTGGCTAGCACAAGTACCGGCAAATTCACCATCTTTTTTTGCCCAAAGCTTAATGGTAATTCCCGCGATGGCCAATGCTAACATTCCTAGGGTAAGAAGTAATAATTTCATATTTATCCTTAAATTTAATGCAAAGATAATGTTTTTACATTTATTTCTTGCCCTAAAACTCTTGTGACTTAATGCTTAAGTGTTGTGTCACATTATTATAAAACATTTATTAACTAACTAATTAATTATCGATTATGAAAAAATTATTTGCTGAATTTTTTGGAACGTTTTGGCTTGTATTTGGTGGTTGTGGTAGCGCTATATTTGCTGCTGGAATTCCAGATTTAGGCATAGGTTTTGTAGGTGTTGCATTGGCTTTTGGTTTAACGGTATTAACCATGGCTTATGCTGTTGGGCATATTTCTGGGGGTCATTTTAATCCTGCAGTATCCATTGGTCTTTGGGCTGGTGGAAAATTTGAAGCTAAGGATTTAATCGGCTATATTTTAGCCCAAGTCATTGGTGCGATAGTGGCGGCTTTGGCACTTTGGGCCATTGTCTCTGGAAAATCTGGATTTGAAACCGTAGGAGGTTTTGCAGCCAATGGCTATGGAGAGCTTTCTCCTGATGGTTACAGTATGATGTCTGCGCTTATCGCGGAAGTTATTCTAACTGCATTTTTCTTACTGGTCATTTTAGGAAGTACTAATGCCAGAGCACCTAAAGGATTTGCTCCTATTGCTATAGGTTTGGCATTGACTTTAATCCACTTAATTAGTATTCCTATTACAAATACCTCGGTTAATCCTGCAAGATCATTAAGCCAGGCTATTTTTGCTGATGGCGCTTATATGTCTCAGGTATGGTTATTTTGGGTGGCTCCTATAGCAGGTGCAATTTTAGGTGGAATTATCCACAAGGCTTTCTTTGAAAAAGAGTAATTTATAAACCGCTTTATATTTTGATTCAAAAACTAATATTTAATGTCAATTTGAGTGCATTTTACGATTGTAAATGAGTAAAATTTGTATCGAGAATACGAATTTCATTAAAATGCACAACGAGTTCTACAAATGAAAAAATAAAAAAAGGCACTTAACTAAGTGCCTTTTTCTTATTATTGAAAGAAACATTAATCATTATCTTTTAACGAAATTTCAGCAACTTCTGTATTGTTCGTGTTAGTATCGTCACCATCTTTGCCTATTTTAATACTCAAAGCTAAAGCATCTTCCATGTAAGGAATTGGTGTTAGCTTACGGTCTGATTCGTCTAAAATACCCAAGTTAACCATTCTGTCTTGTAATTCGGCCCAAATTTGATAATGCTGGTCTTCGGGTAGTTGAGGTAGTTTAATGACATCTATCATCGATGTTTTTTCAACAGGATTGATATAAGCGACGGTTTTTAAGTCTTTAGCACGTTCGTTGCCGTTAATTATATATTTTCTGGCGTCAGGGCTATTTAGCTTATTGAGCTCTATAGATAGCTCTGTTAACTTTGCATTGTTTTTCTCTATATCACTTCTTAAATCAAAAATCTCCTCAACAACAACGTTGTTTTCGTCAATTAAATTTTGATTTTTCTGATATAAGAAGAATGTTGTTACTGCAAACAACACAGCAGCAGCAGTTGCAGCAATACTGTACCAGGATGTTTTTTTGTTTTGAACCAGCTGTATAACTTTAGTGTCACTAGTGTCTTCTAAGGCATTTAGGATATTTCCTAATATATGTTTAGGAACATCGACTGCACCGGCCTTGGCAATAAGCTCTAAGTTTTTTTGAAGTTTTTCGTAAGCCTCTGCGGCCTCAGGGTAATTATTGATAAAAAATTCTACTTCCTTGGTTTCTTCATAGGAAGTCTCACCTACTAAATATTTATTCAGTAAGTTAGAATTTAAGAAGCTATGTAATTTTGTTTCCATATGATTTGCTTTATGGATTATAAACTTTTTTAAGTTCTCGCAATCCTATTTTTAATCTCGACTTTATGGTACCAAGAGGAATATTTAGTTCATCGCTTGCTTCTTGCTGTGTCATACCTTGAAAGAACAAGGCATTAAGCACAATTTGGTACTTTTCTTCAAGCCGACCAACATGCTCTTTAATGTCCAAAACATCTTGGTTTAAATTACTTGATGGTAAGATATATACGTTAGAAGTGTCGATTTGGACTTCTTTCTGAAAACGATTGTTAAAACTGCGTAATTTATCGATTGCTGTGTTTCGAGCTATTCGAAACAGCCAAGTAAATAATTTTGCTTTGCTAGGATCGTACTTGTGGGCATTTTTCCAAACTTTAATAAAGGTTTCTTGCAGTGCATCTTCTGCTATCTCTTCATTTATGGTTATTTTTAGAATGACACCATAAAGACTGTTAGAATAGTTTTCGTACAGTAGACTTAAAGCGCGTTTATCACCTTTTCCAAGTAAATCAATTATTTTTTGCTCTGTTGGTGTTATGCTCAAAATTTAAAATCGTTTATTAGATTTTTTTAGTTATCCAAAAGAGGATTTTCACGGGTAAATATACTTAAATACAAATTGTGTTTTTGTTTTATATAATGTTTACCTCAGTCTCAATACTGATATTAAAGATTCTTTTAATCGTTTTCTGAATTAATAATGCCAATTCGTATATATCGCTTCCTTTTGCGTTGCCATAGTTAACTAAAACCAAAGCTTGTTTATTATGTACACCATAGTTATTAAAACGCTTTCCTTTAAAGCCAGCCTTTTCAATAAGCCAACCGGCAGGTACTTTTATCATTTTATCAGAAACTTTATAAGAGGGTACTTCTGGAAAATTTTCCTGTAGTTGTTTGAATTGATCTATAGAAATAACAGGATTTTTAAAGAAACTACCGCTATTGCCAATTTCTTTTGGATCAGGTAATTTGCTCTGCCTTATGGCAATGACAGCATCAGAAATATCCTGAATAGTTGGAGCTTTAATGTCTAGATTTTCTAGTTGCTGTTTTATGGCTCCATAATCCGTACTCAGCTTGTGATTGGTCTTTGTTAGCTCAAAATTAACACTGGTGATAATATATTGGCCTTTTAATTCTTGCTTGAATACAGACTCTCTATACTCAAATTTACAGTCTTCTTCAGTAAAGGTTCTTACATTTTGACTTTGGATGTGTACTGCTTCGCAGCTCACAAAAATGTCTTTTAGTTCTACACCATAGGCTCCTATATTTTGAATAGGAGCAGTACCTACATTTCCTGGAATTAATGAAAGGTTTTCCACGCCGCCATAATTGTGCTTAAGGCACCATAGTACAAACTCATGCCAATTTTCACCAGCCATAGCTTTTACTATGACTTTGTCTCCGGTCTCTTCTAGGACTTCTATGCCTTTTAGGTTGATGTGTAAAACTAGTGCTTCAATGTCTTTAGTAAGTAGCATGTTGCTTCCACCTCCGAGCACAAAAAAAGGTTGGTTGGCATATTCGGCTAAATTATGTTTCAGGTTCTCAATTGTAGTGATGTCACAAAAGGACTTGGCTTTAGCATCAATGCCAAAAGTGTTGTAAGGTCTTAATGAAATGTTTTTCTCTATGGCCATTAGTCTTTGTAAACTTTTAGAGCCTCTGCCAATATTTTTATTGCGATTTTTAAACTATCTTCCTTTAAGACATAAGCAATTCTAATCTGGTTTAAACCGACATTAGGTGTGGAGTAGAAGCCAGCAGCTGGTGCAACCATAACCGTCTCGTTTTCATGATCAAACGATTCTAGTAGCCACCTAGCAAAGTCGTCCGAATTTTTCACTGGTAATTCGGCAATACAATAAAATGCACCATTTGGTTTGGCCACTTTTACTCCAGGAATACTCTCTAAGCCTTCAATGAGCGTATTTCTGCGTTTTACATACTCTTCTTTAACATCATCAAAATAACTTTGAGGTGTGTCTAACGCAGCCTCACTGGCAATCTGGGCTAGTGTAGGAGGACTTAGTCTAGCCTGTGCAAATTTTAAGGCCGTACTAATAACGGCTTTGTTCTTTGAAACTAAATAACCGATACGTGCTCCACACATGCTATAGCGTTTGGATACCGAATCGATAACTATGGCATGTTCCTCTAATCCCGATTCTTCAAGGATAGAATAATGTGATATACCGTCGTAAACAAATTCTCTATATACTTCATCCGCAATCAAAAACAAATCATGTTTTTTAACTATAGCTGCTAATTTTTTGATTTCCTCTTTAGAGTATAAGTAACCTGTTGGGTTGCCAGGATTACAAATTAGAATGGCTTTGGTTTTTGGGGTAATTAATTTTTCGAATTCCTCAATTGGTGGTAAAGCAAAGTTGTTTTCGATCTTGGATATTACAGGCACAATATTAATGCCAGAAGCTGTAGAAAATCCATTGTAATTGGCATAGAAAGGTTCTGGAATAATAATTTCATCATCTTGGTCCATTATACTTCCGAAAGTAAACAGTAACGCTTCGCTACCTCCCGTAGTTACAATAATGTCATTATGGGAAACATCTATGGAATTACGTTCATAATACCCTGCGATTTTTTTTCGATATGTTTCTGAACCTTCGGACCGCGAATAAGCCAAAATATCTAAGGTACTTGCTTTAATAGCATCTAGTGCTACTTTTGGGGTTTTTATATCTGGTTGGCCAATGTTGAGATAGTAGACAGTTTTTCCTTTTTTATGGGCTTCCTCTGCAAAGGGCACCAACTTTCTAATTGGCGATTCAGGCATGTCAATACCTTTTTTTGAAATATTTGGCATCGTAATAGTTTTAAAGTGCTAAGTTCTGAAATTTCTTAAAGTTTATGTAAAAAATGATGTTTAAAATAACTTGTTTGCTAAAGATTTGTAACTTCATTTAAAATCAATCAAAGTTGAAACTGCTCATTAGACATATTTTTTTGCTTTTTTTACTTTTTAATTGTTCATTAATAAAAGCCCAAAATAATTTCTTTCTCAAAAATGAGGTTAGCAAAAAAATTGATTTCGAGTTTGTCAGTAATCTTATCATAATTCCTGTAGAGATTAATGGTGTAACATTGTCCTTTGTGTTAGATACAGGAGTGAGTAAACCTATTCTTTTTAATTTAACGGAACGTGATTCCCTTGATCTTAAAAACACAAAAACCTTCTTTTTGCATGGATTAGGAGGAGATGGTAAGCTAAAAGCATTAAAATCGGGTAGCAATAGAATTAAAATAGGGGATGCGGTTGCTGTAAATAAAGACCTGTATGTGGTTTATGATAATGCCATAAACTTTACTCCAAGACTTGGTGTTTTGGTACATGGTATTATTGGTCATGATGTATTTAAGGATTTTGTGGTGGAGATCAATTATAGTTCTCAATTCATCAGGCTTTATAAACCTAAAGTATTTAAGCCGAAAGCTTCTGCGAAATGGAAGACCGTCCCTATCGATATCTATAAGAAAAAACCTTACATAGATGCTTTAGTTACAATTAATACGGGCCAAAAATCTGTTAAGCTTCTTATAGATACAGGCAGTAGTGATGCATTGTGGCTCTTTGAAAATGAAAAAAAGGGCTTAATACCAGATAAGGATTTGTTCTTTTTGGACTATTTAGGAAAAGGATTAAGTGGATCGGTTTATGGCAAGAGGTCTAAAGTAAATACTTTTAAGTTGAATGATTTTATTTTAGATAATGTCAATGTAGCTTATCCAGATACCATGTCTGTAGACCTAACAAGAGTTTACAAGGGCAGAAGCGGGAGTTTAGGAGGGGATGTTTTAAAACGCTTTAATTTATTTTTTGATTACAATAGCCAAAAATTGCACCTTAAAAAGAATAGCTTGTATAGGGATCCTTTTACCTATAATAATAGCGGAATCGTTTTAGAATATAATGGCACCCGATTTGTCAAAGAGCAAATTAGAATACCTAGAAAAGAGAGGTATAACTCAAACGACACTAATAGCAGTGCGGTACAAATAGATTTTTCTGTAGATTATAGGATTGCACTAAAACCTATTTATGAAATTGTTGAGTTGAGGAAATCTTCTAATGCTTTTGCTTCTGGTTTAAGGGTAGGAGATATTTTAATCAGTATAAACGGGAAAGAAGTTTATAATTATAAATTACCAGAAGTAAATGCTGTTTTTCATGGTAAGACGGGAAAGAACGTCAGGTTAAAGGTAGAGCGAAATGGAGAAGAAATGATATATAAATTTAAATTAGACAATGCCTTTAAAAAAATTGAGCCCTCAAATAATTGAGGGCTCAAAGCCGTTGTTTAAATGATTGAATATTGGTTATTGCTCAATCATACTTTTTTCTTTCTTCTCTAATACGCTTGTATTGTTAGGGTCAATAACTCTTCCTTTAATTTTAAGCGCAACCATTTCAGTTTCTGCATTAGAAGTTACCGTAATGGTTTTTCTGATATAGTTAACTCTATTAGTATCGTACTTCACTTCAATCTCACCAGTTTCGCCAGGCATAATAGGACCTTCTGGTTTTTTAGGAACAGTACATCCACATGTAGACTTCACATTAGAGATCACTAAAGGTGCATTACCTGTATTTGTAAATTCAAAAGTTCTTACACCGTCAGACCCCTTTTCTATTGTGCCATAATCAATAACAGTTGTCTTAAATTCAATCTTTGCTACTTTTTTTTCTTGAGCAATAGACCCCAGACTTATTAAACCTATAAATAGGATTGCTATTAAATTTTTCATCATTTTAATTTTAAATTGATAGTATCAAAACTACTTACTTTTTTATTCTCATCAAAATTAATTAGATGTATTACATGGCATTTAACAGTATTTGATGCTTTTTAATCTATAATAACTACCTAATAATTTTTCAAAAAAAGAAATATAAGTACTTTTGTCAGTTACTTAGCAAAAACGATACCAAAATATGGAAATCCCGTCAAAATATAACGCATTATCAGTAGAGAAAAAGTGGTACAACTACTGGATGGCGCATAATTTTTTTCACTCTACACCAGACGAAAGAGAACCATACACTATTGTTATACCACCTCCTAATGTAACAGGTGTATTGCATATGGGACACATGTTAAATAACACCATACAAGACGTATTGATTAGGCGTGCTAGGCTATTGGGTAAAAATGCCTGTTGGGTACCAGGAACAGATCACGCATCCATAGCAACAGAAGCTAAGGTGGTAGCTAAGTTAAAGGCAGAAGGTATTGATAAAAATGATTTATCCCGCGAAGAATTCTTAAAACATGCATGGCAATGGACAGAAGAATATGGAGGCGTTATTTTAGAGCAGCTTAAAAAATTAGGGTGTTCTTGCGATTGGGATCGTACCAAGTTTACGATGGATGACGATATGTCTGAAGCAGTCATCAAGGTATTTGTTGATTTATATAACAAAGGACTGATCTACCGTGGTTATAGAATGGTGAATTGGGATCCTGAAGCCAAAACAACACTTTCTGATGAGGAAGTAGAATATATTGAAAAACAAGGGAAGCTTTATTATTTAAATTATAAGATTGAAGGTGCAGATGAAAGCTTAACCATTGCTACGACAAGGCCTGAGACTATTCTTGGAGATACAGCTATTTGTATTAATCCAGAAGATCCAAGACATCAAAATCTTAAAGGAAAAAAAGCTATTGTGCCTATTTGTAATCGTGTAATTCCAATTATAGAAGATGATTATGTCGATGTAGAATTTGGTACAGGTTGTTTGAAAGTAACACCAGCACATGACGAAAATGACAAGGTTTTGGGCGATAAGCATAATCTCGAAGTTATCGATATATTTAATGACGATGCTACCCTTAATAGTTATGGTTTGCACTATGAAGGGCAAGACCGTTTCGTAGTTCGCAAAGGCATAGTCAAAGAACTCGAAACTTTAGGACATATTGCTAAAATAGAAGATTATAACAACCGTGTTGGAATATCGGAGCGTACAAAAGCCATCATAGAGCCACGACTGAGTGATCAATGGTTTTTGAAGATGAAAGACTTGGCAAAGCCGGCATTAGATGCGGTACTTAAAAATGGCGATGTAAAACTATTCCCTAAGAAATTTGAAAACACCTATCGTCATTGGATGGAAAACATTCGCGATTGGAATATTTCTCGTCAGCTACTTTGGGGACAACAGATTCCGGCCTATTACTACGGAGATGGGAAAGAAGACTTTGTGGTTGCAGAGACCATTGAGGAAGCACTTGAATTAGCTAGGAAAAAAGCGGCAGATCCACAACTTAATATCTCAGATCTAACTCGCGATGCTGATGCATTAGACACTTGGTTTAGTTCATGGCTATGGCCAATTAGTGTATTTGATGGTATTAGAAATCCTGAAAATGAAGATATAAAGTATTATTATCCAACCAATGATTTGGTAACTGGTCCAGATATTCTGTTCTTTTGGGTAGCGCGTATGATTATAGCTGGTTATGAATATAAAGGCGAGCGTCCTTTTGAAAATGTATATTTAACAGGCTTAGTTAGGGATAAACAACGCCGTAAAATGAGCAAGCAATTAGGGAATTCACCAGATGCCCTAAAGTTGATCGAGGAGTACGGTGCAGATGGCGTTAGGGTAGGATTGCTTTTAAGTTCAGCCGCTGGAAACGATTTAATGTTCGATGAAGCCTTATGCCAGCAAGGAAAGCAGTTTGCCAACAAGATTTGGAACGCCTTCAGATTAGTTAAAGGCTGGGATGTTGATGTATCTTTAGAGCAACCAAATTCTAGTAAAATAGCTTTAGAGTGGTTTGAGTCTAAATTCCAGAAAACTATCGCAGAGATAGAAGATCACTTCGGTAAGTATCGCTTAAGTGATGCCCTTATGGCCACATATAAGTTAATTTGGGACGATTTTGCCTCATGGTTATTAGAAATCATTAAACCGGCATACCAAAACCCAATTGATAAAACGACTTACAATGAAGTGATAAGATTGTTTGAGAATAACTTAAAAATTCTTCATCCATTTATGCCTTTCTTAACCGAAGAGATTTGGCAATTTATTGAGGAACGCTCACCAAAAGACGCCTTAATCATCTCAACTTGGCCAGTATCTAAGCCTGTTGATAAGCAATTAATTTCTGAGTTTGATTTTGCATCTGAGGTTATTTCAGGGATCAGGAATATAAGAAAGCAAAAAAGTATAGCTTTTAAGGACGCTGTAGATTTTTCAGTGGTTAATAATGAAGAGGTAAATCCTACATTTGACGAAGTCATTTCAAAATTGGGTAATCTTAAAAGTTTCCGTTATGTCTCTGAAGCTGTTGAAGGTGCTTTAACCTATCGCGTAAAGTCTAATGAATATTTCATTCCGATGGAGGGAAATATTGATGTGGAGGCCGAAATAAAAAAGCTTACAGACGAATTAAACTATACGGAAGGCTTTTTAAAATCTGTTCAGAAAAAACTATCAAATGAACGTTTTGTCAACAATGCACCAGAGCAAGTTGTAGCTTCAGAAAAGAAGAAAGAAGCCGATGCTTTAGCAAAGATTGAGACTATAAAAGCAAGTTTAGACAGTCTTAATTAGTTAAAATTTCTTAAAAATTTTTAGTCCATTTCTTACTTTAAATTAACAAATTTTCAACAAATACCTGCTACGAAAACGTTTTCTATAAATGTTGTTTATATATATCATAAGAAACATATATAAAAATATATAGAAAATGAGTGTCATATTTGCATAACAATTTTTAAACAAAAATGTAATTATGATAAAAGTTTCGTTAGCAAAAGGAGATGGTATAGGTCCAGAAATTATGGACGCTACACTTAATATTCTTTCTGCAGCAGGTGCGGATTTAATTTTCGAAGAAATCCAAGTTGGAGAAAAAGTCTACTTATCTGGTAATTCTACCGGAATTTCAGATGAGGCTTGGGAAACCATCAGAAGAAATAAAGTTCTTCTTAAGGCACCAATTACTACACCTCAAGGTGGAGGATATAAAAGTCTCAATGTAACTATGAGAAAAACATTAGGTTTATATTCTAATGTGAGACCATGTCGTAGTCTACATCCTTTCGTAACTACTAAGCACCCAGATATGGATGTTGTGATCATAAGAGAAAATGAAGAAGATCTGTATGCAGGTATAGAGCATCAGCAAACTGATGAGGTTGTTCAATGCTTAAAATTGATCAGTCGTCCTGGTTGCGAAAAAATAGTGACCTATGCTTTTGAATATGCTAAAAAATATGGCAGAAAGAAAGTGACTTGCTTCACAAAAGATAACATTATGAAGCAAACAGATGGGTTGTTCCATCAGGTATTTGATGAGGTAGCTTCACGTTATCCAGAAATCATCAATGAGCATTGGATCGTAGATATTGGTGCCGCGCTTTTAGCAGATTCTCCAGAAGATTTCGACGTTATAGTTATGCCTAACCTTTATGGTGATGTTATGTCAGATATTGCAGCTCAAATTACAGGTTCTGTAGGTTTAGCTGGTTCCGCAAATATAGGACAGGAATGTGCCATGTTTGAAGCTATTCATGGTTCTGCGCCAGATATTGCTGGTAAAAATGTTGCTAACCCATCCGGTTTAATAAACGGAGCGGTAATGATGCTTAATCATATAGGACAAAGTGATGTTGCAGAGAAAATACAGAATGCTTGGTTAAGAACTATAGAAGATGGTGTGCATACCAATGATATTTATGACCCTATAATGAGTACGAGACGAGTAGGTACTAAGGAATTTGCTGAAGCAGTAATTGAGAATCTGGGGAAAAAACCGAAGCAACTACCTGAAGTATCATTTAAGGATAGTACGCCTTTAGTTTTACCTAAATACCAGAGAAAACCTTCAAGAGATAAGAAAGTTGTTGGAGTAGATTTGTTTGTAGATTGGCATGGCTATGATGCCAATGTACTTGCAGAAAAATTACAACAATTGAATAATGATGAACTAGAACTGTCAATGATTACCAATAGAGGTATAAAAGTGTGGCCAAACGGTTTTGAAGAAACCTTTTGTACAGACCATTGGCGATGTAGGTATTCTGCTAAAGATGGGAAAGAGTTATCAAAAAGAAAAATTATAGAAGTATTACAGGCCGCTATGGAGTATGACATAGATGCCATTAAAACAGAAAACTTGTATACGTTCGATGGAGTAAGGGGTTACTCGCTAGGACAAGGACAGTAAAGGGTTTTCAAAGCTTACATTCCAAGGAAACTTTTAGAGTTAGTTATGTAGCCCTTGGAATGTAAGTTAAAAGTTAAAGACACCATGACAATGGTAGATTCAGGATTGGTAAATTTTTTCATAGGTTGTTACATACTAATTATTCTGCTTCTGTGTATTGTTGTGCTTAGATCACGGAGGAATCTTAAGAGTAAAATAGTCTGGTTAGTATTATTGTTGTTTCTACCTGTGCTTGGTGTCTTTTTTTATATAATGTCGGTCACATTTAAGACCAAAAACATAATCAATATTGATTAATAGCTCAATAGTAATGTTGATTGAAAAGACTGCCTAGAATAAGGCAGTCTTTTTTACTTTTACCATTCGTTTATTTTGTTACTATCTAACTTTACAAAAATAAATAGTAAAATTGTAAAGCCCCAAAGTCCTGAGCCACCATAACTAAAAAAGGGTAACGGAATACCAACCGTAGGGATTAATCCCATTACCATTCCAATATTAATCGTAAAGTGCACAAAAAGAATAGAAGCCACTCCGTAACCATATACGCGGCTAAATTGCGATTTTTGGGCCTCGGCTAGATACAATACCCTTATTATAAGGAGTACAAATAATATAACTACAATACTACTGCCTATAAAACCCCATTCTTCACCAACAGTACTAAAAATATAATCTGTATGTTGTTCTGGTACAAACTTTCCTGTAGTTCTTGTGCCCTGTAAAAACCCTTTACCAGTTAAACCACCAGAGCTGATAGCTTGTTCGGATTGAATAAGGTTGTAAGCTTCCTTTTTTCGCATTTGTTCTAGCTTTACAGGATCTTTCTCCAACCTAAGAAAAATTGTAATTCTGTTTTGCTGATGCACTTTTAAACCATGCTGATAAAACAATTTTACACCATAAGAAAAACCAATAGCCAATAATAAAACCAATACATATTGGAGCATTGAAGCCCGTTTCTTTTTTCTGAAAAAATAATGCGTCGCTAGAACCAAAGCGGTAACTACAGCTGTAATAACAATTCCGAATTTTAAAGCAAGGACAGCTAAAATAATTAATGATAATGCAACAACGAGATAGATTTGTTGCAAACCCTCTCTATAAAATACAAAGAAAAAAGCGAGATATACTATGGTGCTACCAGCATCGTTTTGAAGCAAAATAAGCAATGCAGGAATAAATATTATTGCAGTAACCCGTATTTGGTCCTTTAGGGTCTGCATATTGGTCTGTAGGTCACTTATGTATTTAGCGACAGCCAATGCGGTAGCAAATTTAGCAAATTCACTGGGCTGTATCGTCATACTGCCAATTCCATACCATGAGCGTGCGCCATTTACATCTTTGCCAAAAACGAATAGACCAAGCAAAGATAATATAGCCACTAAATATATAATACTGGCAAACCTCTCATAAAATTTGGCTTCAAACGAGAGTATTAGAATGATTAAGACAAAGGTCAGCCCTATAAAAATGAGGTGTTTTCCATAAAGTTGAGACGTGTCAAAATAACTGGTTATATCACCAATATGTGATGCCGATAAGATATTGAGATACCCAAAACCCACCAACAATAAAAAGAGAATTATTGTGAGCCAATCAAATTTAAAGCGTCTTTGATTCTCTCTAAGCATAAGTTTATGACTTTGGTATTTCTGATTTAAGTTTCAAAAGATTCCGAAAGGCTTTTTCATCAATAGCTTCAAGCGTTGTCTGTCGGTTAATACCAAAAGGTTCGCCTGAAAATGGTTTTTGGTATTCATGTTCGAGGGAATAGCGAAGCACAAAATTTTCCATGTCTTTTCTTGTTATTTCCCCTTTGATGTAGTACTCAATCATAAGGCTAGCCATTCTCCCTGCAAATCGACTTCCAAAGTATCCGTTCTCAACAAATACAGCTAAGGCTATTTTAGGATTGTCCTTTGGAGCAAATGCAACAAAAATAGAATGATCCGTCAACTGTGTTTTTACACTGTCAATTATAGCAAAATTTTCTGCAGTCCCAGTTTTGCCGCAAATCTCAATACCTCTAACTTGTAACATATCTGCAGTTCCTTTATTAT
>NZ_JANQIM010000013.1 GCF_028282165.1 Winogradskyella sp. | reverse complement strand
AGAAACTGTTCCTTCCAGATGAACTTTCAGCCAGTTCAAGGTCGTCTCTGCATCATCAAAATTCAATAGCTTGTTCTCATAAAAAAAGCATTCTTTATTGTTGTTGGTAACCAATAGGTCCATATCGCCATCATTGTCGTAATCAAAATCAAGGGCTTCTACGCTTTCTGTATTTTCGTTAAGCCCTAACTCAACCGAAGCATCTTCAAACATCGCTGAACCTTGACTGTGCAGATTTCTGTAATATACATTTTGCTCTGGCCCTCTTCCTTCAAAATCATAGCCATTAACTACAAAGAGATCTTCATCACCATCGAGATCAAAATCTGAAAATCGTATGCCCCAAGTCCATCCTGTAGAATTAAGCCCGTAAGCATTTGATGTTTCAGAAAATATATTGAAACCGTTATTTTCTAGAAGTGCATTTTCGTCTATTCCAGTTATAAAAAAATCGAAATCACCATCAAGATCAAAATCGTTTATAGCGATTCCCATATCATCAATCATATTATCTAAACCGTAGGTTTGAGCTGTCTCCATGAACGAAGTTCCAGACTGATTAATATAGAGGTAGTTAGGATCTTCAAGGTCATTGGTAACGATTAAATCCATCCATCCGTCATCATTAATATCAAAAGGAAATGGTGTATAGCTGTGATTGGATTCCACTTCTGTAAGGCCTAATGAGGTTGTAACCTCAGTAAAGCTAAGCCCTTCATTATTTCTGTAAATTGAATTAGAATTACACCCGCTCCAATCGGTAATATAAATATCCAAAAAGCCATCATTATTATAATCGAACCATGTAGCACCAATGTTAAGGCAATCGTTTGTGGCCTCAAATCCAGAAATTTCGGTTACGTTGGCAAAAGTACCGTTACCAAGATTACGCCATAGTTGTACTTTTAAGGAATAGGTTAAAAACAAATCTGGGAAACCATCGTTGTTATAGTCGCCCCATGATGCACTGAATTTGTAACCTTGTTGTGCAAGCGTTAGCTGAACTTCCTCCTCTTCCGTTAGTAAATCGACTAAACCCGAAGCTTCTGTGACATCAGTAAAAGAACCATCATTATTATTTCTATACAATCGGCTAAAACTTGTAAAATCTTCTGAATCTTCAACTGCATTGGCAACAACAAAAATATCCAAATCGTTATCACCATCGTAGTCTGCAACAGCCACACCATTATTATGGGCAAGATCGCCTAAACCCACAATGGTTTCAACACGTTCAAAAGTTTGTGCATAACCTTTATAAGCTATAGAAACTGCAACTAGAAAACAAAAAAAGAAAAGCTTGTGATAGAATAATTTTCTTAGCATAAATCTATTTTCTCATAAATATAGAAATTACGCTTTTAATTTAATAATTCCTTTAGCTGAATCATACTATCAAAGGTCTTGGTCGCATCTTTATGCAATTCATTCATATAGTCATGAGCCGTAAATCCGAATACATCAAAACCTCCTTTTAAAGCTGCTTCAACACCTATTAGACTATCTTCGATAACCAGGCATTCTTTTGGATTAAAACCCATAGTCCTTGCTGCCCAAAGAAATACCGCTGGATCTGGTTTCCATTTTTGAATGGTATAGCAACTAAATATTTTGCCCTCGAAATAGGGGAATAATCCTGTAAGCTCTAAATTAAGATTTATTTTATGCTCTGGACCACTTGAAGCTACGCAATAATGAACTTTTAATGTGTCTAAAAGTTCTTTAATACCTTGAATCGGTTTGATCTCAGCTTTGAATTTTTCGGAAGAACGTTGCCTGTATTGAAGTTCTAAATCTTTTGGCACTTCTTTACCAATCAATGCTGAAATTTTATTTGAGCAATTATAAAATGAATTTCCTTTAAAGTGTTGATAGGCGTAATCCAAATCTATATTTGCACCAAGTTCATTAGCCAAATCTACCATAACCTGATTGCTGAGCGGTTCGCTATCTACCAAAACTCCATCGCAATCAAAAATAATACACTTGTATTTGGACATATTGGTTCTAGAAGCATTTATATCTAATATTGAACGATCTCAAACTCGCTCCTTCTATTAAGTTGAAACTCTTCTTCGGTACAATCATTTTGGGGACACTCCACAATGGGAAAGCGTTCTCCAAATCCTTGAAACTTAATACGCCTTGCATTGACGTAGCCCACTAAAGCTAAATAGTTTCTGGTGGACTCAGCGCGCTTCTCCGAAAGGATTTGATTATAACGTACAGTACCTCTGCTGTCTGTATGTGCACTAATCTTTATATGGATATCTGGATAACGTTCTAACTTTTTCGCCAATTCATCCAATATTACTTTAGAGTCTTCACGGATATTCCACATATCGAAATCGAAATAAATGGGTTCTAACTCAAAAAACAATTTTCCGTCTTTTTCTACTATAGGTGGCCCATCAATATCGGTAAGCATTTCAAAGCGTTTAGGATCTTCTTCTTTTAAATCCTCGTCGATTTTTTTCTCAGCGATTATAACTTCTACTGGATCTGGTGGCGGCGGAGGCGGTATTTTATCGAGTAACAGCACATGCTTTTGATCTTGTTCTTCCAAAACCTTTAGTTTTAATACACCGTCTTTATAATTATCATTAGTAGCGCTTAATATATAATTACCCGCTAACAGGTTTTTATTAAAACTCGCTATCGAGTCTAATACATTTTCATAAATTTTATTTCCTCTTTTATCAGCTAAAGTGACGGATACATTTGGTACGTATTGTTCTGTTTCCCTATCTCTAATCTCAAATTTATTAATGTATTCCCTAATAAAAATCTCACCTGTTTGATTAAAACTATAAACATTATCAACTGCTCGTTTTCTGTTGGAAGCAAAGAAACCTCGAGTCTCGTTATAATAGTTTAAGTTAAAGTCGTCGTATTGTGAATTAATGGGAGCTCCAAGATTGATAGGTTGGGTAAATTCGTCATTTACAAACTCTGATACAAAAATGTCTAACATCCCTAAGCCTAGATGGCCATTTGAAGAAAAAAACAGGTGTCCTTTATCCGAAATAAAAGGAAAGTGTTCTCTATTTTCGGTATTAACTTTTGGTCCCAAATTAATAGGCTCACTAAAGCTTCCATCTGAATTAATATCCACATAATACAAATCAAAATTTCCAATTCCTCCTTCTTGATTGGAAGAAAAATATAATTTTTTTCCGTTAGGGCTTAATGCCGGATGCTGATAAGAAAATTCCTTCTTATTAAATGATAGCTTTTCTGGTTCTGACCATTCGCCATCTACAAAATTTGATTGATATAAATGGATGTTATTAGTCTTATTGTCGTCAAATTCCTTTTTGCCCTTTGTGAAATTACTTCGCGATATATAAAGCGTTTTACCATCCTTACTAAAACAGAAGTTACCCTCGTGGAACTTAGAATTAATATTATCCGATAATTTTACCGCTGCGCCTTGAGACTCATTCTTTTCTGAAACCTTAATAGAATATATATCTAAAAATCGCCTTTGCGTCCATTTGAACTTCTTTTCGAATAACGCATTGGCATCGTCTTCCCTGTCAGAGGTAAAGTATACACGATCGTTACGACGAACAGCGCCAAAGTCTGAAGCTAATGAATTAAAATCTGCCAATTTAATCCTATAATCGGAATCCATGAGTTTAAAATCCTCAATCGTATTTATGGCATCATTTTTATTAAAGGATTTTGAATTGTTTTCTTTATACAATTTTAGATAATCAAGCCCTTTTTCATAATCTCCCAAAGCCGATAATACTTGATAGAATTTAAAGTTGAATTCATTATCATAGGCTTTATCTGTCTCTACAAATCGTCCGTCGATCAATTGTCTCAAATAGCGTGACGCTCTTCTATATTCAAAAGTATTATAATATGAAATGACAATATTTTCTAGATCTTTCTTATGGTTTTCATCCTCCAAATCCATTTCATAATATTTGGCGGCATTGGTATAATCTCCTTTTTCGAAAAAACGATCTGCTCTAGATTTTCCTTGGGAAAACACAAACTGCGAAACAACAATTAAGTATATTAATAAAGTAATTCTTTTTAGCATATTAATAGAATCTCGGAGATGAAAACTTTTTACTTAGTCCTAACACATCAAATCTATACGTTAGTATAAACTCGTGACTGCCATTATTAAAATCGTTAAGTGCGTTGGTATTAAAATCATAGGCATAGCCAAACCTCAATCCAGTAAGCACTTCTATACCTACCATGGCAGTAATAGCATCCTGATATCTGTAAGAGACACCTAATTCATACTTGCCTTGATATAATGCATTTGCCGAAATATCAAAAGATAAAGGTGCACCATTAACATACTTCACCACTGTTGAAGGTTTTAACCTAATATCACTATTGATATCAAAAATATAACCTCCAATAAGAAAGAGGTGAAGTTCATTTTGATAAAAAACATTATTATTTGCATCTATCTCGTTTGGCAATAAGTTTGGTGACGACAACCCTACATAATAATCTTCGTGAAACATAAACACTCCCGCACCTATATTAAGAACAGTCTTTTGCGTATTATCAAAAAAAGGATCATCACTAACATTACTTTCAAAAACATTTGTGCTTAAATGATCAAAACCCGCTCTCATTCCAAAAGACATATTCAAAGTTTCATTAAGCTTTATTTTATATGCAAAATCCACACTAAACATGTTTTCAGTTTGCTTTATATTGTCTCCTATTTCATCATTGAGATAATTGAGACTTATCTCAATTTTATCGCTTAAAGGAATATTAGCAAATGCGTTGGCTGTTCTCGGAGCGCCATCGATCCCTACCCATTGCGTGCGATAAAGTGTACCCACCTCAACAAAGCTTGGTTCATTGATCATATATGCAGGATTAACAATACTCATATTATACATGTATTGTGTGTAATGTGGCTCTTGTTGTGCATATAGCATCGTACAGCAAAAACAGATTAAAATATAATGTAGTCTTATTTTCATTCTATTGCTCTTATCTACTTAAATAAACGCTTCCTTGAAATGCATCGGTCATTCCGTCATTTGGCTTAAACACATAGAAGTAAGTCCCTGAAGGCAATCGGTCTCCGATAGTTAAGGACACGTTAGAAGTACCATCAAATAATCCTGTACTATTATTACCTTTAAAAACCAAAGTGCCGTAACGGTTAAATATCTCTATTTCATAACTCGGAAAAATTTCGGGGAGGTTACATAAATCCAGCTCTTCATTTTCGTTATCGTCATTATCTGATATACCATCATTAATCTCACAATCATTACAAGTGCTATCATTAAAAGGCAGTAAGGTGACTGTAATTTGAGTTCTGGTAGATTCGCAACCCTCATTATCTATGGATGAAACAAAATAATCTTCCCCATTTACCAATAGTAAATCCAATGGTAAAATATCAGTGGATGTGGCTGTGTCGTACCAATTAAAATCAAAGCCCGTACTTAATATCTCTAAATCTGCAATAGTGGCTGCATCTGTTAGACAAAAAGTTTGGTTTTGGGCATTTGGTGCTTCAACATCCATAACGCTTACCGTTAAGATTGCTGTTGAAACATTACATTGTAGATCTCCCACTACAGTGTATTGAAAATTATAATCACCTTCATTCAATGAAGAAATGTCAACGATACTTCCATTAAGTGCATTTGTATTATCGATATCCTCAAAGGTTCCTCCCAAATCTGCTGCGGGATCTAATACATTAAGCAAATCGACTTGAATATCTGACCTACAAACCATCGTCTGCATGTCCATTCCGGCATTGGCATTTTGAATAACCGAAACGGTCACAACAGCTTGGCCACCTGGGCAAAAAACGGTCCCATCACCATTATCGGGAATCGTATAAATATAATCGCCAGCATCAAATGATGACGGGTCAAAAAACACATCGTTGGTCGTAGAGACAAATCCGTTAGGCCCTGTCCAACTACCAATAGTGCTAACATCGTTGCCTAGTAAATCAAATAAATTAAAGGCACTGTCATCATTGCACACTTGTATAGCATTATCAGTACCTAATGGATATTGTTCATAGATAGTAAATGAAAGATCTGCTCTATCCAGACAATTGTTGGGCGTCGTTGTAGAGTAAACAAAATTGAATGTTTGTTCACCGTTAATTTCTGGAATTACAAATGGATTTGTAACTGGATTGCCAGTATCTAGATCGAACCAATTTCCGAGTGGACCAACGTATATGGGATCATCAATACCATTGGTATTTAGTAGTGCTATTAAATCTATGGAGCTACCAAGGTCGGTTTCACAAAACGAAAGTCCAATAGTGTTTTCTCCTGCATAATTCTTAGGATGAATTACTATTACGACCTCAGCAGATTCTGCATCACAAAACCCAGTAGAATCAGGAACTGTAGTACATTCATCTACATAATCGAAAGCCATAAAGTTATCTGGATTACAGTTGACTTCTGGACTTACGGTGTACCTAAAAGTATAAGTTCCGGGTTCTGCTCCTACTAAACTAACTTGTCCGAGATGAGAATATCCTGGAGTTGGTGTACAACCTCCACCATTAGAGACTAGACCCAAGTTTGAAGGGCCAGACACCAAACTCCATTGCGTACAAGCATTTGATGGGTAATCGAAAAGAACACCATTTTCAGTGGTAAATGTTAATTGATCATAGAGATTAATCGTTGCTGGTAGTGATGGATCATCTTCGCAGAATTCTGGAAAATTAGTCTGGGAGAAAGGTCTTAAATACTCATAAAGCTTAAAATTAACGGTTGAAGTAGCATCCCCGCACACCCCTGATCGTTGTTCTACAGAATACGTAAAAGCGAGTTCAACACATCCAAATCTAGGATTATTGGTTACAATCTGTTGGTAGATATTATTGATATTTATTTCTGAATCTCCTAAGGAAGTTACTTGTCCAAACATATCCATTGCCCAAGTGCCCTCTATGTCTTCCAAAAATAAAAACTGGTCATCTGTTAAATCAACATCATTATCAAAATCTCCATTTATGATAGATGCTTCACAAATCCTCTGATTTTGAGCTAAGCCTGAAAACACTTGTCTTACAACAGAAATCTTAACTCTAGTTTCCTGTACAAGGTCGCACGGTGCAATCCCTTCTACTCTGTAGACCAACTCAAATGTTTCTTCATCTACTAAAGGAGGTCCTGGCGCATAGGGTACGGTAACAGACAACTCAGATCCAACAATGCCATTAAAATTAGGACTACTCCCCTCATATGTCCACTGTCCATTTGCATGAGGGCTTGGCAGAGATTCTAGGGCTTCAAAAAGGTCCATATCTGGCAGAGCAATACAAATATCTGTTGGTGTAGATCCTTCATCACAAACCTGTACGTTAACATCGTCTAAATTTGTTGGCAAAGCAATACCCGAGAAAGGTCCAAGTACCAAATTAATGGTTAAAGCAACATCTCCAGGGCCACAATCGGTGTTGGTTAGCTCAAAACTATAATCTGTTGGTGATGTAGATGATTCATTTAAATCCCAGAGAAATAAATCGCCCGTGTTTTCATTTAGTGCAAAAGTAAAATTTGGATCAAACCATGTGCCTGCTTGTATAGTGTTTCCTGTAAGATTAGTGTATTCTTCATACAAGTTAATTATACCATCTGGTGTCCCGTCGTTATCGCCATCTATTTGAGTCATGTCACAAATAACAATGGTCTCCTGTAGGTTACACTGAGCGTTCGTGGCTATAAACGAAAATATCGCCACGAACAATACCATACCTTTAAAGTTGTTCAAATGTATATTATTTAATTTCTGAAAAGATAAACAAAAAAACAATTGTAGCATATTACTTCTAAAATATTGAAAAAAATTTCCTAGAAAAAGACTTTAAGGCGTAGAATTGGATACCTGAAGTACTTTGCCGTTATAATATGTATTTCCTGTTAGGGCAAAATCTTTAATATAGGTCGCCATTTCTAAAGCAGTCGTTGGCGCCTGATAATCTGGAAAAGCCTCCTTTAACATTTCGGTCTGCACAGCTCCAATAGCCAAAACATTGAATTGCGGACCTGTTTCCTTATATTCTTCTGCCAACAGCTCCGTTAAAGTAATAACGGCCCCTTTGCTAGAGCTATATGCAGCTAACCCGGGAAATTTTACACTGCCTTGTATACCGCCCATACTACTAATGGTTACCACATGACCATCATGTCTCATAAATGGGAGTACAACCCTAGTCATTTCAGAAACGCCAAAGACATTTGTTTTATAAACCTGTTCGAAATCTTTAATTGTAGTTTCTGCAAAAGGCTTATTAAGCAAAGTCCCTGCATTATTTATGAGAATATCGACATGGTTTTTCCATTGTTTTGAAATGAATGCATCAACCTTGTTGTAATCTTTGATAGCGCACAAATCGCATCCCAAGGATTTAACATGGTCTAAATTTAAAGCGTTAACGGGCTTAGCATTTCTCGACAATGCCAAAACATTATGGCCTAAACTGGCAAAGAGTTTTACCAATTCGAATCCTATTCCTCTACTTGTTCCTGTTATAATTACATTTTTACTCATTCTCTGTTAATACTACTTCTTTGGTTGGTCCATTAATCATCCCTTCTAGCGCAGGAATCATTTTATTAATAAAGCTTACCATATGTGTATAATCCATCTTATCGGGCTCATCATCTACATGATGATAATAGTCAAAATTGGTAAAATCAAAAGTCGATATGGCATGTGCTGGCATATTAAATGCTTTATAGAATGGAAAATTATCTGATCTAAAAAACAGTTGAAATTGCTCAGCCTTTGGGAAAAGACCTAATACCTTTTCGCCAGCGTATTGGTTTAATATTGACACTAGATTTGAACGATTATAACCGCTAATATAAGCCATCGATTTATCCGCAGTTCTTGGTACTCCAATCATTTCAAAGTTGATCATTGTGTAAGCATCCATGCCTTTATTCTTTAAGCGTTCGGCTAAATGTGCCGATCCTTTAAGCCCGATTTCTTCTGCCGAATATAAAGTAATCAAAACACTTCGTTTATTGGTTTTTGATTTGGCAAAATATTTACCAAACTCCATAGCAGCAATAGTTCCGGAAGCATCGTCATTGGCGCCATTGGCTATAGTATCTCCGTTAACTTCTTTGCCCTTGCCAATATGATCGTAATGACCTCCAAGAATCACAAATTCCTTTTTTAATTTTGGGTCGTTGCCTTCAATCAGACCCACAATATTAAATCCTATAATTTCTTCAATATTGAAGGAATCTCTGTAGGTCTCAAAATAAGGTTGGATATTATTATCTTTAAAGTAATTCTCAATGAAGATAGCTGCTTTTTCTATGCCTTCCGTCCCTGTTGCCCGTCCCCCTAACTCATCAGAAGCAAGATATTCCATACTTTTTTTAATGTCATTAGCTGTAATAGTTATCTCACCTGAACTTGTTCTATCAGTAGCATCCTTGCCCTCTGCACCTTTTTGTTTGACTGCACAGGAAATTAAAAGCAAAATGACTAGAAGAGAAAATCCCTTTTTCATCTATCTAAAAATTTTTGTCTCATTGAAAATGAACTAAATAAAAATTTTCTGCTTAGATCAACCGCTGCGCTTTCGCACAAAAAAATTAATTATTTCGGTGGGTAAGCAAAAAATTAATTTTGTTTATGCTCATTTCATAATAACATTTATTTGTGACTAAAGATAAAAAAACCTGTCTCAAATAAGCTTTGAAACAGGTTTTGATTTTAAATTACAAATTTCTCTTATAGTTTTTTATTAGCTTTTTTAGAAAGTCTTTCTATTTTTTTATTCATGTCTTTTATCAATTCTTCTGTCGCATTTTCACACATTGGTTGAATTTTGTCTGGTGTCATCACTGGAATACCACCAACCATAACAGCTTTTTTCTTTGAGCCTGCTATCTCCCCGAATTGGAAAATACTCTTATTGTCCTTAGAAAATAAATCAAGGCTGACAGAAGCCTTTATACTGTAATAGCCTAATTTTCCAATACCTGTTTTATTAAAACCGTAATTCAATCTTACAAACATAATGGCGTCTGCACCTAGTGCTTCTGCAATTGGTTTGAGATTTTTAACTTCTAGCCTACTACCATAGTTCTGTACCACTTTATAACCATCGATTGTTTCATAGGCATCTTGATTACCTATATTTTTATAATTACCGTAATCTGCCTTAAATTCTTGGTACTCTGGTAAATTTAATACGTCTTCTTCGGGTATTAGCTCAAAATCAAATTCATTTACATAATTCTCAAAAAATGCCTTATGAAATTCTTCAAGAGGTTTTTTTAAATTAAAATCTGGGTCATCACTTAATTTAGTATTTTTTGCTATAAAGTCTGCTGAGGCATCAACTTCAGAAAGGTCAATAACCTTATCGGCATAGAACGTAACTACAGCTACTTTCTTTTTCTGGGCATAACCTGAGATTGTAAAAATTGTAATAAATGCAAAAAGAATTAATGTTTTAAAGTTTTTCATTTTCATAGTTTTATTTAAATGTTTAATGAATCTTTATTAATGGGTGATAAATTTAAATATTTTTATGACAAGAAAAATCCTCTTTTAATAGGCAAAAAGAGGATTTGATATCATCTAATCCACTATATAAATTTACAAACCATATTGTTAATATAAAACATTATACTAACATAGTTACCGGATTTTCAATATAGCCCTTTAATGTTTGAAGGAATTGTGCTCCCGTTGCTCCATCTACCGTTCTGTGATCACAGGCCATTGTGAGTTTCATTGTGTTCCCTGGAACAACAACTCCATTTTTAACCACTGGTTTAGATACAATAGCTCCTACAGATAAAATTGCAGAATTAGGTTGATTGATAATGGATGTAAAACTCTCTATACCGAACATTCCTAAATTGGAAATTGTAAAGGTACTTCCTTCCATTTCATCTAAGGTCAATTTCTTGTTTCTTGCCTTACCTGCAAATTCTTTTACGGCTGCTCCTATTTGTGTTAAGCTTTGCTCATTAGCAAATTTTACAACGGGCACCAACAAACCATCAGGTACTGCTACGGCTACGCCAATGTGTACATGATTATTAAGCTTCATTCTATCATCGAACCACTGAGAATTCACTTGTGGATGCTGTTTTAATGCCAATGCACAAGCTTTTACAATCATGTCGTTATATGATATCTTAGTATCTGGCATAGAATTATACTGTGCTCTGAACGCTATTGCATTCTCCATATCAAATTCTACATTAAGATAATAATGTGGTGCAGTAAACTTAGACTTTGCTAAATTCTTAGCAATTGCCTTACGCATGTTTGAATTTGGAACCTCGTCAAAGTCTTCCTGTCCTGAAGGCACAAACTTAGCCACTGGTGCAGAAGACTGAGCTGCAACTACAGGTGTAAAGTTTTCAATGTCCCTTTTTATGATTCTTCCGTTCTCTCCAGAACCGTTGACTTGCGCTAAATTGATCCCTTTCTCTTCAGCCATCTTCTTGGCCAATGGTGACGCAAAAATTCTACCATTAGAACTTGTACTAGAGGTCGCAATCACTGGCTCCGCTGCTTTAGCTTCGACAACCTTAGGCGCATCAACGGGTTTTTCTTCTTTCTTAGGTTCTGGTGTTACGTCTGAACTTCCTGCCTTAAAATTCTTAGCTACGGAAGAAACATCGATTCCTGCCGGGCCAATTATTGCTAAAAGTGCATCAACCTTAGCAGATTCACCCTCTTCTAAGCCAACGTACAGTAATGTTCCTGACTGAAAAGATTCGAACTCCATTGTGGCTTTATCCGTTTCTATTTCAGCTAAAATATCGCCTTCTTCTACCTCATCACCGACTTTTTTCAACCAAGTAGATACAGTACCTTCTTCCATGGTATCACTTAAACGGGGCATGGTAACAACGATGACGCCTTCTGGGAGTTCTGCTTCATTATTTCCCTCAGAAATAGTATCATGAGATTTTTCATCGCTCTGCTCTGTCGAAATGGTATCTGCTACGGTATCTTCTCCCTCAGGAGTGGCATCAGATTCTTGTCCCTCAGCTTTTCCATTTAACAATGAAGAGATGTCTTCACCTTCTTCACCTATAATTGCCAAAAGCTGATCTACTTTTGTTGTTTCTCCTTCTTGAACACCAATATGCAATAAAGTTCCTTCGTGAAAAGATTCGAACTCCATAGTTGCTTTATCTGTTTCTATCTCAGCTATGATATCGCCTTCCTCAATCTTATCTCCAACTTTCTTTAGCCAAGCCGCAACAGTACCTTCTTCCATTGTATCGCTTAAACGCGGCATATTAATCACTTCAGCCATAGCTTATAATTTATGTGGTATAAATGGATAATCTTCTTGTTCATAAACTGAATCGTACATCACATTTTTCTCAGGATATGGCGATTCTTCAGCAAACTTTTCACATTCAGAAACGCGTGCTTTAACACGTTTATCTATGCCCTTTATTTCGTCTTCAGTAGCGTATTTCTTTTCTAGAATAACATCCTTTACCTGCGTAATTGGATCTATTTTTTTATACTCTTCTACTTCATCCTTTGTTCTGTAGTGCTGAGCATCGGACATAGAATGTCCTCTATACCTATAGGTTTTAACTTCTAAGAATGATGGCCCTCCTCCATTTCTTGCACGCTGAATGGCTTCATCGAAAGCTTCGGCTACTTTGACTGGATTCATACCGTCTACTGGACCTGAAGGCATTTCGTAACCGAGACCCAATTTCCAAATATCCGTATGGTTTGCTGTGCGTTCTACGGAAGTCCCCATGGCATAACCATTATTCTCGCAAACAAAAACCACTGGGAGATTCCAAAGCATTGCCAAATTAAAGGTCTCATGGAGCGATCCTTGTCTTGCTGCACCATCACCAAAACAGCATAAGGTCACAGCATCACTGCCATGATACTTGTCGCCAAACGCTATCCCTGCACCTAAAGGAATTTGGCCACCAACTATACCATGACCACCATAAAAACGGTACTCCTTAGAAAAAATGTGCATGGATCCTCCTAATCCTTGTGATGTTCCAGTTGCTTTTCCAAATAACTCGGCCATAACACGCTTAGGATCTTCACCCATACCAATAGGTTGAACATGATTTCGATATGCTGTAATCATCTTATCCTTGGTCAAATCCATAGCATGTAAAGCACCAGCTAGGACAGCTTCTTGTCCATTATAAAGATGAAGAAATCCACGAACTTTCTGTTGGATATAAACTGCGGCCAGCTTGTCTTCAAACTTTCGCCAAAACAGCATATCTTCATACCATTTTAGGTAAACTTCTTTAGTTATCTTTTGCATTTTTTTGATTCGTTCTTTTAATCAGAATAACAAAAATAAGACATTAGTCAATAACCAAAAAACTGAAGATTGTAAATTTTGAAACGAAAACGTTATAGGAAACTTCTATCGAAACCTAATGGCAGTAAATTTGCCAATGAGTTTGATTTTACGACCTTTCCTGTGGCTCCCATAAAATAGATTTCTATGGGGTGTTCTTGTTTAAACTCGTATTCTGCAATAGACTGTCTGCAAGCACCACATGGTGGTATTGGCGTATCTGTTACTTGATTTTGAGAAGACGCTGTTAGTGCCAATACAAGCATTTTAGCATCTGGATATTTTGCGCCTGCGTAAAAAATTGCTGTACGTTCGGCGCACAGACCTGAAGGATAGGACGCATTCTCTTGATTGCTTCCCGTAACAATTTCATTGTTATCTAACAAAATGGCTGCACCAACTTTAAACTTTGAATAAGGCGTGTAGGCATTATCCCTTGCTTCTGTTGCTAATGCCATTAATTTCTGAATATGATCAGGAAGTTCACTCACATCATTAAAAACCTGTAATGTTGTTTCAATCTTTACTTCCTTCATAATTCAAATTCTTTATTAGACAAAAAAACTATTGCTTTTGAGACAATAGTTTTAAAAATACCTTATTTAATAACTTCTAATACTCATCGTATTCGCCATCACCAAAATTAAATGTTAATGAAAAACGCAAGGTGTTTTCCAACGGGCTCTGCACTCTTGATGCTGAGAACAAATAGGATAAATCTAAGTTAATCGTGGTGTACTTAAACCCTGCGCCTATTGCAAAAAACTTACGCGCACCTTTGTCTTCGGCTTCATTGAAGTAACCCGCTCTAAAAGCAAAATTTTCTTGATAGGTATACTCTGCACCTAGGGCCCAGGTAAATTCTCTTAGTTCTTCGCTAAAACCACCTGGCGCATCACCAAACGATTGAAAAATACCATTTAAAAAACTCACGTCATTGTCCTGACCTTCAATAATAACGTTTTCTTCTGCACTGATTAAAATATCTTCACCTGGCTGTGGATCATCCGGATCTGCTGGTTCATCGTATACACCATTACCATTGGCATCTGTAAAAGTGATACGGTCTCCTAATCGAGGTGGTGTAGGCACTAATAACTTGGTCACTTCAGCAGTGATACCAAGTTTACTATATTCATCGAATATGAAATCGAAACCTGCTCCTAGCCTTAAATTTGTAGGTTGAAAATTTTCTCGTCCTTCATCATCATACTGAAATTTGGGTCCTAGATTTTGAATTGCAAAACCTAATCTCCAGCGTCCATTAAAATCATTATAAGCTTCTTCTTCACTTTGATAGTAACCTGTAATATCAGCACCAAAGGAACTGGCAGGTTGCGCATTGGAGTTCTCTACTTGTTGGATTTGAAGATTGGAATTCATATAACGCAGTGCGACTGCCATAGCAAACTGATCAGCCAGACGTAATGTATATGCTACATCAAAAGTCAATTCATTTGGCCTTACAGTAATAAACGTTATCTCCTGACCTGGCTGTGGATTATTTTGCTGTGTTAGATCGATCTGACCCAAGCTAAAATATTTAAAACTTGCAGAAACGGCACTATATTCATTTAATCTATTAAAATATGTAGCATAACTAATAGATATATCATTTACCAGTCTACTTAAATAAGGCGTGTAGCTTAAACTAACACCAGATTTTGCTTCTGAAAACACATATTTTGCCGGATTATATTGTTGGGAAAATCCATCCATAGACGTCGCTACACCCATATCACCCATTGATGCCGATCTTGCATCTGGTGCAATAAGCATAAATGGAACACCAGTGGTTATTACTCTGCTATCATTAGGACTAGGAATTATTTGTACAGTTTCTTGAGCAAAAGTAAAGCTAAGCGTAACCAGAGCGATTAGGGATATTTTGTATTTCTTCATGTTCATTATTGAGTTATTAATGCTTAAGGCTCAGCATTAATTCGTTAGCAAATATAATTTATTATTAGAGTATAACAAGTTTTTGAATTTTTTCAACTTGCTTATTTAAACGGTTAGATCTTACTTTTAGTTTATAGACGTAGACTCCTTTTCCAATTTTATCTCCAAAATCATCCCTACCATCCCAAACAATGTCTTTAGACAAAGTGCTTACGGCCTTACTGCCTCCAGTTGTTTGGCCATTTAATGTCCTTACTAATTTACCTGAAACTGTAAATATTTGTACAGAGATATCTAGGGGTTCAACACTATTGTGGTTAAACCAAAACTCTGTATAATTAACAAAAGGATTAGGATAATTTAAAACATTATTAATAACCAATTCCTCATCTTTATCGAAAACCATAAATTGAAGTTCTGAAGTTGATGAATTATTGTATACATCCCACGCTTTTAATGTGAGCGTATGCAAACCTGGTTCTAAATCCCTAAATGGAAAGGTTACAGTGCCATTGGTATAATCATCGATATTTGCTTGGTAATAATCATTTAGCACAATAGGATTTGTTTCATCTCCATCAATGATAGCCGTAATATCATGGCCGATTCCACTAGCCGTGTTTATTCCATTATCATCTTGCAATTTGGCCAGCAAATTAGGAGATTCGTTTGTTATACCTCCTGAAACAAAATTCTCATCATTCATAAACAAGTTAATAACTGGCCCTATGTTGTCTTCGGGAGCGTTTTCATTTATTCCACCAACTTCAATATCAAAACTTGCCCCTGCTTGATTAGATAACGGATTGCTGGTCTGCGCATAAAAACTTACCTTACCATTACCTACAGGTATACCAATGTCTCTTGGCACAACAAAATCAAACTCAAACTGCCCATTAGTCACACTTGCCTGACCTTTGAAAATAATTTCCCCTAAGGTAGTATAGTCTAAAATAATTTCTCCATTTCCATCGGTAACCCCATCGTTTGCAAGTGTTTGACGCGGAATTCTTTTATCAAATACAGTGGCAGTTAAGATGCCGTTATAATTTGACAATAAATTACCATTGACATCAGTAACTTCTCCAGCCAATTTAGTGTAGCTAAGTGCTTTTAATGTATCGACAGGCTGGGAAATAGGGACATCATTAACTCTTGTTAGTCTTATATTTGGTTCGGCAAAAGCTAACTTCATCGCTGGATCTCCAATTAAAAAAACCAACCGTTTTTGCGATGATCCACCCAAACCATTATCAGTTTTTGTTAGACGTAGTGCTTCGCCAATTGTAGGATAGTCATTAGATCCAAAGGCAAATAAATAATTGTCTAATATATTATTAAAAATAACGCCTGTAGTTACGAAAATTTGTCTTGTAGTTGTTAATAAAGCAATTGCACCGCCATTTTTATTCCAAAAGGTAAACTCACCTGCTGTAGGTCGGCCGGGATCATCGAATTTAGTATACTCGCAAGTTACGGTTACAAATAGATTAAACTTACAAATATTATTGACTTCTTGTGCATCAAAAATATCAAAAATACGCTCTTTGGCTAAGCCATTTTCTCCTCCGTGACCAAAATAATTTACTACTAAAGCTCCAACTTCAATGGCATCTCTGGTCGCCTCATTAACTTGTGGATATCTATTACCTGCTGCAGAAGATTCCTGTTCAAAAGCATCGCTATGTATTCTTGTAACGTTTAAAAAGGTCTTCTCATTCTCAAGTTCAATTCCCAATCCTTCTGTAGTTTCCTGCAGAATACGTTCCCATTGTACATCAACATCATCTGAAATAAGTAAGATATTATTGCGCCAACTTCCATAAGCTTCAGGTTGGTAATAGGCTTCTATCTTGTCTACCATTTCCCTTGCTCGTTGAAGATTTTCAGCTAGTATTCTGCCTACTGCTATATCCATTCTATCTAAAGTACTCATTGTGCCTTCATTGTCATCCATCATCGTATAAAAATCATCAGAAACAAATGAACTCGTGAGATTAAAACTGGGTATAGAATACCATGAAGGTACCAAATTAGTATTATTACTTACTCTGTCTTTATAATCGTAAGAACCCTCACCAAACAAACACAAATACTTTAACCGTCTACTTGGTGTACTTGCATTATCATAAACATACTTTACAAAGTTTCGTATAGCCGCGATATCTTGGCTCCCAGTGCTAAACTCGTTATATATACTTTGAAGATCTATAACCTTTACATTGAGATTATATTGGTTTCTGTTAATCTGTGCCAATCGTTCAGCCTGGGATCGAAGTTGTGCAGGCGTTAAGATCAGATAGTCTATATCTTCAAAAGTTCCCTGTGCATTATTAAAAATGGTGCCTTTTAAATTTTGATTGGCCAACCTAGTATTAGAATCTCTTAATGGCTGTAAATAATTATTTGAAGAAAAGGCCAAATAGGTTTTTTCTTCACCTGACAAAGCCTTAAACGATAACGTGTTTTGATTATCTAAATTTTGAAGGTTTGTAATATTGAACCTATCTGTAATATCCCAAATCTCCATCACATTTGAAGCACTAGATAAGGTGTATTCTGCAATTCCTGGTGTGGTTACGACATCCCTGTTCCTAAACACTAATTGATTGCCTTCGTAAGTTAAAGCTCTGGTTGCTTCAATATTAATGTAATCTAAATATGCTCTAGCAGAAGGGTTTCCATTGTTATTATAATCTAATGTCACTGTTACGGCATCAGAAGACAAATTAAGATCTTCACCATAAGAAGCGGCAGTTGCCAAGACTGAACCCGGACTAATTACACCTAAACCTAAAGTAGAGACTAAATTTCCGTTAACTGTTACTCGCATTGTTGTACCATCGCTTTCTGAAATAGAGCCAACAGCAACATCAAAACGAACAGGCTCACTAGTATCTAGATTAGGAAACTCAAAATCGTAAACACGTTGGTTCTCAATATCAAACACATCACCAAACCATCTTCGTCCTAATCTTGCCAAGTTAAATTCATCAACCTCATAAAATTGATAGTCCTGAAACGTATTAATTTGAATATCGGCTGGCGCATCGATAGTTGACATCGCTTGAACCCTTTTACCGTTACCTGGACTGATATTTACGTAATAATATGTTCTATCCGTATATAGATTTATGTTGGTTTGACTCTCTTCACTGTATGTCTTTGGCCCTTCTCCATAGAATAAAATGTAGTCACTGTTGTCAAAACTACCGTCTTCTTCACCAACAAACCTAATAGCATTCTCAACGACATCAAACGGATAATTTTCAGAATTCAGCAGAGGCAGCATCCTTCCTCCGTTTCCATATATTTTTATAGTTCTAGGATCAACAGAGTTTGTATTGATTCCCAAACTATTTAAAAACCCTTTAGTTAATTGAAAAACACCCGTTTCTTCAATGTAAAATTTATACCAATCTCCTGTACTCAATACTGAATTCGTAATCTGGGATTTTGCTACTACCTGAGACCTCTTTGCTAAAGCAGAATAATTAATTGTAAAAGATTTAACCTTTTTATAAACACCTCTATCTTTTATTATTGGGCTTATCTCAAAATAATAGGCTTTGTTACCCCTAGCATTAGTATTGAAAAAATCATACTTAAGTTCAGCAGGGATAAGTCGAGGATTTAAATTCTTGAGGTCAGATTGGGAAATCGTTTCGTAAGAAACATTAGATAGGCTTACTGAGTTCTCATCAACCCTGTTACCATTGCTTTTCCATTGGGCAAAAAAAGTCAAACCTTTTTTATCGTCGAAGTTAAAATGTTTATCATCAAAGCCAGGGACAGTAATTTTTCCATAGGCTGTTTCAAGTACCTTTTCTCCATCCCATTTAATATTAAACTGTTTTTGTTGCCCAAAACTCAATAGGGTCAAAAACATAAAAATAAAAATGTAGCAATTTTTCATTTAAGATTCTTGTGGTTTTGATAAGCAGTAAAGTCCTGAATTTAAGTAAATATCGCTAACCCGATTAAAATTTTTAAATTCACAGTTAGATAACGCCTAATTTTACGTGTTATTATAGAGCTTAATTTTTTATTTCAAAAATACAACAATAATTTATTTTAGTCCCCGTTATTAAAGAGCAAAATACGTCGATAAATTGCCAAAAATCCGTTATTGTGTATAAAAAAAAGGATGAAATGCACGTTTTTTTGAATTTTCAAGCAAAAAAAAGTTGTCAGTTAGCCTTTAATTCTTATATTGCGGAACTAAATTTTATGAGCTTACTTAAACATATGGATATGAAAAATGTCTCAAACCTTAAATTTTTAATAGCATTTACGCTTTGTGCTAGCATTGTTAGTTGTAAGCGTTCATCTAATTCTAGTAATGTAGATAGTGCTACTGGTTGGAAAATCAATGATAAAAACGGTGGTTTTCAGTATAACACTAATTTTAAAGAGCAAGAAACACCTCCCGGTACCGCATTTATAGAAGGTGGAACATTCACTATGGGTAAAGTACAAGACGACCCAATGCACGATTGGAACAATACGCCTAATCAGCAACACATTCAGTCGTTTTACATGGACGAGCATGAAGTAACAAATCTTAATTACCTGTTTTATTTAGACTATCTTAAGAATGTATATCCGCCTGAAGATCCAAATTATGCTTTAATCTACAAGGGTGCACTTCCAGACACTTTAGTTTGGAGAAACCGTTTAGGGTATAATGAGATGATGACAGAAAACTACTTGCGTCATCCTGGATATGCCAATTATCCTGTTGTAGGTGTAAGCTGGATACAAGCTGTAGAATATGCCAATTGGAGATCTAACCGTGTTGCGGAAATGTCTTTACAAGAGGCAGGTTATATTAAAAGAGATGCTCACCTCACCGATTTAAATGCTGAAAGTACTTTTGATGTTGATACATACATAAACGCGCCAACCCAAACTTATGGTGGAAACTCAGAAGTATTAGAAGGCGGTAAAAGACGACAACAAACAGATGCCGACGGTAATCCTATTAATGTTTATGCTAATAGAGAATCTGGTTTAATCCCTGTGAAATTCAGACTCCCCACAGAAGCTGAATGGGAGTATGCGGCTTTAGGAATGAGCGAGTTAAGAAGCTACAATGTTTATAGAGGTCGTAAAAAATATCCATGGGATGGTCAGTACACAAGATCAGGTAAGCGTGTTAACCGTGGTGACCAATTAGCTAACTTTAAGCAAGGCAAAGGTGACTATGGTGGAATTGCTGGATGGTCCGATGATGGTGCAGACATTACTGCTGAAGTAAAATCTTATCAACCAAACGATTACGGTTTATATGACATGGCAGGTAACGTCGCCGAATGGGTTGCCGATGTTTATCGTCCTATTGTTGATGACGAATTTAATGACTTTAACTACTACAGAGGTAACGTGTATACCAAAAATGCATTGAACGAAGACGGTACCGTAAAAGTTGTTACTGCTGAAGAGATTGTTTACGATACTTTGAGCAATGGTAAAATCATCGCTAGAAATCTTCCAGGTGAAATTGCAAAAATCCCTGTTGATGATCAAGACACATACCTAAGAACACAGTTTGATAAAAGTGATAACAGAAACTTTAGAGATGGTGACAAGCGTTCTTCACGTTACTACAGAGAGAGTTTTGATGAAGGCGACGATAGAATCGATGAAACTGGAAAAATGTACAACTCGCCAAAGCATAGAGTTGAAATGGATTCTACAGATGGAAAAATGATTAGAGAATATGATAAATCTAATACCAGAACATCTCTTATCAATGATGAAGTAAGAGTCTTTAAAGGAGGTTCTTGGAGAGATAGAGCATATTGGATTGATCCTGCGCAACGTCGTTACTTCCCACAAGATATGGCTACAGACTATATCGGATTTAGATGTGCCGTATCGAGAGTAGGTTCAAAATCCGTAAAATCGCAAAAGAGACGTAATTAGATTTCGATAGGCCCAGCCACCGAAATTGTATTAATATTTTAAAAGTCCTGATAAGTTTTATCAGGACTTTTTTATTTTTAGGCCCATGGACATAGAGACATTATATCAAAAGTTTAAAGCTAGTTCTTCCGTTTCTACGGATACACGGAAAATTAACAAGGATGATATGTATTTTGCGCTTAAGGGTGATAATTTTGATGGTAACCAATTTGTAAGTCAAGCGTTTGAAAATGGTGCTAAATATTGTGTGGTTGATGATGACAAGGCCGTTATAAATACTAATTGCTTTTTAGTTGATGATGTATTAACTACCCTACAACAATTAGCTACATACCATAGAAATGCCATGGGTATCCCAATTATTTCTTTAACTGGAAGTAATGGAAAAACCACGACTAAAGAATTGATCCATGCTGTTTTGTCGACCACCTATAAGGTTAGGGCTACAATAGGCAACCTCAACAATCATATTGGTGTGCCACTCACCTTATTATCATTTACGGAAGACCAAGATTTTGGTATTGTAGAAATGGGTGCGAATCATCAGAAGGAAATCGAGTTTTTGTCCAATATAGCGCTACCAGACTATGGTGTAATCACTAATTTCGGAAAAGCTCATTTAGAAGGCTTTGGTGGTGTTGAAGGTGTTATCAAAGGAAAATCAGAGCTCTACGATTATTTAAGGGATGCTGGGAAAACCGTTTTTATAAATACGGACGACCCAAAGCAGAAAAGGCAAATAGGCAACTACCAAAGGATAATCACCTTTGGAAAAGACGTTGATAATGATTGTGTGGTTGAATTCTCAAAAGCGGATCCTTTTGTGTCCTTAACATATAATGGTACAGACATCCATAGTCAACTTATTGGTGATTATAATTATGGCAATATGGCCATTGCTGTGGCCATGGGACATCATTTTAAGGTATCTACTGAACACATTAAGAAAGGCATTGAAAATTATCAACCCAAGAACAACCGTTCCGAAATCATAAAAATAGGCACTACTCAAATCATTTTGGATGCCTATAACGCCAATCCAACAAGTATGTTGGCTGCACTCAAAAATCTAAAACAACTCCAAGCCGAAACCAAATATCTCTTTTTAGGTGATATGTTTGAATTGGGTGACGAGACCGAACAAGAACATCAAGCTATTGCCGATTTTGCTGAATCGCATTTTGAAGAACACATATACTTGATTGGTGAAAACTTCTATAAGATCGAAACACGCCACCACTCCACTCAAAAATTTACAAATTTTGAAGATTTAAAACCCATGCTTAAAAGTCTTAATCTTGATGATGCCACCTTACTCATCAAAGGTTCGAGAGGTATGGCCTTAGAACGGATTTTGGGGGTGATTTAATTACGTCAATTGTAACATCACCCATTAATTTCCTACAAATAAGTATGATACAAACGACTAGACGTGTTCCTTCTCATGGTCCCATTGATTTTACATACTCTAGGATGGTTATACTTATCTTAGTTGTCGCCTTTATTATTTTATTCTTTTGGAGTAAGTGGGACTCAAAAAGAAATCGATAATTTAGTTTTAATTGGTGATTTCAAGTTAAAGTACTGACTTCTACCCTAAATAGGTAGATTAATTTTTAGCAATTTTTATTTCTTTACCTTACGTTTTTATTAACTTTACAACCATATCTCCTTTAACATTTTAAAGACTATTATCTATCCTGTTATTAATAAATATAAAATGGGAATAAACGTATTACGCTTATTTCATTGTTGGGTGTAATTAGAAATAATAAAATGAATGAATAAAACAATAACTCATATTGATTGCTTTTCAGGACCGGGAGGAATTTGTACTGGTTTTAAAGCCGCAGGTATTGAAACGAAAATTGCGATTGAAAAAGTTGAAAGTTGTGTAGACACTTACAGCCATAATCACCCATCTGTTAGTGTCATTCACAAGGACATTAGAAAGGTCAGTGAAAAGGATATTAAAGAACGCTATAATGGAACGATAGATATTCTTACTTCTGGAATGCCCTGTGAAACATTTAGTACTGCCGGAGCTACCTCCAGAAGTTCGTATGACTTTCGTCAACAATTGTATTCAGAAGCTATACGAATTGCAAAAATTGTTCAAGCTAAGATTATCTTGTTTGAAAATGTTCCGGGCATTCTAAGTAAAAAAGTAGAAAAGGGAGGCAAAAGATTAATTATTGAGGACCTTTTTGATGAACTTTCTTCAAATGGGTACAAGTATTATATACAAACAACTCTAAAGGCAAATGACTTTCAAGTTCCCCAAAAGCGGGAGAGATATTTCATTATTGCCACAAACCAAGAAAACCTAGATTTATCGATCCCTATAGCCAAGCATAATGGAGAAACTACTGTAAAAGATGCCTTTCTTGGATTACCTAAAATCGAAGCTAATGATCCCGTAGAGAGGAAAAAATATAACAAGGGAGAAAGTAAATACACCGAATTATTAAAAGACAATGAATTTTGGAAACTAGGGAAAGACATAAATTCGAAATTGACTTATCATGTCGCTCCTAAACATAGAGCATCAACAATAAAAAGATTTGAGTTAATTGAACCAGGAGAAAACCTGAAAGACTTGTTCTTTAAGTTTCCAAAAGAGGAAGTTGAAGAACTTCAGAAGCAAAAAATTCTTCCTAAAAAATGGTTTATACAACGAAATAAAAGACTTGAATTTAACAAGGTAAGTAAAACTGTCACATCACATTGTCTTGATGAATTAGTCCACCCTAAACTGAATCGAGCTTTAACAGTTAGAGAAGTGGCAAGGCTTCAAAGTTTTCCAGATAATTATCAATTTGTTGGTGGGCCTTTTATATGCCCTCATATGTATGAAACTCAAGATAAATATGAACAAATTGGTGATGCTGTCCCTCCATTATTAGCGTATCATTGGGGGCTGACAATAAAAAAAATACTACAAGGTTAAAAATGAACGATTTTAAAAATTTCTGCATTAGCGAATACAAGAGAATTTTCGAAGAACAATACTCTAGTTCGGAACTTAAAAAACCAGACGATAAAAGAAAATTTGCCCAAAAAAAGGCTATAAAGCTGGCCTCAATTAACGCTATGAAATTATTCCCAAATATTGAACCGGCGGACATTTGGAAAACTATTTACATCTCGCATGTAAATAATGTTTCAGGTATAGTTGATCAAGAAATAATTAGAAAAGTTATTTCGGCTGATAACAGTTGGAAAAAATCTAGTGGCCATGCCTTTGAGGAAATGATTAGAGATATCGGGAACCTGCACCTGAAGGAGCATAACATTAAACTACTTCTACAAAAAGAATTAAGCTACGAATTACACAACGACAATGTAATTAATGAGGTTCGAGATATCAGTTGGCTAAAAGAGCAAATAAGCACAAGTATTTTTGACTTATATCTAGCTATCGAAAAAGATGGGAAGTTTTTAATTTATGGCTGTATTCAATCAAAAACATCCATTAGAGATAGGGTTACTCGGGATAGGGAACCATCTATTAATGCAATGAAAGCATTTTTCGTTTCGTTTGCTATTGTTTTAGATGGAGACTTTTTGAGATTACCAAAATTTCAAAATATGGTAAATGGAAACAGTCCCGAGTTTGATATAAATGGTTGGCATAATATGTATGTTCTTACAAACTCAAATATTGATAACGATAGAATTAAAACCATTGATATTAGTATGGAATCATTTGTAAATGACTGTATCATAAGTTCTGAATATTGGACAAATCAAAGACAGTGGTTAGATCATAAATGGAAACCATAAAACTACACCCAACAATGTATAGTGGATAGTACCCCCTGAAAGCTATGACATCATATACTGAACGTTGAAAAAGAATCAAATTTTGTCATCGTAAGTTCAGAAATCGAGCGTTTTTCTATAAAAATACTTGCTGCTTATAAATATTATGATCAGACATATTAATATAAGTCAATTCTTCTATTAAATCGGTCTCCAATTCTCTATTTCACCTCTATAATAAATTGACGGTAGAACGCATACATTTGTTGTTTTACACGCAATCTGCACGCAATTTTAGCAGTTTTTTGGCACTTTTTAGCAGTTTTTCAAGGAATTTTTTATGGAGTTGAAATCTCCTGAGGCCAGTGCCTGCGCCCAATAACAACAATATGTTTGGCTTATGTAAGGTGGGCTTGGCCCACCGAAGCTTGCCTTCCATCATTTTGATTGAAGAAAATAGAAGTAAAATAAAATGCTCGCCTTCGTTTCCTTAAAGTGGAAACTTCGGCGAGCGAAGGTGGGTCATACTGGATTCGAACCAGTGACTTCTACCCTGTCAAGGTAACACTCTAAACCAACTGAGTTAATGACCCGATTTAGTTTCAAAAATAATAATTATTCCTCACTAATTAACTTCTCAATCATCTTTCTGCTTTTCCATCTTTTAATGCCCATTTCTCTTTTTATAGCAAGTGACCTAGTACTATATTCTTCATGATATTTTAGTTTCCAATCTTTAGCTCTTGATGTAAAGCCTTTTTTACTTACCAAATGCCTTTCTAACCTATCTTCAATTTCGTTTGTTGACCCAACATAATATCTATTAAGATTCTCAGAAAATAAAATATAGGTATAAAACTTCATAAATAATAAAAAATAAAGGCTTCCAAGTTTGGAAGCCTTTGGTGGGCGCGAAGGGATTCGAACCCCTGACCCCTTGGGTGTAAACCAAGTGCTCTGAACCAACTGAGCTACGCGCCCGATTTTTTTCTCAATCAGGATTCGGAAACCTGATCCTCCCGATGTAATCGGGATGCTCTGAACCAACTGAGCTACGCGCCCTAATGATTGTCCTAATAACAATCGGGATGCAAATATAGACTAGTTTTTAAAATCTCAAAAGGATTTTTATAAAAAAATCAAATTATTTCAGCAACCACAAACGTACTGCCACCAACGTAAATTAAATCATCTTCCTCAGCCTTCTTTAGCGCCATTTTATAGGCCATTTCAACACTTTCAAAAGCTTTGCCAATCCGACCATCTTTCTTAGAAATATGCGCTAACCGTTCAGCATCCATACCACGTTGGATATTCGGTTTACAGAAATAATAGTGGGCATCCTTAGGCAGTAAAGGAACAATAGAATCTAAATCCTTTTCATTAACAATACCAAACACAATATGCAATTGGTTAAACGTCTCCGTTTGCAACTGTTTCATCACATAAGTCAGCCCTTCTTTGTTATGCGCCGTATCGCAAATTACCTTAGGGTTCTGCCGCAACACCTGCCAACGCCCTTGTAAACCCGTATTTGCAACAACATTGTGAAGGCCGTTTTTTAATTGCCTATCGGAAACTTTAAAGCTCATCTGCCTTAAAAGTCTTACGGATTGTATTACCGCTTTAATATTGTGGTGTTGGTAGCTTCCTTTTAAATCGCTTTCTAGCGGTTCACCAATTAATTGATCGGCAAAATAAATATCGGAGCCATTCCTATGGGCTTTAGCGTTAAAAACAGCTTGGGTTTCAGGCTGTGTTTGTCCAATCACTACAGGAATATCCTTTTTGATGATTCCTGCTTTTTCACCTGCAATTTTTTCTAGTGTATTCCCGAGAAACTGCATATGGTCTAAACCAATATTGGTAATAATGGATAGTTCTGGTGTGATGATATTTGTAGAATCTAAGCGTCCTCCCATCCCCACTTCAACCACAGCGATATCTATATCTTGTTTAGCAAAATAATCGAAGGCCATTCCTACGGTCATTTCAAAAAAGGATAGGTCATTAGCTTCAAAGAACAACTTATTTCGTTTGATAAAACCAATCACAAACTGTTTATTAATGACTTTACCATTAATACGTATACGTTCTCTAAAATCCTTTAAATGTGGGGAAGTATATAAACCGACTTTATAACCTGCTTCCTGAAGTACGGAAGCTAGCATATGACTAGTAGAGCCTTTACCGTTAGTGCCAGCAATATGAATGGATTTAAACTGTTTTTCTGGGTGATTGAGATACTCTGAAAGCTTTATAGTGTTTGATAAATCTTCCTTATAGGCCACTTTACCTTTGTTTTGATACATTGGAAGCTGTTGAAACATCCAATGGATTGTATCTTGGTAATTCATGGACTATTGACCTACATCAAAATTAATACTTACAAAACCAATCTGTTTTGCTGGTGCATCTGCATCAGCTGGCCATTTGTGGGATAATGCTATTTTCTTAGCCGGTTCTAATAGACAGGGATGTGTATTGGTTGTTCCTCTAATGCCTGGCTCTGCCTTTATCACTTTTCCTTGTCTGTTGACTTCTATTCGCACAACGACTAAACCATATTCATTACAGTCTTGTTTATAGATACGTTTTGATGGTCGTCCTCTTCCTCCTAATCCATATCCAACGCCTCCTTTACCTGGTCCAGAACCACCAAAATAACTTGGCGCATATGGGTCTCCATCTAGTTGCCCTTTATTTCCTCCTCGGTCATCTGGCCCTTCACCACCGTCATCACTACCACTCGAGTTCTTTACACCACCAATAAGATTATCGAGTTTTTTCCTTTTTTCGGCCTCCTCACGTCTCTTTCGTTCTTCGGCTTCCCGCTTTTCACGCTCTATGCGTTCAGCTTCAGCCTTAGCTTTAGCTTCTGCTTCTTTTTGTTTTTTAATAGCAATGGCTTCGGCATTATCTTCCGTCATCACCTCTTCTGCTTTGGTCGAAGTTTCTGTGGGTTGGGCTTCTGAAGTTTCGGGTTGTGGTTCATCTACAACTTTTTCTTCAACCGCTTTTCTCGGTTGGGCCAAAGGTCTATTACCACTTCCAAAATCTGTATTTCCAAAGTTAACGGCGACACCATATTCATCTGGTGGATCTAAATACTGAGGCCCAACAAAAAATAACAACAAAAACAGAATCAAAGCAATTAATGCGGTGATTCTTGCTGAATTACGTTGATGTTTGGTCTCGAAATATTTCATCTTAAATAAACTTTAAGTCGTGTAGTTTCAAAAATGATGCCGTTTAGTTGGGCTTCACCGCCAATATAACTTTAAACTTATTCCTATTGGCAATATCCATCACCTTTACAACATTTTCGACAGGTACTGATTTTTCGGCTCTTAGTACAATGGTGGGTTGTTCTTGATCGGCTAAAATCGATACCAATTGACTCTCCAGAACACTTTCGCCAACACGCTTCTGATCGATATAATAGGTTAAATCCTTTTTAATACTTACCGCTGTGGACTTTTTATTCTGGGTCTTACCGCTCGCTTTTGGTAATATGATATCTATGGCATTAGTGGTCACCAATGTCGATGCAATCATAAAAAAGATCAGCAACAAGAATACAATATCGGTCATGGATGCCATATTGAACTCTGGTGTGACTTTATTTCGTCCTCTAATGTTCATATTAGATAGGTTCGTTTAGGTGATCTAAAAACTCTACAGAATTCGCTTCCATCTGGTAAACGACCTTATTGGTTCTTACAACAACATGATTATAGGCAACATAGGCTATAATCCCTACGATAAGTCCGCCAACCGTTGTGGTCATTGCCGTATATAAGCCACTTGCCAGTACATCCATTTGAATGGTTCCACCGGCATTTGCTAATTCAAAAATGGATAAGATCATCCCTACAACCGTGCCTAAGAATCCTATCATTGGTGCCACGCCAGATATAGTTGCCAAAATACTAACGTTTTTTTCTAAACTATAAATCTCTAAACGACCAGCATTTTCAATAGCTGTGTTAATATCTTCAAGAGGTTTCCCAATTCTGGTAATACCTTTTGCTATTAATCTTGAAACTGGCGAATTTTGCTGTGCACAAAGCATTTGGGCAGAATCAATCTTACCATGACTCACATGGTCTTTTATTTGATTCATAAAGTTTGAATCTACCTTAGACGCTGCTTTAATAGCAAAAATACGTTCAAAATAAATATAGGTCGCTACAATAAGCAGCAGGAATAAGATAAGAATGATCACCATTCCTGAACTGCCTCCGCTTGTAATTAACTCAATAATCGATAGGGTTTTTTCAACTTGTTCACCATCAGGTAACGCCTCTACCTCATCTTGAATATTACTTAGTAATATCATATAATAAGTTTTAAGTTTAAAAGTTTCTGTAAGTTATAACGTTAAGATTTTCACTTAAGTATATTAGAAAATCGCTCTTGTCACCATGAAAGCGACAGCACCAGCCACAAAGCCAATAAGTGCGAGCCAAGCTATTTTCTTTAAATACCAGAAAAAGTCGATCTTTTCCATACCCATAGCAACCACACCTGCGGCAGACCCAATAATGAGCATACTACCTCCTGTACCAGCTGAATACGCTATAAAATGCCACAATTCGTTATCAAGAGGTTCTGAGAACATTCCCAAACTCGCAGCAACTAATGGTACATTGTCAATAACAGCAGAGCCAACACCGAGCAATAAGACTACTAAATCGGAAACACCTTCACCATGTAATTCAGTACCCAACATTGGCATAGTGTCTTGTAAGGTATTAGCAAATCCAAATAGGATACCTAACGATTCTAAAGCAGCTACTGCCATTAAGATTCCTAAGAAGAATAATATACTGGGTAATTCAATTTTTGATAATGAATAATGTACAGGACTATGGCTTGCATGCTCATGATGTTCCTCAGAAACTGCTGTTGAAATAGCAAATTTTGAGTTACTGTAAACCTCTGCAAAAATAGCCACTACACCTAAAGATAACATCATGCCAACATAAGGCGGTAAATGGGTAATCACTTTAAAAATTGGCACAAAAACAATAGCGCCTAGTCCCAAGAACAACATTGTAGAACTGAATTTACTTTTTGGTTTGTCATCGGCCGCTTGTAGTTCTAGATCTCCTTTAAAGGGCTTTAAAAGCGATGCAATAAATGTAGGCACCACCATACACAACAATGATGGTATAAAAAGATAAACAAATAATTTACCTGTTGATACTTTATCTCCAATCCAAAGCATTGTCGTGGTAACATCACCTATTGGAGACCATGCACCTCCAGCGTTAGCCGCAATAATTATTAAGCCCGCATACCAAATCCTAACATCTCTATCCTTAACAATCTTTTGAAGAATAGATATTAAAACAATAGTGGCTGTAAGGTTATCAATGATAGCAGAAAGCACGAATGCTAAAATGGAGAACATCCACAATAATTTCTTTCGGCTATTAAACTTTACGGCAGATTTAATTGTAGAAAACCCATCAAAGTAGTCTATGATTTCTACTATGGTCATTGCTCCTAGAAGAAACACTAGTATTTCGGCTGTTTTGCCTAGATGATGAAGTAAGGTTTCTTCCATGAGATGCATTTTCTCCTCATGACCCAATAAACCGAAATTATCCATTAGACTATGCTTCGCCGAATCGAACCATTGCGAAAAGTCATCAATACCCAGGGAAATCAATGCCCAACATATAGCCATCATTACCAGAGCAGGTATCAACTTATCGATTTTGATATTATGTTCTAATGTTATGGCTAAATAACCAAAAACAAATACAAGAATTATAACGGTTTCCATAGTAAAAGGATATTTTATATTAGTTGTCTGAGCGCAATTTCAAAAGCGGTTTCACTAATACCAACATGATGTGGATTGTTCTTTTTGACTTCTCTTATTGCTTTTTTAATCACTTTTGATGTATCATTAAAGATGGCTTCATCAGTCATTTGTACTTTGCGCTCCATAAAATAGGCAAAAACTCTAGCCATCCCACAATTTGAAATAAAATCTGGGATTAAACTTACCTTTTGGTCTGTATGCTCCATAATAGGTCCAAAGAAAATTTCCTTATCTGCAAATGGCACATTTGCTCCACAGGTAATAACTTCGAGTCCAGTATCAATCATCTGATCAATCTGTTTTTTAGTGATTAATCGTGATGCTGCACAAGGTGCAAAAACTTCTGTTTCTAAAGACCAAATTTGTTCGTTAATATCTGCAAAGGGTATAAGATCATCTGCAACTAAGGTATTTCCACTTTTGTTTAGATAAAGTTCGGTAATCTCCTTGAAAGAGAACCCTTCTGCTTTTATTAAACCACCCTCTTTGTCTAATATTCCCACAACTTTTGCACCCATCTGGGCAAAATAAAAAGCCGCTGAAGCACCTACATTTCCAAACCCTTGAACCACAACACGTTTCCCTTTAATAGTACTTCCATAAGTAGTGTAAAAATGTTTCGCAGCAACTGCCACACCATAACCCGTAATCATGTCTGCTACTGTATATTTTCTGGAAACATCTGGTGAATACTTTGGGTTTTCAATCACTTTGATAACCCCTTGCCTTAATTGGCCTATTCTATTGATTTTATCGGCTTGTGTGGGTTTAAAATGTCCTTCAAAAACACCTTCTTGCGGATGCCATACACCGCTCTCTTCTGTTATAGGAATGACTTCGTGAATTTCATCTACATTTAAATCCCCTCCCGTACCATAGTAGCTTTTTAATAATGGTGACACCGCTGCGTACCATCGCTCTAAAACTCCTTTTTTTCTAGGGTCGTGCGGATCGAAATTAATGCCAGACTTTGCACCTCCTATTGATGGCCCAGATACTGTAAACTTTACCTCCATAGTTTTGGCAAGGGACAGCACCTCATTTCTATCCAAGCCTTTTCGCATTCTTGTGCCACCTCCGGCAGCACCACCTCTTAGTGAATTTATAACGACCCAACCTTCAGCATCGGTTTCTGGATCATTCCAATGAAAAACTATTTCGGGAGATTTATTTTCGAACTTGTGAAGTAATTCCTTTATCAATTTGTGGTAATTAGTTAGCCATAACAAATATAAAAAACTCTAATACCTAAAAGTGAATTAAATATTAATTTTAAGTCTTGGTATTTAAAATTTTCCCTGAGGAATGGTCTTTGCTTGCTCCAGTGACACTTTTTAGGCAGTTAATCTCATTTCTCTCCTTAAGAACTCCTAATAAACCAAACACTAGTGCTTCTTTAAATTCAATGATTTCTTTACTTGGAACGATAATTTTAGATGTTGATAGTACTATAATTCTATGCATTAAAAAATCATTGTAAGCGCCACCTCCCGTAACTAAAACATTAGTATTTTCCGTATTTAAAACTTTTGAGATTTGAATCGCTACATGCTCCACAACTGTTCTTAGTATATCTATGATTTGGATATTATACGATTCAATAATTGGGTATATCTCTTTTTTCACCCATTCTAAACCCAAAGACTTCGGTGGGAGTTGATTGTAAAAATCAAGTTTATTTAACTGTTGCAATAAATTCTCATCAACAACTCCTCTTGATGCTAATTGCCCTTTATCATCGAATTCTAAATTTAATTGCTTCACATATTTATTCAAAACGATATTTACAGGGCAAATATCATAGGCAATCCGTTTACCCTTATTTTCAAACGATACATTAGCAAAGCCCCCCAAGTTTAAACAGAAATCGTAATCGCTAAATAGCAATCGGTCGCCAATTGGCACTAAAGGCGCACCTTGCCCACCAAGTTGAACATCCTGAACCCTGAAATCGCAAATCACTTTTATGTTGAGGCTATCGGCTAAAATTTGGCGATTTCCAATTTGATACGTAATTCCTTTATCTGGTTGATGCAATGCTGTATGGCCATGCGATGCTACAAAATCGATTTCCTTTAAGTTATTCCTATTAATAAAATCTAAAATAGTTGAGGCTAAATATTTCGAATAATCAATATCAATTTCATGTAAATTCACTAAAGGTTTATCTACTAATTGACTTAAAGTCGATACCCATAAAGTTGAGTATTTTACAGTTTCTGATTGGTGAATTTTAAATGTCCAATGACCATTACATATATAAGTTGCATAAATGATATCAATACCATCTAAAGATGTCCCAGACATCACTGCAATAACATTGTATTTAGATTTTGCCATATTAGTAAAAATAACATTCCTTATTGAAAATACAGCAAGAAAGAGTTATCTTTGCATGAATTTTTTAACAAATCAATAATCAATTTACCTTATGGATTTTAGCTTAACTGAAGAACATTTAATGATTAGAGATGCAGCCAGAGATTTTGCACAGACCGAACTTCTTCCTGGTGTCATAGAGCGTGATAATACACAAACATTTCCCGATGAATTAGTTCGTAAAATGGGTGAGCTCGGGTTTATGGGCATTATGGTAGACCCTAAGTATGGTGGTAGCGGTATGGATGCTATTTCTTATGTGTTGATCATGGAAGAATTATCCAAGATTGATGCTTCGGCTTCTGTTATGGTATCTGTAAATAATTCGTTGGTTTGTTATGGGCTAGAGGCTTTTGGAACAGAAGCTCAAAAAGAGAAGTATCTGACTAAGCTGGCTACTGGCGAGCAAATTGGTGCTTTCTGTTTAAGTGAACCAGAAGCTGGTAGTGATGCTACATCCCAAAAAACCACAGCTATTGATATGGGAGACCATTATATCCTCAATGGTACTAAAAACTGGATTACAAATGGTGGTCGCTCTGATGTGTATTTGGTTATTGCACAGACGGACAAGGAAAAAGGACATCGTGGAATTAATGCCTTTATTCTTGAAAAAGGGATGCCCGGATTTGATATTGGGCCAAAAGAAGATAAACTAGGTATTCGTGGAAGTGATACCCATACACTTCAATTCAATGACGTAAAAGTTCCTAAAGAAAATAGAATTGGTGAAGATGGCTTTGGGTTTAAGTTTGCCATGAAAACACTTTCTGGTGGTAGAATAGGAATTGCAGCCCAGGCTTTGGGCATTGCCTCTGGTGCTTACGAACTTGCCTTAAAATATTCAAAAGAACGAAAAGCTTTTGGTACAGAAATTGCAAATCATCAAGCCATTGCATTTAAACTTGCTGACATGTATACTGAAATTGAAGCTGCTCGTATGTTAGTAATGAAAGCTGCTTGGGATAAGGACCAAGGGAACAATTACGACATGTCTAGTGCTATGGCAAAGCTTTATGCCAGTAAAGTAGCGATGGAACAAACTGTTGAAGCTGTACAAATACATGGCGGTAATGGTTTTGTAAAAGAATACCACGTAGAGCGTTTAATGCGTGACGCCAAAATTACCCAAATATATGAGGGTACTTCTGAGATACAGAAAATTGTAATCTCTAGAGGCGTTATAAAAGGATAGTCGTAATCCACACATAAAAACATAAAAAAACCGAGTACTCTACTCGGTTTTTTTAGTTTATTCTGAAAATAATTGATAGGTCTGCCTAGCTATCTCCAATTCTTCATTTGTTGGTATGACCAAAACTTTCACCTTGGAACTGTCTTTGCTGATCTCTGTGACGCCTTTAGGCAATGATTCATTCTTTTCGTCATCCAATCCAATTCCAAAGGCATTCATCTCAGAGCAAACCATTTTTCTTATCAATCCTGAATTTTCACCAATCCCCGCAGTAAAAACAATACAATCTAATCCATTCATTGCCGCAATATAAGACCCTATGTACTTCTTAATTCTGTACGCCTTCATATCTAGTGCGAGTTTACAGTTAGCATTTCCTTTCTCTGCTTCGGCAATTATATCTCGTAAATCACTGTATCCCGTTAGCCCAAGTAATCCACTTTTTGATTGCAGTATCTCTTTAACATCCTCAAGCTTATAGTTTAAGGTGTTAACCAGATAGAAAATTAAAGAGTGGTCTATATCTCCAGAACGTGTTCCCATAACCAAGCCATTAAATGGTGCAAATCCTAAGCTATGATCTATACTTTTGCCATTTTTAACAGCAGTAATACTACAACCATTTCCGAGATGTATAGAAATGATTTTTGCATCTTTTATCCTTAAATGTTCCTCCGCCACTTCAGAAACATATTTATGACTAGTACCGTGAAATCCGTAAACCCTAACATGGTGTTTTTCATAAAACTCGTTAGAAATGGCATATTTATGGGCTCTAAGTGGTATAGTTTGATGAAAGGCCGTATCAAAAACTGCAGCCTGTTTTGCTCCTGTAAAAATGGTCTCTGCAACTTCAATTCCAGCTAAGTTTGAAGGATTATGAAGTGGGGCCAGATTAAAAAATTCTTTAATTTTTGATTTCACCTCATGATGGATCTCTACCGTAGAACTAAAAGTATGTCCTCCATGAACTACGCGATGTCCAACAGCTTCAATCTCTTCAACAGATTTAACTTCACCATTAACCTTATCGATTAAGATATTAACCACAATCTCCAATGCTTCAGTATGACTTGAAATTTTGACTGACCTGTCTATTTTAATTTTAGAAGACTGATGCTTAATATGGGCATTAATACTTCCTATTCGCTCTACCATACCAGAGCAAATAACGATTTCTTCAGGCATTGAAAATAACTGGTATTTCACAGAAGAACTGCCTGTATTTAATACGAGTACTTTCATAATTATTCTACTTAATCTTGAGCTTGGATGGCTGTAATAATAATTGTATTAAATATATCATCTACAGAACATCCTCTACTCAAATCATTAATGGGTTTGTTGAGTCCTTGAAGCATGGGCCCTATGGCCAAAGCACCTGTCTCTCTCTGTACAGCTTTATAGGTATTGTTGCCTGTATTTAAATCTGGAAATATTAAGACACTGGCCTGTCCAGCCACCTCTGAATTTGGTAGTTTCTTCTGTCCAATAGATGGGTCTACGGCAGCATCATATTGTATAGGGCCTTCAATTTTTAATTCAGGACGTTTTTGCTTCACAATAGCCGTAGCCTTTTTAACCGTTTCTACGTCTTCACCTTTTCCTGAAATTCCTGATGAATAGGAGAGCATTGCTATTTTCGGTTCAATACCAAAAGCGATACTAGAATCTGCGGATGCAATGGCAATTTCAGATAGTTCTTCAGCTGTTGGATTTGGATTTATAGCACAATCTCCAAAAACACTAACCCTATCTTCTAGACACATAAAAAAAACGGATGAAACCACTGAAAAACCAGGTTTAGTTTTAATAAACTGTAATGCAGGCCTTATAGTATGTTGTGTGGTGTGTGCCGCTCCAGAAACCATACCATCAGCGTACTTTTTATAAACCATCATTGTCCCGAAATAGGAAACATCTCTCATAAGGTCTTCGGCGGTTGCTGGACTCAATCCCTTATGTTTTCGCAGCTCAAATAACGTTTGAGTAAAATCTTCTAAATATTCAGAATCTTCAGGGTTGATAATTGGTGTTTTCTCAAAATCAAAAGAAATATTTAGACGTTCTACTGAAGCTGCTACTTTATCTGGATGGCCTAAAATAGTTAAATCAAGAATATCCAACTCCTGAATCTTTGAAGCAGCAATAAGTACACGGTCGTCATTTCCTTCTGGAAGCACAATGTGTTTGCGTTCTTGCATTGCCCGTTTCATAAGATAGTATTGAAACATTCGAGGAGTCATGGCTTTATTCACTTCATAGGATTCTAAATGGGTCATAAGTTCTTCAACATCAACATATTTCTCAAACATATCTATAGACATTCTGATTTTATTAGTATTTGTAGCATAAATATGAGAGCGTACATTGGCTAATTGAGACGCTATATTAAATGTTGGTTCTTGTACAGCTACAATGGGTATTATTTTTTCCAATCCTTCAATTAACCTTATAACAGAATCGGATAATTCCATTTCACCACTAAGTACTACTCCTGCCAAACTGGGATAGTTAGCAGAAATATGAGCTTGAAGACTTCCCATTAAAATATCCTCACGATCTGCAGGAGTGACAATAACGGCATCCTCGGTAAGGTGCTTCAAGAAATGTTGCAAATGCATTGCTCCAATAGCAATTTCACCAGTTGGTCTGTCTAGTATATCATTCCCAAAAAGGACTTCGGCCTTAATAAAGTCTGATAGCTCTTTCATCGTTGGATTCTTAAGCTTTTCGTTAATCGGAATAGAATTTACTATCATAGTATTTGGGAGGCTAGACTCAAGACTTTGCTCTATAAACTCCATTTCCTCTTCACGCACTTTATTTGCTATAACAGAAACAACATTAACATCCTTTTGTATAAAAGAATCGTATGTTAATTGCAAACTGTCCATAAATGATTCTACAGGCTTATCTAAAACTCCAGAAATAATGATAACAGGAATCCCCAAGTTCTTTGCAATAAGAATATTTAAATCCAATTCTATAATAGAACTAAAATGGGAAAAATCACTGCCTTCAACAATTACAAAATCAAATGATTCTTCAAGTTTCTTATATTTTGTAATAATAGTCTCTAGGATTATTTCTCTATTTCCGTTGCTCCATTGTTTAACGAGCTCCTTATTAGAATAACCAAAGGCATCATCATACTCTATATCAATAGAAAAATATGATAAAATGGTATTGATGTGGTTATCTTTTAATCCATTTTCGGTAGATTCTATTATTGGACGGAAATAGCCAACTTTAGGCTTATGTCTTAATAGGGCATTCATTAAACCAATAGTAAGAATTGACTTACCACTGTCAGGTCCATTTGAAGCAATATATATAGCTTTGTTCATAGTAGGAACTTCGATATCGTAGTAAAAAATTATTGGGGAAGATACCAAAATAAATTTTCAGAATTCTCATATATAATGTGAAGAAAACGATAAAAATATAATTATTAATCTTGAGGGAAAACTCAAGTAGTAAAATAAAGAAAAAGGTCTTGTCTTAAAACAAAAAGGCGGCGACCTATCGATGACGCTTCCAAACGCTTTGCATTTGTGAAGGTCACGATCTAGACCAGCGGTGCTGCGTCTACGACCCTCATTACC
>NZ_JANQIM010000001.1 GCF_028282165.1 Winogradskyella sp. | reverse complement strand
AATTTTAGAAAGCGGGTTGGGCTCATCAAATAACTAAAAGATCTAACAAGAAAACGTAAAAATAGACCTTATTATATATGCATTTAAAAATCAATACTTTTTCTTTTCGAAAATAAGCAAGATGCTATTTGAATTATTGATTTTAATTTCTACCTTTGCAGCCCTCAAAAGTGAGGGTTTTTAATTTATATTAAAATTTATATGCCAACAATTTCACAATTAGTACGAAAAGGAAGAGCCAAAATAACCAAGAAGAGTAAATCGGCTGCTTTGGATTCGTGTCCGCAAAGACGTGGTGTATGTACTCGTGTTTATACAACAACACCTAAAAAGCCTAACTCAGCAATGCGTAAGGTAGCAAGGGTTCGTTTAACAAACGGAAACGAGGTAAATGCATACATCGGTGGAGAAGGTCACAACTTACAAGAGCACTCGATAGTATTGGTTAGAGGTGGAAGGGTAAAAGATTTGCCAGGTGTTAGATATCACATCGTTCGTGGCGCATTAGATACAGCAGGTGTTGCTGGTCGCACACAACGTCGATCTAAGTATGGTGCAAAACGCCCTAAAAAGTAATTTAAAGCTAATAGCTAACAGCTAACAGCTAAAAACTAAAAAGAAGACATGAGAAAAAGAGCAGCAAAAAAGAGACCGCTTTTACCAGACCCAAGGTTTAACGACCAGTTGGTAACACGTTTTGTTAACAACATGATGTGGGATGGTAAGAAGTCTGTAGCTTTTAAAGTATTCTACGATGCAATTGATATTGTTGAGGAGAAAAAAAATAATGACGAAAAAACAGCCTTAGAGGTTTGGAAAGATGCTTTATCTAACGTGATGCCTCACGTAGAAGTACGTAGCCGTCGTGTGGGTGGTGCAACATTCCAAATCCCAATGCAAATTCGTCCAGATCGTAAGGTGTCAACTGCCATGAAGTGGTTGATTGGCTATGCGCGCAAAAGAAACGAAAAATCTATGGCACAACGTTTAGCAGCAGAAATTTTAGCTGCCGCTAAAGAAGAAGGTGCAGCCGTTAAGAAAAGAGTAGATACTCACAAAATGGCAGAAGCAAACAAAGCATTCTCACACTTTAGATTTTAATTAAAAAAATGGGAAGAGATTTAAAATATACTAGAAATATAGGTATTGCAGCACATATCGATGCTGGTAAAACTACTACAACAGAGCGTATCCTTTATTATACAGGTGTCTCTCATAAAATTGGTGAAGTACACGATGGTGCCGCTACTATGGACTGGATGGAGCAAGAGCAGGAAAGAGGTATTACCATTACTTCTGCTGCGACAACTTGTACATGGAATTTTCCAATAGAAAACGGACAACCAACGCCAGAAACTAAAGGTTATCACTTTAATATTATCGATACTCCCGGTCACGTTGACTTTACTGTTGAGGTAAACCGTTCTTTACGTGTATTAGATGGTTTAGTATTCTTGTTTAGTGCGGTTGATGGTGTTGAGCCACAATCTGAAACTAACTGGAGATTAGCTGACAACTATAAAGTGCCACGTATTGGTTTCGTTAATAAAATGGATCGTCAAGGATCTAACTTTATGGCGGTTTGCCAACAAGTAAAAGATATGTTGGGTTCTAATGCTGTGCCAATCGTAATGAACATTGGTGACGAAGCGGATTTTAAAGGAATCGTTGACTTGGTAAAGAATCGCGCTATTGTTTGGCACGATGAAACTCAAGGTGCAACGTTTGATGTTATCGATATTCCTGAAGAACTAAAAGCAGAAGCAGCAGAATTAAGAGCAAATCTTATTGAAGAGGTAGCAAGTTATGACGAGAATCTTCTTGAAAAATTTATGGAAGATGAAGATTCTATTACTGAAGATGAAGTACATGCTGCATTAAGAGCTGCTGTTATGGATATGTCAATCATCCCGATGATCTGCGGTTCTGCCTTTAAAAATAAAGGTGTACAGTTCTTGTTAGATGCTGTATGTCGCTATTTGCCTTCTCCAGTAGATAAGGAGGCAATTGTAGGTACTGAACCAGATTCAGACACTGAGATTTCTCGTAAACCAGATGTAAAAGAACCATTCTCTGCTTTAGCATTTAAGATTGCTACTGATCCTTTCGTTGGTCGCTTAGCATTCTTCCGTGCTTATTCTGGTCGTTTAGATGCTGGTTCTTATGTTTTAAATAACAGATCAGGTAAAAAAGAGCGTATCTCACGTATTTACCAAATGCACTCTAATAAGCAAAATGCTATCGAGTTTATCGAAGCGGGTGATATTGGAGCAGCAGTAGGATTTAAAGATATTAAAACAGGTGATACCCTTTCGGATGAAAAGAATCCTATCGTATTAGAATCGATGGATTTCCCAGATCCAGTAATCGGTATCGCTGTAGAGCCTAAAACAAAAGCAGATGTAGATAAGTTAGGTATGGCTTTAGCAAAATTAGCTGAAGAAGACCCAACATTTACTGTTAGAACAGATGAGGCTTCAGGTCAGACGATTATCTCTGGTATGGGTGAGCTTCACTTAGATATTATTGTAGATCGTTTGAAGCGTGAGTTTAAGGTCGAAGTTAATCAAGGTCAGCCTCAGGTAGAGTACAAGGAAGCGATTACGCAACGTGCAGAACACAGAGAAGTTTATAAGAAGCAATCTGGTGGACGTGGTAAATTCGCGGATATTGTGTTTACACTAGAGCCAGCTGAAGAAGGAAAGCAAGGTCTTGAATTCGTTTCAGAGATTAAAGGTGGTAACGTACCAAAAGAATTTGTTCCTTCTGTAGAGAAAGGATTCAAAATGGCAATGGTCAATGGTCCATTAGCAGGTTACGAGGTAGATTCGATGAAAGTGACTTTAACGGATGGTTCTTACCACGATGTGGATTCTGATCAGTTATCATTCGAATTGGCTGCGAAGTTAGGATTTAAAGCTGCTGCAAAAGCTGCAAAAGCTGTGATTATGGAACCAATTATGAAATTGGAAGTATTAACACCCGAAGAATACATGGGTGATATTGTAGGTGACCTTAACCGTCGTCGTGGTCAAGTTAATGACATGAGCGATAGAGCAGGTTCCAAAGTGGTGAAGGCTAATGTGCCATTATCTGAAATGTTTGGTTATGTTACTGCATTAAGAACATTATCTTCTGGTAGAGCAACATCGACTATGGAGTTTTCTCACTATGCGGAGACACCTCAAAATATATCTGAAGAAGTAATCAAAGCAGCAAAAGGCGTAGAAGCTTAAAACTAAAAAGGAAATGAGTCAGAAAATTAGAATAAAATTAAAGTCTTACGATCATAATTTAGTTGATAAGTCTGCTGATAAGATTGTAAAAACAGTAAAGAGTACAGGTGCTGTGGTAACAGGTCCAATTCCATTACCAACACACAAGAAGATTTTCACTGTGTTACGTTCACCTCATGTTAACAAGAAGTCTAGAGAACAATTTCAGTTAAGCTCATATAAGAGATTACTGGATATTTACTCTTCGTCTTCTAAGACAATTGATGCGTTAATGAAGCTTGAGTTACCAAGCGGCGTAGAGGTTGAGATCAAGGTGTAATGTCATTCCTGCGTAGGCAGGAATCTCATGATGAGATCCTGAATCAAGTTCAGGATAAAATGTCCGGAGCTGCGAGCGAAGGAAAAACGGTAAAAAATACAATTCAAGGCTGAAAGGTATTTTTCAGCCTTGAAATTTTAAAACAAATGAAAAAAGGAAAAAAAATATTAAGAGTTTATTTACTGTTGGCAGTCACAGTTTTGAGTTTTTCATGTAATAGTGATGACGATGGCAATGGTAATGGTAATGGTGAAGAAACTAGTGTCACTGGAACATATATGCTTTCAAGTCTTGTTCCAAGCGAAACTATAGATGCCGATGCTAACGGAAGTTTTAACACTTCTGATATTATTGGTTTAATTAATTGTGATTTTAGAATCGTATTATCTGAGGATGATACGTATACCATTAATTTTACTGAATTTTCGGTTTATCAAAATGGGTCGAGTTCATCAGGGCCGAATGGCGTTCAGGTAGAAGTATTCCCTTTGGAATGCGATACGTTTAGCGTTATTTCAGGTACATTTTCTATTACGGATGGTAGTTTAATACTCACTGGGGATGACGATTTTGGACAACAGATTTTATCAATTAGTAATGATGAGATTACCTTTGTTTACACTAATTTTTTCTGGACTAGTTCAGATGATGCTAATCAAAATCCAGTGCAGTTTACGGCAAAGTTTGTTAAATAGAAGAATATAAAGAAAGATAAGAAATAATAATAATTAATAATAAATAAATATGTCTGGGTTAATTGGAAAAAAAATCGGTATGACCAGCATTTTCGATGAAAATGGAAAGAACATTCCATGTACAGTCATCGAAGCAGGTCCATGTATCGTTACCCAAGTCAGAACTGAAGAAGTGGATGGTTACAATGCACTTCAGTTAGGTTTCGATGACGCGACAGAAAAGAGCGCTAATAAGGCTGCCAATGGGCACGCTAAGAAAGCGGGTACTTCTGTAAAACGCAAAGTCGTAGAATTTAAAGGTTTTGGCGAGGAGTACAAATTAGGTGATGCTATTACGGTAGAGCAATTTATCGAAGGTGAGTTCGTGGATATTTCAGGAACTTCTAAAGGTAAAGGTTTTCAAGGTGTAGTAAAGCGTCATGGTTTTGGTGGTGTAGGTCAAGCAACACATGGTCAGCACAACCGTTTAAGAGCGCCAGGTTCTATTGGTGCAGCTTCATATCCTGCAAGAGTATTTAAAGGAATGAAGATGGCCGGAAGAATGGGTGGTGAAACAGTTAAAGTTCAAAATTTAAGAGTATACAAAGTAGTTCCAGAAAAGAACTTACTTGTAGTAAAAGGTTGTGTTCCAGGACACAAAAACTCTTATGTAATTATTGAGAAATAATGAAAGTAGCAGTTTTAGATATAAACGGAAAAGATACGGGTAGAACAGCTGAGCTTTCTAAAGACGTATTCGCTATTGAGCCTAATAATCATGCAGTGTATTTGGATGTTAAGCAGTATTTGGCAAACCAAAGACAAGGAACGCATAAGGCAAAAGAAAGAGCAGAAATAGCAGGTAGTACACGTAAGATCAAAAAGCAAAAAGGAACAGGTACTGCACGTGCAGGTTCTATAAAGTCTGGTGTATTTAAAGGTGGTGGTCGTATGTTTGGTCCAAGACCAAGAAATTACGGTTTTAAATTAAACAAAAACGTAAAGCGATTAGCACGTAAATCTGCATTAAGTATCAAAGCAAACGATAAATCAATTGTTGTATTAGAGGATTTCAATTTTGATGCACCAAAGACTAAAAATTTCGTTGATGTTTTGAAAGCATTAGAGATAGACAACAAAAAATCTCTGTTTGTGTTGGGCGACACGAATAATAATGTATATTTGTCGTCGCGCAATTTGAAAGGTTCTGAGGTTATAACTAATTCAGAATTAAGCACTTATAAGATTATGAACGCTAATAAAGTTGTTCTTTTAGAAAGTGCATTAGAAGGAATTGAATCGAATTTAAGTAAATAGAACACAGATGAGTATCTTAATTAAACCGATTATCACAGAAAAAGCAACCATGCAAAGTGAGTTGTTAAATGCTTATGCATTCGAAGTGAATACAAAGGCGAACAAGGTAGAAATCAAAAAAGCGGTTGAAGCTGCTTACGGTGTTTCTGTTGAAAAAGTTCGTACTATAAATGTCCGTCCAGATAGAAGAACGCGTTACACAAAAACGGGTATTCAACATGGTAAAACAAATGCTGTTAAAAAAGCAATTGTACAACTGGCGGAAGGTGAGACCATTGATTTATACGCTAACATGTAAAAAAGGTTTTGGGTATTAGGTATTAGAAACTCATTGTTGGGTAGAAAAGTATTTAAAATCTAAAGGCAAAAGCAAAAAGCAAAAAAATGTCAGTAAGAAAATTAAAACCGATCACATCAGCTCAGCGTTTTAGAGTAGTAAATGGATTTGACGCCATTACTACTGATAAGCCGGAGAAAAGCTTGCTTGCTCCGAAAAAAAGATCTGGTGGAAGAAACAGTCAAGGAAAAATGACCATGCGCTACATTGGTGGAGGTCATAAGAAGAAGTATCGTATCATAGATTTTAAACGTAACAAAACTGGTATTCCAGCAGAAGTTAAAACCATTGAGTACGATCCAAACAGAACAGCTTTTATTGCACTATTAAACTATCAAGATGGTGAAAAGAGATACATCATCGCTCAAAATGGTTTACAAGTAGGACAAAATGTTGTCTCTGGTGAGAAAGGCATAGCTCCAGAAATTGGAAATGCAATGCCATTAAGTGAAATACCTTTGGGTACTATTATTTCTTGTATAGAGTTACGTCCTGGTCAAGGTGCTGTTATGGCACGTAGTGCAGGGGCATTTGCTCAGTTAATGGCAAGAGATGGAAAGTTTGCAACCATCAAATTGCCATCTGGCGAAACAAGAATGGTATTAGTAGCGTGTATGGCAACGATAGGTGTTATTTCTAATTCAGATCATCAATTATTAGTATCTGGTAAAGCAGGTAGAACAAGATGGTTAGGAAGACGTCCACGTACAAGACCAGTTGTAATGAATCCAGTAGATCACCCAATGGGTGGTGGTGAAGGTAAGTCTTCAGGTGGTCATCCAAGATCTAGAAACGGTATTCCTGCTAAAGGTTATAGAACACGTTCTAAAACGAAAGCGAGTAACAAGTATATTGTAGAACGTAGAAAGAAATAATTAAGATAGTATGGCACGTTCATTAAAAAAAGGACCTTATATCCACTATAAATTAGAGAAGAAAGTTGCAGAGAATGTAGCTTCAAACAAAAAGACGGTAATTAAAACTTGGTCTAGAGCATCGATGATATCTCCGGATTTTGTTGGTCAGACGATAGCAGTTCATAACGGTCGTCAATTTGTACCAGTATATATTACTGAAAATATGGTAGGTCATAAATTAGGAGAATTTTCACCAACGAGATCATTCCGTGGTCACGCAGGGGCAAAAAATAAAGGTAAAAAATAAGAATCATGGGAAGTCGTAAAAAACAAATGGCGGAAGCTATTAAGGCTGAGAAAAAGCAAGTTGCTTTTGCTAAGCTAAATAACTGTCCTACATCTCCAAGAAAGATGCGTCTAGTAGCGGATTTGGTAAGAGGTGAGAAGGCTGAGAGAGCGCTTCAGATTCTTAGGTTTAGCCCTAAAGAAGCAGCTCGTCGTTTAGAGAAGTTGGTTATGTCAGCAATTGCTAACTGGCAAGCTAAAAACGAAGATGCTGATGTTGAGGCAGCTAATCTTTATATTAAGGAGATTAGAGTAGATGGAGGAACAATGTTAAAACGTTTACGCCCTGCACCTCAAGGTAGAGCACATAGAATTAGAAAGCGTTCTAATCACGTAACGGTGGTTATCGATGCATTAAATAAAACACAAAGCTAAGATAGAAGTATGGGACAAAAGACAAATCCAATCGGAAATCGTTTAGGTATTATCAGAGGATGGGAATCTAACTGGTATGGCGGAAATGATTATGGAGATAAACTTGCTGAGGATGATAAAATCCGTAAGTATATCCATGCGCGTTTATCAAAAGCTAGTGTAAGTAGAGTAATTATAGAGCGTACACTTAAACTTGTAACCGTTACTATCACTACTGCTAGACCTGGTATTATTACCGGTAAAGGTGGTCAAGAGGTAGACAAGCTAAAAGAAGAGCTTAAAAAAATTACTGGTAAAGAAGTTCAGTTGAACATCTTTGAGATTAAGAGACCTGAGCTAGATGCACATTTAGTTGCAGCAAGTATTGCACGTCAAATAGAAAGTCGAATTTCTTACAGACGAGCAATAAAAATGGCTATCGCTGCAGCAATGCGCATGAATGCTGAAGGAATCAAAGTTCAAATTAGTGGTCGTTTAAACGGTGCTGAAATGGCACGTTCTGAGCACTACAAAGAAGGACGTATTCCGTTATCCACATTCAGAGCAGATATTGATTATGCTCTTGTTGAAGCACATACCACTTATGGTAGATTAGGTGTGAAAGTGTGGATAATGAAAGGTGAAGTTTATGGAAAAAGAGAACTTTCTCCATTAGTAGGTCTTTCTAAGCAAAAAGGAAAAGGTGGACGTGGTGGAAACAAAAACCAACGTCGTAGAAAGTAATCTTTAAATAAGAAGAAAATGTTACAGCCTAAAAGAACAAAATTTCGTAAGCAGCAAAAAGGTCGTATGAAGGGTAATTCTGGAAGAGGACATTTGTTATCAAATGGTACTTTCGGAATCAAATCATTAGACTCGTCTTTTATAACGTCTCGTCAGATAGAAGCAGCACGTATCGCCGCTACACGTTACATGAAGAGAGAAGGTTCGTTATGGATTAAGATATTTCCAGACAAACCAATTACAAAGAAACCTCTCGAAGTACGTATGGGTAAAGGTAAAGGTGCCGTTGAATATTGGGCAGCTGTTGTAAAACCAGGACGCATATTATTCGAAGTAAGTGGTGTACCATTAGACGTAGCCCAAGAGGCATTGCGTTTAGCAGCACAAAAACTTCCAGTAAAAACTAAGTTTATCATAGCTAGAGATTACGAAGCTTAATAAAAGGAATTATGAAGCAATCAGAAATTAAACAGCTTTCTACAGCTGAGTTACAAGAAAAACTTAGTGAGACAAAAAAGAGTTATGCTGACCTTAAAATGGCTCACGCAGTTTCTCCTTTAGAAAACCCAATTCAGTTACGTACAGTAAGACGTACAGTGGCAAGATTGGCGACAGAATTAACTAAAAGAGACGAACAATAATTGTATTCTGCTGAAAGATGGAAAAAAGAAATTTAAGAAAAGAACGTATAGGAGTTGTTACGAGTAACAAAATGGAGAAATCCATTGTTGTTTCAGAGGTAAAGAAAGTAAAACACCCTATGTATGGAAAGTTCGTGTTAAAGACAAAGAAATATGTTGCACACGATGAGAAAAACGACTGCAACGAAGGAGATACTGTTAAGATCATGGAAACAAGACCTTTAAGTAAATCCAAGTGTTGGAGATTAGTAGAAATAATTGAAAGAGCGAAGTAATTATGGTACAACAAGAATCAAGATTAAAAGTAGCTGACAATACAGGTGCAAAGGAAGTATTAACTATCCGTGTACTTGGCGGAACAAAAAAGAGATATGCTTCTGTAGGCGATAAAATTGTAGTATCTGTAAAAGATGCAACACCTAATGGGAATATCAAAAAAGGCGCTGTTTCAACTGCAGTTGTTGTACGTACAGCCAAAGAAGTAAGACGTCCTGATGGCTCTTACATTAGATTTGACGACAATGCATGTGTGCTTTTAAATCCTCAGGGTGAAATGAGAGGAACACGTGTCTTTGGTCCTGTAGCGAGAGAACTTCGTGATAAACAATTCATGAAAATTGTATCATTAGCACCAGAAGTGCTTTAATTGATAAGTAAGATGACAAAGCTTAAAATAAAATCAGGAGATACAGTACAAGTCATTGCCGGTGACCATAAAGGATCAGAAGGTAAAGTACTTAAGGTATTAAAAGATAAAAACAGAGCCATTGTGGAAGGTGTTAATATGGTTAAGAAGCATACTAAACCAAGTGCACAAAATCCTCAAGGTGGCATTGTTGAGAAAGAAGCATCAATCCATATCTCTAACTTGTCTTTACTTACAAGTAAAGGTGAAACAACAAGAGTAGGTTATAGAATGGATGGCGACACAAAAGTGAGATTTTCTAAAAAATCTAATGAAGTAATTTAATTATGGCTTACGTTGCAAGATTAAAAAAAGAGTACAAGGAAAAAGTTGTTCCTGCTCTTACAGAAGAATTTGGATATAAGAATGTAATGCAAGTACCAAAGCTTGAAAAGATCGTATTATCTAGAGGTGTAGGTGCTGCTGTTGCAGATAAGAAGTTGATTGATCATGCAGTTGATGAATTGACAAAAATTTCTGGACAGAAAGCCGTTGCAACAATTTCTAAGAAAGACGTAGCATCTTTTAAGTTACGTAAAGGAATGCCAATTGGTGCAAAAGTTACTTTACGTGGAGAGCAAATGTATGAGTTCTTAGATCGTTTAGTAACAACAGCGTTACCGCGAGTTAGAGATTTCAACGGTATTAAGGCTAATGGTTTTGATGGCCGTGGAAACTACAACTTAGGTGTAACAGAACAGATTATTTTCCCAGAAATCGATATCGACAAGATCAATAAGATTTCTGGTATGGATATTACATTTGTGACTTCGGCCGAAACAGATAAAGAAGCGAAGTCCTTATTAACAGAACTAGGATTACCATTTAAAAAGAATTAAGTATGGCTAAAGAATCAATGAAAGCTCGTGAGGTGAAGCGTGCTAAAACGGTTGCTAAATATGCTGAGAAAAGAAAAGCTTTAAAAGAAGCAGGCGATTACGAAGCATTACAAAAGTTACCAAAAAACGCATCACCAATACGTAAGCATAACCGTTGTAAACTTACAGGAAGACCAAAAGGTTATATGAGACAGTTTGGTATCTCTCGTGTAACGTTTAGAGAAATGGCTAATAAAGGGTTAATTCCTGGAGTAAAAAAAGCAAGTTGGTAACATTGGTGAAGCGAATTAGCTTCTGTACAATTATCAATATAACTATTGTATAATCGGGATTTAGGTTCGTTCAGACATTTATCGTCAGAACGGAAACCATTTCCTAAAATTTAAAATTATGTACACAGATCCAATAGCGGATTATTTAACGCGAGTTAGAAATGCAGTAAAGGCTAATCACCGAGTGGTTGAGATTCCTGCATCTAACTTAAAAAAGGAGATAACTAAAATATTATTCGATCAAGGCTATATTTTAAGTTACAAATTTGACGATTCTTCAGTTCAAGGTACTATTAAAATTGCTTTAAAGTACAATAAGGACACCAAAGAGTCTGTCATCAAAAAAATTCAAAGAATCAGTAAACCAGGTTTACGTAAGTATGCTGGCGCTAACGAAATGCCAAGAGTATTAAATGGTCTTGGGATTGCAATTGTTTCTACCTCTCATGGTGTAATGACAGGTAAGCAAGCGCAAAGAGAAAATGTCGGTGGCGAAGTATTATGTTACGTTTACTAAAAACAGGAAATTATGTCAAGAATAGGTAAAAGCCCAATAGCAGTTCCTGAAGGTGTAACTGTTGAGATCAAAGATAACGTCATTACTGTTAAAGGTAAATTAGGCGAATTATCTCAAGCATATTCAGATGTTGAAATAAAATTAGAAGACGGTACATTAACACTTGCTCGTCCTTCTGATAAAAAAGATCACAGAGCAAAACACGGTCTTTACAGAGCGTTAATTGCTAATATGATAGAAGGTGTTTCTAAAGGATTTACTAAAGAATTAGAATTAGTAGGTGTAGGTTATAGAGCATCTAATCAAGGACAGAAGTTAGATTTAGCTATTGGTTTTTCTCATAATATCGTTATGGACATTGCTCCAGAAGTAAAAGTAGAGACCGTATCTGAAAAAGGTAAAAATCCAATCGTTAAATTGACATCACACGATAAGCAATTAGTTGGCCAAGTTGCAGCGAAGATTCGTAGCTTCCGTAAGCCAGAACCTTACAAAGGAAAAGGTATCAAGTTTGTTGGTGAAGAAATTAGAAGAAAAGCAGGTAAATCAGCATAATAGAATTTACGATTGTAGATTTTAGAATTGCGAAGTAAAATTTGTAAGTGAAAAAATCAAAAATCGTTAATCAAAAATCGTAAATCAATATGGCATTGACAAAGAACGAAAGAAGAACAAGAATAAGAAACAGAATCCGTAAGGTAGTATCTGGTACTGAGGCAAGACCAAGATTAACTGTTTTTAGAAGTAATAAAGAGATTTATGCTCAAGTTGTGAATGATGTAACTGGTGAAACCATTGCTGCTGCATCTTCAAGAGATAAAGATATTGCAAAGTCTAAAGGTAATAAGACTGAAGTTGCTGCTTTAGTAGGTAAGGCTGTTGCGGAAAAAGCTATAAAAGCTGGTGTTGAAACTATTTCTTTTGATAGAGGTGGTTACTTATATCACGGAAGAGTAAAATCATTAGCAGAAGGTGCTAGAGAAGCAGGACTTAAATTTTAAGACATTATGTATCAAAAATATAAAAACGCAGAATTAGTAAAACCAGGTGGATTAGAATTAAAAGATCGCCTAGTTGGTGTACAGCGTGTTACTAAAGTAACAAAAGGTGGTAGAGCATTTGGTTTTTCTGCTATTGTTGTAGTAGGTGATGAGGCAGGTGTCGTAGGACATGGCTTAGGAAAATCTAAGGATGTAGCTACAGCAATTGCTAAGGCCGTAGAAGATGCCAAGAAGAACTTAGTAAGAATCCCTATTGTAAAAGGTACATTGCCGCACGAACAAAAAGGGAAATATGGTGGTGCTAGAGTAAATATTATTCCAGCTGCACCCGGTACAGGAGTTATTGCTGGTGGTGCTGTAAGAACGGTACTTGAAGCTGTTGGTGTACATGATGTATTATCAAAGTCTCAAGGATCTTCTAACCCTCACAATGTAGTAAAAGCAACATTTGATGCTTTATTACAATTAAGAGATGCTAATGCAGTAGCAAGAGAGCGTGGAATTTCACTTGAAAAAGTATTTAAAGGATAAAAAAATAGTATGAAGTACAAAGTAATTAGTTGTTAGTAGTTTTTAACTGCACCAGAGAATACTAAATACTTGATACTATCTACTTAATACTAGCATAAAATGGCAAAGATTAAAGTAACCAAAGTAAAAAGTGCAATCAATCGAACCAAAAGACAAAAGCTAACATTAGAAGCTTTAGGTTTAAAAAGAATTGGTCAAGTAGTTGAGCACGATGCCACGCCAAGTATCCTTGGTATGGTAAAGAAAGTTGAACACTTAGTTTCTGTAGAAGAAGCTTAAAAATATACACTTAAAAATGGATTTAAGTAATTTAAAACCTGCAGAAGGTTCAGTAAAAAATCAAGGTAAACGCGTTGGACGTGGTCAAGGATCTGGTAAAGGTGGTACTGCGACAAGAGGGCACAAAGGAGCCAAATCACGTTCTGGGTATTCTAAGAAATTAGGATTTGAAGGTGGACAAATGCCTTTACAAAGACGTGTGCCTAAATACGGATTTAAAAACATTAATCGCGTAGAGTATCAAGGTATCAACTTAGATACTTTACAAGAGTTGGTAGACGAAAAGAAAATCAAGGATACTGTAGATTTTGAAACACTTGTATCATTAGGAAAAGCTAGAAAGAATGATCTAGTTAAAATCCTAGGTAGAGGTGAGTTAAAGGCAAAATTAACAGTTACTGCTCATAAATTTACTGCTACGGCAAAAGCTGCTATTGAAGCTGCTGGTGGTGAAGCTGTAACTTTATAAGAATATATAAGGATGAAGATAATAGAAACATTAAAAAACGTCTGGAAAATCACTGAGCTTAAGGATAGAATTGTCTTAACCCTAGGTCTTTTATTAGTATACCGTTTTGGTGCTCAAGTGGTATTGCCAGGTGTTGATTTTCCTAAATTAGCGGAATTACAAGATTCAGCTGCTCAAGGAGGTTTATTATGGTTAATCAATGCCTTTACCGGTGGAGGTTTCTCTAATGCTTCAGTATTTGCATTGGGTATTATGCCTTACATCTCTGCATCGATTGTGGTTCAATTAATGGGTATTGCTATTCCTTATTTACAAAAGCTTCAAAAAGAAGGTGCCAGCGGGCAAAAGAAAATCACTCAGATTACACGTTGGTTGACTATTGGTATATGTTTGGTACAGGCTCCAGCTTATTTAGGAACTATTCCATCATTATCTGGTTTACAATCAATTAGCCAAATGTTAATTCCTGGCTTTTCTGAAGGTGTATTCTACTTCTCTTCTGTAATTATTTTAGTAACAGGTTGTGTATTTGCGATGTGGTTAGGTGAAAAGATTACAGATAAAGGTATTGGTAACGGTATCTCATTATTAATTATGGTGGGTATCATTGCTACAATGCCACAATCCTTTGCTCAGAATATGTTTTCGAGACTAGAAGGTGGTAATGGAGGATTCATGATGATCTTGATCGAGCTTGTGATATGGTTCTTAATTATCTTGGCATCTGTATTCTTGGTCATGGCAGTTCGTAAAATTGCTGTTCAGTATGCAAGAAGAACTGCATCTGGAGGCTATGAGAAAAATGTGTTTGGTTCACGTCAGTTTTTACCATTGAAGTTAAATGCTTCAGGTGTAATGCCAATTATTTTCGCTCAGGCGATTATGTTTGCGCCAGCATATATAGGTAAGCTTTTCGGTCCTGAAAGTGGTGTAGGTCAGTGGATGCAAGCTAATTTTCAGGATATATTTGGGTTCTGGTACAACTTAGTTTTCGGATTGTTGATTATCATATTTACGTATTTCTATACGGCAATTACAGTTCCAACGAATAAAATGGCAGACGATTTAAAGCGTAGTGGTGGGTTTATTCCAGGTATCAGACCAGGTACAGAAACAGCCGAATATTTAGACAAGATCATGTCTCAGATTACTTTACCAGGATCTATATTCTTGGCCTTAGTAGCGGTGTTTCCAGCTTTCGTATATCAGTTAGTTGGTGTGCAGCAAGGATGGGCATTATTCTTTGGAGGAACATCACTATTAATTATGGTTGGTGTAGCTATTGACACGATGCAGCAGATTAATTCTTATTTATTGAATAAGCATTATGACGGCTTGATGAAAACAGGTAAAAACAGAAAATCTGTTACTGCATAATTTATAAAACCAATTTGGAAAGTTCAATGCTGAATTTTAGGCAAGGTATTTGTTAAATGAGGATTGAACACTAAAAATAATTTATGGCAAAGCAAGCAGCAATAGAACAAGACGGAACGATAATCGAAGCATTATCAAACGCTATGTTCCGTGTAGAATTAGAAAATGGTCACATTGTGACAGCACATATATCTGGTAAAATGCGTATGCATTATATTAAGTTATTACCAGGTGATAAAGTAAAATTAGAAATGAGCCCTTACGATTTAACGAAGGCTCGTATAACTTATAGATACTAAAAAGTTTCGAGTTTAAAGTTCAAAGTTTATAGTGTTTTAAACTTGAATTTTGAACCTTGAACCTTGAATTTTAAACTGAATAAAGATGAAAGTAAGAGCATCAGTTAAAAAGAGAAGTGCCGATTGCAAATTGGTACGTCGTAAAGGAAGACTTTACGTTATTAACAAAAAGAATCCTAGATTCAAACAAAGACAAGGATAAAAGAAAAGTCATTAGTGATTAGTAGTTAGATGAATCTGTTCGAAATAGAAATGTTTAGGATTCTAACAACTAAAAACTAACAGCTAAAAACTAAATTATATGGCAAGAATTGCAGGTGTAGATATACCAAAACAAAAAAGAGGAGTAGTGTCCTTAACTTATATCTATGGAATAGGTAGAAGTAGAGCTAAAGAAATTTTAGAGACCGCTAAAGTTGACGAAAGCACTAAGGTACAAGATTGGACCGACGACGAAATCGGAGCCATTCGTGAGGCCGTTGGGTCTTATAAGATCGAAGGTGAGTTACGTTCAGAGACGCAATTAAACATTAAGCGTTTAATGGATATAGGATGTTACAGAGGTATTCGTCATAGAGCTGGCCTTCCATTACGTGGACAACGTACTAAGAACAACTCTCGTACAAGAAAAGGTAGAAGAAAAACAGTTGCTAACAAGAAAAAAGTAACTAAATAATAACAGACAGTAGTCATTAGTAATTAGTAGTTAGATGAATCTGCTCGAAATAGAAATGTTTAGGATTCTAACAACTAAAAGCTAACACTAGAAACTAAAAGATATGGCAAAGTCAAGTACAAAAAAACGTAAAGTAATTGTTGATGCAACTGGAGAAGCGCACATTACAGCTTCATTCAATAACATCATCATTTCTTTAACAAATAAAAAAGGGGATGTGATCTCTTGGTCATCAGCTGGTAAAATGGGCTTTAGAGGCTCTAAAAAGAATACCCCTTATGCTGCACAGCTAGCAGCAGAAGATGCAGCAGAAGTTGCAAAAGAAGCTGGTTTAAAGAAAGTAAAAGTTTATGTAAAAGGTCCAGGTAATGGTAGAGAATCTGCTATAAGATCTATACATAATGCAGGTATTGAAGTGTCAGAAATTATCGATGTTACGCCAATGCCACATAACGGTTGTCGTCCACCAAAAAGACGTCGCGTTTAATCTGAACTAGTTTCAGGTTTTTTTAAGGTAAACTAATCTCAACAATAAGTGTTGAGATTAGTTTATTTTGCGTAAATTTGCAAACTGAAAAATTTTAAATAAACAAGTATCAACGAGAGACTTACGATTGTAGAAGGATAAGCTTAAGACCTTAATTTTAGAATCGCTCTCATAATTCAATTAAAATGGCAAGATATACTGGTCCTAAAACAAAAATCGCTCGTAAATTCGGGCAACCTATCTTCGGAGATGACAAAGCCTTCGAAAAAAGAAACTATCCTCCAGGTCAACATGGAAATAACAGAAGACGTGGAAAAAAATCTGAATACGCTATCCAATTAGCTGAAAAGCAAAAAGCAAAATACACTTATGGTATTTTAGAACGTCAATTCAGAAACATGTTTAAAAGAGCAACAGCTGCTCAAGGTATTACGGGTGAGGTTTTATTACAATTATGTGAATCGCGTTTAGACAACGTGGTTTACAGAATGGGTATCGCCCCATCAAGAAGTGGTGCAAGACAATTGGTATCGCACAGACACATTACAGTTAATGGCGAAAAGGTAAATATTCCTTCTTATCAACTAAAAGCTGGAGATGTTGTAGGTGTAAGAGAAAAATCTAAGTCTTTAGAAACTATTCAAAATTCATTAGCTAACTCTAGCACTGTATACGAATGGATTACCTGGAATAACGATACTATGCAAGGAACTTATGTTTCAGTTCCAGCAAGAATTCAGATTCCAGAGCAAATCAACGAGCAATTTATCGTTGAACTTTATTCTAAATAATAAATTAATCATATTGGGATTTGGCCAAAGGGTTTATTGGTCTTCTTCAAACTTATAAACCGCGCAACTAAATAACAATCAAAACGAAGAACAACAATGGCAATATTAAATTTTCAGAAGCCTGACAAAGTAATCATGATCTCTTCAACTGATTTTGAAGGGAAGTTCGAATTCAGACCTTTAGAGCCAGGATACGGATTAACAGTCGGTAATGCTTTACGTAGAGTATTACTATCGTCTTTAGAGGGTTTTGCAATTACATCAGTGAGAATAGAAGGCGTAGACCATGAGTTCTCTACAATTTCAGGTGTAGTTGAAGATGTTACTGAAATGATCTTGAACTTAAAGCAGGTTAATTTTAAGCGTCAAATTGATGAAGTTGATAACGAAACCGTTACAATTTCAATTTCAGGACAAGAGCAAATCACAGCTGGTGATTTTCAAAAGTTTATTTCAGGATTCCAAGTACTAAATACAGATTTAGTTATCTGTAACTTAGATCCTAAAGTAAATATCAATATGGAGTTAACGATTGAGAAAGGAAGAGGTTACGTTCCTGCTGAAGAAAATAAAAAAGCTTCTGCACCTATAGGAACTATCTTTACGGATTCTATCTACACACCAATAAAGAATGTAAAATACAGTATTGAAAACTTCCGTGTAGAGCAAAAGACGGATTACGAAAAATTAGTTTTCGAAATTCAAACTGATGGATCAATTCATCCAAAAGATGCATTAACGGAAGCCGCTAAGATATTAATCCACCACTTCATGTTATTCTCTGATGAGCGCATTACACTTGAAGCGGATGAAATTGCACAGACAGAGACTTATGATGAAGAATCACTTCACATGAGACAATTGCTGAAGACTAAGTTAGTCGACATGGATCTTTCTGTGCGTGCCTTAAACTGTTTAAAAGCAGCAGAAGTTGATACATTAGGTGATTTGGTATCATTCAATAAAAACGACTTAATGAAATTCAGAAACTTTGGTAAGAAGTCTTTAACAGAGCTAGAAGAACTAGTAAATGTTAAGGGGCTTAACTTTGGAATGGATTTAAGCAAATATAAATTAGATAAAGACTAACGATTGTTATTCCTGCATAGGCAAGAATCTCATTCAAGTAAGTATAATTATTATTAATCATATTTTGCTCTTCCGACAGAAATCGTCGGAATTTGGTAGCAAGATGATAAAACAAAAGTCATGAGACACGGAAAAAAATTCAACCATTTAGGTAGAAAATCTGCTCACAGAAAAGCAATGTTAGCTAATATGGCTTGTTCTTTAATTGAGCACAAGCGTATTAACACAACAACAGCTAAGGCTAAAGCTTTAAAGCAGTTTGTTGAGCCTTTGATTACAAAATCTAAGGAAGATACAACGCACAACAGAAGAATAGTAATGTCTAGATTAAGACAAAAACAAGCTGTTGCAGAATTGTTTAGGGATGTTGCTGCAAAAGTAGGTGATAGACCAGGTGGATACACAAGAATTATCAAGTTAGGAAATCGATTGGGTGATAACGCTGATATGGCAATGATAGAATTGGTAGATTATAACGAGCTTTACAATGCTGGTAAACCTGCTAAGAAATCGACGCGTAGAAGTAGAAGAGGTGGTGGTAAGAAAGCTACTGCTGCTGTTCCTCCAGTAGAAACTCAAGCGACTAACGAAGAAGAATAAATGTTAATAAGCATTGATAAATATCAAGGATAAACTATTTCAGTTTATCCTTTTTTTTTGGATTTTTGTAAAACTTCATTCCTGTCACGTCAGGAATCTCTATAAATACTGCACATGAAATACAAACAAAGAAAGAAAGCACTAATTTTATTAGCAGACGGTACTATCTTCTATGGAAAATCTATAGGTAAGGAAGGTACAGCATTTGGTGAAGTATGCTTTAATACAGGGACTACAGGTTATCAGGAAATTTTTACTGATCCATCGTATTACGGACAGTTGATGGTGACCACAAATGCGCACATAGGTAACTACGGTACCAAGGAAGATGAGATCGAATCTGATACAGTAAAAATAGCAGGCCTCATTTGCAAGAATTTTAGCTTTGAGTATTCTAGACCTGGAGGTGATGCGTCGTTAGAAGCGTTTTTTGAAGAACACAATACCCTAGCCATTTCTGATGTAGATACTAGAGCATTAGTAAGTTATATTAGGGATCATGGAGCCATGAATGCTGTAATCTCAACCGAAGTCGATAATATTGAAAGCTTGAAAAAGCAATTAGCCGAGCAACCTAATATGGAAGGCTTAGAATTGGCGTCCCAAGTCTCTACTAAAGAGCCTTATTATTTTGGTAATGAAAATGCCAAGTATAAGATTTCTGCATTAGATATAGGCATTAAAAAGAACATTTTAAGAAATTTGGCAAAAAGGGATGCCTATATAAAAGTGTTTCCACATAATTCTAAGTTTGAAGATTTAGAGGCCTTTAATCCAGATGGTTATTTTATATCTAATGGGCCTGGCGATCCAGAACCTTTAGTTGAAGCACAAACTGTGGCTAAAGAAATCATATCTAGAAACAAACCCTTATTTGGTATTTGTTTGGGGCACCAAGTTATTGCCTTGGCCAATGGCATTTCTACCTATAAAATGCATAACGGTCACAGAGGAATTAACCACCCCGTTAAAAACTTAATTACAGGCAAGGGCGAAATCACCTCTCAAAACCATGGTTTCGCTATCAACAGAGAAGAAACAGAAGCTAATGCTAATGTTGAGATTACACATGTGCATCTTAACGATGACACGGTTGCAGGCATTAAGATTAAAGATAAAAACTGCTTCTCAGTACAGTACCATCCCGAGGCTAGTCCTGGGCCAAATGATTCAGTGTATTTGTTCGATCAGTTTATAGAAAATATCAAAAACGCTTAATAGAAAAAACGCAACAAAAATTAAGTTCTGTTGCGTTTTTTTAGTTGCGAAAACATTATCGTAAATATTAATCGCAATTATGATTTTTGTTCTGTTTTACGGTACATAATTTCGTAATTTTGACTGGCATGAGTATGTTATGCTGTCCCGATGGCTATCGGAATGTTTCAGTATATCTTACTTGTTTATTTTGATTAAATAACTAAAACAATTTAAAGATGAGCATTATAGTTAATGTACACGCAAGACAAATTTTAGATTCTAGAGGTAATCCTACCGTAGAAGTGGATGTGGTTACCGAAAGCGGAATTATGGGAAGAGCCGCTGTGCCTTCTGGCGCCTCTACAGGTGAGCACGAAGCCGTAGAGTTGAGGGATGGTGGCGATACCTACATGGGCAAAGGCGTTTTAAAAGCTGTTGAGAATGTTAATTCTGTGATCGCTCAAGAATTATTGGGGGTGTCTGTGTTTGAGCAGAATGCCATAGATCAATTAATGATTGATTTAGACGGTACAAAAAATAAATCCAAATTAGGTGCTAATGCTATATTAGGCGTATCATTAGCCGTTGCTAAAGCAGCAGCTAACGAATTAGGCATGCCATTGTACAGATATGTCGGAGGTGTATCTGCCAATACACTGCCAGTACCCATGATGAATATCATTAACGGCGGTTCGCACAGTGACGCACCAATTGCATTTCAAGAGTTTATGATTATGCCAGTAAAGGCTAAAAACTTTACACATGCTATGCAAATGGGCACCGAAATTTTTCATAACCTAAAGAAAGTATTACACGATAGAGGGTTAAGCACTGCTGTTGGTGATGAAGGTGGATTTGCACCAAATTTAGAAGGCGGAACAGAAGATGCTTTAGATTCAATAAAACTAGCCGTTGAAAAAGCTGGTTACACCTTTGGTGAGGATGTAAAGATTGCCTTAGACTGTGCAGCAGCAGAATTCTATATTGATGGCAAATATGACTATAAAAAATTTGAAGGGGAGTCGGGTGTAGTTAGAACATCGGCTGAGCAGGCAGAATATATTGCTGAGTTGGCTTCTAAATATCCAATTATCTCAATTGAAGATGGTATGGACGAGAACGATTGGGAAGGATGGAAGTTGCTAACTGATAAAATAGGTGATAGTGTACAATTGGTAGGTGATGACTTATTTGTGACCAATGTAGAGCGCTTATCAAGAGGTATAGAAAACGGTATTGCTAATTCGATATTAATTAAGGTGAATCAAATTGGGTCCTTAACCGAAACTATAGCCGCAGTTAATATGGCAAAAAATGCAGGTTATACCTCTGTAATGTCTCATAGGTCTGGTGAAACCGAAGATAATACCATTGCCGATTTAGCCGTGGCATTAAACACAGGACAAATTAAAACAGGTTCTGCTTCTCGTTCTGATAGAATGGCAAAATACAACCAGTTATTGCGTATTGAAGAAGAGCTTGGTGATGTGGCTTATTTTCCTCAAGAACAAGCGTTTAAGGTGAAGTAATAGCCTTCAAATTATACACAAATTTAAAAACCTATTCATTGATTTGAGTAGGTTTTTTTGTAGGTAAAAACGCATTCACGAGGTAACAGTCATTTAAACAGTATTTGTAAGAAAATACAAATTCATTTCTTTTTTTGACGCAACCATTTCGGTCAATCGACATCTTTAAAGAAATCAATCGCTATGAAATCACTTCTATCTCTTCTTCTATGTATTTCCCTTTTTAGTACAATACAAGCTCAAATTGTAGACATTCCAGACCCTAATTTTAAGGCAAGATTATTGCAAGCGAGTTCCTCTTTGGGTATTGCTTTTGATGCTGATGACAATCCTGTAACTATTGATACTAACAATAATAGTGAGATCGAGGTGCAGGAAGCTTTGCAAATATTTAGGCTAAGCATAATTAATCAAGATGTTTCGGACTTAACGGGTATCGAAGCATTCACTAGTTTAAACCATTTGTCATGTTGGGGAAATGATTTACAGATAATAGATATTTCTTCAAATAGTAACTTACAATTTTTGAGTTTGAGAAACAATCAATTAACAAGTATAGATGTATCCCAAAACCCAAATCTAATTAATCTATATTTATCAGATAATTATTTGACCAGTATAGATCTATCTCAAAATATTGATTTAGAATATCTATCAATTTCAGAGAATGAGTTAAGTAGTTTAGACATTTCTCAAAACCTCGATCTTGAATTTTTAAATTGTGATAAAAATAATATAACGGTGTTAGATGTATCTCAACACGTGAGTTTGAAACAACTGAGTTTTGGTAATAATGAAATTAGCAATGTGGATGTGGCTCAATGTCTTAACCTGGAAGTATTTGAATGCCATTCCAATAATCTCACAACCCTCGATGTGACTCAAAACCTTAACCTAGAGAATTTGAGATGTAATTCCAATAACCTCTCAAATCTTGATGTTACTCAAAACCCTAATTTGGTGTCTCTAAGTTGTAGTTATAATAACCTCTCAAATCTTGATGTTACTCAAAACCCTAATTTGGTATCTCTAAGTTGTAGTTATAATAACCTCTCAACGCTCAATGTGGAACAAAACCTCAATTTAGAATCATTAGACTGTCGATACAATAATTTAGCACTACTAGATGTGTCTCAAAATGATAACTTGGAGTATTTAGTTTGTTCTGATAATCAATTAACAAATATTGAAGTAGCCCAAGATCAAAACATTGATTTTTTATCTTTTTCTGACAACCAAATGTCTTATTTCGATTTCTCTTTATTACCTAATCTTACGAAATTCTTTTGTTCAGATAACTTATTGACAGAATTGGATTTAAGTAATAACAATGAACTAGAATCATGGAGCTGTGAAAATAATCAAATTACAAATATTAATATAAAAAATGGAGGAGTCTCATTTGATGAGAGTACTATATTTTTTTTATTAGATATTTCGAACAATCCCATTGAGTTTATATGTGCAGATGAGGAAGAGATATTGGTATTTCAAGAATTCACAAATTTTCAAGGCCCCATAAGCACTCATTGTACCTTTGCACCTGGTGGTGATTATAATACCATTTCGGGAATTGTAAAGTTAGATTTAGATAACAATGGTTGCGCTAATTCAGACCATGACTTAACAAATGTAAGAATTCGCGTAGATGATGGGACACCTTTAGGCTATACGTTTTCTAACCAATTGGGGGAATACACTTTTTATACAGAAACAGGGAATTATCAACTAACCCCAGAACTTGAGAGCCCAGATTTTTTTAATGTCTCTCCTTTAAATACAGTTGTTGATTTCACAGACTTAAATAATTCGGTGAGTCAAGATTTTTGCATTACGCCCAATGGCATTCATAATGACCTCGAAATAGTTATTGTTCCCATTGTTCCAGCCCGACCTGGATTTGATGCGGACTATCAAATCGTATATAAGAACAAAGGGAATCAATCACTTTCGGGCAATATTAACTTCAACTATGATGCTGCAGTTTTAGACCTTATATCAACATCTGAAACACCTACTTTACAGAGCTCAGGTAGTCTTTCTTGGGATTATGTAGACTTAATTCCGTTTGAAACTAGAGTTATAGATCTCGTACTTAATGTTAATTCACCAATGGAAACTCCTGCAGTGAATATTGGTGACATGTTGGATTTCACTGCAACCATTAACCCAGTTGCCAACGACGAAACAGCTAATGATAATACATTCATTTTGCAAGAGGTTGTAATTGGTTCGTATGATCCCAATGACATCACTTGCTTGGAAGGAGACGTGGTATCGCCAGACAAGATAGGCGAGTATTTACACTATAATATTCGATTTGAGAATACAGGTACTGCTCCGGCAATTTTTGTGGTAGTAAGAAATGATATTGATGAAGCGCAGTACGATTTAAGCTCTTTACAAATATTGAATGCATCTCACGACATGTACGCCAGAATTAATGGAAATAGAGTAGAATTCATATTTGACGATATCAATTTGGCACCTAATGTCATAGGTAACATACTCTTTAAGATTAAAACACTATATACGTTAACCGTTGGTGACGATGTTGCGCAACAAGCCGAAATCTATTTTGATTATAATTTTCCCATAATCACCAATATAGCCCAGACCAATTTTCAGGTGCTATCTACTAATGACCTCAGTTTTGATAGTTCAATTAAAATATATCCGAATCCTGCTAATGATTTCATCACTATTGATGCTTCACTGCCAATTGAGAGGATTAAAGTTTATGATATTCAGGGTCGACTTATAGAAACCAATGTATTCGATTCAACGGATGTAGAGGTAGATGTTTCAAATTATGTAAATGGTGTATATTTCTTAGAAATTAATTCGAGTGTTGGAAGTACGGTAGAAAGAATCATCAAAAACTGAATGACTAAAATGTATACAATAAGCCATTAGTCAATTCAAATTGAGTCTCAGGTACAGCAGATGTCACAGGAAAAGCATCATGAAAAAAATTAAAGTTGACTTTAAAGGCCAAGTCTTCAAAAATTCTAAATAGCAATGAGGTGTTACTCGAAAAACGATAGTCCCTAAATGCGTCTATTCTCGGCTGGTAATAACTTGTACTGATAATGGTAATGGTTTCTGTGGGATAAAGACTGAATGACAAATAAGCACTACCTCTTATGTCCTCCTGTATACGATCGGGAATAGCATTTGATGCCTTTTCATATTCGTACATCATCAAAGTGCCTAAATAGAATCTGTAATTGTCATTTTTAGATAACTTAAAACGAGGTCCAGTACCTACTAGGCCTCTAAAACCAATTTCTGAGATGGCATCATACTGCCCTTGTGCAAACACTTCCCATTTTGTTTTTTCAGAAATTTTTCTATTATATCTGAGGTGTTGTGTACCTCGATTTACCAAAGAATTATCTTCAATCTTCTGTAGGTTAAGATCGTTGACAAACAGCCAAAAGTTAATATCATTGTCATACTGTATGTGGGCTTTATTGGCAATCCTGAAAATGTCATTAGTGTTTCTAATTAGTGATACATCCAAACTAACCGATCCTGTCCATTTAGTAGAGTCACTGGGTCTGCGCATAGACTCAACATTGATAACTTGCGAAAAGCTAAAAAATGGGATTAGCAAAAAGAAAATTTTGAGGTAATTCATCATTAACAGTTAGGGGAACAAAATTAACAATAATGTCTTTCTATTCAAGATTGTTGCAATTAAAGCTCAACAATCGCCCCCTAAAAAAGAATACAATTTAAGCTGTTTTTGCCAAAGCCCAATATTGTTAAATCGGTTATAAATCTGCTTCCGAAATCGTTTGAGATTTCGTAAATTTACAATCCTTAAAAAAACACTAAAAACAAGTAAAAAATATGTCAGATACAGCGACCTTAGAAATTAATGGCAACTCTTATGAATTACCTGTAAAAATAGGTACTGAAAATGAAGTTGCTATTGATGTCAAAACTTTAAGAAGTGCAACAGGAGGTGTTATTACCATTGATCCAGGTTACAAAAATACTGGAAGTTGCGAAAGTGCCATCACCTTTTTAGATGGTGAAAAAGGAATTCTAAGGTACAGAGGGTATTCTATAGAAGAATTGGCAGAGAAGGCAGATTTTCTTGAAGTGGCTTATCTTTTGATTTTTGGTGAATTACCAACTAAGGAAGAATTAGATAAATTTCATTCGGACATCAAACACCATTCTGTGGTTAGTGAAGATATAAAGAAAATTATAGATGCTTTTCCTGTTTCTGCACATCCAATGGGAGTGTTGTCGTCGCTGACTAGTGCATTAACTGCATTTAATCCTTCATCTGTAGATGTAAATTCAGATGAAGCCATGTATAATGCCATTGTCCGAATTCTAGGTAAGTTTCCTGTTTTGGTAGCTTGGACTATGCGAAAAAAACATGGTCTACCACTAGAATATGGTGATGATAATCTCGGATATGTTGAGAATGTGTTAAAGATGATGTTTAAGAGCCCAAATAAAGAATACGAGCAAAATCCAATTCTAATAAATGCATTAGATAAATTGCTGATTCTCCATGCCGACCACGAGCAAAATTGCTCTACATCAACTGTGAGAATTACAGGTTCTTCTCACGCAGGCTTATTCGTATCCTTAGCGTCTGGTATTTCAGCACTTTGGGGTCCATTACACGGTGGAGCTAACCAAGCGGTATTAGAAATGCTAGAAGCGATTAAGGCCGATGGAGGTGATACCAAGAAGTATATGGCCAAGGCTAAGGATAAAAATGATCCTTTCCGACTAATGGGTTTTGGTCATCGTGTTTATAAAAACTTTGATCCAAGAGCAAAAATTATAAAAGTTGCTGCTGATGAGGTTTTAGGAGATCTTGGAGTTGAAGATCCTATTTTAGATATTGCCAAAGGACTAGAAAAGGAGGCTCTAGAGGATCAATATTTTGTTGATAGAAAGTTATATCCAAATGTAGATTTTTATTCAGGTATTATTTATAGAGCTATGGGTATTCCTGTAGAAATGTTCACCGTAATGTTCGCTTTGGGTCGTTTGCCCGGTTGGATTGCGCAATGGCGCGAAATGCGTTTGCGAAAAGAGCCTATAGGAAGACCTAGACAACTTTATGTTGGCGAGACTTACAGGCCATTTAAAACTATTAATGAACGATAATCTTATAATGTAAATATCTAAAGGCTTCATAAAACTATGGAGCTTTTTATATTTTAAACCTTATGAACTTAAACGTACAAAACGAGACATCCCGTCTTAGAGCCGTTATCCTTGGAACTGCAAAAAGCAATGGACCTACACCTAAAGTTGAAGAGTGCTACGACCCTAAAAGCCGTCAGCATGTGTTAGCAGGGACTTACCCCTTAGAAGCCGATATGATAAAAGAAATGGATGCTGTTGCTGAGGTATTAGAGAAGCATAATGTTAAGGTTTACAGGCCTGAAGTTATCGAAGATTACAATCAGATTTTTGCAAGGGATATTTCCTTCGTTATTGAAGATAAGATAATCATAGCGAATATTTTACCAGATCGTAAGCGCGAAATAGAGGCTACAGAATATGTATGGACCAATGTCGATAAATCCAATAGAATCATATTGCCAGATGCATGTCATGTCGAAGGGGGTGATGTTATGCCTTGGAACGATTACATCTTTATAGGAACGTATTCTGGTGATGATTACCCAGATTATATTACAGCCCGGACTAATATAGAGGCTGTAAGAGCAATTCAAGAGTTATTTCCACATAAAAAGGTAAAACCATTTGAGCTGAGAAAATCTAATACCGATCCTTATAATAATGCGTTACATCTAGACTGTTGCTTTCAACCAATCGGTAAGAATAAGGCCATTATCCATAAAAATGGATTTTTAGTTGAAAGTGAATACCAATGGTTAGTGGATTATTTCGGAAAGGAAAATATTTTTGAAATCAGTAAGGAAGAAATGTACGATATGAACAGTAACATATTTTCCATTTCCGAGGATGTCATTATTTCAGAACAAAACTTTACCAGATTAAATGCTTGGCTTAGGCAAAATGGTTTTATGGTTGAGGAAGTCCCATATGCTGAAATTGCAAAGCAAGAAGGATTGTTGCGTTGTTCTACGATGCCCTTGATAAGGGATTAAATAAATCAATTTGTTTTTGTGGGAAATTTCAATATTATTGTAGTCCAAAACTATCATGATGAAGAAATTTCTGTTTCTATTACTATTATCCTTTGTTTATGTAGGTAGTAGTCAAGTAAGTTTTCAGCAAGGATACATAATTGATAACACAGGCAAAAAAGTACAGTGTTACATACAGAATAAGGATTGGAAAAGAAACCCTACATCTGTAACTTATAAAACAGATAAGAGTTCTCCAGAAGAGATCCTGACCATAAATCAGATAAAAGAATTTAAGATTAATGATACAGATCATTTTTATAAACAACATAAGATAACCAAGCAACTCGTAGGTCCATTGTTTGAAGAAATGCAACTCAGCAACAGTTTTGTTCTGCTTAGGGTTTTGGTTGATGGTGAGTCTAGTTTATATGAAATCCATAATAAGGGAAAATACTTCTTTTTCTATGAAAAGGATGATGGACTTGTTTTCTTGGACTATAAAAAAACGATTGATGAAAACAACAGAGTTAGAGAAAACGCACCGTTTAAGAGACAGCTCTTTGATAATTTTAAATGTGATGATTTTATTTTAGAAGATTATTCTAATTTAAGGTATAATAGTACCAATCTATCAGATTTTTTTACTGACTACAATAAATGTAAAGGTGAAGAATACACTAATCTACACGATCAAAGAACAAAACCAAAAATCAGTTTAAAGCTAAAAGGAGGCTTAAATATAAACTCTAATCAGATTAATACAAATGCAAGTTCATATGTACTTTCATATAGCGGCCCTCCACCTTTTTCTATTAATCCAGTAGAAGAAGAAATCGTCAGAACCTTTGGTGGTGAAGAAGATTATGGTGACAATACTAACCACCTTTCTTTTGGAATGGAATTGGAAGTTCGCTTACCTTTTGACCAAAATAATTGGAGCGTATTTTTAGCTCCAAATTATCAAAATGTATCTGACATGAATAGTAGTAGCAGTTTTTCGGAATCCAATGTTGCAGATTTTGAAATTATATCCAATCTGTCGTATTCATTTTTTCAAATACCGATAGGACTTAGACGTTATTTCGATATAAATAATAAGTTGGAAATTTATGCGCACATAGCCTACACACAAAATAGAGTTTTAAGCTTTGACCAAAGTTCTCAACTTATTGAAACACCAACTTCTTCAACATCATATGACCTACGAGAGGTAAGAAGTGATCGAGATAGTGATGCCAACAATTCTGGAGGTTATATAGGGATCGGTTTAAACCTATTAGGTAAATATGCCCTAGAAATAAATTATTACTCGTTAAATCTAAGTTTAGATGATGCGAACCAAATAGATATGAAAGGTTTGGCAATTAATGTATCTTACGCGATTTTTTAATTATTTACGATACAAAAAGTAATTGTTCACAAGTTTAATATACTCTTCCTTTGCCTCGTCCTGACTTATATCTTTCACTTGAAAAAGAGCGTTGGTTTTAAAGGCGTTAATGATGGGTTTGCGACTGCTTGGTCTGCCATAATCGTTAGTGGCTTTTTTGTAATAGGCATAAAGTCGAAGTAAAAAATCAGCAGGGAACGGTTCGGTATGTGCATTGATACGTTCCACAGCGTCTTCAAACTCTATTTGCAATTCTTCTGGTGTCATTTCATCTCAGCAATGATACTTTCGCCTCCTCTAACTTTTTGATTGAGTTTTACCTTTATTTGAGCATCTAAAGGTAAAAATAAATCTACTCTAGACCCAAATTTTATAAAACCAGAATCTGCACCTTGAATAACATTGGCATCTTTTTTTGCATAATTAACAATACGCTTGGCCAAAGCACCAGCAATTTGTCTATAAAGTACTTTGCCAAAACCCTCGTTTTCAACAACTACTGTTGTACGTTCATTTTCTTCACTCGACTTAGGATGCCATGCCACTAAATACTTTCCCGGATGATATTTACTAAAGCTAATTCGACCGCCAATAGGATAACGGGTTACATGTACATTTAAAGGAGACATAAAAACAGAGACCTGAATTCGCTTATCCTTAAAAACTTCATTTTCCATAACTTCTTCAATGACCACAACCTTACCATCTACGGGAGATAATGCATGTTTTTCATTAGCATGTGTATAGCGCTTTGGATTTCTGAAAAATTGAAGAATGAGAATAAAGATAATGAGAATGGTTATCATCAATCCTTTTCTAAGCCATTCATTAGTAATAAATTCATCGATTAGGAAAAATGAACCAACAACTATAACCAAAGTAATGAATATAATTTTATGACCTTCTTTATGAAACATAGCTTAAGATTCTTAAAAACAAATAAATAAATGGTGATGTAAAGATAATACTATCTAGTCGGTCTAATAACCCTCCATGCCCAGGCATTATTACGCCACTGTCCTTTACACCGGCTTGTCGCTTAAATTTAGATTCTATTAAATCTCCCAAGGTTCCCAAAACACTTACTATTATTGCCAAAATGAGCCAACTTGTAAAGTCTAAGGTTTCTGTATATAAAAAAATAAAGTAGCTTGATATGCAAGCAAAAAATAAACCACCTAAAAAACCCTCAACTGTTTTTTTAGGTGATATCCTCGGAAATAATCTTTGTTTGCCAAAGTTTTTACCAATTAAATAAGCAGCACTGTCATTAACCCAAATTAAAACAAATCCTCCAAGCAGAAGTTGTGGCGTAAACACATTTTGGTAGTTCGCAATAAGCAACATAAAAATAAAACCACTTGTTAAATAAAATGTCGTTACGATGTAACTTTTAGAACTAAATATTGGAATTTTCTTAGCAGTAAATAAATCCTTTATAAGTATAAGATTTACAAAGATGGTAATAACCAATAAAATTTGAATGGCTTCGTCACTACCATTTATGTCTTTCTTCCAAAGGCACAAAAACCAAAACCCTCCAAAAAACAATATAAATACAATATACTGCGCATATGATTTAAGATGAATCAAATTGCTAAACTCAACGAGACTTAAAACACCAAATACAGCTAACAACGCTGTTAAAGCATTTTGCATATAAAGCGAACCGATAAGCAATAGAACATAGATAGCGCCCGAGATAGCTCTTATGGATAATTCTTTCATTATAAATCCTCTAAAAGAAGAAGGTAGAGGTCTTTGGCGCTACTTCCATAAGTTAGAAAATCTTTGTCATCAGCAGTTTTAAAATGCTTAATGGTTGTAATGTTTGTCGGTATTTTAGTTTTACTCTTGGCTTTTATACCTTTTAATCCTTCTCCAATATTCTCTACAAATTGACTCGTAGTAGCATAAATGATAAAATGCTCTGGTAATTCCTTAAGTTTTTTCTCGGCTATTTGATTTGAGGAAATTAGTAAAGAGCCATCATCAGAAATTAGATACTCACAGGTAGATAAAAAGTATGCGCTTTCAGAAATTTTGGTTGTGCTATTGAGCTTAAAGTCTTTGAAAAGAGCAGATAAGCGTTCGTCGATTAGAAAAACTTTATCGTTATGCCATTGATTTTCATCTAGTATAGAGTTGAAGCTGTCCTTAACTTCATCCATATTTTCACAATACAAAAATTTACCGCCATTGGCCTTAAAATTTATGGTAAAGCGTTCATCAGCAGGCAACTTAAGCTCTGGCATATATTTGCCACGCTCTTGATTTGGTATTTGTTCTTCAGACGGATTAGATTTTCTTCCGAAGAGTTTACGAAATAAGCTCATTTAATGACTGCTAATAATCTATTTTTTGAGGGGATTTCCAAATATAAAAAAACTTAAACTAACTAGCAGTCAATTTAAGCTTTTTATATGATTAAAATGCTGTTTACTCCTCTTCTTCTATGGTATCTTCCTTTTTATCAAAAGTACGTTTTCCAAATATTTTTTCGAGGTTATCCTTAAAAATCACTTCTTTGTCTAGTAAAACTTCTGCAAGTTCTGTTAACTTGTCTTTGTTCTCTTCGAGAAGTCTAACGGCTCGGTCGTATTGCTCTTCAATAATATCAGATATTTCTTTATCTATAAGTACTGCGGTTTCTTCACTATAAGGTTTTGTAAATCCATATTCAGATTGTCCAGAAGAATCATAATAAGTAAGGTTACCTACTTTATCACTAAGACCATAGATAGTAACCATTGCTCTTGCTTGTTTTGTCACTTTTTCTAAATCGCTCAATGCACCAGTAGAGATTTTTCCAAAAACTACCTGTTCGGCAGCTCGTCCACCTAAAGCGGCACACATTTCGTCCAACATCTGCTCTGGTCTTACAATAAGACGCTCTTCGGGTAAGTACCAAGCAGCACCAAGAGAACGTCCTCTAGGAACGATAGTCACTTTAACAAGTGGGGCTGCATGTTCTAGCATCCAGCTAACGGTAGCATGGCCAGCTTCATGGAACGCAACCGCTCGCTTTTCTTCTGGCGTAATAATTTTATTTTTCTTCTCTAGACCTCCAATGATTCTGTCTACAGCATCTAGAAAATCTTGCTTGTTTACTGCTTTCTTACCTTTTCTGGCTGCAATCAAGGCTGCTTCATTACAAACATTGGCTATGTCGGCACCAGAAAAACCTGGGGTCTGTTTTGCTAAGAAATCCACATCGAGTGTTTCATCTTTTTTTAGAGGGCGTAGATGTACTTCAAAAATTTCCTTACGTTCTCTTACGTCTGGAAGATCGACATAAATCTGTCTGTCAAATCGACCGGCACGCATTAAGGCGTTGTCCAGTACATCAGCCCTGTTAGTGGCTGCTAATACAATAACATTGGTATTAGTGCCAAAACCATCCATTTCGGTAAGCAGTTGATTCAATGTATTTTCACGCTCATCATTAGAGCCCGAAAAATTATTTTTTCCTCTTGCTCTACCAATAGCGTCAATCTCATCTATAAAAATAATCGAAGGCGATTTTTCTTTAGCTTGCTTAAATAAGTCTCTAACACGCGAAGCACCTACACCTACAAACATTTCAACGAAATCAGAGCCTGATAATGAGAAAAAAGGTACTTTGGCTTCACCTGCTACTGCTTTGGCCAATAATGTTTTTCCGGTTCCGGGAGGTCCTACCAGTAATGCGCCTTTAGGGATTTTTCCGCCTAATGCAGTATATTTCTCAGGGAATTTTAAGAAATCAACAATTTCCTGGACTTCTTCTTTGGCACCCTCTAAACCAGCAACATCCTTAAAAGATGTTTTCGTATCTGACTTTTCGTCAAAAAGCTTAGCTTTAGATTTTCCAATATTAAAGATTTGTCCACCTGCACCACCGCCTGCACCTGAAGACATACGCCTCATTATAAAAATCCATACACCAATGATTAAAATAAATGGTAATAGGGTCAATAAGAAATCGCCCCAAACATTTTGTTCTGTTTCGTATTTAACCTCAGTGTTAAGACCGTTTTCTTCAATACTTTGTCTAATATCTTTTTCAAAATTCTGAAGATCACCAAACTCAAATTTGTAGTTTGGAATTGGTGTGACCGAAGGCAAAATGGTCTTTGGTTTGGATTTTTTATGAATCTCTTGCTCTTGAGCTTCTTTGGTTAAATAAACTCTTGCTTCACGTTTATTAACAATCTCAACTTTAGCAACATCACCTCTGTCTAAATATTCTAGAAATTGTGAAGGTGTGGTTTGGGTACCTGTAGATCCACCAAAACCTCCAGAGAATAATTGAATAGATAAGAATACTGCTATTATTATCCCATAAATCCAATAAGGATTTACTTTTGGTTTTTTATTTAAATTTTTATTGTCTTTTGCCATTATTAGCCTTTTCTCTTTTAGTAACTCGTTTCTATTTGCGTCATTTTAGCGTCTCCCCAAAGACTTTCAATGTCATAGTAATCTCTAATGTGTTTTTGAAATATATGTACAACAACATTAACATAATCCATTAAAACCCATTCAGCATTATCTTTACCTTCTACATGCCAAGGCTTGTCCTTTGTGGTTTTGCTAACTTGTTTTTGTATGGAGTTGACGATCGCGTTAACTTGTGTGTTTGAAGTACCTTCACAAACTATAAAATAATCACAAACCGTATTTTCAATATCTCTTAAATCTAAAATTGTAATTTCTTTTCCTTTAACCTCTTCTATTCCACCAATAATTGTTGTAATGAGTTGGTCTGCACTAGTTTTTTCTTTCGTCATTAAATTGATTTAAATTTATGCAAAGTTATTATTTTTTTAGTTCTTGTAGGTTCTAATTCTCATAAGAAAACTATAAAATACAACGCATTTACATGTATATAATCAAACTTGATGCCATTGATTCCACAAATAGATATCTAAAGGATATGGCTTCGGTTGCCATACCAGAAGATTATACTGTAATTGTTGCTGAGCAACAGTCTGCTGGGCGAGGGCAAATGGGCACAAAATGGGATTCTGAGATAGGTAAAAACCTTACCGTCAGTGTGTTTAAGAAGTTTGGGGATTTTAAAATAGAAAATCAGTTTTATATTAGTATGGCGGTATCTTTGGCTATCTGTAAAGTGCTCAGATCATTTAAAATCCCCCAACTTTATATTAAGTGGCCTAACGACATTTTGTCAGCAAGCCAAAAAATATGTGGAATTCTAATAGAAAATGTCATAAAAAATAATCGGTTTAAAGGTTCTATTATTGGCTTTGGACTGAACATCAATCAGAAGTTTTTTGATGATTTACCTCAAGCTTCATCTATGAGTTTGTTAACAGGAATTATCTATGATAAAGATGAAGTATTATCCAAAGTTTTAAATGAACTTCAGTTTTATTTCAACTTGTTGGAATCCCAAAAATATGAAGAGATAAAAATACAATATGAAGCACTTCTTTTCCGTAAAGGAAAACCATCAACATTTAAGTGCAGCAACAATAAAACCATATCGGGCATTATACAAGGTATATCCGAAACAGGAAAATTAATGGTATGGACCGAAGATGGCAGTGTTAAAACCTTTGATTTAAAGGAAATAACTTTGCTGTACTAGAATGCAGTTTTCATGTTGGTAACCAAAGTCTCAATGAACTTGCTTATAGGCCCTTTAATCATCATGGCCATCATGGCATTAAATTCGCCATTGAAAACTAGTTGAACTTCACTTCTATCAGTTTCAGTTTCCATAATGTTACCCACGAGAGAAAAATCTAATTTTCCTCCAGCTGCGCCCAATACAATTTTGTTGTTTGGTGTGGCTTCCTTTTTCTTTAAGGTAATTTCTGGCATACCTTTTAGGGCAAAAAGAAATGTATCTTCCTCTAAAACCTGAAACTTACTGATGTTATCGGGCATCAAACTTTCAAAATTCTTCACATCAGATAAAAAATTGAACGTTTCTTCGCTGGATTTATCTAATAGTATTTTGGGTGATTCTAAATTCATTTTTTTGTTTTTTGAAAGTATATATCAATTTGCGTTCCATTCACTTGGATTAGAATTCCATTGTGCTAAAATGTCTTGTTCTTTTTGAGTAATATAGTTTGTGTCTAAAGCTTGTTCTAAGAGGTTTTCGTAATTGCCTAGCGTGTAAAGTTCAATCTTAGCATCATCAAAATTTTTTGCTGCAACGTCAAAACCGTATGTAAATATAGCAACCATTCCCTTTATGTTAACTTCAGCTTCTCTGAGCGCTGCTACAGCATTGAGACTGCTTTTTCCAGTACTTATTAAGTCTTCTATAACTACGACCGACTGTCCTTTTGTTATTTGACCTTCAATTTGGTTTTTGCGACCATGTTTTTTGGCTTCAGGTCTAACGTAAACGAAAGGAAGGTTAAGATATTCGGCAACTAAGGCACCAATACCGATTGCTCCGGTAGCTACACCAGCAATAACATCGGGTTTTCCATAATGAGCTTCAATGTGTTTGGCCATGGTTTCCCTGATATAATTCCTAATTAAAGGATAAGAAAGAACAATTCTGTTATCACAATAAATTGGTGATTTCCATCCAGATGCCCAAGTAAACGGGTTATTGGGCTGAAGTTTTATGGCATTTATTTGTAATAAAACCTCGGCAGTTTTTTTTGCGGTTTCTTTATTCAAGATCATTTTGCAAAACTAATGAAATTTATAAGTTTTAAAATTTAAAACGAAATTAATTCTAACTTTAAACTAGGTTAGTTAAAAAATAATACTTTTACAAAAGCAAAGCCATAACTAACCAAATCCATGTATACTGTTTATGTAGGAAACAAGCCTATAATTTTGACGACTAAGGTCGAAAAAGAAACAGATTTTAAATCCTTTCTTTTGAAATCTGTCAATATTGGTAAAGTCATTAAAACGCTTAACACTACTGATTTAAAAGCTGTCCATTTGATACATGATAATCCTGATAAGCTTTTAAAACACTTTTTAAAACTATTGCCCAACGTAATTGCTGGTGGCGGGAAGGTCTATAACGCTAAAAATGAAATTTTGTTTATTTATCGAAATAGCAAATGGGACTTACCAAAAGGTAAGGTAGAACAAAGAGAATCTATAGAAGAAACAGCAATACGCGAAGTAGAGGAAGAAACAGGTGTTAAGGGACTAAAAATCACCAAGCCTCTTTCTACTACCTATCATATTTTCAAACGGAATGGGAAACACAAAATTAAAATTACCTATTGGTTTGAAATGAAAACCAAGTTTGATGGTAAATTGTATCCTCAAGAAAAAGAAGGTATTACACAAGTGAAATGGCTAGATAGCCAAGCATCTCAAAAAGCCCTCGAAAATAGCTACGCAAACATCAAAATATTAGTTTAATCGGTTCATCAGTAAAAAGTTACTTTTCGTCCGATTTCTTGTTAATAATTCTTAAATTTTAAAAGGGCTCAAAACATCGATTTATATTTTGTTTAACTTTATTGTAAAATAATTAAACAAAAAGCAATGAAAAACAAGTTACTTCTAGAGACCCCAAATCTAAAAGTCAACCTATTTGTTTTATTTTTTAGCGTTTTTATGTTCGGCTTTTCTCAAACCGAATCTCGATGGTGCGGTGATATTGAGAGTTTTGAATTTACCAATGGAAGCCAATCGACACAAATTAATAATGGCGGATCATACGAAATCTCTGAACTACCAGAAGATTTTTATCTCAATGCCCATGTTGAAGGTTATTCACAAAGCCTTAAATACAAGGTGAGAAACTTGGGTACGGGTGAAGTCTATCAAATTGTTGAGAATGTACTACCATATACATTCCCAGCTGGTGGTAACGAATGGAATTTAGGAACGGGGACTTTTAAAGTTACGGCAAGTTTGTATAGACGTAATCGGGCTAGAGGTTGGATTTGCGATAGAGATATTATAACGTTCACCATTACAGAAACTGAAGAATGCCTGGCCGATGCGGGGACCTTGACGGCTACCGATACACAGGTATGCTCAACGGGCGAGGTAACGATCTCAGCGCACCCTAGCGGCGATGCATTTGTGCCAGAAGGCTTCAGCACATTGTTTGTGCTCACCAGAGGCGATGGGCTTGTGATAGAGCAGGTGGGCGGTACACCCGAGTTTACCGTAATGGGCGGCGGCGACTATACGATACACACCTTGGTCTATCCAGATGGTCTTGACCTAAGCATCGTCCAGCTTGGCGTGACCACGGGCTTCGATGTCAATGGGCTTTTGATACAGGGTGGCGGCGAGCTATGCGCATCGTTGGACGTAGCGGGCGCACCTATACATATTACCAATCCCGATGCGGGGACCTTGACGGCCAATGAGAGCAGCGTAACGCTAGAGGGCGGTTCGGCAACGATATCCGCGACACCAAACGGGGATGCCAACCAGCCGGACGGCTACAGCACGCTATTTGTACTGACCAGCGGTGCTGGCCTTGTGATAGAGCAGGTAGGCGGTACACCGGAGTTTACGGTAACGGAATCGGGCGACTATACGATCCATACCTTGGTATATCCAAATGACTTGGATCTGAGCATAGTTCAGTTGGGCGTAACCACAGGCTTTGACGTCAACGGATTGTTGGTACAGGGAGGCGGCCACGTATGTGCGGCACTTGATGTACCGGGCGCACCGATACATGTTGAGGAAGAGGAGGCATGCTTAGCAGATTCTGGGACGTTATTTTCAGATCATCCAATACAATGTTTGGATGGAGGAGTTGCAACCCTATATGCTCAGATAGCCAACGAACCCGTAATTCCTGAAGGTTATTCACAATTATTTGTATTAACTCAAGCTTTTAGTTTAACAATTCTAAACGTTTCTTCTGCACCAGAATTCGAAGTAACTAACGCAGGATTTTATAGAATACATAGTTTAGTTTATGATCCAAGTACGTTAGATTTAAGTATCGTTCAATTTGGGCAAACAACAGCATTTGATATACTGCCGTTGTTACAACAAGGGGGTGGAGATATTTGTGCTTCATTAGAAGTTAGGGCTCCAGCATTTTTAGCTTTACCCAAAAGATTCTGTAGTTTTTTTAATATCTTATTTAAAAACAACCAAAAAATAAATCCAGAAGTCGAGGCTGTAAATAATTGGGTAGTTCAGTTTGATAGTTACAATAGTTTTGAAAAGTCAATGTTAAATGAATTAACAGAAACTTCCGTATATCCAAACCCAGTAAGACACAACTTGAATATTAAAACAACATTACTAGAAGATGAGACTATTAATTATTCAATTATCGATATGCAAGGACGTATATTAAAACGTGGGGTTATTACATCATTATCCGACAACGTACACCAGTTGGATATGAGTAAGCTAAATAATGGGACTTATATTGTTCAACTTAACTCAGAATTTAGAAACTTCACGACCAAGGTTCAAGTACATTAATAGCATTAATAATTACGGAGACTAAGGCTTTAAAGCCACCATTAATGGTGGCTTTTTAGATTTACTTAATACGATATATAGGGTATTGCAAGTGCGCTTTTTCGTAATGCTTGCTTTTTTTGTGTATCCAATCGAGTTGCGCATACCAATTGTTGGCAAACTCTTCATCATAGCTTATTTTAATATTATACTCGACTTGTAATTTTGGATTAGCCTTTAAGAGTAACTTTGCTTTGTCTTCCCAGACATAAGGAGAAAACCCTTCTTTTCGTTGTAAGATCGTATCGAAAAAATTCCAATTAAAAAATGAATCAGGTGCTGTTGGTTCTAAGGTTTCCAATACATATCGTATGGCTTTTTGGTCAGTCTCAATTATATAATCCCCCTTTCTAAAAAGTAATGTTTCTTCGGTCGTTTTTACTTTGGTATTGTAATGTGGATAATGACCTTCGTAAGCAGATGGCCTAGTTTGGTAGTCTTCTATTTTGTAGGATTCTACAGTTAGTGTAGTATCATTTTCAATTCTGAACAATTCAACATTGTTTAGTTTCAATAACTCGATTACATTATACCAACCTTGAGGAATAATATAAGCTTTTGGGATTGTTACTTCAGATGTTGGGATAAAGTAGTTTTGATAGGTCACATCTTTAGTAAATGGCTTTGAGTGGTCATATTTCAAACGCTGAGCACCAGTTAATTCACTTGGTATCATTTGGCCCTCGTAACCTTTAAATTTTAAGGTGGTTGACTTAGTAGTGTCAACCGTCCATGTTAATGCATAGTTATCTCCTGCTTTCCAGGTTTTTTCCTGATATTTTTTAGATTCTGCGATTTTTTCAGCATCTTCTTCTGTGATTTCTATCATACTCTTCATAAGTTCATAGGTACCTTCAACACGTTGTTTATAAGGTTTTAGCATATGTGTTTCTATCATCATACCCAAGGTGTTGAATAGTGTGGTATAACCTGTGGAGTAGCGAGGTGAATCCATAAATTGTGAAAAGCCCGAATCGGGCGTACGATTAAACACATTAACATAAGGTGTAATATCCCATTTCTTTTTTGCCAACTTTTGTTCTAGTTTAGGCATCATTTCTGTATGTAAATATGCACCTAAGTTACCACCTAATTTATTGTGCTGCGTAAATAAATGTGTCAGCGTGCATTGATGATCTGCACCATTGCTCACATGATTATCAATAAATACATCGGGTTGCACCATATGAAAAATTTGTGCAAAAGTTTTGGTGTTTTTGGTGTCGGACTTTATAAAGTCGCGATTTAAGTCATAGTTACGCGCGTTTCCTCTAAAGCCATATTCTTTAGGTCCATTTTGATTGGTTCTTGTACCTGAATTTCTATTTAAACTGCCACCGACATTGTAAATAGGAATGGTGACTAAAACGGTGTGTTTAGGTGCTTCAATCGTACCATTAACTAAATCCCTAAATAGCATCATAGTAGCATCAATACCATCAGATTCGCCAGGATGAATACCATTGTTTATCAAAATTATTCTATTGTTCTTTCTCAATCGGTCAAAGTTGTGTGGTGCTTCGGATGGATGATAGGTCACCAAATGTAATGGCTTGCCATAGTCGGTTTCACCTATTTCTGTAATTGAAATTTCTCCATAACTGTCTGCTAAATCCGTATAATATTGAATAGTCTCTTGGTAGGTTGCTGTTTCTAATCCATTGCTCTTCTCAAAAACTGTTGTAAAATCAACGTTAGATGCTTTTCCGTTGGTTTTGTTTGAATTTTCTGAACAAGACGTAAGGATAAAAAGAAAGACCAGAAATTTTTTCATGTTGTATATAATTGAGTTTCAAACTTACAGCTTTTAGGCTACAAAAATTGCGAATTGCGTAAAATTTGGATAAGAAAAAAGAGTAATTTTGCAAGACTTTCAAAATATAAGAATGCAACAGACAACCCATACGATTTTAATGATTCGTCCTGTAAATTTTAGGATGAACGAACAAACAGCGGTCAATAATTATTTTCAGGAAGACATGGATTTGAAGAATTCTGAAATTAATAAAAAAGCTCAGGAAGAGTTTGACGCATTTGTCGAAAAATTAAGGGCAGTTGGAGTTAACGTTATTGTTGAAATTGATGATGAGCTTAATGATACACCAGATTCTATTTTTCCAAATAATTGGGTGAGCTTTCACAATAATGGTGATGTGGTCATTTATCCTATGTTTGCAGAAAATAGACGTAAAGAAAGACGAGAAGATGTTTTTATAAGGCTAGAGGAAGAAGGGTTTAAAATTGAGCATATTGTTGATTATACCTCCGCCGAGGATGAGGGTGTTTTTTTAGAGGGCACCGGAAGCGTGGCCTTGGATCGTGTGAATAGGAAAGCATATTGTGCGCTTTCGCCAAGAGCAGACGAAGATCTATTTATAGAATTTTGTGAAGATTTTGAATACACTCCAGTGGTTTTTACAGCCAATCAGACGGTCGAAGGAAAGCGACTAGCCATCTATCATACTAACGTGATGATGTGTTTGGCCGAAAATTTTGCCGTGATTTGTTTGGATACCATTGACGATAAAAAAGAGCGTAAAAATGTGGTAAAACATCTAAAGGAAGATGGCAAGGAAGTGATTTCGATTACTGAAGCCCAGATGCATCAGTTTGCTGGTAATATGTTACAAGTACGAGGGGCTGGTGATCAGCGTTATTTGGTGATGAGCGAAGCCGCTCATAAAAGCTTAACTAAAGACCAGATTAATCGCATCGAAAAGTATTGCCCAATTCTTTCGAGTTCTTTAGAAACCATAGAGACCTGTGGTGGCGGTAGTGCACGCTGTATGATGGCCGAAGTGTTTTTACCGAAAGCTTAATCTAACTTGTTAAAGACATAAGGTCCCTTTTCGGCACCCCAAACATAGTTGCCGTCAGCATCAAAGCCCCTGTCCCAAGAGATTACTTTATCTGCTAATATTTCAACCTCGCTTCTTGCAAATGATGCACCGCGCATAGTACTTACACAAGTGGTGTCACCAGTTTTTCCCATAAAGTGTTTTTTAGAAACACGTTTTAGAATCACTTCGCAACCCTCCTTAAGCGCAATATCTTTTAAGGAAATAGAATCAAAAGCTGATGGTGTTTTCCACTTGCCGATCCAAAGAGAGTCTACATCTAAAGTATAGACAGCAGAGCTAAAGGTGCTGTCCGATACTCTCTTAACCTCGTAAATGCGTTGGCGATATGGTCTATTTTGCATACTGTTTAAAGCCTGTTCCACATAGAGGAAATGTCCTTGATCTTCCCAAATAGGATACATATGAAGTGAAATATTGTAATAAGTTGAATCTGCGTCTGCTTGTGCCGAAGAATTAAATGATCCTTGCATTAATGCGAATAATTCTTTAAGCTGTCTGTCTTTTTTAACTCCAGAGTTCACTCCTTTGTAAGTTCCACAGCCATAAATTGAAATTAAGATAATTATACAGGAAAGTAATCGTTTCATACATCTATATTTTGAGATTAAATATAGATAAAATTAATTAAGCCTCGGGTGCTGCTTTTGGGAGCTCGATAAAAAATTTGCTACCAACATTTACGGTACTCTCTACCCAGATTCTTCCGTTATTAAGTTCTACTAAATCTTTGGCAATGGTTAAGCCCAATCCAGTTCCCTTTTCGTTTTTAGTACCAACTGTAGTAAAGTTTTTATTTGCATTAAAAAGCTTATCGATATTTTCTCTAGATATACCAACTCCAGTATCCTCAACGCAGATTAAGGCCTTACCATCCACATCTTGATTCGATACTGTAATAACATCACCAGTTCTGCTAAACTTAACGGCATTAGTAATTAAATTCTGTAGTACGATTTCAACCATGCTACGATCTGCATAAACAAAATCACGTTGCGATTCATCAATAAGAACTATACGTTTGTCCTCTACTTTTTGCTCAACCAATGCCATCTTAGTATGGAAAACATCTTGGATATTGAAAAGTTCGGGCTTTGGCTCAAGACTTTGCATTTGCGATTTAGACCAGTTCAATAAATTGAACAAAAGCGAAGATGCATTATTGGCATTTTCACTCAATTCGGGAATCAATTCCCTGAATTCTTCCTTGGAGATGCTGTCTTCTTTTAATAGGTCCAAAAAGGCTTTTATCGACGAAATGGAATCCTTTAAATCGTGAGACACTATTGAAAATAGTTTATCCTTCACTTGGTTAACTTCTTCAAGATGATGGGTCTGTTCTAATATGGCTTCGTTTCTAGCCTGTTCTTGTACCAGTTTCTCTTTCTGTTCTGCGATGAGCACCTTATACTTTTTGTTCTTTAAATAATTAAATAAAAGTAGTGTCAGAAGGACTAGGGCAGCCGCTAGTGCCCCATATAGAACTAATGGATTGTTTAACCATGAATTCTTAGTTTTATTATCCTCTTCGAAAATGTTAATTTCTGTTTCAATAGGATTGGAACTATATAAATCAATAGGCTCAACATCAGTTGGTAAAGTAGGTCGGTCAACTTTAGCAAGTTCTTCTTTTAGATCGTAGTACTTATTTTGCCAGAAGAATGCATTTTGGAAGTAGCCACGCGTAGAGTCTAACGCTATATGAAGTTTGTAATTCTCTAATAAGGCTGTCTTGTTATCAATCTTTTGAGCAATGGTATAGGCTTCATTAAGCTGAATCTCGGCCAGCTTTACTTTTCGTTTTTGAAGATTTAAGTTTCCAATGGCGTTCAATGCTTGTAAAATGCCTTCTTGATTGCCTTGTCTTCTGTTATATTTTAAACCTTCAACTAAATATTCCGAAGCTTTAACGTATTCTTTGAATTCTAAATATTCGCTACCAAGTCTTGGAAGTATTTCACCACGCAGATTTTTGTCAGCAGTTGGGCTTAACATATCCAAAACATTTTCGTAATACTCAATAGCTTTACGATGCTCTTGTCTCAAAGAGTAAAGATCGGCGATGTTTTTGGTTGAAGCTATAATACCTTGGCGGTCGTCAATTCGCTTTCTAACATCGAGTGCCTTAAAGTTAAAATCTATGGCTTTATCAATTTGATTGGTTTTAAAATAGGCTTCGGCTAGATTATTATATGCAGAGCTGAGTTCATCTATTAAACCACGTTTCTCAAAAATATCAATAGCGGACAATGAGTTTTGAAGTCCAACGGTATAATTACCACGTTTTATCTCTATGAGACCAATACTATTGCTCACTTTTGCTACGCCTAAGGTGTCACTGATTTGCAGATAGTATTTTCTGGATTTGTCGTAGTTGTCAATAGCATTGTAATAATCATTACGCTCTGTATATATTAAGGCTCTGAAATAAGTGCTTTCCGCAAGCCCCTTAGTGTAGTTTAATTCTTTGGCAAGCTTTGCCGTTTGGTTAACATAGCGCAGCGCTTTATTGTAATCTTGGATGGCGTAGAGTTCGTTAATGAGTTTTAGCGACAAGTCTACCTTGGTAGAATCAGCATCTTGATAAGCTAATTGTACCGTAAGGTCGTCTATTCTTTCATTTTGTGAAAAAATAATGAAAGAGACAAGACAAACAGCTAATGTCAATAACTGCTTCATCTTCTAACTGTTGATAGACGAAGTACTATGTTTTGGTGTATGAAACTTTTATAGAGGGATGCCAAAAGTAAGTCAACACTAAACAATAACAACGTGGTTAATGTTTGATAATTAAGCCTCATTAATGTTTGGGACATTGTTTAATAGCCTACCAAAAATGCCATAATGTGCTCAAATACGCTAATATTTGGGATTTAATGCTAATAAATTAGATGAAATGACGGATGAAATTAACAAAAAAAAAGCTGTATCGATTAACGGCAAATATCTTAGAAAAAATACCATTTTGTCGATGAAATGCATTTTTGATTTAAGATAATGATAATCAGTTAGTTATGATTAAATATATCTAAAGCAGGTAGAGCTTTGAGCTCAAAATCAAATAAACATTGATTTTCCCAAGAGGTTCCATCGGTCGAAGTTGTTTCATTGCCTTCAAAAGCGACCCAGTCTGGTGCCCAATAGCAGAAACCAATGCCGTGATCGTTAGGTATATTTTTTATGGTTTCTATAAGCCATTCAAAATAAGCCTTTTGACCTTGAGGTGTAGGAGAAAACTCAGTTAAAATCTGATCTAAACTGCCTATGAAGTTGGTCTGGTTATCATTCCATTGTAATGTAAAGGGATAAGCCACTTCAACCATTAAAATGTCTTTATTGAAGGTGTTGGCCAACTCGTTTAATTTTGAAGTTACTAGGTTTAAATCTTTAGTGTGGAATTGAGGGTAATAAGATAGACCAATGATATCAAAATCGAGATTAAAAGGTTCTAGTTCATTAAAAAAGAAGATAGCACGTTCAACATCAGAATGATGAAGCATAATACGAATATTATTTTCTGTATCCACCTCTTTTATGGCTCTAATAGCTTCTGAAACCAAGGTTGCATAGTTTGGCCAATTATCGTTAAAATCATCCCAAACTCTTCCATAATCCCATAGAAAACCGCTGTTGGTTTCGTTACCGATTTGAATAATTTCTGGTAAAGTATTTTGTGCTTTCAATTGCGTTACGACATCCTTGGTGTATTCGTAAATAGCAACTCGTATTTGGTCAAACGTCATGTTCTGCCAAGCTTGTGGTGGTGTCTGACTTCCAGGATCTGCCCAAAAGTCACTGTAATGGAAATTCAGCAGAAAATCCATGTTTCTGGATTTTATTTTCTGAGCATAAGCTCTTACGTCGGTTAAACCATTTTCACCGTTTTGTGGTGTGTGCCAAAGTTTTAATCTTACAAGATTAGTGCCTTTTGATTGTACAAAATCTAACAACTCTACAGAATTTCCGTCTGCATCTTTGTAATCAATATTATAATCTTCCAATTCGCTCTGAAAGGATAAATCCATGCCTTTATATAAGGTGCTTGAATCGCCAGCACCATTGTTGGAATCATTATTAGAATCATCATTGGCTGAACAGGAAACAAAAAGAATTAAAAAGACAAGTTTTAGTAGTTTCATTAGGCATTCAATTCTTAATTCTCAATAATTTATTATTCGAATATCACCAATTCAAATTTAATCATATTTTTAATAAAATAGAACTTCATTATAGTGTTGAAAGTAGCTAGAATCTTAATAAAACTGCTATCTTTGCAGGCGTTTAAAGACAAGCACAACTAAAATATGAAGCTTCAGGATACTTTAGAAGTACATGTAAAGGCTGCTGTAAAAGCCTTGTTTCAATCAGAATTGGAATCTGTGGAATTTCAAGCTACTCGCAAGGAGTTTGCAGGAGATATTACTGTAGTTGTATTCCCGATGTTGCGTGTAGTTAAAGGTAATCCTGCTGTTATTGGGGAGCAAATAGGAAAGTATTTACAGGATAATGTCACTTTGGTTAAGGATTTCAATGTAGTCAAAGGCTTTCTGAATATTGAAATTGATAATACTTACTATTTAGATTTTTTTAATTCAATAAAAGACAACCAAAACTATGGTTTTATTGAGGACAAGGATGAAAAAGCCATCATGGTTGAATATTCTTCACCAAATACCAACAAACCTTTGCATTTAGGGCATGTGAGAAATGTATTGTTGGGCTATTCGGTTGCCGAGATTTTAAAGGCTTCAGGAAAAAAGGTTTATAAGACTCAAATTATCAACGATAGGGGTATTCATATTTGTAAAAGTATGCTGGCTTGGCAACGATTTGGTAATGGAGAAACACCAGAATCTACAGGTTTAAAAGGTGATAAGCTGGTTGGGAATTACTATGTGGAATTTGATAAAGCTTATAAGAAAGAAGTTTCTGACTTGATGTCTCAGGGTCTACAAGATGAAGAAGCAAAAAAGGAAGTGCCCATTTTACTTGAAGCTCAAGAGATGCTCCGAAAATGGGAAGCTGGCGATGATGAGGTCGTTGCCCTTTGGGAAAAAATGAACGGTTGGGTCTATGATGGTTTTGAAGAAACGTATAAAGCCATAGGCGTTGATTTTGATGAATATTACTACGAAAGCCAAACCTATTTGTTGGGCAAGGAATTTATAGCTCAAGGTCTAAAAACTGGTGTTTTCCATAAGAAAGGAGATGGTTCGGTTTGGTGCGATTTAACCGAAGATGGCCTTGATGAAAAAATTGTACTAAGAGCTGACGGTACAGCAGTGTACATGACACAGGATATTGGTACTGCTATACAAAGGATTAAAGATTATCCAGATGTTGGTGGCATGGTGTACACGGTTGGTAATGAACAAGATTATCACTTTAAAGTTTTATTCTTGATCTTGAAGAAGCTAGGTTTTGATTGGGCAGAGAACTTGTATCACCTCAGTTATGGTATGGTAGATTTACCAAGCGGGAAAATGAAGAGTAGAGAAGGTACTGTGGTTGATGCTGATGACCTTATAAATGAAATGGCAGACACTGCTGAAGAGATTTCCAAGGAATTGGGAAAGTTAGATGAGTATTCTGAAGCGGATAAAAAGGCACTATATAAAACCATTGGCCTAGGTGCTTTAAAGTATTACATCTTAAAAGTAGATCCTAAAAAACGGATTTTATTCGATCCTAAAGAGTCTATAGACTTTCAAGGAAATACAGGACCTTTTATTCAGTATACTTATGCTAGGATTCAATCGATTTTAAGAAAAGCTGGAGCTAAGGAAGATGAGGTAAGAGTAGCTGCTGGCGTGCCTCTTCACGAGAAAGAAAAACAATTATTAAAGCAGTTAGAACAATTTCCCGAGGTTGTTCAAAATGCCGCAGAACATTACAGTCCAGCATTAATTGCTAATTATACATATGATTTGGTTAAAGATTTCAATTCATTTTACCAAAATGTATCCATTCTTGGTGCAGATAGAGAAGAAGAAAAAGTCTTTAGGGTAGCGCTTTCAAAAACTGTTGGGCAAACCATTAAAAATGCGTTCAGTGTTTTGGGTATTGACGTACCAAAACGCATGTAGGTCTATCGATAGTGCTACTGTATTATACTATTTTTAACACTATGGCCTAGAAGCTTCCCGTGTTTTTTCCGTATCTTAGTAGTTGATTAATTGTTAAATAATTATGCTATAGCTAAGCCAAAAAAGTATCGTTGATACTCACTTCATTATTATTGGCGAAATACATCTGGCTTACTTAGAACGATAAAAATTGATCAGATGAAAACACTTAATTTTTTTAAATCTTTTACCAACGTATTAATTGCGGTTTTGTTGGTGAACTTTACATTAAATGCTCAGGAAAGCTTTACTGAGTATAGTGGAAAAGTTGTTGATGGCAAATCTAATAAGATTCTAGAAGCTGTTAACCTCAATATTAATGAAACTAACATTAGTACAATTACCAACTCTGAGGGTGAGTTTTTGCTAAAAGTTCCAAATGATTTCTTAGATTCAAAAGTAGTTGTTACTCTGTTAGGCTATAATACACGTGTTATACCGCTTTCAGAATTATCCAAAGAGAATAACGTTATAGAATTGTACCAGGCTGTGACAGAGCTGGCTGCGGTTAATCTTACTGCGTTTAAGGATGCAGAAAGTCTGGTGCGAAAAGTATTCAAAAGTAAGAATGAAAGTCATCAAAACGAGTCGGTTTATATGACAGCGTTTTACAGGGAAACTATTAAACGCCGTAACAGAAATGTATCATTAACCGAAGCTGTAGTTAATGTAATGAAATACCCAAATAACTCATCAGTACCAGATGCCATAAAACTTAATAAGGCGAGAAAAAGTACAGATTATAAGCGTTTAGATACCGTTTCTGTAAAACTTCAAGGAGGTCCATTCTCTACTATATATTTAGATATTATGAAATACCCAGAGTATATATTCACCGATGAGACTATTCCTAATTACAGCTTTTCATTTGCTTCGCCGTCAACAATCAATAATAGAAGCGTGTATGTTGTTAATTTTACACCAAAAAATGAAGCTCTTAATTACGGTTATAATGGACAACTATTTGTAGATGTAGAATCCCTGGCTTTGGTCAGTGCTGATTATACGTTGGATTTGAGCAATAAAAACAAGAGTAAAAATCTATTGGTAAAGAAAAAACCTAGTAGTGTGGTTGTTTATCCTTTAGAAGCCAGTTATAAGGTTGATTATAAACAGAAGGGTGATAAATGGTATTATAGTTATTCAAACTTATACTTAAGATTTAAGGTCAATAAGAAACGGCAATGGTTCAACAAAGTATATAGCTTGTCTAGCGAAATGGCGGTTACCGATTGGGAAATAAACATTTCTGACCGTAAAATTAGAAATAAGGAAAAGCTAAGGCCTTCTGTAATTATTACTGATGCTATTTCTGGGTTTTCAGATCCAGATTTTTGGGGTGAGTATAATCTAATTGAACCGGATAAATCTATTGAGTCTGCTATTGAAAAGATTAAAAAGAATATAGAAAAACAAAAACAAAGAGAAAAAAGGGAAACTGCTAATGGTAAGCCTTAAACCCATTTGATAGAGAATGATTAATAAAAAAGCCCAAAAATATTTTGGGCTTTTCGTTTTTATGTAATGTCAGAATTTATGATTTCTTTTGATTATAGCTCAATTAAATTTTCCCTTATGATATAGGGCTTGTTCTATGTGGGCAAAATGATGGTTGCTATGCCAGGCATATACACCAATGGTTTCTTCTAAGGAGTAAGTCTTACCGTATTCTGGATGAATAAATTCTCGTTTTAAATCCAATTCAGAAAAACTTTTGAGTAAAACCCCAAGCTTTTTGTGTACGCCTTTTAGAATAGAGATAGGTGTATCGATAGGTTCTGAATAGTCAATGAGTTTGGCAAAGCGGTCTTCAAAATAGGGTCTTATTGTTGGTCTACTTTCAGTTAATGCTAGCTTAAATCGTATAATACTGTTCATATGACTATCGGCACAATGATGCACAACTTGTCTAATAGTCCAACCTTTAGGCCTATACCTAAAGTTTAATTCTATATCACTTAGATGTTCTGTTACAGACGCAATGCGGTTAGGCAATGATTCTATTGAGGCTATCCATTCATTAAGGTGTTCTTGGGTAATGGTTTTGGGCTTTTCGAATTCGCCTATTGGAAACCTTAGTTTATAAAATTCTTGTTCTGTCATAGAAAGAAAGTTTAGTGCTTAAATTTAAGCATTTAAAGATTAGCTTAGAAATTTACCCTAAAGCTTAGATTTGGAGTGAATTTTAGTGATCTATTGTCAATTTCCACGATGTTATCGTCCGAATCAAATGTATAATAGCGATTGATAACGTTAGACCTGTTAAAAAGATTCCATATCGAAGCACCAGCTTCAGCTTTAATGCCTTTAGACAAGTTGAATTTATATATGGCAGAGAGGTCAGTTCTAAAATAGTCTGGTAATCTTTCGCCATTGGGACTGTTGTATTCTATGAAAGTATTGTTGTCGATTTGATTTTCTGCAGGCGTTGTATAAGCACGGCCAGAATGCCAGTTAATCCCTAGACCGATTTTAAAATTATTGAGACTATAGGTTAAAGAAGTATTAGCGACATGAGTGATGTCTACTGTATTTGGAAAGGCACTACTGCCATTAATTGTATCGAACGTATAATCATTCTCACTTAAGGTATAACTTAACCAAGCACTAAAGTCGTTGAAGCGTTTGTTAACAAGAAAATCCAAACCAGTAACGGTGTACGAGCCAATATCATTTGCAAACTGAAATTGATTTTGAAAACCTTGACTTTGCGCTGTAATGTCATCGACATTTTTATAATAGCCTTCAAGGGAAATCAACAAATTGTTCTGATTGTAGCTAATGCCCAATGAAATTTGTTGACTTCTAACCAGCGGTACATCCTCTAAATTAGAGAGTTGCCATCGCCGTTTTTCAATACCAAAGAAGTCTTGCTGTAGATCTATAATCTGAGTAATGGATTGGTTTTTTAGTTCGCCTAGAATTTCGAGCCGAAAAGCATCAGATATTTTTTGGTTGAAGGCAAATCTAGGTTCTATAACGAGCTCTTTTAATTTTTCAAAATAGCTGATTCGAGCACCCAAGCGAATATAAGTATTGCGTGATTTTGAATAACGTTCGGTCTCTCCAAAAAAGGCATGAGTTCTAATGATTTCTTTTACTAGACTAGTGAAATTAGGATTGGTGACATCTTCAAAATTTGTAACAGCGACCTCATTGAACTGATAACCTCCTCTAAGCTCGGTATTATTGTCTATAGTTTTTGATATATCCAAACGTAATCCATAATCCTCTACTTTGTTCTCTTGGATGAGAAGTTGGTTATTAGTGATGTCACTATTTTGAGCGTCTAGATCATAATTGGAATAATAGAATTGAGCAGATGTATTTATGTTATCTTTAAATGTTTTAGAATATGTTGCACTAGCACCATAGCTTACTTGATTTAAGGCGTTTCTAGTTTCTTGAAAATTATCTCCAGAATCTAAGAATATCTGATTGTAATCGAGATTGTTGTAAATGTTGAGCATACTAACACGAAGTTTTGAAGTAGCATCGATATTGTACAAAAACTTAGCATTAATATCATAAAACAAAAAGCGCTCATCTAAAGCAAGAACTGTATTTACATCATTAGAGGTATTTAGTTCAGAATCTCTAAAAATACGGTCAAAATACGCATCGTAAGTAGTAGAAACCAAAATATCCGTAAATGAACGTCTTGCAGATAATTGTAACTCCATCTTTTTATTCAAAGGAATTTTTGCAAAACCATCTGCGTTAAGAAGATTAGAGCCTAGTCCAGCACTAAAGTTATTGTCAATTTCATCTAAGTTTTTAATGGTAATCGTGCTGGAAACACCGTTTCCATAAAGCGCACTAGTACCGTTCTTTGAGATTCTTACTTCTTCCGATAAATAAGGATTGAATGCGGAAATTAATCCAAAGAAATGACCAGATTGATACATTCTAATACCTTCATAAAGAATAAGGTTTTGATCATTGGTGCCACCTCTAACGTTTATATTTGAGATGCGCTCGTCAACACTAATAATTCCAGGTAAATTCTGCAAGATATGCAATACATCAGGTTCAATTAAACCTGGAAGAATATCGAATGCATTAGCATCAACCTCTATTGCACCATTGTTTGTTTTTGAAATACCTTTAGTTAAATAGTTGTTCACAACGACCTCCTCTAGACGCTGAACCGAGTTGTTCTTTGGTACTATGGCAATAAATCTGCTATCTAATATTTTGAAGTTTAGTGACGTTAAATAACTTAATTCGTTTAGTGCTTGTTCTAGAGAGAGTTTAGGGTTTAGAGGAGGTACTGATATGTTATCAATAGTTTTAGCCTCGTAAGAGAACTTAATATCATATCGTTTTTCTAGTTGTTCAAGAACTTGAACAAGCGGTATGGGTTCCTCATTTTGGCTATGAGCTAAACTAAAAGAGGCAACTATTGAAAAAAATAAGATTACACGTAGTAAATGTTTATTCACGCTTCAACACAATAGAAGTTCCGGACTTACTATAGCTTAAATTTAAAGGTATTGTAACAGATTGCAATGCTAAATCTAGATTTTTGTGTGTAATACTTCCACTGAACAATCGTAATGCATCTGCTTTATCAACTGTAACTTTTATATCATAGTAATTTTCAAGTTCGGTAATAACGTGTTTTAAAGGGGTGTTTTTAAAGTTACTTTCACCACGCAACCAAGATGGTTGCGCAGCGATTTCTTTTTCATTAGCAAGTAACTTCCCATCGATTATTTTAATACTTTGTTTAGGATTTAATTTTACGACGTCTCCGTTCACTTTTACACCTACCAATCCCTCAAAACAGGTAACTTCAAAATAGTTATGACGTTCTTTTACATTAAATTGAGTGCCCAAAACACTAATAACTGCACTCTCTGTTATAACATCAAATTTTTGGCCTTTAGCGACTTTAAAAAATGCTTCTCCATTTAGTTTTACTTCTCGGTTTTTGGTCCATTTGCTTTTATTAAAAGCTATTGAAGAATTAGCGTTAAGGACAACCGAAGAATGATCTGGCAGTTCTACATTAGTTTGTGTTGCAATTTGGGTATTGACTTTAGTATCTAAAGTCGTAGTGTAGTAATATACACTGAAACAAAGGGCTAAAATAGCTGCTATTCTTAATAGAGGTTTATACCAATTAACTTTAGCTTTCTTAGGCTTAAGTTTTGATTTTAGATGCTCATAATGACTGTCAACAGCAAAATCAGGAGATTTAAAAGACTTTAAGGCATTATCTATCAGGATTAAACTCTTGTAATCCTCTAGCTGCTCAAAGGCTTTTAATTCTTCAGCATTTAGGTTATTGTCTAACCATTTTTTTATGAGTTCCTCTCTGTTCATAATGTTATTTCACCTATATAACAGTTAATTGATAAAAATTCCTACCCTTACTAAAGCTGTAGGTCATAATTTGTGGCCTTTTATAATCCGTCGATATCTTCTCGTAATTTTTTTAATGCACCATAAATTCGTTTTTCAACCGCTTTTATGGATATATCCAAAATTGCGGCAATTTCCTTAAACCGTTTTCCTTCAATACGATTCATTAAAAATGCGACACGTTGTGCTTCGGTTAAATTAGCGAGGGCGCTCTGTAACTTTTTATGATATTCTTTTTCTTGTAATACAAACTCAGGCGATTCGTTCGTAGACTTTTTTTGAGGGAGTTTCTCATATTTCAGAACCACTTTTTGATGAGCCACTGCATTAAGCATCAAATTGTTTGCAGTAGTAAACAAGAAACTTTTTGCTTTATCGGGAGAAACCTTTCCACAGTTTTGCCATAGCTTTATAAAGGCATCTTGTACCTTATCTTTAGGGTTTAAATGATCACCAAATTTATAATAGAGAAAATCATGAAGGTTTTGTGAGTGTTTTTTATACAAACGCTCAAACAAATGCTCTTCGCAAATATGATCTTGTAAAGGTCGGCCCATAACTTTCGCTGCACAAAGTATAAATAAATTTTTTAAGCTGAGGGTAGGGGAAATAAATCTAAGATTGTTGTATAATAAAAATTGCAAAGCTCCAAGTGTTATGAAAATGAAAATCAATCAGTTATTACTATATACTTTTTTTGCCCTTTTAACATTTTCTGCCTGTCAAGATGAAGAAGTAGGTATTGTTGAAACGGATGAACAAGAAATCATCCAACCCAACTCCCAATTGGCTTCATTCATGGCTAATGTCACGGCCAATTACGGAGCCTATGATGATATTTTGGATGGAGCCAGTTGCTTCTCTGTAGAGTTGCCCGTTACTATCATAGCAGGCGATACCACTATTGTTATTGAAACATTAGAGGACATTGAAGCGTTGGAAGAATTGTTTGAGGAATTCGAAAGCGAAGATGACTTTTTTGACTTCATCTTTCCTATTACTATAGTTTTTAGTGACTATACAGAAATCGTTATTGAGAATGAGGAACAACTTGAAAATTTGGTAGAGGAATGTTATTTAGACGAAGACGATGATGAAGATATTATTGAGTGTGTGGATTTTGTTTATCCGATTTCATTTTCTGTCTTTAATTCCCAGTTTAGTATTATCGACACTATTACAATAGAAAGTGACGAAGCATTGTATGACTTTTTGGATGACTTGGAAGATGATGAAAATGCACTAATAGTAAGCTTAAATTACCCAGTAACATTAGTATACCCTAATGGAGAAACTGTACAGGTCAATTCTAACCAAGAACTAGCAAATGCTATAGAAGCTGCAGAAGATGATTGCGATGAGGATGATATTTGCGACATCGATATTGAAGTACTCGAAGCACTGTTATTGGAATGTGCTTTTGAAGTAGAAATATATGATGCGGATGACAATTTATCCGATACACTTCAATTTGAGTTTAGTTCATCTGGATCAATCGTGGTTACAGGAGATCCAACAGTAGTTGACGATGGAGATTGGGAACTGCAAGAAACTGATTTAGGGTATAAACTAATAATTGAGGGATTGCAAACCTTTACCATAGCTAATGGCCTGTGGTTATTAGATGAGTGCGACGAAGATGATGAGTTGGAATTTATAAAAGAGACTGATAATGGTTTTATTACTATGGAACTAGAGTCAGATTGTGACAATGGTGAAGAAGACGAAGTTTTTGATTGCTTTTACGATTTTGAACTTGTAGAATGCTTAGGACCAAACAATCTTGCAGAATTTAATTTAAGTGCCAATACGATTGGTTTAATAGATTGCCCATACAACTTTAGTGCATCTTTCCATGTTACCGAGGCAGATGCAGAAGCAAATGTAAATGCCATTGTAGAAACAGAATCCTATTGGTCGGAAGCAGGCGAAGTTTATCTTAGAATAGAAGCAGAAAGTGGAAATTTTGAAATCTTTACAGTGTATTTAATTACAGATGAGTGTGATTATTTTGAATGTTTTGATAATTATAGTCTTGTTGTCTGTGATGAAGATGATGGTATTGAAGATGGTTTTGGGATTTTCGATTTGAATCTTATTTTTTCGAATTGCCCAAATGATGATGTAGAATATAACTTCTACATAACCTTAGGTGATGCAGAAAATGAAACCAATGCACTAATAAGTCCTTACACTAATATCTCTAATCCTCAATTAATATATTCAAGAGTTGCTCTAGCAGGAGATTCGAGTATTTATGAAATATTTACTCATGAATTAATTGTTGAGGACTGTAATTACAACAGTGGGTGTACAGAACAAGAAGTAGATGCATATTTATTAGATTGTATATGGAATGCAGTTAATTATAACGGAAGCGATAATCTAATGGAATGGAATTTTGATTTTGAAGATGCCAACAATATTGTTGTAATATATACAGATACTCAAACTATTGATGCCTTGTGGACTACATCGCAATCAGAAGATGGCGTTATTGTGACTTTTACAAATGTAGCAGGACCAAACATCCAAGAGATAACAGGTGAATGGTTGGTTGTAGAATGTGAAGACAATAGGTTGGAGCTGCATAGGGGAGAAGATATTTTAGTCTTAGAGAAAGACTGTGATTAATAAAAAGTACCACTAAGTTAGCTAGTAATTTTAGTAAGTTTAAGTTGATGAAGAGGGTTGCCAACCGCTAGGCGGCTCTTTTCTTTTTAGTACAGCTCAATATTTAGAAGTCAGTAGGATGTATCCCATAGTGTAAGTTGAACCAATCCTGATCTAGAGTGGGATGTTTACAGTATTCTTAAATATAGCCTTATAGAATTATAGATATGCCATTCGTTTATCTCTTGTAAATTCTTAAATTTGCAACTTCAAAAGAGATAAAGATTATGTTTAATAATTTAAGTGAAAAGTTAGATAAAGCGTTACACGTTCTTAAAGGGCATGGGAGCATTACAGAAGTTAATGTTGCCGAAACCTTAAAAGAGGTAAGACGTGCGCTTTTAGATGCCGATGTTAATTTTAAGATTGCCAAGGAATTTACCAATAAAGTCAAGGAAAAAGCATTAGGTCAAAATGTATTGACCACATTACAACCGGGCCAGTTAATGGTCAAAATCGTTAAGGATGAGTTGACCGAGCTTATGGGAGGAGATGCTGAAGGGATTAACCTTTCAGGAAATCCGAGTGTCATCTTAATGTCTGGTTTGCAAGGGTCTGGTAAAACTACCTTCTCTGGTAAACTTGCTAATTATCTCAAAAACAAGAAAACCAAAAAACCTTTACTAGTAGCCTGTGATGTATATCGTCCTGCTGCGATCGATCAGCTTCATGTGGTGGGAGATCAAATCAATGTTGAGGTCTATAGTGATAAAGGAAACAGTGATCCGGTTGCTATAGCTCAAGCTGGTATAGCACATGCAAAAGCCAATGGTCATAATGTAGTGATTATAGATACTGCTGGGCGTTTGGCAGTTGATGAGGCCATGATGACTGAGATATCTAACATCCATAAAGCTATTCAACCGCAAGAAACCTTGTTTGTTGTAGATTCTATGACAGGTCAGGATGCTGTGAATACAGCTAAAGCCTTTAATGATATTTTAAACTTTGATGGTGTCATTCTTACCAAGTTAGATGGTGATACTAGAGGTGGTGCCGCGATTTCTATTAAATCGGTAGTCAATAAGCCCATCAAGTTTATAGGTACAGGGGAGAAGATGGAAGCAATTGATGTCTTCTATCCTTCACGTATGGCCGACCGTATTTTGGGAATGGGAGATGTGGTGTCCCTAGTAGAGCGTGCCCAAGAGCAATTTGATGAAGAAGAAGCGCGAAAACTCCAAAAGAAAATTGCAAAAAACCAGTTTGGATTTGATGATTTCTTAAAACAGATTCAGCAAATCAAAAAAATGGGTAACATGAAGGATCTGATCGGAATGATCCCTGGAGCGGGAAAGATGATGAAAGGTGTTGATATTGATGATGATGCCTTTAAGGGTATTGAAGCCATAATACATTCTATGACACCAGCCGAGCGTGCCAACCCATCCATAATCAATGCTAGTCGTAAAAAACGTATTGGGAAGGGTTCTGGTACTTCTGTACAAGAGGTAAATCAACTATTAAAGCAATTTACCCAAATGAGCAAAATGATGAAAATGATGCAAGGTGGCGGCGGAAAGCGTATGATGCAGATGATGAAGAATATGCCTAGATAAGATACTTAAATTATTGTCACCTCGAGCGTCTGCGAGAGGTCACATAATTATTAATATATAAAAAAGGTCTCGACTGCGACTGAAAACTAATAAAACATGACTATACTAGACGGAAGAAAAACAAGCAAGGACATTAAGGATGAGATAAAGGTTGAAGTTGACAAAATGAAGGCCAATGGTGAAAAAGTGCCGCATCTTGCAGCAGTCATTGTTGGTAACGATGGTGCAAGTTTAACTTATGTCGGAAGTAAAGTGAGAGCTTGTGAGCGTGTTGGATTTGAGTCTACTATGATACGCATGTCAAATACCACAAGTGAGATTGAACTGCTAGATAAGATTGAAGAACTTAATAGCAATGATGATATTGACGGCTTTATTATTCAATTGCCGTTACCACCTCAAATTAATACGCGTAAGGTGTTAATGGCCGTAAATCCAGACAAAGATGTAGATGGATTTCATCCGACAAATTTTGGAAAAATGGCCTTGGATATGTCAACATTTATTCCAGCAACACCATTCGGTATTCTTGAGTTACTAGATCGCTACGGCGTAGAAACGGATGGTAAGCATACTGTTATTATTGGTCGTTCGCACATTGTAGGTCGGCCTATGAGTATACTTATGGGGCGCAAAGGATTTCCTGGAAATTCTACAGTGACATTGACGCATAGCCATACCAAAAATATCACACAGATTACATCTCAAGCAGATATTATTATTTCAGCCTTGGGTATTCCAAATTTCCTAAAGGCAGAAATGGTAAAAGATGATGCTGTAATCATTGATGTTGGTATTACACGTGTTCCCGATGACTCAGAAAAGGGGTATTATATTACTGGTGACGTCGATTTTGAAAAGTGTAGTAAAAAAGCAAGTTATATAACTCCAGTTCCTGGAGGTGTAGGGCCAATGACTATTGCTATGCTTCTGAAAAATACACTTTTAGCAAGAGAACAACATAGAAAAAATAGAAGAAGTTAGTTCATTTTGCAAATAATTGGCTCAAATCCTTAAAAGCTTTAAACTCCAAAGCATTACCTGAAGGATCTTTAAAAAACATGGTCGCTTGTTCACCTACCTGACCTTCAAATCGTATGTAAGGGTCAATGATAAAGGCTATGCCTTTAGATTTTAAAAGGTCTGCAAATTCTTGGAATGTATCCCACGGTAAGACCACACCAAAGTGAGGAACAGGAACATCTTTACCATCTACAAGGTTGGTATGTAGCTCTTCTTTTTTCGGTTTATAATGAATGACTAGTTGATGTCCAAAAAAGTTGTAATCTACCCAATGGTCACTACTTCGTCCTTCTTCAAAGTTTAAGGTATTGGTGTAAAAATCCCTACAATCTTCGATATTGTGAACAGGAATGGCTAGATGAAAAGGTGATAAAGACATATTAAAATTAGTTTTTTCGATTTCTAGGTTGTCTATTGGGTTGGAACGTTTTTTTTGAGTCACTGATGAGTTCACTCAAGGTTATAAACTCTTCATTGGTAAGTTCGCGATATTGCCCAACAGGTATATCGAGCTTTATATTCATAATTCTAATGCGCTTAAGCGTTTGTACTTCATAATTCAAATACTCACACATACGGCGTATCTGACGATTCAAGCCCTGGGTAAGAATAATACTAAAGGTGTATTTATCTATTTTTTTAACCTCACATTTTTTGGTGCGTTGCTTTAGCTCTTCAATATAAATCCCTCCGGCCATTCGCTCAATAAAAGTTTGCGAAATAGGCTTATCTACGGTAACCACATACTCTTTTTCATGATTGTTGCTGGCACGAAGAATCTTGTTAACAATATCACCATCATCCGTTAAAAGGATGAGTCCCTCGCTTGGCTTGTCCAAACGACCTATAGGAAAAATGCGTTTTGGGTAGTTGATAAAGTCAATAATATTATCTTTTTCAACACGAGTATCCGTAGTGCAAACAATCCCTACAGGTTTATTAAAAGCGAGGTAAACAAAGTCTTTTTTACGCCCACCAATAATTTCACCATCAACTTTTACTACATCACCTGATGCTACTTTGGTTCCCATTTCTGGTATAACATCATTTATGGTTACGCGACCAGCATCGATTAAGCGATCGGCTTCACGACGAGAACAATAACCAACTTCGCTGAGGTACTTGTTAAGACGTATGAGATGGTTTGACATAATATAATAAAGGTACTATAAAGATTATCTATCAATAAACTCAATAATTTTAGGTGTTAATGACGCATCTTTTAAGCCATGCCCAAAACCGCTAGTGCTAATTAATTCAGAGTTTTTATAACGATTAGCAAATAGCAAAGCATCTTCGTATGGAATTACCTTGTCATTTTTATCGTGAATAATTAAGCCTTTTGCCTTTATGGATTTTGTAAAGTTAGCAGCAGAAAAGTAATCTACAGGCTTGCCAAATCGCTCTAGTACAATGTTATCGAGGCCATTAGAAATGCGCTTATTATAACCCATTAAGGATTTATACCTTGAAAAGACGCCTGTAAAATGTGCTGGTGCGCCAAGTAGTACCATTTTTTTAACTGAATCTAACGGATAGTTATGCATAAAGAAAACACTAGCCATGCCACCAACAGAGTGACCAATAATCACATCGGGTTGAAATTTTTTTGCAATAACATTGATAAATTCGGAGTACAAAACGGCATTAAATAGTTTTCCCCCAGATCGTCCATGCGCCGGTCCATCTAAAGCGATGATATTATAATCCTGTGCTTTTAAATCCTTTAAAATGTAATTCCATCGTGAAGCATTACTTTCCCATCCATGAGTTAATAAAATGGTTTTTCCTTTGCCATTCCAACGATAAGTTGCAATCGTAGTTCCATTATAAGTAACTTCTTCGAATAAAGCTGAACTTACAACTTTTCGTTGCGCTTCGGTATATCGACCTTTGCGAGGTGAAGCAAATAAATTTAAAGCCTTTTTTGAGGCGTATTTAGATGAAATTAAACTCGTAGCATTTAATGCACTACCTATTGATTTTATTACAAAACTACTCATACTATGTGTTTTCTCTATGTACCGAATCTATTGAAAATGCTGGTAAGCAAATGGCAATATATTCGCAAGGTTCTGTAAATGGGTTAGAGTATTGCAATCTTGTATGTTTATTTACTTTTATGGATTGTCCTGCTTCGAGGACTAATGTCTCGTCTCCAATGATGAACTGTTTTTTTCCTTTAATGATAAATGTGTATTCATCGAATTCTGGAGTCTGAAAGGGTTCGCTCCAGCCAGGAGGTGCAATCATGTGCGCAATACTTACTTGAGAATTGCCATCACTGGCCAAACCGAAATGTTCTTTTATAACTTTACCATCATCTGTAGGTACAATAAATGGTGACGTTTGTAATGTGTATTTTTTTTCTTCTTTCATATAATTTTCAATTTAACTTAAAGGTGTTTAAGATGTGACCATTTAGGTCGAAGCCTTGGCTAAAACCAGTGAACCATAGCTTTGGCGTATACTTTGTAAACTGAAGACTTGGCTTATACTTTGTGAGCCGAAGCCTTGGCGTAGGCTTACCAATGAATCATAAAGAATTTAATCTTTGCTTTTTCGGGTATTTGAATGGGGTCTATGCTCATGTCCATATCAAATCTTAGGCTAGCAGGTAATTCTTTTTTATCTATGGTGAATGATGCATTAATTTCGTTTACCGATACAACTATGGAATTAATTAGATTATCGATTTTTGAAATTTTATACGCTTCTTTTATATCCTTAAACGTGCTGAGTTTAGAAATGTTCTTTTCAGTTTTATAACGCTCATCTATAATTCGTACGCTCGAGATAACAGATGTCGAATCTAAAGCCTCTTCAGGCGATAGGTCCAAAAGTTTTTTTCCACCTTTTTCAAAAATTTCAATCGTATTAACAGAACCTGCAAATTCGTCGCCTGCGATATATCTTACCACAGAATCATTGATGAAAACTGCGTTTAAATCCTTAACCTTAGTGGAATCTGTCAATAAACCTATATGATGTTTTTCAATTAAAAAAGGATCTGGTGCTTTATCTTTTGCACAGCTTGATAAGAGTATAGCACAGATTATGAGCACAAATAAAAAATTCTTCATTACTTAGATTTAGGGTTAATTATTTAAGCATCTTCGTTAAGATTCCCAATACACTTCTTATAACTGTAGGGCTAGATAACACTTTAACGATAGGATTTTGTCGCTTGCTACGTCTTCTGCTAGAACTGGATTTCCTTTTACTTTCGGCTCTTTTAAGTGCTTCTTGCTCTTCTTTAGCTTTGCGTTTAGCTTCCTCAGCTTCTGCCTGTTTTATTTTTTCATTTAGCATTTCGTAAGCACTTTCGCGATCTATCTCCTTATTATATTTTTTTGCTAATTGCGATTGTGCCAACAAACTACTAAGTTCAGCTTCGGTCAAAATGTCCATGCGGCTCATAGGAGCACGCATCATTGTAGCGGCAAGGGGAGTAGGCTTACCTTTTTCATCTAACGCAGAGACCAAAGCTTCACCAATACCTAAGGATGTTAAAACTTCTGCCGTGTCGTAGTATTCTGTATCAGGATAGTTTTGAGCGGTTAGCTTTATAGCTTTTCTATCCTTTGCAGTAAATGCTCTCAGTGCATGCTGCACTTTTAATCCCAATTGACCTAAAACCGCTTCTGGAACATCAGTTGGATTTTGGGTAACAAAATATAGACCAACACCTTTACTTCGGATGAGCTTAACAATGCTTTCAATCTGATTTAAAAGAGCATCTGAAGCTTCATTGAAAATCAAGTGCGCCTCGTCTATAAACATAATAAGTTCTGGTCTGCCACTATCACCTTGCTCGGGAAAGGTAGAATAGATTTCAGCCAATAAACTCAGCATGAAGGTCGAAAACAACTTGGGTTTATCCTGAATATCAGTCAGTCTGATAATATTGATATAACCTCTACCATTTTCATCGATTCGAAGTAAATCCTGGGTGTCAAATGAGGTTTCTCCAAAGAAGAGGTCACCACCTTGTTGCTCTATTTCAATAAGTTTTCTTAAAATCGCTCCAGTCGATGCTGTAGAAATTCTACCATAAGCTTCCTCAAATTCCTTTTTGCCTTCACTTGTTGCATACTGCAGCATTTTCTTGAAATCTTTGAGGTCTAAAAGAGGTAATTTATTATCGTCGCAATATTTAAAAATCACTGAAATGATTCCAGCTTGTGTTTCGGTAACACCTAAAATTCTAGAAATAAGAACTGGCCCAAACTCGCTAATCGTAGCACGTAATCTTACGCCATCTTGTTCAGAGAGTGTTAAAATCTCAACAGGAAAGGATTTAGGTTCAAAAGGAAGGCCTATTTTTTCGTGACGCTCATCAATTTTGGGATGTCCTGGGCTAGCTTTTGCCAAACCGCTTAAATCACCCTTAATATCCATAAGCAACACAGGTACTCCTTTTTCCGATAGGTTTTCTGCTAATACCTGTAAAGTTTTTGTTTTCCCTGTTCCGGTCGCACCTGCAATTAAACCATGACGATTCATGGTCTTTAATGGCACATTGACGTAGGCATTGGTCTTGGTTTCACCATCAAGCATTGCAGCACCTAAACTGATATAGTCGCCTTTAAATGTATTGCCTTCTGCTATGTCTTTTATGAATTTATCAGAATTCGTCATTAATCGGAAAATTTGCATAAAAATAATGTAATTTTGGTAAACTACCTCGAAGAAAACTTAAGAGGCTTATGATGCTAAGCCTTAAAAATTCGGAGTTAATTTACTATATTCAAATCTCGATTATCTAGTCTAGTTTAAACCTTAGTATATGAAGTCTCTATTTTCAATCTTGTGCCTATTGGTTTTAGTAAGTTTTCAATCTTGTGATAATTCAAAATCGGAAATTATATTCCATGAATCACACGAACCAAGTAGAGCCAATGTGCCTTTTAGTGATGCCGTTGAAACTGCTGACTTTTTGTTTTTAACAGGTCAAATAGGAAAAGACCATAAAAAAGGAGAGCTCGTATCTGGTGGTATTGGAGATGAAACAAAGCAAGTTATTGAAAATATTAAGGCTGTCTTAGAACATCATCATCTTTCTTTAGACAATGTAGTGAAGTGCACTGTAATTCTCAAAGACATCAACGATTTTAAAGCTTTTAATTCGGTTTACACGACTTATTTCACAAAAAAACCAGCGCGTACAACTTATGCTGCCGCTGGTTTAGCTGGTGGAGCGAGTATTGAGATCGATGTTATCGCTGCGAAATAGTTGGCAGTCACCACATTCCTAGTTTTAGGAAGCATAATGAGATTGCAAAGAACTTCAAACTGAGACTAAAAACTATAAACTTATTAATATCTTTGCCGACTATGACAAGAAGAGAGCGACAAGAGTTAATAGATAAAGGATATTTACTGCCTTTAATGGAAGAGTTTTATACCATTCAAGGAGAGGGCTATCATAAAGGGACTGCAGCCTATTTTGTGAGAATTGGTGGTTGTGATGTTGGTTGCCATTGGTGCGACGTTAAAGAGAGTTGGATAGCAGAATTACATCCACCAACCGAGACTCAAAAGATTGTGGCCAATGCTGTGAAGTACAGTAATACTATTGTTGTTACGGGAGGTGAGCCATTGACTTGGGATATGGGTCCATTAACCGAACAGTTAAAGGCAAAAGAAGTGCAAACGCACATTGAAACTTCTGGAGCATATAAGTTAACAGGCCAATGGGATTGGATTTGCCTGTCACCAAAAAAGGTAAAATTGCCCAAGGAAGAAATCTATGACGAAGCCCATGAGCTAAAATGCATCATCTATAATAAAGATGATTTTAGATTTGCAGAAGAACAGGCTTCTAAAGTGAATAAGGATTGTATTTTATATCTGCAGCCAGAATGGAGTAAACGTGAAAAAGTGATGCCGCTTATTGTAGAGTATGTAATGGCCAACCCCAAATGGAAAGTTTCGCTCCAGACGCATAAATATTTGAATATACCCTAATAAAAAAGCCTTGAGAAATCAAGGCCTTTTCAATATGAACAAATTTCTTATTTGGTAAATGGCACGGCAACTCTGATTTTTCCCCAGCCCATATGCATGTGTACGCCATTATCTGATTTTTCAAACGCAATAGAAAATGCTTCCAAAGATTCGTCTCCTTCTGTTACAGGAACTGTAATTCTTGCCACATCATTAGCTTCATTATAAAAATAGCTTCCCCAAACATTAAGATCGGTACTAACGATCACTGTCCATTCTTTATCTCCAGGAATGGCATACACAGTGTAAGTACCTTTTTTAATGGATTTCCCTCCAAGTTTCATATCAGTGTAAACGTGCAATTCAGCAGCTTCATTGGCTCCAAGTCTCCAAACTTTACCTGGTTTGGCTAGCTTACTTACATCTCTGCCTTTTAATTGAGGTCTGCTATACACAATTTTGATTAATTTATCAGAAACTTTGTAATCGCTCGGAAAGGAAGCTGCGTCCATAGGACTTTTGTCTAAGTCTTTAAATTTTTGGGCTTCTGCATTAAAAGATAATAGCATCATGAATGCAAAAGCAATGGTTGTGATTAGTTGTGTTGTTTTCATAATAAAACGATAAGATTTTATTTTAATTAAAAGTATCTATTAACAAACAAAACAGTCGAAAAGAAATATTAAAGTTTACAGATTAAAAGTTAAACTGTCAATTTAGCTAATTTGTCTATTGAAATTTATAAAATTTCATCATTAAAGTATTAATTTATTATCAATATGGCTATTTATATTTAATAAATGAAAGTTTAGTCTAATATTTGTCTCATAATTAATAATAAAAACAAAAGTTATGTGCGGAATAGTATGTGCGTTCGATATAAAACAAAAATCTGAAGAACTAAGACCTCAAGTCTTGGAAATGGCAAAAACCATTCGCCATCGTGGTCCAGACTGGAGCGGAATTTATAGTGACGATAAGGCCATATTGGCCCATGAACGTTTAGCGATTGTAGACCCGGCTTCTGGTAAACAGCCTTTATTTAGTGAAGATAAGAAATTGATTCTTGCTGCAAACGGTGAAATTTATAACCATAGAGAATTACGTGCCCAATTTCCAGATTATAAGTTTCAAACCGAAAGCGATTGTGAGGTGATTTTAGCACTATACAAAGCAAAAGGGCATGACTTTATAGATGATATGAATGGTATTTTTGGCTTTGCTATTTATGATGCGGAAAAAGACGAATATTTCATTGCCAGGGACCATATGGGCATTATTCCACTATATATGGGCTGGGATAAGTACGGAACATTCTATGTGGCTTCAGAGTTAAAAGCTTTAGAAGGTGTCTGTACAAAGATCGAATTGTTTCCTCCAGGGCATTACCTGAGTAGTAAAGATGCTGAATTGGTACAGTGGTACAAACGTGATTGGGAAGCCTATGATGCTGTAAAAGGCAATGAAACCAGTATTGCTGAGGTGAGACAAGCTTTAGAGGATGCGGTACACAGACAGTTAATGAGTGATGTGCCTTATGGTGTCTTATTATCGGGTGGATTGGATTCTTCAGTAACTTCGGCAATAGCCAAAAAATATTCACAACGACGTATAGAAGCTGACGACAAAGAACAGGCTTGGTGGCCACAATTGCATAGTTTTTCAGTAGGTTTAGAAGGTTCACCAGATTTAGCTGCAGCTAAAAAAGTAGCAGATCATATTGGTACTGTTCACCATGAAATTAAATTCACCATTCAAGAAGGCTTGGATGCTGTTAAAGATGTTATATATCAATTAGAGACGTACGACATCACAACAGTGAGGGCTAGTACACCAATGTATCTTATGGCACGTGTTATTAAATCTATGGGAATTAAAATGGTGTTATCAGGTGAAGGCGCAGACGAGTTGTTTGGAGGATATTTATACTTTCACAAAGCACCAAATGCGAAGGAGTTTCATGAAGAAACCGTTCGTAAGCTAAGTAAATTACATATGTACGATTGCCTTAGAGCTAACAAAAGTTTAGCGGCTTGGGGAATCGAAGGCCGTGTGCCATTTTTGGATAAGGCATTTATGGATGTTGCTATGCGCATTAACCCACAAGATAAAATGATTAATGGTGAGCGTATGGAAAAATGGGTAGTACGTAAAGCATTTGAAGATATGTTGCCAAAAAGTGTAGCATGGAGACAAAAAGAGCAATTTAGTGATGGTGTAGGCTACAGTTGGATAGATACCTTAAAGGATATTGTAGAAAAAGAAATAAGTGATGAGCAAATGGCTAATGCACATTTCCGTTTCCCAATACAAACACCACAAAATAAAGAAGAGTATTACTATAGAACAATTTTTGAAGGACACTTCCCAAGCGATGCAGCAGCATTAAGTGTACCACAAGAACCAAGTGTAGCTTGTAGTACAAAGATAGCACTAGAATGGGACGAAGCTTTTAAAAACATGAACGATCCTTCAGGAAGAGCCGTTGCAAAAGTACATGAAGATGCATATTAATTAACAGTGGCTTAATGATTATTATGTTTTAGAACTTATAGCCGATTCTTAAATCAAAAAAATCGGCGATGTGTCTGTGGGCTTTCAAATTAAAGCCAAAAAAGAGATTGTTCTTAAAATGGTAGTTTAAGCCATAGCGTTGGTAAACATCATCATTAATGCGATAGTCATTAAAGTAATATATACCTAATTCTTGGCTAAAGGTAACACGTCCAAGCCAGAATTCGTGACCGACTAAGGCAGCGGCTTGAACAAAGCTGGCATCAGCATTATCTAGCTTAATTTGCTCTCGTCTTGAGAAATCAAATATTAATTCTGTACCGCCAGTTAGTGCACTTCTACCACCTATCCATCTGCTATATTTTCCGGTAAAACCAAAAACGTAGAATTTGTCTTTATCACCAACAGCAGCATTGCTCCATCCAGAGAAATGTGCCACATATATTCGGTCTTTATCATCAGGAGGTTGTCGTTTTCCAATCTTTTTTAAATTAGGGAATACCACATCCTCAAAACTTGAATTAACACCAACACTAAGTGAAGGAAAATTGAGACCTTTATTTGGCGTACTTACACCACCATTAGAGGTGTGGTTGTAATTGGCTGAGAAACGAAGATTAAGCTTTTCGTTGAGACGGTAGTTGATCCCAAGTCCAACTAATAAGGCAAAGCTAAGATCGGTACTGTAAGATTCATTCAAAGGATTGGTTATGGCATCAAAAGGTTGCGTAAGATATGCACCTCCAATGCCCATTCGAAAAAATAGATTTGTTCGCTTTTGAGTTCTAAAGTACGGTTCAACATAACCCATGGCAATAACGCCATTGCCTAACACATCGGGGTTGTCAAAACTCCAATAGGAGAGATTTACACCAACTTTAGGAAAGCAACTACAAAAATCCCATGCGCGTTGTGTAAGTAGAAGTTTGCTCCAGTCGATTCCAATACCAGAAGGATAGGCATCAGGAATTTCACGTAAAGATGGTGCATGTTTTAATAAAGACCCATAATCTAAGGTTATACCTATGAATGTGGGTCTGCTTTCAACAAATTTATCCTCTGTTTGAGCATGTGTAAAAAGAGTCAGAAAAATCAATGCTGTCGCACAAATAATTGATCTTGTCATTAAGCAGTTTTTACTTTGTAAGATAAGTTTTATATAGCTATTTTCATAACGAATTGATATGTAATTATCCAAGCATTTTGAGCCAGTAAATTTTGAGCATGTCTTTTTTGGTTTCTGTATTTTGTAAAACTATTGTTTCATAACATTTTATTACATTTATGAATAGTTAAGTTTAATCTTGACAAATTTTAAGGTATTCGTAAGCTCATGATTAAATTCTTTCGAAAAATTCGTCAAAACCTAATTATGGAGAATAAAACAGCGGCATATTTCAAATATGCTATTGGAGAAATATTCCTAGTGGTAGTTGGTATTCTTATAGCACTTCAGATCAACAATTGGAATGATAAGATAAAAGCAGAAGAAGCGAAATTTCAGATACTCACTAGTATTAAAAAAGAAATTCAAGCGAACAAAGAACACATTGAAGCTGTGTTTCCTTATCATAATATGTTGAGAGATACTCTAAGGACATTGGATACTGAAACGATGAAAACCACTAAAACCAATCCTTTAGGCTTCTGGAAAGGGCATCGTATATTTAGATTACGGACAGCTTCCTTTCAAACAGCTGTTCAGTCAGGTTTGATGAAAGATTTTGATTTAGAACTATCAGAATCGTTGAATAATCTATATACTTCCGTACAATTCTATAATGATTTTGGACAAACCGTTAGTAATGGTATCTTTGAAATCAATCAGACCACAGAAGAGGGTACGCTGCACATGTTCAACTTTGTGAAAATGATCATGGAAGATGTACATTATGCGGAGTCAGAACTATTGAAGGGTTTTGATATAAATCTAGAAGAAATTGATGCCGAGTTCAATTTTTTATAAGCAAAAAGACAACTTATAAGCAATTTTTGCTAATTACTGCTTTTTGATAATAATAAAAAAAGATAAAATTCATTTTAAGACACTTTTTAGCCGTTTTAAGACACTTTTGTGTTTTTAACAATTGTTAATAATTATTGCATAAAGTCGATAAAAAGCTTTAAATGAGCTTTGTTATTTCGTATATTTGTATGTACTCAGAAGAGGCGCAAAAAGCGTCTTTTTTTGTGTAAAATAAATAGAAAATCAAGATTAAATATAATTATGAGCGAAGAAAACAAAAAGCAATATGGTGCTGACAGTATCCAGGCCTTGGAAGGGATGGAGCACGTCCGTATGCGTCCATCAATGTACATAGGTGATGTTGGTGTAAGAGGGTTGCATCATTTGGTTTATGAGGTAGTGGATAACTCTATCGACGAAGCCTTAGCAGGATATTGCGATAATATAACAGTAACCATAAATGAGGATAATTCTATCACTACAGAAGATGATGGTAGAGGAATACCTGTTGGCCTACACAAAAAAGAAGGCGTTTCAGCTTTAGAAGTTGTAATGACTAAAATTGGTGCAGGAGGCAAGTTCGATAAGGATTCTTACAAAGTGTCTGGTGGATTGCATGGTGTAGGTGTGAGTTGCGTTAATGCCCTATCTGAGCACTTAAAAGCCACGGTGCATCGTGAAGGTAAAATTTGGGAGCAAGAATATGAACGTGGTAAAACCATGTATCCCGTTAAAGTTGTGGGATCATCCGATAGGACAGGTACCATTGTAACATTTAAACCAGATCCAGAGATTTTCCAAATTACATTGGAATATAATTACGATACCTTGGCAAGTCGTATGAGAGAATTGGCATACTTAAATAAGGGAATTACTATTCATCTTGTAGATAGTCGTCATAAGAAAGAAGATGGGTCGTTTGAAGGTGAAACTTTCTATTCCGAAAATGGGTTGCCTGAATTTGTGAAGTTTTTGGATGGCAATCGCGAACCATTAATGAAGGATGTCATATCCTTTGAAGGTGAAAAGAATGGCGTACCTGTTGAGGTAGCTATGGTTTACAATACCTCCTATGCAGAGAATCTACATTCTTATGTCAACAATATTAATACTCACGAAGGAGGAACACACCTTTCTGGTTTCCGTCGAGGATTAACACATACCTTAAAGAAATATGCAGACAACTCAGGGATGTTAGATAAGCTGAAATTTGATATTTCAGGAGATGATTTTAGAGAAGGTTTAACAGCTATCGTTTCTGTAAAAGTAGCTGAGCCTCAGTTTGAAGGACAGACCAAGACCAAACTGGGGAATAGGGAAGTTTCAGCATCAGTATCCCAAGCAGTTTCTGAGATGTTAACAGACTACTTGGAAGAACATCCAGAAGACGCCAAGACCATTGTTCAGAAAGTAATTCTTGCAGCACAAGCACGTCATGCCGCTCAAAAAGCACGAGAGATGGTGCAGCGCAAATCGCCAATGAGTATAGGGGGGTTACCCGGTAAATTATCGGACTGTTCTGAGCAAGATCCTACTAAATGTGAAGTATTCCTAGTGGAGGGAGACTCTGCAGGTGGGACAGCCAAGCAAGGTCGAGATAGAGCGTTTCAGGCAATATTACCGTTAAGAGGTAAAATTCTTAATGTAGAAAAAGCCATGCAGCACAAAGTATTTGAAAATGAAGAAATTAAAAATATTTTTACAGCACTAGGAGTTACCATAGGAACTGAAGAAGATCCTAGGGCCTTGAATCTTTCAAAATTAAGATACCATAAAATAGTGATTATGTGTGATGCCGATATAGATGGTAGTCATATTGCCACATTGATTTTAACGTTCTTCTTCAGATATATGAAAGAACTGATAGAGAATGGTCATGTGTATATAGCAACTCCACCATTATATTTGGTTAAAAAAGGCGCTAAGAAACAATATGCATGGTCCGATAAAGAACGCGACGAGATTATAGGACAATTTGGTGATGGAGCTAAAATACAGCGCTATAAAGGTCTAGGTGAAATGAATGCTGAGCAGCTTTGGGATACAACCATGAATCCAGAGTTTAGAACAATGCGTTTGGTGCAAATTGACAATGGAGGAGAGGCCGACCGCATATTCTCTATGCTCATGGGCGATGAAGTACCACCACGTAGGGAGTTTATTGAGAAAAATGCAATTTATGCTAATATAGATGCTTAAGTAAATAATTTACAGGAATCATTCATAAAACAGCTACGTATAACCGTAGCTGTTTTTTTATTTTAAAATTCGTTGAAATGCAATTTATAACGATAAAATGCGTTTTTTGATAGTATTTTATTATATTTGAACTTCAAATTTAAACTTAACCCAAATGAAAAAAATAGTTTTATTTGTTGCTCTATTCGCATCTTTATTTACTGCAAAGGCACAAAACGATATAGATGTTCTACTTGCTGCGGGTGTAGAGGATGCAAGACGGTTTGCCAATGATTACTTAGCACCTGGGACTAACGGCCTCATACATAGTATGAATGCCAATTGGTTTAATTCTGCAAAAGTGAAACCTCTTGGAGGCTTTGAGATCTCTCTGGTTGCCAATGCCGCTTTAGTTAATGATGAAGATAAATTCTTTAGTATGAATACTTCAGAATATGAGAATGTCCAATTTGTACAAGGTCCAAGCGTGCAGAATGTGGCTTCTGTTCTGGGTGAAAATGATCCAGTAATTTTTGTCGAAGTAGAATACGATGACCCTATTTTTGGATCACAAACAGTGCAATTAGAATTACCACAAGGAATTGGAGATCAAAGTGCTAACTTATTACCAACCGCTTTTTTGCAAGGCGCCGTTGGTTTAGGAAGTGGTATTGAGGTAAAAGCAAGATATTTTCCAAAGATTGATACAGATGATGTTAATTTGAGCATGTACGGTGCTGCCCTTCAGTTAGAATTTACAGAATGGTTGCCTGCGGACAAATTGTGGCCAGTAGCATTGTCTGGACTAATAGCTTATAACCACTTAGATGGTTCTTATGACATTACGGAATCTTCAGGAATTGAAGGTGAAAATCAAAGAATAGACAACAATACCAACACATGGTTGTTTCAGTTAGCAGTTTCTACAAAGCTCCCAATATTCAATATCTATGGTGGATTAGGTTATATAACTGGAAAATCTGAATCTGATCTTTTAGGAAGCTACAGGGTTACTGATGGGATCTTAATTACCGAAACTATAGTTGATCCTTTTTCAGTATCAAGTGATGTTTCAGCAGTTAGAGGTACTTTAGGCGCAAAATTAAAATTAGGATTTTTTAGGTTGAATGCAGAATACCATCTCTCAGAATTTGATGTATTTTCAGTGGGTGTCAATTTTGGATTTAGGTAAAACATTGAAACTTTAGTTTTATAAAATGAAAGTAGCTTTTAAAGCTACTTTTTTATTTAGCAATACTATGACATAAGTCATTGAATTTTGACCTTAAAGCCTTAATTTTGTAGTCGAATTTTTAACGCTTTAAAATAAAAAGAAAATGAAAATAACCGTAGTTGGCGCTGGTGCAGTAGGCGCAAGTTGTGCAGAATATATTGCAATCAAAAATTTTGCTTCAGAAGTAGTCATTTTAGATATTAAAGAAGGTTATGCAGAAGGTAAAGCCATGGATTTAATGCAGTGTGCTTCCCTAAACGGATTTGATACTAAAATTACAGGAAGTACTAACGATTATTCTAAAACAGCAAATAGTGATATTTGTGTTATTACTTCGGGTATTCCACGTAAGCCAGGAATGACTCGCGAGGAATTGATTGGTATAAATGCAGGTATTGTAAAATCGGTTTCTGCTAGTTTGGTTGAGCATTCCCCAAATACAATTCTCATCGTTGTAAGTAATCCAATGGATACAATGACCTATTTAGCACATAAAACTACGGATTTGCCAAAGCATAAAATAATAGGAATGGGAGGCGCATTAGACTCAGCAAGGTTTAAATACAGATTAGCTGAAGCACTGGATGCACCAATTAGCGACATAGATGGTATGGTAATTGGTGGTCATAGCGACAAAGGGATGGTGCCATTAACGTCCCATGCAACTAGAAACAGTATTAATGTTTCAGAATTTATTTCAGAGGAGCGCTTAAATCAAGTAAAGGAAGATACAAAGGTTGGTGGTGCAACTTTAACAAAATTGTTAGGAACATCTGCTTGGTACGCTCCAGGTGCTGCCGTAAGTGCTTTAGCACAGGCCATAGCCTGCGACCAGAAAAAAATGTTTCCTTGTTCTACGTTATTGGATGGCGAATATGGACTAAGCGATCTTTGCATTGGTGTACCAGTAATTTTAGGACGAAATGGTATAGAAAAGATTGTTGATGTACCACTGAGCGATGCTGAAAAAGCGCATCTAGCAGAAAGTGCCGAAGGTGTTAAAAAAACCAACGGACTTTTGGATACATAATACATAGATATATTAGTGTTAATATAAAAAGGCTGTAGATATACAGCCTTTTTTGTTTAGTTTAGAGATATGAAAAAATGTCTATTTGTAGTAGCAATTGTCTTATTGCACTCGTGTAATAATTTATTAAGAACAGAACAATATGAGATTACTTACGCTTTTGTTAATCAAGAAAAAGTTACTGAAGGAGATATCGTAAAAACCACCGATGTTATTAAAAAGCGCATAACAAAATACACTCGATATGTTGAAGTGGTTAGTAACTCACAAAATCAAATTGTAATAAAACTTAGAGGAGATTTTGATATAGAGAGTGTAAACAATATAGTTGAAAATGAAGGGAAATTAGGTTTTTGGTCATGTGCTACCAAAGAGAAGCTAATTTCTTTTATGTTGGAAGTAGATCGCCAACTTAAAAATGATAGTATTTCTAAACCATTTTCTTCTTTAGTAAAAGGCATGGCTTACGATGGATTACCTGTGTTTTCTATTACTGACACTATAAATATTAGACAATTATTAAATGATAAAAGTATAAAAGCATTGCCTTTAGAAGATGAGTATAGAGATTTAGCATTCTTATTTGGAAAAACTTCAGATAGTACCGTAACAATGTATGGCGTTAATACTTATCATGAAAAAAGGGCGCCAATCGACGAATCTCATATTATTGAAGCAAAACAAGACTACGATCAAATAGGTAGACCTGCGATAAGTATTAGAATGAACGAATATGGAGCACACAAATGGTATAAAATGACTAATGAGGCATACCTAAACCAAACAAAGATCGCTATTGTATTGAACGATATTGTTCATTCTGCACCAATGGTTTCAGCAGGCCCTATAGAGGGAGGCCATAGTCAAATTGCTGGTGATTTCACGTTAGAAGAAGCGCTTAGTCTATCTTATATCTTAGATTCTCAACAGAGAATACCTAAACTAAAGTTTGTGAAAATGTCTAAGATTGAAAATGAATAGGTTTAGTCGATCTTAATTTTCTATATTTGCGGGATGAAATCCAAACTACATTTTGGCATTTTAATTATTCTAATCACCTTTTTTCTTAGGTATTTAGAGAATTCCGTTGCGCCCAACCAGCAGATAGTAGTACAGTTTTCCAATTCAGAGATTAGCGAAAATGAAACTCAGAAAGCTATTGAATCGATTAAATTGAAACTCCGCTCTATAGGTGTAGAGCAAACACAAGTCGGTGAAGACCAAGAGGGCAATCTCAAAATAACCTATTATAGTACTACAGATGTAAAGGAAATTCAAGGTATCCTATCTGACTTGGAAAGTTTCAAACTAGCTTACGATTTTGGTAGTCGGTATCCAAACGAAACTCCTACCGAAAATGATTCAAAAGACTACAAGCTTAATGTTTCAGAAATCAAAAAGAAGAGTAACACTTCTGATTGGGATTTTGAAGGTGTGCAGATTGTAGAAATCAACCAAAAAAGTGATAGGTTCAACAACCTTAAGAAGAATACATTTGGTAAACAAACCAATTCAGAACTCATAAGTCAGTGGGTCAAAGTTGCAATAAAGGCAGTCAATCGCGACCTATCATTAGAAAATCATTCTTACAAGACTCCAGAAGTAAGAGCAGGACCTTGGGTCTTAGTTGGGGAATATCTATTATCTTAAATAATTCCCATTAACTTCCAACAAGCTTTTCATTCAATCAAAAAAAGCAAAAAACTATATAAAAACATTAAAAATGAATGTCTGATTCTAGTGTAAATTCTATATTTGCGCGTTAAAAATTAGACGTAAAACAAAACAAAATGCAAAACAAAGGAATAATTAAACTGTTTGCGCTGTTATTTGGTTTGGTAAGTATTTACCAGTTGTCTTTTACATTTAAAGCTAACCAAATTGAAGACGAGGCTAAAGTAGCTGCTATCGCTAAGTACGACGAAACAGTAAAGGATTACCAAGATTTAAGAACCCAAGCCGAAATAGATTACTTAGATTCTTTAAAGACATCCAAGATTCAGGTAGGTGAGAAGTCCGAGTCCATTGAAGTCTATGATTTATTAATATCTCAATATAACTATAATGAGGTAGAAAGTAACGCCATGAAATTGGGTCTGGATCTCAAAGGTGGTATTAATGCCATTATCCAGATTTCTGTAAAGGATATACTAAAGGGATTAGCTAATAATAGTAAGGATCCGGTATTTAATAAAGCTTTGGCCGATGCAGAGGAGCTACAAAAAAACGCTCAAGAATCGTATTTGGAATCGTTTTTTAGAGCCTTCGACGCGATTAAAGGCGATACAAAATTGGCCTCGCCAGATATCTTTGCCAATCGTGATTTGAGCGATGACATAAAATTTGATATGTCAGATGATGAAGTTAAAAGTGTTTTAGAGAAAAAAATAGATGAGTCTATAGTCTCTGCATTTGAAGTATTACGTAATCGTATCGACGGTTTTGGAGTTTCGTCACCAAATATTCAACGTTTAGGAAACTCAGGTCGTATACTTATAGAATTACCAGGAGCCAGAGACAAGAAGCGTGTGGTAGATATCATTACTAAAACTGCGCAGTTACAGTTTTGGGACACTTACAAAACAGAAGAATTATTTCCTTATGTAGCCCAAGTAAACCAAGCCATGGTTGACGCAGCAAAAGAAACTGAAGATGAAGCAGATGAGACCGAGGTAAATGAAGTAGAACAAGATTCTACCACGAGTACTATTGATGAATTAACAGGGCAAATTGAAGCAGATACTACCAATGTTGCAGATATTAATCCGCTAGGGATTCAGAGTATTGGAGGTGGACCGGTAATAGCGAGATTCTTAGCCAAGGATAAAAAGAAAGTCTTAGAGGCACTTAATGCGCCACAGAATAGAGCAAAATTGCCTTCAGAAATGCGTTATGCTAAATTTGTTTGGGGCATTCAGGCGAAGGATTCTGAATTTTCAGAACTTTATGCCATAAAAAGCAATAGAGATGGTATGCCTCAATTGAGTGGTGCCGTTATAACTGATGCAAGACAAGATTACGACCAAATTAGTAGACCGGCTGTAAGTATGCAGATGAATGCAAAAGGGGCTAAAACTTGGGAAGAAATGACTAAAGTAGCATACGAAACCCAAGGTTATATTGCCATTGTCTTAGACGATATTGTGTATTCAGCACCAAGTGTAACTTCTGGGCCAATTTCTGGTGGAAATTCACAAATTTCCGGTGCATTCTCTTTAACAGAAGCTGTAGATTTAGCCAATGTGTTAAGAGCTGGTAAATTACCAGCATCAGCAGAAATTGTCCAAGCCGATGAGGTAGGTCCATCACTAGGGCAAGAGGCTATTGACAGCGGAATGAAATCCTTCCTTATAGCCTTAGCCTTCGTTTTAATCTGGATGATTTTCTATTACGGTAAAGCCGGTATTTTTGCTGATGTTGCACTATTGCTCAATATCTTATTGATCTTTGGTGTGCTGGCCAGCTTAGGGGCAGTATTAACCTTGCCAGGTATTGCAGGTATCGTATTAACCATTGGTATTTCGGTAGATGCCAATGTACTTATTTTTGAGCGTATCCGTGAAGAGTTGGCCAAAGGGAAATCGCAAAAAGAATCAATTAAAGATGGTTTCGCTAACGCACTATCTTCAATTTTAGATGCAAACATTACTACGGGTTTAACTGCATTAATTCTATTTGTATTTGGCACAGGTCCAATTAAAGGTTTCGCAACAACATTAATCATCGGTATTTTAACCTCATTGTTCACAGCTATATTTATTACACGTTTGTTGATTGATTGGTGGGCGAATAGAGGAGGAACTTTGGATTTTGCTACAGCAATGACAAAGGGCTTATTTAAGAATGTTAATATTAACTTCTTAAAGAAGCGTAAGATTGCTTACGTGATTTCTGGAGTACTACTTGCAGCAAGTTTAGGGTCTTTATTCACTACAGGATTGGACCAAGGTATTGATTTTGTTGGTGGTAGAACTTACCAAGTACGATTTGAACAACCTGTTAGTACTGAAGAAATTACCAATGTATTAAATGATCCAGCGGTTTTTGGAAGCGCAGAAGTAAAGACTATTGGCGCTGCAAACCAATTAAAAATCTCTACAAAATATAAGGTAGAAGATAACTCGGTAGAAGCTGATGATGAAGTACAAGAAAAACTTTTTGAAGCTTTAAAACCTTACTTACCAGACGGAATGACTTACACACAGTTTCAAGATGGTTCTGGCGAGGCAAAAATAGGTAAGATGTTATCGAGCAAAGTGAGTCCAACTATTGCAGATGATATTAAAAAATCGTCCTTTTGGGCTGTTTTAGGGTCTTTAGTAGTGGTTTTCCTATATATCTTATTCAGATTTAAAAGATGGCAGTTTTCATTGGGAGCTGTTGCTGCGGTTTTCCATGATGTTTTAATAGTGTTGGGTATATTCTCTTTAACATGGAAGTTTATGCCATTCAGTATGGAAATAGACCAAGCATTTATCGCAGCAATCTTAACAGTAATAGGTTACTCGCTTAATGATACCGTGGTTGTATTCGATAGAATTAGAGAATTCCTAAACGAGCATACATCTTGGGAATTTGGAAAAACAATCAATGCATCATTAAATAGTACATTAAGTAGAACCTTAAATACGTCGGTGACAACCTTAGTGGTATTATTGGCGATGTTCATTTTTGGAGCGGACTCCTTAAGAGGATTATTGTTTGCTTTAATCGTAGGTGTTATTGTCGGTACCTATTCTTCGATGTTCATCGCAACACCATTAATGTATGATACAGCTAAAAAAGGTGATGCGGCAGAGTCACTCAAGAAAAAAGTAAAAGAAGAAGACGAAGAATAATTGTCGGTTTCTAATATGGATTAAAAAAGCCTTTCTGAAAAGAAAGGCTTTTTTGTCATTGAACGCGACTTTTTACTTTTTATCCGTCTAATCAGAAAGGAGTAGGAAAAAACCATACCTTATGCTTATAATTTCCAATCCAATCAATTACCATGAGAAAAACACTACTCTTCTTATTTTGCATTACTTCATTGATAGGTTTTAGTCAAGACGTATTAATGCAAAATGGAACCATAAATGCTTGTACAGGATTATTTTATGATTCTGGTGGTGAATTTTCAAATTATGGCAATAATGAAGATTTTGTGTTCACAATTTGTCCAGAAGAAGTAGGGCAAAGGGTAAAGCTAGATTTTACAGAATTTTCTACCCAGCTTAATATAGATATTATGACCATATATGATGGTAGTGATAATACCTCCGAAATCGTAGGCATCTATTCAGGCGCAATGTCTCCAGGTCTAGTTTTTGCAGGTTTTAACAATCCAACAGGTTGCCTAACCATTGAGTTTATTTCCAATGATTCTGGGAATGGATCAGGATGGGCAGCCGAAATATCATGTACCATGCCTTGTCAAGATATAACCGCACAGATAGACTCTACACTTCCGGTTGCTAACGCAGAGGGTGTAATTGAAGTTTGTGTTGGCGATAATATTAGCTTTAATGGTAGTGGGATTTTTGAAAATGATGGAACTGGAGCTAGCTATAGTTGGGACTTAGGCGATGGGACAAATGCTTTGGGTGAGAGTATTAATGTGTCCTATGATACGCCAGGTGTTTATTTAGTGAATTTGGATATTAGAGATACCAACATGGACAATTTTATGGATGGTTGTCCCAATACAAATACCATAAATCAGATTGTGCGTGTTTCTGGTAGACCAGATTTTACAGGAACCCAAGCAGCTGATAGTACATTGTGTTTTGGAGATACTACAACAATTGAAGGTGTGGCAAGTCCATTGACTTTGTTTTACAATTGCCCACCACCTGAAAGTGAAGAAACCTTTTTGCCAGATGGTAGCGGCGCGGCTTATAGTACATGTATCAATGTAACATGTTTTGATGATAATGCGGTTCTGACTGATGTTTCTCAGATTTTTGATATTTGTTTGAATATGGAACATTCTTATTCGGGTGATTTAGATATTTTTATTCAGAGCCCAAGTGGTCAAGAAATCGAGTTATTTACCCAAGCTGGTGGAGGTACATATTTTGGAGGTGCTAATGATGATGAGTCATTAAATCCTGGTGAAGGCGAAAATTACTGCTTCTCAATGAGTGCTACGACTTTGTTAGCAGACGCTCCAACAGAAATAAATGGTACTAATCCTCCAGCTAATTCTTGGATACCTGGTACATATCTCCCTTTTGAGAATTTTGATGCTTTATTGGGCAGTCCTTTAAATGGGGAATGGTGTATCAGGATTGTAGACAATCTTGCCATAGATAATGGTTATATTTTTTCTTGGGAGCTCAATTTTGATGAAAGTGTGCCCCAAGAAGATTTTGAATATATACCATCAATAATTTCACAAAGTTGGGATGTAGACCCAAGCATAGTTGAAACTAATGACAATACAATTACAGTTGACCCACCAACTGCAGGAGAACATTGTTACACGTTTAGAACTATGGATGAATTTGGGTGTGAATATACGCAAGATGTTTGTGTAACTGTTACTGCTGAAGGACAGCCACCAACAACATTTTACGAAGATTTAGATGGTGATGGCTTTGGTGATCCTAATAGTTCTATAGAAGATTGTTCCAATATTCCTCCTTTTGGTTATGCAGATAATGGTTTAGATTGTAACGATTCAAATAATCAAATTAACCCGGGAGCAGCGGATTCTGAGGGAAATGGAATAGATGAGAATTGTGACGGAGTAGATGGAAATATACTTAGTGTTAATGACATCGGTATTAACGATATAAAGGTACTGACTAACCCATTTAAAAGTGCTATTACAATTGACATACCAGTTATGATGTTAGGAAGCTCTATCGATATTAGAATTTATGATTTGAGTGGTCGATTGATTTTTGAAAAAGCTTATACAGACCTTAACGAACAGATCACTATTAGCTCAATCGATCATCTAGAGAGTGCACAATACTTTCTAAAAATATCTAATGATGATATCGGTTTAAATCTAACAAAGAAGTTAATTAAGATTTAGAAAACTCAATCGTATCACCAACCTCGAGTTGCCATTCATCAGAAAGTCCTGCGTTGATTTCCAAAACATATTTGGCAGGGACTTCAGAGGGAAGTGATGTTTCATCAAAAGGTTTAGTGTTTTTCTGAAAACTTACTATGGTTTTGTCTTCGCCTATATAAATAATATCTAAAGGAATTTTAGTGTTCTTCATATAGAAACTGCGCATTTGCATATCAGGAAATACAAATAGCATACCTTGTTGTATACCAAGTTCGGTTCTATACATTAAACCTGTTTGAGTCTCATATTCATTATCGGCAATTTCAATATCCAATGTCTTTGTAATAGAATCAGAGCCGGATTTTTTTAGGTGTAAAACACCTTCCTTCTTAAAACTGACCACAATTTTATCTTCTGTTTTTACCGTCTTTTGATCTTCACAGCTAACTAGTAAGATTAGGCCGACAACTAAAAATATGTATTTGCAGGATAAACGAAACTGCATTATTCCATTGCTTTTTTAGGTTTGTAAACAAACATAAAATAAAGACCAATTAAAATAAAAGGTACACTAAGCACCTGTCCTGTATTCATAAACCAAACGTAGTCATCGCGTCCTTCAACTTGAGCTTCCTTAACAAACTCTATAAAAAATCTAATGGTCCACAGAAAAACAAGGAACAGACCAAACAAAAATCCCTCTTGTTTAGCTTTATTGGTTTTCCAATAGAAATAAAACAAAACCAAAAACACAAAAATGTAACAAAAAGCCTCATACAATTGAGCAGGGTGCCGTGCAAAATTCTCACCATTTTGTTTAAATACGACACCGAAAACACTATCTGTTTTAGTACCAACAATTTCCGAATTGATAAAATTGCCTATTCTCACAAAAACAGCACCTAGAGCAGTAGCAATAACTATGCGATCCAGCATCCAAAGCACGGTCTTCTTTAAGACTCTCTTATTAAAAAGATACATCGAAATAATCATTCCAATTGCCGCGCCGTGGCTTGCCAAGCCTGCAAAACCTGTAAAACGAATACCGTCCTTAAAACTAAATGGCAAAAAGATACTAAAGAAGTCTTCTTTAAACAATTCAGGTTGATAAAAGATAACATGCCCCAATCGCGCTCCAATCATAATACCTAAAACCGAGTAAATAAATAAAGAATCTAAGGTGTCGCTAGTTTGATTTTCGTTTTTCCATATGCGCTTAGTAATGTAGAAGCCTAGTACAAAAGCTATAATCCACATAAGGCTATAAAAATGAAGTTCGAAAAAACCTAAATCGATAGATTTAATAGGATTCCAATCAATCTGTAATAATTGCATAGATGTTTACTTTATGGCGTAAATATACTATTTTGAAAACGATTGAAAACGAGATTAACGTTATATTAATCGTCTTTTGGTGGTACAGGATCATAACCTTTTCCACCCCAGGGCGACAGAGCGAAAACGAAAATGTACGGTGTACATTTTAAGCGAATGGGCGAGAAGGTGTGCGGGAAAAATTTTCAGTTGTCATCCTTGTCAGGTACAGGATCATAACCTTTTCCACCCCATGGATGACAACTGAAAATACGTTTCAAAGCTAATTTACCACCCTTAAAAAGACCATGTACTTCCAAAGCCTCTTTAGCATAATGCGAACATGTTGGTTGGTATCTGCATGTAGCGGGAGTGATAGGAGAAATAAAGATTTGATAGATTTTGATTAAGAACAAAAAAGGATATGTAAGCAGTTTTTTCACGATTAATTATTGGTCGTAAATGTTGTGCCTTCCCTACTGTCCTTTAACTGAATTCCAACGTCAGCGAGTTCATTTCTTATCTTGTCTGATAAAGCAAAATCTTTATTCTGTCTTGCTTCATTTCTGAGATTAATTAAAATTTCAACTGCACCAGATAATTTATCGGCACTAGAATCTTCTTTGACAACATTAACCAAACCAAGCACATTAAATGCGAAGTCGTTCATAGTTTTCTTTAAAATTTCTAGGTCATTAGAAGTTAGTGAAGCCTTATTATTTTTAATTTGATTAACCAATTTTGAAGCTTCAAAAAGATGAGCAATAAGAATAGGTGAGTTAAAATCATCATTCATGGCATCGTAACACTTTTGTCGCCATTCTGAAACATTAAATGTTGAAACATTTCCAGAATTTAAAGTATCAAGCGTATTAATCGCTTCCATAAGTCTATTATAACCTTTTTCACTTGCCAGTAAACCATCATCTGTAAGGTCTAAAATACTTCTGTAAGACGACTGAGCGTTAAAGAAACGAATAACACTTGGCGAATATGCTTTACTGAAAAAATCATTATCGCCAGAAAGTAATTCATGGGGATTTACAGTATTACCGGTACTTTTAGCCATACGTTGTCCATTGAGATGAAGCATATTGGCGTGCATCCAATAGTTAACTGGAGAACAACCCTTTGCAGCTTCATTCTGGGCAATTTCACATTCGTGATGTGGAAATTTTAAGTCCATACCACCACCATGAATATCAAATTTATCGCCCAGATACTTTGTACTCATGGCTGTACATTCTAAATGCCAACCAGGAAAACCGTCACCCCATGGTGAAGGCCAGCGCATTATATGTTGTGGTTCCGCACGCTTCCAAAGTGCAAAATCCTGCGGATTTTTCTTGTCAGATTGTCCGTCGAGAACTCTGGTATTGTGTATGAGGTCTTCAAGCTTTCGTTTGCTTAACTTTCCATACTCTTTTACTTTATTAAATTTATGAACATCAAAATACACGGAGCCATTAACGACGTAAGCAAATCCGTTATCAATAATGGTTTTGACTAGTTCTATTTGTTCTATGATATGACCTGTAGCCGTAGGTTCTATACTTGGTGGTAGAAAATTAAGAGTCTTTAATACATTATGAAAATCTAAAGTATAGCGTTGTACAACCTCCATAGGTTCTATTTGTTCTAAACGCGCTTTTTTAGTGATTTTGTCTTCACCTGAGTCGGCATCATTTTCTAAGTGGCCAGCGTCGGTAATATTTCTAACATACCGTACTTTATACCCTAAATGTTTTAGGTATCTGTAAACCATATCAAAAGACATAAAAGTCCTTACATTGCCTAGATGCACATTACTATATACAGTTGGTCCACATACATACATGCCTACATTGCCTTCGGTAATTGGGGCAAATACTTCCTTTTCTCCTGTTAAAGAGTTGTAAATTTTTATGGTTTGTGAATCGTAAAGAGGCATAGAGCTTGTTTCAATAAATATTTGAACAAAGCTAAAGAACTAACACAGATTAAACAAGCTAAAATTGCGTATCTAGTTGAATGTAATCCAAGAATTCTCTTCGCGTTTCCTTTTCTTTGAATTTTCCGCCAAACTCTGAAGTTACGGTACTGCAATCAACATCTCTAATGCCGCGAGAATTAACGCAAAGATGTTTAGCATCTATAACGCAAGCTACATCTTCTGTATTTAAAACACTTTGCAATTCCCTTACAATTTGAATGGTAAGGCGCTCCTGTACTTGAGGGCGCTTAGCAAAATAATCTACGATTCTATTCATCTTAGAAAGACCAACGACTTTCCCGCTAGAAATATATGCAACATGAGCTTTACCAACGATTGGGAGTAAGTGGTGTTCACAAGTAGAATAAACAGTGATGTTTTTTTCTACGAGCATTTCACCATACTTGTATTTATTTTCAAATGTTGAGGCACTTGGTTTTTTATCTGGATCTAAGCCACCAAAGATTTCATTAACAAACATCTTTGCAACTCTATTAGGTGTGCCACTAAGGCTATCATCACTAAGATCAAGACCTAAAGTTTCCATTATATGTCTTACATCATCTTTAATGATATCTATTTTTTCTTCATTAGATAATTTAAAAGCATCTTGTCGCATAGGTGTGTCACTAGAAGTACCTATGTGACTATCTCCTAAAGCATCAATATCATTAAAATCGCTATCGATTTTCATAATTAAATTGTATTTATTTGATCAGATAATCAGTATACCTGAAATAGAACTGCAAAGATAAGCAATAAAAATAGTATGGCTAGGGTAGGAGATTCAGATTTAAATTTGTTATATAGACGAAATGCTATATTTAATAGATTAAATTACTGTTAAGTTATCATAAATTTATTACTTTCCACGTTCAAAATTATTTAAATATGAAAAGACTGACCATTGTATTTTGTACTTTCCTATTCAGTATTAATCTAACTATCTCCCAAGATCATCAAAAATTTGTTAATTATCCCAAAAATATTGATGATGCACTATCTATTGAAGAAAAGGCAATGATAATTGAGGTGTATGGTGAAGACGCTGCAGAAAAATATATTTTTAGTATTCCTCAACGTTTAAAGGATACCAAACATATTTTAAGAAACAGGTTTGAGATAGTAGAACTCAAAAATAAAGATCTTTCTAAACTCAAGAAGCTTTCGGAGATTCCAATATTTGATGTTTATATGGATATCAAAAGAGACCAAACTATTGATTTAGAAAACTTTAATCCTCTCAAATATCAATTCAATTTTTATGGTAAACTCAGTCAATACGTAAGAATTGACAATACGTCTTATGTAATTATTATAAAGTCTCAATTTGAATAGAACAACAAGTTGTTTAAATAAAAAAATAATGAAAAATAAATTACTAGCCCTTATAACAATTTTAATCACTAGTATAGGATTTTCGCAAGATTTAAATATGCAAAACGGAACATTTAATCAATGTTCGGGTACTTTTTATGATTCTGGTGGAGAGTTTGGCCAATACGGTAATAACGAGAATCTGGTTTTGACCATATGTCCCGATACACCGGGATTTATGGTGCAATTAAACTTTGATTTTTTTGCCACTCAAGCTGGAGCAGATACAATGAGTATATACAATGGTGATGATACCACGGCCACACTACTAGGGACCTATGATGGCGTAAATAACCCTGGCTTTGTAACAGCCACACCAGCTATTAATCCTTCGGGATGTCTTACTATAGAGTTTACATCAGATGGTGCGGCGGCTACACCAGGATGGGAGGCCACAATTTCTTGTCTTGAGCCATGTCAAAATATCACAGCTCAAATTGATAATACCATACCTGCTGCTGATATGGACGGCGCTATTAAAGTTTGCCCAGGTGACGATATTACTTTTACAGGTGGCGGTATTTTTTCAGATGATCCAACAGGTGCGACCTATGAGTGGGACTTTGGTGATAATACTACTGATAGTGGACAAACAGTAGTACACTCCTACGATACTCCAGGAGTATATTTAGTTAATTTAATAGTTAGAGATGATAATTTTAGTGCTGATCCTCAAGGGTGTTCTAGTAATAATGTACTTGATCAAATAATACAAGTTGGAACTGAACCTGATTTTTCTGTTACTCAAGCTGCAAATTCAACATTGTGCTATGGTGAAAGTACGACTATTACAGGTTCTGCGATGCCAACAGAATTTATTTTTGATTGTACTCCAGCTGTCGGTTCTCAGACTAGCTTACCAGATGGAAATGGCGTTAGTTACACATCTGGTACAATAGTTGAAAATTGTTACGATGATTCAGAAGTAATCGTTGATGGTAGTCAAATAGCCTCAGTATGTTTGAATATTGAACACTCATTTTCTGGGGATTTAGATATCTTTTTAGAAAGCCCAAGCGGTGTCCAGGTTCAATTATTTGCTCAAGCAGGTGGTGGTATATATTTTGGAGGAGCTGACAATAATGACAATGGCGTTCCTGGTGTTGGGGCAGATTATTGTTTTTCCATGGATGCAACAACATTACTTCAAAATGCAAATACGGTCATAGCAGGATCTAATCCGCCTAATAACTCTTGGGAACCTGGAACGTATTTGCCGGTTGGTAATTTCGATGATTTTATTGGAAGTCCTATCAATGGCGATTGGACCATAATAATAACGGATAATATACCAGTAGATGATGGGACTATTTTCTTCTGGAGTTTAGAGTTTGATCCATCTTTGCAACCGCCCTTATTATCCTTTACACCAACAATTACATCCGAAGCTTGGGATGCAGATCCTACAATAACTAATACAACTGGAAATGTAATCACTGTTACACCTCCAGATGCTGGTCAATATTGCTATACATATAGAGTTACTGATGATTTTGGTTGCGAATATACCGAAGAGGTTTGTATCGATGTATTACCTGAATTAATAACTGAATTACCAAATAATCTCGTAATTTGTGATCCAGGTTCGGCACCCTACATCTTTGATTTAGAAATAAATACTCCCATTGTTACTGCAAGTGCACCTAACGCTGGTGATTTGGTTGTAACTTATCATAACAGTCAATTAGATGCAGAGAATGATGTCGGCGAAATTGTAGATACCAATAACTATTCTGGAACAGATGGAGAAACTATTTATGTAAGAATTGAATATTTAACATCTGGATGTAATGAGGTTTTCCCTTTTACATTAGGTCTTTCAGGACAGCCAGTTATTAATCCAGTCGGTAATCTTGAACTGTGTGACGACGGATTGAATGACGGTACTGAATTGTTTAATTTAGAGTCACAGACTTTAGGTATTCTTGGAGCTCAGAACCCTTCAGATTTTGAAGTAACTTATCATTTAAGTTTTGCAGATGCTGATGGAGATGTAGGGGCTTTATCAAGTCCATTCCCTAATACAATTAATCCTCAGCCAATTTTTGTAAGAGTTGAGAGTATAGGGGACTCTAGTTGCTATAATGCATCTGTTAATGCCGTATTTAATCTTATTGTGAACCCAAGCGATGATTCGTCTTTTAATATTACTCCTACCTGTGATGGTGCAACCATAAATATTACTGGTACTGTAGGTGGAACATTCACATTTAATCCAGTACCTACTGATGCCGCGGTTATTGATGTTAATACAGGTGAAGTTACTGGAGGCACATCAGGAACAAGTTATACAATAGAATATACAACTAACGGAATTTGCCCTTCAACGAGTTCTCAAACATTTAGTGTTTTAACCCTTGATGATGCAACCTTTAACCTTAATCCAAGCTGCGATGGAGGTACAGCAACAGTAACAGGTACAATAGGTGGTATATTTACGTTTGAGCCCGATCCTATGGACGGTTCAGTAATCGATACTGGGACTGGTGAAGTGACAGGTGCTCAACCAGGTGCGAGCTATACGATTCGTTACACGACTACAGGTGTTTGCCCATCGTCTAGCACCGAGATTTTAACGGTACTCACGTTTGATGATCCGAGTTTTATAATGACGGCTACTTGTGATGGAGGCACAGCGACCGTAACTGGTGATGCAGGTGGAACCTTTGCATTTAATCCAATCCCCACTGATGCTGCAGTTATAGATGCCGCAACAGGTACAGTTACTAATGGTGTATCTGGTACTACTTATACAGTTGAATATACAACATCGGGTGCATGCCCTCAGTTCTCGACCCAGGATGTTACGGTCATAGATGCTGATGATGCGAGCTTTACAGTAACACCAACTTGTGATGGAGGTACTGTTACGCTAACAGGCACTCCTGGCGGAGTATTTACTTTTGTAGTATTGCCAACGGACAGTGCAGTAATCGATCCAGTTACAGGAGAAGTTACGGGTGGAACACCTGGAACTACTTATACAATAAGCTATACAACAAGCGGTGTGTGTTCCGAAACGCAGAGCTTGGATTTTGATACTTTAGCTATAGACGATGCGAGCTTTACAGTAGCGCCGACCTGCGATGGTGGTTTGGTCACGCTAACGGGTACAATGGGCGGTACGTTTAGTTTTAATCCTTTACCTCCTGATGCGGCAGTAATAGATATTAATACAGGTGATGTTACAAACGGTACGCCAGGAGAGACTTATACGATAGAATACATCACAACAGGTGTTTGTCCGAATAGTAGTTCGGTCGAGTTTACAGTCCACCCTTTGCCAGTTTTTGCAGAGCCCGATCCCTTGGAGGTCTGCGACGACGGTGTTCCCGACGGTCTCACATCGATCGACCTAACGCTGCGCAGCGGTGATATCAGCGGCAACAACCCGGTCTATTCGGTGAGCTACTACCTTACGCAGGGGGATGCAGAGCTTGGCCAGGGCGCCCTTGGGATCCCCTATA
>NZ_JANQIM010000029.1 GCF_028282165.1 Winogradskyella sp. | reverse complement strand
GCCAGGGGCATCGCAGGGTAGCTACGTTCGGAAGGGATAAGCGCTGAAAGCATATAAGCGCGAAACCCACCACAAGATGAGATTTCTTTAAAGGGCCGTGGGAGACGACCACGTCGATAGGCTACAGGTGTAAAGGCAGCAATGTCATAGCCGAGTAGTACTAATAGCCCGTAGGCTTATTGTACGCCGTTCTTTTTGTGTGTACGCTCATGTAGTTTTTTTTCAATATGTCAAAAATATTTGCAGCGAAGCTGCGCTGAGAGCTATAGGCCAAAAGCTTAGGGCTAACAGCTAAAACTTAAGGTGGTTATAGCGACGGGGCTCACCTCTTACCATTCCGAACAGAGAAGTTAAGCCCGTTTGCGCCGATGGTACTGCATCCGTGGGAGAGTAGGTCGCCGCCTTTTTTAAGCCTTCAGGATTTATCTTGGGGGCTTTTTTTTTGAACAATATTAAGGTAATGAGGGTCGTAGACGCAGCACCGCTGGTCTAGATCGTGACCTTCACAAATGCAAAGCGTTTGGAAGCGTCATCGATAGGTCGCCGCTCTTTTTGTTTTATAATAAAGTTGAGGAACTATTTTTTCTTTTTAAACATACTATCTCCAATAGTATTAAGTCCTATAAACAGCATTACAACTGCACCTATGCAAAGTATTATTGATAATATAAACAAAGGGATATAAAGTGGTTTGTCATCATTGCTTAATGCGAGATAGAATAGCGTTGGACCAATAAACATTAATACAAGGCAAATTCCCATTTGTTTTAATCCTTTTCCTAGTAGTTTTTTATCTGTTCGGTTAGTTTCTTCTTCCATATTTGATACTTTGTCTCACACTCTTATGTTCTTTTAGTAATTTAGAGGCTTCTTTTTCGGTTACATTTAACTCATTCATAATCATTTTAATGCCTCTATCCACAAGTTTGTTATTGCTCAATTGCATATCTACCATTTTGTTATCCTTAACCCTTCCTAACTGAATCATGGTAGCGGTGGTGATCATATTTAAAACTAGTTTTTGAGCTGTCCCAGCTTTCATCCTTGAACTACCTGTGAGAAATTCTGGACCAACAGTGACTTCAATAGGAAATTGGGCAGCAAGGCTTAAAGGACTATTTTTATTACAGGTGATACAACCAGTGATTATATTCTCTTTATTACATTGTTTTAAAGTGTGAACAACATAAGGCGTTGTGCCAGAAGCTGCAATGCCTACTACAACATCTTTTTCTGATATATGGTACTCTTGAAGATCTTTCCAGCCTTGACTAGTGGAATCTTCGGCATTTTCAACGGCTTTTCTTATAGCTGTATCTCCACCCGCTATTAGACCAATCACCAAATCATGTGAAACACCAAATGTTGGTGGACATTCTGAGGCATCCAAAATCCCCAAACGGCCACTTGTGCCAGCTCCTATGTAGAATAATCGACCTCCTTCTTTTAATTTTTCGACTACCTTTTCTATTAAGGCTTCTACTTGGGGAATTGCTTTTTCAACTGCAAGTGGAACAGTTTTGTCCTCTGTATTTATGTTTTTGATGATCTCGTTAATAGACATCTTTTCCAGATGGTTATAATGAGAGTCTTTTTCAGTAATCTTTTCGAAATTCATAATATAAAAATAATGAATTTCTTTAGGTAAAAGAGATTTATTCTACCGTGTAGATAAACTCATCGACCTCTGACAATCTAAAATAGCCAAAGGGGAAATTATCAGGATTCGTAGTGTTTATACAATTGCCCCTAACGGTTGCTGGTTGGGTTTCAAAAGGGCCACCATCGTCCTCACCTCCTTGCTGAAGTAAAATAAACATAAACTCATAGAATCGTTCTGAAATTCCATAGTTTCTAATGGTTACAATATCTCCTGATTCTAAATCTTCTTCAGTATAGAAACCAAATATTTGATTTCCATCCGTAAATCGATCTTCATAAACATCAAGACTTGGTACTACAGCCACATCACTAATAAACTCAAAGAAATAGTAATTTTCAACATTCGCAGGATCAGTGTAAAAAGCTTTTAATTCAATATCTTCACCTGAAAAACCACCTTCATTTTCTTGTTCAACGAAGTCTATTGGTACAACGGATTTTAGAGTTTCTGTACCTGAATAGGTTTCACCTTCATAAACAACCGTTAACGTGTATGTTTCATCAATGATTGGTACAAAGCTATTATTTCTGTAAATTCCTGTAAGTCCATCTTCAACAAAGTCATAGCTATTGTTATTGGAGTCTGTGATTTGTACTGTAGCTCCATTAGCTGGCGGTACTGTTTCGTCAAAGAAAGGCGCAGTTAAACTTAGTCTGATGTTCTGTTCATTTCCGGCTGTGTTTTTAAACCAATTTATGGATGCATCTATCACTAAACGTGGTTCTGCTGTGTTAAGATCTACATCTATAACGTCTTCACAGTTTGTGAAAAAACTGACAAACAATACTATAGCAAATAATCTTTTCATTAGTTCTAAAATTTAAAATTATAGGAAACCGAAGGGACAATGCCAAAAATAGCCAACCTTACAGCCTCGTTTGTACCTGACATGCGGTTTTCTCTAAACGAAATATTAGCGGCATTTCTACGATTATAAACATTGTATAATCCAAAGACCCATTGTCCTTTAAAGCGTTTCTGACTATCTGGTTTTGGATTGTAATTAACGGATAGATCTAAGCGATGGTACGCTGGCAATCTACTTGAGTTCCTAGCTTCGTAACTTGGGATTACGATGCCATTAAACTCGTATTGTCCATCTGGGAATGTGGCCGGTAGACCTGTTTGAAATAAAAAGTTTGAACTGAACGACCACTTTTTGTTCAAAGTGTAGCTAGCGGTCAAAGATATATCATGAGTTTTGTCGAAAGGCGTTTTATACCATTCACCATTATTAATACCTGTTTCTATTGGTGTTCTCCCCGGAGTACGCTGCTCGGATCTTGATAAGGTGTATGCCAGCCAACCTTTAAGCCTACCTTCATTCTTTCTTAATAAAACCTCCAATCCATAAGCTCTAGCTTCACCATTGAGAATAACTTGTTCAATGGCATTATTGGCGATTAAGTCTGCACCATCGATATAATCGATACGATTTTGGATTTTCTTATAGAACGTTTCGATTTCTAACGAAAACATATTATCCTCAAATGTCCTAAAATAACCTAATGCGACTTGATCTAACAACTGTGGTTCTACATATTTACCACTTGGTGTCCAAACATCCAAAGGTGTAGGTGAACTTGTGTTTGATAACAGGTGGAGATACTGACTCATTCGGTTGTAGCTCGCTTTAACGGATGAATTGTCATTTAGTTGGTATGCAATAGCAAAACGGGGTTCAATATTGGCAAATGATTCAATGACATCAGTACGACTAAAACTTTCTGTACCTGTGGGTTCTGCTTTTTCATAGATACCAAGGGCTTCGTTGAATACAACAGGATTGTCGTCCTCATAGATGTTTAATTCATCTTGCCCTAATCGATGAAATGTACTAAACCTAGCACCATAACTCACAGAGAGTCTATTGCTCAGTTTGTGTTCTGCATCAATGTATACGGCGTTTTCAAAAGCGTATTTGTCAATTAATTTGAAAGGGTTAATACCAGAATCTTCTGTGTTAGGGTTGATCTCGCCAGGATTAAATTTGTAGTAAATACTGTTTAAGCCATATTCAAGCTTAAAATTATTGCTGATATAATGTTTTAAGTCGTATTTAACATTGAAGTTTCTAATGTAGGACTCCCATTCAAATCCAACAAAATTGAGATCTAGGCCATAGTAATAGTCTGAATATATCAATGACAAATTAGAAAACAATTTATCCGAGAATAGATGATTCCAACGAAAATTAACAACGGTGTTACCATAGGTGTTTTCAAAACTGTCTTGAATATTAAACACATCCCTACCAAAGTAGCCAGATAGAAAAATACTATTTCTTTCATTGAGTCGATAGCTTAGTTTTGTGTTTAAGTCATAAAAATAAGCGACGTTGTCGATATCAAAAAGCGGTAAAAATAAGTGTGCGTAGCTGCTTCGTCCACCAAATAGGAAGGAACCTTTTTCTTTTTTAATCGGACCTTCCGCTAACAATCTGCTAGAGATTAAGCCAATTCCTCCGTTCATATGAAATTCACTACTATTACCTTCTTTTTGGTAGATATCCAATACTGAAGATACTCGACCACCATATTTGGCAGGTATCCCGCCTTTGTATAATTTGATGTCCTTAATAGCATCTGGATTAAAAACCGAAAAGAATCCAAATAAATGGGAAGAATTAAAAATTGTGGCCTCATCTAACAAAATAAGATTCTGGTCTGCAGCGCCTCCTCTAACATTAAAACCCGAAGCTCCTTCGCCAGCATTGGTAACACCTGGTAGCAATGTGATAGATTTTATGACATCTACCTCACCTAAAACCACAGGCATATTTTTTATGGTTTGAATGGAAAGTGCGTTAACACTCATTTGAGGTTTTTTAATATTGAGTTTTTCGACATTTTCTTTTATAACGACTTCATCTAAACTTTCGGCAGTTTCTTGGAGCTTAAAGCTTTTGGTCATATCCGTGTTTAGAACTATAGTTTCTGAAATAGTTTTAAACCCTAAATAGCTAATTTGGATTTCATAAGTGCCTTTTGGCAATGTGATGGAGTAAAAGCCATACTCATTGGTCATTGTGCCAGATTGTATTTCTGGGACAATGACATTAACACCTATAAGGGTTTCGTTACTTTGGCTATCTGTAATGCTACCACTCAAAGTAAATTTTTCCTGGGCAAGGGTACTAAAAGAAAACCATAGGGAGATTATGAGAACAGTGAATATTTTTTTGTTCATGGGGATTTTTTAGGTCAAACAAAAATAAAAGAGCTTCATCTTAAATGAAGCTCTTTTAACTTAAGTTTAATTTAATATTGAGTTGAGAATTTTACTCGGTCGCATTGCACTATTCGTTAAGCTTTCGTTTGGCAAATAATAACCATCAATATCTACCGGTTCTCCTTGGCAATCTATTAACTCCTTTAAAATCTCATTTTCATGTATTGATAACCGATTGTAAAGTTCGGTAAATTCTTCTTTTAGGGCTTTATCCTTGTTTTGATTTGCCAACGCTTCTGCCCAATATAATGCCAAGTAGTAGTGACTACCTCTGTTATCTAGCTCATTTACCTTTCTAGAAGGCCCTTTTTTATTTTCCAATAGTTTTTCGGTAGCATTATCTAAGGCTTCACCTAATACTTTGGCTTTTTCGTTATTGTTTACCTCACCAAAGTGATCTAGGGACACTGCTAATGCTAAAAATTCACCAAGTGAATCCCAACGCAAATGGTTTTCTTTTACAAATTGCTGTACATGTTTTGGGGCCGAGCCACCAGCACCAGTTTCAAATAAGCCACCGCCATTCATTAACGGGACTATGGATAGCATCTTTGCACTTGTTCCTAATTCTAAAATTGGGAATAGATCCGTAAGGTAATCCCTAAGTACATTTCCAGTAACCGAAATGGTATCCTTTCCGGCTTTTACACGATCTAGTGTAAATTTTGTGGCCTCTGTGGGCGAAAGTATTTTAATATGCAATCCGGTTGTATCATAATTTGGTAAATATTGATTTACCTTTTTGATCAGTTCTGCATCGTGAGCTCTGTTTTTATCTAACCAGAACACTGCAGGCGTCTCAGATGCTCTGGCTCTTGTTACCGCTAATTTAATCCAATCTTGTACTGGTGCATCTTTAACTTGGCACATTCTCCAAATATCACCTTCTTCAACGTTATGGCTCGTTAATATTTCACCTTCTGAATTAATGACCTCTACTTTTCCATTCGAAGCAATCTCGAAAGTTTTATCATGTGATCCATATTCTTCAGCTTTTTGAGCCATTAAGCCAACATTTGGAACAGTACCCATTGTTGTTGGATCAAAAGCGCCATACTTTTTACAGAAATCTATGGTCGCAATATAAACACCAGCATAACTACTATCTGGTATTATAGCTTTAGTATCTTGCTGCTCCCCATTTTTATTCCACATCTGTCCAGATGTGCGAATCATAGCTGGCATAGATGCATCAATAATCACATGGCTTGGTACGTGAAGGTTTGTAATACCCTTATCTGAATTTACCATGGCTAAATCGGGACCATTATCTAAAGTAATTTTGATATCAGCTTTAATCTCGTTGCGTTTAGCATCAGATAATTCCTCTAGGTTTTCCAATAGGTTTCCAAAACCATTATTGACATCTACACCTATTTCTTCTAACAACTCACCATGTTTTTCAAAAACAGACTTAAAATATGTTTTAACTGCATGGCCAAAAATGATAGGGTCAGAGACCTTCATCATAGTGGCTTTCATATGTAATGACATTAAAATATCTTGGTCTTTTGCATCTTTAATTTCTTTATCCAAGAAACTAAGTAATGCCTTTTTACTCATGAAGGTCGAATCGATGATTTCACCTTTTAATAAGCTGATATTATCTTTCAGTAGAGTAGCGTTTCCATTTTTATCGGTATGTACAATCTTTACAGAAGTAGCATTGCCAATGGTTACAGAAGTTTCGTTATGAGCAAAGTCACCTTGTGCCATCGTGGCGATATGTGTTTTAGACTCAGGTGTCCATTCACCCATACTATGTGGATTTTTCTTGGCATAATTTTTAACGGCCTTTGGTGCGCGTCTATCTGAATTTCCTTCTCTTAATATTGGGTTTACCGCACTTCCTTTTACTTTATCGTAACGCGCTTTTATTTCTTTTTCGCTATCGTTACTAGGGTCTTCTGGATAATTTGGTAAGTTAAAACCTTTTGCTTTTAATTCTTCAATAGCGTCATTTAGCTGTGGAATAGAAGCACTAATATTTGGTAATTTAATGATGTTAGCTTCGGGTTTTTTAGCTAATTCGCCCAGTTCGGATAGTGCATCGGATACTCTTTGTTCTTCTGTTAAAAAATCTGGGAATACGGCTAAAATTCTTGAAGCCAATGAGATGTCTTTGGTCTCAATGGTAATGCCTGAAGATTTTGTGAATGATTGAACAATGGGTAAGAAGGAACGTGTTGCCAAAGCTGGGGCTTCGTCCGTTTTTGTGTAAACAATCTTTGCTGTTTTGGTCATAGGTTGTCAAAAAATAAAGTAAATGTGCTTGGGCTTAATTTTAAGCTGTGCAAATATACAAAAACACAAAGGTTTTGCGGGTATGGGATTAATAACAGCTGCCCCAAAATATTGAGAATTTAATAATAATAACGGCCAATACTGATAATAATTAGTTTAGGCTTATATTGAAATGTTTTGAGAGCTCAAAAGGAGTTTGGAATAGAGCTTTAATCTTAAAAAATAAGAGGTGGTGATTTTGAATTATACTTCGACTGTGCTTCCTCTAAAGTTATGGTGATTGAGCGCGCTCTACAAAAAGCAAAAAGCCATATCACTGCAGTAAACTACGCTGACATGGCTTCTCTTTGAAACAGTACTGACGTGACCTATTTAGTTTTCACTAACTCAGTTGCATGGTTTGCACCATCATCCTTTTCGGTTCAAGGGTTTCTGTTTCGATGAAACGTTTCGTAACTTTCAAAATGTATTGACCTGATACTACTCCATTTCTTAAGAATTGTTTTTCTTGATGTTTTCTTTTTTATCATTCGCTTTCGCGTCTCATACGTCTAAAAACATTGCTCATCCTGTTCACGTTCACTTTCGATTCCGTTACTTTTTCAAAGCTTTCCACTGTCACTTTACAACCTGCAAGCATGCTGTAAGGCCCGAGCTTCATGGTTTGCTACACTACACTTGCCTACACAAGCAGCTCGCTCACCTCAAAAAACAATCTCATTATATAAAGAACGTTACTTTATTTACAATTTAACATAAATTCAAATAAAACTTCAAAACCAAACACTGTTTGTTGTTAATTGTTTAGTAAATATATGTCTACATTGCGAATTTCCAAATTTTTTTAAGATTTAAATATACACAACTTATAAACGTGAGTTATTAACAATAGTTAATAACTAAAAAACCCCTTGAATTCAAGGGGTTTCTATAAGGTATGTAAGTTAAATTATCTTCTAACTTCTTTAATTCTTGCTTTTTTACCAGTAAGACCTCTAAAGTAGAATATACGTGCTCTACGTACTTTACCACGTTTATTCACTTCAATTTTTTGCAATGCTGGTAAGTTTACTGGGAAGATACGTTCTACACCAATGGTCCCAGACATTTTACGGATGGTAAACGTTTCAGAAGACCCACTTCCTTTACGTTGTAACACTACACCTTTAAAGAACTGTGTACGTGTTTTGTTTCCTTCTTTAATTTCGTAATATACAGTGATGGTATCACCAGCACTAAATTCTGGTAGGTCTTTTTTGGTTACAAATTCGTCTTGTACAAATTTTACTAAAGAATCCATGTTTTCTTTTTTATTATGGTTGCTCTAAACCAACATTCACGATTCTCGCCAGAGGTTAATCTAAAGTGGCTGCAAAGATAATATTTTTATTCAATTTACAAATCTTTAATTTCCAAATTCCTACTGTTTATATTATAATTTTTTATAAACCAATTCATTGATTGATTTTGGTCTTTTGGATTTTGAAATTTCTTTTGAGCTATTCGTCCAAAAGGTCTGGTCGTCGTTCTTGAGTACGTTTGTAAGCTTGTTCTTCTCGCCATTTCTCAATTTCGCCAAAATTACCACTGAACAACACTTCTGGTACTTTCATGCCCTTGTATTCTCTAGGTCTGGTATATATGGGTGGTGCCAACAGATTATCCTGAAAGGAATCGGTGAGGGCAGAGGTTTCATTGCCCAAAACACCTGGGATTAGCCTAATTACTGCATCGCATAAGACGGCTGCTCCCAATTCACCGCCTGAGAGTACGTAATCGCCTATTGAGATTTCTCGTGTAATAAAGGTATCTCGCACGCGCTGATCGACACCTTTATAATGACCGCAAAGAATGATAATGTTTTCTTTTAATGAGAGTTGATTGGCAATGCCTTGGTTGAGACGTTCTCCATCTGGTGTCATATAGATGATTTCATCATAACGGCGCTCTGCTTGTAAGCCGGAAATACATTTATCGATCGGTTCTATCATCATTACCATCCCTGCACCACCACCAAATTGATAATCATCTACAGATTTATAGTTGTCAGTGGTGTAGTCCCTAAGGTTATGAAAATGTATTTCTACCAAGTTGGCGTCTATAGCACGTTTAAGGATGGAGGCCTCAAACGGACTTTTTAATAACTCTGGTAAAACGGTAATGATATCGATGCGCATAGCATTATTTTCTGGATAACAAAGGTAGGGTTAATTGAGAAAATAGAAGTGATCAATTCAATGTCTTGAATTTGATTATTAGTCTAATAATTTTCGGAACAGACTTTCTAGTTTTTTGCGTTCAGAGTCGTCGGATAAAATTTTTTGCAACCATACTTGATGGTTATCTGTTCCACTAGTAATGTCACGATTGGCATAGTTGCTGAAAATTTCAAAATCGTACCAGTTAATTTTGTGTGTTTGTTGAAGAGCATAGACCGCAAGTTCTCCGTTAGAGGCTACCATAAATGGGCAGATGTGTACGCTCGTTTTGGTTGTATCAGCTAGTTTTTCTAATAAAAAGGGTGTTGTTATTGCGGTATGGTTATCAATAAATAGCTGCCATGGGGCCTTATTAAAGATCGTTTGTTTAAATCGTTCTCCTTTACGTTCAAAACTATACTGTGTACCCAAAAGGCATGAAGATTTTTTTGCAAATGCAATTTCTTTCCAAAGTGAATCTAGTTGGTTTTGGGCATTGCTTATTATAGTGAAAAGGAACAGTAATATAAATTGTAAAATTAGTTTCTTCATGTTATGGTTTTGAAGCTTGTTAGAATTTTACTTCGAAAAGTCTTAATAACAATGCTATAACGGTTTATAATCAAAAATCATGCAATTAACTATTTAAAAAGTCCTTTCTATTATGATATCTGAAAATTTTAACAATTAGCCCAATTATTGAAATTAAAATTAATAAATTAGGAATCCCTGCAATCAATCCTAATTCCAAGGGTTCTATATTTAGATCTAAAATTAAATACTCAACAATATAATCTTGAAGTATGGCCATCCCAATTTTAATAGCATAACATATTATTAAAGTATAAACAAAATATTTTGTTTTCATAAATTTAGTTATTGATAGTTAGTTCTTTACTTTTGGGCTTTGATGAGCACAGTTTTGACAACCTTAAAGATGCTATAGCCAAGGTTGTTAAGGGTTGAATTATGAAAAGGTCCTATGTCTTGTTGACTATGGTTTTAATCTATTAAGTGTATCAATCATTTCTTCATTAAAATTAAACTCCAGCTTTTGTGTTTTTCTTTTTGAGGTAGGTTCAAATGTGATTTTTAATGGAAGTACTTTGGTATAAAAAGAATGTTCGTCTGATGGATATAAATAAACAGGTTTATCACCATGCGATGTCAAGGTAAATTTTCCATCAACCATTTTAATTTCTACCGTAGTTTTTTCACTTGGAAAATCATAAACCCCTAGATGCTTTTTCATTGATTTATTTATAGGAATTGACTTTGGAGCAGGTTTTGGGAGTTCATACTCTTTATCTAACAAAATATTTCTGATGTTATACGCTAATATACTGCGTTCACTGTATCTACTGTTACAAAGGGTTATAACCACAATATCGTCATTTTCATAATAACGGATCATTGATTTGTAGCCATAGATCTTTCCAGCGTAATCAATCATTAAAAAAGGACGATCTTCATTCGAGTAATCATAAATTTCCCAACCATAACTATGGTAAAGTCTTGACTTCTTATTTTCATATTTTACAGGCCACTTTAATTTCATCATTCTTACAGTGTTATAAGATACTAGCTTTCCTTTCTCTAAGGCGTTAAAAAAAGCCCACATGTCGTCAATAGTAGAGTATAATGAACCACCGCCACCAAAAGAGTAACTGTCAAAATATCTAGCAGGTGCTATATCATTTACCTCATTTTTATCAGGGGCCAGCCCAATACCGATTGATAGCCCTTTGATTTTTTGTGTTTTTGATTTTTTGACCCCAGTATTTAGCATTTTGGCTGGCGCAAAAATGTATTTTTCAAAGTAGTCTTCAAAACTCATTCCACTTACCACTTCCAAAATATGTGTTAAGGCATAAAAGCCTACACTTGAGTAGGACTCTTTTTCCCCAGGAGCAAACCGTAAAGAATCTTTTTTTACGGAGAACAATCGTTCTCTAAAAGAAACTTCAGCATCATAATCCTGATGCGAATCTCTTCTTAATCCTGACTGATGGGTTAATAGATGATGAATGGTAATCTGGTCACTTCCATTAATTTCAGGTAACCATTTAGAAAGCTTATCACTTAATGAAATCTTTTTTTGTTCAATTAACTGAAGAATAGCAACCGAGGTTATTAATTTGGTTACAGAGCCAATGAAGTATTTTGAATCTATGGTGTTAGGTTTTTCTAAAGTCAAATCAGCCAAGCCAAAAGCACCTTTATAAATAATCTCTCCTTTTTGAGCCACTAAAATTGAACCGTTAAAAGGGTTTGTACTGTTGACATTTGCTGCTAATAGTTCTTCTATCTTTTCTACATAGTTTTGAGCAGAAATACTAAAATTTAAGATTATAGCTAAAACAAAAACTAAAGTTTGCTCGACGATTTTTTGCATGACATTATTCTAAATTAATTTGATTGCAAAAAAGGCCAAATTATCTTTATAAATCGTCTCATTATGTGTTTTGAAACTACTTATTGCTTATTTTCTGTAAATATTCTGCAGGCGAGATTTTACAAAACTTATTAAAAGCTCTGTTAAAGGAAGCTTTTGAATTGAAACCAGCGTCTAATGCCATACCAAGTATTGTTTTTGATTTCACGTTATCGGTATTTGCTAGACTTTTAAATTCTTCTATCCTATAGGAGTTCACAAAATCACGAAATGAATAGCCCATTAAGTTATTTATAACCATAGAAGTTTTATTGGGGTGTATACCTAACTTTTCGCTAAAGCTTTTAAGACTAAGATTAGAATCTAAATAATACTTTTCCTCTTCCATTTTAATTGTAAAGACTTTTACCAATTCTTGCATTTCAGAAGTCTTCTCAACTTTTCTTTTAGTCGTAATTTGTTTACTAAGTCGAAATCCAATAAAACCAATAGCATAAGTCAAAGCAGTAAGTAAAATATAGAAAAAATAAAACTCTGATACTGGGAAATCAAAGTTATAGTATATAGCATCTACAATAGTATATGGTACCCAAATAAGCCACAAAAATGCAAAACAAGTAAGTATATAGGCAATTCTTTTATTTACACCTTTTTTCATTTGTTTTCTATACAAGTCCATACTCAGCCCTAAATAAATAGCGATTGATAGTAAGCCTACATAATGCTCTATCTCAAATACATTAATAGCCCAAAATGCTTCAAAACTATTAAAGTTATTCGGGTCCCACTTATTCATGTAAAATATCAGTGTAACTGAATTGAAAAAAAGTTGTTCAACAAGTAAAGGGTAAAAATGCTTTTTTAAATTCTTTTTTGGAATGGGTTTGCGAAAATAGAATCGCAAATATGTATAAAACGCAGGGCCAATTCCCCATAGGAAAAACAATGGAATGAACCTCATTTTGGGGTAGTACATCTGAATCCCTAAACTAGCCTTGAGTACCCAAATGAGATAAGAAGCTAGAAATAATACGCTTATCCCTAAATATTTTGTGGCTTCATTAAAATTACTCTTTGCTACAAGTAGAAATCCAAATATGAAAGCCTGCAAGGTGCCGAATAAAATTAACAGATTATATATATCTAGGTTAAGTTCCAACAAGTGTTCTTTTAAAGCCTAAATATAATGGCAAATCCCGTTTCACAGATTAAATACGCTAAATAATTTATATGTTGAATATGATTTTGTTATTGTCTCAAGGGCTATTATAATATTCACATAATTCTTTTCCTTATATTTCGATATTAATTTAATAGCACTAACTAGAATTAGTGTAACTAACCAATCTTTCGTTTATAGCTTAAAGTATAATCATGAAATAGTAATGGTAAAAACGCTTTCAATAGTAAGTCTAATAATTGCAGTACAAGCACTGTTTTTAGTTATTCATTTTTTTTTGAAGAAAAAAGGCGACAAGTTATTAAACTATTTGTTAGGCTTTCTATGCCTTAGTTTTGCTATTATTTCTATAAGAACCTACAATTACTTTTATCCATTCATTGACTTAAACTCAGTTGTTTATAGGATTTCTAACCATGTCTATTGGTACGTAGCTCCATTATTATATTTATTCATTTTATGTTACGATAGAAAGCCCTCAAGCAGAAAAGTGTTTTATCACTTAGCGCCCTATACCTTAATTATTATAATTGATCTTCTGTTTAACAAAGATGGTTATTATGACGATCTTGTAGTTTTTGCAACAATTCAAATGGCCATTTATTTAATTTTGGCAATTAGATATAGTATAAGGCCTAATCAAAAAAAATCAAGACAATTTTTTAGTTGGATAATACCTTCCTTATATACGTTTACACTGCTTATATTTTTCAATTTTCTTTACATGGTTCTAGATGTGTTTGGAGTACACCTTTTTTCTTTTAAGTTTGGAAAAAGTCTCTTTTTACTACTATCGTTTCCTATTTTTTATATCGCCTACAAGGAAATGAATTCAGAGAATGAGTTTGGAATTAAACCTAAGAAGTATAAAACATCTCCATTGTCTAATGAGAAAACAGAGCAATATTTAAGAAAAATAGAAAAGGCTATGCGAGAGGAAAAATTGTTCTTAATTAAGAATTTAACATTAAAAACTTTTTCAGGATTGGTAGGAATCCAATCAAGACATGTTTCTCAGGTGATTAATCATGATCTAGGGCTTAGTTTTTCGGAATACGTATTAAAATACCGCCTTGAAGAAGTAAAAAAAAACCTGCTTAATCCAGACAATAATAACCTTACAATTCACGGTATTGCTCAAAATTCTGGATTTACTTCCAATAGTAGATTCAATTACTTATTTAAAAAAGAAACAGGCCTTACTCCGACACAATTTCGAAATCAAAAAGGGTAAACTCATATTTGCTATATCGCGATATAGGAAATACTTTCATTACTCAACATGTAACAGAACATTACATTTGTTTTCAAAGTAAAAAAATATCAATCAATAAAAAATCAATAGAACATGAAAACAAGATGCAGTTCCAGTAACTCTTTATTAGTATGTAAAATGATCTTTCTACTCGTATTATGGGTTAATTTTTCTAACTGTCAAGATAATAGAGAGAAGAAAATTGAGATCATAGACCAACTATTGTCTAATCTAAACTCAAAACAACAATTCAACGGTGGTTTTATGATTGGGGATAGAGATAGTATACTATTTGTAAAAGTGTATGGTTATGCTAATATGAAAACAAAACAACCGTTGGGCACAACAAATTCATTCGGCATTGCCTCTGTAAACAAATCTTTGACAGCAACTTTAATCATGCGAATGGTAGAATTAGGGTATTTTACTACCGAGAGTAAATTGGTTGATTTTTTCCCAAAACTTCCTTATGAAGATGTTACTATAGACCATCTTCTAACTCATACATCTGGAATTCCATTTTACTATGATAACTTGGTTAAGAAGTATTGGGATAAGTCCCGTAAGATGACAAATGATGATCTTTTTCAATTGTACGAGCAGTACAAACCTGAACAAGAATTTTCTGCTGGAGAGAAGTTTTCGTATTCTAATGCAGGATATATGTTTTTAGCGGGAATTGCAGAAAGAGCCTCTAAAAAGTCTTATGATACTCTTCTAAACGAGCTAATATTCGAACCCGCTGGTATGACAGACACAGAACGATTGATAAATATAAAAGATGAATCAAATCTGGCAAAAGCACATGCGTTATCTATTGAAAAAAGTGCCTATGTGCCTTTAGAAAATCACGAAGATTATAAAGGATATCTCGACTCTTATTTTAGGAATAGAAAAGGAGCAGGAGGCCTTAACTCGACTTTTACAGACCTATGGAAGTTTAGCAAAGCACTTCAGGCTGGAGATATCTTAAATAGCGAGACATTTAAAAAGATGACAACTCCAGCAAAATTAAACAACAGAAAAGAAAGTATGTACGGAAGAGGGTGGCAAGTATCGTCATCAAAACGTAAACGCAATATAGGCCATAGAGGTGGTTCCGACGGGGAGAACTGTTTTTTTAGAATAGCTCTTGGTAAAAATTATACCTATTTTTTGGTATCTAATGCAAAAACACCATACCTGAGCGAGATTAACAACCAGATCAAGAATATTCTACGAGGAAAAACTGTAGAAGAAATTAAAATATCCGGAGTGGAAAGACTGTCTTTGCTCTATGCAAAACACGACTACCAATATGTTACTGCAAAAGCCGTAGAAATGGGTTCGCAAGAAGATATTTACTATTTTACGTTAAGTGAGTTCAATACCGTTTCTTGGAATTACTGGTTGAAAGAGGATTTTGACAAGGCACTGGATTTCTTAAAATTGGCTACTAAAGCAATGCCAGATAATGCAGGTGTTTGGGATGTATTGGCAGAAGCTTACATGGAGTTGGGAAATAACGAACTGGCGATCAAACATTACAAAATAACTATTGATAAATTAAATTCAGATCCAACTAAAAAAGGAAAGAAATGGGTAAAAGAATGGATTGTAGAGATGGAAGATAAAATTAAAAGAATGCAGAAATAAGTCTTTAAAATAGGGGGAGATGAATTCTTGGAGTTTTTTTGTCTGCTTCTTCGACTAAATGTTCTTTACGGGCCAATTCAGAAAAATACTTTCGGTTTTGATAGAAATACTAGAACTATCATTAAACACAGTAAACTGTAAGTATTAGTATATTTTAAACTTAATATATTAAGCAATCAACCAACATAAAAAATCCGCAATGACTGCGGATTTGATATTAGTTCTATTTAGGCTTCGAATGGGTTGAGTTAGGTTTTAGTTTGGGTAAAATGCTTAGAGTAAAAATAGCCTTGCTATGTATGGTCAGTACTTTGGATTATTCACATTCATTGCAGCGTTTTTGACTATTAAATGATGTGCCTTGATCAAGTTACCTAATCCATTATCCCAATCCCCATTCATTAACCATAATCCCGTACTTAAAAATGAGTTGCCCGTAAAGTTCTGTTCAACTAAAACTAAGTTTTGACTCGGATTTATCATTAAAAACCTTCCGCCATAACCATCTGCCCATACCGTTTTGGTATTAGATGAAATCCACCATTGATAACCAAAACCATCATAAAAACCATAAGTTATATGATTTTCTTTTAGGTTACTGTAAGACGTTGTACTCTTCTCTATCCATTTTTTAGATATGATCTGCTTTCCATTCCAGCGACCGTCATTAGCAACCATTGCTCCAATTCTAGCTAAATCTCTTGTGCTCAAATAGATATAGTATTGCTTATGTTTTGACTTTTTCTTTGGCCAAAACCATGGATCTCCTAGTATTACATTATCTTCTGTGAAGTCTTGAAGTCCTATCGGTTTTGCTAGGTATTCTTCCATAAATTTTCCAATAGACATTCCGGTTTCTTGCATAAATATTGTTCCCAATGCATTAGCATCAAAGTTATTTGCAAAAAAATACTCACCAGGTTTATCTCTTTCTCTTAGGGGTCTATCCGTAATCTGTGCATCATGTTCTCCTTGGGCAGGCAGATAAATCCCAGATTTAAACATCAGGAGGTGTTCAATAGTGGCTGTTTTTTCTTGCTCCGTTAAAGGTGTAACCTCATCAATATTAAGTTCTGCGAGTGTCTTGTTGATATCTATCAATCCTTTATCTACAGCTATTCCGTATAGTACGCCAAGAATGGCTTTACGGACCGAAGCTGTGTTCATAATTTTGTCTGTTGGGCCATATTCATAAATGATTTTTCCATTTTCAAGGATAACTACCGATCGTGTTCTCTTGGGTTCTTCTTTGGGAGTTAGGATTTTTTTGATTTCTTCATCAACAGGTTCACCATAGGTTAACTCAGTTTGATATTCAGGAGAAGGGTTACTGATTCTTGGAATAGCAGTATAGATAAGAATAAGTATCAGCAAAATCCCAATCCCGTAAAATGTAAACTTCATCACTTTTTTTAGAGTAGTTATTTTTTTGGATTTTAAAGTTGAATCGGATTTTAAAACAGTTTTATTTTTTTTCATAATGTTTGTTAATTACGAAACAGCATCTTTGGATTCATCAGTTTAATTTCAAGACGCATAAGTTTCAATTTGATTGATGTGCCTCAAATTTATAGGTTATATAAAATAATGAGGCTCATAAATGGGTGAGGATTACTGTCAAATCGTGTTTTGGAAGTAAAAACAGGAAGTTTAGTTATCGCTTTTCTGCTCTAAAAATTGCTTTGGAGTCATACCAACGTATTTTTTGAATAGACGATAGAAACTCGTTTCGGAGCTAAATCCACTTTCCATTGCAATTCCTAAGATGGACATTTTGCTATAGTTAGGGTGATTGAGTTTTGATTTGACTTCTTCAATGCGGTAATGATTGATAAAATCACGAAAGTTGGTTTTGAAGTACTGGTTGATGATTTGAGAAACTTCCCTTTGTGGCAGACCCAAATGATTAGCTAGTGCTTGGAGGCTAAGTTGGGTATTGAGAAAAATCTTATCCTCTTTCATGGCTCTTTCAATTTTTTGATGATTTGCAGAATTTGAATAATTAACTGTAGAGACTGTTTCTTTTTCTGTCGTTTCAATTTCAGGAAACGAATAGTGTGGTTGCAAATAACCCTTAAGGCCTAGATAGTAAATCAAAAAAGCAATATAAAGATTGAGGAATTTCCAGAAATAATCTGCAAACCAGATGGGTTCGTAGGTTGTAAGTAGTGACAAAATACGACCGATTAATAAAAATAGAGCTGTGAAACCAAATAATTGCAGTAGCTGCTTCAGCCATTTAAAATCGGGCAGTTGATTATCGGATGTATTGTCATCCAACCATTTTTTGTAATTCTTCTGTAAATGGAAAGCCTGATAAAGATAAAGTACAGTTGCAATCAAAAGAATGTATTCATCGAGTTGTTTAACCTCATTAAAAAAAAGGTCATCAGCTATGGACTTCTTTTTTGAGTTATCTTCCGTTTGTAGCACTGAAAAGTATACGAAGAAAGCGTAAGCTTGAGAAATAAAGAAAGGTAGAAAGTGGAGCCAATGTTTATTTTTAAACCGAAATGTAGGTGTAAACAACGATTTAACATAGAAAAAAAAGAGTGGTGCCACGGCTAACTCGAGAGCATTGGGGAAGTAACCAAAAAAATGTGTTTCCCAAAGCGATAAGGTATGTAGCAGTGGTTTAGTAGATAATAAACAAAAGGAAAACAGCCCCAATGCAAGAAAGCGGTTACTCTTACTATTTTTCTTAGTAATGAAAAGTAATGTGCTAGTAATAAATCCTTGAAATATTCCTAAAAGGATGATTAAATCAAATACAGAAAGTTGAATGGACATATTCTTTCAGTTTTGCACTAAACTTAGCATGTGTAAACTTAAATATTAATAATCAACTAACAACAAAAAATCCGCAATGACTGCGGATTTAAAGATTTTTCACTCTATTCAGAATAATATATCATAGGACCTCTACAACAACTCTAATAAAATGGTAATGGTATCGATAAGCTTAGTGCTTTTTTATTCAATTTAAAGATAGTTTTCATCTGTTGTCATTACATTGTAGCTAATGCACGATTATTGTTTAATAAATTTTGATGTTCTTTTAGATTCAATATTTAAGAAATAAGTTCCTTTGGCTAGGTTCTGAATATTGATACTATTATTAGCGCCGGTTTTTCCTTTTGTTATTGTTTTTCCATTGATGTCAATTATTATGTAGTCATATTCCTGTACAATTCCATCGATTTGAATAAAATCAGACGCTGGATTAGGATAAACCTTAATTCCTTGTTCAGACATGTCTATATCAACTATACTCAAATCATTATCTCTTGCCTGAATATTGTCGATATCTAGGGTGGCCTCAATGGGGTCGCCCTCCCAGCTTGGCACATCATTGTGCAGTATTCGCACTTCTGTAATACCATTAAAGGAATCATTGTATGTTGTAAACGGGGACTGGGCAAGGTCGGTTAACGAATTTTCATCAATAGGGAATACGATGGTTTGCCAACCC
>NZ_JANQIM010000031.1 GCF_028282165.1 Winogradskyella sp. | reverse complement strand
AAGACGAATAGCAGTGTACTGCGTGACTGTAGGCAAAAAATAGGATTAAAAGAAGCCGTAAAGCGGCGGTTTAACCGTGCCGCCAGGCATTTTTGCCTAAGTCTCGGCTATGAGTAGTTGCGTGTCCCGATAGCTATCGGGATAGCACTTAACTCCCGCCCGTACCGAACGGCACGTTCGGGCGGGTTGCAAGTACACACCAAGCTGAAAATCCGCAAGACACGAGCACGAAGTGCGAACTGTGCGTAAGCAAATTTTCAGAAGCGATGGCCTGAGCCTGTCGAAGGCTAGGCGAGTTGAAGCAATTACTTATAGCCATTGTTGTATGCAGTTTTATTTCCATAACTTCCACCATTTTTCTTTAGGTTTTTTTAGAAATTTTAATGGAATTTTAATTGCCGACTGGACATCTATGATTTGTTGACAAATTTTATCATCAAAACTTTCTCTTGAATATGCTACAATTCTCTTAAAAAATTCTTCATCTTTTTTTGGGAAATATTCACAAATAGATTGCACTAAATATCTATCCTTCCCAATTACTTTCTTCAAACGTGATATATTTTGGATAGGTATTGATGTTATATTTTCATTATTTTCATCATAGACTATCTCTTCATTCTTAGGGTTATAAACCCAGAAGTTTATTTTATAATCTTGAAAATGCTTTAGAATTTTAAAAAATAACACTTTAAGCTCTTTCTTATTATAATTATTTTCTAAATCTCTTTCAGAAATACCAATCAAGAAATTGAATTTATCTTTTTTATTTTGTTGAAAATTATAGTCTAAACTCTGTACATCTTTTTTAAAACTGTTTAAATCATTTTTTAAATTTTGCTTTTTAAGATTTTCTTGTTTTTGAATTTCTCTCTTCTCATCTCTTAGTTTTCTTATTAGTCTATCTTTTGTATAATTGAGTTCTGTATTAATATCAGAACTAATTTTTCTATGATTAAATCTCAAAATTCGCTCTAAAGCATCAATGCTAAATTGATTTCCGACCAAATAGATAGACTTTAGAGTATGCCATTGATTAATTAAAGTTTCAGGAAATTTTGATAATTTATTATATCTTAAATCTAGTCTTTCTAATTCTTTAAGTTTATAAATAGATTCTTGGACTTCAGTCAATTTGTTATTAGTCAAATTCAATCCTTTTAAGTTTTCCAGAAATAGAATATTATCTGGTATAGTCGAAAATGAATTATAATTTATATTTAACTGCTCGAGATTTCTTAATTCTGAAATAGATTTTGGCATATTATTGAGGTAATTGAAAGACAAATCAAGGTGTTGAAGATTTTTTAAATGCCCTATTTCTTCAGGTATTGAATTTAACTTATTTCTACTAAAATTAAGATGTTTCAAATTTATTAACAAAGATATTTCTTTCGGAATTTCTTTTATTTTATTATTACTAATTGAAAGTTTTTCAAGTTTAGTTAGATTTAATAATTGTAATGGTACAAATTCTAAATCATTAAAAGACAATGATAATGATGATAGATTTTCTAACAGATTTATTGAGTCTGGAACTTTTTGAATTAAATTGCCATAAAAAGATAGCCCTTTAATTTCATTTAGCACAACTACTTTTTCCTTAGATGTTAAATCTACAGGATTATTTCTATAACCATAAATCATTTGATTACTCACTAACCAATCGAATACTTGCTCATAACCATCAATATTCTCAATTTGAATAAGTTCACTTGCTTTGGTTAATCGCTTTTTCCTTTCATCTAAAATCTCTAATTTATGAAAACTTGTAAAATTATCAGTTAATAGGTCATTATTCTCACGACTTCCCCAACTTGGGTGATATCCATAATCCCAATCTCCTACATGCAGTAACTTTTGTTGATAAAACGATGCTCCAAAACCATGTTCGCCATCCCATGGGCAACCGCCAGCAAATCCTATATAAGAAATACCATTTTTTTCAGAATCACTTATATTGATTTGACTTATTCCAAAATAATTGATAAAATCTTGCGGTTCTTTAACAGCAGGAAAACCACTCTTGTTTACAGTTGTGTATTTTCTTCCTTTAAAATGGGTATTTTCATAACTTGTTTCTCTGTAAACTCCATAAAACTCAAAAAAATATTCTTCATCTTGTTTTAGGTATTTAACCAAATTATCAAGCATTTGGTTTGAATGGGTCAATAGAAACTGATGTGCTTTAAGTTGAGCTTCATTTGGTTTAGTCTCCTCATCCGTGAATTGAAAGTTCACTTCGATAGTCCTATCAATTTCTTTATCATTCAGGTAAGGAATATAATCTGCAAATAATTTATCAAAAGTAGTGTAATATCCTAGATTTTCAGATTCTGTAAGTTCAAATTCTGGCGTCAACATTTTAAATAATTTAATTTAGTCAGTTTATTTTAGAGAACTTCAAGGTCAAAATTGCATACAACGGTCTTGGCTATCAGTAGTGCGGGTTTTTAAAAGCATTTTCGTTTCAATCGAGCACTAACCTGAGCGAGCCATTTTTAGGTTTATTATTTTCTTTAATAAAGATACAAATTGCGAGCGGAAAAATTAGCAGTAAGTAGTGTTTTAGCAATCAGCCCCGCATTACTTATAGCCATTGTTACCAACAGGCTTTTATATTTTATGCTCATATCCGATTTCGTTTAAATCCGATTTCAATTGTTCGAAATCATCTAATTCAGGATTTAATTCAAAAACCAATTCCTTTGTTATTAAATCTCCGTTATAAATTCTCTCAACAAGTTCTATTCTAAGCTCGTTTTCCTCAAAATTTCCCTCGTAATATTCTTCTGCCCAATTTTTGTATGTCAAAGGTTTTCCATCTAATAATTGAAGTAGATCACTTGAACCATCTTTGTATTCGTCTTTTGGTAAATCAACTTCTCCTATTTTCCAATTATTATCATTGTCAGTTTGCCAAATACAAAAAGTTGTTCCGATGCTTTTTACAGGTTCTCCGAATATAAATTCATTAAATACTTCTGGTAAATCATCAACAACTCCTTTTGGAATTATTTGAGCCAGTTCTGTTTTATCTTCTTTTTTTGAACCAAATAATTTCTCTACAAAAGACTTCTTTTCTTCAATTGGAATATTTCTCCAACCGTTCATTTCACTTTCGTGGGCAAATCCATTAATACAAGTTCCATTTTTGCTAAAGAGCATCAACATTTGGTCTCCTTGTCCGTTTCTCATTTCACAGAATTCTTCCGTTTCGCTCCAATCTTTCTGGTAAGAATAATATCTGTATTCCCATTCAGGGCAAATAATTGCTTCCAAAGCAGAAATGGATTTGCAAATCTTTTGTAAATCTTTCGGATTTGGCAAAAGATTTAGATTCTCAGTCGAAAGTTTGTTCATCCGTAGAATTTTTGTTTAGCTTGTTGGTAACGGTCTTGGCTATGAGTAGTTACGTGTCCCGATAGCTATCGGGATAGCACTTAACTCCCGCCCGTACCGAACGGCACGTTCGGGCGGGTTGCAAGTACACGAGAAGCTGAAAATTCCGCAGGAATTTTCAGGATAAGCCTGCAATTGCAATTGTTTATAGCCATTGTTGTACACAGTTTTTATTGGTTAATATGATAGACACGTTCGTCCTCAATATCTCGATACCTAATTAAATCATTTGAGGGGGAATATTCGAAATCATAGGGATATGTAAATTCATTATCATTTGTGTTACTAAACCTATTTTCTGTTATAGATGAAACATTGTTTAGTGATAAATAAGAATGACCTACATATGGTATAAAAATACCGTAAGCTATAAAAAATCCTTTGAAGGGGTTTTGTCTATTATCGTATTCGTATTTGTAAATATGAGTATTTCCAGAAATTTCTTTTTCCATTCTTACGACATTATTATATTCTACATCATAGTAATATCTTTGAACACTAAAGTCAACGTTATCTCCAGAACCTCTTGAATCCCACCATATTTCTTTTACTTTTCCATTCGGATAATAGCCTATATAATATTCTTGTACAGTAAACTCGTTGTCCATAAAAATACTTTTCAAAAGTCCATTTTGGTTATAATTGAAACTATAGCTTTTAATTACCTCAAATTCATTACAAGTATTCGTTCTTGTAGATACTACTGTTTCTATGTTTTGGGACGAATTGTAATTAAATTGATAAATATTTTTTTCGCATCCTTGATAATGAGGCAGGTAAAAAGTCATTTTATCAACTGTATTAGTGTTTTCGAGATATTCAAATTCCCATTTTCTATATGTGTTGCCATACATTACTAAAAAGATAGAATTAATTGTGCTATCAAGATTGCCTTTTGAAAGCTCATTTAAAATTACATCAGGTTCATCCAATTCAAAACCTAATTCAGCGTGATTTAATGAACCATTATTTCCAATTAAATCGTTTCCATCGTCTTTTTCACAGCCGACAAGGATTGTCAATATTAAAATAAATAAAATCTTTTTCATATTTGTTGTGTTAAATTGTGTGCAACGGTCTCGGCTATAAGTAGTTGCGTGTCCCGATAGCTATCGGGATAGCACTCAACTTAGCAAGTACAAACCAAGTTGGAAATTCCGAAGGAATTTCCAAAGTAGCCGATAATAAGCAATTACTTATAGCTATTGTTGTGCTTTCGTTATTCTTTTATAACTCTAAAAGTAGCTGTTTGATCATCTCTTTTTACTTTTACTAAATAAACTCCTGATTTAAAATTAGACATATCAATTTCTTCAACCAACTTATTTGATGTGATTTCATTAATTTGTTGACCTAATAGGTTATAAACCTGTATTGAGGAAATATTGATATTGTCCTTAGTTTTTACATGTAAAATTTTATCTGTAGGGTTAGGATAAATCAAAACATTCTGTAATTCAAACTCTTCAATAGATAAATTTTCAACAATCTTTGTTGAAACTGTGTTAGTAGTAATTGGTAAGTTAAAGTCGAAATAAATATCAGCGTAATTAAAAAAAGTATCACCAATTTGAACATTAGATTTAGGCTTAATTTTATAAGCTATAAAACCATGTGATTCTTGTTCATTACTTATACTATCAGGTAAATTAATGTTTTCAAAAATAAAGTCTACGTTATTTGCATTTGTAATGTTAACTCTTCCATCATGACTTAAGTTTTCCAATTGTAAAGTAGTCCAATCTAATTTGTCATCTAAAATATTATTAACTCTAATATTAAATGCTTCGTTTGTACCTGTATTTTGAAAACGAATTACATAATGCAAGTAATTATCAACTTCATCAAAGTAAATTTCTTCACCCTCTAATACAGTAATGTCATTTGGATCATAGGAACCAATTATGGTTTGATTAAAACCAAAAGTATTTACTTCTCCAATGCTAGGTGTAAGTGTGATTAAATGTATTAAGAAATCTCCAACATTAGCTGTAGGTGGTGTGGAAACTTCAAAATTTAGATTAATTGTTCTAGTTTCAAAAGGCAGTAAATTGACAAAATCAAAAGTTATAACATTGCTTGTTTGTGAGCTAATACCATAATTTGCGTTAAGAAAGTTTATTTTAGTATTATCATATTGATAGTTTATACTGCCATCTATAGTCTCTGTTCCAATATTTTTATAAATTATTTGATATGAAGCCTCAAAACCTGGAATTGCAGAACTAGTTGGTGTTATTGACAAACTTAAACCTTCATTCATGCCTATTGGAATAACACAAAAATCACCTGTTACAGTATTACCAATATCTGCAAAGCTGAAATCATATGTATTAGGTTGAGAATCATAATAAATAGGCAAAGAATTAACTGTAGAAACTGTATAGTCACCTATTCCTGGAAATAATTGGTAATATCCATTGTTAAGCGTAAAAGTTCCTAATACTTCATTCCCGGTAGAAGTTGCCACAACCATTAAATTGGGTAATGGTAAATCTGAACTATCACACCCATCATTTTCGTCATCTGATGCAATAAAGCCGTTTATCTGATTTGCACTATAACCAATATTTTCAAACCAAACTATTTTATCAAAATCTAGGTCAAAATTCCCACCTCCAAACGAACAATATAATATATCTTCTTTTCCATCAGAATTCATATCATTTACCATGATAAAAGGTGGTGTTGCGAGTTCAAAATCAAAAATTGTTTGAGCTACTCCAAAATTTCCAAAACCATCAATGTTTTCTAACCAATAAATTTCTCCTGCATAATTAGCAATAATTATATCCATATCACTATCATTATCCATATCTAGATTTGAAATTGATTGAATATTTAAAATTCCTGTAGAAATTTGTTGTTCATTTGAAAAAGCACCTAGGCCATCTAAATTCTCAAGCCAAAAGACAGTGCTTTCATCTGCAAAGTTTATTGATTTGCTCGTATAAATATCTAAATCATTGTCTCCATCTAAATCTGCAACATTAATATCATATATGAAATCATTAAAATTTTCATATAATTCAATCTCTGAAAAATTATCATTACCATCATTGTAATATAATTTAATTTGATATGCACTTTGTGCAATAATATCTTTGTTGCCATCTCCATTTAAATCTTCAACAACAAGTTTTGTGATAACTTCTGTATTAATACTAATAGTAATTGGGTTTGTATCATCAAAAACTCCTGTTCCATTAATATTTTTTAAAATCTCAATAGTATTTCCACCATTACTATAAATTACGTCTAAATCATTATCATTATCCATATCGGCGTTTACCATCGAATTTATTGCTACATTTCCAGGAAGAGGTAGGGCTACTGGTTCAAAATTTCCAAGACCATCTAAGTTTTTATACCATGTTCGGGTGTTTGTAGTTCCATTAAAAGAATCTGCCGACAAAATGTCTAAATCTCCATCATTATCAAAGTCACCCAAAGACAAACCATCTTTTGGTATATGAAAAAAGTCTGTATCTATTAGTCTTTGTACACCAAAATTTCCAAAACCATCCAAGTTTTCATACCATGCTAATTTTTTATCGTTATAAGAAAAAGAAAGCACGTCTTGGTCTCCATCGTTATCTATATCACCAGATGCTAATACAGTTGTTCCGTTTATACTTGTCGTAATAGGAATATCTAACGAGTAGTTCCCATCGTTTAAATTTTGATACCAACTAATCTCATCATCCTGTTTAGAAGCTAAAACAATATCTTTTAAGCCATCATTATTGTAGTCAAAGTAATCAACTCCTGAAGCACCATTAGATTCATCATCAATTATTGCAAGATTATCCATAGTTCCATTACCATCAGCGTTTTCAAACCAAGCTAGTTTATCATTCTCATAGGACGTAAATAATAAATCAATATCATTGTCCCCATCTAAATCTTCAAATTTAACATATCTAATATCAGATTCATTATTCTCACCAGTTTCAAATTCTTGAAAAACACTAAACTCTCCATTACCATCATTTTTTAAACTCCTGAAATAGATTAATAAATCCGTTTGTGAATAGTAAGTTAAGAATAGATCTAAATCATTATCATTGTCTAAATCCACAACATTGATTGTTGGTTGTCCATAATCAGAAGCATTTGAATTTTGAATCGTTTGAGTAGTGTAATTACCCATTCCATCATTTATTTCTAAATCTATTTCTTTATTTATCCAATGATATCCTAATATATCTAAATCACCATCATTATCCATATCGGATACTATTATTGATCTGTATCTAGTAGAAGGCAATATTGTCTGAGTAGTAAAATTGCCTATACCGTCATTCTCAGCCCATAATAAACTTGAAATTGACGAATTTTTCTTTGCGTAAACAATATCTAAATCGCTATCATCATCAAAATCAATAATTGAAATTGAATATAATGAATTGTTTGAACCTCCATTATCAATTGTAATTGAATCGCCAAAAGTTCCTAATCCATCTAAATTCTCAAACCATCTTACAAACTCAAGATTATGAATTAATATATCCAAATCAGCATCATTGTCAATATCAACAACGTATACCGCAACATGTCCTCCTATTTGTATTTCAGTAGAAATCTCTATTTCATGGACAGATATTTCATTGTTATTACCGTCCAAATTTTCAAACCATTTTGTTCTGAAACCAGTGGCAATCATATCCAAATCACCATCGTTATCTAAATCTCCATGAGCAATGGAAGTTACATCTTGAGCTGTGTCTTTATTCTCCATGATAATATTATAATCAAAATCAAATTGTGGAAATACATTTATTGAAAACAGCAAAAACGCAAAGCATAAAATTTTTTTCATAATATTTAAAGATCTATAATAAATAACAGCTAATAATTAATTCTAAGTCATGTCTGTCGATTTTATTACTTTAAAGTTAGACTAATGTATTACTTTTTTTACTAGTAAGGTTGTTGAATTCAGCATAGTTTAGTCATAATGAAGCACAACGGTCTTAGATATGGGTTGGTTACGGAATGGTACACGAGTATAATTCCGCCGACACGAGAGAAGCGACTGGCGCAGCAAACCATAAATTCAGCAAAAAGGCTTGAAATTCCGATTAGTCCCGATAGCTATCGGGATCAGCCGTAATCAACTATCGCCATTGTTGTACCGAGCATTATTTACGACACCCAAGTTCCTATTATTTTATCAACTTCCCAATTCCCGTTTTCGTCTTTTCTGATGAAAATTCGACAGCCACTGCCGTTTAGGCGACCTTTTACAAAACCAGCATTCAGAACTCCGAATGTTTTTGTTTTATCAAACAAAATTCGGGTAAATGATAATGAACCTTGAAAGTTAAAATCGTATTTAGTTCTCCAAAATTCCCGTCTTTCTGGAAATTCCGATATTGGCTTGAATCTTAACTTCTCATTGTCCGACTTTAGTTTGTCAAAGTCCACCTTAAATCCGCCTATCAATTCAAAATCTTTAGAATCAATCACAAGCTTTTGGTCATTGAAATGATTAATAAGTTCATACATATCTTCTCTTTCAAATCGGCTTATTGAATCAGAAAAAGCTATGTAAATTAAGGTAGTGTCATTGATTATTGAATCTCGTCTCACTTTCCACTCATTTAATCTATTTTGATAATCATCTGATTTTTCCCAATTTTCAAGTGCTTTATTATAATCATTTTGGGCATCAAATCCTTTTTCAGTCAAATATTTTGGTGATGGTGGTGGTGGCGTTGGGATTAGACGAATGTCATTATACATTTTGTCTGAAAGCTCAGGAAATAATTCGTAGAACACGTTTTTCTCAAATTCCAAATCGGATAGTTCCGTTTTCTGTTCACAATTTGACAAAGTAAAAGAAAACATCATTAAAATCAGTATTTGAGGCAGTTTTGTCATATGTAGTAAAACGCTGCATTATGGCTATTGAAATCTAAAATAATAAATATTAATAAACTAATGCTATCACTCACGTTTTTTAGATGAACTGTAATCTACAAGGGCACATAGGTCACCATCAAAGCCTGTATCACAAACAAGACGATAAAGGGAATAAACAGATAACCTACCACATCCCTGGCTTGTATTTTAATACCCTTACCCATCACGGGAAAAACAATCAATAAAAAGAAGGGCTGTAATAAATTGCTAAGACTTTCACCATAAGCCACAGACATGGAAGCTCTGGCCGTCATAGCAGTGACTTCGTTGGGCGAAAGGTTAGCACCCAATTCTTGTACCATGTTAATAATACTAGGGCCAATCACGGCAAACTCACCACCAGCAGAAGGAATGGCAAAATTAATCACGCCACCAGTAAGGTAGGCAATAAAGGCGTAAGTGTTTGGAGTGGCAATAGACACCAAAACAGTGCTAATTTGTTCACCCAAACCCGAAGCCATCATAATGCCCATAATCCCTGCATAAAAGGGATACTGAAATAGTACGCCAGAGATATTGCTACTGGCGCGTTTCATGGCAATACTGTAGCGCATCGGTGTAATATGCAATAACATTCCTACAATAAGGAAGATAAAAATCATAATGTTAAAGTTGAGGTTAAAACCTTTGGTTGCAAAATGGTAAATGATATAAACCACGCCCAAAAGTGCCACACTTACTTGTAACCAACCTGCATTATTTAGGGCATCGGACAGTGCCTTAAAAGGCAGTTTATAGGATAAGGCTTCGTCCTTAACCGAGCCTTCCTCATCATCGAGTGAGGTTTGCAAATCTCTCAGTTCCTTACCAGCGAAGGACTTAGGGATTAACACCCAAATCAAAATCGGTGAGACCACCACAAACAATACAATCATGGTCAGGTTCAACGTAGAACCCAAACTATAACCTGTGGAAATAGTATCGTTAAGGATGCCGTTTTCAATTAGAAAGTTATTTTCGGTGTTTAAAAGCAAGGCAATAGAACTCGAGAGGCCACAGACCCAACCGTTAAAGGAAAAGTACACACAAGCTACTAAAAAAGGGTAGTGGATGCCTTTAATCCGCAGCGCTAATTCACGTCCTAAAATCGCAGTAATTACCACCATGCCAAAGCTCACCAAGGACAATAATGCACCGAGTGCAATAATAATCATATAGACTTGTATGGGCGTTTTAATCCATTGGGCTAAGCGATCAATCCCCTTTTTTACCGGAGCCGACTGGGCAATGCAATAGGCGGTGATGATAATCAATACAATTTGCATCCCAAAGGAGAGCAGGTTCCAAAAGCCATTATACCAACCTTCTAAAACCGCAATGGGTTGGCTATCGGTGATTGTAAGCGCCAAAATACCAGTGAGTAAGGTTAATAAAAGCGCAAAGACATAAGCGCTTGGCATGTATCTGGTAAAGCCGTCTGTGAATTTTTGACCGAGTTTGGTAATCATAGAAAAGTTAGTTAGTGCAACGAATATAAAGGATTTATAGTAATTGTTTTTAACTACGCTATCCACTCTTAAGAATACGTTAATTAACAGTTACACGTATTTCTTTAACAAGTTGCTAACAGCCTTGCTTTCAAAATCCGTCTACCTTGGTGGTACTACTAATCAAAACCTATGTAAAAATGAGAGCAACAATTACTTCGTTGGTAATAGGCTTATTACTATGCGTTTCATTTACCGCAACAGCACAATTGAACACACCACGTGGCAGCCAAATGGCTTCCGTTATGCAACGTGTAGGAACCACAGACATTACAATTACTTATTCTAGACCTAGCGTTAACGGACGCGAAATTTGGGGTAAACTTGTACCTTACGGCTTAACCAATCTAGGCTTTGGGACCTCTAAAGCAGCACCTTGGCGTGCTGGTGCCAATGAGAACACCACTATTACATTTACACATGATGCTAAAGTAGAAGGGAAGACCATTACTGCCGGAACTTATGGCTTGCATATTAATGTGAAAGATGCCGATAATGCAACCATTATTCTATCAAAAGATAAAGATGCTTGGGGTAGTTATTTCTACGATCCGGCTAACGATGCCTTAACTGCAGATGTAAAAATAAAGACTATTGAGCATGTGGAATTACTGACCTTCGATTTTGAAGAAGTTAGCAAGAATTCCACCACAGCGGCATTAAAATGGGAAAAGAAGGCCATCCCTTTTAAGATCGAAGTCGATGTTACCAAAATTGTACTCGATGACATCAGGGCCAAGTTTAAAGGTCAAAAAGGTTTTTCAAGACAAAATTGGGAGCAAGCTGCAAATTTTGCGTTGAATAATGATGGTGATTTGGATGAAGCTTTAGAATGGATCAATGCTGCTTTAGAAGGTAATTTCTTCAGTCAAAAGACTGTAAATGGGTTAGCGACCAAAGCTCAGATTCTTCAGAAAAAAGGCGATATGGAGGGTTTTGGCACTACAATGGATGAGGCTGTAGATATGGCCACTCCTAACCAAATCAATAGAATAGGTTATGCCATGATTAATTTTAAGGATTATGACAGAGCTATAAAATACTTTAGTATTAATGTGAAAAATGATCCGAAAAATGCCAATTGGCACGATAGTTTAGGAGAAGGCTATAAAGCAAAAGGCGACAATAAGGCCGCCATTAAGCACTTTAAAAAATCGCTTGCATTAGACCCTACGGATAATGTAAAAGCAAATTCCGAAAAGAACCTTAAGGAGTTAGGTGCATTATAAGATATTCATCAGCAAAACACGTTTGGTTATGTTTTGGAAGGTCTGGTTTTGTTGGTGCCAGACCTTTTTTTATGGATTGCAGAAATCACAATACATGGGGTCTTCAACTTTTTTGTCATTAGGATAAAAGTCCTCTTGGGTATGGTTGCAATTCGCACAGGTGTAAATAACGCTCAATGTCGATTGTGTAGGTGAACCGCAAAGGTCACAAGGCAAGCCCTTGTTTAAATCCGTAATACCAAATCCTGGTGTTTTGCATTCTGGACAAAGCGATTGTATTTTATCCGCTAATTTTTGTGCTGCAAGCTCTATAACGTGCATTCGGGTAGGGTTGAGCATCGCACGCATATCGGTTTCGGCATAAACAGTACTATACTTTTGATACATAAATTCATAGGCGCGTTGTAATTCTGGTAAGGTTGTAATGCCTTTTATCATACCTTCGGTGTCCGTTTTTGATTTTTTTAGGATTAAACCATGGGATGGAAACTTTACGAGCTCTGTAAATTCCAATAAATCTCTTTCGTTGCGAATAGTTTTTCCATTGAAATTAGTTTCGGTACTCAGTTCCCTAGCAACGATTTCAAGATTATTTTTCTTATCGATGAATATTAAAAATTCATCGTCAGCACTGGCAAAATACATGGTAGGGTGGGGGCCAAAAGAGCCTTCACTGGCGACACCTAGATCACAATTATTGAGCTTCATCGCCTTGAGGCATTTTAAACGTGCGGTTTCCAACGGATTGTTAATGCGTTCTACTTCCCCCGAAAATGTGCCTAAAGTATCCGTATCGAACGTAGGGTCTGTGAAACATATTACACCGAGCTGTGCCTCGAGAATTGGTGCAATAACCGATTCCTTTTGGTGTTTGGTGGCTATGATGAGTTTTCTATTTTGAAATAATTCCATATCAACTAATATAATTCCAAATGTTACGATATTTACTCATTTGCCTGTAAGTGTTTAAGATCACCTTATGCTCAGGTAAACCAAGACTCGGATCGAGTTTTAGAATAAATTTCGCATAATAACGTGCGCGTTCTAAAATGTCCTTGTCCTTAACGATATCTGCAATTCGTAAATTTAATATGCCACTTTGCTGCGTACCCATGATATCTCCTGGACCACGAAGTTTTAGATCCACTTCAGCAATTTCAAAACCATCGTTAGAGCGTACCATAGTTTCTAATCGGGTTTTACTATCATTACTGAGTCTATGGCTTGTCATTAAAATACAATAGCTCTGTTCGGCACCACGACCTACGCGTCCACGTAATTGATGCAATTGCGACAAGCCGAAACGCTCAGCACTTTCTATCACCATAACAGAAGCATTTGGCACATTAACACCGACCTCAATTACCGTTGTTGCCACCATAATGTTGGTTTTACCCTGTGCAAAGCGTTGCATTTCATAATCTTTGTCAGCGGCTTTCATTTTGCCATGCACGATGGAGATTTGATAATTTGGTGAAGGGAACTCCCTAGCAATACTTTCATAACCATCCATGAGGTCCTTATAATCCATGGTTTCACTTTCCTGAATCAAAGGATACACAACATAAATTTGACGCCCTTTGGCAATTTCATCTTTCATAAATCGGAATACCTTAAGGCGATTGTTGTCGTAGCGATGCACCGTTTTAATCGGTTTTCTTCCCGCGGGTAATTCGTCAATCACCGAGATATCCAGATCACCATAAACCGACATGGCCAGGGTTCTTGGAATAGGCGTTGCGGTCATCACGAGAATATGTGGGGGAATAGAAGCCCCTACAACCTCCCCAGAGGAGAGGCTTTTTAATTGTTTCTCAATAGAATTCAATACTGAATCGATATCACCAATAACTTGTTCGTTAGAAAAACGAATGATATTAAACCCTAGTTCTTTCAGTATTAGTGTTCTGATTTCATCCACTTCTTGCTGCTCCTTTGTATTATGATAACCGCCATTCACTTCAATAACTAAGTTCTTTTCTAAATTCACAAAATCAACAATGAACTCATCGATAATATGTTGTCGCCTGAATTTGAATCCTATTTTTTTTGCTCGAAGGGATTCCCACAAAACGCGTTCAGCTTCGGTACTATTTTTTTTATGTTCTTGTTGCAGTTCTTTCATTAATTTATAGGTCGAAGGTCGAGCAGTCATATACTTTTTTAGTACTGCTTTTGCATTCCCCTTTTGGGGGAATTGAAGGGGGCTTCCCTTCTTCCACAATTTACTTCTTTGTGCCACTCCAAAACGATGTTGTTCGTCTATGACGGCAAGACCTAAATTTTTAAATTTTACCTTATCTTCGAGTAGGGCATGAGTCCCTATGAGGATTTGTAATGAGCCATTTTCAAGATTTTCGTGAATGATCTTACGTTCTGAAGTTTTACTTGAACCAGTTAATAATGAAATACTGATATTCAATTTATTACATAGTTCTTGTAGTCCATTATAGTGTTGAACTGACAAAATTTCAGTTGGCGCCATTAAGCAACATTGAAAACCGTTGTCAAGCCCCATGAGCATTGACATAAAGGCAACTATGGTCTTTCCAGAACCTACATCACCTTGCAAAAGGCGATTCATTTGTGCATTGCTTCCTAAATCTGCTCTAATTTCTTTCAAAACACGTTTTTGTGCATTGGTCAATTCAAAAGGTAAATGATCCTTATAGAAGGTGTTAAAGTAGTCTCCGACTTTATCAAACGTGAAGCCTTTTATTTTAGATTTATGGATTAAATTTTTAAGAATTAATTGTAATTGAATATAAAATAGCTCTTCAAATTTTAAACGAAATTGTGCCCTGGAAAGTAAGCCCTGATTCTTCGGAAAATGGATATTGAAAAGCGCTTCGGATTTCGAAAGTAATTTCAATTCACCTTTAACCGATTCGGATAAAGTTTCCGCAAATTGTCCTTTGGTTTCTAAAAATAATTGTTGCACTATTTTGGCAATAACACGATTGGTAATGCCTTTGTTCGATAATTTTTCGGTTGAGGGGTAAATGGCTTGCATTGCCGAGCGTAAGTTTTTTTCGTGTTCGGATTGCAATTCCATTTCAGGATGTGGCATACTAAATTTACCGTTGAACCAATTGGTTTTTCCGAAAATGACATAAGGTTGATCGATTTTAAGGCTCTCTCTGATCCATTTTTGCCCTCTAAACCACACAAGCTCCATTGTTCCGGTATCATCCCTAAAATCGGCCACAAGGCGCCTGCCACGCTTTTGTGCCACTTCTCTTAGACCAGTAATCCTACCTATAACTTGAACTTCGGCGTTGTTGTGCTGCAATTCGTTGATTTTGTAATATTGAGTGCGATCAATATAACGATTGGGGAATAGATTGATGAGGTCTTGATAGGTGTCAATACCCAACTCAGAACGTAGCAGATCCGCTCTGTTAGGCCCAACACCTTTGATATAATCTATTGGAGTCTGTAAGTTTACACTCATAAAGCGAATTTACTAATTCCTTTGAAATCGAAGATTCATCAATTCTTTAATTGAATATTGATCCATGAACAAAAAAGTAATCTCTTTGTTTTATTATTCAGAACATGACTAGAAATCCTAAAACTTAAAGGCTACTGTGGTCTTTTCAGAGTTTACTGCAGTTAGATAAATCTCTTAAAAGGCCTTAAATTTATTTTTTTGGAATTTGATATTTGTGATTTGAATATTGAATTGTGTAATTTGGCGTTATCCTTGTGTAGATTTATATCATGAAGAAACTTTTATTTATCACATTTCTCTTCCAAATAAGCTTTTGTTTTTCGCAACAGACGGCTTATGTGGATTTTAAAGCGGCGGACGCAATTTTGGGTTTTGATCCTGATTCTTCAAAAGTTTTCGGAACTATCGCCTACAAATTTGAAGTGTTAAAACCTATAGATTCAATTTTTATTGATGCTAAAAATATGGTATTCGAAGGAGAACCTTTTCTCAATGGTAAAAGGACTAAATACTTGTACGATCGAGAAAGACTATGTTTTTACGGACCATTTGATGAAGATAGTTTAAATACTGTTACGCTTAATTACTATGCGCACCCCAAGAAGACATTATACTTTTTAAAACGTAACGGTGATTGGAATATTTGGACTCAAGGTCAAGGTAAATATACCAGCAATTGGCTGCCTAGTTTTGATGATGTCAATGAAAAAGTTGTGTTCAATATTAGAGCGTTTTTTGAAGAAGGCTATCGTGTCATATCCAATGGAAAGCTTAGTAAAGAGGAAGTAGATAACGGTGTTTATGATGCATTATACGATAGTAAAAAACCTATGTCGAGCTACCTTGTGGCATTGGTTGTGGGTAAGTACAACAAAAAAACAGAAACCTCAAAAAGTGGTATCCCTTTAGAATATTATTACTATCCCGAAGATTCACTAAAGGTAGAGCCCACCTATCGCTACAGTAAACAAATGTTCGATTTTTTGGAGGAAGAGATTGGTTTTGCCTATCCATGGCAAAACTATAAGCAAGTACCTGTGCATGATTTCCTTTATGCTGGTATGGAAAACACGAGCTGTACTATTTTTTCGGATGCATTTGTGGTAGACGATATTGGATTTAATGACAAAAATTATGTCAATGTTAATGCACATGAGTTGGCACATCAGTGGTTTGGGAATTTGGTCACGGCTACTTCTAGTGAGCACCATTGGTTGCAGGAGGGCTTTGCGACCTACTATGCCTTGTTGGCAGAACGCGATATTTTTGGGGACAATCATTATTATTTTGAGTTATATAAATCTGCAGTCGATTTGGGTCGACAAGACATCGATGGCAAAGGCACATCACTTTTAAATCCAAAATCGAGTAGCCTTACCTTTTATCAACGTGGTGCTTGGGTGCTTCATGCTTTAAGAACTTTAGTTGGTGATAAAGTGTTTAAGAGTGCAGTGAAGAATTACTTGGAGAAGCACCAATTTGCTAATGTGGAAACCTATGATTTCATAAAAGAAGTTGAACGTTTATATGGAAAATCACTCACCAGGTTCGTTAATGTTTGGATCAAACAAAAGGACTTTCCTTTAGATGCAGCGTTTGGGTTGCTCAAGGAGCAATCCACTTTTATCAATGAGTATTTGATGGTCGATTGTCAAGTAAAATCCTCAAAATGTGAAGACTATCTCAAATATTATGTTTCAGATAAAGCTAAGGTAAAAGTCATTTCTCAAGCACCAGAATTAGTCACTAAGGATACTTTTAAACACGGTTTGAAAGTAAGGCAGGCTATTTCGCAGTATGTGACTAAAATTCCATTAGAAATGAAAGAAGATTATGAGTCCTTGCTAGACGATAAGTCCTACATCACCATAGAAAATGCACTATACAATCTTTGGTCCAGCTTTCCTGAGGAACGCGCCAAATACTTATCTAAAACAAGAAATATAGTTGGTTTTAGCGATAAAAATGTACGCCTGTTATGGATTGTTCTGAATTTAAGCACACCATTTTATCAAGCCGACAACAAACAGGGGCTTTATGAAGAATTATTGGGCTACACCGATAAAAAACACAACGCCGATCTAAGAATGAAAGCCTTTCAGTATTTAGATTTGATGAAGTCTTGTGATGGTATCTGTAAGTCCAATCTTGAAAGCGCCAAGGCACACCATAATTGGCGATTGGTTAAATTTGCAAAGCAGTTATCCGAAAAATTACAAAACAAACAGTAATGCGAGCATTAGTGATATCTGGTGGTGGAAGCAAAGGCTCTTTCGCAGGCGGCGTAGCGCAATACTTGATGGAGCGCGAAAAGCGTAAGTACGATATGTTTTTAGGAACCTCGACAGGAAGTCTTTTAGTGCCTCACTTGGCAGCTAACGATATTCCGAAGCTCTACGATATTTTCACCAATGTTCAGCAGAAAGATATTTTTAGTATAAGTCCGTTTGTACAGCGTAAAAAAGGCGATCGAGAATTTGTATCGATCGATTTTGTGAATTCCTTGTGGCAATTCATTAAAATGAAACGGACGTTCGGTGAGAGCAAGGCTCTTAAGCGTAATATCCGTAAGAATTTTACTTTTGAAGAATATCAAAAAATTAAGGCTACCAAACACGATGTGGTGGTTACTGTTTCTAATCTATCTATGAATAGGGTGGAGTACAAGTCCATCAACGACTGTTCTTACGAAGAGTTTTGCAACTGGATATGGATTTCGTGTAATTATATTCCGTTTATGTCATTAGCTAAAGTTGATGGTTATGAATATGCTGATGGTGGTTTGGGCTGTGTAATACCTATTCGAGAAGCTATTTTAAGAGGTGCCACTGAAGTTGATGCTATTGTGTTGGAAGCCGAAAATATGGGTAAACAACGCGTCTTGGGTAAAAATCCATTTTCGCTTATGATGAATTTATTCGGGCATTTGTTAGATCAGGTTGAGCGCAATGATATAGTGATTGGTAAGCTTGCTGCCAAAAACAATAATGTGAAACTCAATTTGTATTATACACCTGTTAGCTTAACTGAGAACTCTCTCATCTTCAGTAAGCGCTTAATGGAAAAGTGGTGGAAACAAGGTTATGATTATGCTGAAGAGAAGCACTCTCTTTAGTCTGCAGTTTTCAGTATAAGTTGTTGTTCTATTTGTGGAAAGGTATAGATTGGTTCTTACCACAGCTCACCCACCTCTTGCTTAATATAAGATAACGCCGCTTTGCTTGGTGATGGTTTGTCCATTAATTCGGTTAAAACCACTTCGCGAAGCTTGTTGGCCGTATCTGTTTTTTCATTCATGTTGGCTTTTCTTATGAGTTGAATGGTCGCATTTTTGGCGGCAATGATAATGTTCCAACATTGGTCGCTGACATAGATTTGCTGTGATAAATTATGTTCAAATTCTTGTTCAATGGTTGCTACAAGTAAGTTCTCATAATCTTCTTTATTTGAGGATGTTGGATTTACTCTTGTCAACAATTTTGATGGCGCAATACGCTCTAAGAAAAGCGACATACGTTCGTAAGCTTGAAGACGAATCGGAAATGCTTCTTTTTGTAGGTCTTTTGTGATTAAAAAATTGCGTCTGTTGTTTTCGTTATCTACATGCTCCCTAAAAAATAAAAAGGCAATAGCTCCAGTGACCAAAGCTGGAATGGTGTACATTAAAAGATTGATGAGTTGTTGTTCCATAAAATTAGTTCTTCTTTTGTCCGCCAAGATAAACACAATCTTTTAAATGTTGCATACCTTTAAACTGAACAGGCGATTTTTCGTATTTAAATGTTTGATCAAAATCTTTGGTGAGGTTATGGTCGTCAACATTCATTTCAATATCATCCATATTAAATTGGCATGGGTGCTCGTAACCGGCAGCATGCGTAATCTCTATCAACTCTTTTCTAAAGGTCTTAAAGTATTGGGCTAAACGTTCAGATTTTAAAGGTACATTAATGCCGTTTTGTAACCATTTATTTTGGGTGGCTACGCCTGCAGGACAACGATTGGTATGGCATATTTGTGCTTGGATACAACCAATGCTCATCATGGCTTCTCGTGCTACATTGATGCAGTCGACTCCCATAGCGAAAGCCATGGCCGCTTTTGCAGGAAAGCCTAGTTTACCACTACCAATAAATACAATACGATCGGTGAGATTTCGTTTTTGAAATAATTTGTAGATATCACTAAAACCATAAACCCAAGGAAGAGATACATGGTCTGCAAAACTTGGAGGCGCGGCACCTGTACCGCCTTCACCACCATCGATGGTAATAAAATCGGGACCGCGATTTTCCTTTTGCATAAGGTCGGCAAGTTCTTTCCATTGATCAAGTTTTCCGATGGCTGCTTTAATGCCAACTGGTAAACCAGTGGCTTCGGCAATGCGCTCAATAAAATCAACCAATTCAGGGACGTTTGAAAACGCTTTATGATTAGGTGGCGAGAGTACGGTTTTTCCAACTTCAACACCTCTAATTTCTGCAATTTCCTTAGTGATTTTTTTCCCGGGAAGTACACCACCTTTGCCCGGTTTGGCACCTTGCGATAGTTTAATTTCAATAGCCTTGATGAATGGATTTTTTTCTACGAGCGTAATCATTTTTTCCATAGAAAAACCACCATCTTCTGACCTAACACCGAAGTATCCTGTCCCGAAGTGAAACACAACATCGCCTCCATTACTATGATATGGCGACAATCCGCCTTCACCTGTATTATGATAGGCATCTGCAATTTTTACACCTTTATTCAAAGAATCTATGGCTTTCGCAGAGAGTGAGCCAAAACTCATAGCTGAGACATTGATGATAGATGCAGGTCTATAAGGACGTTTGCGTTTATTGTATGCTCCCATAACCTTAGCGCAGGGAACAAAGCTTTTGTCTAATGCGGTTGGATGACTGTCCTCAACTTTATAGGGCATCATAGCATTGTTAATGAAGATATGTTGATGTGCGTAAATATCCCTATCGGTTCCGAAACCTTCATAGTTATTTTCCTTTTTTGCCGAAGCATAGATCCAGCCACGTTCTATACGATTAAAGGGTAATTCTTCTCTGTTGTTGGCTACAAAATACTGACGCATTTCAGGTCCGATACTTTCTAATAAATAGCGTAGATGACCAACAACAGGGAAATTATGGCTAATGGTGTGTCTCCGCTGAAAGAAAATATCTCTTATGGCAACTAATCCCAAAACAATAATTATCCAGAGCCACCATGGGATGGTGCTAAAAAATGAAGCTATTTCTTCCATACGATTTCTTTACTAGTAAAGATATTTAAAATTAATTGTTAACAGAAAAGGAATTTTTATATTTAATGTATGACTTTTACTAGAAATAAGTGGTTATTGAGATTCGGTATTATACTACTTGTAATTGTCGTATTAGGGATTTTATTGAATATTATTTTAAAGCAGAAAATAAAGTCTTATTTATCAAATTTACCACCAAATGTTCAGTTGGAATTAGATGATATCCATGTTAATTCTTTTTTTGGTCATCTTGATCTCGAATCACCAGATATTAAAGTATTTAATACCCACAACCCTGATCTAGAATTTTGGATGCATGGCGGTAAAATTGAAATCTATGGCTTAGACTATTACAATCTTTTTTTTAACGACAAAATTACGCTTGATGAATTACAATTCTCTGAATTAGAGATTAATATCACCAAGAGAGAGGTATCATCATCAGGTGAAAAACCCGATGCAAATACTGGACTTTTAAATAAAGATATAATGATAAATAAAATCATAATTCGTAATTCTAAAGCCCAAATCAATGAACATCATGGAGACTCAATTGTTAATCTAAATAATTTTAACCTAGACCTAGTTGGTTTTGAGATGACTTCGGATTCTAAAACAGGAGCAACTTATTATTCATATAAGGCTATGACATTTGATTCAAAAGCGTTTGTATTTAAAACAAGTGCCTATGAAGATATATTTATTGATCAAATAGAGCTTAAGAACAATAAATTAAAACTTTTAGAATTCGAACTAAAAACCAGATATACACGTGAAGAGTTATCAAGAATTTTAAAGACTGAGCGCGATCATTTTGATGTTGAGGTCGATTCGATTGTTTTAAATGGTTTTAGTTGTGATTTTTGGAATCTTGAAAACTCATATGTAGCGGTTGATTCTGCAAAAATATTTTCTCCAACAATTAATGTGTTCAGAGATAAGCTCGTCAATGACAATTATGCGATTAGACCTTTGTATGGAAAGATGCTGCGTGATTTGGGTATTAATTTAAGTATTGATCAACTTAATACTATTGATGGTGAATTATCGTATTCGGAGAAGGTAAAGGCACAGAATAGAGGCGGTCGTTTAGATTTTCACAACATAAATACCGCTGTTTATAATTTAGGAAATACCTATGAAAAGGATACGACACGCATTAATATTAGAGCAAATTTCATGGGGCGTTCACACTTGGATGTTCATTGGAATTTTGTTGTTCAAAACCCTGCAGATGACTTTTCCTTTAGTGGTGAACTCGATGATTTTAATGTTGGTAGAATAAGTCAGTTTTCTAAGCCTAACTTAAATGTTGAGTTCAGAGGTGAATTAAAAAAGACCTATTTTAATATTAATGGAAATCCGAATGTTTCTAATATCGATTTGCAGATCAATTTTGAAGATTTTGAAGTTGTTGTTTTAAAACGGAACGGTAAGGAAAAGAACAAGTTTTTGTCAAGTCTAGTAAACATGTTTGTGTCAAATAACAGTGATAAAGATCCCAACCAATTTTATCACGGAAATATTGATAAGGTGGAGCGAGATAAAACCAAATCTATCTTCAATTTTGTTTGGAAAAACCTTCAATCCGGTTTGTTGTCTGCTATGACGGGCAGCGGAAAAAAGAAAAACTAATTGTTATTTAAATAATCTAAAGTCAATTGTGTAAAAGCTTTAACTCCCAATAACATACCATTTTCATCAATCATAAAATCTGGTGTATGGTGTGGAAAAGCACCTTTTGATTCTTCTTCAGGATTCATACCTCCCAAAAAGAAGTATAGACCGGGAATAATCTCTTGAAAATACGAAAAATCTTCACCACCTGTAGTGGCTTTCACCAGTTTTACATTCTCCATTCCTGCTACTTCTTGAAGCGATGGCAGCATTCTATCTGTTAGGTCAGGATCATTGTATGTAATAGATGTTTGGTTTCTAAATGAAATGGTAGCCTCTCCGCCATAGGCCTTTGCAATGGTTGCCGTCATCTCTTTCGTACGTCTTTCAATCATGGATCGCATATCTGGATCTAAAGTTCTTACCGTCCCTATTAATTCGGCAGTTTCTGGTATAATATTAAATCGAGTACCAGCAGTAATCTTTCCAACAGTAATTACAGCAGCTTCTTCAGTGAGTTTTGCTTCTCTACTGATAATAGTTTGTAATCCATCAATAATCTTTGCCGAAATTAAGATGGGGTCGACACCAGACCAAGGTTGGGAACCATGAGATTGCTTACCTTTCACATTGATAACAAAGCGCTCCACGGAAGCCATAAGACCACCTTTTTTATACTTAATAGTACCAACAGGAATTCCTGCATTAATGTGAAGGCCAAAAATAACATCAACTTTAGGGTTTTCTAAAACGCCTTCCTTAATCATTAATTTTGCACCGCCTTCTTCACCAGGTGGTGGGCCTTCTTCGGCAGGTTGAAAAATAAACTTTACAGTGCCTTTTATTTTGTCTTTATGCTTTGATAAAACTTGTGCAGTAGCCATTAATATTGCAGTGTGAGCATCATGCCCACAGGCATGCATAACTCCCGTTTCTTTGCCCAAGAAAGTAGTTTTTACTTCCGATTTAAAGGGTAAATCATTAATTTCAGTTACAGGTAAAGCGTCAATATCTGCCCTCAAAGCTACAACTTTACCTGGCAAGTCACCTTTAAGCAGACCTACAACTCCAGTAATGGCAACCCCAGTTTTGACTTCTAAACCTAAAGACCTTAAATGTTCGGCAATCTTTTCTGCTGTTTTAAACTCTTGATTTGATAACTCAGGATTTTGGTGGAAATAACGTCGCCATTCTATGAGTTGATCTTCAATATTAATAATATCTTGTTCTAATGTGTTTTGAGAAAAAGCCATTGATGTCGTTAGAATTAGTGCTGCAATAATTACCTTCATAGGGTTATGAAATTTGTACTAAGATATTGAAAAATGATAAAAGAAGGCTCTTAATAGATTGTTTATAATTATTGGTTTTTGTGCATTGAAAAACCTCATACTATGTGTATTTTCACAGTTCGAAAAAATTAAGCTTTGGAACAATACCTCAATCAACTTAACGATGCGCAATTAGCGCCAACATTGCAAAAAGATGGTCCTATGATTGTCATAGCTGGTGCAGGTTCTGGAAAAACACGTGTTTTAACGTATCGTATTGCTTATTTAATGAGCCAAGGAGTTGATGCTTTTAATATTCTGGCACTTACCTTCACCAACAAAGCTGCTCGGGAGATGAAGAGTAGAATTGCAGATATTGTTGGTGACAGTGAGGCCAAGAATCTTTGGATGGGAACCTTTCACTCTGTATTTGCCAAAATCTTGAGATTTGAAGGACACCATTTAGGATTTCCAAGTAATTTTACGATTTATGATACCCAAGATGCACAAAAACTTTTGGGTGCAATCATCAAAGAAATGAACCTCGATAAGGATATCTATAAAGCCAAACAGGTTTATAGTCGCATATCCTCCTACAAGAATAGTCTTATTACGGTGAAAGCCTATTTTAATAATCCTGAATTAATGGAGGCCGATGCCATGGCACGACGTCCAAAAATGGGAGATATTTACAAGGAATATGTAGACCGTTGTTTTAAGGCTGGCGCCATGGATTTTGATGATTTATTGCTTAGAACCAATGAGTTATTAACACGATTTCCTAGTGTTTTAGCACAATACCAAAGTCGATTCCGTTATATCTTGGTCGATGAGTATCAGGATACCAACCATTCACAGTATCTTATTGTAAGGGCTTTAGCAGATCGTTTTCAGAATATTTGTGTGGTAGGTGATGATGCCCAGAGTATTTATGCCTTCAGAGGAGCCAATATCAATAACATTCTCAACTTTCAAAAAGATTATGATGATGTAAAGGTCTATCGCTTAGAACAGAATTACCGTTCAACCAAGATGATTGTGGGTGCTGCTAATTCTGTGATTGAACATAACAAAACCAAGCTCGATAAAATTGTTTGGACGGCTAACGAAGTAGGCGAAAAAGTCATTGTTCATCGCTCTATAACCGATGGTGATGAGGGTCGATATGTGGCAAGTACTATTTGGGAGACCAAAATGAACAAACAACTCGCCAATAGCGATTTTGCAGTTTTGTATCGTACTAACGCTCAATCTCGTGCTATTGAAGATGCCTTAAGAAAACGAGATATTCCGTATCGTATTTATGGTGGGTTGTCTTTTTATCAGCGTAAGGAAATTAAAGATGTTACGGCATATTTGCGTCTCATTTTGAATTCTTCTGATGAAGAGGCCTTAAAGCGTGTGATAAACTATCCTGGTAGAGGTATAGGTCAAACTACAGTAGATCGCTTGGTTGTTGCTGCCAATGCCACTGGTAAGACGATATATGATATCATGAAAGATATCGATAATGTTTCTATCAACATTAATAATGGCACCAAGAACAAACTCAAGGATTTTGTAACGCTTATTGAGAGTTACAAGGTGATGAATAAAAACGCTAATGCTTTTGAATTGGCAGAGCACGTTACTAAAACAAGTGGTTTGATTCGTGAGTTGAATAAGGATGGGACACCTGAAGGAGTGACGAGAATGGATAATGTGCAGGAGTTATTGAATGGTATTAGGGATTTTGTAGAGGGACAGATAGAGGTTGCTGATGCTGGTGATTCGCTTGCAGAATTTTTGGAAGATGTGGCTTTGGCTACTGACTTGGATGGCGATAAAGGTGATCCTAACCATGTCGCATTGATGACGATTCACTTGGCAAAAGGATTAGAATTTCCACATGTATTTATTGTGGGTATGGAAGAGGATTTGTTTCCTAGTGCGATGAGCATGAATACGAGAAGTGAATTGGAAGAGGAACGTCGTTTATTTTATGTCGCTTTAACTCGCGCTGAAAAACAGGCGTACTTAACGTATACTTTATCACGCTACCGTTGGGGAAAATTGATTGATGCCGAACCAAGCCGTTTTATAGAAGAGATTGAAGATGAATATATTAATATCACGACGCCGCTAAAGGAACAGCGCTTTAATCCGATGTTAGACGCTTCTATTTTTGGTGATATTGAACCCAATAAAGTACGGTTTGCAAAACCTAAATCACCAAAATTTAAAAAGAAAGACCCTAAGAAAGCCGAACCTTATAAGATAAGTACACCGAAAAAGCTAAAGCCTGTAAGCCAATCAAAAGGTGCTTCAAATTTATTCGATACCAAATTAATCGTAGGCAATATTGTAAATCATCAAAGATTTGGTAGAGGAGAGGTACTTAAAATTGAAGGTACGGGTGGTGATTTAAAAGCCGAGATACGATTTGAAAATGGCGATACCAAAAAGTTATTATTACGATTCGCTAAGTTAGAAGTTATTAGTTGATTACTTCTTTACCATACAAACGGAGTTAATATTTCCTTTGTCATCATACTCCTTTACAGTATTTTCTGGATCTGTAATCCAATTACCATCTACTATAAACTTGTATTGATATTTTCCTCCAGATAATTTTTTGTTGTAAACCCAACAGCCATCAATTTTTGTCATCTTATGGTCCTCTTCAGACCAGTCATTAAAATCACCACTTAGTATTACCGTTTCAGCATCTAAATAGTCACAGAGACGAAACTCTACAATTTTTTGGACATCGATTATAGAATTGTAACCACCAAATTCGTTAACCACCTTAGAGGGGTTTTGTGGATCTTCAATCCAAAGGTGCTTATCTACAATAAATTTGTACTGATAGATGTCTGGTCTGAGCTGTAAGGTAACTTCCCATCCATCATCCGTAGGTTCCATTACAAACCCAGATTCATCCCATCGGTTAAACGTACCACTTAGAATAACGCTCTTAGCATCTTTGTAACCTTTGAGTTTAAAAGTAACATTTCCATATTCGGTAGCAAAAGCACTATACAGTTTTAAGTTGTAGGTCATATATCTATGGCCTTTGTAATCTGTTGCATCAACGATATTTTCGAAATCTTCGGAGGGTTCTGCCCAGTGTTTACCATTGACTATGAATTTAAATTCCCAATCAAAATCTGAAGTAAAAAAGGAAAGCTCTTTTTTTAATTCGTAAATAGAATCGTTAACCTTGGTCATTTTCCACTGGTTTTTGGCCCAGTTGTTAAACTCTCCTGAAACACAAACGTAATCTATGGTGTCCCCGTTATTCTTTATATTGGGATAATCATTAACATCGAATACAAAGATCAGATCTTCTCCTTCTATTTTATACCCACTAATATTTTGTGAAGTGGTACCAATGGTTAAAAATAAAAAGCTTAGAAATACTAATATATTTGTTTTAATACTCAATATTTAATAATAGGACTCTTAATAAAATAGAGTTTCTTTTTTCTGTAATTGATTATGGTTCTTTTTTGAGCGAAGAATTCAAAACCTAATATACCGTCGAGTTTAGTACCAAATACGGCATTCATTTTTCTTAAATTGGTAAGTACTGTTTTCATCGGGCCAAAGTAAATTGAATCATTCAATTTAACCCTGTACAATTTCCCTGCCAAAACGTTTTTCTTTTTGCCACTAGCGCCCGTAAGCTTTAATTCTTTGCTAGGGTAAAAATAGTCTAAAATTTTTGAACCTAATTTTTTGTTGAGTTGATTGTATTCGGCAGCTGTATCTAATCCGAATTTTACTTTCTTGTCACCGATATAGGCATCTAAAATTATAGTGTGTTTTTTAAGTTGAAAATCAACGCTATCGTGAATGGTTTCAGCATAAACCTTATCCGATAATTTGTCACCATTTTTATCAACTTTGGTTAATGTTAATTGATTAAGATGCATATCTATAAAAATCTCAAAGTCTTTTAGAACGCTATATCCTATAATACCTAGAAGTTTAATTTTCTTTGTTTTTTCAATGTGCGATAAGTCAATGACATCTGCACTTAGTTTTTTTAAATTAATGTCATTGATACTAAGAAGGTTGAGGTGCTTTTCTTTTACGCCCTCTATGTCGGTATGAATACCACTTTTCTGTTTGCCATCATCTCCATATTTTCTTGAAGGCTTAAAATGAACACTATTTAGAATTAAGGATTCTGACCCTGTGTCGATAATAAAATTACCTTCTTTGTCTAGAATACCTACTTCAACAACAATGAGTTGATCTATAATTTTAAAAGGTATACGTGTGGTAGAAGCATTGACAAATTCTGCCTTAGTAAAATACATTGGAGGGATATCTTTGGCAGGTATAATTTCATTCGCAAAAAGGCGCGAAGAAATTAATAAAACGATTAATATTTTGATTGATTGATGCATACTATATAGACTGTAAATTATAACACAATGTTACAGTAAAAAAAACATTATGCTTTTTTTAGCATTTATGTGTATCTTTAAGTTATGGCAGAGTTTATTAAAATATATCCAGAAAACCCTAATCAAAGAGTTATTCAAAAGGTAGTTGATATCCTTAAAAATGGTGGCTTGGTTATCTATCCTACGGATACCGTTTATGGTTTGGGATGTGATATAACTAATATTAAAGCCTTGGAGCGAATAGCTAAAATCAAAGGTGTAAAACTCGAGAAATCCAGTTTTTCTTTTGTTTGCGAAGATTTGAGTAATCTCAGTGATTATGTAAAGCAAATAGATACGTCGACTTTTAAGATTCTTAAACGCGCTCTGCCTGGAGCTTACACGTTTATCCTTCCAGGCTCCAAAAGTTTGCCTAACCCTTTTAAAAAGCGAAAAACCGTAGGGATTAGAGTGCCAGATCATTCTATTGCATTAGCATTGGTTAAAGGTTTAGGTAACCCAATTGTATCTACATCTATAAGAGATGAAGACGATATTATTGAATACACAACCGACCCAGAGCTCATCCTCGAAAAATGGGATAATCTTGTTGATGTAGTTATAGATGGGGGATATGGAGGTAATGAAGCCTCCACCGTTATTGATCTGTCTGTTAAACCACCAGAAATTATTAGGGAAGGGAAGGGAAGTCTGGAGATCTTTTAGATTTTTCTCAATATTTTGGATGCTCTATCGCTATTGACATAGAAAAGTAATAGCGATATTAATCCGCAAACTAAAAACCCAATAAACAATGGTGTTACTGAGTTTACTACATGCTTACCTATAAAGTCTGCTATTGGGACTGCCATAACGGTCGAAATAAAACCATTTAGTGCAGAGCCAATGCCAGCAATGTGTCCCATAGGCTCCATAGCCAAGGCACGTAAGTTTCCAAATAAAAACCCAATTGTAAAGAATTGAAGCGCAAAGAATGTAATCAATATTTCTATACTAGGATTGTGTCCGGAGTTATACACTATAATAAAGAAAAGTGATATGAGTATAAAACTTATCATGGCAATATGTACAATTCGTTTCATACCAAATCTTACCACCAGTTGACTATTTAAGAATGTTGCTAAACCTACTGAAATGGCTAAGCTCGCAAATATCAATGGAAACTCATCGGCCAGATCATATTGCTTCTCAAAAATTTGCTGCGAGGTGCTTAAATAGACCATAAAAGACCCTGTGATAAAACCAGAAAGCAAGGTGTAGATAACAGCTGCTCTAATTTTGAAGAATTGTACTGTGCCTGTTTGAAATATCCTTAAGCGATAAGGGATTCTGTATTTCTCTTTTAATGTTTCTGGTTGTCTTGCCCAAAACCAAAGCATAACAATAAGCCCAAAAACTAGATTGAACGTAAAAATAAATTGCCAATTATAGTGATTCATAAGATATTGTCCAAGGGTAGGCGCAATCACTGGCACCAAGATGAATACCATTACTACAATAGAAATAATTTTTGCCATATAATCCCCTTCATAAGTATCTCTTATCATAGCGATGCACATCGTTCTAGGGCACGCTAAGCCAATACCTTGTAGTACACGGCCAAAAATCATCATTTCAAAATTTTTTGTAGTCGTACATATTATTGAAGCTATTATAAAAAGAATAAAACCAGTATAAACAACTGGTTTTCTGCCAAAGCTGTCCGATAAAGGTCCAAAAATTAATTGCCCTATGCCTAAACCTAAAAATATAGAGGTTATAAGTTTGGGATTATCCAATGGATTACTGACATTTAAGTAATCTCCAATCTTAGGAAGTGCTGGTAAAACGGCATCAATGGATAAGGCCACAATTGACATTAATGCGGCCATTAAAACCACAAATTCAAACTGTGACCGCTTTTGTTTTTGCATAGCGCAAAAGTAAACTAATTATTATCTATTTTTGGATTAATGTCGTATCAAAATCTAATGCTAATATTTAGTTCTTATGCTTACCGAAACGTTAATTAGAGTTTTCAAGAGAGATCTTAATAAATTAAAGGAAGAAGTCAATGCTTATAAAGATGAAGTTAATCTATGGTTGGTGCCAGAAGGGATTTTAAACTCAGCTGGCAATTTATGCCTTCATCTTGTGGGTAATTTAAACCATTTTATTGGCGCCACTTTGGGGAACTCAGGCTATGTGAGACAACGCGATCTAGAATTCTCGATTAAAAATGTCCCAAAATCTGAAATGCTACAACAAATCGATGATACTATTACTGTTATTGAAGATACACTCGGAAAGTTAAATGCCTCTGATTTACAAGAAGAATACCGAAGAAATCCATTTGAGGATTTTATGACCACGGAATACTTTTTAGTCCACCTCACCACACATTTGTCTTATCATTTAGGACAAATCAATTACCATCGGCGTTTATTGGATAAATCTTCAATTTAGTATCTATGGCTCTAACCATGACCCAACGGTAGCTAAGGCAATACTGGTATGGAGACTTAATATTGGTGAAAATTAATTCAAGATTGATTTGCATTGCCTTTTATGCCAATCTGATTGAAAAAAGCATTGCGTTGTTCTGGTTTAAGAAAGCAACCTCCGTATTCCATAGTTGTGGTTGAACTGTTTTTGTCTTTTATACCCCTAGACGATACACATAGATGTTTGGCATTAATAACAACTATGATGTCTTCAGTCCCGAGTGTCTCTTGTAAATCTTTGAGGATTTGAAGACAGAGACGTTCTTGAACTTGTGGCCTATGCGCATAATAACTTACTAAGCGATTAATTTTTGATAAACCTATGACTTTGTCTTTTGGTATGTAGCCAACATGGGCTTTACCGACTATAGGCAAAAAGTGATGCTCACAAGAAGAATCTATAGTAATATCTTGCTCTATGATGAGCTTTCTGTAACCATATTTATTACTAAAGGTTGATATTTTAGGGCGATTACTGGGATTAAGGCCATAAAATAGTTCCTTAACATACATCTTGGCAAAGCGATAGGGTGTGCCAGATAAACTATCGTCATTAAGATCTAACCCAAGCTCATACATAATAGCTTTAAAATGTCGCTGAATGGCTTCAATTTTTTCATCATCAGATTTATTAAATGCATCGACTCTCATCGGTGTGTCAATGCTGGTTGCTATATGGGCATCTCCTAAAAGTTCTATATCCTTCTTTTCCATAATCCTAGTTTAACGTAATTAAATACAACAATTTTCATCTTAGCATTGACAATACTTTTTGTTGTAAAGATGTATTGCAATTAAGGCTATCGCCGGAATATAAATAGTACCTTCAGGTAGAGGTAACCATTCTAGTTTTTCGTTTAATATCACTAAGCAAAGCCCAATCCAACTCATCCAGAGTGCAAACTTTACCCACGATTTTATAGTGTTTTTAGCAGACCAATACACTGCGAAAAAGGAAATACCAATGAAAATAAAATCGATACTTTTCCACCATATTGGTGCATGGTGATGATCGGAAGCAACACTAGCTTGGGCAATAAAAACAAAAGGAGTAGCCATGCAATGGATTAAGCATAGGCTACTTGCCAGAGCACCTATAATATCCGAGTTTTTGTTTTTTAACGTTCTATTTATTGTTATCATTTAATCTATTTATATAATCTAAATACATTTTTTTATTCACTTCAACACCATCCCATATATCTAACACCATGGTTTCAATTTGCTTATCAATTAAGAGCTGTATATCGTTTCTATAGTTTTGATAATCATTGAAATGGGTCTTTGTTATGTGGTTAAACTCATTTTGAAATAATGTCACTGGATTTATCCAACATGACTTTACTATTGCTGTGTTTTTTTGTTGATGACTTTTCTCAATGGGTTTTAAGCTGTTTTTGGTTAAATCGTTAGTTAGAGCAGAAGCAGATTGATTCATAGCCCTATTCCGCTTAAGGCTATCTTTCATTACTACGCTGTTTACTATTTCGGGAAACTTTTTATTCAATTTATTTTGGAAAACACTGTCAGGTAATGCATATAACTCATCTCTATCATTCCTTTGGGCATCAATAAAATCGGTCATTAGATTTGCTGGGTATTTTGTACTTACCCACTGATGAATGGTACCAGGTATAATAAAGGTAAAGAGCAACCAAACACCTACCATTTTTAAGGTATTGTTTATACTAAATGTCCCAAACTGAATTAATAAACCAAAGACAATAACCCAAATGAGAAGGTATAATACCATCCAATCAAGAAACATGAAGAAGCCATTTACGTCTTTTGCGAAAACATTTGTTAGCATACCACCATATAGTAGCAATACTAACAGAACAGACACAATTAATGCACAATAGAAGCCTATTCTGGTCCAAAGCCAAGCTTTTATACTTGCTGTTTGTACAGTAATCAGTGGTAATATTCCAGAATCTACCTCTTTGCCTTTAACGTTGTAAAGACAAATCATAACTAACAAGGGTAATAAATATATGATCGAAAAGGTAAAGTCTAAATAGCCCGTTTGTAATCGTTCGGGATTTGCAATTTCTTCTGCCATATCAGCATCGTAAGGGCTACTCATAAATGTTACGCGTTTATAGTAGCCATATTGTTCTGCCTGTCCGATGCCATAAACCATAAGTGGTGATGGTGTTTTAAATAAGTGGGTGTTTGAGTACCACATTGCCCAAAATGGTGTGGTGACATCTACCCAAGGTCGATCAGCAGGCCCTTTTTCGTTCTTGTCGTAGTATGCCAAAACCTCAGATTGAGATGCTTTAGACTGAACTTTTATTCGCTCTATCTCAGACAATTGTGTATGATATAAATTTGAGCCATTGTGCAATCCATAAATAGAAGCCAAGATGAAAAGTATAATAGCGACAATCTTAAAAGGACTTCTTACAAAATGTGTCCACTCATATTTTAGAATTGCTAGTATTTTCATACAATATCCATTCGTTTAGTTCCAAATAGGATTAATCCAACGGTTGCAATTGACCATAAAACTAGAAATATGTTATCCATGATGTAATAATTCCAAACACTATTGAGATTAGTGTTTTTGTAGTTAAAGTCCTTAATAGATCTGAAGAATTCATTTTTGGCTTTCCAGCCCCAATCACCTGTTTTAGAACCACCATAAGCATGTTCATCGTTTAGTTCTTTTATAAAAACACGTCTGTAATCTTCAACTTGTCTTAGGAATAACTGGTGGTGCAGATTGTCATTACCTGCATAACCCATGCTAGAGTTTTGAAGCGAAATTAATGGACTGAAAACACCAAAAAGTTGCACTTTTTTCTTTTGTTTTTGAAGGACTTCAGAGAGATTTCCAAAATGCTTATCCCATACAATATTGCCGTATTCTTCATCTTCTTGCATACGAATGCCATCAAAATTAATAGGCAATTGTGATAAACTATCTACTTTATATTCGGCTAAAATCTTTTCTTCCAAAGCCTTGCCACGTTCATCTTTAGGATTGTGTCCGTCTATGCCTTTAGAGCGGTCCTCTTGCATAGCGGTTTTAAACTCATTTCTGCTTGGTAAGGGATGCCATTTTTCGACACTACTCATTATTATATTTGGGACAAAAACGGTCCATAAGATCCATATTCCAATCATACTTGTTAGTGCAAGAGTCGCGTTCTTAAAGCGTGCAGTGAGAAATACAGTAAGGCCAACAACAATAAAGTAATACAGGCTATAGCTTATCATAAAAAGTACCAATCTGTATACTATATCACTGCTAAAGCTTTTCAAATTTAAAAGGGTGTAAATTAGAACTGTAAAGCTCAATAATAATATACCGAATAGCCAAATAGCTAAAGCCTTTGACATCATAAGCTTAGGTAAATTTGGACTCTGTAGCAAAAGTATTTTTAACCGTCCCTGTTCTCGTTCTGAATTCACGGAAGAAAATGATAGAAAAATCAGTAATAATGGGACAATGTATTGGAGAAGGAGCGATGCTTTAAGCTTCCCGAATTTTGAAATACTTGTCATTTGGGAGGCTTCAGAATGTACCATTTCATTTTGAACGTGACCTTCCACACGCAATACGTTTCCTGTAACCCTATTAACGCCTTCATCTAAGTTGGTCAATACGTTTGTAGGCTTAAACACATAAGTGCCATAGTGAGCAGCACTGTGCGGATTCATGGAGTCAATACTTTCCCATTGTTCTCTAAGTTCATCCTTTGCAATTTTGTAAGAGGCAATCTGCTTTTGGTATTGTTTGCTAGAAAGAAAAATGGCGAGTACAAAAACTAATAAAAAACCAATACATAACCTCAACAGTATTTTATTTCTTAGCAGTAATCGCCATTCGTTTGTTATGATTTGCCTCATCCTAGCTAGTTTTGCATATACTTGAGATAAAGGGCTTCTAATTCGTTGGCACTAACGTCCTTACTGTTCAATTCTTTTACCAAGATGCCATTTTTTAATATGCCAATACGATGACATACTTCCCGCACCCTAAATATGTCGTGAGACGCCATTAAAATTGTTGTACCCGAAGACGCTAGGGATTTAAGCAGCATAGATAACTCATTACTTGCCAAAGGATCTAAACCACTGGCAGGCTCATCTAATAATAGTACTTTTGCTTTTTTAGCAAAGGCTATTGCTATACCAACTTTTTGACGCATTCCCTTAGAGTAGCTTGAGACTTTTTGTTTATGAGCTTTAGTTTCTAGGCCGCAGGTATTCAAAAACTCTTTAAGCTCAGATTTGGTGTATTTTAGATTTGCGATTCTGCAGAAATAATCTAGATTTTCTATGCCAGAGAGGTGAGGGTAGAGATTCACATTCTCAGGAATATATCCCACCAATTTTCTGGCCGTTTCTGAATTACTAATAACATCAATATCTGAAATACGAATCTGCCCAGAATCAGGTGTAATGAATCCCAATAACATATTTATAGTCGTGGATTTACCAGCACCATTAGCACCAAGGAGACCCAAAATTTCACCTTCAACTATGTTTAAACTAAGATTATCTATTGCCTTATTGCCTTTAAATGATTTTGAAACTTCATTTAGTGTTATCATATATCTACATTATTGCAACTTAGTTGCAAAAATAATATAAAATTTGATAATGCAACATAGTTGCAGTAGATTTGCGTTATGAGTATTAAAAGAAAAACAAAGTCTGTAAATATTATTTTATCCATATTCGAAAATGCACATGAAGCCTTATCTGTTGTTGATTTAGTAGAAAAGCTTAAGGGACAAATGAACAAGACTACGGTATATCGAATACTCAATCGTCTAGAGAATGAGGGTACTATTCATTCATTTGCAGGAACAAATGGGCTGAAGTGGTATGCTAAATGCCACCAATGTACTACGCACAACCATAATGATATACACCCACACTTTGAGTGTAATGATTGTGGAAAAGTAGAGTGTTTGGAGATAAATATTCCTATTCCGAAAGTAGACAATCGGAACATTGAAACGGCAAACATTATGCTTAAAGGTCAGTGTGCCGATTGTGTTAATTCTGATTCTGTAATATAATTATTCTTAAAAGTTCCATGAGGGTCGAACTTGGCAAATCTTTATACTGTTGTTGTACTTATTATGACCTCGAATCGTCGGTTTTTTAATATCTTTAGATAAACATTTTCCTTTTAAATAGAATAAACCCCGATGAGCTTAAGAGTTACATTTGCTATCGCAATTATTTTATCAGCTTGTAGCAATAACTATGATGCCCAACAGCCTTCAGAAACAATGACTAACGAAGAAGTGATCGTCGAAGAAGAAATTTCTAGTATAGCTTCTGAATATTTAGATGAGCTTATAAATATTATGTCTAATAACGCTTTACATAGAAATACAATTGATTGGGATAATTTTAGAGAAGAAGTGTTTTCTGAGGCCGGAGCAGCACAAACGATTAGCGAAACGCATAACGCTATACGTAAGGCCTTGATTCTATTGGGAGACAACCATAGCTTTTTTATCACAGTGGAAGAGTCTTATATTTTTTCTAATGGCATACCTTGTAATGGTGACTACGAATCTGTATCAGGGTTACCTGATACTATTGGTTATGTAAAAGTTAATGGTAATTTTTTATCCGATCAAACTAATATTCAATTGGCCAATGAGATTCAAGATCAAATTATAGAACAGGATAACCCCAATATAGAAGGTTGGATTGTTGATTTAAGAGACAGTGGTGGCGGAAATATGTGGCCAATGTTGGCAGGTATCGGGCCAATATTGGGAGAAGGTACAGCGGGTTACTTTAGTTATCCAGATGGTACATTTTTAGAATGGAGTTTTGAAGATGGTGCAGCTAAGTTTAATAATAGTATAGCTTTACAACTCTACAATTCGTATCATCTCATAACTCCAAACCCTAAAGTGGCCTTGTTGATAGATAACGGTGTGGCTAGCTCAGGAGAAGCCATTGTCGTTAGCTTTTTAGGAAGACCAAATACAAAGACCTTCGGTGCTTCTTCTACTTGTGGTTTATCTACTGGAAACACATCATTCTCTATGAGTGATGGGGCTTTTTTGTATTTAACAACAAGTAATATGGCTGATAGAAATCAACAGATTTATGGTCAGGCCATTGCACCAGAACAATTATCTTCAAATGCCACTATTATTCAAGATGCCATAGAATGGTTAGACAACTAATAATTGATTAACCTTCTATAGAGGAATATTCCCATGCTTACGTTTAGGCTCACTTACCTCTTTATTTTCTAACATGCTAAAAGCCTTAATTAGTTTTCGTCTTGTATTTTTAGGTAAGATGACTTCATCGATGTAACCTCTTTCGGCCGCACTATATGGGTTGGCAAAAAGTTCCGCATATTCTGCTTCTTTTTCTTTCCATTTGGCTTCAGGATCTTCGGCACTTGTAATTTCTCTTTTAAAGATGATCTCTGCAGCACCTTTAGCACCCATAACAGCAATTTCGGCATTTGGCCAGGCAAAGTTCATATCTGCACCAATATGTTTTGAGTTCATCACATCATAGGCACCACCATAAGCTTTTCTTGTAATTACTGTTACCCTTGGTACTGTGGCTTCACTAAAAGCATACAATAATTTGGCACCATGTACAATAATTCCGTTCCATTCTTGGTCCGTACCTGGTAAAAATCCTGGAACATCTTCTAATACCAGTAGAGGAATATTGAAGGCGTCACAAAAACGTACAAAGCGCGCTGCTTTTTTAGAACTCTTTACACCAAGTACACCAGCTAAAAACATAGGCTGATTGGCTACAATACCAATGGATTTTCCGCCAAGACGCGCAAAGCCTACAATAATATTCTCGGCATAGTCTTTATGGATTTCATAAAAAGAATCTTCGTCTATAATCCCGTCGATAACACTATGCATATCATAAGGTTTATTAGGATTATCAGGAACAATATTCGATAAACTCTCCCTAACTTCTTCCTTTAACTCAAAATCAATGTCCTTAGGTTTTTCTCTATTGCTTTGTGGTAAATAGCTCAATAAACGTTTAATATCTTCTAAGCACTCCACATCATTAGCCGAAGTTTTGTGTGCTACACCCGATTTTGTAGAATGTACGCTAGCACCGCCAAGTTCTTCACTAGTGACTTCTTCGTTTGTTACAGTTTTTACAACATTTGGTCCAGTAACAAACATATAACTTGTGTCTTGTACCATAATTGTAAAATCGGTCATTGCAGGCGAGTACACGGCACCTCCAGCACATGGCCCCATAATGGCAGAAATCTGAGGAATGACACCCGAAGCCTGTACATTTCTATAAAATATGTCAGCATAGCCCCCTAAAGAACGTACACCTTCTTGGATACGTGCGCCACCAGAATCGTTTAAACCAATAACAGGTGCTCCGACATTGACGGCCATATCCATGATTTTGCAAATCTTTTCGGCATGGGTTTCGGACAATGAACCACCAAAAACTGTAAAGTCCTGGGCAAAAACATATACTAGTCGTCCGTCTACAGTTCCATAACCTGTCACCACACCATCACCATAGAATTTTTGATTTTCCATACCAAAATCCTTTGTTCTGTGAGTAACAAGAGCACCAATTTCTTCAAAAGATCCTTCGTCCAGTAGATAAAGGATACGTTCTCTTGCGGTTAGTTTTTTCTTTTGGTGTTGTTTATCAATTCTAGCTTGACCTCCTCCTAATTTAGATAAGGCAATTTTTTCGTTTAGTGTTTTTATTTTAGTCTCCATGATATCTTAATTAGGTAGTCTTAATTGTTTTTGATCTTCAAAATATTGTTTAAGTGCAAGTTTTGCGGCTAATTCGGCCTCCATTTCGCTCGCTTCTTCTAATATGCTTGGCGAATAATAGTCTTTTACAAAATGGGTATCGAAATTACCACTTCTAAAGGCTTCATGTTTGCAAACAAACCTTCCAAAAGGCAATGTGGTTCTTACACCTTTTACTTTATAATTGTCTATGGCATAAATCATCCACTCAATGGCTTCACTTCTGGTTTTCCCATAGGTGATAAGCTTAGATAGCATTGGGTCGTAATAAATCGGGATATCCATCCCTTCTTCAAAACCATTATCTACACGGACATGATCGCCTTTGGGTAATTTATATTCTTCTAAGTTACCAACACTTGGTAGAAAATCATTCATTGGATCTTCTGCATACACACGTAGTTCAACGGCATGTCCATTTATTTTGAGATCTTCTTGTTTAATAGTCAGTTCCTCTCCACGTGCTACCTTAATTTGTAATTCTACTAAATCAACACCAGATATCCATTCTGTTACTGGATGCTCTACTTGAAGGCGTGTATTCATTTCCAGGAAGTAGAAATTATGGTCAGCATCCATTAGAAATTCTACCGTACCTGCACCAACATAATCACAGGATCTCGCTACATTGATAGCAGCTTGCCCCATTTTATCTCTTAACTGTGGTGTGAGAATAGCTGAAGGTGCTTCTTCAACTACTTTTTGGTGACGTCTTTGAATAGAGCATTCCCGCTCAAAGAAATGAAGATAATTACCATGCATATCTGCCATAATCTGAATCTCGATATGTCTTGGTGATGTTACATACTTTTCAACAAAAACAGAACCATCTCCAAAAGCTGATGTTGCTTCACTAATGGCACGTTTCATTTGACTCACAACATCTTTTTCTTTCTCAACAATTCGCATACCTTTTCCGCCACCACCTGCTGCAGCTTTGATAAGGATTGGAAAACCAATCTTTTTAGCAATCTCTACGGCTTCTTTTGGGTCTGTAATGGCATGGTCGACACCAGGAACCATTGGGATGTTATAGTCCTTAACAGCTTCTTTAGCTGCTAATTTGTCGCCCATCATTTTTATGGCTTTAGATCTCGGGCCTATAAAAATGATTCCATTGGCTTCGCACAATTCGGCAAAGTCTGCATTTTCACTTAAGAATCCATATCCAGGATGAATACCATCCACATTTAATGCTTTGGCGACTTCAATAATCTTATCACCCCGTAGATAAGATTCGCTAGAGGGGGCTGGACCGATGCATACGGCCTCGCCAGCATATTTAACATGTGGTGCATGTCTGTCTACTTCAGAATAAACAGCTACAGTTTTTATTCCCATTTGCTTTGCAGTCCGCATGACACGGATGGCAATTTCGCCACGATTGGCAACTAATATTTTTTTCATGTAAGTTTTTTTTTGTCACTCCGAGTGATTTTTGATAAAGATTTTATCTAGAAGTTCTCGATACATCCTGATCCCGATAGCTATCGGACAGTCAGGACACTAGAACTGACTCATCATGTTATTCGAATTCGATTAAAAGCGAGTTTTTTTCTACGGTATCCCCTTGTTTTACTTTTAGTGATTTGATGACACCCTCACGTGGTGAGTTGATCACATTTTCCATTTTCATGGCTTCTAAGATCACCAAGGCATCATCTTCTTTGACCTCTTGGCCTTCTTTTACATTGATCTCTAGAATTAATCCTGGCATAGGCGCTTTAATTTCACTTACTTTTTTAGATGAGCCCATCTCAAATCCCAAAGCCGTAATTTGTTGGTCTAGGGTATCATTAATAACAACATCATAGATATTGTTATTGACTTTTATACGATACTGTTTTTTGTTGAACTCAGCATCTAGAATTTTGGCTTTTATAGATGCATTTTTGTGAAGTATGTGATACTGGTTGGTCGAGGATTCAACGGCATCAAGTTCTTCTACTGCTTCTTTGTTTATATCAAACTCATAAGAAGCGTTAACTTTTGCTTTATACATAGATAAATGTTTATTAAACTTTGGCTAAATTAGATTATAAAGAGGTCCTAAAATATGAAATAAATCATGTTTAGAAAAGTGTTTACAAAGATTTAAAGTTTGAATTATCCTGATGACGTTTTATAGCTTTCCTGGACAGCATGATAGCAATTAATAGTGAAATAAATGCACCTATAGAGATGCCAGGAATAAACCGGATAAACAAAAAGAAATCATAAGCACCGTGAAAAAGTACTGCCAAAAACAAGCCGGCCATATTTAACCTAAACCGGGTTTTTGAAAATTTGGCCTTGCCCATGTAGTAACCCATTAAAACCCCAAAAGTGGCATGGGCTGGGACAGCCGTAAAAGCACGTAAAACAGCAGTTTCAAAACCACCTTGAAATACATACATAATATTCTCGGTACATGCAAAACCCATAGATACCATTACAGCATAGATAATTCCATCAAAAGGTTCGTTAAACGCTTTTTTGGGTTGGGCAAAATATTTTACTATAACATATTTGCTAAATTCTTCAGATAAAGCAACGACTACAAACGCTTGAATAAACTGTTGCCACACACTATACTCGTCCGTAATTGGAATAAACTGCCCTGTAAATAAATAAAGCGCAGTTACTATTAAAACGCTAACTATACCACCTAATAAAAAACTGGCAATCAATAAACCGACAGGTTCTTTTTCATATTTATCCTGAAAATAAATGTAAATAAGAATCACCATTATTGGAGCGACAGCCATTAGTATTAAACTCATAGACCAAGTTTCTCTTTAATAGCCTTTAAAACAAATCTATAATATGGCTTATTTGTTGGTATAAAGTGATGATTGGTTGCACTGTTTTCCAATAAGACTTCAAATTCCTTGAACGAGACTAATTTTAAGGCTTCAACTTCGTTCTCTTGAGGAGTCAAATCCCTTAAATCTACTTTGAGTTCAGCAATGTATACCTGATGAAACTCATTATCTCGAATAGTGCCATTATTATAAGAAGACTCATGCAGTTTTACACCAATCTTAGTTAAATCTTCGGGTTGTAATTGTAAATCTATTTCCTCTTTAGTTTCTCTTAAAGCCGCTTCTATAAAGGTTTCACCAGCGTCGATATGGCCTGCAGCAGAAACATCCCAAAGTAATGGATGTATTGCCTTCTTGTGTGAACGCTGTTGCAATAAAACTTCTCTATCCTTAGTGTAAAGCCATAGATGTATGGTGTTATGATACCACCCATGTTTATGTGCTTCAGATTTTAAAGCGGTTTTACCGGTTGGTTTTCCTTCAGAAGTTATTATATCAATGTATTCGTCCAAATTGCGATCTGTCATATAGAGCACTCCGACTTCGCTCTGTGTAGGCGTAGTCGTGATGTCTTAATAATTATAGTATTTAAAGTGTTCTCGACTGCCTATCCGCAATACAAAACTATGGAAGACACGGCGCTAGAACTGAGATTTAAATAGAAAAAATATTATTCAAAATAACTAAAAGTTTCTCCGTCCTCAATTTTTAAGAGCGTTTCATAAATCAGTCGTATCACATTCTCAACATCACTTTTATGCACCATTTCTACCGTGGTGTGCATATAGCGAAGTGGCAAGGAAATTAAGGCAGAAGCTACACCACCATTACTGTAGGCAAAAGCATCTGTATCTGTTCCTGTGGCTCTTGATAAAGCTGCACGTTGAAATGGGATTTTCTTTTCTTCAGCGGTGTCCGTGATAAGGTCTCTTAATTTTTGTTGAACTGCAGGTGCGTAAGCCACTACTGGACCTTTACCGATTTCTGCATAGCCTTGTTTCTTCTGGTCGATCATTGGAGTTGTAGTGTCATGCGTTACATCAGTAACTATGGCCACATTGGGCTGAATAGTCTCAGTAATCATTTCTGCACCGCGTAAGCCTATTTCTTCTTGTACGGAATTTGTAATGTAAAGTCCAAATGGCAATGTTTTTTTGTTCTCATGAAGCAAACGTGCCACTTCGGCAATCATAAAGCCTCCCATTCTATTGTCTAGGGCTCTACAAACAAATTTGTCCTTATTAAGAATATGAAATTCATCAGGATAAGTAATAACACAACCCACATGAACTCCCATTTTTTCTACTTCGGCTTTATCTTTTGCGCCAATATCTATACAGATGTTATCTGGTTTTGGTGGCTCTTCCTTAGCTCTATTTCTAGTATGAATCGCTGGCCAGCCAAATACACCTTTTACGATACCTTTTTTAGTATGAATATTGACCACCTTACTAGGTGCTATTTGGTGGTCACTACCACCATTTCTTATGACATATAATAAGCCCTTATCTGAAATATAATTAACATACCAGGAAATTTCATCGGCATGGCCTTCAATTACAACTTTGTAGTTGGCCTTAGGGTTTATAACTGCAACGGCGGTGCCATAAGTATCTGTGATGAACTCGTCAACATAAGGTTTTAAGTAATCCATCCATAGTTTTTGACCTTCCCATTCGTAACCTGTTGGTGATGCATTGTTCAAATATTTCTCTAAAAAATCCATAGACTTTTTAGTAAGTAATTGCTTTTTTGCCATTTATAAAATTTTTGCTTAAAAATAATAATATTAATAGGAATTTAGGGTTATAGCCTGTAATAATTGTTAATTTTGAAATCGCTATAAATTTTTTTTGGAACGATTTTAGAAGTAAAACGAAATATGAAGTATATCATATACATTACATTGCTGATTTCTACCGTTGCTTTTGCGCAGGAAGATCCGATTAAGAAGGATAGCACCCAAGTACATTACATGATTATTGAAGGTGATTCTATTGCTGTTACGGAAGTAGAATTAGATGAAGTTTTAGTGCTACCAAATCTTAATTTCAAAAATAGGGATGAGCGCATACGCTATATTGTTCTTCGTCGAAAAACTATTAAGGTCTATCCCTATGCGAAATTGGCTGCCGAACGATTGGAAACCTTACAGAAACGGTTGGCTACTCTAGAGCGTAAGCGCGAAAAGAAACGCTATGCAAAAGTCATTCAAAGATACATCGAAGATGAATTCTCGGAAGAACTTAAAAAGTTAACAAAGACCGAAGGACAGATACTAGTGAAGTTAATTCATAGACAAACGGGTAAAACGACTTTTCAGCTCATAAAAGAATTGCGAAGTGGCTGGCGGGCTTTTTGGTTTAACAATACAGCAAGTCTATTTGATATCTCTTTAAAAAAGGAGTTTAGCCCAATAGAAGAGGAGGAGGACTATTTAATTGAAGATATTTTACAGCGTGCTTTTCAAAATCAACAATTAGAACGCCAAAGACCAGCTTTTGAAATCGATTTTTATGCTTGTGTTGATAAATGGAAGAAACCCAAAAAACAACTCAATAAAGCCACAAATTAAATGCGCAGGCAAACTAAACTAGAAGAACAGTTAAATGCTTGGTCTCATGGTATAGGTGCTGTATTAGGTATAGCAGCTTTGGTCTTACTAATTGTGTTCTCTAATAATACAGCTAAGCCCTGGAGCCTCTTTAGTGTTATAGTCTATGGTATTTCTATCATTGTTTTGTTTTTGGCATCTACATTTTATCATTCGGTAAAAGGTGAGCGACGGAAGCACAATTTTAGAATCGTTGATCATATTAGCATTTATTTGTTAATCGCAGGAACATATACTCCTGTGTTATTGATAGCACTTAGAGATAGTAAAGGTTGGCCATTGTTTTGGACAGTTTGGGGTATTGCAGCTTTTGGTGTGGTTCTAAAACTTTTTTTTACTGGAAAATTTGAAGTCTTTTCGACGCTACTTTACTTAGTGATGGGCTGGCTCATTATTTTTGATTTTTCAAACCTGTCCAATGCCATTGGACCTAATGGTGTATTATGGCTATTTGCTGGAGGACTTTCTTATACTGTTGGCATTATTTTCTATGCTATAGAACGTATTCCTTACAACCATGTAATATGGCATATATTCGTTTTGGGAGGTGCCATTTGTCATTTCTTCATGATTTTTAATCACGTTATTTAAGAAGAAAGTGTCATTTTCTTGATGATTGCAATTTGCCCTAAATGGTAATATGCATGCTCAATTAAACCATCAATGTTACGTTGGTAGTTTCCATATTTCTCATCAACAAAATGCTTTAGAAGTTGATCATTACTCAGTTGTTCTATATATTTTGCCAATGCTTCGGTATCATCCCAAAATTTTTTTTGAAATGCCATCCATTCCTCTTGTGATGTTATTTCGGGAAAATTAAAACTGTACTTATCTCTTATGTTTAATTCACCATTAATAAATACGTTTTTTATACCTTCAACATAATAATGTACATGTTGGGCTAGAGCTGCAATTGTATTTAAAGATTGAATCTTGGTGTTGGCAATATTAAAGTCTAGATGTTCTATTTGATCTTTATAGTTGGTGTTGGCGATCCATGTACCGTTCAAAATGACTTCCCTGAGTCTATTTGCAAGCTGTGTTGAAAGTTTCATTAATACTTAGTGTTTAATGATGGGTCAGTTTGGCGATTGTATATTCTAAGTTTGGAAAAAGTTCGGTAAGCTCCTTTCGGGATTTTAATTCAAAGTCCTCAAAACTAAAACCTGGCGATACGGTGCATCCTACTAGGGCATAAGCGTCTTGTTCTATAACTTCCGCAGCAAACCAATAACCACCTGGTACCACGAACTGAGGCACTTCTCCTTTGCCAAAGTTATTCCCAATGATATGCTCTGAATATTCGCCATTATTAGATATCATATGGAGTCGAATAGGTGAGCCTTCGTAAAAATGCCAAATTTCATCTTGTTTAATGCGATGCAGCGCAGAGAAACTTTCGGATGTCAATAAGAAGTAAATACAAGTAGAATAATTGCGCTTGCTTCCATAGGCAGTGTCCAAGCTATCCTGTTCTATAAAGCCAGTGCTCCTGTAGGTTTCCTTAAAGTAACCACCTTCAGGATGCGCTTTTAAATCGAGTTGTTCTATAATGGTTTTAATTGAGTTCATTTTTTGGAATAGATTGATTTGAGTGTTTTATTTAAAATCTTATCAATATGGCTTTACATTTTTAATAATTGTTTATGAGAGCCATCACAATTTGGTTTTCGTTTAGAGAGTCCACAAGTACAATCAGTTAGACCAAAGCCATCAAAGATACGTTGTCTATTTTTTTTGATACGGGCAAGTCTGGTTTTGGATTGTTTAGGTTTTGTAAAATGAAGAAGGTAGCCTTTTTGACGACCTGGTGTTAAAGCATTAAAGGCTTTTTTGAATTCAATATCTTCTTCAAAAATTTCTAATAATTCTTCAGGGATTTCGTATTCAGAAATCGTTTTATAAGCAACTTTCAATCCCAGATTCTCTATTGCAATGGCTTCAAAAATATAGTTTTTAAGAGATGTTTTAATCTTATTTATTTCTTCTAAACTGGTAAATCGAATCTGTCTGCCTGCTTGGGAATTTTCTGTGGGTTTAACTAAAATGCTTTTGTGGTCTTTAAGCAATGCTCCTTTAAAAAATGATATAGCGCAGTAGTCCTTAAATTCATGGATAAGTACAATGTTTTTCCCATCAATCGTATAACAAGGACGCATCCATTTGTACTCTTCTTTTAAATTGCAACTCAATATCGTTTTGCGTAATTGGGAGAGCTCATCTTGCCATTGGTCTAAACTTTCAATGTATGTCGTAACATTTGGATTCATAATTGCTTGCTTATGTGTTAACATTTCCTTCATTATCGAGCTCTAGATAAGAATTAAAGGCAATTGTACACAGCAATTTTGGCTATGGTTTCATTTAGGAATCGTTTGCTGAGTATGATTCTCCCATGACTGTAAAATTAGGAAAAAAGCTTGAGATTCTGACTGTAAATACTGAAGCTTTGGGGAAATTGTTGAATAAACCTTGGAGTCATAAAATCATATATATGTCTAAGTATATGAATTTTGCGAAGGCTTTTTTTGTTTACTTATTGCATTACATTTTTAGTCTAAGTCTATGTTTAATAATCTGAAAACCTAAAAAGGTAGATATACAAAAGTTGTAGGTATGGAAATAGAGTAGACCTTTTTATTCTTTTATTTTTCACTTCAGTCGTTATTAGTTATACACATTATATATTATTCAAATTCATTGATCGAGTCGGCAATCTTTTTAATACTTCCAGTTTCGTGATCCCAAAAATGAATTTCATCAGTCAAATTCCCATCTCCGTTATGTATTAAAATGACTTGGTTTCCATATCCGTCTGAGGCAATTGCGATACCATTTTCAGGAAAACCAATCCACTCACGGGCATTTTTTGTTTCTAATCCAATATGATTGCAAGTCCTTCTAATCCTTTTTTTATCAGATTTATCAAAAAATGGATAAAGCTTAAATTCAAGATAGCCATTTACTAATTCACCGCCATTTAACTTTATCATTCTGGTTTTGAATTCAGTAGGGAATCTCACTTTTAATTCTGATTCAGTCTCGATTATGTATTTCTCATCAACTGGGAATGGCATATTGCATTATTTTCAATTGGGCACAACAGTTTGGTATGACTACCCATTATGATTTTAGACACCAATTTTTGGGTATGGTCACTTACTTTGACAATAATGCCGTCAACAGCTATTGAGAGGGTTTGCTCAAGTCTATACTGATCTTTTCGACTTTGCTAAAGACAAGCTCTGTAAAAGGGTAGGCGATAATGTCGCTATTATTTATGGCCATTGTTGGCAACAGTATTTATTTCTCAGTCCATTCAATAAACTCTTTAAAAATAGCTGGCCAATTGTCCTTTCCTGTTTTTACATTTACAAATCCGTGATCGCATCCAATGCAAACATTAAATGATAAGTTGTTTTTTCCGAGTCTTGCAAACTCTAATGGGATTAAGTAATTAGTTTCAATAGGAGAACTTTCGTCTTCTGTCCCTAACTGAATGTAAATGGGAATATCGATTTTAATTAAATGGTTAATCGTTGGTTCGGCATAGCTCCACCAGCGCTTATTGGTATATTCGGTAATTTCATTTTCGTTTGATGGGGATGTGTTCAGGGAATCTTTGGCAACAGTTTTGAACAAATTAATCGTTTTATCTATATTTAATTGTGTGATAGAATCAGATTGTTCGCCTCTTAAATTTGACTTTCTTTCAAAAAGAATAAAATCAAAAAAATCGGGCAATGCACTTCCTCCCCAAACTCCTAAATGTGTTATTTTATTATTTGTTGTTGCCAACTTTGGAGCAACAAAAGCACCTTCCGAATGCCCATATACAATTAGTTTTTTTGGTTTTAAAATATGCTTTGTTATATGGTTGATGACAATATCTGCGGCAAAAACTCTATAGTCTAACGCGTTAAGACTATTGTACTTCTCTAGGTTTAACGTTCCATATCCTTTGACCGCTGGCGTTCCTGGAAGACTTATAATTACATATAGATAGGACTCATTTAATAGGTTATAATCTGAAGAAAAGTATTGAAAATACTTATTGCCTTTTTCTGTTTTTTCTATTTCAAAAAAAGGTAACGGAATTGGTGTTGTTCCCTGTAAATATATAACTACTTTATCTGGTTTTGAATTCTTTTTTTGATGGACGTAATAATAGATTGTGTCATTCTCAACCGGAATAGAATGCTCCTTAAAACCAAACCTTTCAAGGGTTTTTTCTTTTAAGTTTTGCTTTTGTGCATTTGTTTGAGAAAATGTAAATAACAGTGTAAAGTAGATTAAAACTTTGTAATTTCTTTTTAAAGTAGGTGTCATGGGTTAATTCTAATTCAATTTTTAGTTTTAATAATTATCAACGGTCTCGACTATGAATAGTTGTTTTATTCCAATATAATTTTAAGAGAATCTCGCTCGCCTTTTTTAGCCGAAAGAATAATTTCGTGTTGCTGCTCATCAACAAAAATCTTAATTGCACTTGTGTTTGGCGACACTGTTCCTTCGTTTAGCGCTTCAACCTCTATAATGTTTTCGCCCGATTGTAAATCAATATCAAATCTCTTGCCTTTTTTTGAAACTTTTAAATCTGAGAACAAGATATTACCATTCAAATAAAGATTAATGAGGTCACCATCTTCATCATAGCTATCCCAGACTTCTATTTTTACAGTTTTTGTGAAAAGTATGATTTCTTTATCATCAACCACAAGAATTTCTTTTTTATCTGTTATTAGAAGTGTAGCAGGATTTTCTGCTTTGATACTTTGGTTATCGGTCTTGATAATATTTTTAGATAGTTTAAATGTGCCTTTGGGACAACTGCCTTCGAAATATCTTTCGTTGATTAAATCATATTTAATGTCGACACCATAGTTTTCTCCTTCAATTATCATTTTATTATTAACTTCATCAATTTTTAGTTCAGCTTTCAGATTGCTGAAACACAAAAATGGAAAATTTGGTTGTGGAAAGTCGATTTTTACAATTTCAGATGGATTTATTTTTATTTTTCCTTCTCGTACTGAACCGATAAACTTATATACGGAATAATTTTTTGTCTCTGTTTGTACGACTACTGCTTTTCCTGATAGATTATTTTTTTTGTGTACAATATTTGTTTCTAGATTAAAGCTAAACAGAGTATCACCAATTTTTTGATAAATCATTCCGCTCCATCTACCATTTAAATCTTGGCTTAAAGACATAAGCGGTACTAAAACACTCAAAATTAATAGTGAAATTTTACGCAATATTAGATGTGTTTTTAAAATGTTTTACAGCGATTTCTGTATGAATAGTAGTCGATTAATATTACCACTTTTCATAAAGCAATATACTCTATTTAAACGAAAAACGGTTTAAGTTAGAACTCAAACCGCAATTGCCCATACACTTTTTATGTGCCGTTATTTTTTAATTTACAAGTGCTTTCCAAGGTATTACAAAGGGCAACAGAATAACCCAAACAACAAAAAAGATGGCCATTGATTTGGGATATTGTTGGTTATTTAAAATAGCTGGTAAGGCTGCAAATAAAAGCCAACTAGATTTGTAGATAAGCTGGAATACAAATACCAAACTCATCTGTTTTGGATAAAACAGACCAACAATGGACAGCAAGAAAATTGCCAGCCACAATGCTCCGACTAGTCTTATCGCTTCTGAGTATTCAAAAGCTTCTGTAAATACGGTTCTCTGAGCTATTTTAGGATAAAATAAACTCGTTATGCTTATTGCTCCTGCAACACCGATGTTTGCAAAATACATTAGTTTCATTAAAGTCATAGTCTTAAAATATTCGTCCTATCCCTGTTTTAATTACAGGATAAAAACTGTTTGAATCTGCATTTGTTGTTGAACCTAAGCCTATTCTACTATCAAAAGTCCATTGTTTTCTGTTTCCAAATCGATAGGCATATCCATATCCTGCATAAGGTAAAAATGTTGTTTGAAGATCCTCACGAAGCAATTCATTTTCAATAAAAGCAATTCCTGTAAATAGATAAGATTCGCTCAATCTTTCCCTAAAATAATATTTGAGATTAATACCATGTGTATTTGCAAAATTGCTTTCAACTTGTATAGTGACATTGCTAAAAGTTCTGACTTCTATAGTTAAAAGAGGTGTCGTTGGAAATAATAAAATACTTAGCCTCACATTGACGAAAGGGTTATTTATAATATTCTCTTGTGAAAAACTACTTTGAAAAAATAACAGACAATATATCAAAAAAGGGATGAAAGTTTTCATATGGACTCTGCAATAGTCTTTATATTATTAAGTACATCGGGCAACATTTCTCTAAATTTTCCACCAAAAGATTTTGCAAAAAATCCAGATGTAAGCCCTTTAAACCAGACTTCGTGTGTGAATGTGGTTCTTCCGTTTTTTGTCGTTAAATACCGTTTAACATAAAGACTTCCCAAGGGTAGTTTGGTTTTATAAGTATAAGACTGACCCTCGATATATTCTACTACTTTGAATTTAGATTTGCGGTTTTCTAAAGAAATTATAGTTCCTTTTACGCCCAAATTAAAACTGTCTTTTATTGAAGCGTCTTTTAAACCTGTATCCCAATCCTTCCAATTAGGAACATCTGTCCAAATTTTCCAGATAGCTTCGGGAGAAGCACTAGTTTCTAAAGAATACCAAAAATGTTTATTGGTTGGCACTTTGTCTTGAGCGTTAAGATTTGTTAGTAAGGTTGTCATCAGAATTAAAATTGTTAATCGCATAGTTTTTTTATTACAAAATTCACGATAAACGATTTTAAACCACTGAACCTATGTTAACTTTTCTTTGAGTTCCAGTATTTTTTTCGAATTCTGCTTAGGGACTGTGGGGCGATTCCCAGGTAGCTGGCAATATCCTTTAATGGGGCGTGTTGAAGAATCGGATTATTTTCTTCAAGCAATTTTATGTAGCGTTCCTCTGCTGTATCATTTTGTGCTTCTTCCAGTATTTCTTCGGTATAGAATTGTACCTCTTGGATTAGTTTTCTAATAAATTCACTCCAATTAGGAAATCTTAATAAATCGAAAGCATCCTTTTTTGATATTTCCCAAATAACAGCGTCTTTTAGTACCTCAATATTATCATTGGTTGGGATATCTTTGGTGAAGCTTCTTTGTGATGTAAAGCAATAAGGTGACTGCGTGAAGAATTTAGAAACAGTTTCTCCATCCTTCAATAGATAGAATCTAAGAAAACCATCTTCTAAAAAGTAGAGTTTTCGGCAAATCTTTCCACTTTTCAGAATTAATTCACCTTTTTTATACTCCTTCCTCTTAAGGCAATCTTTTATATGCTTCCATTCCTCATCATTCAATGGATTATAATCTAATATGTATTTTTTAAAAGGATGCATTTTGTTTTTTCAAAGGAATACAACGGTCTCGGCTATGATTTTGTTGCATAGAAAACAAGTCAGTTAAAATTAAACTAATTTCGGGTATTACCATAGCTTAGCAATGAATTATGGCAACTGTTTTACTTAGTGATTTTTAATTTAAACACGATTTTATTATTACCAAGCAAAAAGTTGTTCGTCTTTCCGTCTTGTATAAACTCGGTTAGGGTTAATTCTTCATTTTCAAATTTCCAATTGAATTGCCTGTGCTCCTTACTTTGAGAATTTATAAGTGTTATAACGTCCATATTTTTGTGGGGATGACTTGTTCCGAAATAATTCCTCACTTTGTACTTGTCAAAGCCCTCAAAGTTTTTCAAACTTCCATTTCTCTCAAAGTTGGTGGCAGTGTTTTATGTAATTTCTCTTCTAATTCTGCTCAAGGAATTTTTTGTGATTCCAATATATGAAGCTAAATAGTTTAGTGGAATTCGATTAACCAAATTTGGAAATCGTTTGTGGAATTCTATGTATCTTGTTTTTGCATTTTCGGCTAGCATTGGACTAATTCTATTTACCTTTTCCATTAACGCCTTATTGGTGATTTGTACTATAATCTTATCCCAATCTATAATTGTGTTCGAAAGGTTTTCAAGTTCAGAACGGTTAAAAACAATCAGATTAGAAGGAATAATAGCTTGAATATATTCGGATGATGGAACTTTTAAACTATAACTGTTTAAGTCAACTGCAAAATTATTTTCATCTATAAAATAACGTGTAATTTCCTCGCCTTCTTTATTATAGTAGCAAACTCTTAAAACTCCTTTTTCAACAAAGGCTACTTGATTTGCAGTTTTTCCTGCTTCTGAAAAATAATTGCCAGTCTTTAATTCAATTTCTTGAATAGAGTTTCTGATTAGTTCAATTTGCTGAGCGTTAAGTTGTCCAAATTGAAGCAGGTAATTTATTAAGTTATCCATGTATTACAAATTTACCAATTTCCAATTCTTCTTTTATATTGATACAATTCTCCACTTTCTAATTCGGTTTTCATAATATTTAGAGCATTGGTCATTGGTGTTTTCACTCGCTTTTTTACGATGAGATTTATCAAGAACCGAGCAAAAAAGTTTTTTGGAACAAACTCGTATGTCCATTTGATTCTAATCATTTTATTATCTAGTTCCTTGAATATCCAACTCCCATTAATTTGTTTAATTAAGCCTTTTAACGAGTTTGTAAATCCGTTGACTTTATAAGTGAAACCAACATGTGGTGTAACAGTCAATAGCGTTTCTTCTGATGAAGTTCCATCGTCAAAATATACCGTTCTTGTCATACCTGGTTGATACCAAGGCTCTTTATTGCTTGTGCTATCAACCGCTGGGATGTTTTTATAGCGTTCAAAAATGTGCTCTAAATCCATAGGAACTATATACTCAAAAGTTTGCTGTGGCGAGAGCTTACTTTTAACATCTACTGATACTGTGAGTTTTGGGTACTTTTTTTGCTTTTTATCTTGTGCTTGAATCTGTGCTGATGTCATAACAATCAGAATTAGAAGGAGTCTTTTCATAAATTTTACTTGTCATTTAGACAGCAAAATTATTTTTCTTGCTTCTGATTGTTGTTACCAAATGATAACAAATTGGATTCGTGTGGACTGATATTGCCACTAATGTTCTTGAGTATGAGCAGTTGCGTGGGTAGGCAATTAACTTTGCGAGTATGCACCAAACTGACTATGGCGTAGCGAACTGACATAGGTAAAATCCGCAAGGATTTTTAGAAGCCTGCCTTGATTATTTCGATTTCTCTCAAGACAAGCTTGGTAGAAGGGAAGGGAATAACCACCCCATTACTTATAGCCACTGTTGTAAACAGAACTTTTTATTTTTCTGTTGTAATTTTATGTTTTCTTGTCAAAAGAGCAATGCCTGCAAAAATCAAAAACAATATTACTTTTCCTACTAAATACCCATAACCATAATCAGTTAGTCTATTTAAATCAGCAAATAAAATATTTATAATATTGATTAATAATACGATTGCAATTCCGGCCGAAATGTAAAATGTTATTTTCTTCATAAGAAAAAAAAAGAGAGTTCATCGAAAATGACAAACTCTCTTTCCAATTTTATTTTGTAACGGTGGTTGTAGTTGGTGTGTAAATACCAAAGGTTAGTGCTGAAACTAATCCATTAACAAAAGATTGTCTTGTATGAACCGTGTAATTTTCAGCTCCACCGGCCATCTGTTTTGAATCAGAAACTCCTACAGGTGCTAATCCATAAATTACGTAGTGATTCCATTTTGTTGTTTGGTCGTTTCCTTGTGCACCTTTTCCAACTACACTTGTGTAAGAATAACAAGAGGTTAATAGCAATGATGCAGCAAATACAACTGTCATCGTTTTCATTGTTTTTTTAATCATTCTTTGTGATTTTTAATTAAACATTTATTTAAATACTCATTTTGAGTTTTTTTGGTCGTATTATTTACAATAGTATAGCATAAATACAGTTACGCCTAAGGTAGCGATTATTTTTGGTTTTTGGGTAAACCTAAGTAATTACAAGTATCCTGACAATAATTTCTGGGCTGATACGAGCACAGCAAACTGGATGTAGCAAATTACGGTTATACATTGTTGTAGTACATTTTTATTCATTTAGTTCTGCCTTCAAATATTTTTCAAATCGTTTAACTCCTTGACGCATTTTAAATAGTGCAAATAAGTAAAACATTAGGAATATTGGTGCAAATACAACCAAAATTCCAAACTGATTTGTTTTTATGACATCGCTTAAAGCAAGTCCAAAAATGATAGTCATAAAACAGATCCATAATATAATGAACCAATTCCAACCTTTTATTTTCAATTCAATTGTCGTTTTATTTGATTCCGTTTTCATTATTCCAGTTGCGCTTGCCCAAGGACAATTCGGGATGAGCCTGTCAGATTTTCTTAACCAAAAATCGTTTTCATTTACTATCCCATAAAATTCCTTTTGTTCACTATCGAATATGTCAAAAAAGAAAAGTCTGTTAGGCTTAACTTTAGTCTCTAACATTTTAATGAAATCAGACTTGTTCTTTTTTAAAGTCCAATTTAAATGCTTTTTCAATCCAAAAGTTTCTAGTATTCTGTTCATTTTATTTTTTGGACAAATGTGCTACATTGGTCTTGGCTATTAGTAGTTGCTTGTCCCGATAGCCACTGGGATAGGGATTGTACTGACCATTGTTTTATGTTTATTCTTTTGTTTTATCATTTAAACCACTATTACTCATACACCGTGTTAGCTGTAGTCCTCATATTCATAAATCATTTAATCGTTTTGGACTTTTACTAATCTATTACTGATTCGCATTTCATTAGTCGGCAAAAAATAGTCAGGTTCATTCGATACATTGTATTTTATTTTTCCATTGATATTCTTATGTCTAATTATAATATTAGGCTTTTCATTAGAAAACTTCAACTTGGAATTGAAACCTTCATCAGATGTACTAAAACTATCTTTTTGAATTATTAAATAATACAAGTTTTCAACTTCAATCTTCCCTTCTTCTCTCAAACCATTATGATTAGAATCGTTAAGTATTCTTTCTTTATAAGAAAACACAACGACCGGAAAACTAGCTCCGACAACAAAGCCATGGTGTCCAGAAATTTCTATTGTGTTTTTCAAACTATCTGGATAAAAGTTGATTCTTTCTATGTTTTGTCCTGCAGATTGATAATAAGCTACTTCTATTTGTTTAACAGGAATGTCTTTTTCAAATTCTATACTAATAAAAAAATCGCCCCAAGAAGAAGCCTGTCCGTATACGCAATTTGAGAATATAATGAAAATTAAAATTGTGAAGTATTTCATTTTGCAATTTTGCTTGATTCGTATTACAGTAAACGGTCTCATATAACCGTCAGTTATGGAATTAAAGTTAATGATTTTCGGTTTAACACTGGCATAGCAAATTACAGTTATACATTGTTAGCCAATGTTTTCATTTTCTATTTCTATTGATTCCATTTTATTCGCCAAAGTAATAAAAGCAAAGAAATTGAATATTGTCATCAATGTTTTCGTTTTGACTTAAATATACTCGGAATTCAAAATCGCAAGTTGATTCAGCATCAATATTTACACACGATGTTGAAGATGCAGTATTCGATGTGGAATAGGTTTTTATTTCACCATTTTCTCTAAACACAAAGCTTGGACTTCCGGAAACTGATTCAAGATTATCATTTGTGATTGTAGCGGTAATAAAATATCCTTTTTCATCAGGTTCATTAAACGTTTGAACCATAAAATTTGATTGTGTTACTCCACTAACTCCTGGAAAAGGGTCCAATTCACAAGCGTTTGTAGAATTATTATTATTATTATTATTATCGTCATTTTCACAACCAATGAAAGTTAGAATCAGTAAAAAAACTAGTACATTTTTTAATCTCATATTCGTTTTTTGTTAAATGTTGTCTGCTTGTGTTATTTATTACTATCTATTCCTAAATTTTGAATATAGCTCCAATATTAAAACTTAAATAAAAATTCTTCCCTACTTTTTGTTCGGTAGTGTCTGTAACTCCAACAAAATTAGAATTTTCAATAACCACTAAAAATTTAGGCAATATGTTGAATTTATGACCAATTCCTAAGTTAATTCCAAATTGAGTTGGGTTAGCCAAGTCATTTAAATCAACGTACCCATTCCCATCATTATAATTAGCTTCTGCACTAGTTAAAAATCCAATACCTACTCCATAATTTATATACCAGTTACGTCTTGTCCCGAAATGATAATTTATAGTCAATGGAATAGTGAGGTAGTTTGTTCTTTCGGAATATTCGTTGGCAAAGATGAAAAAATCAACAGTATTTGTTCCCATTTTTTGATAAAGCAAACCTGTACGCAGACTCCATCTGTTATTAAGAAAATAATTTCCATAAATTCCGAACTGAATTCCAGAAACGGATGATGCCCCAAAAAGGAAAGAATCTAGTTGATATGAATCACTATAGCCAATTATTGGTGTCAATTCAATGCTTCCTTTTTCTCTTATTTGACCATTGCATATTAAGCTACTCATTATTATTCCAAAACAGAGTAAGTATTTCATATTATTAAGTTTAAATAACACACAACGTCTTTGTGTATGAAGCGTGGCCTACCGATAGGCGGCTATGATTTCAAATTCTTTGCTGTATATAGTTTTTAATGGTCTTTTTTATAAATTCAAGTGTATTATCATCAAGACTATATTCTTCATTAAAGTCTAGCTTTATTTCGCTAATAACATCGTTCTTTAATTCGCTTAGATATTCAGGTCCCTCTAATTCATAGCCTAACTCTATATTTTCAATAATATTTTCTTCGGTGAACTCTAAAGAATTCATATACATCATTGCGATAAAATGGTCTAATGTATCACCAGTTTCATGGGGAACTTCGTCTTCGTCTTCGATTTGCTTTAGATCAATTTTATAAATAGGTTCTTTATTAGAAATGAGATTTGAGATTTCAGTCATTACTTTTCTGGAATCCTCTAACGATTTTATAATGTATGCATTTTGCTCTTCAGAAAATTCAAAAGAGTTTTCTTTTATCATTTCTTCACAAACCTTTTTTGCAATAAAAGCCTGAGTTTGTGTTGAGTCTGATTTATATGATGTAGTAAAAACAAGGGTTCTTTCAATAATTCCTTCTGCTTCAGGGCAGAAGACTACATTTAACTCAATCACGTTGTCGTCATTCTGATGGATTTCTATTTCAATAGATGTTTCATTTTCAGAATCCCACCAATCAAGTTTTATTGGGTTATATTCATATATAAAAGAATCAAGTTTGTCAATTCCAAGATTTGATAATAACGCTTCCATTTTTTGTTTCGATTACACACAACGCAGTGCTATGTACAGTTATCCATTTTTTTGTGAATATAGTGAAAAATCGTGTTGATAATTGGCAATATTTTACTCAATTAAAGATTTATTGTTGCCAGTTATCGACTATTGTTAGCACCGCTTTGTGATGTGCTAATATTGATTTTTTTATTGGGAACAAAAAAAGAGCAACCAATTATATGTAGGTGCCTAATATGTAGAGTAGATCAGCCGTAGCGGGATAATAACTGGTTAAGGTTTTTAATGCAATTGGCATAGCACAGCGATGATATCGAAATGCTTTTGGATATAGTGTTTTCGACTTCGCTCAATGAGGCACTGGCGAAGTTGAGAGTAGCATAGACAAAAGTACGTCGCAGGGCACAGTTATTTTTCTCCAATTTCAGAGCAAATTTTCATAATGCTTTCATATTCAGGGATTAGTCCGTTGTCTGTATTCGAGCACATAACGATTGTAGTATTCGAATTCGGAAAATGTGCTAAAACCGCATTATATCCTGGCATTCCACCACTATGCCAAATAACAGGGACATTATATACATTCATTAAGCTAAATCCCAGCCCATATCCGTTTTTTTCTATGTAATCTGGTAACTTCGGTAGTTCAAAATCTGATGGCAAGTACAGCTCATCATATACATAATTTCCATTTGAAGTTTTGGCGTATGAAGTCATTTCATTAAGTATGCTGTCATTTACAATTTTACCTTTAAACAATTTGTTAGTAATTTGTAGTAAATCCATGGGATTTGATTTCAATCCGCCAAATGACTTTAAGTTGAATGCCTCAAAATCGTGTTGAAAAAATGCCTTTTGATTATTAGTTGAGTCTGTTATTTTAATTCCATATCCTTTTGTCCAAAAATTGTTTTTTTCCATTCCCTTTTCATCAATGAAAGAATGGTTAGCGGCATATTTTTCGAGTACTTTTTCTTTTATGAAGTCTTGATAAGATTGCCCGCTTACTTGTTCGATTATCTCTCCTAATAGCAGGTATCCACTATTTGAATAAGCGTATTTTGTTCCGGGTTCAAATATTGATGGGTTCTTCATTTTCTGAAGTACAAGGTGTGGATTTGGTTCAATAGTCCAATCACTTGAAATATTTTCAGGTAGTCCACCAATCCAAGTTTCGGGAATGCCTGATGTGTGCGAGAGTAACTGATAAATGGTAATTCTATGTCCATTCGGAAAATCAGGAAAATACTGATCAATTGTATTGTCAAACGATAGTTTATTTTCTTGAGCAAGTATTCCAATACCCAATGCGGTTATCGGTTTTGTAATTGAGGCTAAACTGAAAATCGTATTTTTGTTTACCTCTGTATTGCTTTGTAAATCGGCGATTCCATACGATGCAACAAAAGGTTCAGAATCATTGACTTGAATTCCGAAACTTACTCCTAATGTATGTTTTTGAGATACAAGATGTTGAATCAAACTATCTATTTGACGAATTTGTTCTGTCGTTTTTAGTGCGATTGATGGAGTTTCATTTTGCTCTTTCGACGACTCTTTACAATTAATTAAAAAAACTGTCAATAAACAGATTAATAATGTTTTTTTCATTTGTTGAATTTTCAATAAAGACTGAAGTAAAATTCAATTGTTGCAAGTACAAACAAAACTGACACGAGCATAGTGAACTGGTGCTAGTAAAATCCTTGTGGATTTGCAGAAGCGATGACCTAAGCTTGTCGAAGACTAGGCAAGAAGGCACCTTTACTTATGGCCATTGTTGGCAGTAGTTATTTTATAGGTAATTATTTTAGTTTAGTTTCGGTAATTTTCTCATTTCCATAATACAATGTTCCACTTTTTATAAAGTCAGATGAAAGATAAAAATATATCAGGATTCTGCTGTCATTTATAGCTTTTGGTTTAAAGTGAAATACGTGTTTATCTGGAAATTCTGCACTGCCTAAATTTATTGGAATCTTTATTCCGCTTACACCATCAATTTTGTAGTCCAAATAAGTATCCTTAATATTTGGGTCATACGTTTCCTGCATTTTACTTGTTGCCTTTGGCTTCTTTTTAGTCACCAAATCAAATCGGGAATACTCATTCTTATCATCTGCAATAAAAATATCTAATGGGCGATATTGAAATTTGGGTTTTTCGCTAATGAGATAAAATTTATTGGGATCAAATTTTCCTTTTTTAAGGTCAATATTTTTTATATCCACCTCTAAAACGGTAATTCTAAAACCATTGGATAATTTATCGATGTAAGTTTTCGGATACTTATTTTTTAATTTATCGTTCTTGATAAATTCAATCTGTACAGAATCTTGTTCAATAGTAGCCTTTTGAGCATAAGATTCGATTGATAAAAGAATTGTCAAAATTCCAGTTATGATTAAAGACTTATTTCGTTTTATCATGCTCATATTTTAATTTGAATTTTCTTTGGAAATGCATTTTAGTAATTACTGCCAACGGTTTTATATAATCTTCCGTTGCGTGTTGAAAATCCAGCGGATTTTCCACCGTAGAAATCAAGTTTTGTAAAGTTATATAAAATTTTGAGCTAGTCAAAAGCAGCAATGAATCATAACTATTGTCCGCAAACGTTTTTATTCGACGTTCTTTAGTGGTTTACGAATCATTGATATTCCAATCCATATAAACCAAATAATCTGACTAATTCCAAAAATCTCTTTGAATAAGTCAATAGGTAAAATGGTTAGTATGCCAGCAAACCCAACAAGAAAACCTAAAATGTTCAGTGATTTTGATAAAAACGAATCTTTAAAGGTTACTATACTTAAAAGTAATACCCAAATTCCTCCAACAATTTCGTTGCCTCCACCAAGTCCTTCTGAAACAATACCAACACTTGACCAGATTGACATTGCCTTTTGTGGTTCATCAATTCCAATTTCAATTACAGAATTGAGTCCAATATTTGCAATCATTCCACTGGCTATGACCAAGCCAACCCAGATTATTCCGAAGATAGAGGTTAGTATCGAAAGGTTGGGCAAATAATCTTTTATTCTCTGGTGTATCGAAACAACTAATACGGCAAGTAAAATTCCAAATAGGACATAGCTTATTAAGTTTATTGTTGATAGAACTATATAGTTGTCAGACAAAAAATTTAATCTTTCGGTGTCTGTTGCGTTGGCATTTGGGTATTCCAATATTCCACCATAAACTATAAACGCTAGGATATAGATTAATCCAAGTGAAATTGAGCTGAAACCACCAACTTTTTGAAATGTTTTTGTGTTCATAAATAAAATGAGTTTCTTTCTAGACGATTTAACTATGGAATCGTTACGCTACTCAAATATTTGCCAACGGCTTTGGCTATGATTTCGTTGCGTGTTCCATAGCTATTGGGAGTACTCGCTTGAGCCTGCACTGAGCGCAGCTAACTGGCATTAGTAATTATAGCCATTGTTGTAAACCGTTTTTTATTAACTTTATTTTGTTTTTCCGACGAAATGTTGGTCTTTCAAATCTGCTGGATATTTGATAGCTTTTAAATAGTCCCAATCAACTTTCTTTCGGATATCTATAAAGTCAGATTCACTTATTTTTTTGTAATTCAGTACAAAAAAAGTTTCTATAAAATCTAACATCATTTCACAAAACCCAATAAACTCTCCTTTCGGATTGTCTTTTATTTTAGAGACAAAAAATTGTACTGAATATGCTTTTACCGATTCTTTTGAAAAGGAATTTGGCGGAAGAATTACTAAACTTTTTTCAACTCCGTCAAAAGTTACATATTTTGGGACATTTTTATAATCAATCGCGTTAAAGAATATTCCGAAATTATGAGTCCATTTACTATTCAGAATAACTTTAAATTTCGAGAGTATATTTTCCATTACAAAATTCTCAAAGTATTCCAATGTTTTGTAGTGTATCGGGAGTGCTTTGCCTTTTGGTTCGTCAAATAATTCTATTATAAACCTACTATTCATTGGTCTTTTCAAATTACTTTTAATAGTTAGTATATGGCATTTAGGGCAGTTGAAAGCTATAAACTTTCGGGTTTACACTGAACCAAATCAACGATTTGGCGGTGTTGTTAAACAATACTGAACTTTTTTAAAACCACCGAACGCTCTATTTACTATATACAGTGTTGCAGCCAATATTTTTAAGTTTTGTTTTCCCAAGGAATTGTATCCAACTTTTTCTGTAAAAAGTTGGATATTTTTTCAGCCGCATTTTTCTCTTTAAGATTTACTACTAATAATTTTTCTGGTTGATCTTTAAAGTAATCAATCACGTCGTTATTGTAGTCTATATGTTGTTTAATTAGTATTTTCTTATTATAGATATCTTCCTCAGGGGTTTTGTAGTTTAAACGATTCATTTCCCACATCCAGCCTGGGTAAACATATTTAGCTTTAATTAAGTCCGATTTTTTAGGGATCTCACCATTTCCAAAAAGTTTGGCATGGAATTTAATTAGGGAATTATACCAAATTTCTGGAGAATCTCTAATCGTTAGAATAAATTTACTATCTGGAAATTTCTTATCTAATATTTTGTAGATGTTTGGTTTGGAGAAAGGGACATCCTGAAATGCTAATCCTTTATTCTTTACATATTTAAAAAACGCGTCATAGTTTCCATTTAAAACGTCTATGGCTAATAATTCAGCTTTTCTTTGATTTCCAACAGGCATGTCCAACAGTTGGAAGATTTTTGCCATACTGGTTGTTCCTGTTTTATTTTGACCAATACAGAATACTTTTGGTTTATTTCGAATTTTGAAATATCTAATTAGTGATTTTACTTTCCTATATATTTTTCGAATTAATGCTTTAATCATAAGTTTTTTTCAAATTTGCTACAACGGTCTCGGCTATGATTTCGTCCTAACAGTCATCGTCAAGAAGAATTATAGCCATTGTTATAGGTAGTGTTCTATATTCTTAATCCAATTCCAAATTTCAATATATTTAAATTTGTATTGTAACTTGAATCAGGAACTCCGCCCTCTACACCGATTTTAATAAAATCATATTGTGCTAGTACAAATAATGTGTTGGTTATATCGTACGATAGACCGACATTAAAATTAAATCCATTCTCATTATCATCAATGTCAGCAGGCAATTCCGCTTCTCGATTGTCCGCCCATTCTGCGTTATAAATAAGTATTGAATATCCTATTCCAATTTGAGGATGAAGTTTTTCTAAATTCGGAATATTAAACTCTGCAAAAATGCGAGGTTGTATAGGTAAAATTTTAACATCAAAAAGTTGATTTAAATCAGTGGCACCAGATTTCGTGTTTTGAAAGAATCCAACATTTAATGAGACTCCGATATTTATAATTTCATTTTCAGAAAACAAGTATTTAGCTCCCAAGTCAATCAGTCCGTTATAATTTTGACCTAAGAAATTATCCCCAATCGCAATTGGATAATTGGCTTCAACACTAAATTTTGAATTCTGGGAAAATGATTTGATTGTAAAAATCAATATAAATGTCAATAATAATTTTTGTTTCATGATATTGTTTAAATTACATACTACGGTTTTGGTAATGATTTCGTTGTTACAGGAGTGCAACGAACTGGCGTTAGCAAATTGTGGTTATACATTGTTGTAATGCATTTTTTTATTCTTTTTTAAATATCATCACATTTCCTTCATCTGGATCTCCAAATACAAATATCAATTCATAAGGATATTCTTTGTTCATTAGACCCATATATTTAGATGCCTCAGGAAGTTGGTCGAAATACATTCCCCAAATATTTTTTAGTTCTCCAGTTTCATCTCTAACTGCACCGATGGTTGTTTTATTCCATTTCCCCGTATTAGTGATTAATCCAGTAAAAGTAGGATTCATCAAATTCTCAAAAACCGGAAAGTTCACGACTTTATAAGTTCCGTTTGAATTGATTCCTATTTTCGGGATAACTATTCGATTATTCATTGAGTCTTTAAATTCGGCAATGTCATAATCGATAGTTTGTTTTTCAAATGCGTAAGTTCCAATTAGGTCAGATTCTTTTGGTTCTATAATTGTATATTTATGAGCATATGGGTCATATTGACAGCTCATTAAAAGTGTTAATATTAAAAATCCGAAAATTTGATTCCTTTTCTGCATTTTCTTAAATTGGGTGCAACGGTCCAGGCTATGATTTCGTTATGACAGTTATCTTCAGAATGATTTATAGCCATTGTTAGCAAAAGAATCCCACTGTAATAATATCTAATATTTAATTATTTTTTTTCTAATCAACTGACCATTATCATATTGCAATGTAACAAAGTATACATCGTTGCTAAGGTCATTAAGTTTTATACTTGTGTTTTTTACGTTATTCCCATTGAAATCTAATACTTTTTTACCCAGAGAGTTATACATCATGACTGAAATAGACTTCAACTGATTTTTGCAATCTAATTCAATAGATTCCGTTCTAGAATTATAGTATAAAGAAATGCCATGAGTTTCCTTGTCGTCCACAGATAAAACTTGAGAGCCATAAATAGCTTGGTCACCATTATATGAAGTTATGACTAAAGTTTTACTATCATCATTGTTTATGGTTATAGTGTAGTTGAAGGTATTTCCATTTTGATAATTCTCATGGAAGAAATTAAAGTACATTTCTTCGTAAATTGGATTCTCTCCAACACTACAAGTAGGACCTAATGTCTGATTAGGCCCATCATAAAATGAAAAAGTGTTATCTATATCATTAAAATCAATTAACCCTCCAATTGCGTTGATGCAGACATAACCTGATAAATCAATATATTCTGTACCATTATGCTCATAGGAATCAAATTCCAATATTACATTTGTTACCTCATCATTATTTGGTGGAAGATGGCTAACATTGTCAAGTATTAAATCTTCCAAAATCCAATAATTCTCGAACAAGACTGGGTTTTGGCTAAAGCAATTGAAAGATATGCTTATTAATATAACTAGAATCCTATTTTTCATTTGTTTATATTTTGCTAACGGTCTCGGCTATGAGTAGTGCGGGTTTTAGAATGCTTTGGCTATTCAATCGAGCACTTTCTTGAGCGCGCCATTTTTATGTTTGTTACTTTCTCGAATAAAGATACAAATTGCGAGCGAGATAGAACACCAAAACTTAGGTTAGGCACGAATGCTCTATTTGCTTTATACCTTGTTATGCTATTTTTTCTCCCCTTACTGTTATAATCAGCTTCTTCTTTTTTTGTTCAATCAGTATTTCATTTTCCTTTTCAAATCCAAGTTCTCTCAACCATTTTTCCTTCAATTGTATTTCGGTAATAGCAATTTATTTGCTGACATTTGTTATGTGAACAAAGAACAGCTTAAAAAGAAAGTCGGTCCGCGTATTGTTGAATTAAGAAGTCAGAAAGGATGGAGTCAATCTGATTTGACTCGTGCTTGTAATAAAGACCGACAGGCAATTGAAAAATTAGAGAATGGCAAGGTGAATCTGATCGTGTATTCTTTGATGGAGGTTTCCATGGCTTTGGGGATTACTTTGAGACATTTTTTTAAGTTTTAAACCTAGAAGTTTCAATGAAGTCGAGGGATAAATTGCAGTCAGTATTGGCTACGTTTATTTTAATCTATTTTTAACTTCATATAAATATGCTAATTCTCTTCCCTTCGTTTGAGATTCTGCTAATTCAAAATCTGCTTTAGCCTTTTTAAAGTCAATAACCCCTTGGCCTAACTTGCTCCATTTTAAGGTTAATAATTTTTCTAAAGTTCCTAATGTCATATTTAGAATGACCTCAGTTTTAGTATAATTAAATTTTAATTTGTTTATCTTAAGTATCCGCTCATATTCACTAAGCAAATAGTCTATTTCTTCTTCAATTTCTCTTCTTGATATATTATTTGAATTTAGTTTACTAAACCATCTATTAAGATCTCGCAATTTTCTAATGTTATTTTGATCAGCTTTAAACTCCAATATGTCTTGAAGAGAATTATCTTTTGAAGGAACAGCTATTTTTCCAAGAATAATGCTCGTTACATCGGTCTTTTTATTTGTAGATGTAATCGAATTTATTTCATGCTCTTCTAGTGATTCGAATAATCTCAGTCCCTTTTTATTTGCTTCAAAGAAATAGTTTTCTGAAGATAAAACGGGTGTCATTATTTTTGTTGGAGTACAGGTGTCTATAAAAAGGGAAGCAATTTCAATACAAGAAGAATCATATTTCTCTCTCAAAGACATATACGTAAGAAGTTTTTCAGCCACTCTTTTTGTGGGAACAGCTTTATTTATTTCGAACCTTAATTTAGGTCTCAATGATAAAAAGCTTTCTGTGAACTTTATTTTCTTAAACAGGTAACTTATTCTTTTTTGTAGCATCTCTTTTTCTAAGTCAGAATAATCACTTATTATATTTTCTAAATTAGATTCATTCGTTAAAAACGCAATATTTTCTTTGACAGATTTTTCCAAGTCTATTATTACGACTTGATTTTGATCTACCAAATAATCTAAGTCAGCGTACATTTCGTCAATTCTGTCATGAAATGCATTATTCTCATATGCACTTTTCTTCTGTTCGATTAGTGTTTTCGGAATATAAACTTTATCAAAAAGCAGAAGTTCCTTTCTAATATTAAAATCAGAAATCAACGGTATTTGATATATAGCTTCTCTCATCTAACTTTTAATTAAGCCCAACGGTTTGTTAGCAAATGTTTTTAAAAGTTATATCCTAATGTTAACCCTAAATGAGGTAAAAAACCTATATCTCCCAAAAATTCAATTTCAGGAATGTCGCTATCAATATTTAAAGTTCCTCCACCAAAGATTATTTCTAAAGTTAACTGATGGTCAAATATCCATTGGTAACCTGTAGCTAATCCAAATGAAGAAATATTTGTTTTTAAATCATTGTTATCTTTAGTGTTTATGCTATTATAGTAAGGTCCAATATGCCAACCTTCCATTAAATCCTTTTTAGAGGAAAAATAGTATCTGCCTTCAAGATAATATCCAATTCCATCCGATTTAGATTCAACATCATCAACTGTAGTAGTAATATTTGAGTATCCTACTTGTCCTATAATAGAGAAGTGTTTAGAAAGAGAACGTTCGTATTGAACCCCTAAATTTCCGAGAATTGCTCCTGCTTTTACAATATTTTCTTGGGCAAAAACATTGTTAATAGTTAAAAATACGGCAAATAGTAAAATTGTTTTTTTAATCATTTATTTTTAATTTATGGTAGTTTTTGGTTTAAATATTTGCTAACGGTATCGTATAACCGTCAGTTACGGGTTTAAATTATTGTTAAGGTCAGTACGCCGACACGAGCGTAGCGAACTGGCGGCAGTAAATTGTGGTTATACATTGTTGTGTTTAGTTTTTTATTAATTTTTGAGTTTCAGGCTACAGTTTTTCTTCAGCAATTATTCTTTTTATGATTAATTTATTAGAAGATGATGCCAAAATTCTATATTCGGTACTATTGAATTTTCCATTGGTTAATGACAGTATATTATTTCTTTTATCAACGTTCCAATTTCCACCAATACTGAGATTAGAGCTTCTATCGTTCCCACATTTTTTGGTGCCTATTGAAAGTCGCGTAATCATGGTTCCATCTGATAAAAACTCCATAGTTCGTGCATTATGATCTTTACTAAAAGATGATATTTTATAAAATACTAAATAGTTACTATTTGGTTTGGATGAATACTTCCAAATTCTGATTAGGTCATTGATTTTTAATTCAGTCGTAGATTGTTTTTGTCCGAAAGTAATATTGCAGATAGCGAAAATGATTAATAGAGAAATATTTCTTGTCATTATACACATACAGCAAAGATTGGGCCAAATTACACACAACGAAATCAACTGTTGATTTATACTTTTATTTTGATGTGGCACAAAACCATAATGACACGAGCACAAAATGCGAACTGGCGTTAGCAATTATAGCCAATCTTGTAGCACGTTGTTTTAATTTCTTCTTGTTATTGCGAACATTGAAATTCTCAATGGGCAGTTCACGAACTTTTTTGAGTTTAAAGAAATATTTCCTTCAGACAATTCCTTATTAATTTCAGCTTTTAAGTCTTCTTTGTCCATTATTTCAATTCCATTATTGTCTAGCTTACCAATGAAACCACGAATTACACTTTTAATCAGTGGTTCGATTAGCATTGAGTTCAATTCATCTTTCGTTTCCACTAAACAGTCCTGATTTTCCACTTGTTCAAATTCCACTGTATATCCAACGTTAAACCCAATTTCATTTCCATTAACATTGAGAGTAGTCATTTCCATCGCAGAAAGAAATTGTCCTTCAAATTCATTTTTAGATTTGCAGTTAATTAAAATGAGTAAAGTAAGTAGAAGTGTTATTCTTTTCATTCAGAATGTTTCAAATGTGCTACAACGGTCTCGGCTATGGTTTCATTGCGATGAAAATTTAAACGTAATTTTCGACCGTAGAAATCTAGCCGTCTAAAGTTAAACTATTTTTGGATTTTGCCATAGCCTAGCAATGAATTCTAGCCATTGTTAGCCATTGGTTTTATTTTTCTTTTTTATCAGACCGTAAATGATGTTAATCGGAAAAATGAGTTGTCCAATAATTATTAGTAAAATAATCAGAGTGATAATTAAAGTCAGATTATTATTGAATTCATATTCCATAATTTCAGTCCGATAAAATTTAGTCAAAATCCATAGAACTAAAGTTCCGCCAAAAGTTAGTCCAATGTGAATCCAATTCAGCCACTTTGATAATTTTCTGTCCGCCTTTTTCATGATCCAATATCCAATTCCGATTATTCCAAAAAGTATTGAAATCAATATTGCTAAGTGTAAATAGGCAATTACAAAATAAGTATCGTGAACATTGATGTCCAATACAGAGTCTCCACTCAAAATTCCAATCAGCATTATTATTGGAATCGCAAGTAAGAAAATCAGATGTGGTTTTTCAATTAGTTTATTCATTCAACTTGTGACTATAGGCAAAAAATAGGATTAAAAGAAGCCGTAAAGCGGCGATTTAACCGTGCCGCCAGTCATTTTTGCCTACGGCTTTGGCTATGATTTCGTAGCGTTGAAAATTTCAGTGGAATTTTCGACCGTTGAAATCTAGCCGCTTAAAGTTAAACTATTTTTGGCTTTTGCCATAGCCTAGCAATGAATTATAGCCATGTTAGCTGCTGCCTTTTATTTTTAATATTCAACTTTTCGCTTCATATCACTAAGTCTATTAGTCCACAAAGTCCTGCTCCAATAATTATTGACCAAGAAATCCAATCCTTAAATTCATTGTTTTTGTGTTTTAGAAAAAGTATATGAAGTCCTAAATGTACCATCATAAAAATGTCAAAGCCGTAGATAAATGAGTCAATATTTTCGTTATTTGTAAGCTTCCAAAATATAAAGTAAAACAGAGGAATGTGAGCAAACAGAAATACAATATGTCCAACTTTGTCACCAAGCATTGAAAGTCCTGGAAATATTCGCCACTCTTTGCAACGGATAGCATCCATTTGGTGCATTGCTATAAAGGAGAGACCTAAGTAAAAGAAAATATGTCCTGTCATTACCCTATTAATACTTTAGTCATTTTTAGTTGCAGCTAACAGTCTCGGCTATGAGCAGTTGCGTGTCCCGATCCCGATAGTCCAGATAGCTATCGGGATCAGCCGCAATTAATTATACAAGTTGTTGGCAGTTGACTTTTATTTACTTCTATTATATTCGATTTTTTTTAGCTTTAATTTTGGTTCAACAAAAATGAAATTTGTCATATTACTTAATTCATAAAAGACTACGTTTGGTTCAGTTGAATATGGAGAAATTCTTTTTAATCCATCAGCTAAAATTTCTTTCCCTTTGTTAATTATATTTTGCACTCCTTCAAGATCATTATACCAATTTGGATAAAGTAGAGGAGAGATTTTTTTATTCAACTCATTTTCGATTTTGGTAGTTTCTGTTGGCTTAACAGTCGAACTAGATAATCTAGTGTAGATCATTTCTGGATTAATTTCATTTAATTCATTACCAGTCAAATTTTGTCCAAGTGATATTAAGTGAGCGAAACTCGTTTTAATTTTTTCTGGTATCCAGCTAAAAACCATAACTTGTGTTAATGCAGGCATATCATTGTTGATAGATGATATTGTATCTTTAAGGATTGAAATTAATTCAGGTTTTTCCTTTAAGTGTTCGAACAATTCATCTGTTTTTATATGTCCAGTTTCATTGTAGAATTTTGGAAGTAAAGTAGTCAGTTCTTTCATTCCATCAACAATCTTGATTTTTGAAGAATTAAAAACATTGTTTAGGTCTTCAATAATTTTTTCATATGATTCATTATGTCCAAGCTCACTTAACTTTAGAACATATTTATAAATATCTGTGATTTTATATGGGTTACCTATGACGGCAATAAGGTTATTGTTATTTAATTTATAAACTTTTTTAGCACGATTCATCTTAAGTGATATATCACCTAATTGAGTTTCGTAGTTGGTGTCGACTGCTACCAATATAAATTTACGATTTATCATATAGGCAATACTATCCATTCTTTATTTAGTTGAATTTATAATCTTTTTTAGCTTACTGCCAACGTGTTCGTATATGGTTTGTGCGGAATATTCCGCGAGGAATATTCCGAGTATTCTGTTGTTTGTTTAAAGTTAGGAATTTATTTTAAAGCTCATGTGAAAGCATGAACTATACACATTGTTGGCAACTGTTTTTTATTCACTTACTTTATCGAACTTAACATTTTTAGCCCTACTGCTTGATATATTCACTCCGACAATGTTTCCTAATTCATTTCTTAAAAATACAACTTTCTTAATCGAACCTTTATTTCCGATGAAATAGTCATTTTTTATTGCTTTTAGGTTAAAATTTCCAAGTCTTGTGTGATTCGCAACTAATTGATTATTTTGAACTGAAAAAGTGTAATAACTGTTTAATTCTGGGCTACGATATTTTCCCACAAACTGTCTTAATGAATTTGAATCATACTTTGCTGGAATGTATTTATCCAAAGTAATTTGATAGCCATCATTTAGTGTCAAAACTATCTGATTAGATTTGAATACTATCGACAAGTACTCGTCAATCTCCATTTCAAATTCATTTTTATCAACAGGAATTAGTGCTGTTCTGTCATTGCTATTTCGTATGTATTGTAAGGTGTCATTTTGAACTTTTAACTGACGTGAATATCTGTCTTGCTCGTTCCAATAATAGCCTTCAAAAGTTTTAAGTGTTTTTGTGGACTTTGAAATTGGTGCTTTTTTGCTTTGTTTTATTTTTAATGTTGGATTATACTGTCTGTTTTTCAAATACTCTGATAAACAGATTTCTGTTAATTGACCTACAACTTTGCCTCCATTAATTTCAGAATTATTATTGAAGAAAATTATACTCACGTCCAAATCTGGAAATCTGCCAATATAGGCTTGATAACTCGCATCCTGCCCACTGTGCTGAATTCTATTGATACCTTTATATTGATTGATGAATTGACCATTCGCATAGCCATAAGTGTTACCATTGCTTAACTTTCTTTGGGAATTCATTTTATCAAACAGGATACTATTGCCAACTTCTTTTTTATCGAAATTTACGACCCATTTAGCTAAGTCTTCGATAGTAGTTGACAAATTTGTTGCCCCATAGCTGGAATTATTAAATACATCTTCCACATAGTTTTGCCCATTTTTAAGGTATGAATTTGCCTTTTTTTTGATTATTTGGCCTTCTTTATCTACAAATTGAGTATTATTCATTTTCAACGGCTTAAAGATGTTTTTTTCCATATACTCAGCAAATCTCATCCCAGAAACTCGTGTAACGATTTCTGCCAAAAGAGTGTAGCCAGAATTGCTGTACATAAAGTCTTCGTTAGGCTCGAAATTTAATGAAGTTTGATTGTAGAGAATATTAAGTACGTGGTCATTGTCTATAAAATCATTTAAACGCCATCCAGAAAGTCTCAATAAATTCCATTGGTCTTTAATTCCACTGGTATGGTTCAAGAGATTTTTAATCGTTATTTTATGTTCAAATTCATGCATTTCAGGAATATACCTTCTAATATCATCATCCTGTGAAAGTTTACCTTCATCTTCGAGTAGTAAGATTGCGAATGCCGTGAATTGTTTGGAAACTGATGCAATGTGAAATGAAGTTTCTTTCGTAATTGGAATTTGGTGCTCTAGATTAGCAAGACCTATCTGCCTTTGAATCACTAATTTACTATTGATAACAATTCCAATTGACATTCCAGCCTCTTTGTTATTATAGTTAATTAAAAGGCTGTCAATTCTCTCCGCTATTTTATTTACGTCAAAATTGTAATATAAGTTATTTTGGGCTTTTAATGCGAGGATAAAGAATAGTGCACAAATACGAATAGCTACCTGCTTTGATAAGTTCATTTTAATTTCCATGTTCTAAACGGTTTTCTTTTGAGTATGGTACAAATATAAAGTCATCGTAAATCGGTAACTTATTCCAAAAGAAGTATGATTTGTTCTAAAAGTTGAACCTTTTGTATTAATGAGGGGTTCTCAGAATTTGATCGATTGTTTATCGTAAAAATTCGATAATTGTTGCCAACGGTCTAGGCTATGAGTAGTTGCTTATTTAGTACTAAGTTAGCAAAAAGGCTCAGAGAGATGAATATTTGGTAGAATATTCCGATTAGCACTTACCAACCCCAAGCAATTATTTATAGCCATTGTTGGCGGTAGTTATTATTTTATTCTTTCAGTGTTTTTTCTCTTGCTTTTTGGGCGTGTTGTTCGTCTTTCTCAAACCATCCTATATATGTTCCGTCATCATCAAAGTCTATGATTTTTCCGTTTTTCACAATCACACTTATCAGATTGTCAGAAGCTGAATTTATTTTAATTTCTGCGTAACGACCATTCAATTCGTCATTTTCTTGAGCAATATGTATTTCCTTTACCTTACTTTTTGAATAAGCATCTTCTTTACTTAAAATTCCAAATCCATTTAAATGGGCTTGTAAATGAGTTTCTCCATCTTTTGGTTCAAATCCATAATCTGCTACGGTAAATGCAAAATTGCATTCTTCCCAAAGCATATCTTTGATTATGCTCAGTTCAGATTTATTCAACTCAAGTACTTCATTCACGCTTTCGGTCATTTTATCCGTGATGCTTGGATTCGGTTTATGGTTTTGAAAAAATACAAAAGGGATTTCTCGGTCAAATAAATTTACGAAAATTGGACAATTACCCATTTCATAATAATCCCAAGTCGTTTTGTTCAATATTTCTTCTTTAGTCATTTGTTGTTCTAATTACCGCCAACGATTTTGTATAACCGTCAGTTATATTATTAGATACATACTTTTTGGTTTGGTCACTTATTTTAGTAATTCCGTCCCGATGGCTATCGGGAGGATTCGGACAGCTTGTCCCGAACTTGTTTCGGGATAGTCGAATCCGCCGTAATTGTGGTTATACATTGTTGTGCACAGTTATTGAAATACATTTTTTATCCACTTCATAATTCTGTTATCAGGACTTTGGTTGTAAAAATTATTTAATTCTGTATTTATTGTTGCTTCATTTGGGCGATAATAATCTAAAAATTTAGTATTCAGTTTCTTGATAAGTAAATTATTTTTTGAGCCATTTAAATTTATTTCTTCCTCAATAGATTTTAAGTTTTTAAACCAATTTATATATCTTTTCTTTACAACATCTTTATCTTCTTTTTTCTCTTCTTCAGTTACGAAATTAAAAGTGAAGGGAAAATTAATAAGTGACTGTTGAAAAAAACCTAGTATTAAATCTGTAAATGAATCAGTTCTTATTTCTAGATTTTCTACTTTCTGTTCACTGTCCCAGTATTCACTCATTATCCAAGTTTTAGGATTGTCTCCTTCGTCAAGGTATATTAAAGTAATATAATCATTTCGTCTTTCTGAAATAACCATAAATGGCCTTTCCATTTTCAATTGGTTAGTTTCAAAAACTTCCTTTCCAAATTGTTCAATATAATCAAGGTCGTCAAATGCCATATTTTCGGCATCCATAAATTCAAATAAGAATTTTTTTCCAATACTTTTTAAATATTCCTTATAAGCGAGTGGTAAATTACCTTTTCTTTTTTCAATTGATTCGATTTCTTGAATAGAACAGCCTTCAATTCCTTTATGTTTTTTGTCAATTTCTAATGTTATTAAATATTCATTAAGTGTTATAAAAAAATCTTTATAAATATTGTTCATAGGTTGTTCTGTCTAATTGTACACAACGTGTTCGTGTATGGTTTCGTTGCATGATATAAGAATTAAATTTAGCAAATAGTTACCAAATAGAAAATCCTCGCGGATTTTCGCAAGTAGACGAGTAATAGCAATAAATTATACACATTGTTGTGGTGTCGTTTTTTATTCTATTGTTTTATATTTTCTTCCGATTAATTCACACTTTTTAGTAACATTCCAAAAAGCAAAACCTGGTTTTCCAGATGGAATTTTCCAATAAACAATTTTACCGTTTCTTTTTCTTAATCCGAAATCTGAAATCAATCCTTCAGTTTTTATATTAGCAACTTTTCCAGTCGGTGTATTGATAATAGAAATACTTTTGTACCCATTATGCCATTCAAATTCAGTATAATCAATAATTTCAATTGAGTCAGAGTCAATTTGGACAAATTTTTTAGTCGTGTTAATTACAAATTCCGATTCCGAAATTTTTAAGACTAATACAGGACTTTCATTTCCATCTAAATTCAATCGTGGTTTAAGTTCAACTTGTAATTCCTCATTTAAAAGTTCAAACAATGTAAAAATCTCATTTCCATTAAAATCCGTTTTGGTTTTATTGAAATACTTAAAGAACCAAAATTCAATTTGGTCTTTTATTTGTTCAGTAGATTTTTCTATTAAATTCTCCATTTATTAAATGTACCACAACGGTCTTGTATATGGCTCGTTGCAGGAAATCAGTTATTATTTTCCGCCGTAACCGAAAGATAGCAAATTACAATGACACGAACACAACGTGCGAACTGTGCGTAAGCAAATTTTCAGAAGCGACGGTCTGAGCCTGCCA
>NZ_JANQIM010000014.1 GCF_028282165.1 Winogradskyella sp. | reverse complement strand
CGACCCGAAATCCGTGGCCGTTCCCGTAAAGGTATATGGCGAACTTCCCGACACGAAGTTGTTCGCATCGTCCCAGCGGCCTGCCGTTACGGCCTGTCCTACCCTTGCCTGGTTGCCCGCGCCCCATTGCAGGTAATCGATAAGGATATCCGGATCGCTCGAACTAAAACTGTTGGTCGTAAACAGACTGAAGCCATCTGCTACCGGGTCTACATCATAGTTTACCGTAACATCTTCGCCAGGTGCTAAACTCGTTGGGCCCATTGCGGCATCACTGACCTGCACGTAAGACCCAGGACCTAAGCATAACCAGTAAGTCCCTATATCTTGTGAGGTGTCTCCTAAATTTGTTAAGACAATTTGATCTAATTCTGTGTTTACACTTTCGACTCTAATAATAGCCTGTGCGTTTACAACAATACCTATTAATAAACTAAATACCAATCCGAGTATAGTTTTGTGTGGGCTTTCTAAAGTAATTTTACGTTTCATTGTTTTTATGTATTTTGATTAATTAAAATAATTTTAAGTTCTGGCTAACACCAACACATCAGACAGACTTCAGCTAACTAACCCCCTAAATGATTAGTTTGTATCTTATGAAAGATGCTTATAACTATAGGTTATGTATGATAGATTTGGAACAAAGAGGGGCTTCGTTTTTCTTCAAGAATTTTCATAGCAATTTATTCCCAAAACGTCACCCCTATATCTGTAGCATTTCCATTAAACCTAAACGGTGAGTTACCTTGTACAAAGTTTGATGCACTATCCCAACGCCCAGCAGTGACTGCATTTTCTACACGTATCTGATTTGGGGCTCCCCATTGTATATAATCGAGTAAGACGTCTGGATCTGTCGATGTGAAGGTGTTTGTAGTGAAAAGCAATATACCTTCAGCAGCCTCACTTAATTCGTAATTTAAAGTAACACTCTGATCTGGTGCTAGATTAGTAGACCCAGTTGCAATATCTCCTATTCGAGGATATCTTCCAGGTCCTAAACACAAATAATAATTTTCGACATTTACTGTTGCATTCCCTAAGTTCGAGATTTCGACTTCATTGGTGATTGCATTGACACTTAACAATCTCACCACGCTTGTTTCTGGTATTGGTTCGTTATCATTATAAGAATCATCGTCTGAACTGCAACTGAAGCATCCAATGGTAATTAGTAGTAATAAAAAAATCTTTTTCATCGTTTTGTTTGTTTAAAATTTGATACTGCAAATTAAAGGTGCCAAAACGCCCTCTTACAACTAAAAAGAGGTGAAACGGAAAAAACGGCTTTAAAAAGGAATTTCAGCAATCCCTTTATTCACAACAGTTTGAAAAACTATTGCTTTGTTTAATAAATAAAATTGACACGATTAGTGCTTTCTATGGAATTATAGCTGAATGAAGTAAGTAGCGTGAAAACCAAAGTAAAAGTTACCGTCCCTAAAGTTGAAATTATTCTGAGTTCTGGTAATGAATGTATCTTCAACAAAGGCACCGTTATTGGTCATTTTAAATTGAAGCATAAGATCGCTCAATTCCCAATTAACACCTAATGAAAAAGGTCCATAGGTGTCTGGACTGTCAACAGGATTTAGCACATAATAATATTCTGAAACGACTGATACATGTCGACCCACTTTATACCTTCCTCCAAATCCAACGGCATACTGATCTCTATCACCTTGAAAAATAGACGTATTTCTATGAATGTAAGTTGGTGCAATTTGCAATGAAAAGTTTCTTGAAAACTTTCGTGCAATGAGTAATTGGGTTGTAAAGGCAAGTTTATCACTAAAGCTGAAAGATCCCGAAGTACCGCTGTATATATTATTAGAGATGTCATCTAAATCTCTATGCGTTGCTGTCTGTAGAAGGGTAATACTAGCAATATTTCCCTTGTTTTGTTGCTTAACTAGACGGTATTTTAAAAATCCATCCCAAACAATTCCTTGGGTGCTTAAACCTAAACCAAAAGTTAATCGATCAGAAATACCGTAGTCCAAACCAAATCGCGCCGACATTTTATCAGCAACGAATGAATTGCTAGTCTCTCTTTGTGTATTCCAATAACGCGTCATTGCCGAAATCTCCAAAACATTCTTTTTTCGTGTTTCCACAGAATGGCCAATAGAAAGGCGTGTTGCCTTGAATGTTGCAGAAATGTCATAAACCGAATCCTTATTAACACGGTTTAATTCCTCCAAAAGATTCTGTGCTTGTAACTGATATGTACAACCTATCGTTAATGCTAAAATAAATAGGGCTTTAGTTTTCATAGGGCTCGTATTGAAAATTAAACGATACATTAATAGTTTCAGCAATATTTGGAGATAGCAATCCCGGCACTTTAATGTTATGGTCTTTAATAGATACATTAAATTCGCCTTCTATAAGATATCCTTTCTCGGTTTTAGTAATCTTTGTTTTTATTTCGCGTTGCTTTGTAACGTCCTTTAAGGTGAAATCGCCTTTAATTATACGTGTTTGTTCACCTTCAATACTTGGATCAAAATCGATTATGGAACCTTCAAATGTCGCTTTAGGATATAAATCGGACTCGATATAACTTTCATTGAAATGTTCTTGCATCAAAGACTTTTCAAAAACAAAAGCCCTCATTAGAATACTAACTGCGATGGCACTATCATCTGGCTGAAATAAACTTAATACCTGATTATTGGTGGCTTGAATGTTTTCGACATTAGTGTAGGAAAAAAAAGTCACTGTACCTTGACGCGTAATATACTGTTCTGGTAATGCGATAGATAATAAAAGAAAAGCACAAACGAATAGTAGCTGTTTAACCATTACGATTTTTTTCGATTATTATACAATTCAAAAGAATGGCATCTAACAATACGCCTTTGAATACACCTTTAATATTCACCACTTCACCCTTCGATAGTTGGTCCATGTATTTATTTTGATTGGTTTGCATTTCGCAAATCACTAATCTGCTTTCATGTCCGCCATGTAATAGAATAGTGACTTTGTTATCTTTAATCGTTATATCCTTAATTGGTCCTGTGACTTCTATCGCCTTTTCAATATAATCATTTAATAATAAGCTGTCACTGTTAGTTGTTTTTTGTAATAATTCACTGGATGACAATTTGGTTTTGGTTTTTATTCGACTTGTATCTTTCTTACCAAACATAGCAAATACAAAGCCAACCAAGATAAGGATGACAACGACCACAGAAACTTTAAAGACAATATTCTTGTACATCAACCAAGCCTCAAATTAATTTATTTATAGACAAAATTAGGTATTAAACTTCAAATGGATTATTAAAGTGCCCGCATTCTATCTAAAAGTGAAAATTCGGGTTTAAAACGGAATGCTTACTTTTTGATTAGCCATAAAAACTATGACAAAGTCGTATTTTTGGAATATCTTGATTTAAATTATGAAGACCAACCGATTTTATTTGTATAGTGGATTAGCTTGTGTTGTCTTGTTTACGGCCTTCACCATCATTTCTTCTCCATTAATTATTAAATCTATTGCTATTCCTTTGGTTGAAAGTGAAATTACGTCTTTGAAACAAAATGTTGATCAGGTGGCAAGCCTTTCGAGCACTTACGGTTCTGATGAAACTTCAAAAGAAGATATAAAATCCATCATTCAGAATTGGACCGAGAATAGTCATACGAACATGCACTTTATTTCTATAATAGATTGGTCTGGAAAAATTATTAGTTATCCAGAGACCATAAAGATTAACAATATAATGGACGGTACTCAAAGTGCGTCTTCCATTAAAAATGTACTATCTGCCGAAACCATATACCAACAGACTATTAATGCTACGAGCGTAACCAATGAAATTGCATATATGGCACCAGTAGCGCAGACAGATTGGATTATTATTGGTCATTTTAACACGAACAAACTGAACGGCTTAATCTCCATTTGGAAACGAAATTTATACTTATTCTTCACTTTTTTGGGTCTCAGTATTTTGTTATTTGTTTTTATAATTATTAGACGTGTAAGTAATTTTTATGACACACAATTGTCCGATAAGCTTTTCAATCTAAAAGACGAAGTGGTGAGTTTATCTAAGTTGAACGAATCATTGTCACAATACCAACAAAATCTCGGTATAAATTCTAATAACGATCAGACACCAGACACCACAAAAGAAACGTCCAAAAAGAGATTACTCACCTATGTGCGCAATGAACTTTTGCCTGTTTTTACTGACGATATCGCTTATATCTATGTAGACCATACCATTACTTATATTGTGCAGAAAGATGGAAAGCGATCCACCACCAATGAAAGTTTGGATCTGATCTACTCTTATCTCGATGAGCGCTCTTTTTTTAGAGTAAACCGCCAAGTAATTGTGGCGATATCAGCTATTAAAACCATAACAAAGTTTGGAAATAGTAAGTTGAATATTCAAGTGACACCAGAGTCAGAAATCGATATAATTATTGGCAAAAATAAGGCGGCAGCATTTAAGCAATGGTTAGATTCGTAGAACTGTTATTTCTTGTCAATTTTTTAGTGTCTTTTCGTTTTGAATACCTGTGCCAGAGGATACGTTCATAAGATCATTTACCATAAAGACAACGATGAGAATCTAACTTCGTTATTCAATTAGCTTTCCTGCCAATTGCAACAGATTGATCTCAGCTATTTTTAAATCGTACTTTGCTTTTGCCTGATTGTTCAATGCATTAAAAAGGTTAATTTGAGCCTCCCTAAACTGAATGGCAGATACTTGACCAAGGCTAAACTGATTTTGTGTTCTACTAAAATTAAGTTTATTTGTTGCTACATTGTTTTTTTCGGCTTCTAAAGTAAACTGTTTATTGGTGTAGTCTTCATAGGCATTATAGACTTCTTTTTTTAACTCTTCCTTAGCTCTATACAATTCTATTTCCCTGTTCTCTTTCGTAATTCTGGCGGTTTGCACTCTAGTTTTTGATTGGCCGCCATCAAAAATATTCCAAGATAGACTTAGACCCAGATTAAGCCCATAGGCTTCATTTTCGAGAGCAAAATTAGTTGGTGGATTAATGCTCTGATTCCAATTATAACTTACACTTCCATTTACTTTAGGTAAAAACTTGGCCTTATTGATTTCAATATCCAGATCACTCAGCAATACATTTTGTTGATTTAGAAGTGAAGTAATGTTTTCCTTCTCAGAACTTTCCAAAACAAAATCCTCGTTGAGCTGCTCTAAAAAAACAACCGTAGTGTCTATGTCAAAAACCATAGAAATATCCCTACCCAAAAGCAAATTAAGATTACGCCTTGCATTTTTATAATCTTTATTTGCGGCGGCATATGATATGTTATCGTTATTTAGGTCTACTTGCGCATTGAGTTCATCTAGCTTGGTACCTTGACCATACTTTAGCTTTTTTTTGGTACGCTCTAAACGATCTAAAGAGTTTTCTATATTCAGTTTTAAGTTTTCTGCGATCTGTTTCTGATATGCCACATTATAATAGGCATCATACAAAGCTATTATGGTATTCTCAATAGATTGGCGCTCTTGTAGTTTTTTTAGATTGAGGTTTTCGGCATTTTTTTTAACATTGAATTTTCGTTCTAATCCATCAAAAATTGTGTAGTCTGCCGTTATAGATGCATTGTAGGATTCTGTAATAGCACCTGATATATTGGCTCCACTTCCGTCCGAAAAAACGACGCTCTGGTTTTCGTCTGAATAGTTAACCCCGCCAGAAGCGCTAACTTTGGGTAAATAACCACTATTTAAAACTCCATTTTCGATATCGGAAATCTCAGTATCATTTTTTGCAATACGAACATCATAATTGCTTTCAACGGCAATCTTTATGGCATCATCCACTGTTAGTACATCCTGTGCTGATGCCATAGTACTTATTAAGAAAACGACGCCTAGATATAAAGTTTCAAAACTCTTCATGCTCAACTTTTTGTTCTATAATTGCACGCTCTACTTCTTCTTTTGTTGGTTTTATGCCTGTATTTATATACTTTATATATACTTTGATGGTATTGGAGAACGAAAGAAAAATTGGCAGTATAAAAAGCGTTAACAGCGTTGCAATGGCGATTCCATAAGATATCGCCAAAGCCATAGGAATTAGAAATTGCGCCTGCAAACTTCGCTCTAGCATGAGCGGAGCCAAACCTGCAATGGTTGTCATTGAGGTTAGAAAAATGGCTCTAAAGCGTGCTCTTCCTGTTTCAAATAGCGCATCATCAAACTTTAATCCTTGTTTTAAGTATGAATTGAATTTATTGGTAAATACCAAACCATCATTAACCACAATCCCAATTAAACCAACAATTCCTAAATACGATAAAATACTCATAGAAAACCCATGAAGATAATGTCCCCAAGCTACTCCAATCAGTGAAAAAGGAATAAGTGCCAATAAGATAAACGGTTGGCTGAAAGACCTAAATGTAAAAACGATGACAACATAAATAAGAAATATTACAGCAGGTAAAACTGCCGCTGCAGAATCTGCAATTTTATTAGCTTCCCTATTTTGTCCTTCTGTAGAAACGGAAACACCTGGATATTTTGCTTCAATTGAATCTCCAACCCTTGTCCTTAAGTCTCGCATGATTTCTGTAGAGCTCACTTTAGGGTTAGCAATATCAGCTTCTACTGTTACCTCTCTAATGAAGTCCAAATGATTTATAGCTACCTCACCACGTTCAATCGTATATGAAGCTACTTGCGATAGTGGCACTCTCCCGTTTTGGGTGTCTATTTCAATATTATTTATGTTATTAAGGCTAGATCTATTTTCTCTATTATACCTAACCCATATCTTCACCTCATCTTGTCCTCGTTGTACACGCTGAACCTCATTACCATAAAAGGCATTTCGTACTTGAACCATAAGACTATTATAAGTAAGACCTAATAAAGTAGCGTTTGCCTTTAATTTTAGATTTATCTCTTTTATACCTTTTGGACTAGAGTCCGTAATATCTTTTATATCTGGGTTTTGCTTTAATTCTGCATAAACTATCTCCTTTGCTACATTAATTTGTTCTATATTATCGCCTTGTAAAGAAACGGATATAGGTGCTCCACCAACATTAGAGCCAGAATTAAATGTTAGCTTTTCTAATAATGGTATTGTACCTACGCCGGACCGTATCATATCCGTTATCTCTACCGAAGAGATGGTTCTTGTTTCACTTGGCGATAAGTTTATTGTAATGCTACTTGCAGACGCACTCGTTGGCCCCAAGCGTTTTACTGTACCTATAATATGGGGTTCATTACGCTCGTTTGGACCTAAATCATCATTAATTTTCCAGATAACATTCTCAATATGAGAAGCGATAGAATCTGTAATTCGCTCACTGGTTCCTTGTGGTGTATTAATAGTTGCGACAATTTGATCGCTGGCATTCGTAGGAAAAAATGTAAGCTTTATAATGCCGCTAGAAAATGCACCAAGCGTAATTACAAAAAGGAAAAGTACAATTGCAAATGATAAAAATTTATGCTTTAGCGATTTTTTGTAAATAGGACTGTAGACTCTGTCCTTGAGGTAATCCATAAATTGTTCACCATATCGATTAAACCTATTCACCTTTTTGATATTTTTAATGTCCTTTGAATGCGCTAAATGTGCAGGAAGAATAAGTAGTGCCTCTATTAACGAAACTAAAAGCGTTAGTGTAACTACAAGAGCTATATCCCGAAAGAAATCCCCAACTTGACCTTCTAAAAAGAAGAATACTGAAAATGCCAAAATCGTTGTCGCTATTGCCGAGAGTATAGGTTTTAAAACCTCAATTGTACCGTAGACCGCTGCTTTAATGGGCGATTCTCCCCTTTCGCGTCTGCTATAAATGTTTTCTGCAATAACAATAGCATCATCTACCAATATACCAATGACCAAAATCATTCCAAACATGGACAACATGTTTAATGTAACTCCATAATTTGGCAATAAGATAAACATCCCGAGAAATGAAATTGGCAAGCCAAACGCAACCCAAAACGCCACACTTGGCCTAAGAAAGAATGACAATAGCACCAATACCAGAACCATTCCTACAAGTGCATTTTCAAGCAGAAGGTTAATTCTGTCCTGTATCAGATCAGCACTATTAAAAATGGCCTTTAATTGTATGTTTTCGTTATCTTCATTAAATGTCTTAATGTATGATTTTACACTCTCTACACTACCTATTAAATCTTCAGAATTGGTATTGTTTAGATCTATCTGAATAGCCTGTTGCCCGTTATAATAAAGCTGATCTGGGTTTTCGCTAAATCTATCATTTAGTGTAGCTACATCTCGTAGATATACTTTAGAGCCATCAGAAGATGATTTAACAACAACATTTTTTAGTTTATCCGCAAAATAACCCTTATTGTCTGCCCTAATCAAAAACTCTTCATTATCTGTTTTTATTGACCCTCCTGAAATTATAATATTGGCCTCAGCGACTGACTTAGCTACTTCTTCGAAGGTTAAATCATATGTTCTCAGTTTGGCCTCTGAAATAGCCACCTCTATTTCCTCATCTGGAAAACCTGATAAAGAAATTTGTGAAATACCTTCAATTTTCAACAGCTCATCTTCTACATCTTGAGCGTATTGTTTTAGTATACTAAGCGGAATTTTGTCTCCGGTAATAATAAATGATATAGCAGGCCTGACAGGTTTTATAGCTTCAATAACTGGTGGCTCAATGTTATTAGGAAATGAGGCAATTCGATCCACCGCATTTTTAACATCCTCTAAAACTAAATTGATATCAAAACCAGATAGTATTTCTACGGTGATACTGGCATTGTTCTCTTGCGAAATTGAGCTTACCCTATCGATACCCTCAATACCTTTGAGATTACGCTCAATTTTATCTACAATGCCTTCTTCTACTTCTTCTGGAGAAGCTCCAGGATAGGTCACTGAAATTTGAATAGTTTTAGCATCGGCTAGCGGAAAGAATGAAGAATTCATTTTTTGGTAGCCCAAAAATCCAAATATGAGAAAGCCGATTATAAATATATTTACAGCTACTGGATATTTTATAAAATAACCAAGAAAACCTTTCATAATCCATTGTTGATTTTTACCGGCATGCCAGGGTAAGCATTCGCTATCTTCTCATTTGCTAACAGCATTTTATGTTCCAAACCAGTCACAACAGCCATATTACCTTGATAATTAACCACTTCGATGGTTTTTAACTGCAATCTATTATCTTCAACAACATAGACGTTGTTATTCTCTAGGATTAATGCATTATCAATCTTAAAAACATTGGTTAAATCATTCCCTCTTATTTGTGCCGTTAGATATTGTCCATCTTTTAAGTCATCACCCTTTACTCCTACAATAACATTTATGGTTTGCGTGCTTTGATCAATTTTGCCATTAATTCGTGTAATCAGTCCTTTAAAAGATTCTGATTTATCAATGGTAACAAGGCCGACTTCGGTATTTTTCTTTAAAAATTTATTCTCTGTTGCGGGTACAGAGATTTCTAGTTCAAATCTTGAATTATCTATAAACTCTCCTAACTTCTGACCACTTCTTATAAGCGTCCCGACATTAACATTAGACTCTGTAACTATTCCGTTATACGGCGCATTGATATAATACTTACTCAGTCGTTCTTCGAGATTCTTTAAATTATAATAAGAGTTGTAAATATTTTTACCTGAAACAAAAAGCTTTTCTTTATTGGATTCTGCACTAGGTAGTTTCTGTGTTCTTGACGCATTCAAGTCAAAATCTTCCAAATAGGCTTCCCATTTTTTATAAACGTTTGGGTAATCGATCTCCATATCTGGAAGCATTGCTGCAATTTGGTTCATTAAATCGCTACGAGAAGATTTAATCTGTGCCAAATGCTCATCACTATTTATAATGATCAATGACTCTCCTTTCTGAAAACTATTCCCAATTTTAAATGGTGTCTTAGTACTTTTTAAAATGCCCTGCACCTCACTGTAAATCTCTATTCTCTCTTTGGCTTTTAAAATACCTGTGGCTTCAATGACATAAGGGATATTTGTTAACTCTACTAATTTTACTGAAATAGGGAGGATATCTATTTCTTCAGTATTATCGCTTACCTCTACATTCTTTCTTGAATTCATTAGGTTAAAAACTAAAACTCCAAGAATAATAAGAGCTATACCTATTATGGCACTTAAATACTTTCGCATGGTGCTTAAGGCTTCATTTTCTTTTTCATATACTTTCTAATCTTGGGCTCAAGGTCGTCCTCGTATTTATCCAATTGCTCTTCTGTTAATACCTTTTCAAGCTCACTGCTTTTTTCTTTTTTAATTTTTTTCATGTCTCCTATTTTTCCAAACATGGAGCCTTCTTTTTCTATGAGTGCTTTTTGCTTGATAGCATATTTGAGATTGATTTCCTCAACAGGTTTTTTTTGTGCCTCGGTTAGATTAAGTTCATCGATCATAAGCTTGTTTTGATAGTCCGCCATTTCTTCAGCGGTTAAAGGCTCTTGTGCAAATGAGAATTGCAGAATCAATAATGCCACTGCGGTAAAAAATTTCATTTTCATAGTTTATTCAGTTTAGTTATACTTCTTTTTCTGGAACCAAATATCAGTGAGGGTTAGGTTGACATTTAATGTACTATAGTTCTCTTCTACAAGAAAGCTGTCTGTTGTTCCTCTGTTACCTATTGTATAAGATACGTTCAACAAGGATTTTCCTCTTTTACCTATTGGAATACCAATACCAAAAGAAGCATCAAAACTCGAAACTTTAGTATCATCAATCTCCAAGTAGCCTGAGTTATAGTTCAACCCTGCTCTAAAGTTTACACGCTTCCAATATTTGTAACTTTCAGAATCAATGGTGTATTCTGCCCCTAAACTCACAATATTTTGATCAACGTAATCTCCTAATGTATCGGATTGGCTTGTTGAAGACCAGGATTTAAATGTGTAATCAGTGGTTAGTAATAGGCTTTTCCACCTTTTGCTAATTCCAAAGCCTATCTCTATGGGATATTCAAAACTGTCTATTGTTTCGTCAGAGGTTTCCTCAAGTACTGTAAATGCTGTATTTGTAGATTTTTGAACAAATGTGTCCCGCTTCCCTTTTAAGGACGTTGGCAGGTTCATCACAAATCCAAGATTATAATCATTAAAAATCTGGTATTGCAAACCAAAACCAAATCGGAACGCTCCGTAATAATTAATCTCATTGATTGCCAGTAAACTTTCGCTTGTTGTTACGGATTCATTTTCTTCAATAGTACCAAACAAATAAGAGAATTTTAGACCTACGTCAAGTTTATTAAAAAATCTATTTGCATAGTCTAATCTAAGCTCGTTTAATCCTCCTGAACCAAATACATTTGAAGTGAATTGCTCTGTACTCCCTTCAATATTTGTCTCTACACCGATGAGTGCATAACCTACATTTGTTGACGGAATTAAAGATAGCGCTGCTTTAGAACTCTGACCGATACTAAATGCTAGAGCCACGTTAGAGAAATTTGAGGCAAATCTTAATTCGTCACCATCGTCGCTAGATACATTCTGTATCTCAGTATACATACCAAAATCCAATATAATCCTATCGTTCTCCAATGAAGCAAGCGATGCTGGATTATAAAGATTTATGGTTTCCGTGCTTTCTAATGCTATACCAGATCTTCCCATTCCGCTATTTATACCAGTATTAGAATTACTATCTACACCAAGGCCAAATAACGAATATGGAGAACTTGTTAAATTGTTGGATTGGGTAAAACCGACTTGAACAATAAACAAAACACAAAATACCAATCTATAACTACTCATAAATAGCATAGGTTATAATTAATTCAGCTTCAAAGTCTTCATTAAAAAAATCGTTGAATAAGATTTTATTAATGCTGTAATTATAATCTAAAGGCAAAAGGACTAAAGCCTCTTCTGTCTCGGGCAGTTCATTTAACTTAAAGTCTAAATAATCTGTTACAGGAATATTGTAGATGGCCTCATTAAGCTCTGAGTTTTCTTCAGTAAATGCTGCAAAAACAAATTGGTCATTGTTAGATATTTGAAATGCAATTTCATGATTTTGGTCTAATATATATAGTGCGAGCAGCTCACTAATAGGCTGAATATCCGAATAGGCTTGTATACTTGGTTTTAGCCTTAATGTAGCATCCAATATGGTGCCTTCGCCACTAAGCTCATTGATATTTTTTAGCGACGGAAATTCAATTTTTGTCGCATAGCCTATACCAGATTGTAGATAACCAAAATTGTTGGTCTGTGTAGAGGGCAAATCATCTTCCTGATCTGTAATGCTAGAGAGCTCTAACCCAGAAACATCACTTGACAGGTTATTAAAGTATGGCGTCCCAGAGGTGTTAATAGACAAATCATATACGTCTTCATCAGATTCGAGTTCATCGGGCACACTATAAAAAAACCTAAGATAAGTCTGGTCTGCCCTTGTACTAAAACCTATTATCGAGCTATTATCCTCTTGACCTGGTTTTAAGGTGAACCCTTCTAGTTCCCTATATAAAGATTCATCATTAAGGATATCCTCATCTTTTATAGCATTGAATATGGGTTCGCCCAGACTATAGGGCAATGTTACGTATACAGAATCTCTATTGGGTTCGGGTCTGTATTCAAAAGAAACCAAAGGTGTAGCTTCATGGGCTATCTCTGTTGTATTATAGAAATTGAGTTCATCGGGCTCTAGCTCATCAATTAGTTTATAAACTTCTATTGTAGATGTTAGTGTAGTATCGTTGTAAAAATAGGTGTCATAACCCAATATAAGCCCTATACTATCCAATTCGGCCTCCTCATCAATGGTGTAATTAATAGAACTTACCCTAAAGTATGGCGACGCAGTAACCTTACCAAAAAATTCATCATTGTATTGCCCCAGTAACAACCGTTCGTTTCCTTCCGTAATTATTGAGTCGAATTTTATGGTCGACAAACTTACCGTAAAGGTATCTATAGACAAAACACGTACACTTGTACTAGTAAAATCCTGTCCTACTATCAAAGTAGGCGCTTCATCTTCTGAATTAGAGCAACCAAATACAACAATTATTATGCAAAAAATTAATGATACTTTCCTTATTGACTTTGCCATTGGGTTCATTTTATAAAGTAAAAAAAGAACGCATTGGTTAATATTGAAATATTATTATACTAATGGTTTAAACCCATCTACCAAAGATGGTTATCTACCAATGAACACTCTGTACATCTGTTAGTAGAACAAAATTCCCGTTTCATCTATGCATATAACTACTCGGTATATTTCATGTATTATGGTATAGAATAACAGCCTATGTTAGCACTGTAATGAAAACAAACCTTTGCATATCTGCCGCGGTATTGTTCTTTTTTAAAAGTGCAATATCACAACAATTAATAAATCCAAAAGGAGGATTTGACCTGGCTAATGTCAGTTATTTGGTTATTCCAAGTCTTGGCGATGTGCAGTTAGACAGACAGGGCATCAACTTAAATATGTTTAAAAAGCTTAACAAAGGAATCTTGAGTTTAGGACTGGGCTATCATAGAAACGAACTAACTTTTAAAGATAATAATGAGAGTATTCAATTTGAAGATTTCGATAATTTCCATAACATAAGACTTAATATGATCTACATAAGACCTCTTTCAAAAGATTGGTCTCTTAACGTTGCCCTATCCCCATCCTTACTATCAAACTTTGAAGGAGATTTAACCACAGAGGACATTGTGTTCAACTCATTTACAACAGTCGGCAAAAAGTGGACAAAAGAAAACAAGAATTCATCTTTCAGATTTGGGCTTGCATTTGGTACTCAATTTGGAGCACCAAGACTTTTCCCCATAGCATCTTACCAAAAAGAGGTAAATGACCAACTAAGCTATTCTATTGGGTTACCTGTTACAGGTGTTTTTTATAAAATCAACACCTATAATTCAGTACAATTTTCATTAAGACCAGAAGGGACTTTTGTCAATAACTCAAGTACTTTTAGGATTGAAGGTAATGATCAAGACCTAAGAAATACAAAATTACAGATCAATGCATTTAATCTTTCATTAGGCTATGAGCTGACACTAGATGATAACTGGGTCACCACATTCAATTTAGGATACATCCCAGTCTCTAATATGCAGGTGCTAGACGATAATAACGATGAAATTTATGACTTTGAAGCCGATGAATCCATCTCAATAAACATAGGCTTAAGCTTTAATATTAATAAGAAAAAAAAACAATGAGAATAATAATGAAACGAGGAACAGAAATTAAATTACTATTCATAGCATTATCAACTTTACTATGCTATAACTGTAACGATGATGATGATGATGATGATAAAATTGGCAATTGGGCTGAAAGATCGACTTTTAACGAAGAACCCAGAAGTAGTTCCGCAGCTTTTACCATTGGAGACATAGGCTATATGGGAACAGGTTACGACGGTGATGATTACCTAAAAGATTTTTGGAGCTACGACATGAACACAAACTCTTGGCAACAGCTTGCGGATTTCCCAGGGGTAGAACGCAGTTCGGCCACTTCCTTCACCATTGGTAATAATGGGTATATAGGCACAGGATTTAATGGAGATTTAAACCAAGAACTCGGTGATTTCTATGAGTATAACGTTTCGACCAATACATGGAATCAAATAGCCAATTTTGGTGGAACACCAAGATATGGTGCAGTAGGATTTGAATCTGACACTAATGGTTATGTAGGTACAGGTTTTGATGGGGATGGGGATAAAAAGGACTTTTGGAAATATGATCCCTCAACTGACACATGGGAAGAAATTTTTGGATTTGGAGGAGATAAAAGACGAGATGGAGCCACATTTAAGATTGGTACCGATGTCTATTTGTTGTCTGGTGTAAGTAATGGGATATTAGAAGAAGACTTTTGGGTATTTGACACCATAGACGAAACTTGGACAGTTCTAGATGATCTCGACGACGACGATGATGATGATTTTATAATGAGAGCTAGCGCTGTAGCATTTAGCCTCAACGGTAGAGGATATTTAGCATGCGGTGAGATTTCTGGCACGGCTATTCCTTTTGTTTGGGAATACAACCCAGCTACTCAAGATTGGATAGAACGTACTGAATTTGAACGGACAGCAAGACGCGATGCGGTAGCATTTAGCAACGGAAACAGAGCATTTGTTGCCCTTGGCAGAAATGGTACATTATATTTAGACGACAATATGGAATTCTTTCCTACAGAAGCGCAAGATGATGACGATAACTAATAAATAAGATTTTTTGAGTTTTTATTGTTGATAGTTAGAATTGGTCTATTATGTTTTAAAATGTGCGATTAATAGCCAATTTAAGTCAGGTGGAATAATCTAGCAATTGTTATGAAGCCTGACTTTTTCTTAATCGATTAAAACCCATTATTCATTAAAGACAACAAATGAAAGAAGCTTTAAGATATGTGTTTATTTTCTTTGTAATTTCAACATCAGTTTTTTTTATAACCTACCTAATGTATGAAGATGAACCTGCTAAGGTAGGTGATTTGTATTCTTTAAATGTTGTACAAGAAGATAACAGCTGGATCTATGAGATTAGCAAAAATGATCAACTTCTAATAAGGCAAGAATATATACCAGTTATAGAAGGTAAAAAACCATTTAAAACCAAGAGGGATGCAGAAATAATTGGAACGCTGGTCATCGACAAATTATATAAAAACAATAATCCCACACTTACGATTGGCGAAATTATATCTAATAATATTAATTTTAATTAATATTTGTTTACTAAAAAATGGCTGTATTTAAGAAATATGTAAATTTCAAAGAGCTTTCAATTCACTTATTTGTTTGGTTATGCTTCTCTCTAATACCCTTAACGACTGCATCTTCATTAGATTTTGAAAAAGTGCCAGCAGAAGTGTATTACAAACTGCCACTAATGCCAATATTGTTTTACACCAATTATTTTATTCTAGTCCCCAAACTATTGCTCAAAAAAAGGATTTTTATCTATATTTTGGCTTCTGTGCTATTCTTATCCGCCTTTAATTATCTAATGGTAAACGTACTACCTCATTCCGCTTTTGCCCCCATAAATAATCAAGTCATCAAAGATCAGATGATTAAACGGCAAATGAGTATTCCACTTTTAAAAGGCATACGCTATGCCATGCCACTGGTGTTTTCATTATCTATTTTTTTGCTGGGTGGTATTTTTAGCTTGGTGATTGATTTTTATAAACGAGAACGACTATCTAAATCTATGGAAAATCAACAAAAAGAAATGGAGCTTCAGTTTTTGAGAACACAACTGAACCCTCATTTTTTATTTAACTCGCTCAACAGTATCTATTCCTTGGTAAGAAGTAAGTCTGATGATGCCTCAGAGGCCGTAATAACACTGTCCGAGCTAATGCGCTATATGCTTTATGAGGTTGGAGAGACCAAAGTACCTTTGGAAAAAGAAATAAATTATATAAAACACTATATAGCGCTTCAGCGTCTTAGGTTAAAAAATACAGAGAATGTAAAGTTGAATGTTCACGGAGATACAAAACATTTAAAGATTCATCCATTACTCTTGATTTCCTTTATTGAAAATGCTTTTAAATATGGTACCGACTACCAAGGCAATACCAAGATAAATATTGCAATTTCAGTAAAAGAGAATCGTTTATTTTTTAATGTAGAAAATATTATTGGCCTCTATAAAAAAGATGAAACCAACTCTGGTGTTGGTTTGAAAAACATTGAAAACCAACTTAATTACCTTTATAAAGATAGTCACCAATTAATCACTAAGATTGAAGATGGTTATTACAAAGTAGATTTATCGCTAAAACTAGAACAAGATGACATGCATAATAATTGACGATGAGCCCCTAGCAATCGAGGTCATTGAATCTTACTGCAATGCAATGGGCTCATTAACAGTAATTAAAACATTTACCAATGCCATTGAAGCCATTGAGTTCTTAAATGGTAACACTGTAGATTTGGTTTTCTCCGATATTGAAATGCCTCAAATTTCGGGTATAGATTTCATAAAATCCATAGAAAACAACAGACCGTTTTTTATTTTCACTACAGCTTATCCAGAATATGCCCTTGAAGGTTTTGACTTAAATGCAACTGATTATTTAGTTAAGCCTATACCTTTCCCAAGGTTTATTAAAGCAATTAATAGGGTAAAAGAATTAATGAATCTCAGTTTAAGGCATAAGAACTTAGGCCAACCATTAGAAAAAACAGAAAACAAAAAATCTACTCAAGACTCATATATTTTTATTAAATCTGAGTATGAAAATCTAAAGATAAACCTATCCGATATATATTACATAAAAGGTCTAAAGGATTACTTGAAGATTAATCTATTAAACTCTAAGCCTGTTTTAACGCTTATGAGTTTCAATCAAATCCTTAGCAAACTTCCCGATTATATGTTCATTAGGGTGCATCGATCTTACGTCATAAACGCCAACAAAATTACCTCAATCCAGAAAAATAAAATCATTATTAATAATGAACGTATTCCGATAGGTGAAAGTTATAAGTCTAAAGTCTACGAGCGTTTTGGAATTTAGTATTTATCTTAACTTTAAGATTCTATATGGGGATCAGTTACGATTAGCTCTTTAAACGCTCTATTCCTCACTAAGATAAGCCTCTAGTTTATTCTTAAATGCTTTGCCCGAGGGTTTTGGGAGCTCTTTATCTATGATTTTACCTTCTGGATTTATCAAGACATATTGAGGTGTTTGAGTTATAAATCTATAGTTACCTTCATTCGTCTTAATTATTTTAACGTTCAGATTAAAAATGTCGTTTTCATATGTAAACCCACCGTAAAAGTGTGGCAATCCAATATCATATTTATTTGCACTTTTTTTATAACGCTTGTAATCCCTATCTACCGAAACCGCAATAACTTCAATTCTGGTTTTGTTCTTATTATAAAATTCTCTCAAAAATGGAAACTCTTTAATACAGTGCGCACAACCTGTTGACCAAAAGTCAATCAACAACCACTTACCTTTAAAGCTGCTATAATTAACTTTATGACCATTACTATCAATGACCCACGCATTGATTGTGTCGAGTACTTCACCTTGTTTTACACGATCTAGTTTTTTGATGATAAGCTTTTCTTTTTCAGCTTGAGTCCATAGCGAACAATGAATAAGCACTACCATTATAGATAATATTTGAAGAACTCTTTTCATTTCTTATTAATTCATTTAACCATTTCAATTCAAAAGAACGAAACTGAAGTTTTTTTCTAAAGAAAAAAAAACAGCTTAGTGATGTTTAACTAAATAGAGGGAAGACTGAATATCAGATTAACTGTAGATGTCTTTGATTATAATACTATTGGCTATTGTATTGCTCCCATTTTGATATAAAATCAGAGCTATACTTTCTGCTCACCCGAAGCTTTGTATTATTATCTGTTAATGTTAGTTCACCTCCTTGACTATTAATTTTAGCATACTTTACAGCCAACAAATTAATAATAACCGACCTATGAATTCTGGTGAAATTTATATCTAATTGGTTTTGAAAAAAAGTAAGGCTTCCCCTTAAAAGTTTTTTATGCAACTCATTGCTTTCCAGAAATACTACTTCTGTATAATTATCTTCACTTTTAAGATATAGTAGATTCTTATTTGAGATATTTAAAAATTCTGGCGTCTTAGTATCAGAAGATAAAACAACTGTGTAATTATTTTTAGGTTTGTTCGATTTAAAGACAATTACCATAAGCAAGAAGAATGGTAATATTGCTATTAAGAAAACCCGATATAATACCAAAAGAAAAGTATTTAGAGTCATACTATCTACACCCAACCAAAGACTTCGACAGATAAAGATAGCTATAGCAACTATAAACAATTCAATAAAGTACCAGTAAACAGCTGTATAAATACCCTTTTTCAAATACCTTTTTATTAAGGGTTTTAAATAGCTTTCCGAAGCAAAAAACACCATCGAAGCTGTTAGAGCGTAAGATGCTACTCGAGCAATTCCAATTAATTCAAAACCATGCTTTATATCACCAAAAGGCTCAAAAAAGAATAAGATAAAAAATGTAGCAATAAAGATCAAAAGCGTCAATCTCAGCACTAGCAAACGATCTTCAATAAGTTTTATCTTAAGATTCAAATTATTAGCCTTATTAGATATTCTGCGTTTTACAGAAGTTAGTTAAAAAATACAAAAAACAATGAAAAAAGAAAACCTCAAATTTTACGAGTAAGCAGCAAATACATATGAAGTATAGATGAATCAAATAATTAATTTTTAAATAAAACATAAAATTTTTATTGTTTTATATCATAATTTATTATTTTTAGACTAGAAAATTATTTTAATTATGCTAAGACAAGTCCATTATTACTTATTTTCAAGTCTTTTGCTGATTTTATTCGTCCTAACACCAAAAACACCATCTACAAAGCTTCCCCAAACAGTTTCAATAAAAGCGAAAATAGTCAGTAAACCATGCAACTGCGATTCTTTATGGCTAAAACCAGAGACGAAAGCTTTTGTCGAAGCTCTAGAAAATACGACATCAAACAGCTATAACATTTGGAGAGGCTACAATGTACAAGACGGAATCTATATTTTAAACGCGGGTATCAATGCCGACAGCTTGTATTGTTTGGGACTTTGGAAAACGGGTAAAAAAGTTGACACCCTATGTTCTAGGGATGTTCCAAAATTACTGACACCTCTCTATAGCTATTACTTAAACTACGAAACTCCAATTAGGCAAGACTCCATATTTTTTAAAACAGCAAATGAAAGTCCTCATTTTGACAATTGGATGAGAGCACACCATATCGAATCCGCCATATATATGCCCACTTTATTTCCAAAATTTCCATTTAAAATTCCTGCTAAAACTAAAGCTCAATTGGCAATTCATGAAGCATTTCACACAGAAGTAATGCTTAAGTATTGGTATACTGGGAAAGCTAAATGGCCAAAATGGGATCATCAACCAGATAGAAAGAATCTACCAACTTGTTATACCTATAACCCAACAGTTTCTCAATTAATTACAGAAGAACAAGTCGCACTTGCCAAAATGTTAGAATCGCTAATCATTAGAGACCGAAAAAATGCCATTAAACTTGGTAATGATTTTTTAGATATAAGAAAAAGAAGATATGCCGAGCTAGAAACTGTTAAAATAGATCTAAAAACAGGAATCTACGGTGACTGTGAAACCGCAGAAGCCATGATGGAAATAGAAGAAGGACTGGCAGATTATGCAAGTTGGTCCATAATGTACGAGATGGGCATTTTCACAAAAGAAGAGCTTATTAAGCGTTACAATGCAAAACAGAAAGCCAAATACTACCTTTTGGGATCTATGATGATGCATGCCATGTGCCTTATGAATGGAGATCCCAACGTCATCATCGATAGTATCATTACCTCCAAATCTGTTGAATCTGGCAATCTTACTTTCCTTTTTTCAAAGGAACTAGAGCAATACAAAAATCAATAGCTATGAAACCCAACCTCAGGAAACCCATTATAATTTTACTTAAGTTAACTTGTACAGTCATCTTTTTAGTTGGCATTGGTATTATTTGTAGTTTTAAAATATTTGGAGTAAGTAATTATATATACTAAAAGATAATTAGATGATGAAGATATGGTTACTATATGTGTTTTTGGTGTCCTTCGCGGTCTATTGGGCTTCAAATTTAATTCTTTGGTTTCCTTGGAGTGTGAGCGAGGTTTTGGGCATGACCCTAATGCTCACTGTTTCTCCAGTGATTTGGGCTTATTCTACCTATCAGTCTTTAAGGACTTATCCTTTTGACAAGCCTTATCATTCCGCAATTATCGTTAGTCTTTTCTTTTTGGTGGTTTCGGTAGTCTTCGACTATATCTTTTTTGGACATATCCGTGGTGCGATGGAAGAGCTTTATCACCCCACTACTTTTTACGGATACGGATTTGTGCTCTCAGTACCTTTTTTGGCAATTGCTTTTTTCGGCAAAAGTATTCGTGCAAAGCGAAAAGATCTTTCAAGTAGAGATTTACGTAAGGTCTTTTATGTTGGACTAATGTGCTTTTTGTCCATTGCTTTAATCCTTCTATTTGAAAAAATTTAAGTAAAAATAAACACTATATTTGAAATCATATGGAAGCTAAAACTAACAGAATGCTCTATTGGTCCAACATTCTTTGCAATATCATTATTGTAGTTAATATTTTTATGTTTGCTTTATTACTTTTAATTGTTGTATCTAGTTTTTTTACAAATAAATATAGCAACTATGTAGCCTTGATTGATGGTGTGAAAGCTGGTTTTGGAACAACCAACCTTAAATTTATTTCCTTTGATACCGAAAAAGTCGTTGTACTCAGTAGTTTAACCAGTGCCATGAAAATTTGGTTTATTCTACGCAACTTGGTTTTTACAGTTATTATTATAAAAGTGATTCTAATAATTAAAAAGGTTGTTAAATCTATTAAATCCTTGAACACTTTCTATATGGGTAACATCGCTTATTTTAAGCATTTGGCAATTCTTGGCTGGATAGGTGCTTTTTTCAGTGCTTTTAATTTTTTAACTGGTGACGAGGATTACTCTATGATTCATTTTACCATTCCCTTTGGGCCTATCGCTTTTGCAATCGCTTGTTTAATTCTATCCCATGTTTTTGATGAAGGCAAATCCCTTCTTGATGATAAAAATTCGATTGTATGAGGATTGTCATTAACCTGGATGTCATGATGGCAAAACGAAAAATGCGATTAAACGAACTTTCCGAAAAAGTAGGTGTATCAGTAACAAATTTATCTCTATTAAAAACAGGAAAAGCGAAAGGTGTGCGTTTTTCGACCTTAATTAAAATCTGTGAAGCTTTAGATTGCAAACCGGGAGATATTATCGATATTGAATAAACCCTTTAGTCAAAAAAGAGCACGTTCTATACTTAGCATTAAGTATTAATTGAAAACGAAAAACAAATTGAAAAACGCATTTAGAGATTTCTAAATGCGTTTAATAAAATGGTCATCGATTATTTAAATACAGAATTAGGTTTTACAAACCATTCTTAACCATGAAAATCACCTGTATAAAACTGTTCCATTTTCTTAACTAGATTGAAGGACAGCTTCTATTTAGTTATAATTAGTTTTTGCGAGGATGTATTGAAGCTGGCAATGGCTTTAACAAAGTATAATCCTTCATTTAAATCTCCAATATATATAATTTCCTCATTAAAATTTAAATTAAATCGCTTTACTATTTGCCCCAATTGATTAATTATTATAAAATCACCGCTATAATCAGATTTGATTTTAATTTCTGTTTTTGCTGGATTAGGAAAAATTGAAAATCTAACTTCATCTACAATTGAGCTGGTACTTAAAGCACCATCATCGTCCGTATTGTCAACACTTACAGCCTGGGCAGCAAGTCCATCGAAGGCATCGTCACTAAGTGCTGCATCTACAGATAGGGTAACATTGAAGGTCTGTGTACCGTCAACTATAACGTCATCTACTCCCGTAACGGTAACCGTCTGTGGGGTGTTCCAATTGGCCGTGGTAAAGGTAAGGCTCGAAACATCAACCATGCCCTCGCCCGTATCGCCGCTCATCACATCGATCACGACATCGCTGCTTGGTTCTGCATCCAGGACAACGGTAAAAGTATCCGTTGTACCTGCTTCGGAGGTCTCGGTGTTCCCCAAGCTCTCGACTACGGTGAAGCCCGCTAAATTTGAAGTTGTATCACTCGCTCCAAGTCCAGTTGTTTCATATGCTTCAATCCCTACACAATCATTATAAGCATAGATTCTAAAAAAATAGGTGCTTGCAGGATCTAATCCCGTTACACTTACAGATGGTGATTCAGACAATCCAAAGTAAATTGCTTGTTGTCCTGAATTATTCCAACTTGTATCTACCAAAGGTTCACTACCTTCAGTTGGTGGAGAAAATGAATCTGTATCATTAATGTAGACTACATATCCTGAGGCTCCATCAATCGGAGCTGTAAAACTCAATAGTGTTAATGAAGAAGAGGTTTTAGATCCAAAGACTGGGCTTGTTGCCTGATTAATTGGTGCCGAACAATTTACAATACCTTCCACCGCTAAATCTAACATCGGTCCAGGTAAGTTAGTCCCATTATTAAATACCCCTGTTGTTGGGATAGTACCGCCAGTTCCTGTATTGCCATTATCTGTTGCAAAATCCCAGCTTAAAGAGCCCGATACATGAGTAGCATGTACATAATAGCTAGTATTAGCAGAGAGGGTTGGATTTGTAGATGACAAAACTCTTTGATAGCTAGATGTGGAACTACTGGAGGAAACATTTCCTAAAGTTTCAATCAAGTTACCTGCCCCATTGCCTGATGCATCTCTAATGGAAATCGATACCGTTCCGGTACCAAAAGCTTCAATGGTAATTGCTGTTAGGGTAACGTCATTATCACCCACTATAAATTGTTGAACCCAAGTACTTGATGAAGTTATAGTACCTTGATTACTCCGATCCGAATTTCCAAGGCTGTTTACGATATAGCGAGATTCTGATAACCCTGGATTAGGTATGGTTGTAAACGTTTGTGCAGTTCCATAAGAAGTCCCGGTTTCATTAGTAGCAAAGGCTCTATATGTGTAATTAGAATTCCCTTCTAAGCCAGAAATGGCTTCATCATAATAACCAATACTTCCCGTGTAATCAAACGCAGTTTTACTCACTCCTGTTCCTCCGATTGTAGGATTACTGTTTACGGAAGTTAAAGAGACTACAACTCCCGCTTCTGATATTGCACCACCTCCATCAGAGGAAATATTGATATCTGGTATTGCAGCATCTTGGGTAACAATACTGATTCCGCCAGTAGTTACTGTCGGTAAGGCAGCAGCTGCATCGGTAGTGAAAGTACTAATATTTCCTTCACCTGATCCATCTGCATTAATTGCATAAGGTTTTATTGTATAACCTGTGGAAGGTGTAAGTCCTGTTACATCTATTTGAAAAATATTGTTTGTTCCCGAAAAAATTATTTTAGTAACATTTCCGCCTCCAACTTCAGCAAGGGTGGGAGTAGGATCAACAGATGTTATAGAATAAATGAAACCTCTTTCAGTAATAGTTGATCCTCCATCTGAATTGATAACACCTGTCCATCGTGCGGTTGTAGCTGTAATATTCTCGACAACTGAGTTTCCCACTACTGGTGCGGCAAACATAGAATTCCTAGTATTTAACGGCAAATTATCCACACAATTTGTGGCATTGAGAAGGTTTGATTTAAAACCTATTGTAGAACTCAATAAAAAAAGAGTCAGTAAAGTAAATGGTAGTTTTAATTTCATAAGGCTAGTATTGTAGATTAATAAGCTCTCAATAAACTTCTTATTTAAAAACTAGAGTATTCAAATATTGCTTTTTTTAAAATCAAAAATGTTCTTGTACTATTTTAACTTTTTGTTCTTAATGAAGGGGTTTCATGAGAAATAAACATGCTCTTATTAGAGAAAATAAGATAACAACCTCATATTATGATATAATGATTGCGTCATTAATTATTTAAAATATCCATTGCTATTCCCATCCCAAATAGACCACTAGTATTATGGTTTCCCTGAACCTCAACAAGATTTGTCGATTTGTTCCTTTTTTTCATTTTTTGATAAAACTCATTCATGATATCAAAGGGTACATCCTCATCTGAACGACTGTGAACAAAAGTGAGAGAAATACTGGTTTTGAAGGGTTTTAAACTGTGTTTATTAAGTTTTCTTGATATTTTTCTATATAGTTTGCCTTTAGGATTTCTAATCTCAGGTTTTACAAACTCTTCAATGTTCTGCGGTGTTTTTTTTGTTAATTCTTCCAAAGAAATTTTTCCTTTTGAAAAATCGGATACCATTTGGCTAAAAGGGTTATGGAATAAGTTAGATGTACTCATTTTCCAGTAGTTATGGTTATGAACTCCTACTAAATATGGAACATAGGCTGAATGTGCAAATATTTTTTGATTTAGCACGTACTGTAAGTTTTGTACCAAGTCTGTTGGTCCGCCTATGGAAATTGTATTGTGAATTGGGGTATTCTGAAAAAGTCCTTTTCTATATTTTTCTGCAAATGATAGGGCTAAATGTCCTCCTTGTGAAAAACCGATAATGCTTAGCTCGTTTTTGAATTGTATGCTTTGTTGCTCCAAAACATTCAATCCATTTGTAATAAAGTCTTCTAAATGCTTTAATGCATTTGTTTTGTCAAAATAAGCGGGTAATTGACCTTCACTTATTCCATAACCTAAATAATCTGGCAGAAATGTAATGTAACCATTGAGTGCTGGAAGTGCCTCAATATGCAAAGGATTATTCCAATTAGAGCTTACATTTTGATTAAATTGTGTTCCATGACAAAAAATAACAATTCCAGGATTTTTTTGATTTAAAGGAAACAATATACTCCCACTTAGCAATACTTCTTCACTTTTCATAGTACTTTTGTAAGTGAGTTTAAATGCCTTAATACCATTTTTTACATATTTAGCGAAAGGCTGATAGTTCTCATTGGATACTATAACGGGTTCAATTTGCTCAAGGGTGAACTCGTATAATTGTTCGCTTGATGCTGTATTTTGAGCTATTGAGTATTGAGATAACAGAAATAGACCAATTATTAGTAGTTTTTTCATGTGGTGTTTTTGTTCAAGTTTTATACAAACAAAACCCACAAAAATGAACTAATCAACTCAAATAATTATTTGAAACTCTTTTTTTCAAATGTTTAGACCAAGAGTTTTCTAAAATATCTGACTCAATCTGGTTGATTTGGGATTTTCAGACCAACTTAAAGATATCTCTTTGAATACCAGAGGTGTGACTTAATGGTTGGTGAATGGTTAACTCACCTATGTTAGCGTCTTTAAAATATTATAGATGCTTTTGTTCGTTATCATCTAAATCTAATCGATTGTTCTATTATAACTGAAGTACGTAATTGGCTGTAAAGTACTTGGATCAATGGTTGTCACCATAACCGCCAATGATCTGTAAACAAATTGTTTTCTGCTTTGTTTAATGACGTTAACTTTTATTACTATTTGTCACAGATATATTTTCTTGTGTCTTAAAAGTCATCATGTACTTTAAGCTACATTTATTGCAAAAACTCCATTAAACCGAATACAGCTCCAAGAGTGTTGGCTAAACAATGTATTATAACAGATAGGAGAAAACTCCTCTTCCACCAAATTATATAAAGCCACGGTATACTCATTAGAAAAATAGACAACATATTTTGAGGCTGCCACAAATGAAAGAGCGCAAAGAAAAGCGCTCCTAAAATGGGTGCATAAATCTTATAACGGGCTAGTCTAGGCAACAAGAAACCCCTAAAATAGATTTCTTCGACTATTGGATGTATTAATCCATCAATAAGAATCACCATTATTAAGGTGATGAGTATATTCCTTTCTGAAATAGCATCAGGAATTACATGTGGACGCAAGAACCATTGTGGCAAAAAATCTGAGAGTAGATTAGAAATACGACTAGAAACAGGTTGCAAGGCAGTAGATATTATTACCGCTAGAATAACAACTATAATTGGATAAACAACATATTCCCACCAGCGTAATTTTTTATTAAATAGTATAATTGAGGTGAATATTTTAATCTTGTTTTTTTTCGATAAATACATTAAAAACAAAATTGGAGCTGTTGCACCAATAATTAAAAAGGATGTTGTTAGTGCCGTCTGTGCATAAAATCCAGTTTCTACAAAACTATTGTAAGTAATTAAATAGAAGCATAAGATTAAAATACCGGGAGCCAGATGAAGAACTAGACTCTGGAATAAGTTGTGATCTTTGTTAATTGGATTAATGATGTTAAAAGTCTTTTCCATGAATTATCATATTAATTGATTAATGTAAGTGTGGTTTGAAATCAGATTCTTAACTCAACAATCTGAACTTACCAACAAACCTCCAATTAAAAAAGCAAGAATTACATCTAAAATCGTCCGGGATTATAATTTAGAACTTATTAGCCACAACATTTATGAAATCACGATTCCGTTCAAATCAAATTTTGTGTTACTCTTATTAAGTGATAATATCTGATTAATCAAAGAACAACGGTATTAAAATATTACTAATTGCATTCTTTGTTTAGCTCCTAGGCAAAAGGAAAGCCCAAGCAATGCAGGCATATCAGGAACTATTAAGGTACTATTTAAACTTCTATTTGTACCTGATTGAAGATTTTCTGGCTGGGACTATGGCCATAGACATTCTTAAATTGTTTGTAAAATACAGAATAATCAGAATATCCATAATGATTAGCTAATTCAATAAGCGTATAATTGTTTGCAGTGTTGTTCTCTATTTCTTTAACCAATCTTTCCAATTTATTGAGCACATAATATCTGTGTGGCGTAATACCATAAAGCACTTTGAACAATCTTACCAAATGAAATTTGGAAAGACTTGACACAATTGATAGTTCTTCAAGGTTAAAGGGGTTTCTAAGATTAGAGTTTATATAATCTTTTGCTTTCTCAAGTCTTCTGAAAGTTTCCCTTCTGTCACTCAGTTTTTTGTTTCTTAGGGTGTTTATTCTCTTTTGTAATGTATTTTGGGAAAATAAAAGACATCCCGATAATTCATAAAAGAAATCGATCGTTAAGATATCTGCCTTATTGTTTAATAACCTGTTAAAGTACCATTTAAGTCCAGGGTCAATATTCTGTACGGAATCAAAAAAACTAAATCCAGAATTCCATTTATCAAAAGGTTCTTCTAGAAATGTTTTAAAACTCTTCACCCCCTGAATACAATCTTTAATAACTTCTGGATTTATGAAAATAGATAGTGCCTCACCGTCTGCAACTAGCATTGACGTTTCCGAAGAATCGTTGACGATAAGCATTTTATTTTTGTCTACAATTTTGCACTTGCCTTCAACAATATACTTTTCTCGACCAGAGTGCACATATTTAATAGAGAAGTTAGATTTGTAATCTATGGTATCAAAACCCTTAGGCGTCTTACCGTAAGAAGAATATACTTCATTTTCAAACCGCTCTGGGAAACTAGCTGAAATGTCATTTCTTAATCTAACAATGTTTTCTCTAACCTGCATTGACCTCAAGAAGTCTTAATTTTTGAATTAATGAAATTTATATTTAAAGACTTAAACAAAATCTAAATATTTCATTTTGTTATTAGCTAATAATCAATCGTGAAAAGGAGCCTTTATTTCTCGTATTAATATGCTATACGCTAATTTAAGACAAATTTGGTCTTTTCGAAAAAGTGATGTTAAATTTAAGCTTTTTTTGTATTGAAAAATCTTAACTATTATAACCAATCTATTCGCCTTTGACAAATTAAAAAAGCAACAATTGAAATGATTTAAATCCTAACATTTTTTATCATCATATATTATTTTAATTGATTTATACTATGAGTAAAACGCATTCAAGGAAAAATTTAAATCTTGTTAGGATATTGGCCTTAGTACTCGTATTGTTTTATTCTTGTAACCGTCGAATTAATGTCAAAACTATTTCTTTTGACTGGCTTGGGAAAGCTATGAGTATACCAAGTGATTACAGTTGTATAAACTACTACGTAATTAAAGATTCTCTTAATAAACAAATAGGCTCTATGGTTTTTTATACAGAATTGAGAGACAATAAGGTAATATCTATAGACACCTCAAAGTTTAACGATGGCAGCATTCATGAGACCGCCAAGATGACTTATGATATAAAAAAGAACATTTTATCCTCTTTAAAAACTGATATCAAAACAAGAACAACTTCTATGAATATAGACTTAGAGAATTCTACAGAAAGGATACAAGGACATTACAAGTTCAATAGAAATGGGAAAAATATCATTGATAGAAAGGTCGATTCTGTTATCCGGTACGATATATTTAGAGAAGAGCTTTACATGTTAGTAAATTTAATGTCCTTAAAAGATGGAGATAACATCAATTTTAAGATGCTTTTTTCAGATAATCTTCAAACAACAGTTGCCAATTTATTCTATGAATCATTTGAAAAGGTTAAGGTGCCTGCGGGGGAGTTTAATACCAATGCATTATATTTAGATACAGGTGGGATAATTGATAATAGAATCTGGATTAATACAGCAGCACCAAATCAGGTTGTTAAGTTTTATATACCTGGACAGGGCTTGAGCATCGAATTAATTGAGAATAGCCGAACCAATTCAATAAATAAGGTTAAACGTCAATAGTTTGATACAACTATTGTAAAATAAATGTCACTGGATTTTAAGTTTTGTGTAATTTGACACATGACTTTAGTTGAATAATAAATCTAAAAGTCGTCTAATGAATACTGTTTTTGATATGCCAATAAAACATGGAAATCTATTAAAGGTTAAGTTTATTCTATCTGTATTTTTATTCTTGATGGTTTTAACCACATCCTCGAGCCAAGAAGAATCGTTCAATTTAGATTCACTTTTTTTGCAAACAATACCTAACAAATCCTATTCTAAGTCTTCTGGACCTCTGGTTTATATCGATAAGGGGCATAATAATTATCATACTTTACAAGATCGATTTAAGCCTTTTGGTGAATTATTAGAATATGATGGCTATAAGGTGGATGAGCTAGAGGATATTTCGTCGCTTAATCAAAACCAACCAAAAGTATTGGTCATCGCAAATGCTATAAGCGAAACTAATGTGTCTGATTGGAATTCTCCAATATTGCAGGCATTTTCGGAGCGTGAAATAGATACAATTGTTACCTGGGTAAAAAATGGAGGTTCACTTTTGTTGATAGCCGACCATTTTCCTTTTCCAGAAGCTATATCAAATCTATCTAAAGCATTTGGCTTTACTTCATCCAATTCTTTCGTAATAAAAAAGGAGTCTAAGAAAGGTTGGTATAGTTATACTAAACATGAAAAAACCTTAACAACAATTGGTACAGAGATCATCGGTAAACCAAAATTAGATTCGATTATGTCCTTTACGGGTCATTGTTTTAAAATAGAGAATAAGTCTGCTATTTCAGTTTTCGATTTAAATAATGATTACATGGCAATATTGCCAAAGAAATACACAAATAATGGCAGTGAAGATATCGTTATGATAAGTGATTTAACCGATTGGTCACAAGGAGCAGTAGCTACTTTTGGCAAAGGAAAGGTGGCCTTTTTTGCTGAAGCAGCCATGTTTACCACTCAACTATATGGAAAGGATAAAGTTCCAATGGGTTTTAATGCTCCTCTGGCCAAGAACAACACGGTTTTTATACAAGGTATACTTAAATGGTTGACTAACTGACGTCTATCGGTCTAATGGAAAAGTATCTAGTGGTAGTGTAGCAAATTTATTTTTAAAGGAACAAGCTGGATTGCGTTTCTGACATAAGGTCAGAGCTATTAACCGAACAACCTCATAAAACAGTCAAATACAACACAATCAACTAGCAACCCAGCTTTCGTTGTCCCCTTTGTGCAATTTTAGATCAATTAGTTAAACTACTTATCCACTAATGTGTTATTTCAACGATCTATGGATTATAATTAAGCATGGCATCTTGAACAACTCTTTTAGAACGATGCACCTTAATATTAGTTGTACAACCTTGGAAAGATGATGATTGGTATCCTCAATAACTTTAAAATGGCCATTGCCGGGAGCCACTTGATTTATGGCTTCGGCAATGACACTCACTCCATCATCTCCACCTATAGCTGTTAAATCGGAACTTCCGTAAAGAGCTAAGGTTGGTATTTTAATGTCTTGATGTTCTTTTAAAACATTAAGACCGTTCAGACTTTTCAGAAACCGTTGATCACGCCAACACAAGGAAAACAAAATAGCTGACCATTGGGTTTCAAATATTGCTAATTACAAAAATGTCATTTGTAGAACCGAATGGTAAGGAAGATTTGCTTTTCATAAATTTGTAATTGAAGCATCCCTTTTAACAGCAACTAAAACAAAAACTATTCATCATTCAAAACATAATTCACCAGTCTATCATGGTTAATTAAAAACGCTTTACTGTAAAGATCACCTGGATAGGTCGTTCTTAGGTGATAGTCTTCTATGGTCATAGGCATCTCTACTTCCACCTTATTATGTGAAAAATCTTGAACTGATTCTACTCCAGAAAAATCCAACATTGGTTCTATTCTAAATATTAAGCTAGAGTGTTTCAACTTAAAAAATAATGGATCTGTTTGCAGACCACCAACTAAATCAGTGGTAGCTCCAACCGAAACTAATTGATCGCTATGCAAGCAAAAGTTTGAAAAATTACCTGCCGACGAATAAATAAAGCTATCTTGGAGTACATAAATTTTTCCCTTATGCCTGATAGATTTTTCGCTGGGTAGTAATGTAAATTCTTTGAATGATTCTGTCCAATAGATTTGATTATCTAGAAGCGAAATTCGTTCTGCTTTAACTGCCTTGCCATTATTGTAGTGACTGAGAACTTTAGGGTTATGTTTATACTTTAGATCTATGTGAAGACTTATTTTATCTGAGATTAAATGACTAAGAACACTTCTCCAACACACATCAGTTCCTCCACTATTGCCGCGAATATCAACTATAACTTTTTCAAAATCTCCGTGAGCTTCATTTAGGCTGTCTATTTTTTTAATGATTGATTGTCCTTGCTTTTTATCCATAAAAGGCATACCTATATAAAGTGTTTTACTGTGCTTGAAGTAGATAGCCTGCTCTTTTTTCTGAGATCCATAATAAACTTCCCTCAAGGGCTTTACTTTTAAACTCACTGTGTCTTTTAGGGAGAACCCAATTGTTCTTATTGATGATTTATCTTCAATAGTTAATGAAAAATCATCATCTCCATAATGGTAAAACCATTTGTTATATTGTTGATTAAGAGAATTATTAATATAGACAGGCCATACTCTAGAATAATCTTGGGATATAAAATCTTCAATTTTCCCATCATTATACGCAATAATTTTGGCGCCTTTTTTAATTCTTAAATCCTTATAGGTAAAGTCCGCATAGACTTTGTAATGGTTATTCTCATAAATGATGGGAATTAACAAACTACCTAAGGTTTCCCCGCATTTATCTTCTAGGTCTTTTATATGTTCGAAACTCTGATCGTCTTTAAAATTGAACTTTTTTTGATACTTCCCCCATTTTTTTAAATAGCTGTAAGGCATAAAGCTACAGTGCATATCTTGAACAAGGCGTAAGGATTTATTGATAATAGATTTAAACTCACAAATTGTGGTTTCTTCTGTTATTTGATTTCTTAGGTTTAAATACTCATTATCATAATCGATGCCAAGCCTTACTGCATTGAGATCTTTATGTACTGCAAATGCATTAATGTACTCTATGGTTTCATCAAAGTCTTCTAGCATTTGCCGTTTCGTTAAAAGTAACTCTTGACAGATACCATTAAGCGAAGACAATAAGAGAAGTATTAGTAGGTATAACTTACTATTTTTCATTTTATCTTGGTATTTAAAGTTGTTAGTTTTTCGGTAAGATTGTAATTGTGCCAAACGCAGAAAAAGAGATTAAAATATCTCCACCTTTATTTAATTTATAGATTTCATCTAATTGACTTTCAATGATATTTAAACGTTCGTCCATCTCAACACCCCCAAATTGAGAATGTATATTTATATCTGCATTTACCGCCTTGTCAATTTTTAGGGTGATATTTCCAATTGTTGAAGCCAGCAAATTTGCACCATTATGATCTATTTCAATATCTCCCATACCCACAACCTTAGTTTCTAAATTTGCATTCATGGGTATAAATAGTTCTATTTGAGTTCCAACGATCAAAACCTTTTCTTTATAAGCCCCTTGTGGCTTATAGTCTGACGCATCTTTCTTGTAAACATAATGAGCTGTTTGATTTAATACTTTTCCGAGAAGATTGTGCTTCCCATTAGCGTTTGTGATTTGAAGTTCAAAATCATCATTTTTAGTTAAGCCTTTTTCACCAGTCAAATCTACTGAGGCTACAAGTTTTATAGAGTCCTTTTTCCAATACCTTACATTAACTACATCAACATAGTCCAATTCAAGATATATGTTATGGCCCAGAATGTAAGAGGTTGTTCTTTCAAGGGTTCTAACCTCATTCTGAGAACATATTTTATTTATTCCTGAAATAAGTGCTATAAACACTACGGCAATTTTAAAATAGTTCATCTTATATGGATTTTGATTGAAGAATATCACTGTAAATAATTTTAAATTCGGGGCTTGAAGATCCGCTGTTATATATTTTGTAAATCTCATTTTTGGCGGCGTCCTTGTCTAAAGAGATGAGATTATCAATTAGAGTTGCCAGTACTAAAAATTCCTTTTCATTCCTAATAGCTTTAATAATTATTGGAACTAAATCGATATTTTGACTAAATGCCATTAACGATTTTCCTGCAGCAATTCTAACATGCAGGTTGTCGTCATAAAGCAATTTATTCAAAAGGATACTTACAATTGCATCATCATTATCATTAACAGATTTTAAGGTATGTATTGCCTGAATTCTGTCCGTAGTCGATACACTTCTAAGTTTTAACTCTGTTAACTCTATATTTAGACTCGCTATCTTTTGATCGTATGCATTTAACTGATCTTGCAAACCTGTGTCAGACTTTAAATTATATCCAATGATGCCACTAATAAATACAACCGCAAAAATTATGGTTAATTGAGTTAGGTTTCTAACAGGAAATATTTTTTTCAAAAAGAACTCTAGATTCAGAAGATTAAAATCAGCGTTTTTCTTATCGACTTGCTTTGAAGACAGCATACTATAAAACCCCTTTTTAATTTCGGTTTTGGGCGTGTCATCCAAATTGTTTTTTAAGGATTGCCAAAATGTCTTTAAGTCGTTAAATTCTTTGTTTTTAATAGGATTTGTTTTTAAAAAGTCATTAAACTCTTGCATCTGCTTTGTGCTTAGTTCGCTTCTTATATAATCCATTGCTCTTTGCTCAAATTCTATATCTTTCATCGTTATTAGAGTTTATTATAAATTTCACGTAAATCGCCTATTGCCCTGTGCAACCTAACTCTAGCATTATTCTCAGTAATTTTTAAAACCAATGCTATATCTTTTGATGGCATATTCAGATAAAAACTCATTGTTATCAACTCACGTTTTTCGTGTGACAAACGAGATAACGCTTTTTGAACTTGGTTTATCGACTCTTCATTATCATACGGCAGATCTTCATTTCTATCAGCTTTGCTAAGAATGAAATCATCACCGAGTATGTTTGTCTTATTCTTTTTATATGCATCAATTCTAGAATTCCTCGCAATCATATACATCCAGGTTCTAAAGCGCTTGTTTTGATCATAAGATTTCTTGTACTTAAGAATTCTGTAAAATACTATTTGGGTAAGATCTGAGCTTAAATGAGGATCTGAAGACGTCTTTAAAAAAAAATTGTACAACTCCATATGATAACGTTCAAAAAGCAGCGCAAGCCGATCTACATCTCCTTCTTTAACTTTATGCATTATAATTTCATCCGATACATTCATAAGATTGTCATCTCTTTTTTAATATATACTTGGATTTTAATCAAACATTACAAAAATTTTACACAAAAGTTTTTGCCGACCATCGTTAATGTAAATAATTGCTATGCTTTAGTTGATAATTTCATTCTATTAAAGTCTGAGTCATTTCCTAAATAAATTCAGTACATTTAAATTGTGGAATTAGAGTAATGATCTACATTTAGTACCACTGATGAAATATTGTTTTAGTATTTTGTCTATAAATCATTAACCAACTTGTTTCTAAACAAATGATTCATGAAAGAAGGATTAATAAAAGATGCTTATGAGCTAATCATTAAAGAAATACAAGCTGTAATAAGTATTTCTTATGTTGTCGCGGTTGGCATAGGGATGATGTTTAGTTATAAAAAGTATTCGGAATTTGATATAGACATATTTGATTATGGGGATATTTTTGATTTCTTAATGACACCATTCTCTGAGATTTATGTACTTACCTTTTCCTTACTGTCGATTTTTTTTGTGTTCATCCTTTTTAAACTAGATTCTATTTGGAAGAGAAAATGGCCTAGATCGTACTCCTTTCTTAATTTCGGAATGGACAAACGAAGTTGGTTTGGTCTATACAGAAATGGTATGTTTTTAATTAGTGCAATGCTTTATCTGTATCTATCAGCGACCATTTATGGAAAATACGCCAAAGAAAAGGTTCTTAATCAAAAAGAGATTACGGTAAGGCTTGTCGATAATGAAGTAAAAACTGGCAAATTAATCGGTAAAACCAACAATGTCATTTTTTTACTTAAAAAGGAAGATGTTTATGCTATTCCCATTTCATCATTGGTTAAGGAAATAAAAATAAGATGATTTAAATAGCCATCTTACCGCAAAGAAAACTATCAGTAATTAGTGATACAACATGGTTTTTAAAAGGCGTAATCATTTTTTAATCCCTTTTTAACTCTATTATCATTCATTTTTAAACGCATTGAATAATGTTGAGTTCATAGATTTGTTAGTCTTACTTTTAAAAGCTCTTTTCAATGAAAAACACATTATTGTTATTAACCGCCTTTCTTTTGGTTTATGTTTTAAACGGTCAGGACATGGAAGACCTAGAACGCGGTATTCTCATGAAGGTTAATGCCCAACCCGATAAGGGCTTTCATTATGATTACTTGATTTTTCTTCCTAAGAACATAGAAAAAGACAAAAAGCATTACCTGTTGGTTGAAACCAATAATACGGGGTTCCCGACCGATTCTTCTGAACTGCATGAAAGAAGTGCCAAAAAGCTTGCTAGCGGGCACTATTTTATAGGAAATTGGGTTTCTCAAAAAATGGGCATTCCACTCGTCGTTCCTATTTTTCCGCGACCACAGAGCAAGGCTCTGGTATACACTCATACTTTAGATAGAGATGCCATTCTAATCCAAGATGTAAAATACAAAAGGTTAGACCTTCAATTGATGAGGATCATTGAGCATGCCAAGGATGTATTAAGGCAGCGTGATTACAGTATCCATGAAAAAATATTTATGAACGGATTTTCTGCATCAGGCTCATTTATCAACAGATTTGCATTTTTGCACCCAGAAATAATTAAGGCCTTAGCTACAGGAGGGCTAAACGGTATTTTAATGTTACCACAAGAACAATTGGCAGGCAAAGAACTAAATTATCCATTAGGAATAAAGGATTTTGAAGCTATAATGGGCACTCCATTTGACTTTGATGCTTATAAAGATATTTCCCAATTCATCTATATGGGCACTAAGGATACAAATGATGCTGTTAAGTATGATGATGCATACAATAATAAAGAAAGAGCGATTATTTATCACGCATTGTCCGAATCCATGCTTCCCGAGAGATGGGAAAAATGTCAACTTATATATAAACTACATGGTGTAAATGCTGAGTTTAGAACTTATGACCATGTCGGACATGGTACACCCTTCAGTGTATTATGGGAAATAGTAGAATTTTTTAAACGAAACAATAAAATATAGTTGCTATGAATCAGTTGGTAAAACATATCACAAAGCTAGTATTGCTTGTTTTAATGCTGGGACCAGTGATGGCTCAAAACACTAACCATAAAAATATTACAAGAAATATTGAGGTTTCAAGACTTTCTGAAACTACTATTATTGATTTTGAAATTACAAAAGAGGTGAGCAGTTTTATGCTAAGTGTAAGCTGTAATATCATTTATGGTGAAATGGCAGTGGAAATTCATGCTCCAAATGGTGAACTCCAGGGAAACTTTGCCGTCAAGAGTATTTTGAGCTATTCCGATATTGAAGACAAAAAGCCAACAGATAAGAATTATATTTCTGAAGCTGTCTCGGGTCAATTGAATAAAACATTTAATGCCCCACAAACTGGAATCTGGGAGATTAAAATCATACCGAGGCAAGCAAGAGGTCACATAACTATTAGTAATGATCAAAATTTGTTTTAACGGTGCATTTTACATTAAATTACTTTAAGGGCATATTCTTGATTTTAGTGTTAGTATTAAATGCTAAAATCTTTTCCCAAGAAAAGGTGCATGCCATAAGTGGGCTTCTGGAACTAGGGCCTTCATGGCGCCCAACGGTTTACTTGTCCCACATTAAGTCTTTTGATGATTTGTATACCATTTCTAATGAAATGATTATTGCAGAATCTAAAATTGATAGTCTGGGGCGGTTTTCTATTCCCACCAATTATCTTATTGAGCAAGATCAACTTTATAGGATTCATATCTCCAAAAAAAGTGATCCTGAGGCTTCTTTAATCATAGGCGGAAGTGAAGAAAACCACATATTCATCATTGCCAATAGAAACTCCGATATTGAGATCGTCAGTCTTGGAAAAGAAAAACTGCTTAACCTCATTGAGATTAAAGAACATCTGCCAAGTCAATCCCTACTAAAAATTGATAAAATATACCATTATAAGGACAGTACAGATTATGGCCTGTCCACATTAAAAAAAGAGTTTGTTGTAAAGGCAATTAATGAAAAGCTAAGGTTTGTGGCAGATACCAGTAAGCATCCTCTAGTATCCCTGTATGCCTTGCATAAGAGTGATTTTAAATCTAACTACTCCTTAAACAAGGCCTTTTACACAAATTATTTGGATAAATGGTCCGAGGAGGATTCCAATTATTTCAAGGTTTTTAAAAATCAACTACCAACGAAAAAAACTAAGAATTACCAGCCATATCTGGTAGGCGTATTATCCTTTGTATTAGGGTTCTTGACGCATTTCTTGGTTAAAGAAAATAAGGCCAGAGCGCGAAGACGCTTAAAATCTTTAAGTGTTCAGGAGCGAAAAATCCTTGGCCTGCTTCAACAAGGCAAATCCAACAAAGAAATATCTGAGGAATACCACATCGAAATCAATACTGTTAAAACCCATATAAGAAATATTTACAGCAAACTGAATATTAAATCAAGAAAAGAAGCTTTAGAAATTAAATCAGACAACCTTGATTTAAAGCGTTAATCATTCATTTTAAAAAGTCTTTAATTCTTATCGTGTATACAGATTTTAATTGACTTAATGCCACTAGCAGCAATATCAAAAAACGTTAGTCTTTAACCGCAGGAAAAAGATATTTGATCGCAATCTCTATGGGCTGTGTCTGTGATAGCTCTGAGTTGTAATTGCCGCCTGTAAATACAAACACGGCATTTTGTTCTGGAAGTACCCAAATAATCTGCCCACCATTTCCAGTAGCAGCGTAACCACGTAATCCAGGTAAAAAATCAGGTCCTTTTTCAACTACCAAAACCATATATCCATAAGATAAAAGAAAAGGTCCCATTGCACCTCCGTTAACTTGCTTAGAAGATAATCGCTTAACCCATTTCTCGCTTAAAATGCGCTTGTCTCCCCATTCGCCTTTGTTTAGGAGCATAGTACCAATTTTAATCATGTCCCTTGGTCTAATACTAAGGCCAGCGTCAGCAGATACTAAGGTTTGTGTTCTATTTTTTTTCCAGTTATAATTTTGTATGCCTAGCGGATTAAAAAGATGTTGTTCTGCAAACAATTCAAGGGGTATACCAACTGCATTTTGAACAACTGCAGCTAAGATATTAGACACGCCTCCACTATAATTAAACACCTCACCAGGAGTGGCTACTACTTCTTTTTTTAGGGTATATTCTACCCAATCCCCATAATTGTACATTTTATTGTCGTCGTTGTTTTTATCTTCATAAGGTATATTGGTTTCATTCCAATCAAGTCCAGTAGACATACTCGCTAAATGATGAATCTTAATTTTAGCATTGTTTTCATTCTTGAGGTGTTGATAGTTTGGTAAATAATTAAAAATACCCTCTTCCACAGATTTAATATAACCCTTGTCAATAGCTATGCCCAAGAGTAGTCCAGTGACACATTTAGAGATAGATCGAAGTTGGTGTAATTGGTTGATATCATATCCATCAAAGTATTTTTCAACAAGAAGCTTATTGTCCTTTAAAACCAGAACACTATGAATATTTTTATAGCTGCCAGATTCTATCTCGCTTATGAGGTTTGCAATTAATAACGTATCGATGTGTTGTCTTGAATTCCCAACTACAATACCATCATCTGTCATTTTTGGATTGAGATAATCGTCATTTTGAGCGAATAAACTAGGATTGAAAGCTAACGTTAGGAATAGGACACAGAGTCCTCTATAGAATAGATTCATAATATTTAATTTATAGTTTAGAGTTATTGTTTGGATGGGTTAATAATTTTATGATAAGTTCATTAAACTTTTCTGGCTCCTCAAAAATTGGACTATGCGATGATTGCTCAAACTCATAATATCCTACCTTAGGTGCCTGAAGTATTTCTGAGTATTCCTTAACTAATTCCTTAGGAGTGTTGTAATCATATTTTCCGCTAATGAAGTAAACTGGAACCTCAACATATTGAACCTGTTTAAAGAAATCGATTTTCTTTTCATCTCTCCTAAGTCGATAAGCAAAACCTGAACTTTTCGTAAACTTAATCACATCAAAAAAGTTGTATTCATCGGAAAACCAAAGGTCAAATATAGCATCCATGACACCAGTTTTCCCGTAGCGTTCACCACCATAATGCAGTAACCATTTGCGTTGGGTCCAAATGCCATTATTTTCATATTCTCCCTTTACGGGTGGACCAACCGAATTTAGTTGATCTATTGCTTTTTGATTATTGTCTTTTTTCGCCTCTCTCATTGTATAATCAAAAGACAATTTTTCACCTCTTTCAGTATTCACTACCTGTCCAATGCCTATGTAAGTATCGACTAACTCAGGATGTTGGGCAGAAGTCAATAATCCCAAAACACTGCCCCACGAATGCCCCATTAAATGGACTTTCTCTTTGTTTAATTTCTTCTTGACATAGACAATCAGCTCGTGAGTATCCGATAAGAATTGATCAAGGTTCATTGTCTCTTGAGGTATTTTTTTATCATAAGACTTTCCTGCGCCTCGCTGATCCCAATACACCATTGTAAAATGTTTCTCTAACTCAGAATTATATTTTCTTAAAAATGCCGTTTCAGGAGAACCCGGTCCACCATGAAGAAAAACAATAACTGGGTTTTCTCTGTCCTCACCTCTAATGAGAACCCATTGCTCTATACCCCCTATGTTAACATCTCCCATCTCAACAATGCTTGCATCATTCTTAATAGCATCTGTATAGGTAAAACAGCTATTGGTAACAAGTATAAACACCATAAAGAATATCATAACAATTATCCAGGTCAGTTTTTTTCTAAGTCTTTTTTGTGCTTTTTTCATAACAATTGTTTTTGTATTTCCCACAACTATGTAATATCTATCTTATTGGATACAAAAGTCTAATCAGGTTGTTTAGATTTCCTGACAAAAGAATAGAAACAAGAATTACGAATCGACCGAGATTATGATTTAGGACGTCTTAAATAGAATTATTAGCAGGAAACTCTTTTTTGAACATTTTAGGTGTTTTTCCTGTAAATTTTTTGAACATTAGGTTGAAGGTTGATTTGGAATTAAATCCAGAATCCAAAGCCAAGCCAAGCAAGCTTAAATTATTGAATTTGGGATCCTTCATTTTGTTAATAACCTCATTTACGCGATACTCATTAATATAATCGTTGAAGTTCTTCTCGAAACTGGTATTAATGACATTAGACAAAAGGACAGGGTTCATGTCCATTAAATCTGCCAGTTCAGAGAGTTTCAATTTTGGATTCAAATAGGGTCTTTTGGTATCCATTAAATAGGATAATCTGGTGGAGTATTCATTCAAGTCCCCTACAGATAGACTCTTTTTGCCTATTGATTTTGATTTGATGCTAACATCAATATTTAAGAAAACATCTGGTCTAGTGAATCCTTCATAACCTATTAAGACAACGATTAAGGATAATAAAAACCAGAATATATATGCGATGTAAATCGAAGGTGCTCCCCATATACTAATAAAGTATCCAATATCTCCATAACCACCGAAAATCCAAATGCATATGACAACAAGAAATGCATAGCACAATCTGGAGATTGCGTTTAGATTGACACTTGATAGGTTTGAAAAATTTTCCTTGATGTATGCTCTGTGTTCGTTTAAGCGCTTAATAATTAGAAAAAAATAGAACACTACATGCAAAACAACCAATCCTTGTATAATCGATAAAAAAATTAGAGCAGTATCATTAGTAAAAGCACTCTTATACGAATTGATATTCCAAGACTCTCTAAAAACAATCAGAACAGGGATGAGAACTAGACTGGGTAAAAAATGTAAAAGATGATATGGTTTTAATATCTTAATTTTCTTGGTCAGTGTATAGACATAGAGAAACAAGGATGGACTTAATAGAAGTGTAAATATCAAGTAATTTCCAAATCCTATATTCGGTGCGTAATCGGAATGAAGAAGAAGCCTAAATGCATAAATAGCTAGAAACAACGACAAGAAGGCATTGGGCAGTGATCTATGCTTTCTAGAAATAATTAAGGATATGGATATAAAGCCTCCTAAGAAGAAAGACAGAAATAAGAATGCTCTTATAAAGCTCTCAATAGTCATTAAGCTGATCTCAATAATTGTTTATAATCGATGCAATTTAGTGATATGAATTCAAAATTCAACTTCTGTATTCGGTATATTCGTTTAGCCTTTTGGTTTAGGTAAATAGTCAGCACTTAACCATATGCTAGGTTTATCATAACTAAACTTGACCGTGCCCTAATTCATTTCAATTCACTATCTTTCGACTATAGCGTTGAACCGTCAGCTCCTATCTAATCAAAATGGATACTGAAATGAAAAAATTAACTTCTACAATTACGATTTCATTTAGATTAGATTGAAATGAACAGAACGTTTAGAATTTTAAAGAAGGGACTTCTAGAACAAACGAGTTGGCAATGAAACAAGGAACATACAGACTAGAACATGGCAACACTTTTTTTAATGTGAATGAGAAACTAAGTCGGCAGAATAACTGGTTATTTAATTGAAACATAGGCATAATAAGAATGTAGGTCCCGATTATAGGAAGATACTTAAAAATGCTATTAAGTGGATAAAAGACTAAGCCTAACACTAACAATAATCAAAAGACCAAAACTATTAAGAGTATTTTATTCATAGTACCACCAAAAGTACATCTCCTAGATATAAATGGACCTGCTCATATTTTTTATGAAGCAAGAGAATACGGTGCCGATATTGAGCTACACTTTGTATCAATTAACAATGACACAACTATTGAAAGTAGTGCCGGATTGGGATTCTCTAAACTAGTACCTTATCATGAGTTTCAATTATCAGAAAATGATCATATATTTATTTCTGGCCTAGAGTATGAGCTGCTCTCAAATCATAACTTCCTCAAGGATAACCACTCTTTTTTCAAATGGTTACACAATCAATACCATAAGAGAGTCAATATCAGTTCGGTATGTACTGGTACATTTTTATTAGCTGAATCTGGTATTCTAAAAGGTAAAGAATGTACGACCCATTGGAAATATGTTAATGAATTATCCCAAAAATATCCCGACATAAATGTAAAAAAGAACCAATTATTTACAGCTGACAACAATTTATATACAAGTGCTGGAGTATCTTCAGGGGTTGATTTGGCGCTTTACATCATAGAAAAAGAATTTGGCTCCAAGTTCGCTACAGATATAGCTAAAGAGGTTGTCATTTATTTTCGAAGAAGCGAATCTGATCCGCAATTAAGTGCTTTTCTTCAATACAGGAATCATCTGGATTACAGAATCCATGATGCACAAGATTATATAGTTAAACATTTGTCATCAACTTTTACGATTTCCGATATTGCGGAAACCGTAAACATGAGTACTCGCAACCTAACAAGACTCTTTAAAAAAACTACTGGAATTACAATTGGAGACTATTTGGAAAAACTTAAAGTAGATCGCGCAATACAGTTGTTATCAGAAAAAAATAAAGTTGAATCTGTAGCAAGACAATGTGGTTTTTATAGTGCCAACCAATTAAGAAGAATTCTCAAAAAGCATAAGGGTATTCTACCTTCGGATATTTCTTCTCTAAGGTAAATATTGTCCTGATTATACGTTTTATTGTCCTTTCATTCTTTTTCATTAAAAAGATATAAAAAATAGTGTCACTAGGTTTTATAATCTATTGTTAATGTTATAGTCTCTAACTTTTTTGAGTCTTTTTTTTCTTTCGTTTTGATCGATAATTTTCCCAGATTTTATAACATTATAGATACTACGTAAGTTTTTAATATTCTCTAAAGGATTCTTTTCTAAAATGACCAGGTCAGCATCATAGCCCTCTTTGATATATCCAGTTTTATGAGACAATTCAAAAAAGTTTGCTGCGTTCATTGTTGCAGATTGTAAAACATGAAGTGGCGTCATGTGTAATTCGTTTTGATACATCTCTAGCTCTGTAAGTAAGCTAAAACCAGGTAATATCAAAGCATTGGATCCGTCAGTTCCTGCCAAGATTGGGACATTGCTCTTCACAATTTTATCAGCAAATCTCAAAAAACTAACTTCCCAATCTTCCCAAGGAACAACTTTCTTGGCACTAACTGCCCATCCCACAGACTGATCAGATTTTTCTATAAGCCTTTGAGAGGCATACGCCCGCATAGGAAACTTGGAATCCGTAGAGTCTTGTAAAAATTCATGTGCTTTTTTCAGACTATATATTCGTAAGGTTTTAAAGACAAGCAAAGTTGGGCAATAGCCTGTTTTTAAATCCTCCATTAGAGAAACTATAGAATCCATTTTGGAGTCAGTCATATCCTTCTCTTTCAATTGAAAAATATCAACGTGCTCTATTGAGTTGATTCCCGACTTAACGGCTTCATACAAATCTACTTTTCCATCTATATGCCCACAAAGTTTGATTCCCTTTTTCTTGCACTGATCCGCTAGCTCAAAGAAAACACTATCCGAAGCAGCTGTTCGTATCTTAATAAAGTCGATATCTAGCTTTAAAATAGAATCTAAGACCCCCGATACTCTTGAAGGATCTGCTATACCTATCCTTTCTGAAGCCAGTTCTGGATCATCTAATGCAAGACGATCTAACCATTTTTTATTTTCAAATATGGGTCCAGCGTTATACAGAGAGGGCAAAAGGGAATTGGTTTTGGTAGCCGATTTTAATCGACTGATTTTTTCATAATCCCCTCCCATTTCTCTTATTGAAGTCACTCCATTTAGAGTAAAGAGACTTAACATTCTCTCTGAGTGTTCGTAATCCCTAGAAAGCTTATCTACATGTACATGCATATCCCACAATCCGGGAATGACGTATCTACCACTAAGGTTATATTGATTATTCTTTGCAAAGGATTTCTTTAAGTCTATAGCACTTCCTATATGCTTTATAGTCCCTTTGTCTATAACAATGGCATCACTTTTGGAAATAGTTCCATCCTTCACATTGACTATATTGGCATTATACAATATATAAGCACTGTTTGTTGATTCGTTTTTGTTTAAGGTAGAGCAGGAATTTGTTATAACTAGAATAAATATTGCGACCGCATAGGCAATATATCCTTTCAATGAATACTTTTTCATTTTAAAAATAAAATTAGTTTGTCAACAAGTTACATTTAGTGAGAAGTGGTAAATGTTAATAGACATTATATATTTTAAAAGTACATATCGGAAACAGAAGTTCTTTCCAATCTTATAAAATTGAACTCAATTCGCATCCGCTGACAGTTTTTTCACCACCAAAAGCATCTTGTTCTCTAAATATAATCGCTAAAAAAATGAGAGCTTTTAATCAGTTTGTACTATTATTTATAATTTTATACAAAACAATGAAGCTAGTAGGATGAGTGAATTAGATCAAAAAGATGAAATAATTGTGACGAGTGTAATTCTAAATTGTTCTAAAGAAAAGGCATTTAATTATTTTGAGAAAAATGACCAACTGTCTAATTGGCTTACCAATGAAGCTGAAGTAGAAATGAAAATTGGAGGTAAGTACGAATTATTTTGGACACCAGATGATCCTGACCTTACAAACAATAGCACATATGGCTGTAAAGTATTGGCTGTCGATAAACCAAATTTCTTTAATATTGAATGGAAAGGAAACGCAGAACAGAAAAGGTTTATGAACAGCATAAGACCATTAACGAATGTGACTGTTATATTTACAACAATTAATTTAAATATAACAAAAGTAACATTAATACATACTGGCTGGAGAAAAGGCGATGATTGGGAATCTGCAAGAGCGTATTTTAGCCATGCTTGGTCCGGAGCCTTAAGAAAACTTGAAACGTTAGTTAACGGAAAGTAATAAATTCTGATTGGGATATTTCATATTATGATTAAACTGTGATTCAACCTAACTAATTCATTTTGTGAAACAATACAATGATGTATAATAAGTTAAATACTTTTTATGTAGCTCCTTGCAGAGCGTAAAGAAAAATACCTAGTTTTTTTGAGCAACTAGAAGAATTTGATGGTATTATAATTTAAATCCTATAGTTCCCTAAATCAGGCTTAATAATTCTTCTTTTACATCTTTGCATAATCTAACACTATTATGTGTACAATTTGCTTTTCTTATTGGATCGAAGCTCTTTACTTTTATGTTATTTGGCTCTAATTCCTTACTTAAAATAGATGTTAGCATATCTAGTGCAGACTTAGCAGTAGAATATGCTGTCATTCTATAGTCCCTGTAACAAAAGTCTTTATCACTCATTTTATCCATGCTTCCTAATGCACTTGTTATATTTACAATACTAGCTTTTTTACTTTTGTTTAGTAAGGGAAATAATGTTTTAATAATATTGATAACAGAAAAAAGGTTCTGATCGTAAAGGTGCTTAAATTCAGTGATATCAATATCTGTAATTTTTTGACCAAAACCGTTTGCTACTTCAGCATTATTAATCAATAAATCTAGTTTTCCATATTCCGATTTTAAATATGAATACAATTGAGAAATCTCAGATAAATTGGTCAAATCAATATTTAAGAGTTTAATGTCCTCTGATTCGATTTCATTTAATCTGTCATAGGATTCACCTTTTGCTACTATTATGACATTGAAGTTTTTATCTTTTAAAATTTTAGCGAATTTTAAAGATAAGTTATTACCTGCTTCAGTGATGAGTGCTACATTATCTGTTTTCATAATCCACAACTTTTAATTACAATACAAAGTTCGGATTACTATGATCAATAAAATAACCAGATTCTTATAGAAAATGGCAAAAAACTAATCTATAACGACTGACGAAATTTATTAGGTGTAGTTCCACTGTACTTTTTAAAAAAACGTGTGAAGTGTGTAGGCTCTTGAAAATTGAGCTGATATGCAATTTCTGCTATATCCAATGAGGTAAATGATAGCATGGTTTTACTCTCTAGGAATAAACGCTGCTGAATAACGTCCTTTGCCGTTTTTCCTGTAACTTCCTTGATGACAGTGGTAAGATAATTAGGCGTAACATTCAATTGAGAAGCATAATCACTTACATTTTTAGAGTCTATGTATAACTTATCAACGAGCTGTTGAAACTGTTGGGATAAGGCCTGTTTACGTGAAAGATGACTCTCTTTGGTCTTAAAGCGCTCATAAACCGATTTACAATTATACAATAATGATACTAGCATACCCTCTAACATTTTTTCCTGATAAGGATGTGGGTTTTGAAACACGGAGAGCATACGGTTCATATCAATTTCTAACGAGTTTTGCTCCTCTGGTGTCATCAAAAACACACTATTCTCTGTAATTTTTAAAAAGGGAAATGTTTCGGTTAAGTTAGGTATAGATTGAGAAACAAACTCTTTTCTGAATTGAATATGAATTCCTTTGGTTTCTGGGTCACGAACCCAAGAAAAAACTTGGCCCGGTACTACAAACCACAGTGGAAATTGCTCTAGGTCGACTTCATTTGTATTTAAATTGATTTTTGCACCAGCAGATTCACTCAAAATTCCTATTTGATAATACCCTTGACGGTATGGTGGCATGCATCGCCTAGCAGACGGCTCAAGTGATTCCATCGTAAAAATATCAAACCCAGGAATATGACTACGGTGCTCAAAACCCGTGGCTTCATGGATATCGTTACTAGTCTCAAATACAGGAATCTCTTTTTTTGCCATAGCTTAAAGTTACATAAAATTATAAGAAACTGACCAAAATCTAAAGCGTCTTATGAGGTACGTTTGTTAATAAACCAATACTAACTTATACGCTATCAATAGTATTAAAGTAGATACTGCCATGTAACCGCTAAGCATTAGCGAAGCCTCAACCAGCTCATTTTTTAATAGTTTTTTGTACCAAGTTTTTATACTACCAAAAAATAGTTTCTTTTGATTTAATACATCATCTAATGCTCTTTGAGTCTCTTTTAAAAAGACCATTTCCCGTATAAAGATGTATAATAGTGAAGGTTTGTTTAGTTGGTTGCATTCATTTTTCATGATTTCTATGGTTTTAAATTCACTACAAAGCTACCGCCATAAGAAGCCAAAGTGTTAACCAAAACAATTTAAAAAATGACCAAAATTTAAAGCATTATAATATCTTGGATTACTCATTAAAAAATTCCAAAACCAAGTCTATAACGAATTGTGTTCTTAATATCCTAAAATGACCTGTACCACCTATCTCTTTAAATTCAGATTGGGACCAATAATCACTAACATTTCGTGAGCGATTTATAGGTATCACCTTATCATCTTTATCATGAATTATTAATGCTCGTTTTACATAAATCGATTTTACAAAATCACTCACGTTTAAATCTAACACGGTTTTACCAGTTTCAAGTTCAAGTCTATTCACTAGACGTTTTTTTACACTATTATTAACGCCTACTATATGGCAAACATCATCAATACGCTCAACGAATTTATCTGGCGTTGTTAATAACACATACTTGTCAATTATGATTTCTGGATTTTGATGTAAGGCATAAGTTGTTGCAACGCCACCAAATGAATGGCTTACTAAGTTCTTAACTTTAAACTTTTTAATGAGTAATCCAACGAGTTCGGTAAACTCAAACAAACTGGTTTTTCCTTTACTACTAAATCCATGAGACGGACCGTCAAATGCATAAACGGTGTAGCTTTTTTTTAGCAAAGCTTCAATAATATCTGAAAAATTTCCTGCTTGGCCTTCCCAGCCATGAATAAGCAACACTGATTTAGTGCCACCCATCCAAGTGTATAGCTGAATGTTAAAACCCTTAAATTTAATACTTGCTCTATCTGCTTTATTAAGGGTGGCTAATTCATTTTCTCGTAATTTACGAACTTGAGGGTTAGTCAGTTGATTGTATGCAAAAGAAGCAACCCGATTAGGAAAAAGCACAGATGCTATTTTAACTAATGGCTTTTTCATATTTGGATAAATTGACCTAAGTAGTAATATGTGAGATTATTATATCAGTCTTTTTAGACCTATAAGTCGTCTTTCAAAATTTTGTCTACAAAGGCTCTTATATTATTGAGCTTGGTATTACTTTGACAATCATTATTAACAATTACCGTTTTTTTTGATTTCCCAAAATAATATAGTGTTGCGTTTGTCTTATTTACCTTTTTTTCTATACAGGTATAAGTGGATTTAAGTACAAGCGGTTTTGCTCTTGCAATGAGCTTCTCCAATGTTTTTAACTCAGATTCTGAGAGCATTAAAGACTTAGAATTGGTTTCAGTGCCATTTTTAAGTTTTTGAAGACTATAAGAACCGTCTGTAAAAAATAAGACGTTAACGGATTCTTCACTCGATACGATCTTAGCCGACATGAGTATTTTAGTGTCCTTATCAAAATTAGTTTGTGGTGAAAAACTTGACAAAACAAATAGGACTGAAAGAAAGAAAATTGGGTAGGATTTCATTTTAGATTGTGTTTAATTTAAGTATTGAATAATGGTTAGAGATTTGTCTATATCAATTCGTTTTTTTAGAATCGATTTATAAATGACCATCTACTAACATGGTTAAATATACTTAAAAAAATCTAAAATGAATAATTATTCATTATTGATTATTCTAATGGCATCCCAACACATTGAATAGCATAGGAGCTTAACTTCTTCGTTTGTATCTAGCACATCCTTAGTTGCCTGAACTACCAAGTGTTTCATAAAGCCAAGGATTAAAGAAATGATGATATGATTATCTATTGGTTTAACTATTCCCTTTTTCTTTGCTTCTTCCAATGTTTTTTGCAAATATGATATGCTGTCCTCTTCCAATATCTTATTTTCTGGAGATATCATAGGTGATAGCTCAAACTGTTCTATAAAAATAGACTTATTGTTATTTGCAACATGATATTCAAATGCAACTTCCCACAGTCTAAAAAGTTGAACTTGAATAGGAAGATGCTCAATTCTTCCAATTACAGAAAATATACCTTCGGATTTTAGATTTGCATAAACTGCGTTTAAGAGGTCCTGTTTATTTTTATAATAAAGATATATAGTCCCAGCCGCTATGTCTGCCTCTTTTGCTATCAAGGACATTTTCAACCCTGCAATTCCAACTTTTGCAGTTAGACTAACCGTAGCATCAAAAATGGCAAATAATTTATTTTCATCCTTTGTTCTCATTATTATAAATGAATTTAAATTCAATTTAATACTTTAAAGTCCATTATACTAAATTGTTTTGAGGTTTTACTCTTTATTAAAATATATTTACATGAAACTACCAATATAGTTGGGAAAAACAAGAAACACTAGCTAATTGTAGTTAAAAGTATTTTACAAATTGGTGATTGATAAAGAAACTTATAGCCACCTATTATTCATAACCGCGATAGATTAGAAAAATATCTATATTTAAACTAAACACCCTTGAATTCATTTTACTTTTTAGGCAAATATAGTTTCATTTTTCCAATTTCCAGTCCATCCAAATGTCCCATTTTTTGTTTGTCTTGAGTCATTAAATGGATATGCATATTGCTATCGTGATGTGTAAAAACACCATGGTGCGCTCTTGAGTAAAAACCTATCATTTCTACAATTTCATCTTCGAGAGAATAATTTACTTGCCCTTGATGTGCTTCTTTTGGTGAGCTAACTTTTGTGTTATCTGGTAGATTTTGAATATGAATTTCTGCCGATTTAACTCTTCCTTTTAATTTAAATATTAGCGGTTCATTTATGTCTTTAAACAAATCATTTAGTGCCTTTTCCAATGATAACATATCAATAACACTTTTGGGTAGTTTTTGTTCTCTCCAACTCGTAACATGCCCATAAACAAAAAATGGTGCTTGGGCTTCGGGTAATACATCAACCTTCATTTCATTTGGACTAACCACTTTTGACACGTAAGTTAGTCCATCATTAACTAATATCTCTCCTTTAAGAAAAGCTAAAGGTCCGATACCATATAATCCTTTCCTAGGAACAATAGTATCTAATTTTACCTTTCCTTCTAGCTCGCCCTTCCACATAACATTTTTCATGGCACTCACTGTAACGACAGAATTGCTAATACCTTCTTCCATTTTAGTCCTATTAGACTCTCGACATGAATTCAAAAGCATAAGCGCTACTAAAAAACAAAACTTCTTATAGAAAGTATACTTCATTTCAGTATAAAATAGATTTTTACAAAGTTATGGTATATAAGCTTGTTAAAGGTCTTTTATTTTGAGGAAAACTTTAGTCCAAAAAGGAATCAATACATACACCATTAAAGGCACTAAAACTAGGGTCAAAATTAAAGTTCTTATTGTGATCGGAAGTTCATTCAAACTATCACCAAACAAAAAAAGTATTCCCGTAATTGCAGGATAAATAGCTATCCAAACAATGAAAGATGTTTTTAGCTTTTTCATCAGATTTTAGTTGTTAGATTGTACGACGCTAGATTTTCCAAAAGATGATTTTCAGAAGATGTTCCTGGAATGGAAATGACATTGGGAGCATATTGCAATAACCAAGAAAGAGATAATTGGTTTGCTGAGATATCTTTTTGTTTTGCTTTCGCAAAAGCAATATCATCCCAAGTATTTTTTGCTACTGGCGTATGTGCAACAAAAGCAATATTTTCTGCTTTAGTTTTATTGACTACATTTTCGTATCGTCTGTCTTTAAAGCTAAAAGCATTTTGCACCGCATCAATTTTGGCTACAGATTGCGCTCGCTCAAGAAGTTCTAGTGTTACGTTAGAGATACCTATGTGCTTTATTTTGCCTTCTTTTTGAAATTGAGCCAATGCACCAACCGATTCCTCAATGGGAATGTTTGGATCTACCCGATGTAAAAAATACATATCAATAGTTTCCCTTTGCAATCGTCTCAAACTCCCCTCGATAGCAGTGCGCAAATAATATGGATGACCATTAGCCATAACAGCACCAGGTCTATATTTTATGGCCCCGCCTTTTGTAGCTAGCATTACTTTATCACCAAAAGGGCTAATGGCTTCTTGCACCAATAATTCTGATGTGTATGGCCCATAGGAATCTGCTGTATCAATAAAGTTAACCCCATTTTCTATGGCAGTACGAATGACTTTAATTGCATTTGCTTTATTCAAAGAATCGCCCCAAATACCAGCACCAGTAGTAGCTCTCATGGTGCCGAAACCAATTCTATTAATTTCAAAATTTCCGAGTTTAAATGTTTTATTCGTTTTCATGATATACTATGTTTTTAATTACAGTACAAATGTCTGACGAATTACATGCGTTTTTATGGTGAAGAATTAAGAACTACTGGTGAAAACTCCAGTTTTTATGAAAATAAGATGTTATTTACGGTATTCTGAAGGTAAAATACCTGTTTTTAATTTAAAAAACTTGGTGAAGTTTGAGGCGTCTTGAAATAATAAAAAATAGGCGATTTCATTAATAGCCATATCTGTATTGGCCAATAGGGAACGTGCTTCAAGAACAATTCTATCCGAAAAGATTTCCTTTGGTGTCTTGCCAGTAATTTTTTTAAGGACTTCACCCAAATAAGTAGCATTGACATTAATCCTTTCTGCAATTTCAGAAATGGTAAGCTGCCGCTCAACTTGCCTTTGTGTTATAAAATACAAATGCTCTTCAATAATCTGTTCAAATTGTTTTACAATACGATGTTGTTTGGATTCTTTTTGGTTTTTGTAAAGCTGATTATAATGCTCTACACTTTGAAACATAATAAGCTCTAAAAGTGCTTTTGCTTTATTTAAGCGGTCTTCGCTTTTGGAATAGCTAATGGCATATAAATGTTTAAACATCAAATGTGTTTCTGAGAGGACATCACTCTTCATTGGAACAACTACTTTTGAACTTATTTTAAAACCTTCAAATTGCGTAACAAGTGCTTTTAATGTTGGATGGTCTTCAAAAAAACTGTCCATAAAAACAATGACGTAGCCTTCCCAATCCGATAGCCTGTTGTAGTATCGTAAATGCTGTGGTGCTTGGAAATAAAGACTACCACTGGTGATGCTATATTCTGAAAGTCCAATCTTATACTTGGCTTCACCTTTAGTCAAAAGAATTATAGAGTAGGTATTACTTCTAAAAATACTGGTTTCCTTAACCCAGGTTGTTGGTGTGTCCGAAAACTTATGAATATGAAAGTTCGCGCTCAGAGGCTCAACTGTTTTTAAACCTTGAAGTAACGCCTGAATATTTTTATAATATGAGGTGCTATGTTTCACTTATGTAAGATAATGATATTCCAACATTTTGTATAATTGATGATAAGACACTATACTAATTGTAAAGTACTTAAAACAAAATTCTATTGGTTAAGAGTTTTTGAAAACGCATTGATTATAATAACACCTAATGTTATAAGAGCAATACCAAAAATCGAATAAATGTCTAATTTTTGACCATATCTATAATAGGCTATTGTAGTTATCAAAATTATTCCGAAACCTGCCCAAACCGCATATGCTACGCCTACTGATATTTCTCTAAGTACCAAGGAAAGGAAATAGAAAGCAAAACAATAACCAATCACAGTAATTATTGAGGGTAAAAGTTTAGAAAAGCCATTACTCTCTTTAAGTGCAGATGTGGCAATTACTTCACTTATAATTGCTACTACAAGATAAATCCACTTCATAACACTTAATTTTTTGCTTTTATACGTCTATTCTCATTTCTGGTCTCAATTAAACGGTCTATAGAGAATTTGCCACTACCTAAAACCACCAAAGCAGAGCTTATAGCTAGGACTAACAAATGGTATTCATAACCTTCTTGACCTGGTTCTAGTTGTCCGTTCCAGTTCATGCTAAAACCAATGGCATAGTGAACCGTAACAATCATTCCTGTAAAAAGTCCGAAAAAGGCAATGGCGTTTAGCCTTGTAGCAAATCCTAAAATAAGCATTAAGGCACTTGCAGTTTCAATAAATACAGTGACATATGCGACAATACTAGGTAGCTCCATATAATCAACTATAAACTGCTCAAATGGCTCAAAACCAGAACCAAGTTTGGTTACACCATGAACTAAAATTACTATCCCTAATGGAATCCGTAATACTGGAGAAGCTAGGTTGTTATCTGTTTTAAAAAATAGATTTTTCATTATGATTTGTTTTTAATTTAATTCTAATCGTAAAAAGAGTCCAGGTTCAGCATCAAAGTCCCAATCTTTCCCTGTTTGTGTTGTGTTTAATGCAAAACCCGCTTGAAGCCATTTAAAATCTAATCCAACTCTAAGACGCTGTAGGCTAAAGTCGTTTCCACTTTCATCGAAGTTCATCGCATTTTGGAACTGTGCGAATAGTTTTAGTTTTTCAGTGAGCTTTGGTCTATATTGTAATAATGTGTACCATTCAAATAAAGGATTGCTTCGCAGCTCACCCGTAATATTTGTAGTAATAAAAAATATTGGCGTATAGTAAGCGTACTGTATACCTGCTAAACCCGAAACTCTATCACTTAAAAATCGTGCTCCGGCAACGGGTCCAAAGCCTTTTGAAATTTCATAACCTACAATGGTGTAATTCATAAAAAAAGTTTCCTCTATCCCATAGTTATGTATGGCTTCATTGAGACTAAATACATTAAACTTGGGATTTGCTTCTATAACTTTATACCACCAAGCTTCAACAATAAAATTATCTTCACTACTAAAGGTTTCTATTGAAGTTTGCCCATAGCTGATTTGGAAAGAGACGGAAAGAATGCAACTTAAAAAGATAGATTTATACGTCATGAAAATATAGACTTATAGTTCACTACAAATCTACCTTCAATCAAAACTATTTTATTTATAAATAATTAGGATAAACATATAAATTTCAAGGTAATTTACGATATGCGCTTGGTGTTAACCCTGTATTTTTTTTAAAGTATTTATTGAAGTTAGAAGCTTCATTAAAGCCCAATTCGTCTGCTATTACTGCTATTGGCTTATTATTCTGGGAGAGTAAAGTTTTTGCTTTTAACACCAAATATTCTTGTACAATTGAAATAGGTGTTTTACTTGTTACCCGTTTTACTACTTCAGTGAGATATGATGTACTTATATGTAGTTGAGATGCATAATACGGCATCTTGTTTTTATAACTAGACTGCTCCTTCAATAAGTTTTCAAAAAGAAAAGTAATCTCCTCAGCCCTATTGGCAAATGCTCTTTTTGTTGTGGATTCTTCAAAAAAGGTTCTTATTTTTTCCAACAAAATAGTTAAATAGGATGCTATAATACGCTCATAACCCTTCTGTTCATCATCCCTATATTCTTTATACAATTGCTGCATTAAGCTTACAATTATGCCTTGCTGAGTTTCGTTTAAGAATAAATTTGGCGAAGTATGAAGGTTAAGATATGAATAGTGATTGTAGAGGGTAATTTTATTAACTGTACTTCCAAAAAGTTGAGGATTAAACAAAATCATATAACCTAGCGAATCGCTTTTAAATTTATTAACCCTCCAAGATGATATTTGATAGGGTGAGGTAAATGATAGCGAAGCATCCATAGGCTTAAATACAGAAGTGCCTATTTTTATATCTACATCATGGCCTATTCCAAAAGTTAATTCAAAAAAATTGTGCCTGTATGGTCCAAACGACATAGATTGTTCACCAAAATAGTCTTCAATCTTGAAAATAAATATATCGGGATGCAATAATGGCGTATCAATATTCCAGTCACTCAACAAGTCTTGTATTTGCGTGTAGAATTTCAATTCACCTTAGACATAAAACTGTGTTATTTATCTTTTCTAAAATAAATATAATAAATACTGCGGAATGTAATTCTTGTAAAGACTCTAGTCCAAAACGGAATCAATATATATCATTAATGGTACTAAAACGACAGTTATAATAAAGGTACGCAACAGAATTGGTTTGTGTGTTAAATAGTTTCCAAACACCAATAATACAGCTGCAATTGCAGGATAGATAGCTATCCAAGCAATAAATGTTGATTTTAGCTTTTTCATTTTATGATGTGTGTAAACTTAACTATAAAGGTTTAATGATGGCTCTGTTCTGTTTTTTGTTTCTGAAAATTTCATAACCTATAATTAATAAACACTACAAATGTACCTGTGCTATAAGCAACAGGCTAAACCATAAACAAATAAGAGATGACCAATTTTAAGTATTACGCAGTTGAAGCGGTGTTTTGCCTGTTTTTTCTTTACAAATAAATCCCGTCTATTTTCAAATTAATAAGATCGTTGTTTTGTTAAAAAGAATGAATGCTATTTATGCTGTATATATTTCCCGAGAAGTCTTCTACCAGCATTTCCTTAGTGTTCTCTATAAAAGTTTTAAAATATGGTTGCGACTTATGATACGAAATAGCTTTATCATCTTTCCATTCCTCAAAAAAAATGAAAGTATTCTCTTCTAAATGACTTTCAGAAAATGAATAACTTAATAGTCCTGATTCATCCTTAGAGGCTTCAGAAACACGTTTACTCTCAAGAATAAATTCTTGACGTTTGCCCGCTTTAATTTTCCATATACCTACGACGACTTTCATACCAAAAAGATATTACTTTTTTGTTAAAACAAAAACAGCGATACTCCATACTTAAAATATCGCTGTAACATTTAGAAATATTAATCTTTATTTAAATAACTGGTATCCATGACCCCTCGCAAAAAGAAACGAAACTTCTTTTCCCTGAGGCTAAAGGTATAGGCTTAAACTAAACTCATCCCTTTTTCTTTGGTTTCTTCAACCATCCTCGCGCTTGATAAAAGCGTTTAGTGAATATATCTATGGCATTGCCTATTGCGGCTGGCGAAAAATTTGTCTCACCGCTTTTGGATGTATATTCTTCACCGCAAATCACTACACTGGCCTTCGTTACTCTGTTCTTCCCTGCTTTATAATAAAACACGATAATCTCGGTTGGGGAATTGGTGTATTCAAAGTTTTTGAACCCATTGTATAAAATCTCGGCATGTTCTCTGGCTGTATAGGGTTCCGGCTCTTCTTCAATTCCCTGCCCACCTGAAATATGTATGACTAGTTTATTCTTCTGAAAAGAATATCGCTCTGCTTTAGCAAAATTGCCTTCAATAAACGGATAATCTGATAAATCCAACCCTTCCCATTCCATCTCCTGGGCAAAGCCCAACATGCTAAATAATGAGAAGAGTAGTCCTATGACAGATGCTTTGATGAATTTCATATGCTTGATGATTTGCCACCTCTTTAAAGCTTTGAATGCACAAAAAAGACTTTGGACAGTATCTGGATTCAGCATTAACATATACTTGAAAAAGATGACCGAAAATTAGATATATTGCGCCATTACATATTTTTTTATTCCGACTAGCACTTCGTATATTGGGATTGAAGTTTTCTTCTATGAAATGTTTTATTAACTTAGTTGTCGCAATGAGCAAAAGGTACTGCCATCAACCAAGTGTATAGCTCATAAGGCTCGATGCTGGCTACTCTGTGAGATGTAGAATCACCTCACGCTGCCATACACAGAGCCCATTGGCAGTAATCTTCAGAACACAATCCTAGCAATGAACATAAAAAATAAAATAATTTTAATTGGTAATGGATTTGATTTGGCTCATGGTTTTAAAACAAGCTTCTCTGATTTAGCAAATTTTATAGTAACTGACAAAATCGCACCTGAGCTCAAGGATGTAATTGTAAAAAATATCAATAACAATTCATATTTTTTCTCAAATGCACTTAAGAAAATAAATATCAGGGTAGAAAAAATCGACGAATTGGGCAACGATTATTTCAATAATCTTATTCGTTCAGCGCTTAATGATGACAAGGAAGTTCTAAACAAGTATTTAAAAAAAAACCTAGGTAGTTTAGGTTTAATTCTGTCCAATAAATTTTTAAGTAAATTATATGAAAACAATTACAACAATTGGTTTGATGTAGAAAATTCATATTTCGGTGAATTAAAGACTATAAAAAAGTCATTCGACAGTAATAGAGATTTTTCATTAACGAGACATAAACTAGAATCTCTAAATAGTGATTTTGAGCAAATCAAAGGATTTCTCATTGAATACTTAAAAAGTCTGGATATCACAAAACATTGTAAGGTAGATGAGTTCCTAAAAAAAATCTTTAGAGATGCCAAAAATGGGTACATTCTAAATTTCAATTACACCAATACCATTGAACAGTATATTGATCTAAATAGTTCGAGGGCAGTTTTTAATGTAAATTATATTCATGGGTCAATAATTAATAATGATATTATTTTAGGTTACGGAAATGATCAAAACAAAGATTATATAGACATCAAAAACACCGAAATAGATGAGTTCTTGGAACATTTTAAAACATTTCAGTACCTATCTAAAAATTATTATGAAAGGTTGTATAATGAAGCAATAAATTCCTTTCCATCTTATGAGGTTCATGTACTTGGACATTCACTAGGGAGCACGGACAAAACACTTCTTGATGAAATTATGAATATTTCAAAATGTAAGAAAATCTATTTATATAAGAGAGGAGACCTTTCAAGTGATAAAAAAATGGAGAGACATCAATTTAATAAATTGTTGTTTTCCGCAAGTAGAATTTTTAAGGACGAGAAAATTCTCAGAAAAAAAATTAGAAACTACATTACTAGTCCAAGCTTTCCTTAGAATGACAATAGACTACTGCCTACAATTTGCTATCTTTAGGTTATGGTGGAAAATCATAGCTGATTTCCGCAACGAGCCATACACAAAACCGTTAGCTGCAATTTGAAAAAATGAGCTTGATTTCTATATTAAATATGCATAATGAAAATAATAATAGTATACAAAGAAGAAATTCAAAAACTAATTTTTAATAGGTTTCTTTCAAAAAATCTAAAAGTTAAGGAAATCATTTTTTTTAAAAGAGATAATTTCTCAGATAAAGAATTTATTGAATGTATAGACCCGTCTGTTAATTTAATAATATTACCATTAACGCTTCCTAATTTTTATTCATTAAGAATTGCAGAATACATTCACTTATGTAATCTTCAGACAGAAACAATTCTATTATCTAATACTCCTATACAAAGACCCTTATTACTAAAACTATTTGATAATTTTCAAAATGCTTCTACTATGGGATTTGATTTATTAAATTCTATAATAGAAAATCCAAAAATCGATAAGCACAGGCAGCTAAATCATAACTTGATAAAAAAAAATATTGATAGAATTTTAAAAGCAGGTGGAACTTTTTGCGATGCTCATGGAAATCCTATTTACAATATAAATGATTATAATAAAGAACCGACTACTACCACCTCACAGATAAAGCAAAAAAACAATATATATATATCATACGCTTGGAAAGATGATAAAAATGTCGACAGAGAAGAAATAGTAGATAGCTTATTCGATTATTTGAAATCAAAAAACTACAACGTTAAAAGAGACAAGATGGAGATAGGATATCGTGGACTGATAAGTGCTTTCATGAAAGAAATAGGAAAAAGTATGATGATTATTATTGTTCTTTCAGATAAATACTTAAAATCGACTTATTGTATGTTTGAACTTTTTGAGATTTATCGTAACTCTAAATTCGAAAAACATCTATTTACAAATAAGATATTTCCCATTCATTTAGAAAATATTAAACTAAATGATCCAAAAATATTAGAAAGTTACTATAAATATTGGGAGGAAAAAGAAAAAGCATGGATCGATTTAATTCAAAAAAGAGTTCATCAAATTAGCAAAGAACAATATATTGAATATGAAAAAATTAAAAATATAACAAATAATTTTGGTGATTTGACATCATTTATAATGGACATGAATGCCTTAACTCCCAATTTGTTAATTGAAAATAATTTTAACAAAATAACTTCAGAAATTGATAATAAAATAAAAAACTACAGCTAACAATGGCTATAAGTAATTGCTTGTTATCGCCTATTTCTGAAAATCCTCACAGATTTTCAGCTTAGTGTGTACTTGCAAAGTTTAACGCAAACCCATACAACTACTCATAGCCTTGACCGTTATCAAAAACTTGACAACAAATTGCTAAATAATGAGAAAAGAACATTTCTATAAATATTCTACGATAAATCAAAACTTTTATAGTTCCATCATTAATAATGAACTATTCTTCTCAAACCCAAGGAATTTTAACGACCCATTTGACAGCTATCCGAGATTTTCTTTAACATCTGACGAAATAAAACTCAAGTCATTCTTCGATTTTTTAGGTAGTAAACTAAACAACTTTAAGGCCGAAATTTTCGAAAACAGTAATAATCTTAATAAACACGAACAGTATAAAAGATTAATTGAGACATTTTTTTCAGCTAAATTATTTGAAAAAGAATTGTATGAAAATGAGATTCTAGATAAGACAAATAAACTAATTGAACTTTATACTTTCTATTCCGACGAATCAAATTTCGAGAAGCTTTTAGCTCAAAATTCTGAATATCTGCAAATTAAAATGTACCACGATTATATTTTTATTATAATTGACCAACACAATATAGGTGTTTCTTGTGGTTCAAATAATCCAAAATGTCCTGTAATGTGGGGACATTATGCTAATAATCATAAAGGTATATGTATAAAATATGATTTAGGAAATGATACAACGCAAAATATTTGTTTTGACACCAATGAAAAGTTGGATGTTTTAAAGGTTAATTATTCTGATGACCCAATTAATATTTTTGATTATTCAATCATAAAACTTGAAGACTTAAAATTTAAAATATTGAGTAATAAATATTCTAAATGGAAGTATGAAAATGAAATAAGATTAATACATAAAGACCAAGGGTCATTGAAAATAAAGCGGAGTAGCATAACAGAAATAATTTTTGGTTGTAAATCTACACCTAAAGACAGATATTCCACGATTAAATTATTTGCCTCTTTAGGTTACAAAACAAATAAATTACTCATTGCAAAAAGGCTTCCTGACAAGTATGAATTATCAATTCAAAAAATGACAATGAATGATATCGCAGGAAGTGGAGTATATATTGAGGAAATGAATTTATAAAAAACTTTTGCTAACAATGGCTATAATTCATTACAGCTGAAATTCCTAATCGAAATTTTATCATTTTTTGTTAAATTTATGGTTACCCCGTGAGGCAAGCCTCACGACGCCATACAATACCCATTAGGTGCAATTCTCAAAAAACTGCTGTAATAAATAATGAATGACTTAGATAAAGGAAAATTATTTGAAGAAGACGTTAAAGAGTTATTAGTTCTTAAAGGACTGGATGTTGAAGATGAAAAAAGGATAGGCAACAAAAAAGTCGATCTTTATTTTGAGGAAAAGAACTTCAATAGAGTAAAAAAAATCGCAGTTGAATGTAAATTCTATCAACGAAATCTAGGAGTTAGTATTGTAAAAAAAATTGTCCAAGACTATTCAGTATTAGTTTCTAATAGATTACTGGATGAAGTTGTTATTGTTTCAAAAAGTAATTTTTCTGTTGCTTCAAAAGAATATCTTGATTATTGTAAAAATATATTCTATGTAACCTATGATGAACTTCTAAATAGCGTTATCGATTTTTCTAAATACAAGAGTTATTTAAAAGATCAGTTTCTAAATAGTCCAGACGGAATATCTAATTATTTCATTTATTTAAATGCAAAACCAAATACTTTACCATATGAATTAAGACCAAGTAAAAGTTTTTATAATCACGAAAATGAATTGAAATTTAACAAAAATGCAGAGTATGAAAGACGAATTGAAACTGACTTATTCAATATTATTCAAAATTGGATTAGTAAATCAGACAATACACCACTAGCAATTCTAGGGAGTTACGGTCAAGGAAAGACTTCCTTTGCGAAATTCTTAGCATATCAACTATCTTTAAATAAGTCAGAAGATAGTCGAATTCCTATCCTTATAAGGTTAAGTAAAATATCCCGAGAGCAATCAATTGAAGGTTTAATTGCCATTGAATTAGCTAATAATAATCTAGTTAAAAATTATAACTTTCATTCATTTATTAGGTTAAATAAACTAGGAAAGTTTACAATAATCTTAGATGGATTTGACGAAATGAAACATTCATTGACTTGGGAAGAATTTCAGTATAATTTCACTCAAATCAATTCATTGATTTCAATAAATAGCAAAGTGATTATTTTAGGAAGACCCAATGCTTTCATTACAGATGCAGAATATCGTTTAGCGTTAAGAGGAGAAAGATCAACTAATTTAGGCATTATTAAAGATGTTAATTGGCCTCAATATCATGAAATAGAGATTGATTTATTGAAGACTGACCAAATAAAAAGTTTCCTTAAGCGATATTATAATTATTTGGCCGAAAACACAACAGATGAGAAGTCAAAACGGAAATATCAACATACTTTAACTTTCAAAACTGAAAAATTAGGAAATAAAAAAATAAGAGAAATTAGTTCAAGACCTGTTCAACTCAAGATGCTTGCTGATATTTTACCAGAGACAAATATAAATGTAGAAAAACTAACTACTACTTCACTTTATCAAGAATTTACTCAACAAATTCTTAATAGAGAAATTATCAAACAATCAAAGTTCAATATCGGAAAATCTGAACGACAAAAATTCACTCAATTAATTGCAACTTACCTGTGGGAAAACTCAAATGAATACAGCATAAAAAATGAAGATATTCCAGATTTCATATTCACTAAAATATATAATGCAACTGGTAACAATCTGAATAAGTTAAAAAGAGACTTAATATCCGGATGCTTTCTCTCTAGGAAATTTGGTGAATCAATTTATTTTCCTCACAAATCATTTCAAGAATATTTTGTTGCTGAACACATAGTAGATTCTTTAAAGCCAAGTGATGAGTTCGTAGGCTTCGACTGGTTGAACAAATACTTGACCGATGAAGTTTATTACTTCGTTAGTGAATTAATGGGCAAAGTAGATGTTGGGCTACTTGAGAAAAAAGTAATTTTTCACAAAGGACAATTAAGCTATCGAGTATTGAAAATACTATACTTATTTAGTAGCAATGAAACTTTAAGTGAAAAAATTCAAAATTCTAGATCACCGTGGTTATTAATTTTATATACTCAGAATATAACACACAAAAGAGGCCAAGATTGGTTTAAAAAATTATTGTTAAACAGTTTACAACCTGAAAATGAAGTAGCCTTTTCTTGTCTTGTTCTTTTCCTTTCTTTAAACGATTATTTAAACTCATCACTTGATGTAATAACAAAAATTATCAATTTAATTAAGAACCATCTATATACCATTTCGAAAAAAAATATTACAATTGACTCTAAAATAAGTGCTCTTATAAACTTAATAAACAAACTAGAATTTAGCCCTAAGAAAAGTATAGTTGATTATAGAGGTGCAATTCCAATTATATTTGGGCATCTTAGAGAATATGCCTTTATTACTGAGTGGAATAAAAATCAATTCCTTATTGCCAATAACTTCAAAAGTAATTTCCAAATAAAAGTTAATGACAGGGAAAAAATTAAGCAAATTCAATTACAGATTATGGAAATTTCACAAATGAACATCACCTAACAACGTCTATAGTTCATAGTGTTTAAAGAAGGTTCGCGGACTTCTTGCGAAATCCAATCAAACTCCTGCCCTTTTTTGCTAACTTAGTTCTCAAACACCACAATCCATGCACGAACACGTTAGGAATAATTCACGAAGGGTTAACTCTAACTCGTACAATTCTCATATCACCGCATCCCAAAGTAAATCATTCACGATACAACTCTGTACTATTCTAAATAGCGAAAAAAGATATTTTTTGTTTTGATTTTTGTCCGAAAATATCTAATAATCGGTCAGTTATATCTATGAATAAAGAAATATCTCTAGGTTATGTACAGAGCAAAATTCTCGCTACACTATAGTAAAGGGGAACATAAATATCTTAATCAAGCTGAACGACTGACATTCCTAGAAGTAACAAAAACATGCAAAACTGACACTAAACTCTTCTGCCAGTTACTCTATTATACTGGTGCTCGTATTTCTGAAATTCTCAATCTCAGTATTGGCAACATTGATTTTGATAATGACACCGTTGTGATAGAGACCTTGAAAAAAAGACAAAAAGGTATCTATAGAGAAATCCCATTACCAAAGCACCTTTTACATGATTTACTAACTTATATAGATAATCTTGATCATGTTGATGATGATACTCGCCTATGGTGGTTTTCACCACGAACAGCTTCTAGACGTGTGAAAAAGATAATGCATAAAGCACACATAACAGGTGTAAGAAGCTGTGCTAGGGGCTTACGTCATGGTTTTGCCGTATACGCTGTTGGTAAAGTTCCTTTAACTCTGGTTCAAAAATGGCTTGGACATGCTTCGTTAGAGACTACAGCTATCTATCTTGAAGTAGTTGGTCCTGAGGAGAGAGCAATGGCGCGTAGGATTTGGTGAAATAAAGCATTAAAACTTTATAAGAGTCTGATTAATTTACTACATACATCTTCGACATTTGTTCCTTGCTCTTTTTATGAACATAAACATACAGATAAATACTCTCTGACTTGCATCTGCTCTTGTTTGCAGAAGACCTAATCAGTGCAAAGATAGCTGTATGCATTTGCCCTACTGACAAGGCCAAGCGCTGATTGCGAACATTTTTTCTGTGAAAAAATAACCGACAATGCCTTGTTTTTACCACTACTAGAGCACTTGTAGCCCTGCTTAGGCATCTGAACTAGTGCAGATCTCAAATAATAAAAAATGTTTAATCTTAAAATTTTTAATTTTTGGCATCAAATGCTAAAACAAACGGACAAGTGAAAAACGAAACAACTACAGCCAAAATATCCATTCGAAAGAAATTGGCTAAAGAAGCTATAAGTGAAAAAACACTTTGTTTTAGGTATGTTTTAGGAAAGAAATAAAAAAAGGCTTTCAAAAAATTGAAAGCCTTATCTTTACTAGTAGCGGGAACTGGACTCGAACCAGTGACCTTCGGGTTATGAGCCCGACGAGCTACCTACTGCTCTATCCCGCGATATCGAACAGCAAATATACAACCCTTTTTACTTTTAACAAGTATTAAAACAAAAAAAAACGTTCAAAAAACATATTGAACGCTATTTAACCAATATAATTAAAACTTTATATACTAATCGTCATCCTCTTCGTCATCTAATGTGGCCAAAGCACCTTTTAAATTTACTTCATCTAAATCGAAATCCACAATATTTGGCAATTCATCCTTTAAACTCGCATAGTTTCCTTTAAACCCATTATTGCTTAAAAGCAAGGTTTTAAGGTTAGATAACTGAGCCAATTCGCCTGGTAAATTACCATAAAATGCATTGTTGGATAATACCAATTCTTCCAATTCTGTTAAATCGCCAATTGAAGAAGGTACAGTACCTAGCAAACTATTATCAAAAAGACTCAATACTTTTAGTGACTTAAGATTAGAAATACTTGCAGGCAATTTTCCTATAAGTTGATTGCTGCTTAAGATCAACGTTTCTAGATTAGAAAGGTTACCGATAGAGGATGGAATCACACCAGAAAAACCATTATTATATAACTCAAGCATTTTAAGATTGGTTAAATTACCTATGTCTTCTGGAATAGCACCAATAAAATTATTGGAAAATAGTTTTAATTCCTCTAAACCAATCATAGTCGTAAGCGCCTTTGGTAATTCGCCTTGCAATTTGTTGAACGAAAGGTTGAGCTTTCTTAAAGATTTTAGTTGGGCTATTTCATTTGGTAATTGTCCATTCAAATTATTAAAGGTTAAGCTTATAGCCACAACCTTATCATTCTCAATAGTTACACCGTACCAATCTGAAATGGGTTCGTTAATATTCCAAGATGTTTTCCAAGATTCACCATTTGTTGCATTATAAAGTGCCAACAGGGCGTCTTTTTCGCTTTGTGATACGTCGGCAAATGTAAATGCAGAAAGCAAGCAACATAGTAGGGTTAATTTAATAGTTTTCATAATAGCAGATTTTGTGGAGGGGCACAATAATAATTCGAAAATAAATACTAATCCTTTAAAGTGCAAATTTTTTCGACGAACTGCATGTCTTTAAAATATAAATAATTGATTATCAATAATTTAAATTTTTTCTATTGTTCTAGGTTTTCAGCTTGGAAATAGACTATTTCGTGATTATCAACAGATACTGAAACTTGAATTGGATTGCAACATATTTCACAATCCTCTACATAGTTTTGATGGGCTTGAGAGATATCAACCAACATGGAAATTTGCTCCCAACAATATGGACATTGAAAAAAATGTTCTTCCATCAACTCAAGAGTTCTATTTGTTCTTGTAGGGTCTCCCAATCTTCCATGAGCCTTTCTAAATCGCGTTTTTTAGATTGGTAAGAATCAAAAAAATTAGGGTCGGAGACCGTTTCGTCGTAATTGGTAGCTAAAGCCACATCATCATTTTTAATAGCCTTTTCTAGTTGATTGATTTTAGACTCTATATTGCTCAACTTATTATTTAAGGATTTTAATTTCTTTTGATCCTCGTAGCTCTTTTTATTATTGCTTGCCTTAGGTTGCTTTTCAATAATTGTGCGTTTTTCGGCTTCTCTTAAATTCTCAAGATTACGTTGTTCCAAATAGTAATCGATGTCGCCTAAATATTCCTTTATTTTTTGATCTTTAAATTCGTAAACAGTATCCGCTAAGCCTTGAAGAAAATCCCTGTCGTGCGATACTAAAATTAAGGTACCTTGAAACTTCTTTAAAGCTTCTTTAAGTACATTTTTAGATTTTATGTCCAGATGATTCGTGGGCTCATCCATAATTAAAACATTCAAAGGTTGTAATAATAACTTGGCTAAAGCTAATCGATTGCGTTCACCACCAGATAAGACCTTTACGTATTTTTCAACCTCATCACCTCGAAACAAAAATGCTCCTAAAATATCTCTTACCTTACTCCTGTTGGTCTCATTGGCTGAATCAATCATGGTGTCCAAAACCGTTTTGTTACCATCTAAGTATTCCGCTTGGTTCTGGGCAAAATAACCGATCTGTACATTATGCCCCAACTTTAAATGCCCTTGGTGAGTTATCTCACCAACTATAATTTTGGCTAAAGTAGATTTGCCCTGTCCGTTCTGGCCAACAAAGGCAGTCTTGGTATCTCTCGCAATAATTAAATCTACATGGTGTAAGACTTGTAATTCACCATAGTTTTTAGAGACCTTCTCTAATTCTACAACCACCTTTCCCGGTGTTATGGATACCGGAAAACTTAAGCTCATAACACTATGGTCATCCTCATCGACCTCGATTCGCTCCATACGGTCGAGTTTCTTTATAAGCGATTGTGCCATAGTAGCTTTAGAAGCCTTTGCTCTAAATTTCTCAATAAGCTTTTGCGTTTGCTGTATCTGCTTTTCTTGATTTTTCTGAGCGGCCAATTGCTGTACCTTCATCTCTTTTCGCAATGCCAAAAATTTGGTATAAGGTTTATTATAATCATAAATGCGACCTAGGGAAATTTCTATAGTACGATTGGTGACATTGTCTAAAAACATTTTATCGTGAGATACTATGACAACAGCTCCAATATAGTTTTTGAGAAAACTTTCTAACCAAATTATTGATTCAATATCCAAATGGTTTGTGGGCTCATCTAAAAGTAATAAATCATTATTCTGAAGTAATAATTTTGCCAACTCAATACGCATGCGCCAACCGCCAGAAAACGTATCCGTAAGCTTGGTAAAGTCTTCTCGCTTAAACCCTAGACCTTGGAGAATCTTCTCTGTTTCTCCTTGATAGTTATAACCACCTAAAATTTCGTATTGGTGTTGAATCTCATTTAAATCTATCATTAACTGATTATAAGATTCGCTTTCATAGTCCGTTCGCTCGGCCAATTGTATATTGATTTCTTCTAGTCTTGCTTCACAAGCTTTTATTTCCTTAAATGCTTCATAAGATTCTTCTAAAACCGTTTTTCCGAAGTCGAAATCTATATCCTGTTTTAAAAACCCTATCTTTAAATCTTTATCTGCTGCAATTTGCCCAGTATCCGCGTCTTGCTCTTTAGCTAAAATTCTTAGCATTGTAGATTTACCTGCACCATTCTTGCCTATAAGGCCAATTCTATCACCAACTCCGAGTTTAAAGGTAATATCCTCAAAAAGGTATTCTCCTTGAAAAGAAATTGATAAATTATGGATATTTAACATAGTATTTTTGAATAATACAATTGCTATAAAGTTACAATTGTTACTGTATTAAGTATTGTAAAAAATTACCTTTGTATTGCTACAAAAAATGTAAAAGTAAAGGTTTTAGTTATGATTAGAAAAGGAATGAAATTATATAGTATTCTTTTTGGTGCCTGCCCTAAATGTCACCAAGAATCCATGTACAGCGAAAAAAATCCATACATACTTTCTAAGACGTTAAAGATCAATGATACTTGCTCACATTGCGGCACAAGATATAGAATGGAACCGTCATTCTTTTATGGGTCAATGTATGTTAGCTATGGTGTTGGAATTGCTTTTGCCGTTGCCGCATTTGTAATCAGTTATTTAATTTTTGAATCTTCTATCACAATTGCCTTTATTAGTATCGTACTCACATTAGTGTGCTTTTTACCTGTTATAATGCGCTTGTCCAGAAACATTTGGATTAATCTTTTCATGAGCTACGATAAATCTCTGGTGAAAAAGTAAAGCGAGAGATATCAATTTCAGCATCCAAAGGATTAGCTTTTTCTATAAAACCATAAAGCTTATCTGCAACATAAGGTGCAATCATTACTCCTCGAGTTCCCAGACCGTTTAAAACATATAAATTTTGATGTTCTGGATGCCTGCCCACCAAAGGTCTTCGATCTTTTACTGTGGGTCTAACACCTGCTACGTGTTCTACAATTTCGAAATCGCATGTGATGAATCCCCTCAATTTAGAAAGTAACTCATTTTTGCCTTCTTCTGTAGGTATATTAGATTTATCATCCCAATTATATGTCGATCCAACCGTATAGAGGTCATTACCTATAGGGATAATAAACACTGAAGATTTTATAGCAGTACCAAGATTTAATTCTGGTGCTTTTATGGTTAGTACTTCTCCTTTGGTTCCATTAAGTGGCAGATACTTAAAGAAAGGATTTTTCTTCATACCATAACCCTCAGCAAAAATAATCTGCTTTGCTTTTATATCTGAATATTGAAGGGAATCAACTTGAATTACTAGATCTTCATACAAAAATTGGGTTTCCTTCAAAGAATTAATTCTTCTTAAAAAATCTTTATAAGAACTTATAAGTCTTTTTGTATCTAATCGACCAGCCTGTAAGACTTCCCCTAAGCTGAAAGGTGCATTAATGGCATTGTTAGTGTTTTTTATGAGTGTCGTTGAAAGAAAAGGTTCTAAACTAGGTTTATCTGAAGCATTAAACCATAAATTCTGCTCTTCTATTGACGTAAACCTTCTTAAAAGCTGAAGCTTATAATCTATAGTAATATCTAATTCTTCCTCTATTTTATTATATAACGGAAATGCAATTTTTAATTGCTCTTTGGCTTTCCAAACTTCTGAAAAACGTTTTAGAATTACAGGATTATATAAACCTGCGGCCACTATTGAAGATTGTTGAGAGCTATCATCGAACACCACAAAAGACTTATCATTTGCCAACAATTGCTCACAAAAGGCAATACTGGCCAAACCACAACCTACAACAATATAATCTACTTGACTCATAACAACGAAAATATCAAAAAGATTTCTGCCTTACTCAAAAAGATAGCAATAAAAAAACGCTCATCCTTATAGGTGAGCGCTTTTACTTTTATTTGAGTGTTTTAATAACTCCACATGTCTTGTTCAAAATCCCTGATCTTGTTTTTAATACGCTCGGATTCTAAAAGTTGCATCAATGCATTATCAGAAATGTATTCTTCAACTTTTCTGTCACCATATACGTTTTCTTCTCTATAGATTAGACCATGAAAACGACGACTGTTTAACAAATGATCAAAAGAAATAGGTGTGGCACTATTAGTATTGTTAAATGATTTTGCCTCGTGCAAAATATCCCTTACTTCTGGATAAAATACCCAAAACATAGGAATTGGTTCACTATTCTCAGAACCTTCTTCATCGATAAAGTTAACGTCTGGTGCCGCTGGAGCAATTCCTAAGATTCTGTACTTTAATTCGCCTTGACGTTTGTCAAAATACCATAATCCTTTGATAAGGTAAGAATTAATATCTGCAGGACCAATATCTCTACGTATAACGTATTCTTCTGGTAACTGATCTTCTCCCACACCATTTTCGTTCATATAGTCTATACCAGCATCGGTGATTCTAGTCATGGTCAATGACGCTTCTAAATCTTCTAAAGTACGTTCTTCAGTAAAGTAAGAATCTGCATAAACTTTAGGGATCATACCACTATCCATATTTTCCTTTAAAACTCGGTATAATGACTTTCTATCATCTCCTAAATTGTTTTCAACCGGGAAATACAAAGGAAAGTTTACACGTTCATCTAACACTACTTTTTCCCAAATCATTTTAGAAAATAAGATGTCTCTATCTCCAACATAACCATATTCTAACGGTTTGTCATTATCCAAAAGTAATTCAGCTTCAGTTTTCATACCTATTTCTTCAGGTATTTTTGCATTAAGGATATTAGCTTGCGCAAACATACTGTGTGTTGCAAAAACTGTTAATCCAACATATAAAAAACTTTTCAATTTCATCTTACTCAAAATTTGGGTTTTAATTTTAAATCTATTATTTGCTAGTTGGTCACTTCAACTACCACAGGCGATACATTCTTTAATCGATATGATGCATTACCTGTTATCCTTGCTTTAATATCAAAAATGGTAATATTGTCCCCACTACGCGCTCTACGTATAGCCGCTTTAGCCTGTGAGTTCATTTTAGTACCAGCTACGTTAACCGTTGGTTGTCCAGGCACCTTAATCTTAAATGATGTTGTTTCGATCGGTAAATCAAATACAAAATCATCTAATTTAGCGCCTACTGTACCAACTTCTACATTACGCTTCGGTAATTTTACAACACCTGTCTGACCAGATATCATTCCTGTTGGTGCAGGAATATCCTTAATTCTAAAAGTTTTACTATCCGTTGCTTTAGAGCCATCATCTAAAGTTGCTGTTACATTAATCGTCACATCCTTTCCAGTTGGAGCTTTCATAATATATTTACCTTGTCCTGACGCTTTAGATAAACCTGTACCAGTTGCTGTTACTTTATTATCTGGGACACCAGCAAATGAAATCGTCATTGGATTATCTACACCACGGTATACCACATTCATCTTATCTGCAGAAATTGTAGCTGAATTTGGTCTTGGAACAACGACATAATTACCTTTAATGTCAATCTCTAATGGCTTACCATCTTCCATAAAAGTAAACTTACCATCTATTTGGTGCTCACCAACGTTACCTACATTAAAGTCTAACGTTGCTGCTCCAGAAGAATCTATAGCTTTTGATAAATCAATTTCTTCTCCCTGAACAACTAATTTTGTTGGTGGAACTTTTGCATATTTTCCGATTACTACGCGTCCTTGGAATTTTTCACCCGCAAAGAATGCTGACTTATCTGCTAAAACAATCGCTTTGTATTTATCTAAAGTAACTGCATCTGACAGTACATTACCCATATAATAATTTATCATATTAGACTCTGTAACTCTAACGTCATTTTGCATCGCAGTCAACTTTGTGTAAGAAGCAATAGCAGGAAAACCTTTAAAGTGATAATCTAACCAATCGATTTTCTTACCATCTTTATTTTCAACTTTTTCAGTGTTAAATGTCTTTTCAAAATTGTTAAGTACCTTAGTAGCTTTAACATCTTTTCCAAGAATGTCTTTTATTCTTTTCTTATAGTCTTCTATTTTAACCATGACGGCATCGCCTTTTTTAGTGAGACGATCTCCTGTAAACCACATCTCGTCGAGGATATCAGTTTTATCCATAGCCTCAAAAGGTAACTTTCCTGTTTCAGAATCTACTGCATAATTACCATTTTTGAGAAGGTCTACTTTTAGAGTTTCTATATAATTGTAAAAATCGTTAGATATATCACTTATAGCCTTGGCCTTGCCTGAAGACACTAAGAACTCTTCAGGTTTTTCTTCGGCTTTCTTTTCTAAGTCTTCTAATAAAGCAGTATTTCTATCACCGGTTAATGAGTTAGAATCAGCAAATTTAGCTTCCATTAAACCGAAAGCGGATAGTACCTCCTTGGACATATTCATTGCCATCATAGCAATAAATACCAAGTACATTAAGTTAATCATTTTCTGCCTTGCAGATAATTTTCCTCCTGCCATTGTAATTAGTTTTTAATGTTGTTAATTAATTAAATCGATAATAAAAAACTAATTAGTTTTTGTTCATAGCAGATAACATACCACCATATACACCATTTAATGATGAAAGGTTAGATGCAAGGGATTGCATTTGTTCTTTTAACTTTGTCGCATTTTCTACTGCTTCTTCGTTGATTGCAGCTTGGCGATTAGCACTCTCCATTTGTACTTTGTAAAGGCTGTTTAAAGACTCCATTTGTGCTGCTGCTAATGATAGCTCTTCGCTATACTTCTTTTGTGCAGTCATAGAATCTACTGTTGGGTTTAAGTTTTTTGCAGCGCCTTCAAAGTTTTTGATACTGTTTCCTAGACTAGCCATAAGTTCGCCATCTATTTTGGCCTCTTTTAATAAATTATCTAATTTTTTAGATAATATGCCTTCAGCATCTTTTGGTTCTTCTTTTTTCTTCTTTCCTAAATTCTGACCTCCAGCCAATTCAGGATATACTAAAGACCAATCTAAGTCGGCCTGTTGCTTTTCGAAAGCTGAGTATGTAAATACCAATGCCTCAACAATCATACCTATAGTTAAGATCTCTGAACCGTAAGGCCAGTGTTGAATTTTAAATAATGCTCCAACGATTACGATTGCCGCTCCTAATCCGTAGATCATGTTTGTTAATGTCATTTTACCTTTCTGTGCCATAATTTGTTTAGTTTTTAGTTTAAGTTAATTGGACGTAACTTAAGTAGGTTAATTTAATTCGGGTTAAAGTTTGTATTGTTGTTAATTCGTTGCTGCATTTTTAGTCACCTCAGTTCCCATGTAGTCCTGAACGGTTCTAAATCCTATATAACTTCTTGCAGAATCCGCGTATTCATAATCTCTTGAACTAACTTGTAAGAAGTAAGAAACATCTTTCCAAGAACCTCCTCTTACAACTTTACGGGAGTTGTCTGGGTCGTTGACATTTGGGTTAATTGTTGAAGAATATTCGTAAGATGCAGGGTCATAAGATCCGTTTACCCATTCTGAAACATTCCCAGCCATATTATACAAATTGAAATCATTAGGGTCGTATGCATCTGCTTCTACTGTGTAAAGAGCTTGATCTGCTGCATAGTCTCCACGTAAAGGTTTGAAGTTTGCCATGAAGCAGCCTCTATCATTTTTTGTATATGGTCCACCCCAAGGATAAGAAGCACCTTGAAGTCCACCACGTGCAGCATATTCCCATTCTGCTTCAGAAGGTAATCTGTAAGAGTTAACAGGCTGTCTCCCTTTACTCTTTTGGTATCCGTTATGATATAAAGTTCGCCATTGGCAGAATGCTTGTGCTTGTTTCCAAGACACACCTACTACAGGATAATCGCCATAAGCATCGTGCCAGAAATAATCATTGTGCATTGGCTCGTTGTAAGAATAGGCGAAATCTCTTATCCATGCCGTTGTATCTGGATACACTTCTACTTCCTCTTGTTCTATGACTTGCGAACGCCTTAAGCTTCTATCTTTAGCGGCTTTGGCAATGTCCATATAAGTATATTGAAACTTAAATTGCTTTACATCCCAAGTACGTTGTCCATTATAAGACTCTTCTAGTGGCAAATACATACCATCCATTACTTCTGCATATAATTCGTCTGGATAGTCATCTGTATCAAAAATTAAATCGGCATCACGATTTATTTTTCTTTGCTCGTTACCATAAGTATTTTGCATATAACTTTCGTAAGCATTTAACTCTTCAGGGTTAGAATCTAAATATGCAAACTCGCCTATATCACCGTTACCAGGAGTTTTACCCTCTAAGTCTGCCATTTCTGCTAACTTAAGTCTAAGTATAGAATCTCTTACCCAGTGTACAAACTGTCTGTACTCACTATTGGTAATCTCGGTCTCATCCATGTAAAAAGCACGTACTGTAGCCGTCTTTGTAGGCGCATCTTTAACACCAGCGATGTCATCATCTGATTTACCCATAATAAAAGCTCCACCAGGAACTAGTGTCATACCATAAGGTTTTTCTGGGTGCCACTTTTTACCTTTAACACCTACTAGCTGTCCACGGTCTCCAGAATTACAACTGGCTACTAAAACCAATACAGTGCTTAGTAAAATAAATTTCTTAATATTCATAGTAACTCGAGGTTAAATTAGTCGTCCTTAATTTTAAGGTCGTAAACATATTTATATATTTTCGAAAAAACAACTTTTTTCTAATTTTTTTTGCATTTCGTCCTTGAAAAATGCATTTCGTCGATACTTTTAATGTTAAATTATCGATAAAACGTAATACTCAAAAACTGTTCTTCCTGTAAGCCTTATACCACCTTTCTGGTATTTCGCCTTGAGTAGCGCTAACATAATCAGAGTGCATGCATGGTAATAACGTGTGCTTTTTTAATTTATTATTAACATCTGGCAAAAATGGAATTTCAATCCACCAACGACCCGTTTTTAGGCTCTTATAAAAAATGAGTTCATCACTATCGACCAACACATTGAACTTCTGAAAATGATTATCATTTGTAAAATCGTCATCCTTAACCCTGCAATTAACCCCCTCGATAAAATACCAAATTATTTGGGCTAACAACATTGATGTAGCATTGTCATTTTTTGAATGCTTATACTCATAGACACCAAAAGAAGACACTTTATTGCTTATGCCAGCATAACGCGATATAGCGCAAATCTCTTTGCCCGAAAATCCATTAGGTGAGTATTTTTGGTTGTCACTCACTTCTGCCGCCCTCACTGATCTTAAATCAACGGATACAATATGTGCGTCGCGCAATAATGGTTCTACCCTAATTATCTCATTTGAAATTTCACCCAAACGATAGGCCTCAAAATACAACTTTTCCATGAGATCTATCTCCTCTTGGGAGTTAAAATATGTTTGATACCCTATTGTTGAATAATTAAAGAGGTTGTAAGGCTCTTCAACTATGATTTTACCAACATAACTATTATTTCTAATAGGCAAATTGGCATCGCCTAAATCAAAATTGGTATCGACATTGACAATATTTACCATGGGCATAACCGTGTCGTAAGCCCGATAATTTGCATAGGTTAAATCCTGGCTTCCACCTAATATAATTGGTATGATATTTCGTTCTATCAAGACTGTGATTGCAGTCTTAATTGCAAAATATGTATCCTCTACGGATTCACCAGGTTCAATATCCCCTAAATCTGCTATTGTAGTATTCCAGTTTCCTGGAAATAAAGTGTAGAGTGCTTTTCTTACCGAATCGAAGTTAATGTCAGCTCCCATATAATTGACATCATTTCGATTTTCTTGAACTCCAATGATAGCTAACTGCACATTATCTAAATCTGGAATCCCATTTTGTCGCGAATGAACTTTGATTTTTTTTCCTAGTGCTTGTTGTGCTATTAACTCGTTGTGAGCTAAAACCGCATCTGAAACAGGCGTTAGAAAATTAAAATTCATATTATCTATTATTTCTTTTTAGCCGGTGCTTTTTTTGTTTTCTTTTTAGGTGCGTTTTTCTCGAGAATGGCTGTTGCTTCTTCTAGCGTCATATCAGAGACATCAACGGTTTTGGCTAGTTCAACTTTCTGCTTCCCCTTAATAACATTGTGCCTCCCCCATCTTGCCTTTTCTACTCTTATGCCTTCATCTTCCCAAACATGGATAAGCTTGTCTTTCTCCTTTTGAATTTTATCTTCGATCAAAGTTACGATGTCTTCTTCAGATAAGTTGTCCCAATCGTATTTTTTATTAACATTTATAAACATGTTGTTCCACTTTATAAATGGTCCAAAACGACCTTTCCCTTTAGTCACTTCCAATCCTTGGTACTTATATATTGGAGCATCAGCTTTTTCTTTCTGTTTTATATAGATTATGGCTTCATCCAAATCTATACCGAGCGGATCTACACCTTTTGGTAAGGATACAAACTTTTTACCAAAACGAACATATGGACCAAAACGACCATTATTCACCTCAACCTCATCGTCCTTGTAATGACCTAAAGCTTTAGGTAACTTAAATAAATCCATAGCCTCTTCAAACGTGATAGAACTCAACTGTTGATCTGGCGATAGACTTGCAAACTTTGGTTTTTCTTCATCCTCTACGGTACCAACTTGGACCATAGGTCCAAATTTTCCTAGGCGTACACTCACTTGACGACCTGTTTTAGGGTCCACCCCTAGGATACGTTCGCCCGATTCACGCTCTGCATTTTCCTGAACATCTTCAACCTGAGGGTGAAATCCTTTGTAGAAGTCTTTCATCATTGCCTTCCAATCTTCCTTACCCTCAGCTATATCATCAAAGCTTTCTTCTACTTTAGCTGTAAAATTATAATCTAGGATATTTTCAAAATGGTTAACCAGAAAATCGGTTACTATCATTCCTGTATCTGTGGGTACTAGTTTACCTTTATTGGCCCCTACTTTTTCAGAAAGTAATATATTATTGATTGTACCATTTTGCAAAGTCAGCTGTTGATAATTTCTCTCTTCTCCTTCATTGGATCCCTTTTCTATATAATTTCTGTTCTGAATTGTTGATATGGTAGGCGCATATGTCGAAGGACGTCCTATACCCAATTCCTCTAACTGTTTAACCAACGAGGCTTCGGTATATCTAGAAGGTGGTCTGGTAAAACGTTGTGTTGCTGTAATATATTTATTATTAAGCTCCTCGCCTATCTCCATATGTGGTAAAATACCTTCTTGCTCTGCATCTTCATCATCGGTGCCTTCCAAATAAACTTTAAGGAACCCATCAAATGTAATGATCTCTCCATTTGCAATGAATTGCTCGCTTATCTTATTAGATGCATTAACTTTAATCCTTAAGCTCGTACGTTCTAATTTAGCATCACTCATTTGCGAAGCAATAGCTCGTTTCCATATCAAATCGTATAGTCTCGCTTGGTCTCTCTCAACATTTACTGTTTGGTTACCAAAATCAGTTGGTCTGATGGCTTCATGAGCTTCTTGTGCTCCTTTGGATTTTCCTTTATAATTTCTTGGATTACTGTATGAAACCCCATAAGTCGAAATGATTTCACTTTCTGCACTTTTTCTTGCTTCTTCAGATAAGTTTACACTATCTGTTCTCATGTAAGTAATAAGACCAGCTTCATATAGACGTTGGGCATTACTCATAGTCCGGCTCACAGAAAATCCTAATTTTCTAGAGGCTTCTTGTTGTAGTGTAGATGTTGTAAAAGGTGCAGCCGGTGATTTCTTAGCAGGTTTTTTCTGTAGATCCGAAACTTGATACGAAGCTTCTTTATTAGCTTTTAAAAAATCTAGTGCTTCTTCTTCTGAACTAAAGTTCTTTGGGAGTTTTGCTTTAAATGATTTACCTTCTTGAGATGTAAATTCTGCATCAATCCTATAAGACGTATTGGTCTTGAAATTTTGAATATCTCTTTCGCGCTCTACAATTAATCTTACTGAAACCGATTGTACCCTACCTGCGGATAAACCTCCTTTAACTTTTCTCCAAAGAACGGGCGAGAGTTCATATCCTACTATGCGGTCTAAAACACGTCTGGCTTGTTGTGCATCAACTAAATTGTAATCGATACTTCTGGGATTCTCAATAGCCTTTTTAATTGCTCCTTTAGTAATCTCATGAAACACAATACGTTTTGTTTTGTCCTTATCTAGACCTAAAGCTTCAGCTAAATGCCATGCTATAGCTTCTCCCTCTCTATCTTCATCACTTGCCAGCCAAACCATTTCTGCTTTTTTGGCTAATTCCTTAAGCTTTTTTACAATATCTCTCTTGTCGCTAGAGACTCTATATTTAGGTTCAAAATCGCCATCTACATCAACGCCTAGCTCTTTTGACGGTAAGTCGGAGATATGCCCAAAACTCGACTCAACTTTATAATCCTTTCCTAAAAATTTTTCTATGGTTTTTGCTTTGGCAGGTGACTCAACTATGACTAGATTCTTCGGCATACTTTATTTTTTGAGGTTACAAATGTATAGGAAAATTAAGTTACAATCCTAATTTGGTCTTAAATACAGCGCATTTTAACTTCTCTTTAATTATCACAAAACAAAAAACCTTGCGAAAAACAAGGCTTAATAGATTTGCGAAAAATTTGTAATATTTTACTTTTAATATGTATAGGTTATTGGCTCATCGAACCCTTCTAGATTAAGAATTATTTCACTTTCACCCTCCACTCTCAATGTTGAAAGGTCGAAAATCTGTACAGCGCTAATTTCTGCAAGACACGCTTCATCATTAATCAAAAATAGTTTAATGGAACGTTGGGGCGGGGAAGTTTCCTGTACTTCACCAGAATCTATCAATTGCATGATCCATGTAGAGCCATCACATCCAGTTGCTGAGAAATTTATAGACATACAATCATCGGTTATATCTACACCAATTATGCTATATAGACTAGTGGCACCGTTCTGAAATGTACCACTATCTATTAGTGCAAAGGTACCACAATTATCCGGTAAGTCTGTATTTGCGTCATCTTCAAAACACTGAAAATTTAATAAAAACAAGGCGTATAACAGTATATGACTAAACTTTCTAAAATTCATCCTCTTTTTTTTATAAGACGTAAAAATATAAAAAGGTTGCATTAAAATACTACTTTTTTTTATCAAGCTTCGAATTATCAGTTGCAATATCAAAACCTACTCGCTATTAACAAACTAAATATATGGCTGACACTTTGTCATAATCCCTAAAATAATACTATCTTTGCATGTTTATTGAGTTTACACAGAACATTAAGACTTTTCGTATTAGCGAAATATTTAGAATGGAAAAAATTATCGACGAGAACAAACAAGGGGAAGCCTTAATATTAGATCAAAAAGAGGGAAATCAAAAAAAACTCTTTATTGAGAGTTATGGTTGCCAAATGAATTTTAGTGATAGTGAGATAGTAGCCTCTATATTATCTAATCAAGGTTATAATACCACACAGAGTTTAGAAGATGCCGATTTGGTTCTGGTTAACACATGCTCTATCAGGGACAAAGCCGAGCAAACTGTAAGAAAGCGTTTAAAATACTATAATACAATTAAAGACAAAAATCCAAATATGAAAGTTGGAGTTTTGGGTTGTATGGCAGAACGCTTAAAAACAAAATTCCTCGAAGAAGAAAAAATCGTTGATTTAGTTGTTGGACCAGATGCTTACAAAGACTTACCCAACCTTTTATCCGAAGTTGAAGAAGGCAGGGAAGCTATAAATGTTATTCTCTCTAAAGAAGAAACCTACGGCGATATTTCTCCTGTAAGATTGAATAGTAACGGAGTTACTGCTTTTGTATCTATTACCAGAGGCTGTGATAATATGTGTACATTTTGCGTTGTACCCTTTACCAGAGGCAGGGAACGCAGTAGAGATCCTCAGAGTGTTATAGAAGAAGTTAATGACCTATGGGGTAAGGGCTATAGAGAGGTGACGCTTTTAGGCCAAAATGTAGACAGTTATCTATGGTATGGTGGTGGTTTGAAAAAAGATTTTGATAAAGCCTCAGAACTACAAAAAGCGACAGCAGTAAACTTTGCTAAACTACTTGAGTTATGTGCCAAGGCACAACCCAAAATGCGTTTTCGTTTTTCTACATCGAACCCTCAGGATATGACCATTGATGTTATAGAAACCATGGCTAAATACGAAAATATCTGTAATTATATACATCTACCAGTACAAAGTGGAAGTAATCGTATTTTAAAAGCTATGAACCGCTTACATACCAGAGAAGAGTATTTTGAGCTTATAGACAATATCCGTCGAATTATCCCTGATGTTGGTATTAGCCAAGACATGATTGCCGGATTTCCTACGGAAACCGAAGAAGATCATCAAGACACTCTGACCTTAATGGACTATGTTAAATACGACTATGGTTTTATGTTTGCCTATTCTGAGCGCCCTGGTACATTAGCAGGTCGCAAAATGGAAGATGATATACCTGCAGACGTTAAGAAGAGACGGCTTAACGAAATCCAAGCACTACAAAGAAGACATAGTTTATATAGAGCCCAACAGCACGTTGGAAAAACTCAGGAAGTCTTAATCGAAAAAACATCGAGAAAATCTGATGCCCATTGGGCAGGTAGAAACAACCAAAACATGGTTGCAGTATTCCCGAAAGAACACTATAAACCAGGTGACTTTGTTAATATAAAAATATTAGATTGTACCAGTGCTACACTTATTGGTAAAGCAGTTGGCTATTCTAAAAACAACGAATTAAATTAATATTTCAATGAAAAAATTATTATTGTCCTTTTTAATCTTGGCGTTATTAACCGCTTGTGACAACGAACCTATAGATTCTGATTTAACCGAACAAAGTGGAGGAGGTGATGATGGTGGTGGCGATGATGTCGGAGGTGGCAGTGGAAGCGAAAGTGGAGATTTAACCCTTTCGGTCTTTGAACTTGACACTGATATCTCAATTGAGTTTTTTGGCCTTACACTTCGCACCATAACCAACTCTGATATCAATATATCCGACGATAAAATAGTATCGAGCAATATTGTTTTAGAAGTTGAAGGAACACCCTCGGAAACCGAAACTCAAACATACACACGTAACAATGAGGGACAAATTATAAGTAATATTTCTGTAAATACTAGTGGAGTCACAACAAATGAATATTTGATTACTTACACAGATGGTCGCATCTCTCAAATCACGTATGACTATTTTGAAGATGATTTTGATGACTATGTTTATAATTTCGAATATGCAGACAATACCATCACTCGGACAGAAGTCGGCTCGAGCATATCTACAGTATTCACTTTAGATGGTTTTGACCGTATCATAAAAAAAGAATCATTCGATGGTGGTTTTTCCATTCAGAGCGAAACTATTACCTACAATGGTGTAGGAAATATTAATAGTAGCCTGGGTACTGGAGAATTAGATAGTGATTATTCGTATACTTTTGATGATAATACCAATCCCTTGCAAGTAGTTTATAATGATAATTATTTGCTCAACTTCCTCGCAGATGAGTACTCTGATGAAATTGGCCAATACATTGCCCAATTTCATTCCACAAATAATTGGACCGGCATTTCTTCTGATGAAGACACATTCACTTTCGATTTAGAATACAATTCAGTCGGAAGAATCACTAGACGCGATGTTGACTATAGTTTTGGTGATGTTTTTTCGGTCAGCATGGACGAAGAATTTAATTACGTCAATTAATACAAGTATTACGAAAGATAGTTTAATGGAATCCATTCAAGCCATAAAGCAACGCTTTGGTATTATAGGGAACGACCCTAAACTTAATCGTGCTATAGAAAAGGCGATCCAGGTGGCGGCCACAGATATTTCTGTATTAGTTACCGGAGAAAGCGGCGTTGGTAAAGAGAGTATTCCAAAAATCATACACCAGCTCTCACATCGTAAACATGGTAAGTACATTGCGGTTAACTGCGGAGCTATACCAGAAGGCACTATAGACAGTGAACTTTTTGGTCATGAAAAAGGCGCTTTTACTGGTGCTACACAAACACGTTCGGGTTATTTCGAAGTAGCAGATGGTGGCACCATATTCTTAGATGAAGTTGGTGAATTACCATTAACCACTCAAGTAAGATTGCTACGTGTTTTGGAAAATGGAGAGTTTATAAAAGTAGGTTCTAGTAAGGTTCAAAAAACCAATGTAAGAATCGTAGCAGCTACGAATGTCAATATGTTCGAAGCCATAAAACGCGAAAAGTTTAGAGAAGATCTTTACTACCGTTTGAGTACGATTGAAATTAATTTACCAGCCCTTCGCGAGCGTAAAGACGATATCCATTTACTGTTTAGAAAATTTGCAAGCGACTTTGCACTTAAATACAAAATGCCTACCATAAAGCTAACAGACGATGCCATTGCATTGCTACTAAAATATAGATGGAACGGAAATATCCGTCAACTGAGAAATGTGGCCGAACAAGTTTCTGTATTAGAACACAACCGAACTATTAATGCGCAAACCCTTCAGACTTATCTTCCCAATACAGGAACCAATCTACCAGCTGTAGTTAACAGCACCAAAAATGATAGTGATTTTAGCAATGAACGAGAGATACTTTACAAAGTCCTGTTTGACATGAAAAGTGACCTTAACGATCTAAAGAAACTCACTATGGAGCTGATGAAGAAGGACAGTGTGTCTGATGTTCAGAAAGAACATGAACATCTTATCCAGAAAATATATGGCGATAAAACCAATGAGGGATTTGAAACTGCATCAACCGTTGATAACCTAGAGGTCTTATCCATACCAGAACATACGGAATCTAGTGACCCGACCACAGTAGAAGTTGAAGACAAATATCATTTTGCCGAAGAAATTGAAGAAGAAGAAACCTTATCTTTACAGGATAAGGAACTCGAATTGATTAAAAAATCCTTGGAACGCCACAAAGGGAAACGTAAACTTGCGGCTGCCGAATTAGGCATCAGCGAGCGTACTTTATATCGCAAAATTAAACAATACGATCTGTAGTTTTTTATCTTAGTATATCTAAACTTAACAATATGAGAACAATTCTACTAATTATAATCTATAGCCTATTTTTTGTTTCGTGTAATAATACAGACGAAACCAATGAAATTACACCAGATCCTACAACAATTGCAGAATACCATCAACTTAATCTAGATGGTTCAATAAAATCAAGATATAAATTTGATGAAAACGGAAGATTAGAATCTCTAGAAACCCAAGAAAACACTTATACTTATAATTTTAATGAGTCTAACCAATTAACATCTATTGCTAGTATTAATGGTACAATGGAAACTACGTTGTATAGCATTTCATACGATGAAAATAATAGAATAACTCAAGTTAATGATAGAACTTTTGTGTATAATCCAACTATTACAGACTATATTCCAATAGATGATTTTCTCCTAGACAACCCAAACGATTATAATTTTTACATAGAAGACTCTAGCTTTAGTGGACCGGACTCACTTCCTGAGCCCGACGATGAAAACGAAGCGGTATTTTCATTTAGATTATTATTCGAAGGAGAAAATGGTCTAATAAGAGAGATACATGGAGGATATGGTTACCATGTGTATTATTTTCCTGACGGTACAACATACCAAGAAGCAGCTTTTGATCATTATGTTCTCAATTATTCAGACCAAAATATTGTTTTATATGGTAATGTTGACGCAGATTCAACCCCATCTTATGATGATAGTCTTAATCCCTTGTTTCAAGAAAACACAAATTTTGTCTATGTATTCTCGTTTCTCCAAGATATTGGAAATACACTAACGAATATGCTTTTTAATCCGCACTTGCTTTCTAAAAACAACATGGATAGTACAGATCACCCCGAAAATCCACATCACGAAGAGTACACTTATGATTTTAACACATTAAGCCTACCCGTAAGTAGTATTGTACGTTCTTACTTTGTTGGTGTCTTAGAGAATGAATATGTATCAGCAAAATATTATTACCAAGGAGATGACATCCCTCCTAATTAATCTGGTATTTTTGAAAACTTTATGACATCAGCCACAAGAAATTACTTTTTTAAAAGTTCTACTTCAAAGTTGAGTCTACAAAATTCAAACTCAAGAGAAATACAAAGCATGAAAGCAGTAGAAATATTTATGATCCGAAAGTCATTTAGACCAAACAGTTCTGAAGCCATTCGCAAAGAAGCCGAAGACCTAATCAATGAAAAGCATTATCAAGGATATCGACTCATCAATGTGGATTTTGATGTTGCCGATAATGCAGGTTATATCTATGCTTTTGTGACTATGAAACGGCCAAACACCTATTAAATGAAAGTTTTAAAATACATCTTAACATTATTCATTTTATGTGCTCTTTTAACTGCCTGTAAAGTCACTTATTCGTTTACGGGAGCCGATACTGGTAATGCCGAAACATTTCAAGTCAATTTCTTTCAGAATAATGCCGATTTGGTAGAACCAGGTTTGGACATCGATTTTACAAATGCGTTGCAAGATTTAATTCAAAACCAAACAAGTCTCAACTTGGTAAATTCTGGTGGTGACTTGCTTTTTGAAGGTGAAATAACAGAATACCGAATTGCGCCTATGACGGCTACTGCAGAAAATACTGCAGCACAAAACCGATTAACAATCGGTGTCAATGTACGCTATTTCAATACACTAGACGAAGAAAAAGATTTTGAGCAAAGTTTCTCATTCTTCTATGATTTTGATGCCGACGCACAATTGGCAGGCGCAATTAAGGATGAAGCTTTCGAAGTCATTTTTGAACGTTTAACCCAAGATATTTTTAATACTTCATTAGCGAATTGGTAACCTATGCTAGTCAAAGAACTCACATATCTTTTACAACACCCTGAGGCAATAACCAACTCCCAGACAGAGGCACTTTCTGAAAGAATTAATGAGTTCCCTTACTTTCAACCATTACGTGCTTTATATCTTAAAGGCCTAAAACAAAAAGAAAGCTACAAGTATAACAGTACATTAAAAATCACAGCAGCGCATACAACAGACCGTAGCGTATTGTTCGATTATATAACTTCAGAAGTATTTAACCAAAACGAAATTTCAGAGCAAATAAAGCAAAACTCACAACACATTAAAGCATTGGAGGTTAGTGATGTTGACGATATTTCAGTAAATAAAAGTGTAACCATCGATGATGCACTAAAGGAACACATTAAAGCTACTGAGGGTGTTTTAGATCCTGACCTATTTAAAGCTAAAATAGATCCTGTATCACAAGTAGAAGCTCCAAAGATTGAAGATTCCATCATTGCTGTTGATGTCGCTAATATTACACCAGCAGAGCAACTTAATATTGGAAAACCTTTAGAATTCGATAAAAACGAGAGCCATTCATTTACCGAATGGTTAAAGATCACAAACTTTAAGCCTATTGTGAGAGAAGAAAGCTCCACGGCAAAAGTTGAACTCGAGAGTAAAACAACACAACCTCTCCAAAACAAATTGGATCTTATAGACAAATTCATTACTGAAAATCCTAGGATAAAACCGGTAACAGGCCATACGCCAAAACCTAAATTAATCAATAATGAAGATGATGTCTCTGAGAACTTAATGACAGAAACTTTGGCACGTATTTATTTAGAGCAGAAAAACTATGACAAAGCCATTCAATCTTATAAAATTTTAAGTTTGAAATATCCAGAAAAAAGTAGTTTCTTTGCAGACCAAATAAAATTGGTAGAAGAATTAAAAGATAATACAAAATAAAATGAGTCCATTTACTATATTCTTAATATTAATTGTTGTAGTAGCTTTTTTATTAGTTGCTGTAATTATGGTTCAAAATCCTAAAGGAGGTGGTCTTTCATCATCATTTGGTGGTGGTGGCACCCAGCAATTGGGTGGTGTAAAGAAAACTGGTGATTTTTTAGACAAAAGTACTTGGTTTTTGGCTACAGCACTAATTGTTTTAATCTTAGCTTCTAACTTAACACTAGACGGTGGTAATGGTGTCGGCTCTACAGCTTTAGATGAAGATGAAGCCACTGAAACGCCAGCTACATTACCATCTACATCAGAAGACACAACTAATTTAAATGACTCCATAGGTGGATAATTAATTTTATACATTATTTAAAGATTTAAAGCCGGCTTTTAGAGTTGGCTTTTTCATTTCCAAAAAATACAGGTATTACTGTAAGTTTGTCAGTTGTTTTGACTTGGCATAATTTTCGAATAACGCTATAGCGTTAAAACAATAATTAATTATAAAAAATTCAAATAGAATGAGCTTAAACATTAAACCTTTAGCAGATCGCGTTCTCGTAGAACCGATGGAAGCAGAAACAACTACAGCTTCTGGTATTATTATTCCAGATAATGCTAAAGAAAAACCGCAAAAGGGAACTGTTGTTGCTGTTGGCAACGGAAAAAAAGATGAACCCTTAACTGTTAAGGTTGGTGACACTGTATTGTACGGAAAATATGGAGGCACTGAATTAAAACTAGAAGGTAAAGACTATTTAATGATGCGCGAGAGCGACATTCTGGCAATTGTTTAATCAGCTTTAAGCAGTTAGCCTTAAGCTCCAAGCGATGAGAGATTTTAAAAAATATGATATTTGGGAATTAAGCCATGCTTTTGCACTTAAGATATACGAAGTATCCCAGTCATTTCCCAAAGAAGAAATCTACGGAGTAATCTCTCAAATTCGAAGAGCTTCTTCATCAATCCCAACAAATATTAGTGAGGGCTGCGGAAGAACTAGTGATACTGAATTCAATCGTTTTTTAACAATAGCTCTGGGCTCAGCTTGTGAAGCAGAATACTTAATTATTCTATCTAAAGACTTAAACTATATCGATAGTGAATCATTCATGAAATTGAATGAAGAAATCAATACAATTAAAAGAAAAATCTATACACTAAAACAAAAATTAAACTAACGCCTAAAGCATATGGCTAAGGGCATAAAGCATATTAAAAAATGGCAAAAGATATAAAATTTGATATTGAAGCACGCGACGGACTAAAACGCGGAGTCGATGCTTTGGCAAACGCAGTAAAAGTAACATTAGGTCCTAAAGGTCGAAATGTTATTGTAGGTAAATCGTTTGGAGCACCACAGGTTACAAAAGATGGAGTTTCTGTGGCAAAAGAAATTGAGCTAGAAGACGAATTAGAAAACATGGGAGCACAAATGGTAAAAGAAGTGGCTTCTAAAACTAACGATCTAGCTGGTGATGGTACAACAACCGCCACTGTTTTAGCCCAAGCCATCGTAAAAGAAGGACTTAAAAATGTCGCTGCTGGTGCAAACCCAATGGACTTAAAACGTGGTATTGAAAAAGCCGTAAATGCCATTACTTCCGATTTAGAAAAACAAGCTAAAAAAGTAGGCAATTCATCAGAGAAGATTCAGCAAGTAGCCTCAATCTCTGCAAATAATGACAATACCATTGGTGAATTAATTGCAGAAGCTTTTGGTAAGGTAGGTAAAGAAGGTGTTATTACAGTTGAAGAAGCAAAAGGTACTGACACATATGTTGATGTTGTTGAAGGTATGCAATTCGACAGAGGCTATTTGTCACCTTACTTTGTAACTGACGCAGACAAAATGGTTGCTGATCTTGAAAACCCTTACATCTTATTATTCGACAAAAAGATTTCTAACTTACAAGAAATTCTTCCAATACTAGAACCTGTTGCACAATCTGGTCGTCCATTATTAATTATCGCAGAAGACGTTGAAGGGCAAGCTTTAGCAACCTTAGTGGTTAACAAACTACGTGGAGGATTAAAAATTGCAGCAGTAAAAGCTCCAGGATTTGGTGACAGACGTAAAGCCATGCTCGAGGATATCGCCATCTTAACAGGAGGAACCGTTATTTCTGAAGAAAGAGGTTTTTCTCTTGAGAACGCTGACCTTTCAATGCTAGGAACTGCAGAGTCTGTAATGATTGATAAAGACAATACGACGATAGTTAATGGAAACGGAAAGTCTTCGGACATTAAGGCACGCGTTAACCAAATTAAAGCGCAGATAGAAACTACAACGTCAGATTACGACAAAGAAAAACTTCAAGAGCGTTTAGCCAAATTAGCTGGTGGCGTTGCAGTGCTATATGTTGGTGCGGCTTCTGAAGTTGAAATGAAAGAAAAGAAAGATCGTGTTGACGATGCCTTACATGCTACTAGAGCAGCGGTTGAAGAAGGTATCGTTGCTGGTGGTGGTGTAGCTTTGGTAAGAGCTAAGAAAACACTTGAAAAGCTAGAAACTGAAAATCTAGACGAAACTACAGGTGTGCAAATCGTGAATAAGGCGATTGAGTCTCCATTGCGAACTATCGTAGAAAATGCTGGTGGTGAAGGTTCAGTAGTCATCAACAAAGTTTTAGAAGGTAAGAAAGACTTTGGTTACGATGCTAAAAACGAAGAATATGTAGATATGCTTAAGGAAGGGATTATTGACCCTAAGAAAGTAACACGTATCGCTTTAGAGAATGCAGCTTCTGTTGCTGGTATGATCTTAACCACTGAATGTGCTTTAGTTGATATAAAAGAAGAAACTCCAGCTATGCCTCCAATGGGTGGCGGTGGAATGCCTGGCATGATGTAGTCCATAGCACGGACAGGCAAAAAGCTCATTTTTACGGATAATTGTGAGTAAAAATATTGCTACATTGAAAAGCCTTTGATGAAAATCAAGGGCTTTTTATTTTACAGTGACTATTTTTATAACTTAGAAGTATGAAACTCTTCAAGATAGCAGTAAATACAGGAAAATGATACCAGAACACATACAAAACCGAAAAGGTGCCAGAAGTTTAAAAGATTTGGATACTGAAGTCATAGACTACCTCAATAAAGGTTTAGTGGAAACCAAAAACCTGATGGAATGGTTGGCCACAGATCAATTGGCATTATTAAAACTAGTACTAAACGATTTAGGTAAAAATGATTGGTATCCAAATTTTGAAGTCGCCGTAAATGCGCAAAAAAAGCCTACAGCAAATAGCAATACTAAAATAATTGGTGAAACTTTGGGTTTATTGACTTCTGATAAATCAATTTACAAAACCTTAAAAGCACATACTTCAGATTTGGTACGATGTTGGGCCTGTTGGGCGGAAGGCACACATCATGATGCAGTTACAGACTTAATTAAAGCCATGCAAGTTTATGCTTCCGATGCTCATTTTGGTGTTCGTGAAGTTGTGATTTTTGCAAGTAAGGAACGGATGATTGAAGATTTAGACACTGCCATATCCATATTATCAAAATGGACTATTAACGAAAATGAGAATATTCGTCGTTTTGCGATTGAGTCGCTTCGCCCTGTAGGTGTTTGGACAAAAAAGATTCCTACTTTTCAAGAATCTCCCGAAAGAGGATTACCCCTATTAGAACCCTTAAAATCCGACCCGTCAAAGTATGTACGCGACTCTGTTGGCAATTGGCTCAATGACGCCAGCAAATCTAAACCCAGTTGGGTGATTTCGGTATGTAAGAGATGGGAAAAAGAATCTGCGACCAAAGAGACGGCCTATATAATCAAGAAGGCCTTGAGAACGATTAATAAAGGAAAATAAAAAAGCCTGAACTATCGATTCAGGCTTTTCTTTTACTTTTAGTTCTTGTTTTCTGTTTTCTTTTCTCCCTCATGGTCTTTTACAACATCTTTATCGCGATATTTACAGCATGGATGTACCGAATCATAAGCTTCATCGGTTGCTTTAATTTCTTTAGTGTCGTGACCAACGTCTGCTAACTTTTGAGCTATAGTTTTTAAATCGGTTTTACGCTCATCATAAATCAATTGAAGCTCGTGGGTATCTATATTCCAAACGGCAGATTTTACACCTTTAGTGCGTATGGCTGCTTTTTCTATTCGTGCTTTGCACATCTCACAAACACCATCGACTTCGATAGTGGCTTTTGCATTTTTGTCTTGCGCAAAGGTTGCTGTTGTAATTAATACTGTAAAAATTAAAATTATTTGTTTCATTTCATTTCGTTTTTGTCATTGCGAGACTTTAAAAAAGTCGTGGCAATCTTTCTAATTTAAATGACCGTTTCGTCAGGTCGAGTGATTTCGATGTTATCGAAATCGTATCGAGACCTTTTCAATACTTCTCGATACAATTCAGGTTTGATTTCGCATTTACTCAATCATACATCTGAATCACTCGAAGTGACAGTTAGTTTATTCTAAAGCGTAATCCTGCGTAATAGAGACTTCCAAAAATGGGTCCATACACAAAATTACTATCAAAATTTGATCCAAAAGGATCATCCGGACTAATAATGGGATCAGATTGCCTTACATTAGTTACATTTTCTCCACCTAAATATACTTCAAATTTAGGAGAAAAGACTTTTGTAACTTGCAAGTTCAATGTCCCAACCGTTGGTGAAAACTCATCCAATTGAAACTCTGGTGTACTCAGCTCCGTACTCGGAAAACGTTGCGAATCCAACCAATTATAAGTCGCATCAAATTTCCATTGGCTTCCATTATCACTTATTTTAGTTTCGTAAGCTGCATTAGCAAACAAACGGTTTTCTGGAATCAGTGGTTTTTCTAATCGTCCTGAATTATAATCCGTTTTTATATCGTAATACTTGTAGGCTGTTCTTAAATCAAAACCTTCAAAAGCGTTATAATTAAATTCAAACTGAAAGCTATTGGCATAGCTTTTACCATCAAGGTTGTAAAAGCTGATTTCAAAAGGATTCTCCCAATCCACTACCACTTGATTTTGAAAATCGGTTCTGTAAAAATCAAATGTCACATCGGCTTTTCTGTTAAATAGACTAAAACCTTGGAGATAACTGACACCATAATTCCAAGCAATTTCTGGATCCAAACCGTAGATCTTTCCTCCTGCATTTTGAATATTTATCTGCCTAGAACTCGAAAACAGATTCTGATTTTCAACAAAAATATTAGCACTGCGCTTACCACGTCCAACGGATGCTCTAAAAGCCGATCTTTCCCAAGGTGTGTAACGCACATGCAAACGGGGTGTTACAAAAAAGCCTAGTCGATTATGCTGATCTACACGTACACCTGCAGTCATCGTCAATTTATCCAAATTGTCATAGGCATACTCAAAAAAGGTGCCTATGGAATTTTCTGTACGCTCAAACGTTTGTGTGTTTACCAGTTCGTCATAATGGTCATAGGTAAAGCTTACACCCGTTTTTATCTTGTGGCGCGAGTCTGAGATGATACTGTTGTAAACCAAATTTGAATAAAAGCTATTATGCTGAATATCATAGATATTCAAACCAAAATAGGAATCTTGCCTATGATGGCTAAAAGCCGTTTGAAAGCCTAGACTTTGGTGAGGAACCTCTGGGTTAACGTATCCCATTTTAGTAGTGATATCAATACGCTCTGTATTAATTTCACTTCCCCAAGCTTGCCCTCCACTCAGCACAGGGTTTCTCGGATTAAAACTATCTGGATTAAAGCTAACTTGCCCAGCTTGTTTTTCATCATATAAATACCTTAGATTAATAAAGCTCACCACTCCTTTTTCTGGGTCGGTATATTGCCATCTGTTCATCACATTGATTTGATTAAACAACGGCATATCTAAAAATCCATCGTCATTAACATCATGTTTTTCTTGATGGGTATTACCATGCAAGTATAAACCCATTCTCCATTTATCGGATACCTTAGTATTAAAATGCGTATTTAGTTCCAACCGTTCACTTGTCGCCCCATAAGCGTTGAGATAAAACTTATCATCGGTAGCTGGTTTTACCAATTCTGTATTGATCTGTCCTGTAATACTTTCAAAACCGTTGACAACGCTTCCTGCTCCTTTTGTAATTTGGATACTCTCTACCCAAGTCCCTGGAATAAAACTTAATCCATAGGCCTGAGAAGCACCACGAATTGCAGGAATATTTTCCGTTGTAATCAGTATGTAAGGTGAGTTTAAGCCCAACATTTTTATTTGTTTGGTCCCTGAAACAGCATCGGCAAAATTAACATCGATTGACGGATTGGTTTCAAAACTCTCGGATAAATTACAGCAAGCAGCTTTTAATAATTCTTCAGCACTAACGGTAAATGTGTTGGTGGCTTTTAAGTACGATTTAGATGTGGTTTGTTTTCGGGACGTTACAGTAACGGCATCAAGCTCATCAGAAGCCTGTAAAACATGCCTAATAAACTTGTTTTCTGTAACTGTTAATGTATCCGTTTTAAAACCAACATAGCTAATCACTAACTTATTAAACGAAAATTTATAAGGTAATGAAAAGGTACCATCATCTGCTGTAATCGTACCAATGGACGAACCCAGCCAATATATATTGGCTCCCGATAGCGGCATTTCCTTAGAAACACTCGATTCTAGAACGATGCCTTTTAATTGTTCTTGCGCTGTTATGGTGTGCAACAAGAACATAAATATTATAATTAAATATGTCTTCATTTATTTTGATTGTAGGTATGACTTGAAATAAGCATTTCTACTGTCACATAGAGCGCACGCGTATAGTTGAAGCTTCTCTACCGTGGTAGCTTTTGCTACTAAGGCGAAGTCGGCTAGCGTAAGCACAGTCGAAATGCAATTATGCGTTATACTATACTACAATCAAATGAGGTAAGTTTCGTCTAAAACCTGTATGTCCCTTATGAGCAAGGGAGGCGAATAGTCTTTGTGTGGAATTATTTGTTTTGGAAGACTTTCGTAAAGATTTACAAAAGCATATGCGTAGGCAACTAAGACTTGCTCCTGAATAATATCTAAATCTTCAAAAGCTTTTATAGTGATTTCATCTTGGCCTTCAACAATATCAATCTCGTTCTTGCAACAGGAATTCTTAGTGATTTCCTGGCTTTCACTCTTAGAGTCACCACAGCATTTATCAACATCAGTAAATACAGCAACATCTACCAAAACGCCTCCACAGAAATGTTTTTCTATAGCCACTGACAAAGTAGATACCAGCACTAAAAGTGCCAATACTATTGAAAATACTTTATATGGAAGGGACAATTTCATAATGCAAAGTTACGAAAATGCAATTAGTATGGCAGAAATTATAAAATCCTTAACGATTCAATTTATAATAATAAAAAGCTGGCAAAAGCAGAATTAATCCTATAGGCTGAATTAAAAAACGTCTTACATTAAAAAATAAGTAATAGTCTTCTTGCCTTGGATTAATGACAAAATATAAAAACGGAATAAGCAATAGCACATACGCAATACCATACAGCAAAACCGAGAACTTTATCATTATCTTGTCATTAAATATGAGGTAAAGAATACCTAATGATGCCAATGTATTGAGTAAAAATCTAAGGCTTGTAAAAAATATGAGCTTTACCACCTCACGCCTGGGATTGTCGATATACAAATAATCATTTTCAAAAAATGTTAAGTATGGATCATAGAATAAGTAGTCTTCAAATCCACGAATGGCTGCCAAAACGAGAATCAGTAAAAAGACAAATATGTAACGTGTTAATTTAGGCATTGGTCTTCACAGATTTTGAAAAACGATTCACCCAAACCATCCAAAGTAAAAACACAGTCCCGTAAATCAACATTGGAAAAATCACCTTATGCAAAATCTCCTCTCTCCATGGGTAATGATACAAACCAGCAGATAGTATAACAATACGGATTAAGTTAAAGGCATAGATAATAATGCTTCCTGCAAAGCAATAGAAAATAGTAGTTTTAAGCTTACCTGCAAAAGCCACAATAAATGACATGAATAAAATAATAATGCTTAAGGCATTGCAGCCTTCAATCACTCTGGCAATAAATTTTCCGTTAATAATAACTTTTATTGAAGGTTCATCGGGATGTGGCAGAACTTCGGCATTATAACCAATACTATTCAGTAAGGTATTGGTTTGTCTTGCTACTAAGTTGGTCATATAATCAGGATAAAACTTAGAACCATCCGAAAGGCTTAAATATAAATGGTGACCAATAGTCAATACACCATAAACCACTAAAAAAGTGATTATGAAACGAATAACCAATTTATATTTTGTTAAGAGTTCTCTCAATAAAAAAGATGTATGAGTTTGCTGTTAAATTTATGAAAACCCTATTTTAAAATTGAACGTTTTAAATACTTTTACCAAAAGTTTATACAATTATGACCTTTGAAACCTTAAAACCTGAAATAAAAAAAATTGTTGCACAAACTGACTTAAGTGTAGACGCACGTCTTCTTAATATTTGCGAACTACTAGAAGCTCATATCGATTACTATAATTGGGTAGGTTTCTATTTTAAGAACGGCGATAAGATGGAACTAAAGCTAGGACCTTATGTTGGTGAGGCTACAGATCATACCATTATTCCTTTTGGCAAAGGTATTTGCGGGCAAGTTGCTGTTAGCAACCAAAACTTTGTGGTACCAGATGTGTCGGCGCAAGATAACTACATTGCCTGTAGTATAACCGTTAAAGCTGAAATCGTAGTTCCTATTTTTGTTAATGGTGAAAATATTGGCCAGATAGATATTGACTCCAACACTGCCGACCCTTTTACCGAAGCTGATGAACGGTTTTTGGAATTTGTCTGTAAGGAAGTTGCAAAAATTTTAGGCTAGAATGAGATTGTCAACTTGGCAAAGTATTGGCTCCTAACTCCTAACCAAAATACTACATTCCAGTTCTAATTGCTTCTACAGGATCTAATCTTGATGCGGTAAGAGCCGGAATTACACCAGAAATCAATCCAATAAATGAAGAGATTGAAAACCCTAGTAACATATTTTTTGTAGATAGTACAAACTCAAAGTCCTCGGTAACATTATTCCCTATTAGTGTTCCAATCCAAACCATTACCAATCCGATTAAACCTCCAACCAAAGCTAGTATGATAGCTTCAAACAAAAACTGAAACAAAATAAATCTATTCTTAGCGCCTAATGATTTTTGAATCCCTATTAAATTGGTGCGTTCTTTTACGCTCACAAACATAATATTAGCGATACCAAATCCTCCTACCAAGAGTGAAAAACCACTGATTACCCAACCTATGGTATTCATAGTCCCAATGATTCTATCTATAGCATCCTGTAAACCAGAGATGATATTAATGAAGAACGAATCGATTTCGTCGGGTTTAAGACCTCTTCTATTTCGTAAAATCTGTACCACATCTGCCTTTAGGCCTGCAATATCGACCCCTTTTTTAGGTTTAATAATAACTATGTTTTTGAAGTTTTCATTATTATCACCATAACGATTTCTAACGTAGTTAGCAGGCAAAAAAATAGAAATATCGTTACTGTCACCAAATAGACCAGAACCCTCTTTTTTTACCACTCCAATAACCGTAAATTTTTGCCCATAAATACGTACTTTCTTTCCTATGGGCTCTAGGTTCCCAAATAATGATTTTGCAATCTCTGAACCAATGACAACAACAGGTTTTCCTGCATTAGATTCGGATTCGTTATAAAAACGACCTTTATCAAACTCTAAATATTGAATATCGGTAAACTCATTAGAAACTACTACAGTATTAACGCTACTGACCAATTCAGACTCGTATCTAATATTTTCGCGTCTAACAAACAACTGGAAAGCAACGTACTCGGCATCTGTTAAACCAGCTTTTAGAAACTTATATTCATTGTACGAAATCTCATCAAACGTTTCGTATTTCCATCTAGGGACTTCAGTAGGGCCAAAAGAAATATTGGCCACATACATAGTATTACTATCCAATGAACTGAGTTGAGACTTTATTTGTTTGTCCAAAGAATCTACTGCAGCAAGCACAGCTATAATAGAAAATATTCCTATGGTTACACCCAATAAAGATAAAAAGGTACGAAGCTTATTATTTCTTAATGCGTTAAAAGCAAATGAGAAACTCTCTTTAAGTAAGCGCAAGTATAATAGCATAGAGCATCATTAATAGATGCCTAAAGATAATGGCTTTACTTTATAAAAAAGGTTATAAAATGCTTAAAATATCTACAAGAATCTACATTCCTGTTCTTATCGCTTCGACTGGGTCTAAGCGTGATGCTGAAAATGCAGGGATAACACCAGAAATCAATCCAATAAGAGTCGATAGAGCAAAACCTAAGAACATATTACCAACGGACAATACAAATCTAAAATCTTCACCCACAATACCGTTCATTATCAGGGACGTAATCCAAACAAGGAACAATCCAATAAAACCGCCAACAATAGCTAAAATTACAGCCTCAAATAAAAATTGAAACATTATAAAACGGTTTTTGGCGCCCAAAGACTTTTGAATTCCAATTAAATTAGTACGCTCTTTTACACTAACAAACATAATATTAGCAATACCAAAACCTCCCACTAACAACGAAAAACCACTGATGACCCAACCTACAAGATTTAATGTTCCGATAATCGCATCTATAAACGACACCAAACCCGAAAGTTTATTGATAAAGAAATCATCATCCTCGTCTGCCTTAAGACCTCTGTATGCCCTGAATTTTTGTCTTAATACGTTTTCAAAAGCACCTATATCCACACCCGCTTTTGGTTTAATGACTACTGCTCCAGGCAAACCATCAACACCTCCATTTCTAAATCGTCGTACAAAATTTGCTGGCACAAATCCTTTGCCATCGGGCGAATCACCTAAAGTAGATCCATACTTTTTAAGTACTCCTACAACTGTTAGCTTTCTGCCATAGACCCTAATTACCTTTCCAATTGGATTTGATTCACCAAACAAATTTTCAGCCAATTCAGAACCAATCACAATGACTGGTGCCCCTGTGTCAGACTCTAACTCCGAATAAAATCTTCCTTGCTCAACTTTTAAATCATCGATTACATAAATACCATGTGATATAGGCGTTATCTCAACATTACTTACTGTTTCAGCTTGATAACGTACGGTTTCATTTCCACCAAATATAACATAAGCCGATTCTTCAATATCTGGGATATTGCGTCTTACAAATTCATAATCATCATACTCCGTTTGAGGGAAATTATCGCGTTTCCAGCGTGGAACATCAGTAGGACCGAATGAATACTTGGTAAGATACATTGTATTCTTATCTAAACCTGAAAGATTTTCTTTTATATCTCTATCCAAAGAGTCAACTGCAGCTAAAACGGCAATGATAGAGAAAATGCCAACCGTTACGCCTAAGAGTGATAAAAATGTACGCAGTTTATTGTTTCTAAGTGCATTTAGTGCAAACGCAAAACTCTCCTTAAAAACCCTCAAATAGACAAGCATAAATTGACTGTTTTAAAACATTTTAAACATAGGACGTTTTCAACAATGTATTGTTACAAAAAACTTAAAGAAACTAGCTTAACCCATACAATTATCGTGTTGATTATTTTATTTTTGCACCATCAAAATCACAACACAATATTATGAATAGTAAAACTATATCCTCTGCACTGATTTCCGTATTTAGTAAAGATGGATTAGAACCAATAGTAAAAAAACTAGCCGATCTCAACGTTACGATTTACTCAACAGGAGGAACAGAAAAGTTTATTAAGAATTTGGGTATTGATGTGGTGCCTATTGAAGAAGTTACCTCTTATCCTTCTATTCTTGGAGGGCGTGTAAAAACATTACACCCCAAAGTTTTTGGTGGTATTTTAAATCGACAAAATCACGATGGCGATATCGCTGAATTAGCAGAATATGAGATTCCTCAAATCGATTTGGTCATAGTTGACCTCTACCCTTTTGAAAAAACCGTAGCTTCTGGGGCAAGCAATCAGGATATCATCGAAAAAATAGACATTGGAGGGATCTCTCTGATTAGAGCGGCAGCTAAAAATTACGCCGATGTCACCTGTGTATCCTCAGTCGAAGATTATTCTGAATTTTTAGAATTACTAGAGACAAAACATGGGGAAACATCTGAAGATGACAGAAAACGATTTGCAACAAAGGCTTTTAATGTGTCATCCCATTATGATACTGCTATTTTCAATTATTTCAATAAAAATAATGACGAAGCAGTTCTTAAAATAAGTGAGACCAAAGGTAAGGTGTTGCGCTATGGTGAAAATCCACACCAGAAAGGGTTTTTCTTTGGTGATTTTGATGCTATGTTTACCAAATTACATGGTAAAGAATTAAGCTATAATAATTTATTGGATGTAGATGCAGCCGTAAATTTAATCTTAGAGTTTAAAGGAGAAGATCCAACATTCGCCATCTTAAAACACAACAATGCCTGTGGTTTTGCGCAGCGAAAAACCGTTCATCAAGCCTACCTAAGTGCCTTAGCAGGCGATCCTGTCTCGGCATTTGGTGGTATTTTAATTAGCAATACTGAAATTGATAAGGTTACAGCAGAAGAAATTCACAAACTATTCTGCGAAGTCGTCATTGCACCTTCTTTTACTGAAGAAGCTTTAGAAATTTTAAAAGGCAAGAAAAAAAGAATTCTTTTGATACTTAACGATGTAGACCTTCCAAAAACTACAGTTAGAACATGCTTGAACGGTGTCTTGGTTCAAGATCGTGATGCTAAGACCGACACTTTGGAAGACTTAAAAACCGTAACAAATTCATCTCCTACCCAAAATGAACTTGAAGATCTCATCTTCGCTTCAAAGTTGTGCAAACACACAAAATCCAATACTATTGTTTTGGTCAAAAATAAGCAGTTATGTGCTAGTGGTACGGGTCAAACGAGTCGGGTAGATGCACTCAATCAGGCCATTCACAAAGCAAAAACCTTTTATTTTGATCTAGAAGGTGCAGTAATGGCCAGCGATGCGTTCTTTCCGTTTCCCGACTGTGTCGAAATAGCACATAAAGCTGGTATTACTGCGGTTATTCAACCAGGTGGTTCTATTAAAGATGAATTAAGCATCATTTATTGTGATGAAAATGATGTTGCCATGGTGTTTACAGGAACACGTCACTTCAAGCATTAAAATTTAGAACTAACAAATAAAAAAGAGCATCAAATTTTGATGCTCTTTCTTTTTTAAACAAACATTTACAAAAACTGTAGCTAGTTTTTAATCACGCGTTTCACTATTCTATTTCCTGATGCTATATCAATAATATTCATAAAATAAGTACCATTTTCTAAGTTGCTGATATCAACAGTCATATCATCTTCATTTGTCAAATTACCAACATACACCTGCTTACCTAATATATCAATAACCTGAATTTCCAAGTCTAATGTCCTATTCTCTTGAAATGTAATATTTACAATACCTCTTGAAGGATTTGGATAAACACTAAAATCGAAAGCAGCATCAAAATCATTAAGACTTAAAGCATCACAATCCGTACCAGTGAACCGTGTCACAGAAATAGGATTGGACAGATCAAAACAACCTGACAAATCGACTACATTCGTTGCAGTTGCTAATCCTATGTCTCCCGTATATCTTAAGTACCAGATATCACAAATCCCTGCTGGTGCACCTTCCAAATTGAATGGCCCTGCTGTAGGAGTTCCCAAAATATCACCAGTCGCTTGATCGGTGATGACCCATGTAGAACTATCTCCTGACAATACACCAGCATCAACAAACTCCACATCAATTAAATCATCAACGCCTTCACCTACACAAATAGAAAGAGTAGTATCCGTAGTACCAGCGATTTGGATCGCTCCTCCATTAACCGCGTTTCTAGATACTGAGATCGGGTTCGATAGGTCAAAGCATCCCGATAGGTCTGCTACATTGGTTGCCGTCCCTAAACCGATATCACCTGTGTAGCGTAAGTACCAAATATCGCAGATTCCTGTCGGTGCACCCTCTAGATTAAAGCCTCCCGCCGGTTGCATCGCTGGTGCGCCCAAAATATCGCCTGTGGCTTGGTCCGTAATGACCCACGTAGAACTATCGCCTGATAGTACGCTCATGTCAACAAACTCTACGGGAATAAGA
>NZ_JANQIM010000025.1 GCF_028282165.1 Winogradskyella sp. | reverse complement strand
CCCTTACCTGCTGCACCGATTACAAAGGAATGGTCAGTTGCAACTGGGGCTGTTCTGGAGGCCGTGGCATCTTGTACGCCATCGATATATAGATACATTATTGAACCATCATAGATTACGGCGACATGGTGCCATTCATCGTCAGGAATACCTGTAGATGTTACAACTGTTTGTAACGAACCACTATCTCTCCAATACATTTGTATTCTGTTATCCGTCAATATTCTTAAGTCATAACCATCAAAGATTGGAGTAAACGATGTTGGTCTTTTTGAAAGGATGGATTTAGTACCACTGTCGGCAGCGTCGCGCTTAACCCATGCGGAAATTGTAAATCCAGTTGATTCTAGATCTAAATTATCTTCAACATCGATATAATCGGCAGAACCGTCAAAATAGATTGAGCGTTCAACAATGACCTGAGGTGCATAACCGAACGTGATATACTTTGTACCATCAAAATCGTAAGTAGTTTCTAAGTTGCCACTTCCATCGGATGTCATAATTCTATAATCGGCAGTTGGATCGAAAACACCAGTATCTGAAATGAACATATAGTAGTCACCTGGTGGTGTAATATTTCTTACGGCACTTTCTAATAATCTTACTTCAACTTCGGGAATATCTCCACCATTTTCAACAACCTTCCAGATACGTTGCATGCCGGTAAATGTTACATTCGTAGTTAAGGCGGGTGTTATACCAGCACTCATATTTACTGCTATTGTAGATGCTGCTAGGTTTAAGTCTGCACCATTATTTCCCCACATTAGGAATTCTTTGTTATTGAATGTGGTCGCATTTGAATTTTTGTTTTCGGAATTGGTGTCGTAAATTTCTGTTAAGCCCATGGTTAGAACACCTTGAGTTCTTCCACTTCCATCAGAGGCATCATTAACACTTCTAGACTGTTTTTGGTTAAGCTCTGAAGCATCATCACGACCAATACCAGCTATGTCATAATTGTAGCCACTATTTGCAGATTGATCCCAGATGACGGTTCCGTCACTATCTACATAATCTTGTGATGTACCATTAACACCAAGAGTAATACCATATTTCACAGCCAAATAGGATTGAATTCTGTTTCTGGCTTGTGTTAAATCTCCATCATTATTGGTGGCAGAGTAGGTGATAACCTCGGCAATACGACCATCAAAACTACCTTCAAAAGCCTGGCTACGACCTAACCAAAATCGAGTGTCATTTATTATACCAAAAGAGCCTGCATCGATAGTAACATTTCCAAAAGCGTTGGCATTGAGGAACATATCCGTATCGGTTGCAGTAGCATTATGTCTAATGTTGATAATACTAATTTGATTAAAGTTTGTTGTCCCAGAGGTATCTCCTCTTCCGTAGCCTATACCGGTACCTGGGGCATAAGTTCCAATACAGTAACCAAAGTATTCATTGGTAAATCTTGAGCTGTAGCCACCATAACCAAATCCAGTGATATCTTCGTTTCTAGGATCATTTATAACTGGGTTAGTGCTTGTAAATGTATCAACAGGTAACATTGTATTCGTTATTGTAGCATCTGGGATGATGACGACAAACATATCACCACTATTAAATCCACCCGTTCCGGTTAATACATCTCTAGAACCAAGATTTGCTATATAAGTTAAATCACGACCTGCTGTAGTATGATCATTTGTAAAATCAATGACGGGATTAAAATTAATATTCCTAGATGTATTATTTCTGTAAACAGGCTCTAATCCTGTTTCCATGACTTCGGCATTATTGCCCTTACCATTATCTATCCATTGGGTCACTGCTGTGCCATCTCCATTTTCGTTAATACCGTTGATCATGTCAGCTTTAAGCCATAGGTCTAAATTACTGGTGATTCCACCTGGAGCTTGTGTGGGCGTACAATACCCAACACCAGTGATGGTTACGTTGTCGATAAAGACTTCATCATTATCCTCACTTGCATCACAGCGGATTCTAAAACGGGATACTGTAGCGGCAGGAAATGTGTAGTCTGTACTCTTAAGGGTAACGATTCTTGCATAAAAAATAGCAGAAGATGAGGTTTCAAAATCAGCATCTTGATTTGCAATTTGACCACTTTCAAAAGTTTGTACAGGTGTCCAAGTAGATCCATTGTCACTACTATATTCGATGATGAATTCTTCTGTATAAGTTTTAGATGGTGTGGAACCACTTGTATCATATGTGGACTCCATACTGTTTGGAGCAAAGAAGAACTTAAAATCAACTTTATCATAATTGGATAAGTCGAATGCAGGCGAATCAAAAGAAGATGTAGAGCCTGTTGGGTCGTCATCCCTTACTCTCAAGCTATAACTACCACCATAAGACCAGGTTCCATCACTTACTCTAGTAGCATCATCACCACCAGACGTCCATCCGTCTAAACCAGATTCAAAAGTTGCTGTATGTAGGACTGTAGATCCACATGGAGGCGGTACAAATCCTGTACCTTGTATGCTGAAATTATAAGGATTTTCATCTGAATCATTATTGGCGATTGATAGGGTTGCTGTTCTAAGACCAATTGCACTAGGATCAAATGTAATAACAAAAGTAGTAGTACTTCCCGCAGAAATTGAATTGGATGGTATGGTTGTCACGGTAAAATCAGCGGCATTGGTGCCAGAAATACTAACATAAGGTGACGAGCCAGTTAAATTGACATCACTTGTACCTACATTTTCAATTATAAATGAATTGGCATTTGTACCACCTGCGATATCTACATTTCCGAAATCTGTATTGTCCGAAAAGTCCGGAGTGGTATCGCCATCAGCAATTGTAGTACTATTTCCTTGAATATCTATTTCAGGAGCAGGCGTAAATCCAGTTCCTTGAATATTGAAGTTATAAGGGTTTTCATCACTATCATCATTAGCAATAGATACGGATGCTGTTCTTATACCATCCGCGCTAGGGTCGAATGTGATTTGAAATGTCGTTGAACCAGAGGCAGCTATTGAAGCACTTGGTATGGATGTCACTGTAAAATCTGCGGCATTGGTACCAGAAATACTCACATAAGGGGAACTTCCTGTTAGATTGAGACCTAGAGTTCCATTGTTCTCAATTGTAAAGGTATGGGTATCTGTACCTCCAGCAGTAGCTACATTTCCAAAGTCTGTGTCGTCGCTCACATCTGGTGTGGTATCTTCATCTGCTATGGTATTACTATTACCTTGTATATTTATTTCGGGTACTGGAATATTACTAATTAGCGAAACATTATCAATGGAGATATCACTTCGATAACCAGAGCCGATTTGACCGTTAAATCTAAGTTTTACGGTCTGACCAATATATGTAGATAAATCAATGCTTACAGTATTCCATGCTTGTTCTTCACTCGTTTGAACCTGACCAGTTTGTGTCCACAACACTGGTGTGTACGTACTCCCAAAATCGGTACTGATATCAACATTCAATGTTCCCATATCGGCACCATACATATGATAACTAAAGCTAAATTCAGGTGAGGTGATTGACGTAAGATCGAAACAAGGAGATTCTAGGTTGGCAATTCTATTGCCATTGCCTGATGCTTCAGTAAACATATAGTGAGAACCGCTAGCAGCACCCGTAGGTCCAGTTTGCCCGGAAGGTGAAGCTCCCATTTGGCGTGTCCAATTGGTAGTATCACCAGTATCTTGTATCCAAAGTCCTATACCTGTTTCAAAATCTTCAGAATATGGAAAAGACGATACTGTGTTTCCTCCACAAGGGTCTATACCAGTACCTCTTATATCAAAATTATAGGGATTTTCATCACTGTCATCATTAGCAATAGATACAGATGCGGTTCTTATACCGTCTGCACTAGGGTCGAATGTAATCTCAAAAGTTGTTGATCCAGAGGTAGCAATAGAAGCATTAGGTATTGCAGTAACGGTAAAATCTGCTGCATTTGTTCCAGAAATACTAACATAAGGGGAACTTCCTGTTAAATTGAGATCTAGAGTTCCATTGTTCTCAATTGTAAACGTATTGGCTTGTGTGCCTCCAGGAGTAGCTACATTACCGAAGTCCGTACCATCTGTTGTTGTTGGGGTTGAGTCCTCATCTGCAATGGTATTGCTATTTCCTACAATGTTTATTTCTGGTGCAGGTGTAAATCCTGTACCTTGTATATCGAAATTGTATGGGTTTTCATCACTGTCATTATTAGCGATAGATACAGAAGCCGTTCTTATACCGTCACCACTTGGGTCAAATGTAATTTGAAATGTTGTAGATCCAGAGGCAGCAATAGAAGCACTAGGAATTGCCGTAACCGTAAAATCTGCAGCATTGGTACCGGAGATACTAACATAAGGGGAACTTCCTGTTAAATTTAGGCCCAGAGTTCCAGTATTCTCAATCGTAAAGGTATGAGTATCTGTACCTCCAGCAGTGGCTACGTTTCCAAAGTCTGTATCATCACTTACATCTGGTGTTGTATCCCCATTTACAATGGTTGTAGAATTGCCAATAATGTTAATCTCTGGTTGTGGAACATTAGTAATAATATTTACTGTGTAATCTTCTATTTCTCCATAGTTAGGGTTGTTACATGGATCGGTAGCTACAGCATTATATTGCATAATAACACGCATTCTAGTATTACCTAATACTGCACCAGCTGGAACCGTAAAAGTCCCAGTCTGTGGTGAAGTGGTATTTGGCCCTACTTGCATAATAACTTCACCAGATTCGAATACATAATCTTGGTCAAAATCAATCCAAACTGTTACGCCTTCTGAATATATTGTTGATGGCCAAAATGGGGTGACAGATATAGCATTCCCAGTAGAACCTTGTGTTAGATTTGTTGACGCAACACTTCCAGTAAAATCAGAGTAACCTGTACTTGTTGAACCTGCGCCCGAATTGTTATTTATTGTGCCAACCGTTACATTACTAATATATTCCTCACTATCATTGTCTGCTGCCACTAAACAATATGGCGAATTTGCAAGGCTTACGTTATCTATAGCAAAATCACTTCTAAAATCCGTACCTGTGGTTGCATTAAATCTTAACTTAATGGTTTGGCCCAGATAGGCAGATAAATCTATAGTATCTGTAAACCAAGTATCTCCTAGGTTACCAGAATAGGTTCTTAATGTTGTTGGGTATGTTGCGCCATTGTCTGTACTTACATCGATATTGAGAGTCCCCATGTTTGTACCGTACATATGATAGCTGTAAGAAAAAGCCGCATAGGTTTCTGAAGTAAGGTCAAAACAAGGACTTTCAAAGTTTGCAACCATATTTGGAAACCCAACACCATTTGTAGAAGATTCTACATACATGTACCAAGTATCTCCGTTACCTGTACTTGGACCTGTACTACCTGATGGAGTTCCACTAGAATCTCTGGTCCAGTCAAGGTTGTCACCAGTGTCTTGGGTCCAAGATCCGGTGCTAGACTCAAAATTTTCAGAATAAGGATAACTACTAATGGTAGTGCCACATGTCTGGGCGGTTACTTGTGCACAACACAAAGCTGTACATAGAAAAAACACATACCGTTTTAAGGTTAGAGTAATAGTTTTCATAAGCGGTTAAGTTTAGTTTGGGACTAAAATTATGTGTCAAACATAAAACTAAAATCCATAAAGTGCAAAAATAATCGACGAAATGCATATTATAAAATATAAATAATTGATAATCAGTTAATTAAAAATATATTGTTTTTTGCTTAAAATGGATATATTTATATCTTATGAAGATTTTTTATAAAAAAATAAATTACTGATTTTCAGTTACTTAATTTTTAGTAGTTTTCCTTTTGGGAAGATAGTTCTAAGCTGAAAGGCTGAATATAAAAATTAGCAGTTGTAATTATTTTTTATCGGAAAAACTTTTGTAAGTGGTTACGGAAGTATCAGATGGTTTAGGTTCAGTATGTAGTTCTAAGCTCTCATTCTTAATGATTACAGGTGTTGAAACAACTGCACTTTCAAGGATTGATGGTACAATTGGTGTCATCTCTATGGTATTTAATACCTTGGTTTGATAATTTTCGATACTAATATCACTCATTATAACAGGTTGGTAATTAGATGCTTCAAATACTAAATCATATGTGCCAGCATATATAGGTCTGTAGTAATCGCCATATGTGTCAGATACGGTCCAGGATCCAAGTGCATCATGTCCAACAACTTTAATTGCAGCGCCTTCAATTGGTTTTCCTGTGTTAGCATCCTTTATTAATCCTCTAAATCCATAGGTTCCTTGAATAAGATAGTTAAGAAGTGCTTCTTTATTATAATTCCAGAGATTATTTAATTGACAAGAATGTGGCTTTTTGATTGTAGATAATTCTACGGTCATTTCTTTGCAGTGGTGATCATGATTCATATAATCTTGCCTACTGCCATTAACTAAATACCAGTCTGCTCCATTTGTTATGCCGTTGTTTTCGTCATCCATATATCCCTTTGGGCTATTTTTTTGAGCATTGTCTCGGTATTCACCGGCTGTATGTATAAACCAAGAATCGTCTGGATGCCTGTCATAAGTATTGTCCCAAGGATAGTTAACCAATTCTATACCACCATGAAAGTTTGCGGAAATCACAAAGTGGTTTTCTTTAGCCAGTTTAATAAAGGCTAAGGTTTCTACTTGGTACACTTCATCATCGGCATGGGCGCCGGATATATTATCGGGATAGTTTCTATTTAAATCCACATTGTTACTATTACCTCTCCTGGCATTGGCAACGGAAGTGTTATCGGCACTTAGATGATAAGTTCCATCGGGATTAGCATTTGGGTTAATCCAAATTTCCGTATTGTTAATAAGGTCAGTGACTCTAGTGTGATCTGGATGTGAATTATCTTTGTATGCTGTGATTAAATAATCAATTAAATTTAGCATTATAGGAAAACCAGCAATTTCATCTCCGTGCATCGTTGAGGTATATAATAACTTGGGCTCAGCTTCATCAGTTGCTACATTATCGGAAATTTTTACAAACAACAGTTCTTTATCGCCTTGCTCTGTGTATCCTATACTGAAAAAATCTACGATATCTGAGTGCACGGTCTCAAAGTTTTGCATCTGCAAAGTGTAATCGTCGTAGGTAGGATAAACTGTGAGAGGAAACTCTAAGGTATAGCCAGGTTTTGGTGTCCAGGAATAACTGCTTATGTTATTAGACATCAATCTTTCATTAATATCGTTATCGTCTTTATAAACTTTGTAAGGGATATTTAGATTTAAGAAATTTTGAAACTGTTCTTGATTTGCCCAAGCTTTTATTTTATCTGTAGTACTGTTAACCGTAATAATAGTAATGGTCTTGGAGAGTTCTTCTAGTTGATATTTATTATCTATGATAAACTCAAAAGTAATTTCTCCTTGAGCGTCTAACAATTTATCTATCTCTTTTTTTTCTAATTCTTGGGAATTGGTAGATAGTAATACAAAAAAAATAGCGGTTAAGCCTAGGGCAATTTTTTTCATCTGATTTGGGGTTCAATGAAATTAAAACAGTAGCCAATATATCAATTAATTTTAATTTTCATCCATAAAATGCAAAAAAAATCGATGAAATGCTTTTTGTTAGTATTGAAGATTGAAGCGTTTTTTTAATGATCTTGATAAATCCTTTAATAAATAGTTAAGTATTAGAATGGTATTGGTTTAGATTTTAACCTGATATTTCTGGGTTATGGAATAGATTTACTATGTTATTTAACTAGGGGACTGTTGGTTTTTCTTCGAATTCAGAAAATGCCATCAGGTTGTTTTTGTAGAATTTCAAAACACGAAGCGCTCTTAGTGTATTACAACGACTTGGTTGTCCGGCTTTTTCCATATCAAAATGAGTTTGTCCAGGGTGTTTGGCCTGCAAATTCCAAGTACCATTTTTATTGCGCTTGCTCAAAATGACATCTATGGCTTTTTGCATGCGATTGTCCCAAGGCGTTTTTGAATATTGTAAATAGTCTAGTGCACTTAAGATATCGTATCGCCAACGTCTTGGATATGACAATTGCAAGAATTTTTTGTCGATGATGTTTCCTGTTTTGTCCGAAAGAAATAGCTGGTGTAAAAGCATAAACTCTTTAGAGGATGCAATTGCATTTAGAACTTCTGGCTTTAGATAAGTATGACCTGCATTGAGATATTCCGTAAGTCCTTCGAGTACTGATAATGTACTGTGTAAAGAACTATGTACTGCCCCAGAGCGATTTAGTCTACAGTTAAACCCTCCGTCTTGCATTTTTTCATTTAGTAGATTATAAACGATAGGGCGCAATTTTTTTTCCTCTGTATTAAAGTAGGAGGCATACTTTAAAAATAGGGCATTGACACATACATCGCTGTGTTTCATTGTTGAAGGCCCCAATGGGATTCCACCATCATCCGCATAGCCTTTGCTAAGTATTAATTTAATGGCCTTTTTTGCAATACGATTGTCCCTTTCGGGTTTTAGATGACAGATATCGAGTAATGTGTAATGCGTGGAAATCCATTTAGGCTGATAGAAGGTTTGTCCCCAATGGCCATTGGGTTGTTGTTGTGATAAAAATTGTGCTCCAAAACCTTCGGATGCTATTCTTTCTTGCAAATCATCTCTTTGTTTAGATAATAAATCACGATGGGTTTGGTATTGTATGGAGACATCTCCTTTGAGAAGCCAATCAATAATCGCTTTATAAGTCATTTAATATCAAAGGTTGAGTTCTTTTTTTAGTATGTTCTTAAATCGTGTTGCGCTGAGGTAATGGTCATCGATGAGTTTACCATTATGCAATAGGCTAAAGACGCCAAAACCTGATGGCGCATTTTTAGCCTCATCAGAGGTTTCAAGTTTGGTAAGCTTTAGTTCTATTCCATAATCCATAGCCGTGTTTAAAAGATCGAATGCAGATTTTTCGTGCCATGGACATTGGTCTGCATACACCAAATGCCAACCTTGGTATTGCTTTTGTTTTTCGGTCCAATCTATTAGTTTAGGATGCTCAGCGTCTGGATTCCACTTTTTTGACAGAAGCTCAAAACGCCCTTTTTTATCGACTTCTGTAAAACCAAATTTTTCAAAAATGGTCTTATTTGCTATCCACGACCCTTTGCTCGTCATGACACATACTCCAGACATATTGAGCTTTTTCGCTTCTTTTTCAGCTTCTTGGACTAACATTGTACCGTAACCTTGATTCCTGTCTTTTTTAGAATGCACAGACATACAATGTATAAATAGAAAATCGTCCCCATCTACTGGTCTCCAGGCTTTTGATGCGGGAATAAATTCTATAAACCCAATCATTTTATCAGTGTCGTTTTTTAAGATTCTTAGGCGGAGTCCTTCATCAAAGCGTTTTTCAAACCATTTGCGTTTACTTTCAAAACCTGGGTTTTTGATATCTTTTATACAAAACAATGTTTCCTTATTGACGTTATCTTTTGTAACATCTATTATTTTTAAAGATTCCATAATCATCTTGTTATTTCTTTTATTTATACTATCAAGCAGAAATATATTTATTAGCTATTTCAAACACTTATGCTTTTTTAAGCGATAAATCATTTTTATAATGATTTATATTCTCAAGATTTGAAATTAAAAAATTACCTAAGAATTATTAATGACAAAAATCAGTTAAGGCTAAATTTTATGGTGATAATCTATAACAAAACTTAATGTCTCTAGTGAGGCTTTTGTAAAGTTTAAAGGAAGTATAAGATATCGGGATATTTTTTACAATCCAGATTATTATGAAGAATAAGCATTTAGTTATTAGAGATGATGCTTTCTAATACATCGCCTACAAAATAAGATACGGTCGCAGCCAAAGCGCCTAGAACAAGTGTTTCTAAAATACCTTTTATTTTACTGGTTTCCGTAACATAGGTTTTTAATAATCCTATAAAAATAAAAGCGATTGAGGTAAAAATACTAGTCCAAAGAAAAAGATTGCCTGTAAACGTACTAAAGTAATCCCAGACATAAATCAATAGTGGAATTAAACCAATTAAGATAAAAGAGATATAGGTGACAGTTCCTCTCATAAAAGGAGATTTGGTTTCTTCGGTCATCATTAACTTATCTTTCATCATTACGTCTACCCAATGGTCTTTATCTGCAGTAATGGTTTCTACAACTTGTTTTAATAAGTCGCCTTCAAATCCTTTGGTTTTGTAGATGTCTTCAATTTGCTTGCGTCCTAAATTAGGTGCGCTTTCAATTTCGGCAAACTCAATAGCTCTATATTTATTGTAATTATCCTTTACAGACTTGGACGAAAGATAAGCACCAACAGACATGGCGAAGCCATCTGCCAATAAATTCGCAAACCCCAAAATTATAATTACTGTATTATCCAAGCCAGCACCAACAGCACCACAAACAACGGCGAAAGTGGTCACGGCACCATCAATACCGCCATATACAAACTCGCCCAAATAAGCTTGATATTTATTAAACCATATGTTTTTTTTAGGAATACTATTTTCTTCTAATGGCATGGTTCAATAGATAGATTAAAAAGTGTAACGCATCTAAGTATAAAGCTATCCGAAAAGATAGCTAACGAGGGAGTAAAGTTAATGCAATACATATTAATTAGTTATTAAGATTTCTAATAATATTGATAACTAAACATAATAATATTTTTTTACACGATGCAAGTTTAATTAGCAAAGTATTTTGGTAATTTAAGCAAACCTTGAAAAAACTGTTGTTATTAGTTCTACAGCAAGAAAACTTGATGGAATCCTTAAAATTTCAAAATTGTTTTTAATTAATCATACACATTGTTGACAGCTAATCGATTCCACGAGTTCAATTCCATTAATAAATTCAGTAAACTTTGGTAAGTTCTGCTCATAGGTTTCTGGTGTAGCAACAAATTGAACCTAAAGGAATGCCTTTTTTGTCTTTATATGTTATATTAATCGTGCCATTATGTGCTTTCGTAGTAGAAGTTCTTAAGAGAACAATTGATATGATTAAAACCAGTCTCATATTAAGCTTTTAGTTTTTAATGTAAAAAAAGAAGGAAGTAGACTAGTCCAAAATAATTTTGAGGGCATCTCGCTCTCCTTTTTTAGCACTTAGAATAATTTCGTATTCCTGATTGTAAACAAAAATTCTAATTGCGCTAGTATTTGGCGATACGGTTCCTTCATTAAGTGCTTCAACTTGTATAATGTTTTCGCCTGATTGCAATTCAATATCAAATACTTCACCTTTTTTAGAAACTTTTAAATCCGAAAATAAAATCTTACCATTCAAGTAAAGGTTAATGAGGTCACCATCCTCATCGTAACTATCCCAAACTTTTATTTTTACAGTTTTTTTGAAGAGTTTGATTTCTTTCTCATCAACCACAATTATTTCTTTCTTAGTCGTTTCGAGAGGTGTAAATGACTCTTCGTTTGTGTTTCGGTTTTCGATATTAATCGTTTTGTTGGAAATATTTGATATTTTACTCAAAAGAATTTTGTCAGAGCGCTTGGGGATAACTGCTGCAATGGCATCAATATCTGCTCCTGCACGTGGTCCGATGCATTGCGATCCTAAATCTTCAAGCTTTACAAAATAATACTTTTCACCTTCTCCAATATGGTCAACCAAATCTATCATTGCAGTGCCACCACTAATATCTCCGTATTTTACCCAATTGATTCCATCTTTACTAATGGATAACCTTGTTGCCTCTTTTACAGGGCCAATTTCGATAACGAATAAATCTGGACCGGGAACATCCACCAGTGCATTATCTGTAAATTCTAAGACTACTTCACCCAAACATCCTAGCGTATAAGACTGAATGCCCGGATGGTCATCGCCTTTATAATCAGGAGGGCCTAATGCTAGTTGTGCATCAGGGTTTTTTGCTCTATCCGCATATGACACATTGCCAGATATTACAGTAACAGGCTTGTTGTTATTGCGATTTAACACCGAAAATTTCTCATCCATAGGTATAAAAGACTTCGGTTCGTTTTGTAATTCTAATAGTGGATTTTCCATCAGTATTTTGATTTCATTTTCTTTAAGGGCACGTGAAAAAATGTAAAGTTCATCCAATCTACCATTCAAATATTTTAAGGAACCTTTTCTACCTCTTCCTATTTCAAGAGGTTCATTTTTATTGAATTTTAATTGTTTGGTCTTTGTCTGACTGATCAATTCACCATTTATATAAAATTTTGCTATATCATCTTTGACAACAGTTGTAATATGGAACCATTCTTTCTTCTTTAAGGCCGTGTTTTTTACTCTATGACGTTTTCCAAAAATTATGAAGTCAATTTCCCTTCCATTGTCTTTTCCAAAGCTTAGGGCATAAAAAGGGCGTTTATTTATTGCGGATGATTTTGAAAGGAGCGAAGCCCAACCTTTATCCCAATCATTAATAAAAACCCAAGATGTAAGGGTGAACCCTTCCTCTATTGATGCCAAAGACCTTGAATTAGGAACATTGAGATGTACAGGATTACCTTTTAGTTCGATCGATTTTTTATTTCCATCAAATCGATCATCCTTAAATTCCATTTCTCCAATTGGATAGGCATGATTGTTTTTACCACTATAATCCATGGTATTGCCATCAAAAGGATAATAGGCAATAAGATCATTTGTGTTAAAAGCTTCTTGAGAAAAAACTATATAAGAAGCCAGAAGACATACTACGAAATGTGATTTGTATTTCATGTAAGAAATGAAAAGGTATAATCATTAAAATAATAAAAAAGCAAAAAAGTCAGATCACTTTTTTTGAATATTTTTTTAGTCAACTGCTTTTAAAGCTTCAATGTTATGACATTGCAATTTTTTTTATCTACTTTGGACAAGCTTTAATGCATTATGCAAAAAATTCAATATTAAGGATACTGGACTCTTACTTGTATGTAGCGAGATCGAATCTAAACTCAATATCTTTGGGTTGTAAGATTAAAGCTCCAATAGGCAATTACCCTTATACCATCATAGTATTTAACTGGATAAGCAGGTAATTAGAGCATATGAATAACTATTGAATTAACTCAACGTTTTGTAGGCGATACCTTCTAATTTTTTACTTTACAATCTCTTAATACTATAATCGGCTTAAAATTTTGAAAACATGATGTTTATCATAAAAATTTTACATGTAATTACAGATATTTGATTGTAAGAAATTACATATTATTCTGGTTTTTATAAAATGCTAAGGTATTATTTAAATTTTTTACACTTATCTGCCTTTTTTGGATTAGGTTTTCCTGTAAGGTCTATTTTCCCTTTTCATATCTCATTTAATCAGATTTTAAAAAGTAATCACGGGCTAATTCCTTTAAGTAATAGCAGAAGAACATTTATTACATGGGATGTTAATCCTCAAGGTATTTCATCCATTTTTACCAATCCGTAAATAATATAATCATGATAAGATATTTTAAGTTATTGAAATTCATTCTATTTCTTGGTGCTATATGCATGGGCTATGCACAAGAAAGGGTAATAGGATATGATGAACCATTTAAGCTTTTTCAAAGAGACCAGACAAGAACTTTTGAAAAAGCCCCAGAAGTTTACAAATTCTTGGACTATTCTACCATGGGGAGTGTAAATAAAACTACAGGTAAATTTGATTTTACTATACCGTTTTACACCTATAAGGATAAGTTTATAGAATTGCCCATAGGAATTAACTACTCTACCTCAGGAGTCAAAATGTATGAGTATTTATCTACAATTGGTGTAGATTGGAGTCTAGTAGCGGGAGGATCCATAACAAGGCATGTTAAGGGTATGCCTGACGATTTAGGAACTAATGAAGGATCAAGTATTTACCAATCTGCGAATGCATTTACTGGAAGAATGTATAGATTTCCATTAAATAGTGGGATTATTCCCGCTAATTATGGAATGTTTGCCTATACTACTATAAATACCGAGAAGTATCTTGCATTTTCCTCTCAAACGAGTGTTTTTGGTCACCCAATATTTAATGGCTCTATAAGAAAACTAGGAACACCTTATTATATGTACCATTATCCAAAGCGCTGGTGGGGTCAATATGGTGAATTAGCTTACGCTACCGATTATTTTGATTCGGTAAAATGGTTTTTTCATGAGCATAAGTACAATTCCAACAGGGGAAATAATGACTTTGAGAGAGACATTTTTAAGGTGTCGTTTGGGGATATGGACTTCTCATTTATGCTACAGGAAAAGGAAGTGCCATTGCCAGAGTATACGCTCGATCCTTTTTATTCTACCAATGGAAGTCTATCTCATAGAGATCGGATGCAGCAACTCTATACTGCTGTACCATTAGATGAAAAAGGGTACACAATTCAATTCTTTGTTGAAGATATTCCATTATTTAGAAAATGGAATAAAAGCCATACGAGTAAATCGAGAATAATATCTGAAACGTATAATCCTGATACAGGTGAAACTTACATAACAACTGGACCACATTCTTCAAACCCACATATAGCATTAGGAATAAACAAGTTCATTATTACTGACAAAGAGGGAATAAAATATCACTTTAACAAGTACACTATAGCCGATAGTGAGTATCTGCATTCTTATATGGATAATAATGTAGTAATGGGTGTACATACCGAAGAAACAGGAACACGTTTAGGGCATAAGGCTGTACAATGGGGCTTAGAGACTTCCAGTACAACTGAATGGAAAATTTCTTTAATCGTACTTCCTAACCAAGAGACCATTAGTTTTAATTATAATGAGGTAATCTATAATCATAAAACAGAAGTGTCTAGAACGCATACAGGAGAATATAAAGGGCATCGTTACAATCTAATGCCTATGTGGCACCCTTTAGCGGAGAACGATCATTTTGTAAATAAAAGAGCAACTACTTATGAGTTAACCTCAATAGAAACACCTGTGAGCATCATAGAGTTTAATTATGACAGTACTGATAGGGTAGATGTAGAATCTGGAGCACGGACTAATCTTAAGGAAGTTCTTATAAAGGATAAAATGACCTTCGGTCATCCGGTAAAAAGATCGTTTACCTTGGATAAAGAGGTTATAACATCCCAATACGCATCCTTAAATCAACACTTAAGAAAACGTATGTTTCTAAAATCTGTCACAGATTCCAGGTATGAGCATTCTTATACTTTTGATTACACGACTCCAAGCCTATTAGGGCCAAAGAATGAGGCCAAGTATCAAGATCTTTGGGGTTACGCAAAACACCCAGGAACAACAGAACATCCATCATTTCCACAGTTTTTTGTGGCTCCAGATAATCCTACAGGTCATAAAATCATGTACACACAACCTGCTAACGCTAATCATTTTGTATTTGAAGGTAACCTTAGGTTTATTGATGAAGGTACTATCAAATCAGGTACTTTGCAACGTATCAATTTTCCAACAAAGGGCTATTTGGAAATAGAATATGAGAGTAATACATATTACGATGATCTAGCTCTTATTCCGAATGTTGAAGGTCCTGGTCTTAGGGTATCCCGGCTAAATTATTTTGACAATGACAATACTAAAAAACGAATCAAAAAATATACTTATTCAATCAAATCCAATCCGAGTCAAAGCTCTGGAGTTATAATGTATAGACCGTCTTTTGCATACATTAGTAACGATGGTTATGATAATGATATTGATATGGCAGCTATGGAAGATATTTGGTATCATCCGAAAGACTTATCCAATATCGTTTCTTATAATTCTTCAAATGGTTTGTTTAAAAGGGGAGTGCCATTTGCAAGCGGAGATAACCCATTGATTACAACTTATGATAAGCAAATTGTCTTAAAAAAACTGATAAAAGTTTCTAATTATCCTTTAGGGCCAACACGGGATTATAAAGGAAGAGAAGTCTTATATAAAGAAGTTGAAGAATCTGTACAATCAATTAATGACGAAACTAATCTCATAAATCGCTCAAGGCAGTTTAATCATTATGAAGACAATAGAACACTTGTTCAAATGTCAGGTGGTACGTCGTCTGAGTTTCAATATATAGAACCGAATGTACCATTGGTTCCTTGGACCATAGTTGGAAATACGGCTTTTAACACTTGGGATGTTTTTTCTTTATCATATGGACTGCTTGAAATCCAGGGGTATGATATATATCCTTTTCCAGACCGCGACCAGTTTGGAACTAGAGGTCGTTTTAATGGTTATATAGAAAGAGTAGAGAATTATGCATCAGATGGTTCTGTTGCTTCAAAAAGCTCATATGAATATTCTTTATCCCCATTAGAAAACAAGACCATAAATTCCATACAATCTGCTTTTACGCATTCTTATGTGTATAACAATGATGATTCTTCTCAAAAATACGCTATCAGAGAACTGGTACCAGGGTCGTTGACATGGAAAAGTAACGGACAGTACATCCGTAACGCCACTCCAACTATTGATGAAATTACATGCGGTGTTACTTTTTTTACGGTTAATGAACTAGAGCCCTTGTTAAAACCTTTGCTTGTAAAAGAGACCAACATTATTGATGGTATTACTCAGATCAAAGAATTGGAATACGACGATAATTATCTGCTTATAAAACAAATTGAGTCAATGGATAGTAATAATGCTATGCATAAAAACCACCTGACTTATGCTTTTGAAGTTCCTTCTGAGAATGATAACCAGTTTTTGATTGATAACGGGCAAATCAACAGGCCCGTGAAATCAGAATATTTTAAGTCTGGTGTATTGCTATCGAGACAGGAATTTGAATACAAGCGTTTTGGCGCGGGGTTTAATACTCAATTGCACAAGGTGACATCTCAAAAGGGAACCTCTCAATCTTATGAAAATTTGATTATTGATAAGTATGATACATTTGGTAATCTGTTACAGTTTTATCCTCCTCAAGGCCTTGTAACATCCCAAATTTGGGGTTATAACAACAATTATCCTATCATTAAGATTGAAGGTGTTAGTTATGATGAAGCTATAGCATCACTGACAACATATCAGCTTGACTCTATTGATTCTGGAAATGAAAACGGTATCGTTTCGGCTGCAAACGGCCTTAGGACAAGCTTCCCAAATGCCAATGTTGAAGCCTATATCTATGATCCTCTAGTGGGCATTAAGCTTATGATAGATAAAAGGGGACGAAAAACGTTCTATAGATATGATGATTTTGATAGGCTGGAATATATTTTAGATCATGACCAAAAAGTGCTAAAGGCATTTAAATATGGGTATAAAGATCAATAACAAACTTAACAATACTTAAAAATGAAAAGATTAATAACATCCATGTTTTTTTTGACATTTTCGTTCTTAGTTTTTTCGCAAAACTACGTATATCGTTATCTTGAGTACTTAGGCAGCACAGAGCAAAGTGCCAGTCAGTTTTGCGGTCAACAACTAAGCGGTGGGTTGAAATATAGAATAACAACGACGCTCTCAATAGTAATAGGAGAGATATATAAAGTAGAAACAAGTTCAGGAACCATTTCGTATTACTATGTTGTCAGTTCTGCTAGTAATAGGGATTTTGATGAGCGAATTAGTGGTTCTTCAACCATAACCTTACAAGACTTTTGTGAATCAGAACCGACATATAAGTTGCACTATTTGAAGTATCTCGGTAATACCGAAGCTGGTGCTTCTGCCTATTGTGATTACCCTCCTATAGCTAATTCCGGCATAAAGGCCAAGATATGGACCTCAGAGTTTCTAATAACCGGTGAAATTTATAAGGTGGAAACATCGGGTAATATAGAATATTACCTTATCAATAGTTCTTCTTCTGGTAGTACTCAAGATACTGACGAAACCATTGGCAGCTCAGCTATAATTACCTTGCAGGATTTTTGTAATTCAGTATCGCCATTACCTCAAATGAGCAATGAAAACTATGTCTTAACTATTGAACCCCAAGCTCCTGTAGATTTTGTGATCAACGAAGCTGTTCCTTCTATTAAGTCTGTTCAATATTTTGATGGCTTAGGAAGACCCAAACAAGAAATAGCCATGAACGCTGGAGGACAGGCAGAGGATATTATTTCCCCAATAGTATATGATGATTTCGGAAGGATTGTTCAAACCTATTTACCCTATGCGGTTACAAATACATCTAATGGTCAAATCTATAACAATCCTTTAACCGAGTTATACAGTTTTTACGATGTTGAAAAATACGAAAATACGCCTAATCCCTACAGTGAAAAAATCCTTGAGGATTCACGCTTAAATCGGGTATTGGAGCAAGCTGCGCCTGGATCTGATTGGTCTCTGGACAACAATCATACTATAAAATTTGGTTATCAGGCCAATATAACCGAAGATGCCGTTAGAAGATTTGATGTAGGTTTTATTGGAGGCAATACAGAAGCCCCTCAATTGATTGATAATGGGGTTGTATATTCCTCAAATAAACTATATAAGTCGGTGATTAAGGACGAAAATTGGCAATCTGGACAGCAATATCCTAAGGATCATACCACAGAGGAATATAAAAATAAGCTAGAGCAGGTTATTTTGAAACGTACTTTTAATCGGGGTAAGCAGCACGATACCTATTATGTGTATGACGATTTTGGAAACCTTACTTATGTATTGCCTCCAAAAATGGCCACCTATCTCGACTTTTGGCAGACCGATGCGCCTTCACAACAAATTCCTGTTACCTCAATAGACCTTTTACTATCAGGGTACGTTCTTGAGTACGCATGGGGGAATATATATTTTAACAGTATTACAAAACAAGTATTGCTTTATTATAATGGATTCTCATGGTCCAATCCCAATATAGAAGTCACATTTAAGCAAGGCTATGCGATGGATCTACCTCTTGGGGTTGATTTGCCTAACATAACTCTCACAGGTAGTTTAAGCTATACAGATACTAATGGTATTAGTCAGCAATTAAATGTATCTGCAACGATTCAGAATAATCAACTTCATCTCAACTCGGATTTTCCAACAGGTACATTAACCATTAATAATAGCTTTTATCTACAACTCGAAGCTAATTTGGGAGCGTTTAATATCAGTAGCCCCGATCTTACTTTGACAGATTTAAACGCTTTGGCTTATCAGTACAAATATGATCAGCGAAATCGCCTTATTGAAAAGAAGATACCGGGAAAGGCTTGGGAATACATTGTTTATGACAAATTGAACCGTCCGGTATTGACCAGAAACCCCCTCAATGAAGAACAATGGCTATTTACTAAATACGATATTTTTGGACGTGTCGTCTACACAGGAATATGTGATTATGCAGATGACACAAGGAGTGCCATGCAGCAGTTGGTAGACAATAGCTCCACACTGCATGAAACAAGGGTATCATCTCCTACCACTCTAAGTGATGGTACTACATTGTATTACACTAGCGATGCTTTTCCAGATACCAATATTATTGAAGTCCATACCGTTAGTTATTACGATGATTATACATTTGATCTTGCTGGCGGTTCTTCCGAGGACACCTATGGCATTACGCCGACGACCAACGTCCAAGGTTTAACTACAGGGACTAAGAGCAAGGTATTAGAGACTAACGACTGGATTACTATTGTGAATTATTATGACGACAAAGCTCGACCAATTTACACCTACAGCAACAACACCTACTTAGGTGCTGTAGACAAAGTGAAACATAAATTGGACTTTTTAGGTAAAGTAGTTGAGAGTACAACTATACACCAAAAGTCAGGACTCAATTCTATTACAATAGTCGATAAGTTTGAGTATGATCATGTCAACCGGCTTGTATTACATAAGCAAAACATCAATAACGCCCTGCAGGACGAAGTCATTGTTCAAAACACTTATGACGAGCTTGGGCAAGTGGTAAGTAAGGGTGTTGGTGGTAGAGAGAATCAACAACGCCTACAGAATATCGATTACTCTTATAACATCCGTGGCTGGCTAAAAGGTATCAACGACCCCGTAACCATGCACAGTGAGAATGACCTGTTTAGCTTTGGTCTCAACTATAATCAACCCAATGGTCCATCAACATCATCGATGTATAACCAACCACTCTATAATGGTAACATAAGCCATGCTTATTGGAAAACGGATAACATTGACAGTGAATTGAGACACTACAGTTATCGTTATGACGCTTTGAATCGCTTTACTAGTGCTTACTATGCTCAAAGTCACAATTATAATAGTAAATTTACTAGTTATATAGATAATTATGACAGAAACGGAAATATAGAACGTATGGTCAGATATGCCCAAAGTCCAACCAATAGTAACAGTAGCACAAGTATGGATAACCTAACCTATACTTATGATGAGGGAAACAAACTCTTGAGTGTAAGTGATAGTAATAATAACGCTACCGCCAATGGACTCGGAGGCTTTGTGGATGGTAACACCATCGGTAATGATTATATCTATGACACCCATGGTAACATGATATCGGATTTCAATAAGGGTATCACCACTATTGTTTACAACCATCTTAACCTACCAACCAGTATTTCTATTAACGGAACTCAAGGTGAGGGAGCAATTACATATATTTATGATGCTACCGGTGTTAAACAATCTAAGGAGGTGTGGTTAAGTAGTACGTCAAGTTCCAAGTTTACTTATTACGCGGGTAACTATATCTATGAACAAGGACATAGTATGCCACTAGAACTCAAGTTCTTTAACCATCCAGAGGGCTATGTAGAACCTAATGGTACTTTTGGATATGATTACATCTACCAGTATAGGGACCATTTGGGTAATATTCGTCTAAGCTATAAGGACAATAATGCCGATGGGCAAATAACAGGAGGCAGTACAGTCATATGGAGTGACGGTTTTGAGTCTGCAACAGGCTGGGATAACTCAAGCTCAATGAGCGGTTGGGGCTGGCCGTTAAGTGCTTTTGACAGCAGTTTTAAGTTTAGAGGCAATTATTCTGGGCGTCTTGACCCTTATGGCAATTCAAATGAGCGCGCTACGCACAGTGACGATTGGATACCCATAAGCAATACTGTTGATACGGACTATATTATGTCTGCATGGGTGTATTTGGAAAATATAGGCAATAATAGTGCTGAAATGCTGTTGCTAATGAGCACTCCAGAAGAAACTGGGTATGCTACGGCCTGGGAATTTTCGGGCTGGGTGACTTCAAAAGGTAGATGGGTATATCTTGAAAAACGGGTAACTGTCCCCTCTAACATGAGTAGAATCAACCTTAGGATAGATAACAATGGTGATGGTAGGGTTTGGTACGATGAACTGGTAATACGTAGGGCTAACCCAGATATGGCTATTGAGATTGTTGAAGAACACAACTATTATCCTTTTGGGCTTCTTCACCGAGGTTACAACGATGTGGTGAGTGCGAATGTTAACAGTGCGGCTTCGAAGTTCAAGTATAACGGCAAGGAACTTAACGATGAACTTGGTCTTGATATGTACGATTATGGTGCAAGGAATTACGACCCAGCGATTGGAAGATGGTGGCAGATAGACCCATTGGCAGAACAGATGCGCAGGTTTAGTCCGTATAATTTTGCTTGGAACAATCCAATATATTTCATTGACCCAGACGGAATGTTCGCTGAAGGTTTTGGAGACTTCTTTGATAAGAATGGAAAAAAGATTGGGACAGATGGTATAGACGACGGTAAAAAATATGTTGTAACTGATAAGAAAGAAGTTAAGTCCATTAAAAAGACTGATAAAGCAGGTGGTACTACACAAGTATCTGATGTAAGTTCAGCTCAACAATTACCAAGCGATGCAGTATTAACAGAATCTGTAAATGTACTCGACCGTCAAATAGATAATGGCGGTTTAAAAGAAGAGGCATCAATAGTTATGAATGATGGTACTGTAGTAAAAGCACCAACAGGAACCGAACCAGTTATAAAGGATGGTGTTTCAACAGCTACGACTTATTTACCAAGTGTGCCTGAAGGTAAGAGCGCATCAGATGTAGAAGCTACAATACATTCTCATCCGACAAAAGTACAGGAAGTGGGAGACCAAGTTTTTCCTCATTCAGCAAGTGTACCATCAGGAGCAGATTTAACAGTATTTAAGAACTATGACACAAACGTTATAGTTGGACCAATAGGAACGGTAAAAGAAGGAAGTGTTACAAGAGGCCCAGATGGTAAAGTAAGTGTGCCAAAACGTTCCAATGGAGTAGTAATTTACAACCGAAGTGGTCAGCAAACAGTAAGCCTCAAGAAAAAAGTTGTACAAAGAATAATACAAAACTAAATCACTATGAAACGAAGATTGTTAACATATTTTGTCTTTTTAATTTCTTTGAATTTTATGAAAGCACAGGAAGCCAAAAACTTTGATTTTATCATTATGGTTGATGATGAAATTTGGACGACACCAACAACGCCAAAAATATCCGTAAAGGATAGCCAAGGAAATATTATAAATACATTTTACACAGACTATCACGCAGGTAATTTGTCGATAAAAGAGTCAGACTATCAAAGTTTGTTAAGTGATAATGTGAATAGTATAGATATGTCGCTCAAATACTCTAAAGTATGTGACGATGAGACATATTATTATGATTATGAAATAGATTTTAAACAAGGCTGGTTAAAAAACTATTTCTTTGTGCTAAAAATTTACAACACAGAAAGGAAGAAATATCGTAAAATCTACGAGCCTTTAGAAGGTAAAAAATATACATTTGAATATGATTCATCAAATGGTCAAATGTTAAGAGTTACCAAGAAAAAGCGCAAAAAAGAATGCTGTGATTAAATATTTAAAGCCACTCTTCGGAGTGGTTTTTTTATGCGTAAGCTTTTTTGGCATTATAACCCGATAGCGCTGATACGTTATCCGAGCAATAAATACAAACATTTACAAAGGATAGACCTAAAGTCTATCCTTTTTTTGATGTTAGCTACCATGATATACTCAATATAAAGTTTTTGGGCGGGAGGAAAATTAAGATATTTTCTAATAATAATGATATTATAAGTTTCATCATAATCATACAAAATAGTAATACCTGTTATACTTAATTGGACGTGCTTAACAAACTTGCTTTAATCTCCCTACCTAACTCATCGCAATTAGAGCCAATGAGATAAGCTTCATCATACATTACCGATAAATGAAGTCCAAATTTATTTAAGGATGTATTAAAATCTTTGGGATTTTGACTATAAACATAGATATCAAATAGATAGGAAAAATCTTTGCCAGCGACTTCATTTACTGTTGCTTTAACATCGTCAATAGTAAAAGTCTTATCGTTCTTGGCTATTCTGTTGTACATTAAACGCAAAACCTCACCAAGGCCATATTTATTTTTGTTGGCATATCTTATTTCACCATCGAGAATAAAAGCAAACACAGTTCCAAGCCCATATATTTTAAAGCGGTTTTTATCTTTGTTTAATCCGGCATCTACCAATGACATTGGTTCTCCAAGCATCGTCGATAAGAAATACCGTCTATAAGCGTTTTCCATCTTTTTTTCATACCCTTTTAATGATAGTGTATTGGTTGTTCTACCAAGATACATGGCAAGATATTCTGTAATGCCTTCCTTAAACCATTCGAGTTTTGGATCAGCAGGAATTAAACTTTTTCCATTCCAAAAGTGAAATGTTTCATGCACCATACCATGACCCCATAAAACAGATGACTCTTTATTGATTGGTTTTTCGAGAATCATACTATGACTGTCGTTAAATGCACCGCCTTGCATTTCACCCTCTTTAAAAACCATTAAATAAGTACCCTTTGGGGTATCTTTAAACATATCCCTCATTGCAAGAATATTTGGTCTTAAATGATCCATAATGGTTTTAGAGTGCTCTCGTATGGGCTTATCAACCACTAGCTTTATGTTGATATCATCCATTTTAATGATTTCCTCAATGTGCGAACCCATAAAGAATACATTGTTTCTAATGTCTTCACTACTTAAATTACTTATAGTGTTGTTTTCTACTTTCCAAGGTACGCTTACCGTCCAATTATTTGGTATATCAAATGCTATGGTATAGGTTTTCTCATACCCAAAATCAGGAACTATAAACAGATATCTACCAATAATCATAACGCCTTCTTCGGTTGTGTAAGAAACCTCTTCTAAACCAAAAGGCCATTTTTGATTGGCATGATTAAGTATAATATCATATTCTATTTTTATGTTTTCATTATTAGGGCTGTTATCAAACTCCCATTGATAGTAATTCTTGCCCGTGTTTAATCCAGAAAATTGTAAGGCATTACCATTGGCAGTAATTTTTAAATTTTTGACACTAGATACAGGTCCATTTGGATCGGATCTAGACGACACAACAGGCATGTATATCTGATTTGTGTTTACTTTAAGATCAGCAGTTATATGAATAGATTTTAGCCCGTTTATTTGAACTTTGTAAGTATTTTGGGAATATAAACTACTTGAAAAAATCGTAAATAGTAATAGCGTCGTAAAAAGCGTTGGATACTTCATAATTTCATTTTTTGATTAATTATGGTAAATGTATCGTCTTTTTTAAGGTGCTAAAGAGTGAATATGTGCTGTTTTGCAAATGGGAACACTTTTCTAAGCCTTCATTTCTGAGGGGTTTTTCCCTGTTTTCTTTTTGAACGCTTTATAAAAAGTTGTTCTGGAATTAAATCCAGCATTTTGTGCCAGACCCCAAATACTCAGTTTATTATTCTGATTTTTTATCTTATCAATGACGTCTTCCACTCTCAACTCATTAATTAAGGTGTTAAAGTTTTTTTTGGTGTATTCATTTAAACCTTTACTTAATTCATAATAAGGAATGTCAATCTTTGAAGCTAGGGTCCGTATCGTCAAGTTTGGATCTTGGTAATACTTTTCTAATTTGATTTCGTCTATAATCTTTAATATTTCCATTTTACCCATGGTCATTTTTTCGACCAAGAAAAAGCCATTTTTTTCAATGCGATGCCAAATAATTCTAAAAGAAAGCATAGAGAATAATAAGGAGACATTCAGTTGAATTAAGGGGTGCAAGCCATCATAAAAAACCTTAAAGGCAAGCAATATCAGATTCAAAAACCAAATAATATAGATGCCAGAGAATAAGATGTTGCTGATGTGGAAATTGTTCAACTGTCGCTTTAAAAGCAGTCTTCTATCCAAAAGGATATAAAACAGAAAATACATATTAATTAGTACTACAAGAATAATCTCATTGATATCCCAAAGCCATTGGAGCGAAGGAATTTTTGTGAAACGGACGATCCACAGCACACAAAATATTACAGGAACTATAAAATATAGATTGTTCACTTCTGAATAGTTTCTTTTAGTAAGACTAAAATGAATTAAGATAGGCAAAAATATCGTCATCAAATTACTTAATAACTCAAAATATCGTGTTATAGAGATATAACCCATAAAGTTAAAAATAGAGTTGAGGATAATAATTCCAATGATTATAAATATTGAAGTATATGTATTCTTTTGAAAAGAAGAGCCACTTTTGTTAAAGAAAAATAGGATAGATAAAAGGATGCAATTTCCAACACCTAAAGTATTGAATATTAATGAAATATCCCTTATGAAGAAATTTATATCCATTATATTGATTCAGGTCTAATAGACTCGGCAAAATATATGAAAGTTTCATTAATATTTTATTAATATAGCCTAAATACATTAGAAAGTAACTCTACGCCAACGCATAAAAAAAAGTCCAATACTATACGTATTAGACTTTTACTGCTGTAGCGAGATCGAGATTTATAGAATCTTTTTGTTGGCCATGACAATAGTAAAAGCCAATGCTTCGCATTGTTGTTTTATATACTTATGCCTATAAAGCAAGCTTTACGGCAACGCATAAAAAAAAGTCCAATACTATTCGTATTAGACTTTTACTGCTGTAGCGAGATCGAGATTTGAACTCGAGACCTCCGGGTTATGAATCCGACGCTCTAACCAACTGAGCTACCTCGCCAATTAAATAATGTAAGCTCTAACCTCCCGATAACTATCAGGATGAGCTACCTCGCTCATTATTGCGGCTGCAAATATAAAAACAAATTCTACGACAACAAACAGAACATTCTAAAAAAATAATTTTAGCCTAAAGTTTTGAATTGTATCATAATTGTATATATTGAGCACATAATACTATGCTTATATGGACGATAAAGAAAAATATGAAATGGAGTTTGTCATTCAAGCGTCCCCATCACTAATTTACCAATACATATCAACACCTTCAGGCTTATCGGAGTGGTTTGCAGACAATGTGAACTCTAGAGGTGAGTTGTTTACTTTTATATGGGATGGCTCAGAAGAACAGGCAAAACTATTGACTAAGAAAAGTGGCGAACGCGTTAAGTTCCGATGGCTAAGCGACGATGAAGACGGCGCAAGCTACTATTTTGAAATACGAATTCAAGTCGATGAAATTACAAAAGACGTATCATTAATGATTACCGATTTTGCCGAAGAAGATGAAATTGAAGAAGGGAAAATGCTTTGGGATAACCAGATATCTAGCCTTAAACAAGTTTTAGGCTCTCGTTAACGACTAACTAACTCAACTATTATATCTTTGTCTCGGTTTAATTTAAAACTAAATCGAGACTTTTTTTATGGTAAATTTTAATGGAAATCTCACCGAAGACGTTAGTTCTAAAATAACTTCAGAAAATAGAGGTTATAAATATGGTGATGCCCTTTTTGAAACGCTCAAAGTCGTAAACGGAAGTATCTTCTTTTGGGAAGATCATTACTTTAGACTTATGGCTTCGATGCGAATTATGCGAATGGAAATTCCAATGCACTTTACCATGGAATTTCTTGAGGCAGAAATACTAAAGACTGTTGAAGCAAACCATCTAGCCAATGCGTCTGCAAGAGTACGATTGAATGTCGATAGAGGCGAAGGAGGCAAATATCTACCAAATGATGACACTAAAGTGAGATTCAACATTATTGTCGAGCCCCTCAGTAATCCATTTTATACTATAGATACTGATGCCAAATATGAAGTAGAACTTTATAAGGATTTCCTTGTAGCGCCAGGTATTCTATCCGGTCTAAAATCTAACAATAAAGCCATTCAAGTCCTTGGCAGTATTTATGCCAATGAAAATGACTATGAGAATTGCTTGGTCTTAAATACCAATAAATCTGTAATTGAAGCCCTTAATGGTAATTTGTTTTTGGTAAAAGGGGATAAAATTAAAACACCTCCTTTAGAAGATGGTTGTTTACGAGGAATTATGCGCAAACAAATTTTGGAAGTCTTATCTAAAGATGTCAATTTATTTGTTGAAGAGGCATCCATTAGTCCTTTTGAACTTCAAAAAGCTGAAGAATTGTTTATAACTAATGTCATAAAGGGCATTATTCCAATTACAAAATACCGTAAAAAAACTTACGACAGCGATTTTGCCAAGAACGTTGTTGTTAAATTGAATACCAAGCTGAGGTTGAGCGTTTAGTTATAGCTTGGATTTTCTGGTGCATTTGACCAAATACTATAATCGCCACCGAGTTCTAGCATTTTTTCGCGCCAAAATGTATGGAAGGGTTTAGCTATAATACTATTGTTGTAAATATTCTCTGAAACCAACCAAGCATTAGATTCTAATTCGTTGTCGAGTTGTTGTTCTGCCCAACCAGAATAGCCTAAAAAGAACCGAATATCATCTTTGGAGATTTTTTTGCTATTTATTAGATCGAGTACCACATTAAAATCGCCTCCCCAAAAAATTCCATTAGAAATTTCTATACTATTTGGGATTAAGTCTGGAGATTTGTGGATAAAATATAGGTTGTCTTGTTCAACAGGGCCACCATTGTATACCGTAAATTCAGACTCAGTGCCCTCAATGAGGTCTTTAAGGTTATAATCTAAAGGTTTGTTTAGAATAAACCCAACCGAGCCAAGTGCGTTATGGTCGGCTAATAGAATCACTGCACGGTTAAAGGAGATGTCTCCAATGATTGATGGTTCTGCAATAAGTAAATTGCCTTTTTCGGGTTTAATCATTTGATATGCATAATTTTGCAATTAAATCTAGGATATTTTTATCACTTAAACAACTTTAGTTCCTTAAAAGTTAAGACCAAAAAAAGCCTGCTAAATGAGCAGGCTCTGTATTGTTAAGAAAAAATGTCTTAGTTTACAGCATTGCTTAAGTCAGAACCTGCCTTAAATTTTACTACATTTTTAGCTTTAATCTTAATAGTCTTACCAGTTTGTGGGTTTCTTCCATCTCTTGCAGCTCTTCTAGAAACTGACCAAGAACCAAAACCTACTAAAGAAACTCTGTTTCCTTTTTGTAAAGCGCCTTCAATGTCAATTAGCATAGAATCTAATGCCTTTTTTGCAGCTGCTTTAGTAATTCCAGCATTCTCTGCCATACCATTGATTAAATCTGTTTTGTTCATAAATGTTAAATTTAAATTGTTAAAAATTCGGTTTTTAATACTATTTGTTAAAAATCCGTACACAAATTTATTAGTAATATTAAGCTATGCAAGTAATAGCAAGGGAAATGAGCGTTTTTGTTAATAAGTCATAGCATTTGTTAATAAAGGAATGTATTTTGTCGGATTTTTTTATTATCCCAATACCGATAAGGGTTTACAGCAGTTTGGCACTTTTTGAAAACTGAAAACCGTTTAAAAGCGATTTTGCGTCCATTTTTCGCTTTCCAGGGAGTTGAATTTCGTTGATTCTAATATAACCTCCTTTGCATGCCACACTTAGAGTGTCCTTCGTTGTAATAATGTACCCAGTTTCGTATTTGTGTTCACTAATCTGTTTTTCAATACCATAGACTTTAATTGTGAGTAGTTCTTCTTCGCCATTATCTAAATAGCACCAGGCCGCAGGGAAAGGGTTTAATCCTCTAATCTTATTATATATGGTGTCCAATGCTTCTGTCCAATCAATTTTGCAATTATCGCGATTGAGTTTGTAAGCCGTTTTTAGATTCTCTGATTGTGGTTGAATAGTAGTCGAAACTTCACCAGCTTCAATCAATTGAACTGTTTTTATAACTAGGTCACTGCCCAACTCCATTAGCTGATCATGAAGTTCCCCGACCGTGGTGTCATTTTCAATATCGGTTTCTTCACTTAGTATAATGGCACCAGTATCAATTTTTTCATCTATAAAAAAGGTAGTAACACCAGTTTTGGTTTCACCATTAATAATGGCCCAATGAATAGGTGCTGCACCTCTGTAATGAGGCAACAATGATGCATGAAGGTTAAAAGTACTATATTCTGGCATTTGCCAAACCGCTTTAGGCAACATCCTAAAAGCCACGATAATTTGCAGATTGGCGTTCAAAGCCTTTAATTCTTCAAGAAACGACTCTGCCTTCAAATTTTTGGGTTGTAAAATGTTTAACTGATGCTTTAAGGCAAATTCTTTTACAGCAGAAGCTCTTAATTTCTGGCCACGACCGGCTTTGCGATCTGGCGCGGTAATCACCCCAACCACATTATAATGATTATCGATCAAAGCTTTTAAACTGGCAACGGCAAAATCGGGCGTGCCCATAAAAACAATACGTAAGCTGCGTTTTTTCATCATAAAAGAGTGTAGGTGTTAGCGTGTGTGATTTTAATTTTTTTGATCTCAATAAGCTCAGACAGACTTTGAAACAATTCCTTCTCAGAACAGTTGATCATCTGTAATAACTGACGCGAAGATAAATCTTCAGTTTGTAATGCGTGTAGAATACTATCGGAAAGATTCAGGTTTATGGCTTTGGTATTAGAATTTTTCAAAAGGCAAACCGAGCATAATCTACATGGTTTACTACCCTTTTCACCAAAATAACGAAGTAGTTGTTGACTTTTGCAAACAGTATCATTTTTTATGTAATCGAGAACGGCTTCAACTTGCTGATGCTTTAATTGATGCTGTTGTTTAATAACTTTAGAAATAGGGTTAATGGTAGCATCATCTTCACGAGGTTTTAAAAACGTTATTTCAGAATCGGTATTAGCCATTTGTAAACTAATGATACCGTCTTTTTCCAATTGCTGTAACTGGGAAATGGCTTGTTTTTCCGAAAGATTGGCTTTCTGTATTACTAGGTTTAAATTCACTTTGGTTTCATAATCAAAAATACCACCATAGGTTCTCAATAACACCTTTACTAAGATGTTTAGGTTTAAATGGTTTTCTAAATATTGAAACAGCCCATCGTTGGTTGTTAGAAACTGAATTTTAGTCCTAAAATTAAAGTGCTGAGCTAATGCAATTACAGAGTTTCTATCTAATAATACTAAAGCATTATAGGTGATATTTTTTTTTAACTGGTAAGCTGAGCAGAAATTTTTGAAATCAAATTGATGTGTGCTGTTTTCGCCTTCGCCATAAGCAATTTGAAAATAGTTGTTAAGCTTTTTGTAGATTTTCTTTATATACTTTATTGAAGGTAAAGCACTTAAGAACTGGCTATGTAAATGGTCCTCATCTATATGTTGCTTTAAGATGATAGCCTGTGCCAATTCACCATTACGACCTGCCCGACCTGCCTCTTGATAATAGCTTTCTAGACTTTCTGGTAAATTATAGTGAATAACTGTTTTTACATTGGCCTTATCAATGCCCATTCCAAAAGCGGTTGTAGCAACCATGATCTGCTTTTGACCATTACGCCATTGCAGTAGGCGGTCTTGCTTTTCCCTGTTGGTTATGCCACCGTGATAAAAAGCAGATGAAAACCCTTTGGCTTCTAAATAGTTGTGAATATCCTTTGTTGCTCTTCGATTTCTAACATATATGATTGACGCACCAGGATGTATTTTTAAAATATGTTCTAATTGAAATAATTTGTCATCCGTATGAACAACTTGGTAAGCAATATTGGGTCTTACAAATGAAGCTTTAAAAGTTTTTGGGGCAACAAAATCGAGGTTTTTAATAATATCTTCTACAATACTGTGTTTTGCTGTAGCCGTTAGGGCAATACAATTAACGTGAGGGTGTATGTTTCTCAGTATTGAAATGTTTTTATAAGCTGGCCTAAAATCATTTCCCCATTGGCTAATACAATGCGCCTCATCAACAGCAATAAGGTTTACTTTCATCTGCTGTATACGTTCTTGTACTATGGGCTGCTGTAAACGCTCGGGTGAGAGGTACAAAAACTTGTAATTACCGTATATACAATTATCCAATTGCGTATCTAAATCGGCATAAGACATGCCAGAGGTCAGGGCAATTGCTTTTATCCCTTTTTGTTTTAAGGTATTCACTTGGTCTTTCATTAGAGCAATCAGCGGTGAGACTACAATACAGATACCTTCCTTGATTATAGCGGGAATTTGAAAACAGACCGATTTTCCACCTCCTGTTGGTAACAGAGCAAAGGTGTCCTCACCATTTAATACAGAGGTAATAATGTCTTCCTGTAAGGGCCTAAAAGAAGTATGGTTCCAATAGCGTTCTAAAATTTCAATGGGATGCATTACAAGAGGTTTAGTTCTTCTAAGATAAAGTCTGATCGCTGTTCTACAGAAGCAAAAGGAACATCAATAAGTTGGTATCCAAAACGCTTGTAAGTACTTAGCAAACAATTATGAATCTCTATGGCTTGTTCAAAGTTCTCGTAGCGTTCGCTATCACTAGTGAAAATTTCTTGCCATGGTGCTAGTATAAACACATGGTCGTATATGTTGGTTTTAGAAGCGTCAATAAAATACTTGGGATAGCGGTCACCAATATAATCCATGTAAGCTAAAACGTCTGGGATGCCTCTGTCTAAAAAGACAACAGATTCGTGTTCTTGGGAAGCGTTATTAAACTGTTGTATTCGCCCGTCCAATAATTTTTCACTAAAAAGTAAAGGTTCTGTAAGGAATAATTGTTCAATGCCATCTTTTCTTGCTTGTAAAGTCACTTGTCTCGATATTTCATCATAGCAAATAAAACCACGTTCTTTTAAATGGTTGATGATAGACGTTTTTCCTGTTCCTGGGCCACCAGCTATAACAACTTTTTTTGGATTCAAATTGGCAATGTTTTTGCTAAGAAATAAGTAACTAAAAATACAGATAAAAATGTAAAGTTAAGTGTATCTTTGCAACTGAAAAATTTTAACATGGATAGTTCTAAGAAAAGTGAAGCGTTTTACGAAAAATTAAAGACCCAGTTATACGATACGGCGTTATGGCCTGCTGAGTATTTGTATAAATTTATAGTAGTGTCTGAGGGTACTGGGATTAAGGATATTGAAAATTTATTCAATGATTTGGGAGCAGTTATTAATACCAATGCATCAAAAAACGGAAAATATACCAGTGTATCCATAAATGTTAGAATGAAAAACCCAGAAGCTGTCATTGCTAAGTACAAAGAAGTTGCAGAAAATGTTGAAGGCGTAATTTCTCTTTAAAATTTGTTTTTTGCTGCTTAATTTTTTGTACTTTGCAACAAAACCTAGACTTCGGTTTTTCAATTTATTTACCACACACTTTACATTTTGACAGACAATTTAGAATACAACACAGAACGCGAGCATTTAATAATACCAGAATATGGACGTCATTTACAGAAAATGATCAATTATGCCAAATCTCGCGAGACTAAAGAAGAAAGAAACAGGTTAGCAAAAGCTATTATTTCGGTAATGGGAAATCTTCAGCCCCATTTAAGGGACGTGTCCGATTTTCAGCACAAGTTATGGGATCAGCTTTTTATCATGTCTGATTTTGAATTAGATGCCGATTCTCCATTTCCTAAACCTTCTAAGGAAGAATTAACAGCGGGTCCAGAACCTTTAAAATATCCTCAGAACCATCCTAAGTACCGTTTTTACGGAAACAATATAAAAACCATGATCGATGTGGCTTGTACTTGGGAAGATGGTGAAATGAAAGAAGCTTTGGTTTATACCATTGCTAACCATATGAAAAAATGTTATCTCAACTGGAATAAAGATACCGTTGAGGATATAGTAATATTCGATCACCTTTTTGAACTTTCGGACGGTAAGATTAATTTGAAGGATAGTGAAGAGGATTTAACCGATTCATCGAGTTTAATGAGAACCAAGTCTAAATATGGCAATAAAGGCGGTTCTAAAAAATCCAAAAAAAAATATTCAAGCAACAGAAAACGTTACTAACAACGAATGAGTACATTTAAAATTGAAGGTGGTCACCAGTTAAAAGGTTCTATAAAACCACAAGGTGCAAAAAATGAAGCTTTGCAGATTTTATGTGCTGTCTTGCTTACTCCAGAAAAAGTAACCATTAGTAACATACCAGATATTGTCGATGTCAATAAACTTATAAAGCTTCTTGGTAATCTTGGTGTAGACATTGAAAAATTATCACCGAATAGCTACACATTTAAAGCCGAAAACATAAATCTCAAATATTTAGAATCCGATCAGTTTAAAGTAGAAGGGAGAGGATTAAGGGGTTCCATCATGATCGTTGGGCCATTATTGGCACGTTTTGGCAAAGGTTATATTCCTAAACCAGGTGGCGATAAGATAGGACGAAGACGACTAGACACCCACTTTGAAGGGTTTATTAATTTAGGTGCTAAATTCCGCTACAATAGGGAAGATTATTTTTATGGCGTAGAGGCTGAGAAGTTAAAAGGGACTTATATGCTTTTGGATGAGGCTTCCGTTACTGGAACGGCAAATATTGTTATGGCTGCAGTACTGGCAGAAGGCACTACTACGATTTATAACGCCGCATGTGAACCCTACTTGCAACAATTGTGCAAAATGCTAAATAGAATGGGAGCCAAAATTTCTGGCATAGGTTCTAATATGTTGATTATAGAAGGAGTTGAAAGCCTTGGTGGAACAGACCACAAAATGTTGCCAGATATGATTGAAATTGGTAGCTGGATTGGTTTGGCCGCTATGACCAAAAGTGAATTAACAATTGAAGATGTCAGTTGGAATGATTTAGGTCAAATACCCAATGTTTTTAGAAAATTAGGCATTACAGTTGAGCAGCAAGGCGATGATATCCATATACCTGCACATACAAAAGGGTATCAGATACAAAATTATATAGACGGTTCTATTTTAACTGTAGCTGATGCACCTTGGCCAGGATTTACTCCAGATTTGCTAAGTATCGTTTTAGTAATAGCTACGCAAGCTAGGGGCGAAGTGCTTGTGCATCAAAAAATGTTTGAAAGCCGCTTGTTCTTTGTTGATAAACTCATAGATATGGGTGCAAAAATCATTCTGTGCGACCCACATAGGGCAACGGTTATCGGTCATGACTTTAAATCACAATTAAAGGCTACTACTATGACGTCTCCAGATATTAGAGCAGGTATTTCGTTATTGATTGCGGCATTATCAGCCAAGGGCACCTCCACAATACATAATATCGAACAGATAGACAGAGGCTACGAAAATATAGATGAACGTTTAAGGGCTATTGGAGCAAAGATTGAGCGCTTACCTGGTAACTAATCCAAATTTACACAATAAATAAAGAAAGCTTCAAGATTTAATCCTTGAAGCTTTTTATTTAGTCATCTTCTATCTTGTTATTCCATAGAATAAAAGAATTGCTCATTTACTATTTTTCCATCTTTTACTTCCCAAACACCAACTTCTTCCATTTGCTGTCTTCCTCTATCTTTAAAAGTAACGTCAAAAGTAAGCTTGCTTGTAAAATGATTGCCTGCCACAATTGGCTCACTAATGTCACCTCCATGCCATTCTTCAACATTGCCATACCATTCTTTGTTCTTAATCAAGACATTTTCACGTCCAGAAACAACTTCTCCTGGCATTCCAGGCATTTCTTTACTAGTTACGTTATCTGCATATAGCTCATTAATACAATCTAAATTTTGACCTTGATTGCACATATTATGCCATTTTTGGGCTACTTCTAAGGTATTCATATTATTTGATTTAAAATTAGTGACATCAATTTAGCTAATTTCTGTCCTATGTATCTTAAAATAATGTTAGGATTCATTAACCAAATAGAGAACTATTAATACAGGTGTTTAGAAGGCATTATTATACGATTGTTTATCTAGTTTTCTAGTAATAAAGTAGGCAACTATGACATTAGGAACCCACGATATCCATGCCACAAAGGGATAGGCCTTGTTAAAGCTTCCCATTAAACTCGTTAGGATAGGAAGCCAAATTCGTAATGTAACCGCACCAAAACAAGCTGCATAACTGTATATTAGTAATTTCTGGTGCAGTTTAATATTTCCTCGCTTTATGGCTTTGAGTGCAAAAAACGTAGTACTTAGCCAAATTAGTCCTAGTGATGCAAACCCAATACTGCTTATAATGCCTCCAGTGGCATAATAGGCAATATAAAGACTACATGTGCCGCTAATGCCTACCGAAAACATATAGGTTTTGCCAATAGTTCTATGCAATTTTAAATTGCTATTTCGCAATTTTGGATTGAACTGCATCCAACCGATTAATAGTGCAATACCACCAAATATGATATGGCCATAAAAACCGATATTCCATAAGGTACTTGTTAATAAAACTTTTGTTTTTGTAGATAGAAGCCCAAAATGTCTGTCAATGATAAAATAGATTATGGGATATAGGCCTATTAGCGAGGAAAGGATTCCTAAGATGATCCACGAAATTTTCTTTGACATTTTTTGATTGATTGGTTATTTAATACATACGATTAAATATTAGATTAAATCCATCATAAAGTGTTACAGTTTAAAGGTGTTAAAATTGAAAAAGCCCTGATTAGTTTCAGAGCTTTTTGAATTGTTTATTGAAATGGTTATTCCGGTTAAGACATAATTCGTCTTAATGCTGTAACGCAGGTATATTTAATTTATTGTATGAAAAGTTAAAAAAATAAATATAAATTAAAAACATTGTTAATTTAATGCGGATTTGTAAGTGTGTAAGCAGCGTTCTCTAGCAACTTTATGGTCTACTATGGGTTGTGGATAGGTTAATTCCTGAAAGTCGGGCACCCATTTTTTAATATACTCGAGATTCTTATCAAACTTCTGAATTTGCGATGTAGGATTAAAAATCCTAAAATATGGAGCAGCATCAACACCAGAACCTGCTACCCATTGCCAGTTACCAATATTACTAGCCATTTCGTAGTCGTGCAATTTTTCCGCAAAGTAAGCTTCTCCCCAACGCCAATCGATTAAAAGGTGTTTGCATAAAAAACTGCCTACTAGCATTCTAACACGGTTATGCATAAATCCAGTTTCATTTAGCTGTCGCATTCCGGCATCAACCAAAGGATAACCTGTTTTTCCTTCGCACCATAATTTAAATTCCGCTTCGTCATTCCGCCATTGAATACGATCGTATTTAGACTTAAAAGCCTGATCTTTAGTATGTGGAAAGTGCCATAAGATCTGCATAAAGAATTCTCGCCAGATGAGTTCTTGCCAAAAGATTTCGTTTTTTTCTGCAATGGCTTTTTCTACCATCTTTCTAGTGCTCACGGTTCCAAATCTTAAATGTGGACCCAAACGGGATGTGGCATCTTTTGCAGGATAATTGCGAGTAGCCTCATAGTCTTGTATAAGCTCAGGGTTAACTTTATAAGGTAGTACCTTTTGGGATGATTTTTCAAAGCCAATATCAGACAAGCTCAGAAACGGTAAATCTTTTGTTTTTATTAGATTTTCAAGATGATGTTCTGATGGATGGAACTTAAATTCTATGGATTTAAACGTCTCCTTCCAAGTTCGCATGTAAGGTGTGTATACCACATATGGATTACCATCTTTTTTTACAATCTCATCCTTTTCAAAAATAACCTGATCTTTAAATGTTTTAAAGCCAATGTTTTTTGATTCTAAAAACGTTCGTGTTTCTGTATCCCTTTCGGTAGCATAAGGTTCGTAATCATGATTGGTATAAACAACATCAATATCAAAATCCTCAGCTAATTGCTCGTATATATCCAAAGGTTTACCGTGATAAATGGCTAAACTACTGTCATAGTCGTCCTGCAATTTTTGCCTAATATTTTGAAGGGTTTCGTGTATAAACGAAACTCGAGCATCATCTTTAGGTAGTTTATCTAAGATATCTGAGTCGAAGATGAATATGGGTAATACAGCATGTTCTCCGTTCAAGGCATTAAAAAGACCAACGTTATCCTCTAATCGTAAATCTCTTCTAAACCAAAATATGTTGATTTTTTTATCCATTTATAGGGTTGTTAGTTAGTTTGAGTGTTCTGGCGATTAACGTCATGATGTATCGAGAAGGGAGTAAGATTTTTCGATACTGATTTTTAAGTATCTTCAATCAGTATGTATTTTGATTTCGATAACTCCAAAATCACTCTAAGTTACAATTTAGTTGATCAATATTTGCCAAATAATTCCTCTAGTTTCTTAGTTCGGTAACTGAAGATTTCTTCAAGTTTTGGTTTCACTAATATGGGATGCACCATTTGCCCTAAAATACCCAATGGAACTTTGTAATCAATAATGTCTTCCATTTCTATGCCACCTTCAATTTCTTTAATAAAATGTTTGTGATGCCACAAAGCATATGGTCCAAAACGTTGTTCATCAACAAAATACGCTTTGTCCTTTACATGTGTAATTTCGGTGACCCACTTCGTTTTAATACCTAATACAGGTGTTACGATATACTGAATAATTTGCCCAGGAAACATTGGTCTATCAGCACCAGAGAGTATATTAAAACCCATGTAGTCTGGAGTAATCGTTTTAAGATTTTTAGGACTTGATAAAAAGTCCCAAGCTTCGTCTACCGATATTGGTAGGTTTTGTTTTTTGTGTAGTGTATATATTTTCATTTTTTAGGATAGTCGAATTTAAACTAATTGTTAAGTACAATATATCCATTTAGGGATGTAGCAATACAAAGCCAAATTAAGTAAGGCATTAACAGGTATTTGGCATACTTTATACGGTCGTTTCTAAAGGTAATAAAGAAATACAAAATCACTAAAAGTAAAAGACTAATCACTAATAACCCAAAAGTGATTTGATGCTGATTGAAGAATACCCAATTCCATCCTACATTTAAAACCACCTGAAAACCATAGACCAGCCACAAAAACTTTGAACTTCTATTGTGGAATAACTCGGCTAAATACCATGAAAAGCATACCATTATAGTTGTCCATGCGGCACCAAACACCCAACCAGGTGGTGTCCATGGGGCTTTACTTAAATCTTGGTACCATTGGGTTTCCGGGCCATTGTTCATCAACCAGCTTCCAAGCGCAAGTCCTCCAAAGTTGATGATTAAAAACAGTATAAAATAGACCGTTTTGCTCAAGGTGCTAATGTTTTAAAGCCTCGATTTTATCTAATACTTTTTGTGCTTCAGAATACTTTTTATCGCTTTCGGCTCTATTTGTGGTCGAAAGCTTATGCCAATCTGCCATCAGCTTTTCATATTGTTTTTGAAGCTTTTCTAGTTCCGATGTTTTTTTAAATAGCCCAAACATAGTTTTAGTTTAAATATTTAGTAATTCTTTGGTTGGTTGGTTTCGTAATGGAATAGAAGAAATCTATAAATTCTCCATTTTCATCTATGAGATACTTTTGAAAATTCCATTTCACGGTAGAATTTTGCTTACCATTGATAGCTTTTTTAGTTAGCCATTTATACAATGGATGTTGATTAGCCCCTTTGACATCAATCTTTTCGGTCATTAAGAATGAAACACCATAATTGGCTCGGCAAAACTCTTGAATCTCATCAGAAGTACCAGGTTCTTGCCTGCCAAATTGATTGCATGGTACACCAATAATGGTTAATCTATCCTTATATGCGTCATATAATTTTTGAAGCTCTCTGTATTGGGGCGTGAAGCCACATTTTGAAGCTACATTTACAAACAAAAGTTTTTTACCTCTAAATTGCGATAAATCAATAGGGTATCCTTGAAGGCTATTAATTTTTATATCATAGATTGATTTTGACGATTTTTGGGTAACATCAGTATCAGTAGCTGAAAGTGTACCAATAAAAGCTTTGAGTGGGTTCATGGGGTTAAATTTTGAAGCTTACAATACCACAGTCCATTTCAAATATTTGTCCTGATAAAGACGCTGCTTTTTCAGAAAGTAAAAAAGCTGCCATATCTGCAACTTCTTGTGGTTGTAGGTATTTTTTTAGCGGATGACGCTCATTCATATTTTCGATCATGCGTTCGTTACGCAGTAATTTTGACGCTAAATCGGTATCTGTTACTGTTGGGGCAATAGCATTGACTCTTATCGTTGGTGCAAGCTCAGCTCCTAAGGATTTTGTTAAGCCCTCGACTGCCGATTTTGCTGCCGCAACACTGGCATGAAAAGGCATACCTAGTTTTGCCGCTACCGTACTAAACAATACCATAGAAGGTTTGTTACCTTTTCTCAAGGCTGGCAAATACTTTTGAATGGTTTTAACTGCGCCAATAACATTGATATTAAAATCAGATTTAAAATCTTCGGCGCTGAGCCTGTTGATTGGTTTTAAATTGATGCTGCCGGGACAATATACCAAACCATCTACTATATCAATGTCGGGTAGTTCATCCTCGAGAATATCACAATTATAATGCGTTAGATTTTCGTGAGATTGCTCAGGAGCTGTTCTGCTGATATTCACGATTTTATGTGAAGAAAGCAAAGACGAGACGATTGCATTCCCAATGCCTTTGCTTCCACCAACCACAATTAAAGTCTTCATTATTATTATTTATGCAGCCGTTAATGGTCTGCCTTTTAAGCGTTTTTCGATTTTTTGTTTTATAACCGTAAGACGCTTCATTAAGTCCATTAGTTTAGAATCCTTTTTCTGCTTATAGATTTCGTTAACACCTAGAATTATTTCTTTAGCCTCTCTAGCTGCTAAAATTCTGTCGCTTGTGGTCTTGAATGAAAACTTTCTGTTTTCAAATTCAACTGCTCTTTCTAATATATCCATAGCTTAATCATTTAAATAGTTTTGTAATTCTGAGATTTTTTCGGGTGTATTAAATTCACCTCCATAATAAGTCGTTACTGTAGCCGAAGTATCATCTTTGACGCCTCTTGAGGATACGCATAAATGCTTGGCATCGATAATTACCGCTATATCTTCTGTTCCAAGTACCGTCTTTAGTTCGTTTGCTATTTGATTTGTTAAACGTTCCTGTACTTGTGGGCGTTTAGCATAATACTGAACAATACGATTCAATTTTGATAAGCCTATAACTTTCCCGGAAGATTTGTAAGCAATATGTGCCTTTCCGATTATGGGAACAAAATGATGCTCACAGTTAGAATAGAAGGTAATATTCTTTTCAACTAGCATCTGGTTGTATTGATACTTGTTATCGAATAAGGCCACTTTCGGTTTGTTTGCAGGATCTAGTCCTGAAAATATTTCCTCAATATACATTTTGGCTACACGGTCTGGTGTGCCTTTTAATGAATCATCAGTGAGATCTAAGCCAAGAACATCCATTATTTCAGAAAATAATATAGATATACGTTCTTTCTTTTCTTCATTAGGCATATCAAAAGCATTGGCTTTCATAGGTGTGTCTAATGAAGTGAATAAATGGTCATCTCCAATATCTTCGATACTAAAACCATTTAAATGCTGGCCATTTTTTTTGGAAATTGTTTCTGTGTTCATAGAATCTTTTTAATGTGCTGTCTTTAAGTACTCCAAACTTAAATCAAAGCACGTGTTAGCGTTTTGAAATAGAGTTGTTCGTTATAGTTCTTTGACGCGAGCATTTAAATCTGCCTTTGTCAAATGTTCTTTTCTTTTTATGTTTTGTGGCTCTGCCTTGCACACGTTTTCTCCACATTCTGAAACTACTTGGTTTCATTTCCTTCCTCATAAGCTCGATGACCTGCTGCTCTTTAAGTCCGAACTGGAATGTGATAGCCTCAAAAGGTGTACGATCTTCCCATGCCATTTCCACAATCCTATCAATATCTTTTATTTCCAATATCATATGTCCTGGGGCATAGCATATTGCATGTCGTACTTTACTTTTTCATCCATCAGCTTATCAAAAAACTTTTTATTTTCCCTAAACGTTTTACTGTTTCTAAAATGAATGAATCTTCCTTGTGCATGAATACTAGAACCATTTACCTTATATATGACTAATTGATAATAAGGAATAACCCATGTAAAGTTTTTCAAACCTTGATTGATCATTACCAAAATGCCTTTTGGTCTTAATTCTATATTCGCATAATTGATATCAGACACTTTGTTTATCATGCTTTGCATGTTAGGGCTTACTTCGTCAACAATCATACGTTTTGAGCCCACACCATTCATTTTCAATTTTTGTACCAAACTAAAAGGACTGCCAATAAGGTCAGCTATAATCTGTTTGTGCTCAGGATTGTGATGTGTTGTATTTAATATCATTACAATGTAAAGATACAAAATGTTTAACCTTTTTCATTTAAAGTTAAACAAAGTTTAACACAGAATTAAGAATGTAAGAAAATTACGTTAACATGGACGCTTATTCGTTCCTTAGCATGCGATCTCTATCCTTAAGAGTATGTCGTTTTAAAATGCGGAAACTTTCTGCTATAACCTGCGGATCCTGTTTCATATTCCATAAAATATCACTGGCTCTTTTACGGTTCTCCTTGATGTCTACTATTGGATTTGGATAATCAACACCCAATTTAAAGTTGTAGAATGCCTGTTCCATTTCTGTCATAAGATAGGGTTCATGAACAAAAGGTGTGTCTAAATGCGCCAATTCGGGCACCCATTTTCTAATAAAGACAGCTTCTGGGTCGTGCTTTAGACTGTTAATAGTAGGATTGTAAATCCTAAGGTTATTGATGCCAGTTTCTCCAGCTTGCATTTGTAATTGAGGAAAATGAATACCAGGTTCGAAGTCTAAAAACTGTTGGGATAGGTGAGTGGTTGCCGCTTGCCAGGGTTGCCATAGAATATGGGTAAAGAATGATGCCAACATGGCACGCATCCTAAAGTTTACATAACCTGTTTCTATGAGACAGCGCATACTGGCGTCAACAAGAGGGAATCCTGTTTGCCCTTCACGCCAAGCCTTTTGGTATTCATTAGAAATACTTTTTTTTAGCTTATGGTAACCTTTATTAACACTAGCGTTTTCCATGGTATGTTCCATTTCAAACTTTTGGATAAAATGAGCTTGCCAGCGTAATCGTGAGATAAATGCTCCTATATGGCGCTTGTCTTTTGAGGCAGATTTTACCTCTTGCGCCTTTTGAAATACTTGCCTAATGGATAAATTACCCCAGGCAATGTAAGGTGAGATTCTGCTACAGCTTATACGAGACGCTTCAGGTTTAGAAATATTAAACATATACTCTTCATGGCGACTTTCTAAAAAAGAATTGGCGTACTTCCATCCTGTAGTGCTACCTCCTTTTTGAAATTTTGTGTCCGTGGGTGTTTCTAAGTCGGCTATTGTAAAAACGTTTTCCAAAGTTTCAATTTCGGGCAGTTTCAATAATTGATTATCTCTTGGTTGAAATACTTCAGGATCTTGATACATGTAGTTTTCCCAATTTTCAAACCAGTTCTCCCTATTGGCCAAACCGCGCTCTACACCATTATTTTTACTTTCTACCCAATTAATAATATTGTTTCTGCAATAACGCTTAATTTCTTTATCTCTATTGTATGTGACTAGCAGGCCAGTTTCAACATGGGAAAAAATGGTATTAATTTTATAGAATTCTTGGATTAAGTTAAACGCACCTTGTATGTCGCTCAGCACAGCGAGGATTTTACTATTGTAGCTTCTTAATTCATTGTTGATATCTCTTATGGATTCCTTTATAAAATTGAAATGGCGTTCGCTATAGTGGTCATCATTTAATAATATATGCTCAAAGACGTAAAGTAAGAGTGTACGCTTTTTAGACTTTAGGGCATTAGTAATGGCCTCGTTGTCTTCGAGTCTTAAATCGCGTTTTAGCCAAACAATATTTATGCTTTCTTTTGTTGTCACTATACTCCTTTTTTTATCAGTTCAAGTGTCCTACAGTCACAATATTATCGGGATCAGGACGTGCTTCGACAAAGCTCAGCAGAGCTATCGAGAACCCTAGCCATACAACTTCTCGATACTATTTTATAAAGCTTCACTCATAAAATCACTCGAAGTGATGTTCATTTTATCTAAACTCTTTAAAAAAACTCTTGCATGGTCGAAATGCGTTTCCTTAGTATCCTGCCTCATCTTGTCAAAAGTTCTTATCAACATGCTTAGCCTTGGATTGCTTAAAAAGAAATCACGATGCTTGTCCATAAATGTCCAGAATAAGCCATCCCAAGTCGATTGCCATTCTCCTTTGCTGTAGTTGCTCATTTTCATGATGTAATTACTGCTACTGATATAAGGTTTGGTGGACATTAAACCGCCATCGGCATACAAACTCATACCATATACATTAGGGACCATCACCCAATCGTAAGCATCAATGAATAGCTCCATAAACCACTTGTAAACCTCATCGGGGTCGAATTCGCACAATACCATAAAGTTTCCTAATATCATTAGGCGTTCTATATGGTGTGCATAAGCTGTTTTATTCACCTTTCTAATAACGTCATCCACTGGTTCAATGCCAGTAGTACCACTGTAGAACGAAGCTGGTATTTTGCGATTGAACTTCCAGAAATTTTTAGTACGTTCTTCCGTACCTTTAACTTCGTATACGCCTCTTATAAATTCTCGCCAACCAAGAATCTGCCTTACAAAGCCTTCAGTTGAATTAAGTGGGACATCATTTTCATTAGCATAATCAACAGCTTTTTCTATAACTTCTGAAGGGTTTAACAATCCGACATTAATTAGAGATGAAAGTAAACTATGGTTAAGGAAATGTTCTTCTTTCACTATGGCATCCTCATAGATACCAAATTCATGAAATCTAATTTCTAAGAACTCTTGTAGCCAAGACTCAGAAGCGTCAAAATCTATAGGATAAATAGTGAAATCTGATAGTTTACCATAATGATTGTCAAAATTTAGATTAACATAGTCTTCTGCCTCTATATGATAATTAGTTCTGTCTGGAAATTGAATGCTTGGTGGCATTTTGCCTTTCGGATATTTCTTTCTATTGTCTGTATCATACGTCCACTTGCCGCCTACAGGCTCACCAGAAGACATCAAAATATCCCTGTCCTTTCGCTGTTGTTTGTAGAATGCCGTTTGAAAAAATTTCTTTTTTGATGGCTTAAAAAACGACTTTAGTTCATCTTTTGAATTAATAAACAAAGGATTTTCGTACCACGTCACTGTAATGTATTTTGAAACAGAATTAATGTGTTTTTGAAGCCAATTATCCGTAGGGTCTATGATATGAAGTCTTTTTAATCCATCGGCAACCAAACTTGGAATCAATGTTCTAACATCGCACAAACCAGATGTAGCTTCGATATAGTTTACTTGCTTGCCTTTTGATTTTAAATAATCTTCGTAGGCTTTCATAGTAGCACGATGAAATGCAATTTTTTGTTTATGGAATTTGTAATGTCTAAAGAATAAGAATTCCTCAACCAGATAGATGTCACAATCCAATTCTAGAATTGGGGAATTCTTAAACAATTGATGCGGGAATAATAATATAGCTTCTTTCTTTTTCATTTCTTTTGGTTTTGTCATTGCGCACATAGTGAAGCAATCTTTTTTAGATTACTTCGTCATTCACTTCGACAAGCTCAGTACATCGCGTGCCTCATTCCCTGTCTGCCGACAGGCAGGCTCGTAATGACTTTTTTAAAACAAACTCGGTTGCAACCAAAGCCTTCTAAATCTTCCATTAGTATCATAGCGCTCTGCTTGCAGTTGTACATTAAACTTGCGGTCTCTAGGGTCGTTCCCCACGCCAGCGACATACATCCAATTGCCATAATTGCTATGAACATCATAATCGATAAGTAGAGACTCAAAATAAGACGCACCGATGCGCCAATCGAGCTCTAGTTCTTTAGCAAAATAAGAGGCTACATTTTGGCGTCCCCTGTTACTCATCCAACCTGTTTCTTTGAGTTCGATCATATTGGCATTCACAAAATCAGAATATGTCTCTCCATTAATCCATTGATCAATTTGAGATGGCTTGGTAGACCATTCATAATCTTTTGAAAGAATACCTCCCAATTTAAATATATGGTTGCCATACTTTAGCGAAATATATTTGAAATAGTCACGCCAAATCAACTCGAAAATGAGCCAATAGGTCGATTGATTTTTGAAGTGCTCTTTTTCAAATTGTTTCACTTGCCAATAAACCGTTCGTACAGAAATACTGCCATTGGCTAACCATGGCGAGAATTTAGAGCTGTAATCGGTACCAGCTAAACCGTTTCGGGTCTTTTTATAGAAACCTAATTTTTTTGTACCGAAGAAATAATCATTCAAACGAGTCAAAGCTGCGGTTTCGCCACCTTTAAAAGGAAATGCAGAATGCGGATGAACCTCAAAATCTTCAAAACCTAAATTAGATAGGCTAGGGATAGAGGTGTTATTTTCAATTCTATTTTCCTCAGACTGCTGTTTTGTTTGAACTTCTTCACGTATGGGAATGTATTTTTCAAGCTTTTTTCTGAATACGGTAAATACTTGAGGTGTATTTGTTATTCCGAAATTGATATCATCTGGATGATACAAAAATTGATTATAAATGGAATGCCATTTAATATTTGGCAATTTAGATTTCACGACATTTTCAACATCAACTTCTTCTTGAGTCCATTCCCTTTGAAGATAAATACTAAAGATATTATGAATTTCACAGAGTTTAGGAATGATAGTTTCTGGCAATTCATAATAAACCAGCAAGTCAATATTTAAAGCATCTAATTGCGATTTTAAATCTATGACGGTTTCTATCAAGAACTTTGCTCTAAACTTCTCGGTTTTCTTAAATCCGTAGGAATGGACTTGAAACTGCCTTGGGTCAAAGCAATATAGACCTATAACACGGTTGCCATTTTTGCTAGCTTCGGCTAAAACGGCATTATCGATTGTTCTTAAATCGTTTCTAAACCAAACTAGATTTGTTTTTTCTGTCTTCTGCATCTTTCACTACAATATTTTACATTATCCCAATCCTTTGCCCATTTTTTTCTCCAAGAGAAAGGACGTTTGCAAACAAAACATACCTTTTCTGGTAGATATTGTTTCTTAGTGCCTTTTGGCATTTTCTGAATTTTAATTTGTCATATTACATTTTTCAACTGTCAATTAAGACAGGCTAAAATGAGATATCTCATCCAACAGCATGAATATGTGATTTAGCTTCGCTGAACCTACGGTTTCTCGTCACTCATATTTCACTCCGTCGAAATGATATTCAATATCATTTTGATTCTACCAATGCATTTATCATTCCTTTAAAAACAAAAGCGTGGAATGGTAAAACCATATACCAATAAAGGCGTCCCCAAACGCCTTTTGGTCTAAAAACTGCACGCTGGTAGAGTTTATCTTTTACAATTTTAAATTCTAACCATGCTTCGCCGGGTAATTTCATCTCTGCAAATAGCAGTAAGCGTTTTTCTTTTTTATCGGCAAATAGTACACGCCAAAAATCCAAGGGGTCACCTGGTTCTAAATATGTATCGTGTGTTCTTCCTCTTCGAAGGCCAACACCACCGAATAATTTATCGACATAGCCTCTCAATTTCCATAATCCGTTGAAACTGTACCAACCATTACGTCCACCAATACTCCAGATTTTATTAATGGTGAATTGCTCATCTTTTACCTTTCTATAGCGCACATCCTTAAAACAACCGAATTGAGGTAATTCGATGTGTTTTGATAGTTGATCACTGAAAACGCCACTACTAACAGCATCTTTCCAACTAGAGATCACCGAGTTCTGCTGTATTTTCTGGAAGGCCAGATTAACTGCCGTTTTATAGGTCATTGGTTCAATATCTATGTGCTCATTGATATCACTAGGCTTCCCAATGACTTCCACCTTCATGCTATCCACTAAAGCCTGTGCTAATTGAAATGATGTTGACGTTACAAAATATAGCCAATACGATGATAGTTTTGGTGTCAATACAGGTAGTGTATAGATATATCTTCTTAACCCGCGAACTTCGGCAAATTGCAATAGCATATCTTTATAAGTCAGTATTTCTGGGCCAAAGATGTCGTACGATTTATTGTAGAGTTGTTCTTTTCCGATAGCTTCTGATAGATAGGTGAGAACATCTCTGATGCCTATAGGCTGTGATTTAGTGTTCAGCCATTTTGGAGTAATCATCAATGGTAGTTTTTCGACGATATCTCTTATGATTTCAAATGAGGCACTGCCACTTCCTACTATAATACCTGCTCTAAAGGTGGTTAGCGCATATTTTTTGGATTTTAAGGTTTCCTCAACTTGTAAGCGCGATTTTAGATGTTTAGACAATGAATTAGCATTCACTATGCCACTTAGATAGATGACATGCTTGCAGTTTGTAGTCTCGATAAGATGTTTAAAGTTGGATGCACATTGGCGTTCTAAATCCTCAAAATCTTCTGTATTTGTAGCCATAGAATGAATGAGGTAGTAGGCTGCATCAATATCTTTTGGAATCTGATTCGCTTTTGGAGAAAGAAAATCTATTTTAATGAATGTGCATAAGGGGTGTTCTTCGATTTCATCTGGAATGCGATTCATATCACGGACACAGCAAATAAGCTTGTGCTTAGCTTCGAGTAGCTGAAGTGCTAATCGTTTGGCAATGTAGCCCGTTGTACCTGTGATAAGTATTTTCATGCTTCGTTTTCATCCTTATTTGTCATTTCGAATTGGCAAAGCTGTTGAGAAATCTCATAATTTAATTATAAGCGAGATGTCTAGACTACTTCGTAGTGCGCTCTCAATCAAAATGTATTTTAATTTCAACCAATGTTCGATATGACAGTTATTATTTGTCAATCATCATTTCTGCTTTAGGCCTTTGATATTCTAATCGGGTTTTCAATTCGGGTACTGCATAACCGTCAAGACCATTAATAGTTGCTACTTTGCCTTTAGACAAATTGATAAAGCCATCTTTTTCTAATAACTCATCCTGAACGTACAATTTTGATATTCTGCCAATCAATAATATGGTGTTATTAGCCTTTATGGGATATTCTTCTACATATTCCATGGCCATTTGTATAGGACATCCTTTTACAAAAGGTGCTATAAAGTGGTCTTTATATTCTTCCTTAAGATCGGTGACATCAAATTCGGATATCGAAGCGTCATACTTAGCGGAAGTGTGATGTGCATCTTCAAGAATATCTAAATGGATATGGTTTAAGCTGTATTTTCCTGTAGCTTTTATATTATCGTAAGTATTTCTCATGACTGTGGTTGGTCTTAAGAAAAAACCTAACAAAGCAGGATTGGATCCTAAATGTGTTACAGAACTAAAAACAGCAACATTGCTGACGCCAAAGTTATCTTTAGACCCAATAAGATTAGCGGATTTATAGCCAGAACAACTATTGATGAGGTTGATTCGGTATAAATGATGCATATTGTTGATGTCGTCTAAAGAAAACGTTGCCATTTATAGATTGATGAAATTATTGATTTTGATATTTTCTGCCTTTAAATCGAACATTAGATTGTACAGGCCAAAAAATGTACGGTTGATGTAGATAAAATGCTTAGACCCTCTATTGCCGTTCATGTTCCTCAATTCGGTGCTTTTAGAATACTTCTGTCCCATTTCTGCCACTTGATTGAAAAATTCTGGATTTGAAAAATCAAAAACGTCATTATGAAACGGCTGTGTAAAGAGACTCAACAATTCATAAAACATATCACTAAAAAACTGAATTTCTTCTACAGAGTCGTCAGGTCGGAGAATTTCCAGCTCGTACATTTTAGCTCTAAACACCTCTGGATTTTCGATACTTTCTTTTTTAGCCAATTCAAAGTAGGGGACATAAAACTCATCTGGAATGGATTTCATGCAACCAAAATCTAAAGCGATTAATTCACCATCTTCAGAAATTAAGAAATTACCGGGATGTGGATCTGCATGCACCTTTTTAAGTTTATGGATTTGATACATATAAAAATCCCAAAGGGCCTGTCCGAGTTTGTTAGATATTTGTTGGTTGGTATTATGTGCCACAAATTCGGAAAGGTGTTCTCCTTTCATGTAATCCATAGTAATGATGCGCTCGGAGGAATACGCTTCATAATAATTTGGAAACTTAAGATTTGGAATGTGCTTACAGGCTTCAACTACCGTTTTACTCTGCTCTATTTCTAGTAGGTAATTGGTTTCTTCTACTAGTTTATCTTCAACTTCCTTAAAGTATTTATCAGAATCTTTACCTTTGATATTGAACATTTTAATGGCCACAGGCTTAACTAATGCTAAGTCTGAAGCGATACTCTCCGCAACTCCAGGATATTGGATTTTCACAGCAAATTTTTTCCCATTCTTATCTGCAAGGTGTACTTGACCAATGCTTGCAGCATTAACTGAAGTTGCGTTGAAAGTATCAAAAAGTTCATCGGGATGTTTCCCAAAATATTTTTTAAATGTTTTTATAACCAATGGTGGTGACAATGGTGGCACAGAAAATTGTGATAACGAAAATTTTTCTACATAAGCTTTAGGCAAGATGCTTTTTTCCATACTGAGCATTTGGGCAACCTTCAATGCACTTCCTTTTAGCTTTTTTAGACTATCATAAATGTCTTCTGCATTGTTTTGATTAAGGCGCTCTTTAGCTTCTTCTTTGGAGCTCACCATTTTGTCGCCATAATATTTTAAATAATTTACACCAACTTTAGCGCCAGTAGTCACTAGTTTTGAGGCTCGGGATATTTTTGTTATTGGTATACTGTCTATGGTCTTCATTTAATTCATGTGCATTTTTTCCTTATACAGGAATTTCCCTAAATCGATTATGCTTTTTAATGGCGTTGTATCTATTAAATCGAAACTGGCTTTAATCGATTTTTCAATAAACAAATCTGTTTTTTCAAACGAAGGTGATGTGTCATCTAACCAAAATCTAATGGTCATCAAAAGCTGTAACCATGCAGATTCTTTTAAACTCCTGTTTTGTAACCTTACCAATTGCTCTTGCTTCAGGTCAATAGTATTAATGTTTAGGTGCTCGATATAGTTGACAAACCTTTTTTTAAGGTGTATAAGTGTTTTGAGAGATTTTAAAGAGGATTTATGTCCCTCTAAAGCATAACTGACATAGCTTCTATTTGCTGTTAGAATTTCGAAAAATGTGAAGTAAAAACTTAATAACTTGTTCTTAGCGTCGAAGTTTAAATAATCTTCGCTTTTCTCTAAAACTGCATGCGCATTGTCAAAAAATATTTTGAATATAGACTGTTCTAAAGCGTCGAATGAAGCAAAGAACTCATAAAACTTTTGCTCTTTAAAATTATTATCTTTTGCAAAAGCATAAACTGACTTGGGATTTTCGTTATGCATCAATACATAATCCATGTAGAACCCAATAATATCTGATTGTGATACTGATTTTTTCTTTGCCATTGTGCTTATTTTACAATGTAAAGATACAAATTGTTTAACTATTTTCAATTAAGGTTAAACAAAATTTAACTCTTTCTTAGGGAAACACATAGAATTAAGAGTTACACTTTATGAGGGAAATAATACTTTTTACGTAACCAAAAAGCTACTTTTACTAATAATATGAGTGCAGGAACTTCTACTAAGGGGCCAATGACTCCTGCGAAAGCTTGTCCCGAATTAAGGCCAAAGACTGCAATAGCTACAGCTATAGCTAACTCAAAATTATTTCCTGCAGCTGTAAAGGCAACTGAAGCGGTTTTATCATATTCTGCTCCCATGGCTTTGGTGAAAAAGAAGCCTGTAATAAACATTAGAGTGAAGTAAATTAGCAATGGAAGCGCTATAATTAGAACATCCATTGGAATTTCGACAATTAATTCACCTTTAAGCGAAAACATGATTACAATGGTAAATAAAAGTGCTATTAATGTAAGGGGAGAAATGGTAGGAATAAATTTTTTGTTGTACCATTCATTACCTTTTAGTCTAACTAAAACAAGCCGACTTAAAATCCCCATTATAAAAGGGATCCCTAAATAAATGGCCACACTTTCTGCAATAGTTGCGATGGAAATATCAACTATTGCACCCTCAAACCCAAAAAGAGGCGGTAGTTTTGTAATAAATAACCAAGCATAAAAACTATATCCAAAAACTTGAAAAATACTATTTAATGCGACTAATCCTGCTCCGTATTCACTGCTCCCTTCTGCTAAGTCATTCCAAACTAAAACCATTGCGATACAACGTGCTAAACCAATGAGAATTAGACCAACCATATATTCGGGGTAATCCTTTAGAAATAATATGGCTAGGACAAACATTAATACCGGACCGATAATCCAGTTAAGAATTAGTGAAATGGATAGTATTTTCACATCTTTAAAAACCTTTGGTAGCAGTGCATAATTTACTTTTGCTAATGGTGGATACATCATTAAAATCAATCCAATAGCAATTGGAATATTAGTTGCGCCTCTGTTAAATGAGTTGACAAAATTTGGAAAGTTTGGAAAGAAGTAGCCAATTCCTACGCCTATAGCCATAGCTATGAATATCCACAGGGTGAGATTTTTGTCGAGAAAGCTTAGTTTTTTCATGTCAGTAATGAAAGTTTTTAGAACCTTATTTTTTTAAATTTGAAAAGACATATTTTAATTCCGTAGCAATTTGAAGGCTTCGTTCTTTGTATTTTTCAGCCTGTTGGGGTGTATTATCAAATGCTTTGGGGTCTTCGTAAGTTAAAGGAATTCGTTTTTCTGATCCAGGAACAAAGGGACATGCTTCGTTTGCAGAATCGCAAGTCATAATTGCTGCAAATTCTGACGATGGATTAAAAGGATCATCGAATGTTTTTGAAAATCCAATAATTGGATGTTTTACTTCTGAATATTTAATGGCATATAAAGGATTAGTCTCGTTTGAAAGCTTTTTGATTTTAAATCCTGAGCTTTCTAAAGCTTCAGCAGCTGATGGGAATAGAGCAGTGGCTTCAGTTCCTCCAGAGTATGTAAATATATTTTTAACGTTGTAATAATGAGCCAACGCTTGTGCCCAAACTTGAGATAAATGACTGCGGCGCGAGTTGTGGGTACAAATAAAATTCAGGTTAATAACAGATTTATCGTTTATTTTATTCTCAATAAAATCTATTAAAAGTTGTAAAACAGCTTTTCGAGACTCACCAATAGACGTAATATCTAATTGTTTAATGTCTTTCTCTATCGTTTCAAATACCATAGTTTTGAATAAATTAAGGTTTAACAACAACCAGAACTAGGTTCGCAACAAGCCGATGTTTGTTGTAAGTCCGACAATCTTACTCGAGGCTTTTCTTTAGGAATACCGCAATTATCTTTGGCTAGGCAATTGGTTTGCTTAGAAGTTAATAAAAAGTTTTTTCCATCAAAGTCTAAGTTATATTTACCTATAGTATCCCCTTGATATTCTACTTCGATCTCCAAATCGTCAATGTTTAATACATTTTGGGAAAGCTCGATAATGCTTAATAATTTTTCCGGATGAAGTCTATGGTCGTAGTCATTGGCTTCCCATAATTGAAAGTTGACAATTTCTTCATGTCTTACTGTACCACCGCAATCAATAAAGTGTTTATTGATTTTACCTACTTCGGTAACATGAAAATGACTAGGAACTAAAGTTCCGTTTGGTAATTGAAAGGCAATCGTGTCTAGTACTTTGAGTTTTGATTTAATTTCTGATAGTTTCATCGGTTACTATGTTTTGTTGTAAAGTTGTTGGATAGGATTTGTAAATAGATTTAGGAATCAATATAGCCTTATAACTTATTTTAGAATAAATAGTTAACAACAGTTATCGGGTTTTATGTCTTGATCAAAAAAAGCAGTTAACAGGTATTTCATTTCAGACCATTTTTCCTGATCGATACAGTAGCAAACGCTTGTACCTTCAATATTACCTTTTATTAATCCCAAGGTTTTAAGCTCTTTAAGGTGTTGGGATATTGTGGCTTGAGCTAATCCAATTTCATCTACCAGATCGCCACAAATACAAGAATTCGTTTTAAAGAGATGATGTAAAATGGCCACTCGCGCCGGATGTGCAAAGGCTTTTGCAAGTGTTGCTATTTCATTCTGTGCATCTGTAAAAATCTCACTTTTCGTCAGTCCCATATATTCTTTAATTTATATATTGCAATATTACGATTAATATTTGATATAAAGTGCTATTTTAAATGAGAATTTGTGTCTTTTAAGTATTCCTTAACAACTGTACCATCTGTTAAGTAGTACCTTTACATCACTAATAAAAACACTTAACACTAATCAAAATGAAGAAATTAGTATTATTTGCATTTGCGTTTACTCTCATGTTTTCTGTTAATGCACAAATTAAGACTCCTCAGCCAAGTCCTTTTACAAAAATTGAACAAAAAGTTGGTCTTACTGACGTTACTTTAGAATACTCACGACCGAGTATGAAAGGAAGAAAAATATTTGGAAATTTGGTACCATATGGTAAGATGTGGAGAGCAGGCGCCAATAAGAATACGACCATTACTTTTGGTGATGATGTTACAATAGATGGCAACACGTTAAAAGCTGGGTCTTACGCAATTTTTATTACGCCAAATAAGGAGTCGTGGGATGTAGTATTCTATTCGGATACTGAAAATTGGGGAACTCCTAGGGAATGGGATGATTCTAAAGTTGCTGCTAAAGCTTCGGCAAAAGTTTATAACATGCCTATGAATGTTGAAACTTGGACCATAGGAATTGATGATTTAACCAATAATTCTGCGAGTATAGGTTTTGTTTGGGAAAATACTTATGCTGCTGTAACATTTGAAGTTCCTACAGATGCTAAAGCCTCTGCTTCAATTGATCGAGTAATGTCAGGTCCATCAGCTAACGACTACTATGCTGCTGCCGTTTATAACTTATCTGAAGGTAAGGATTTGGATAAGGCGATGGAATGGATCGACAAAGCTGTAGATATGACTAACGACCAGCCACGTTTTTGGTATTTAAGACAACAATCTTTAATCCATGCAGCTAATGGCGATAAAAAAGGTGCTATAGCAGCAGCTAAAAAGTCACTTGAAGGTGCAAAGAAAGCTGAAAATGCTGACTACATTAAGATGAACAAAGAGTCTTTAAAGGAGTGGGGAGCGATGTAAAGTCCTTAAACCATAACATAAACTATAAAAAGCGCGACCATTTAAGTTGCGCTTTTTTTGTTGTACCCTAAGCCAATAATATGCCTTACCTTATCTAAAGTAGATATCAACGCCATGCTTCTATTGAAAGACATAATAGCACTTTCGGTTTTGTCTTGTCTTATAAGCTTATTGAAGTGGGCAATTTCGTAACTATAACCAATCATTTGATAATTAAAGGATTTTAATTCCTTATTACCGAATTTGTCAATGAGTAAAACAGACGTTGGTTCGTGAAAACGACCGTTAATTTTAATTATGCCCTCCTCACAATAAAAAATAGCTTCGGTTTTAGTATCGTCAACTAATGAACTCTTCAAGTAAGCTTTTGCTTTATTGTAATGAAATACCATGTCACATTTGGAGTCGGCACCATTAGGGAATACTTCTGCCTTTGCTTCAATAGTGTTAGGTAAGCCCAAAGTAGAGAGCGCAGCAAAAATAGGATAGATGCCTATGTCCAATAAACTTCCGCCACCAACCGATTTATCGAATACCCTTGAGTTTTCGTCATACATAGGATGCGAACCAAAGTCGGCTTCAAGTTTTAAGACTTCGCCAAAGTATTTGGTATTAATCAGTTTTTCAACAAAATTAAAATGCGGTAAAAATGCAGTCCACATGGCTTCCATTAGTAATGTGTCGTTTTCTTTTGCCGTTTGAATCATTTCATTTACTTCGTCAAGATTCATGGCGAAAGGTTTCTCACATAAAACCGGAATTTTGTGTTTTAAGCAGAGTAGGGAATGGGCACAATGAAAGCTGTGAGGCGTAGCCACGTAAATGGCATCTACATGAGGATCTAATGCAAGTGCTTCATAGCTGCCATAGGCAATGCTAGCATTACATTCGGATGCAAATTTGTTAGCTTTTATTAAACTGCGCGAAGCAATACCATAAAGTTCTGTATTATCTAATGTGATTAAGTCTTGAGCAAATTTCTTGGCGATTTTGCCTGCGCCAATTATCCCCCAACGAATCACCCTTGTGCTCATGCCTTTACTTTATTAGGCGTCATAAATTGCAATATATGTGCAATAATAATAACAATGAGACATCCAATGAGATTAAGCCATAAGTAAGGTAAATTGATGATTTCGAAGTTGTCTAAAAAGTAAAGCACAATAATGAAAACTTGGGTAATCAGTGCTCCAATAAAAACAGCATTCCCTCGAATTTTTTTAAAGAAAAAAGCCAATAAAAAAATACCTAATACATTGCCATAGAAAATAGACCCGATAATATTGACCAATTGAATTAAATTTTCTGCAAGATTGGCAAAACAAGCAATAATAATGGCTACAATTCCCCAACCGAAGGTAAACCATTTAGTGATGTTCACCATATGTGCTTCTCCTTTATCTTCTTTAAGGTTTCGACCATATAAATCAATGGACGTAATAGTAGCCAGTGCATTTATCTCAGATGCTGTAGAGGACATAGCAGCAGAAAGAATAACTGCTAATAAAAGACCAATTAATCCTACTGGTAAATGATTTAAGATAAATCGGATAAACATGTAATCCCTGTCGTTGGTCTGTGTATCCTTAGCAGCATCTTTGTAAAGCATATTGAGTTCAGCAGACTTTTCTTTGTAAGTTGCGCTACTGGTATCGGATTTTAAAGTTTCAACCTCTTCTTGAAGCTTTTTGTATTCATTTCTATATTCGGGATCTATTGCTTTTTTGATTAGAAATTTTGATTCCGAACGGTAGGTTTTTTCAAGACTATCGACGGTAAACAATTCTGATCTTAAATCTTCATTATTATCCTTTGCATAAGCTAGACTTAATCTTTGTTTCGTGCCGAAAAGTTCAGCTTGCTTCTCCTGAAGTAATTTGTACTCTTCACCGTATTCTGAAGCCAATACGGTTTGTGTTGAAGCATCAATGAAGTTCAAAGGTGCTGGATTAAATTGGTAAAATACAAATACCATAACACCTACCAATAGTATGAAGAATTGCATAGGGACTTTCAGTAAACCGTTAAAAAGTAAGCCCATTTGCATCTCTTTCATGGATTTACCGGAAAGGTAACGTTGTACTTGACTCTGATCTGTACCAAAATAAGACAACATTAAAAACGTACCACCTATGAATCCTGTCCAAACAGTATATCTGTTGTTAAGATCAAAAGAAAAGTCTAAAACCTGCATCTTACCAGTTGCACCTGCGATGTCAATAGCATCGGTAAAAGAGACTTCATCAGGGATTAAACCGATAATGATCACCAAAGCCGCAATCATCCCAGCAAAAATGACAAACATTTGTTGTTTCTGTGTTACGGTTACTGCTTTTGTGCCACCCGAAACAGTATAGATAATGACGAGAACTCCTATTATAATGTTGAGCGTTATGATATTCCAGCCCAAAACGACAGATAAAATAATAGCTGGTGCAAAGATGGTGATGCCAGCAGCAAGTCCGCGTTGGATTAAAAATAGAATTGCAGTAAGAGTCCTAGTTTTAAGGTCGAATCGATTTTCCAAGAATTCGTATGCTGTATAAACTTTAAGCCGATGATATAGTGGGATAAATACTAAACAGATAATGACCATCGCGATGGGTAGTCCAAAATAAAACTGAACAAACCCCATACCGTCTGAGAAGGCTTGGCCTGTTGTGGATAAAAAGGTTATGGCACTGGCTTGGGTAGCCATAACCGATAAGCCAATAGTCCACCATTTTGAAGAGTTTCCGCCTCGTACATATTCCTGAACGTTTTTGCTGCCTCTGGTTTTCCAAGTACCATAGCCGACAATAGTAACTAGGGTGGCTATTAAAACCGTCCAGTCAATCCAATCTAAAGTTTGTTGCATAAGCCTAAGCGAATGAAGCTGTTATAAAGTAAAACAAAACAATGTATAAGGCATTGGCAATTAACACAATGGTGTACATTTTATCCCATTTTTGTTTTGGTTGAGGTTGGTCTTGGTTTTGCATATTAATCAGTTGTTAGTTTTTAAGTGTTGTTTTGTCTTCTTTACCCGCAGATAGAAGATTAACAAAAAGGCGGTAAGCACCCGAAACACCTGCAGGAAATTCCCTAAAGAAACTTAAGCCTGTATAGATGTAATGTCCTTTTCCGTAATTAGCGACAAGTAGGCTACCTTCTTTTGAGCTTTCACCCTTATCATTCATTGCTAATAGTGGTGTAAATTCTTCTGACCACTGATTGGGGAAATAGAGGCCACGTTCTTGAACCCAACCTTCAAAATCCTTTTGGGTAATCTTATTAGGGAAATTTAAAAGTGGATGGTCAGGCTCTAGAATACGTACTTCGGCATTTTCATCAGTCACACGATCTCTAGATAACTGTAAAGGGTAAGGTGCGATATTATCAGTTTTAACACGTCTATTGGTATTGTATTGGATAATTAAATTGCCGCCTTCATTTACATAATCTAGCAGAAATTTTTGTTTAAACTTCAATTCGTCTAAAATGTTATAAGCTCTAATTCCTACAACAATAGCATCAAAGTTTACTAGGTTTTCCGAAGCTATTTGTTCTGGTTTAATAATGGTGACATTATAGCCAATTTGACGTAAACTTTCAGGGACAACATCACCTGCGCCTTCTATGTAACCAATATTTTCACCACGTTTTTTGATGTCTAAGCGCACTACTTTGCTAACGCTAGGCATAAGCACCGTTTGGTAAGGAATGTGTGTATAATCAATTTCAATCAGCTCATCTGTATAAAATTCCCCATTAATATTAACCATTGGCGTAATTAGCCCATCGCTTTGATCTTTAGGGGGAATAACGGTAAACACTACTTTTTGAATATCTCCTTTAGTAGCAATTTCTATTTTTTGTTTTTGTGGGTACACATTCCAATCGTTAGGATAAGCCATTTGTACATAACCCTCAATGGCATTGCGTCCTGCTTTCACAGTAATTTCTATTTCTTTTTGTTGGTCGTTTTCAAATATAAATACCTTATCGCTTATGCTAGCTGATACTTCTGGAATGATTTCAAAAGGTCTATATAATTCGCCTTTGTCTGGTTTTGAATAACGATAGACTACAGGCTTGGTAATGGTTAGAGGTGTACCTTCGATATTCAAATTAAAATCTACAAAAACAGCCCTCGGCGTTTCTGGTAGTCCGATTAGTTGTTGCTCTTCAACATGGTACATACCCAAAGAACTTTTCTTGTTAAGCCAGTAAGGTGCAGTAGAGGTGATATTATTTGGAATAGTAATTCCTTCTTCAAAATTCAAACGCTCATTTTCTGGCATTTCCATTTGTTTCGAAATTCCATTTTCAAGTGTTGAAAGCTTGTAGGATACTAAGTTAATTTTTGCCTTGCTTCGGTTTAAAGCTTCTATTTTAAGACTCACAGTTGAATTTGGTGATGTATGTGGTGTGTTGGCCGAAACTTCTAAATACAGACCAGCACAAGCTTCAATAATGGTTTTTAGCTCTTTAGACTTCAGCGTTTTCCAATGCTCATCATCAACATTTTGGAGTAATTTATAAGCTTCCAATAGTTGTGGTAAGTGTGTGGCTGGATTTACAAAATTGAAATTCTTTTCAACGTCGTTTAAAATATTTCCAATGGCTTGTCCATCTTTAATTCTGTTCCAGGAAGTGTCAATTCCCGCAAAAACATCGTTGGTTCCATCTAGAGGTTCTCCTTTTAGAAATTCTATATATTCTTGTTGTGTGCCTCGTGTGGTCAATCGGCCAAATCCTTGGCACAAATGCTGACTACTAGCTAAAGAAGCGACTTCGTTATTGGACATGCCTTTAGTTGGATAGTAGACACCAATATCAAAATTGAGCATATTACTTTTATCGGCTTTTTCAAAGTTCTCTCTACTGCCATAAAACCACCAAGAGGTATTAAAGAATAATCGTTTGGGCTGCCACGTTTCGGTAAGTTTTAATTGTGAAGGGTATTTTGAAGCGTCATTGGCTAAATCAAAAGCTTCAACACTCAACATAGCAGAAGCTGTATGATGACCGTGGGTTGTACCAGGCGTTCTATGATCAAAGCGATTAATAATTACGTCTGGTTTAAATTCTCTAATGGCCCAAACCACGTCTGCTAGTACGTCATCTTTATTCCAAATATCGAAGGTTTCGTCGGGATGTTTTGAGTAACCAAAATCGTTTGCTCTAGAAAAACGCTGTTCGCCACCATCGACACCTCTGGCAGCTAACAATTCTTGAGTTCTTATAACGCCGAGCAACTCCCTTATTTCTGGGCCAATAAGATTCTGCCCACCATCACCACGTGTTAAGGATAAATAGGCTGTACGTGCTTTAACTTCATTAGACATGTACGAAATTAAGCGTGTATTTTCATCATCTGGATGTGCAGCAACATATAATACAGAGCCAAGAACATTAAGTTTTTGGACGGCTTCATAAATTTCTGAAGAACTTAATTTTTCAGGTTGTTGTGCTTGTAATGTAACCAAGCTACCTAAAATGAAGTATAGGTAAAGTTTAATATGGCGCATGGTGTGTATTAGTTAGTGCTTTTCAAATATATAAAAGTAACCAGCTAGTGGGTTTGGTTTTAGGTTTTGTTTAACGGTTAAAACAATAACTTACAGCCATTTCTTTCGCTTAAAATAATACAACATGGCCAAAAACATAAGGATCATAATGCCCCAAAGTACAAAATAGCCATATTTATATTGAAGCTCAGGGATAAACTTAAAATTCATACCGTATATGCCTGCAATAAAAGTTAGTGGAATAAAAATGGTTGCTATGATGGTGAGAACTTTCATAACCTCATTCATCTTATTGCTAATGGTAGTCATATACATATCCATTAAACTCCAGATCATTTCACGATAAATATCTATATTTTCGGAAACTTGGATGAGGTGGTCATAAATATCTCTGTAATAGGTAATTGTACGTTTGTAGATTAAAGGTTGATCGTCTTTGGTAATTCTGCTAATGATTTCGCGCAAAGGAAATATGGCACGTCTCACCCTTAGGATTTCCCGTTTGAGTTGTTGTATTTCAATATTCACATCTTCTCTTGCATGTCCTTCAAACAATTCGGTTTCGAGATCTTCAATCTTATTGCCTAAGGTTTCAATGATGGTGTAATAATTATCGACTACAGCATCAATTAAAGCATACATGAGGTAATCGGATTTTAAACCTCTAATTCTTCCATTATTATGACGTAACCTGTTCCTTATAGTTCCAAAAACATCACCTTCGGATTCTTGAAAGGTTAGCACATAATTTTTGCCAAGTACAAGACTGACCTGTTCAATGACTAGGCTACCATTTTTATCATAGTAGAGCATTTTTAGTACTACAAACAAATATGCTTCGTACTCATCAATTTTTGGGCGTTGGGTGGTGTTTACAATATCTTCTAGTACTAAAGGATGAAGATTGTATTGTTTGCCTATGTTTTCAATCTTATCGGTATGCTTAAGACCATCTATATTAATCCAAGTCACCGAATCGGTTTCTTTGTAGTTGATGACTTCTTCAATATTCAATAGGATGGATTCTTCAACGTTTTCTTTTGTGTAGTCAAAGCATTCAACTTGAAAATCTTTATCAGATTTCTCACCGGTATATATAAGTGTACCAGGTATCTGACCAATATGTTTTACATAGTCTTGAGTACGTTTTTTAGATGATTTTCTTGCCATAATCTATTTAGAGGTACTTTTGCTTAAAGCATCTTTTTTTACTAAAGTTACAGCCTTTTGAAGTATAAGATTGTTTGGATAGGTTACCAAATCTCCATTATCTTCCCTTAAGATGAGTTGAAATGCCCTAATATCCTCAATAATGGCTTCTACAGGATAGTCCTTATCATGAATCTTTATTTTGTCGCCTACTTTATACGGGAATGAGAAAAACATAATAACACCTGAGGTAATATTGCTCAAAATGGACCAGATCGCAAACAATCCTATACCAATAACGGCAAATACCGAAGAAAATACCAGGGTAATATCTCTTGTGTCAAAACCGAGAATAAAAGCTTCAATGAGAAGTGCAATAAGAACTAATGTTACTGTGGCATAACGCCCTATTAAATTGGCTCTTGCTTCGGTTGTACCACTACGTTTACCGATGCGCTTAACACTTAGTACTATGATGGTCCTTATGATAAATAGGACTATTAATACTACTACAGAATAGATAATTTCAGATTGATAGGCCTCGAAGAATTTAGTCATGTTACAGCGCGTTGGTCTGTAACAAATATAATTTTAATTTATTGCAATTTTAAAGTTTCTCTCAAGCCTTCGTCTGCATTATTGTTTTTACTCCAATAGGCAGATTTAATGGATTCTAATTTGGTAGCTTTGGTAGTAAGTGTCTTTGCAGAACCTCCATAGCCATTAACCGTGGTTTCTTCCCAACCGGAAATCTCATGAGGAAATTCAGGGTCGAAACTTATTTTAAGTGTTCTGTTTAATTCTGGGTATGTTATGGTGTAAACACCACCATCTAAGTTGGCAAAAGCATTGTAGGCTTTTATGGTTTTATGTCTTAATCTCGTAAATTCTAAAGATGGTACAAGACTTAGTTCACCAGTCGGTAAACTTTTAGGGTCGATTCGCAGTTTCGTCCATAGCTCATTTTCGGTCCATGTTTTCTCAATACTGAAATTTTGGTCCGCTTCGTCCTGAAAATAAGAATGCGACATCACCTCAAAGTCATTTCTGTTGTTAAGTTGTGTATAGACTTGTCCGCACCATTCTTGTATTGATGCCGAAACTTTTATGGCATGCTCGTTATTGGCCACGGGATAAAAGGTGCTCTGCATTATAGAATATGGATAGATACCAGTATTAAAGTTTTTGGTGGCGTTGAGTTTTAAAACCGGGATATTCGATTCACTGTAATTATCTGCTTTTACTTGTGCATCAGGTAAAAAGTCTTCTGTAACAAAAACTAAAACTGCAGAACCATCTCGCATTTCTCCATAACGCGCTTGTTCTAATTTATAGGATGTAATTTCGGCTTCACCAGCATACCAATAATCTTTAAACTCCTGGGATAATATTGTTTTTGGTTTAATAGGTTCTTCCTTTATCTCAGATATGGCAAGTGTTTCGGAAGTTTCAGGTTTATCGTCTTTGCAAGACATTATGATGATGAGCACACACATAAAGCATAAAAAAACGATGAGCGCTTTTATAGACTTATTCATTTTCAAATTTTTTACAAAAATAAGAAGATATTAGGTGTTAATAATGTTAATTAACGTTTCGTAAAATAAATGTGTAGGTAAGCCAACGACATTATTGTATGAGCCTTCAATTCTGGTAATACCAATGGCTCCGATCCATTCTTGTATGCCATAAGCGCCCGCTTTGTCCAAAGGTTTGTAGGTGTTAACATAGAACCATATTTCTTCGTCTGTCAAAGGTTTGAATGTGACTTTGGTTGTTGTATTTACTAATTTCTGATTGGTTTGCTGCGTAAAACAAATCGATGTCATTACTTCGTGTGTTTTACTACTTAATGATTTGATCATCCTAAACGCATCGTTTTTATCTTTTGGTTTTTCTATAGCCTTGCCATCTAACCAAACAATCGTATCGCTTGTAATTAAAATATCATTTTCCTTAAGGTCTTTTTTAAAGGCTTCAGCTTTAAGTTTTGCCAAGAAATCCGTTATTTCGGTACCTTTTAATTCTTTGGGATAGATTTCATCAAAAGGATGTAATCTGACTTCAAAATCAATATTCATGGATTTTAAAAAGGCATGACGCCTCGGTGAGGCTGAAGCCAAAATAATTTGGTATTTTTTGAGTTTTTCGTTTAGCATATATATTATCTAGTTAATGGTTAAAGCCATAAACATAAGGTTTAGCGTAGCTAAATCTCATTACAAAATAAGACTATGGGATTCCTCATCGCTTTATTTTAGTCTTCGCTCAGAACCCAGCTCTGTCGGAATGACACATTACACTCCTCGATGAATCTCATTTCAAAACTAAAGGGTATAGCACTATTGAGAGCAGTCCCGTTAGCATTACAAGCTTAAGCACTGAGCTTATGTGTTTGTAATGTGATTTATGCTCGGCACTAAAGAGTTTTATACTAATGTAAATTAAAGGTGCTATTATAAAAATTAGAAAATAACCAACAAAAAGCTGTTGCTTAAATAGGTTGGTTACTACATAATACACTACAGAAAATATAGGAATCAATGATAAGATAAATACAATTTTTGTAGTACGATCACGACCTAAAACGATAGGCAAAGTTTGCATACCGGCTTTATAATCACCATCAATATCTTCTATATCCTTTACCAATTCGCGAACGAGGTTAACCATAAATGCAAAAATGGCGTAGTCTAGAATAAGTCTGAAAAAGAAAATTTGAATCTTTCTGTTGCCTTCGTTTATTACGGGTAACAATTCAAAAATCCCAACCAAAAGTAAGCTTAAGGCCACTACTAAGGATACAACAATATTACCAACCAAAAGCATTTGTTTTAAGTAAGATGAGTAGATGTACAATAGGGCAGAAGCCATAAAGAAAATTACGAAAAATCCCGATTTTCCGATACCGTTAGACAGATAAAAACCTAATCCAACGCCAATTACATTAAGTACAATGAAAAGCCTTAGCGCTACTTTTTCGGAAACGTAGGTGCCGACAATAACGCGTTCGGGTTTATTCACTTTATCGGTTTCAATATCATAGATATCGTTAATGATATAACCACTAGCGGCAATACATAATGTGGAAATAACCAATAATGAAAAAGCCAAAGGACTTAACGTAGTTATAACGCCGTGACTTTCAAAAAAGGGGAGGAGTAAGGCATATTTTATTAAGAGTTGCACAAGTGCAATCATAACCAGGTTTTTCCAACGAATTAGGTTTAGAAAATGAATCATAAGGGGATTAGCGCGAAAGAATTTGATTAATTAAATAGTAGGCTATAAAAGCCACAAGAGCAAAAACGAAGAGGCTTAATATGGTTGTTCTGATAAATAGTTTACGTTCTTGCTTTCTTATTTTATCTTTTATTTTTTGTTTATCGGCCTTAGTCAGGTCTTTGTGCATAAATTCCATTTCGTAATGGAGATGCGCTTCAAGATCCAGTTTTTCCTTATAAACTGAAAAGGGAACAGAGGTCTTTTGGTTAAAAGTGGCCTGATTGTTTCCAAAACCAATATAACCAAAACCTGTACTATGTCTTCTGCTTCTGCGTCCCATTTATTTAGTCATATTTTGCATCGAAGTTAGCATTCCATTTACCATGGACTTTTAGCACTTGCTCAATAATATCGCGCACAGCACCTTTTCCCCCATTTTTATGCGAAATATAGTTTGAAATTGCCTTAATCTCTGGTGCTGCATCCTGAGGACAACAAGGTAGACCAACCAACTTCATCACCGGATAATCAGGAATATCATCTCCCATATACAACACAGATTCGGGCTTAATATTGTAAATATCCAAATATTCATCCAATTGCTCAATTTTATTATGTGCACCAAGATAAATATCGGTTATGCCAAGTCCTTTTAATCGTTTCCGAACACCTTCGTTAGAACCTCCGGAAATAATACAAACATTAAAACCAGCATCAACAGCAGTTTTTAAGGCAAAGCCGTCTTTAATGCTCATCTTTCGCAGCATTTCTCCATCAGTAGTGACTGTGATAGTGCCGTCTGTAAGCACACCATCTACATCAAAGATGAAGGTGGTAATATTGATTAGATATTCTTTATAGCTTTTAGCGTTGTCCATGTGTTTTTTTTATTGAAGCGGTTAAAAGTTCGTAAATCGCTTTATGCTCTTCATTTTCTAGTTGCTTTAGATGCCGTCTTATGGTTTTTTTATCGTTTCGTTTTGCCGGTCCTGTTTGTGCCATATAAGGTGACATATTTTGAACTTTTTTCGCGGTTTCTAATATTAAAGGTTTTAATATATCAAAATTTATGCTTTTAGCATCACTTATTTCGTGTGCAATTCGATACAATTGATTGGTGAAGTTATTAACGAACACAGCCGACAAGTGCAAGGTTTGCCTTTGTTCTGTGGTAATTCTATAAGGCGTACAGCCTAATGCTTGAACCAAATTCTTCATAAATTGAAGATTTTGCTTTTCAGTAACCTCAATGCAGATCGGAGTTTCACTAAAGTCTAATTCGGCTTCTTTAGAAAAGGTCTGTACGGGGTAAAACACGGCACGCTGGTTTTTCTTGTCCAAATCGTGAATAGAAACACTTCCCGAAGTATGAGCTACCAATCGGCTTTCAAAAGGTAAGTCCTTAGATACCTTAGAAATGCTGTCATCACTAATGGCCAAAATATATAGGTCAGCCTCTTTTAATTTTGATAAATCATCAGTAATATCAACCTCGTTGGCATAAGATGAAATAGCAGTATAATTGCGATTGTACCACTGCACAATAGTTACTGCATTAGAAGCTTTAAATGCCTTATAAAGATGTGTGGCCACATTGCCAGCACCAAGAAGAACAACAGTTATCATGCTGTAAAAATAGTAAGATTTAGTTTAAAAGAATAACTTTGAATTGTTGGCAAATCAGACATCAAAACCAGAGCAGATATTTATCAATTGGTTTCTCAGTTCTATACCAAAGTGAGAAACGACTATTTAAAAATTTTTGAGGCAAGAACTAAATAATGGTTGTCAGTTCGAGTATCCCGACAGTAAAAGTCGGGACGTATCGAGAACTACAATACGGCTGAAATTCTATTCTCGATACAATTTCATTCATAATTATTCCTGAAATTCACTCGAATTGACGAATTTCACACTAAAGAAACATAAAACAAATAACTAGCATGAAACTCCTCAAAGAATTTAAAGAATTTGCCGTAAAGGGCAATATGATGGACATGGCCATTGGTATCATTATCGGTGCTGCCTTTAATAAAGTGATTGGTGTATTGGCCAAGCAGGTTTTGTTACCACCGTTGTCATTACTGTCTGATGGCGTTAATTTTCAGGATAAAAAATTGGTGCTAAGGGATGGGGTAACAGATGCAGCAGGAACCGTGACTACGAGTGAAGTTGTCGTAGCTTATGGTGCCTTAATAGAGGTCTTTCTAGATTTTTTAATTATCGGTTTTACCATCTTTATTGTAGTAAAGGCCATGAACAAATTACGTAATAAAGCACAAGACACCAATGACCAAACCGTCGTGACACCAAAGGATATTGAGTTATTATCGGACTTAAAACATTTAATGGAAGAACAAAATCAATTACTAAAGTCCAAAATTTCAAATTGATTGTAAGCTTAAGGATAATTTTAACGCTTTTTGATGGTTTAAAAACAAATACAAAATCACGAAAAAGCATTATCTTTGCACGAGCTTAAAAAAGCCCATCGAGCTATGCAAAAGAAAATCCTTAATTTCCTTTTTTCAACAAGACTTACTGCCGTTCTATTCATTGTTTTTGCTGTGGCTATGGCCACAGGAACCATTATGGATAGAAACATGGAGACCTCTCCAACACCCTATACGAGAACATTGATTTATAACGCTTGGTGGTTCGAGACGATCATGGTCATTTTTGTGATCAATTTTATTGGAAATATAGGACGATACCGTTTATGGCGAAAGGAAAAATGGGCCACGCTTATTTTACATTTAGCTTGGATTTTGATCATAGTTGGTGCTGGTGTAACGCGATACATTGGCTACGAAGGGATGATGAACATTCGGGAAGGAGCAACCGAGAGCCAGTTTCGATCCCTAAAAACCTATATCAGTGGACGTATTGTAGGAGATTACCAAATTAATGGAGAACTACAACAGCGCAATATTATGGAGGAAGTAGATTTTTCACATCGCCTCAATAATGATTTTGAACGCACTTATGATTATGGTGATACTAATGTTGGTTTTAAGCTCAAAAGGTTCATAAAGGGTGCAGAAAAAGATATTATACCAGATGAAAATGGTGAAAGTTATTTGAAGGTTGTTGAAGCAGGAGATGGAAGACCGCATAACCACTTTTTAAAGGAAGGGCAAATTTCTAACTTGCATAATGTCTTAATTTCCCTTAATAAAGAACAAGATGGTGCCATAAACATATTTAATACCGAAGAAGGCTTATTTATAAAGTCTCCTTATGAGGGTGAATATATGACTATGGCTACTGGTCAGCGTGGTAAATTGGTAAAGGACAGTTTGCAACGTTTGGCACTGCGTTCTAGATACATTATTGCAAATATGCAGTTGGTATTTCCTAAACCTGTTGTAAAAGGTGTTTTCGATATCGTAAAGAAACCAACGATTCTTAAAGGTGATGAAAGTGGAGCTGTGCTAGATATTACAGCAAACGGAGAAACCAAGAGTATCAATCTTATTGGTGGTCTGGGAACCTACAATAGAATGGAAGAAATTAATGTGGGTGGATTGGATGTGGCACTGCGCTTTGGCTCTAGATTAGAGCAATTACCCTTTCAGGTAAAACTTAATGATTTCATAGCCGAAAAATACCCAGGAACCGAAAATGCATATTCCTCATATGAAAGTAAGGTGACTGTATTGGATAGGGACGAAGGGGATTTTGACTATCACATTTATATGAATAATATCCTAGACCACAGAGGTTATCGATTTTTTCAGGCGAGTTTTGATCCAGATGAAAAGGGAACTGTACTTTCTGTAAATCACGATCGCTGGGGTACCTACATAACTTATGCTGGTTATTTATTATTGTACTTTGGTTTGATGGCGATTATTTTTGCCAGGCATACACGATTCGATGACTTAAGACAACGTTTGTATAAATTGAAAAAGAAAAAGGCAAAACTGATGGCAATGATTGCCTTATTATTAAGTTTTTCATCATTTGCTCAGGAACATTCAAGCGGTGATGGCCATGATCATTCCCAAAAGCCTATTAAGTCTCAGATTGATTCTATCTTAAGTGCTAACATAACGCCAGAAGAGCATGCGGATAAGTTTGCCGAGATGGTGATTCAAGACTATAGTGGTCGTATGATGCCCATGCATACCTATGCTTCGGAAACTTTAAGGAAACTAAGTAAAAAAGATGTTTACGAAGCGTTTAATGCGACGCAGGTATTTTTATCCATCCAAGAGAGCCCATTGCTGTGGTATAATGTCCCTATTATTTATTTAAAGAAAAGAAAGGCTGACTCCATTCGAACAATAATCGGTGTAGATTATGGTGAAAAATATGCAAGTCTTGTAGATTTCTTTACACCAGAAGGGAGATATAAACTAGGACCATATCTAGAAGAAGCCTACAAAGCACAAGTTCCCAATGGTTTTCAGAAAGAAGTTAAGGAAGCGGATTCTCGTGTCAATCTATTGTATAATGCCATTGAAGGACGCTCTATAAAAATATTCCCTGTTCCAGAGGATGAGAACAATACTTGGATTTCGTCATTAGAATACAGGGAAAAGGGTTACAACGATAAGATCAAGGATTCTTTGTATAAAAATTTTATTAACAATGGTTTTAGTGCTTATCTGGTAACTTTAAATAATGCCAAGCAAACAGGTGATTTTACAAAAGCAGAAGAGCTTCTAGAAGGTATAAAGAAAACCCAACAGAAGTTTGGTGGTAATATTATGTTATCAGATGAAAAAATAGAATCTGAAATTCTCTACAATAAATACGATATTTTTAAGAAGCTATTTAGTTGGTATATGTATGCCGCAACACTATTGTTTATTCTTATAATCGTTCAGATATTTAAGTTTAAGAGCAAAGTATTAAAATGGGCAATAAATGCAATGATCGGTATTGTAATACTCTTGTTCTTGTCCCATACACTTAGCCTAATTTGGCGTTGGTATTTGTCTGGACATGCACCTTGGAGTGATGCTTATGAATCTATGATCTATGTGGCATGGTCTGTGATGCTTTTTGGTCTTTTATTTGGGAGGAAGAGTAATCTCACTATTGCATCAGCAGCCTTTGTTTGTTCTATGATTTTAATGGTAGCACACTGGAATTGGATGGATCCGGCAATTGCTAACTTACAACCTGTTCTACAAGGCTATTGGTTAATGATTCACGTATCAGTCATTGTGGCAAGTTATGGCCCTTTTGCTATAGGCATGATTTTAGGCGTGGTCGCTTTACTTCTTATGATTTTAACCAACAAGACAAATAAAGAACGTATGCTGATTAATATTAAGGAACTGACCATAATTAACGAATTGGCATTGACCGTTGGTTTGGTAATGCTCACTATTGGTAATTTCTTAGGAGGTATGTGGGCTAATGAAAGTTGGGGGCGTTATTGGGGCTGGGATCCAAAAGAAACGTGGGCATTAATAAGTATTATGATCTATGCTTTTGTGATTCATATGCGTTTAGTGCCTGGATTACGGGGACGTTGGTTCTACAATTTAATGTCGGTTTTAGCCTTCGGTAGTATTTTAATGACCTATTTTGGCGTTAATTTTTACCTCTCTGGATTGCACGCTTATGCAAGTGGAGACCAAATACTGAGTTTTCAATTTATAGCTATTACATTGGTTATCATAGCGATATTAGCTTTCTTTGCTTACCGAAAGCACAAAGTGTACTATAAATAGTTAATTATTTCATTAGGATTTTTTTAACACATTGTAATTTTTTTTTAAATTGAGGGTTTAAACTAACCCTCAAAGATGGATTACTTCAAAAAATTAGGAACTGCAAATTTGTTCATGTTGATCTTGTGTGCAGTTATAATTATTGTCGCAGAATATTTATTTCTAACCGGAGATCAGATGCATGGTATATTTGTGGGCCTTTGGGCACCAACATTACTAGGAGTCATGATCTACTTAAAACTTGTAGATCATGGTAGCAAATGATATTGTATTATGGTTCTCCATTATAGTTATAGCACTTGTAGCCTTATGGGCAATTCTTATGATCCGTGCGTATAACAAGGCTGGTAAAAACGACTAAGATTCATCGTACTCTTTTTTTGTTCCTTATCTTTGCATAAAAAAGAAAAATGCGCTTAACGCTTCGTCTTGCAGCAATCTACAATGTTATTTGGGGGGCTTGGGTAGTTCTTTTTCCTAATCATTTTTTTGAACTTGTCGGAATGGCACCTCTAAACCATCCAATGGTTTGGCAGGGTATGGGCATGGTCATTGGTGTTTATGGTTTAGGCTATTGGTGGGCGTCTTATAACCCAATGAAACATTGGCCAATTGTAGCGGTTGGCTTTTTGGGTAAAGTTTTTGGTCCTTTAGGCTTTGTTTTTAATTACCTAAATGGTGATGTGCCCTTAGAATTCATTTATACCTTAATTACCAATGATTTTATTTGGTGGATTCCATTTTTTCTAATTCTGAGAAAAGTGCATGTAGATCATAAATGGAAACTATCGTGATTAAAATTTTACGCAATATATTAGTAGGATTCTATCTTTTTGCAGGAAGCTATCATTTTATTAATCCAGAGTTTTATTCAGATTTAATTCCTGATTATCTACCATTTCATTCCTTTATTAACTATGCTAGTGGTACTTTTGAAATTCTCCTAGGCTTAGGTATTGTTTTTCCCAAAACAAGGTTATTAGCTGCGAAAGGAATCATTATCTTGCTAATTCTGTTTATACCATCGCATGTCGATTTTATCTTAAAGGGGTCATGTGTAGAGAGTGCTTTTTGCGTTGCGCCTTGGATAGCTTGGCTTAGACTATTAATTGTACATCCAATCCTTATGTATTGGGCTTGGATGGTTAGAAAAGTAAATTAAAAATGACGGTCGAAATATTGAGATTGCTCATAGATTTTGGATTTGTAATATTAATCTGGGCTGTTCAGCTGGTCATTTATCCAAGTTTTGGTTATTATTCAAAATCAGATTTAGTTAAGTGGCATAGAAGTTATACTAAGCGTGTTACCTTTATCGTATTGCCTCTAATGTTTAGTCAACTGGCACTTAGTATTTTTCACTTATTGCAAATAAGAAACTGGTATACCATTATTAGTTTATTTCTGGTTTTAATGCTATGGATACTGACGTTTCGAGTTTTTGTCCCACTTCACTTTAGTATAGACAATAACAAGCCAGTAGAAAATGTCTGTAAAAAATTAGTAACAAGAAATTGGACTAGGACAGTGCTTTGGACATCATTATTTTTAATATCATTGATATATTTTCTTCAGAATTAAAAAATAATGTGCATATTTGCGTCATGATTGCTTAATTCAACTTTCGGAAAAATCGTCACCACTTCATGTGATGTAAGAGTGTTAAACAAAATGATTTGTTTAGCCATGGTTCAATAGTTTATTCTTATGTTATGCAATCCAATAAAATTTCAATAAAACAATTTTTTAAATATTTAAGAATCGCAGTTTCTGGTAAGGAGCAGAATTTTACTTCAGGTAGTATTCGGAGAGCAGTGTTTATGCTTTCTATTCCAATGATTTTAGAGATGCTCATGGAATCTATCTTTGCTATTGTAGATATATTTTATGTATCCCAAGTCAGTGTAAATGCCGTTGCAACTATAGGTCTAACCGAATCCGTAATTACTTTGGTGTATGCTGTAGCTATAGGTCTTAGTATGGCAGCTACAGCTATTGTGGCTAGGCGAATCGGTGAACAGGATCGGGAAGGAGCTTCGCAGGCCACAGTGCAGGTGATTGGTCTAGGTATTTTGGTAGCTGCTATTATAAGTGTAATAGGCATCTTTTTTCCAAAGGAGATATTGCAATTAATGGGAGGCGAGCCAGATTTAATTGCTGAAGGTTATGGCTATACGCAAGTACTGCTTGGCGGAAATGTAACTATAATGCTCTTATTTTTGATCAATGCCGTTTTTAGAGGTGCAGGGGACGCCTCAATTGCCATGTGGGCTTTGGTGTTATCCAATGGGTTGAATATTATCTTAGATCCAATCTTTATTTTTGGACTCGGTCCGATACCAGCTTATGGCGTAAAAGGTGCTGCCATAGCGACGACCATTGGTAGAGGTACAGCAGTAATATTTCAGTTACTGGTGCTGTTTTATGGTTGGAGTAAGATAAAGGTAGGATTGAGGGATATCGTCCTTAGAGTTACGGTAATGCTGAATCTCATTAAGGTATCCTTAGGTGGAATAGGGCAATTCTTAATTGGTACATCATCCTGGGTGTTTTTAATGCGCATTATGAGTGAGTTTGGAAGCGAAGTGTTAGCAGGTTATACGATTGCTATTCGTGTAATGATGTTTACTTTAATGCCAGCTTGGGGTATGAGCAATGCAGCGGCTACTTTAGTAGGGCAGAATTTAGGAGCCCAAAAACCTGATCGTGCAGAAGCATCAGTTTGGAAAACAGGTAAGTACAGCGCCATTTTTATGGGCTTTGTTTCCGTAGTTTATCTCATTTTTGCTCCTGAGATTATCTCATGGTTTACCCAAGAGCCAGAAGTAGTTAAAAATGGTGCGTTATGTCTTAGAATCATTGCTGCAGGCTATGTGTTCTATGGCTATGGAATGGTAATTATTAATGCCTTTAATGGTGCTGGAGATACTAGGACACCAACTTGGATAAATTTTATTTGCTTTTGGCTGTTTCAGTTACCACTAGCTTATTTGTCGGCTATGTCATTGGATTTAGGGCCATTAGGTGTTTTTATAGCCATTACTTTGGCAGAAGTATTGATTACGATCTTAGGTTTGGTTTGGTTCAAAAAAGGACTTTGGAAGGCAGTTAAAGTATAACAAAATAAAAAGCCTTTCCAACACGGAAAGGCTTTTTGACCTAATTAAACTAAGATTAAGCTTCAGATGTTTTAGTAGTAGAAGCAACAGCTAAGCTGTAGACAACTAATCCGAAACCTATTTTATTAACAGCGTCACCTATGTTGTATATAACATCCATGTTAAGCCCTAATCCAGCTAAACCATCATACCAACCTTCTGTTCCCGCCATATAACCTAAAGGATAGATTGCCCATCCAACCAACACAAACCAACATAGTGTTTTGTGCGCCTTTAATACAGCGCCACCGGCTTGTTCTGCCAACTTCTTTGCAGCACCAAACCAAATGATGTAGACAATGGCAAAGTATGCCACACCAGAAATGAATCCCCAAATCGCTGGTCCAGGTGCTGATGTATGTACAGCTTCACCAAAGTAACCCGTAACGAGCATTACTACAGATAAAAAGATCAGCTGCCACATTAGTGATTTCTTAGCGCCAGCAACCTTGAGAATGAGGTAAAACTCAACACACATTAACGGTACGGTAAGAACCCAGTCTACATACCTAAAGAATGTTGGAGATTCGGCAAACGAAGCCCAATAATCTCTCATATACCAATAATGTACTGCGGCAATAAATGTAATTAGTCCTGATACTAGGATAGAAGTTCTCCATTTTTTATCAAAACTATTCATTGATAAAAAGAAAAAGGCCGAGGCGGCCATCATGGCCATACACCCAACAAAGAATGTGAAGCCAACGTAATCATCAGTAGCAATTCTCTGTGTGCCATCGATGAGCATGGTTAGTAATTTCATAACAATAATTTTTTTGTTCAAGCAAATTTAAAAATAGTTAAACAAAAAATGTTTAAAGTTTTCATAAAAAAATTAAACAAAATGTAATATTGCTACCTTTGTATTATGAAATTCCCAATTTTTAACTTAATATTTACGGTTTTCTTATTTTGGTTGACCATTCAGTTGGAAGCCTCTTATGAGGAGTATTTATCATACTTTTTTATATTGACAATTGGAATCATTCATGGCTCAAACGATATATCATTAATAAAAGTTGTAAAAAAACAGAATAGACTTCCTTTTAAGTATCTTTTGTTCTATGTAGGATTGATCGTTATCAATATTGCAGCATTTTTGATTTCTCCCACATTAGCTTTGCTTTTTTTCATATTTATAAGTTGTTATCATTTTGGGGAGCAACATTTTCATAATCGGATTAAAAGACACGATATGCTGTCTAAATTACTTTTCTTGAGTTATGGGAGTTTAATATTTGGACTACTTTTTTACTTTAATTCCGAAAGTACATCTATAATAATCAATGACTTAATAGGGTATTCTTTAACAGAGGTTCAATTTCTATGGTTTATGGCAATAGGGATAGCTTCAACAGTAGTATTATATAGTCTGAATTATAAGAATTTTAAAGAGAGTTCCAATCACTTTCAGGAAATATTTTTGATTTTGTTATTTGCCATACTTTTTAAGCTTGCAGCACTTTTGTGGGCTTTCGCTATATATTTTATAGTATGGCATTCTTTACCTAGTCTTATGGATCAAATTAAAACACTTTATGGTGAATCTAATAAAGTCAATATTGTTCATTACATAAAATCGTCATTTGTTTATTGGTTAATTTCAATATTGGGTCTAATACTGTTATATATAGCTACTACTTATTTTGAAATAAATTTCATAACGGTCTTCTTCGCTTTTTTGGCAGCAATAACTGTTCCTCATGTTATTGTAATGTACTTTTTAAATAAGAATTGAGGTTTCCTTAAAAATTTTAAAACTCTTATTTTTATGATATGAAAAGATTAGGACTAAATACCATTTGTGCACATGTTGGTCAGTTAAAGGACGAACAATTTAAAGGGTCAGTTTCGCCGATATACTTAAGCTCTTCTTATGAGTTTTTGGATGTTGATGTAAAACGCTATCCGAGGTATTTTAATACACCAAATCAAGAACATCTTGCCAAAAAGATAGCAGCACTAGAGCACACAGAAGCTGCTCTAATTTTTGGTTCTGGTATGGCGGCCATTAGCCATATGTTTTTTGCTTTTTTGCAAAAAGGAGATCATCTGGTGGTACAAAATACCTTATACGGCGGAACGGTTAACTTCATCAAGGAAGAGTTTCCTAAGTATGGTATTGAGTATACATTTACCAATGGCTATGAGGTTGAGGATTTTGAGGCTGCCATTAAAGCAAACACAAAATTAATTCATATTGAAACACCATCAAATCCATTATTAACAATTACAGATATTAAAGCTGTGGTTAAACTGGCAAAATCTAAAAGTATTTTAACATCCATTGATAATACATTTGCATCACCAGTTAACCAGAATCCTATTGATTTTGGCATTGATATGGTTATGCATTCGGCGACGAAGTATTTTGGAGGCCATAGTGATATATGCGCTGGAGCAGTTGCTGGGAAATACGAGCATATAGAACGTATCTGGAATGTAAGCAAGAACTTAGGCGGAAGTCTTAGCGATATGACCGTTTGGATGCTAGAACGGAGCATGAAGACCTTAGGCTTACGAGTAAAAGCACAGACTAATAATGCTATGAAATTGGCCAAATGGTTGCAAAAGCACCCAAAGATCAGCAAGGTCTATTATCCAGGTTTAAAATCGCATCCTGAGCATAAATTGGCCAAATCACAAATGAAAGGCTTTGGAGCCATGTTGTCTTTTGAATTAACAGAAGATTTGGATGCCTACGAATTTCAGAAGGCATTACAATTAATAAAGCCCTCTATGAGCTTAGCAGGTATTGAAAGTACGGTTATTTCACCACATCTAACCTCCCATGCATTATTGACTCAAGAAGAACGTGAAGCCGTTGGCATAAGTGATCAGTTAATACGATTCTCTGTAGGTATTGAAGCGTTTAAGGACTTAAAGAAAGATATCAATCGGGCTATAGCTGCGCTAGCTTAGTTTTTGGTTTTCGGGAATCCGTCTTAATACTGATTCCGACCTGTATTCTGTTCAAATTGTTTTTTCTAATGTGCTGTTTTAAATAGCCTATTTGAAGTCGGGAGTTTTTCAATACGTTAATACCGATCCCGGCATAAAACCGATTTTCATGAAACACCTGATCTTGAAAATTCACAAAGGGTTCCTCAGACACTAGAATAAAAAACGTTTTGCTTAGCTCATACTTAACACTCAAGCGATAACGGAAGCGGTTTTGAAGCTCGTTTCGGTCTGAAAAATCTAAAAATCGATGTTCTAAACGTGTGCGATGGAGAACGCTGAACTTAGAAACTTTGTGCGAAACGGTGTATTGCTCAAAAATACGATGCTCATGTATATTAGGTTCATTATCAAACTCAAAAACAGTGTCGATATCTAAATAGGCATAACCAATACCTATAGTTTGATTTGCACTAAAATGATAGTTTCCTCTTAGTGATACAAAAGCCAAATTGTAATTAGATGAGGGTTCATAAAACCGTAATTCTGTGTAAGGATTAAGACTTATACGTTCACTTAATCTGTGGTGGCTTCCGTAGGTATACCAAGAACCAAGGTGATTTTCGGAAGGATTTTGTGAAAATAAATGAATAGCGAATAGAAAGAAGAAAAGAGGGAAAAGTAGGGGTTTCATTGTGGGTGATTAATAAAGAGGAGCTCTTTTCGAGCTCCTCTCAGTCATGGAATTATTAAACGTGGTCGTTTAAGTGATGGTGTTCATCAATTAATGGACCGCCTTCTATGATTTGATCTGAAGCTTCACTCGCAAATTTTTCAAAATTCAAGTGGAAAGAATGCGCTAATTGTATAGCTTTACTTATATAAGCTCCTTTTTGTAACCAAGTATTCATTGGGTCTAACATTTCCGTTGGAACATTAGGGCAATACTTCGGCATAAATAATCCAAATATTGGATGTTGTTCAAAATCTACATTATCTAAGTCTCCATTAAGAATGGCTGTTATCATAGCTCTTGTATATTTAAGTTTTATGCGAGAACCCACACCATATGGGCCACCGCTCCATCCTGTATTTACTAACCAAACGTTAACTCCAGCTTCTTGCATTTTTGCACTTAACATTTCAGCATATTTTGTTGGGTGTAATGGCATAAATGGTTCACCGAAACATGCTGAGAAAGATGGTACCGGCTCTGTAATTCCTGCTTCTGTACCTGCTACTTTAGCTGTGTAACCAGATATAAAGTGATAAGCGGCCTGACCAGGAGTTAACTTCGATACTGGAGGTAATACACCAAATGCGTCACAAGTTAAGAAGAAGATATTCTTAGGGTTATCGGCATAAGATGGTGTTTGTATATTATCTATATGATATAATGGATAACTTACCCGAGTATTCTGTGTAATGGTGCTATCAAAATAATCTACCTCATTATTGTCCTTAAAGATCACATTTTCAAGAATAGCACCCGGCTTTATAGCTCTATAAATGTCTGGTTCTTTTTCTTCTGTAAGGTCTATACATTTCGCATAACATCCACCTTCAAAATTAAAGATTCTATTTTCAGCTGTCCAACCATGCTCATCATCACCAATAAGTTTACGGTCTGGATCGGCAGATAAAGTAGTTTTACCAGTTCCTGATAAACCAAAGAAAATAGCAGTTTCGCCATCTTCGCCAACATTAGCTGAACAGTGCATTGGTAATACGTTTTTATCAACAGGTAAAATCATGTTAAGGGCAGAGAAAATACCTTTTTTCATTTCGCCTGTATAGGCAGAACCACCTACAAGTGCTATCTTCTTAGTAAAATTAAGTATGGAGAAGTTACCTTGTCTAAGTCCACGTTTAGCTGGTTCTGGGCATTCGTAACCAGGTGCACAAAGTACCAACCACTCTTCTTCAAAGTTCTCTAATTCTTCGGCTGTTGGTCTTAAGAACATATTATAAATAAACATATTAGACCAAGGGTATTCAGTTATAGTTCTTACACCCATTCTATATTTAGGGTCGGAGCATACAAAACCATCTCTAGCAAAAATCTCTTTACCACTGAGGTATTTTTCTATTTCAGACTGTAAATAATCAAAATTTTCAGGAGATATGCCTTTATTTGTTTTTCCCCACCAAACTCTATCTGTTGTATAATCATCTTTAACTAAGAATCGATCTTGAGGTGAACGTCCAGTAAATTTCCCAGTATTAATGGCCAATGTACCATTTGCAGTCTCTTTCCCCATTCCCTTTTCTACGGTAATGGCTTGTAATTCTTCTGGCGATAAATTCCAATGAACTTTAGAATCTATTATGCCATACTTAGTGAGGTCTCTAGTTTTCATAATTGGTTCTTTTAATAATGTTTCCATGATTATATGTTTGTGATTTTTTTGCGAAAGAAAGATTTATGAGTATCATAAATAATATTTATGAATGCATAAAGTTACTTCGTTTAAGACCAAAAATCTATGATATTTATCATGCTTGTTTTTTGAGTTTTAAGAACTATGAAAGCCATGTCAAATAAGGATTAATGCATCCAAAAATCCTTATTCGACATTATTTATCCTCACTTTTATATAACAGATTGAATATTAATGACTTTTAAATTATTTTACATATTCATTAAAAATTCTTTCGTAATCTTCTACCGTACCACGGTTCAAACAGCATTCAATAATTTTTTGACCCAATGGATGTAGATTTTCATCTTGAAACTGAGCTAAAGTTTTCACGAAGAAATCATACAACATTTCAGCACCTTGATCATAAGCTTCAGTTCCAACTTCTTCTTGTCTTTCGACCTTTAGGAATCTTCTAGAAACTCTTACTCCTTCTACTTTCATTGAATTTAAACTATAACCTAAAAGACTACATCTCGATGGGCTTATTTGTTCCTCGTTAAAATCAGCATTTCCACGTCTAGCCAAAAATTCTCTACTTATCCATTGTGGCATGAAACTAGTTTTCCAAGCACCAATATGTTGGTTTGGTGTTAGAATATATTTTACACCTGGGGTTCTAATTATTTGCTCTAGGAGTAAATTTGCTTGTTTTACTTTCTTACCGGTAGCGAATGGCCAATAGCTTCCAACGCCTTCACTACTAATGCCTTCGGTTTGAATAATACTAGGATTGGCATGTCCTCTTGGTGCTACTAAACGCCAGAGCCAAGCTAGAGCTGGTGGTAAAACATGCATTAATCCAACGATACCATAATTGGGCTCTTCCTTACTACAAGGTGGAGTTCTTAATCCGATACTTCTAATATCTACTCTTACTGGTCCTGAATACACTCCTGGCATGGCGTCCCTTGGTAAAATCACTCTTGGGTTTGGGCACGGTACTCCTGGTTCATCCTCAACATGATCCCAAATCATCGCTCTTCCACCTGGTACAGCTTCAATATTTAAAAATAAAAGCGGCTGCTCAGATTGAGCTGTAATTTTCTCAAGTGTTATATCCGTTCCGTATTTTTTTATGTGATCTACTCTAACAAACCAAGCATCTTCAGCATCTTCGAGCCAAAGTTTTTTAGCATCCTGTTGTAGGTTAGGGTGACATAAGGCCATATCATCTGTCACAGGATTCAAATCGCAGGTTCTAGGAAGCTCTAAGGCGAATTCTTCGTTAGTAAAAATATTCTTTCCAAGCAAGATTCTACCATTATCAAGCCTATGTGGCTGCTGTAGCATCTCACTTTTTCCTCCACCACTAGCACCCTCGTGCATAACTGTTATGACGTTATCATAAGGTGTGGTTACTCTTACGGCAGAGCAGTGTGCAGTTACCCAACCTTCATCTTCACCTTTACCAATTAACATACCATAGACTCCTTTTTTTGCACTTGGTCCTGGATAAAGATTATAGGAGAACATTTCATATTTACCGGGTATTCTGTTGTGTACAACAACTTGTTTTCCCTCAAAATGCGTATGTCTAAATGGAGGTGCCACATAAATAACAGCCTCTGGTGAGAAATCCTCAGGCAAGTCCGTATAATCTAAAATTCCTTGTAAGAGCGCTAAGCCCAGTCCAAAGAAACCGCAATTAGCTGGGATAACCGCTACGGCATTATAGCCCATACCTGGTTGACCAGCATTAAAGTAAAACATGGCCAAGTCTTGTTTCTTTAACCATTCGAATGTTTCTTCTCTTAGGGCATCAAAATTGGTTCCAAATCTATCCTTGAATGTAGGTTTATCCGTAGGCCGGTCATCAGCTATTACCATACAATCTGGATCGCGTCTACGCATATAAACCTCTTTATAATTTGCAGCTATACCATTTTTAGTTCGCATGACGTCCACTTCGTGATAACTGCTTCCATCTGGCAAATCAAAGCGAACTTCTTTAGTTTTGTTTAGCTCATCACCAACGGCAAGATCTACAAGTTCATCAACGTTCCTCGCCACAGTAATACTTGGTGCAACATCAATTAACTCTCGTAATTCTGAAATGTTACCAACAGGTAAAGTATCTTTTTTTAATTCTAATGTTTCCATAACTGTTTGTTTAATGTTCTGTTATCTTTTTTATCTATTTACTTTTTTATTTACTCCACTTAAAATGGCCAAATCAATGGCACTAATGTTAATGTTGTTATTAAGAATAGTAGAAGTAATGGTGCTCCTACTTTTACGTAATCTTTAAACTTATAGCCTCCACCTGTCATCACCATAGCATTGGTTGTTGTACCTACGGGGGTTAAGAAAGCAGTAGAGGCACTTATTGCCACAGCAATCATAAAAGGCGCGGCAGATAAGCTCAAGGTATTTGCGGCTATAATAACAATTGGTGCCATTAATACAGCTGTAGCAGAATTGTTAATGACTTGGCTAAATGTTGTCGTTAAAAGGAATACACCTCCCAATAAAACTATAGGATGTAAAGTTCCCAAAGTCTCCACTAAGCCATTAGCAATGAGCTCAGCAGTACCTGTTTTTTGTAATGCGAGTCCCATTGGTATCATGGCAGCAATCATGACAACGCTTATCCAACTAATGCCCTTATAGGCTTTAGTAATAGGCACGCAGCCTGTAATTAAAATAATACCTGCTGATATTAATGCAGCTATGGCACCTGGAACAACATTCATTACTAATAGCACTATCATCAATACAAGTGCAAAAAGTGCGATGTAGGATTTATGTGTCAAATTGGTGACTGTTTTTGCCATCCCTTCTGGGCTTCCTATAATGACCAGATTTTCGTGGTGTGATTTTAATTGTTCTATATCACTCCAAATACCTCGGATTAAGAAAGCATCGCCAGCTTTAACTACTATTTCACGATCGGTAAATGCTTTGTTATTTCTGGAGGCAGCCATAAGTTGTACACCAAAGCGTTTAAAGAAACGACCAATTCTTACTTTTCTTCCCACTAAAGTCGATTTTGGTGTAACTATAATTTCTGTCATTCCAACCTCCTGATTTATAAGGTTGTTTCTTAGCTCGTCTGCAATAGGTTCTAATGGTAAAAGACCTAATCTAAATCTAATCATTAAGGCGTTTATGGCTTTGGTATCACCTTTAACTGTTATAATATCATGATACTTAAATTCTGTATCATTGGATGGAAATTCAATGAAAGGGTCGTTGCCTCTTAAGCGATTTGGATGACGTCGTTTTATTCTTAAAATAGAAACATGGTGATTGTCTTCAAAATGCCATTGACCGAGTGTAGTTCCTAGTAAGGGAGATACCGAACGTACTCTAAGTCGATAATAGTCATCATCTACTTTATAAGCTTCAATCCATTTATGCAGTGTAGTGCTTATATCCACAGGTTTATTATTGGTCTTGTTGCTCGGTAATAATCTGTATCCTATATATCTAAAATAGATGAGTGCAATAAGTAACAAGGGCAATCCTATTAATGCGAATTCGAAGAAAGAAAAGCCTTCTATGCCACTTTCTAACATCGTGTTGTTAACAATAATATTAGGAGGTGTTCCCGTTAATGTTAATAAACCACCTGTATTAGATCCGAAGGCTACAGGCATTAAGAGCTTAGAGGGTAATGTTCCTATACTCCAGGCTGAAGATATGGTCACAGGCATCAATGTTGCTACTGTACCTGTATTGCTTACAACACTAGAGAGCAATCCTGAACCTAAGGTAGTAATCAGTAAAAGCTTAGTAGTACTTTTACCTGCCATTTTTATGAATTTTTGTCCAGCTAAAGCTGTCCATCCTGTTTGAGATAAACCTTCACCTATAATGAATAAAGCGGCAATCATAATTACCGTTGGGTTGCTAAAGCCGCTCAGGGTTTCCGTTAAATCGAGTATCCCGAAAAGAAATAAGCTTAACATAGAGAGTAAAGCAACAATATCTGGCGTAAATTTCCCCCAAATAAAAAGGATTATGGTAATGATTAAGATGGCCAGCATTAAATTCATATGATATCGACTAAGAATTACAGGGTAAAATTACTTGTAGAACAGTGCAATAATTATGATGAATGTCATGCTTTTTCGGAATTGCGAATTATTCAATTTTAGGGATGCATTTAAGAAGAAATATGGAGAGAATTTAAACGAAACCGTTTGCGTGATAAAAAGAAAACGGAATTCTATATCCTTTTTAATATTTTTGACAACAGAGAAAATAAAAAATCGTATGAAATTAGACATTTTAGCCATTGGAGCACATCCAGATGATGTAGAATTAGGTTGTGGAGCAACACTAGCCAAAGAAACCGCTAATGGCAAAAAAGTAGGGATCATAGATTTGACAAGAGGTGAACTCGGAACCCGTGGTACAGCAGAAACACGTGATGCTGAATCTACTGAATCTGCCAGAATTTTAAATATTACTATGCGTACGAATATGGAATTTGCCGATGGGTTTTTTAGCAATGATAAACAGCATCAGATCGAACTTATTAAAGAAATACGAAAGTATAAGCCCGAAATTGTAATATGCAATGCCATAGAAGATCGCCATATAGACCATGGAAGAGCAAGTCAATTGGTTAGGGATGCTTGTTTTTTAAGCGGTTTGCGAAAGATAGACACAAAGCACGAAGATGAAGATGATTGGCAATTGCCTTGGCGACCAAAAGCCGTGTATCACTATATTCAATGGAAAGATCTTGAACCAGATATTGTTGTTGATGTTACTGGATTTATGGACAAAAAAATGGAAGCTGTACTTGCTTATAAGACTCAATTTTTTGATCCGACTAGTAATGAACCGGAGACTCCGATTTCAAGTAAGAATTTTACGGATAGTATTACGTATAGAGCCAGAAATCTAGGCCGCCTTATCGGAACAGAATATGGTGAAGGTTTTACGGTTGAGCGTTATCCTGCGGTAGACTCTCTTTTAGATTTGATATAGGGATACAAAAAAAGCCCTTCATTTCTGAAAGGCTTGGTCTTTTCGGGTGGAAGATCGGTCTCGAACCGACGACCTCCTGAACCACAATCAGGCGCTCTAACCAACTGAGCTACAACCACCATTTTAATTAGGTTTGCAAATGTAAATGATTTACGTTTTTCTGCAAAACCTTTTTTTACTTATTTGATTTGTATCCTATGGTTTAGTGCTTTCTAAAGGCTTATCTACTATTATACGCTCTTTTCTATTTGCCAATTCCCATGCCGTGTGGAAGACCAAACGTGCTCTATTCTGCAATAAGTCATATTCAATTCTGTCCGCTGTGTCAGTTGGCTTGTGATAATCGTCATGGGTACCATTAAAATAGAAGATTACGGGAATATTATTTTTTGCAAAGTTGTAGTGGTCGGATCGGTAATAAAAACGATTGGGGTCATTTTCGTCATTATATTTATAATCTAATTCAACATTACAATATTTAGTATTGACGTCTTCTGAAATAGCATGTAATTCTGTACTCAATTTATCACTGCCGATGAGATAGACATAATTTCTGTCACCTTCTTCACGCTTAGGGTCTGTTCTACCTATCATATCAATATTTAAATTTGCAACTGTATTTTCTAACGGAAAAATGGGGTCGTAATCTGTGTAATACTTAGAACCCAAAAGTCCTTTTTCTTCGCCAGTAACATGCAGAAATAGTATAGAGCGTTTTGGACCATTGTCATCTTTTTCTGCCATTTTAAAGGCCTCAGCAATTTCAACGATTGCCACTGTACCAGAACCATCATCATCGGCGCCATTGTATATTTCACCATCCTTAACACCTTCGTGATCCAAGTGGGCAGAAATAACAACAATCTCATTAGGTTTTTCCGAACCTTTAATATAAGCTACTACATTTTCTGAAGATATGGTTTCCGATTTATTTTCTATGGATAAGTTAATATTTGTGTTTACAGTTTTAGGTATTTCATCTTCTAAGATTGAGTTATGTAGCGCTTTACCTAGATTTTCGTTGACCATAAGCATCATCATTTCTGGTTGATTACTTTTTAGGGAGAGGCGACCCAAAGCATTAAACATGGCTTGCCTTTGTAAATATGGTGCATATCTGGAGAATAAATAACTATCCATATAAATAAGTCCTTTGGCACCATTTTCTTTTGCTGCATCCCTTTTACTAGAGAGTGATTGGCGTCCGTAGGACCACTTTGTATTTTCAGTATTTCCTGAAGTTACATAATTACCGTTTGCATCTTTTGGTTCTCCGTCTTTGGCCAAAACTATTTTGCCCTTAACGTCTATATTTTTATAATCTGAATAATTGTCGGCATCAATGCCATAACCTACATAGACAATTTCGTCTTCCGAAATATCTACTTTGCCAGAAGCATTTAAAACGATATGATCTTCAAAACTCTTAAAATCAGTTCCATTGACTGAAATTTTAGCCTCGGTAACACTTTGTTTTTCTAAGGGCACTTCTTGAAAGTAGTCATCATTGCCTAGTGGTGTTGCAATATCTATAGATTTGTATAGGTCCTTTAGATACTGAACAGCCAACTTTTGTCCCTTTTCGCCTGTATCTCTTCCTTCGAATTCATCTGAGGCATACGTATAAAGTAGTTCTTTTAATTCGTCTGAAGTAATCGTGGCGCCATATTCTGTAGGGTCTACTGTTTTGGCTTCATTAGTCTGTATTGCAGTATTATTGCCTTTTGACGAGGTACCACAATTAACAAAGACAATATAGATACTAAGAAGTAATAGTTTCTTTTTCATTGTAAGGAGATTGAAATTTAAAAATACAAAAATCGAAATATCAAGACGTTTAGACCGTTTTGCTTTTAACAAACTTTAACGCTAGATGATTTCCCGTTTCAATTGAACTGGCGAATTTGCTAAGTACCAAGTCGTAGCAAAGATGAGCTTGGTTCGTTTTTCCAAAAGTTGATAATTTATTTTGTCTGCGGTATCGGTAGGTTTTGTATAATCTTCGTGTTCACCATTAAAAAAGAAAACCACAGGTATATCCTTTACTGCGAAATTATAATGATCTGACCTATAGAAATAGCGGTTTGGATCGCTATCTTCATTGTACTTATAATCTAAATTTAAGTTTATAAACTTTGAATTGGCTTCTTGTATAATAAAATGGAGCTCAGTACTAATGCGGTCTGCCCCTATAACATAAATGTAGTTTTCATTGTCTTGATGTCTTTCATCTACACGACCTATCATATCTATATTTAAGGTGCTAATGGTATTTTCTATAGGAAAAATAGGGTTGTTGGTGTAATAGCGTGAGCCATGTAAGCCTACTTCTTCGGCTGTTACATGAAGAAATACAAGGCTTCGCTTAGGACCATTTCCATCGTTTGATGCCATCTTAAAGGCTTCTGCCATTTCAAACACAGCAGCGGTGCCCGAACCGTTATCATCAGCTCCAGAATAGATCTCGCCGTCAACTGTGCCTTCATGATCAGAATGTGCTGTGATGTAAATATATTCATCCGGAAATTCTGATCCTTCAATATAGGCAATGACGTTTTGGGAGTCGTTTATGTCTTCTGGTAAGGCTTCTTTAGGGACTTTTTGATAATAATCGGGATGGGATTCTGGAGCCTTAATATTTAAAGATTTGTAATAATTTCTAATATAATCACAAACCTGGTTATGGCCTTCTTCTCCTGTCATCCGTCCTTCATATTTATCAGAAGATACTTCTTCTACATAAGTTTTTAATTGATCGGCATTGATAGTGCTTAAATACTGTTCTACAGTACTTTTATCCTCGTAGGATATACTTTCTTTTAAATTATCTATTCTTTCACTATGCCTAAGGGTAGAGCAAGAACCGACAAGAACAAGAGCTGAGGCAACTAAAAATTTCATGTAACTAATTGATTTGGTCAAAAATAAGTTAAAAGAGCGATATATTTTCTCACGTTGCTATAGAAATTCTAAAAATCCTCTTCAATTTCAATGCCTTCTAAAGTTTTTATAGAGTTTTCAAGATTTTCTTCGTCGCGTTGCTCTAGCTGTTTGGTATCACCAATTTCTGAAGTAGGATTGAAACTTTTATAAATGGTTAAAAACAAGGCGATTATAACCATTAGAAAAATATACTGAATGGTTTTTGTTTTGGTTTTCTCTTTTCTGGAAACCAACAAGACTAATACTCCGCTAACAAATGCTACAATAATTGGTGCTATGGCTAAGGTAGAAAGTGGAGTAACGGCTAAAACGACCGCTAAAATTGCTGTTACAAAACCTAAAATAATGAATAGTTTTTTTATCATTTCTATTTGCTTTTAATCTTGTTTGCCGTTTAATGTTTTAATCCAGTGGCGGATTCAATCTTTAATTCGCCGTTTCCAACTGCGATTTTAAACGTCGCGTATACTGGAATTTTATTGGCATCAGCTGTTAACCACAACAAGTTGTTATTATTCCCTTTTAAGGCATCACTTCCTTTAATGGATAGGGCTAGTTTGTAACATTCCTTTTTTCCAATTTTAGTCGCTATAGTTTCTTTACCGATATATCTTAATGTTATTGTGTTTTCTTGATTATCGAAAAGTATCGTAAAATTTTGTTGATCGCCAGGATTGGCTTTATGTATATCTAAGTTTCTAATGTAATACAATGTGCTTACAATATCTTTAGTCGATGGATTAATTTTTACACTTTTGTTCTCATCCCAGGTAGTACCATCCTTTCTTTTTTTACGTTTTAAGCTTGTTACCAATTTGGCTTTATGATTGTACTTGTATTGCATAAATTTGTAGTAGCCACCTTCGCTAATATCTCTCTTATATAAATAGGGTGTGAGTGTTTTGGGATTTACATAGCTTTCGTACAAATCCCTTATCTTAAAAAAGCCATCCCATTTTTTGTATGTAGTTGCTGTACATTTTAAGCGCATTAAAGTACTCTTAGATGTTTTTACCTCGCTGGTCTCCATTTTTACTTGGGCGATGTTTGTCATTAACCCCGACATATTATAAGATGCTGAATATACGAGTTTTTCACCCACTGCAATCGTTTTATTTTGAGCAGTACTAACGGCAGTGAAAAAAACCAATAGGAGTAATATATTTTGTTTCATGAAGATGGATTTGTGATAATAAAGTGTTTGATAACATATATTATGCCGAAAATACGACCCTTAGGTTAATGATGCTAATTTTATTTTCAAATTTGCTACACAAGATTAATAATGAAAAAACTAAAAAAACCTTTTGGCAACATGAAAAAGGGTTTTATATTTGCACCCGCTAGAGCGGTAAAGCATGTTTACTGGGCTGGTAAGTAATTGGAGAAATGGCAGAGTGGTCGAATGCACCGGTCTTGAAAACCGGCGAGGGTCACACCTCCGGGGGTTCGAATCCCTCTTTCTCCGCTCAGAGAATGAAAAATCATTCCAAAAGGCACAAAGGTCGCATAAGTTTACTTCTTAGCGACCTTTTAATTTTTACGCTTTTTAAAATCTGAATTATCTTCTAATATATAGTCTGATTGTGGGTTCATTTAAAACTTAAGTGTTTTTTAATTGTTTTTTGATGACTTATATTTAAGTTCACTACTTGCGCCTCTAAACAGATGAATTCTGTAATCCGAATACTTTATAGTATTATAACCCTTTACCAGCCATGCTAATCCAAAGAACTCTAAAGCCACAAGTTCCATCCAGAAAGTCAATTGGTTCTCGTCATAGAATTCTATAAACCCTTCAAATGAGTCTGGAAAAAATTTGCTACTAAGAAATTTCAGCCCGATTATGGCCAAGGAAAGAAGCATCATATACCCACAGATCTTGTAAAATAGTTTATATTTAACTTTATCATGGCGCATATCAATTTCTTCCTTATCTAGTTTAGTAAACTTGCGTATGCACATATAGGCTAAAATCACAAGAAATATAGCTGCACTTAAATAATGAAACCCTTCCCTACAATTATTACCTGGGATATCAACAATACAGCAACGGTCCAACAAAGGGTCTGTAGGAAAGAATACTACACACAAGGCGCATATTCCGGCGATGCTAGAAAGGATGAAATCTTTTGTATAGATAATTAAAAAGATACCTACAAGGCTTAGAATCACTATAAAAAAGGAATTAGATCGCGTGTAGAAATAATGGCTTATGGATTCTAAAGGGAGCTCGTCGCATTTATTACTGAAGGTAATTAGAAATACTGGTAAAAGCATACCTAGATACCCTATGAGTTGGCGTAATGTTCGTGTGCCTTTTATCCATGCGCCATAGTCGTCAGAGCCATGTAAGCCGAGTTTTTTTTCAAATTCTTTTCTCATACTTCCGTTTATTTATACTTTCGGAAAGCCTGTACAGTTTGATAAATACCATACCCAATAAATATGCGACCCAAAAAGTCGAATATATAAAAATAAGTTCTTGGATTCTCATCCACTTTATTCATAAAATCAAATTTATGCGCGGGGTTCAAAAACTGAACAAAATATTCCCATTGCCATTCTCTAATATCAGTTGTGTAAACAAAATCACTAATGTGTGACAGCATACTGTTAAAAAATATTGCTGCAATAGAAACTGTAAAAATTATACCGATAATATAAGACGAACCAAACCAATTAGATATACCATTTAAAGACAAAACGATAATATTAGAAAAGGGTCTGGTATAGGGTTGATGCCTACTCCAAAATTTTTTCCAAGATTCTTTCAAATATGTTTTGTGCTCCATCACTCTATAGGGTACGGCATCTATATAGTTTTTTTGGCTATCCAATTGACTTTTGAGAATACGGTAGGTTTCTCTTTTATTTTCTATGGGGATTAATGCTTTCTCAGAAACGGCTTTTTCATAGACTTCTTCATAAGCTTTTAAAAATGTACTATGTCCTTGATAATTAGGCATAAGTATTATGGCATCTTTATAAATATCCTTATATGATTTATAATTTTTCTCTTTTAATTTAAAATCGAAAATGCTTAGTCTACCAGATATGATTGCTAATGAAATATCAAACCCTTTTTCTACATCTGTACCTCTCAGAATCATTAATTTATCGATTAAAGCATAAGTAAACAACACATCATCCATAAATGTAACAGCCGAAAATACTATGGTATCTAAAAAGTCGGTTTTATAAAAAATAGTTTTTTGATAAAAGGTACACCGCCAAAAATCGGCTAAGTCTTCAAAAGTTGTGTTTCTGAAATTGGCATAACCTATAAAGTCGCAGTTTCTAAAACGCACTTTGTTTTTAAAGGTTTTATCCTTTGCCATTACCTCCTTCTTAAAAATGCAGTCAACAAATGTTAGAATCTTATCTGTGGATGCAAAACTTAGTTTTTCTTTGAACACACAAGTGTTAACAAATGTTAGCGTGTTAGAAGTTTTAGGAATAAGTAATGGCTTACTAAAAGAACAGTTTGAAAACGTTAGGTCAACAGTACTGCTATCGTCAAACAGAATTATACTATCATCGAACACACAATTTATAAATTGTACAAAGTATAGTTTTGGCTCTACCTTTATTAAGGAATTAACTAAGTACTTAGTCAATTCCTTAACAATATTTTCATTTAGTAATTGTTTCTTAAGTGTACTTATTGCAGGATTTGGAAAGTAAGAGAACTCTAAACCTTCTACAATAACACCGGCACTCTGCTGTGGTATGCTAATTAGTGTTTGCAAATGTTTATTGGGCAACTCCTTTATAATTTGTAAAAAAGAGGATTCGCTGCTTACAACTTCATGTATTGTATTTTCTTTTTCCATAACCTACACAAACATCTTCTGCAACAAACCTTTTTTAAAGGCTCGTATTTTTTTACTAGTATTTCTGCCAAATTTGGTACTGTTGAGGTCTAAATTCTCAAAATAACTTGTTGAAATCATTAACACTTTCGGTTCTCATGATACTTTATTCTATATAATTTAGAATATTTTCTAATGCTTATAAGACAAAGATGCACTTGTTTTCTTTGTTAGAAGTACTTTTTTTTGGCTATAAAACCGAATCATTTATTTGATCTTAGAAAATATCCTAATTTTAGAAGCGATTCCTCTTTAATAGCATCCAAGTACGCATCGGCATCCATTTTACCGCACAGTTTATTGGCAATATGCCATAGTTGTTGCTCCAAGAGCTTTTTCATTCTTCAGACATCTAAATTTATTTCAAGGGGAATTAGTACAAAGGGTAGCTAAATATAGCCATTAAATATCGAAACTGTAAACACGTTTTAAAAATTTGAGCTAAGAATGTTTAATAACTAATTCGACATAGCTTGCAAATAGCAAAGAATCAAAGGTACATTTTAGATCGTATAAAAGCATTTTTTAAGTGCTTGCTTGCCTTCAATGTTCCTAACGTTGTTATCTATCGTTGTTTTTACAGTGGCCCAACCGACTACAGTCATCATATGCCATATTTTGTAAGTCAATACCGTCAAGGTTTTTTCGATATTTTTTCTTTAACCATTTTTTTGGCATTTAATCAATTAATTTTCAAGTCTTCAACTTATTAGCAATATCTTCGAATTAAAGCCCTGAATTTTTATTATTGCCTTACACCTGGTCATATTTCTAAAAAATTCAGCAGTTAATTAAATCCTATGAAAAACTAATGGTAGTTATATCATTTATAATAAAATTAGAATTATGCACAAATCAACGTTAGAAATTACTACAATGTTACCATCCGATGCTGCTAAGGCTGTTTATGAAACCGCGAGAGCACATCGTGAAGAAACCGAAGCATCTAGAAAGCTTGCACCAGCCCTTGTAAACCATCTTACGGAAACTGGATTGTTTAGAATGGGACTACCAAAATTTCTTGGAGGCTGGGAAGACAATCCAATAGAGGTTTTAAAAGCTTATGAAATATTGAGTAGCGGTGAGGCCGCTGCTGGATGGAGTGCTTGGAATAATCACTTAGCCTGTACTTTTGGACGTTTTCTTAATGAAGAAAGCATGAGAGAGATATACAAAGATGCTTCTCACGTTTACGCCAACTCCGCACGTCCAGAAGGTGTAGCAGAGATTGTACCTGGCGGTTATAAAATAAATGGTAGATGGACATTAGTCTCTGGATGTGAAATTTCAGACTGGTTTGCACTACGTTGTTTAGTAACTGGTGAAGGTTTACCAAAAACACTTGGGCCGGGTGCTAAATTAAAACTATTCTTCATCCCAAAAGAGGCTATTGAAATTATTGATACTTGGCATGTTGGTGGTTTAAGAGGTACAGGAAGTCATGATGTAAAAGTAGAAGGCCATTTTGTACCAGAAGCTTATGCCGTGGATTTTGAAAGCCCTGTAGCTATAGATAATCCTTACAGTCGCTTACCCATAGGATGTATGAATGCTGCAGGTAATGCAGCTATTGCTTTGGGCATCTATAAGGCTGCTATGGATGACCTTGTAAAAATATGTTTCGAAAAAATAACACCAGGAAAAAATCCAGATTTACGAGATAGAGACCGTGTACAAAGTGTAGTGGCAAAAAGCAAAACCTTATTGGATGCTTCGAGATGCCAGCTTTATAATTCGGTATCCGTAATTTGGGAACAAGCACAAGCTGGTAATGACTATTCGGATATTCAACTAGCAGATGTTTGGTCGGCATCATATCAGGCCGCAACTACAGCGAGAGCTATGGTGACTGAAATATATGCAGCAGCCGGCACAGTGGCGTTATACACTAAGAATGTAATAGAACGAGCTCACAGAGATGTGCACGCGGTTAACCAACACGGCATTGTTCAACCACACTGGATGAATCAAGCAGGTATGGCCTATTTAGGTCTTAAGCCTACAGGCGCAATGTTTAGAATATAATTGCCGAGCACATTTTTATTTCAATGTAATACCTTACCCTATGATTGAAGTAATTAAAGATAAAAAACTCTGGAAAGAACAGATCGATTTGGCTGTAAATCCAGATTTTTACCACACATACGATTATCATCAGCTTTCTAAAAATGAAGGCGAAGAGCCTGTGCTTATAAAGTATGTGGATGGACAAATATCTTTATTGATTCCTTTACTATTAAGAGCTATAGAGAACTCAAACTATAAGGATGCCACCTCTGTATACGGATATGCAGGCCCTTTGGTACAACACATGGATGATTCTTTTAATCGGGATCATTTCCACAATACCTTTAATGAATTTCTTAATGAACATCATATTGTCTCTGTTTTTTCCAGATTGCATCCTTTTATAGCGCATCAGGAGATGATCCTTGATGGATTGGGCGAAATAAATACTTTGGGTAAAGTGGTTTATATAGACTTAAAAGACACTATAGAGAACCAAAGAGCAAAATTTAATAGACGTTTAAAGACCTATCTGAATAAATCCAGAAGATCTTGTACAGTCATTGAAGGCGATATTGATAAGCATCTTGGAGATTTTAAGCGTTTATACCATCAGAATATGGAACGTGTCGAAGCCGATGATAGTTATTTTTTTACAGATGAGTATTATCGCGAGGTTCTATCAAGTAATGATTATAAATCTGAGCTGTCCCTATGTATCCATAACGAAAGTCAGGAAATAATTGGCGCTTCGATGTTTATGAAAAAAGGAAATATTGTACAGTATCATTTGTCCGGTTTGAGTGAAGACCATTTTGAACTCAATCCTATTAAATTGATTATTGATGAGATGCGAATAAAATCTACTAATGAGGGTTATGAGTTTTTCAACTTAGGTGGAGGTTTAGGTAGTAGGGAAGACTCCTTGTTTAGATTTAAGAGTAGTTTCTCAAAAGAATTCAAGGAATTTAAGACTTGGAAATATATCGTCAATGAAGACGCATACAATGGCCTAACCAAAAGTAAATTTGGGCAGGATTTTGAAATGTATAAAAATGAAACCGACTTTTTTCCACTCTATCGCTCCAGGATTAAGAATGATAAAGTAAAAGTGTAATACAAAACCCATACGCTTTAGTATGGGTTTTGTATTTAATTATATGACCCATTGTATATTTGCAAAGTGAAAGATTTTAATTGAAGATTGAAATGATTATAGAAAAATTAAAATGGCGTTATGCTACCAAGAAATTTAATAATTCAAAGACTTTGTCAGAGCAGCAAATTCAAATATTAAAAGAAGCATTTAATCTAACGGCATTGTCCTACGGTTTACAAACATTAAAGATGGTTGTTGTAGAAGATAGAAAGCGTCGTGAAGCATTAGTGGAGCATTCATATGGTCAGCGCCAAGTAGCAGACGCCTCTCATCTGCTCATATTATGTATTCAAAATGATATCGACGATGCTGATGTAGAACAGCATTTTGATAATGTAAAAAAGATAAGACAAACTCCAGATAGTGTTTTAGAGCCATTTAAGAACGGTTTAAAAACAACGATCAGTAATATGCCAAATGAGAAAAAAACAGATTGGGCGGCAAAACAGGCTTATATCGCTTTGGGAAATTTAATGACAGTTTGCGCTGTAGAAGGTATTGATGGATGTCCTATGGAAGGTTTTATTCCTACTGAAATAGACAAGGCCTTAAGCCTAGATCGATTTGGTTTAAGTTCTGTTTTAATGTTTCCCGTCGGATTTAGGGCAGAAGACGATATGTTTGCTGAGCTCAAAAAAGTAAGAAAATCTTTATCCGAAACTATCATAGAATTATAATAAGACCCTTCCAGAAAGTGAACAAAAGGTTATATTTGTTGTAAAAATATAACAATTCAAATTTATGCCAGGTTTCGAATTATTCAGTGATTTAGAGCGTAAGGAAGTTAACGATGTTTTAGACAATGGTGTTCTAATGCGCTATGGATTTGATGGGATGCGCAAAGGCCACTGGAAGGCTAAGGCATTAGAATCCGAACTTAGCAGTACCTTTAACACCAAATACGTACAATTAGTATCTAGCGGAACAGCTGCTGTAACTGTAGCTTTGGCTTCAGCTGGAGTAGGAGCAGGTGATGAAGTGATTATGCCCACATTTACCTTTGTAGCAAGTTTTGAAGCCATTATGATGTTAGGAGCTATTCCGGTTTTAGTTGATATAGACAGCACATTAACTTTAGACCCTAGTGCAGTAGAGGCCGCCGTCACTTCTAGAACCAAAGCCGTTATGGTTGTGCAAATGTGCGGAAGTATGGGAGACATGGACGCCTTAAGGTCGGTCTGTGAGACACATAATTTGATCTTTATCGAAGATGCTTGTCAGGCTATAGGCGGAACTTACAAAGGACAGCCATTGGGAAGTATAGCGGATATAGGTTGCTTTTCTTTCGATTTTGTAAAAACGATTACATGTGGTGAAGGCGGAGCTGTTGTTACAAATAGTGAAGCTTATTATACACATGCCGATCACTATTCGGACCATGGACATGATCATATAGGTCATGATAGAGGTGCAGAAACACATCCATTCTTGGGCTACAACTTTAGGATTTCTGAGTTACATGCTGCGGTTGGCTTGGCTCAGGTAAGACGATTGCCAGAGTTTATTGAAATTCAGAAAAGAAATTATACAATACTAAGAGAGGCACTGTCCCAAATACCCGAAGTTGAATTTAGAAAGATTCCGAATGGTGGTGTTGAAAGCTATGCCTTTTTGAATTTTTTCTTACCTGATCTAGATACAACCAGAAAGGTTTCTGAAGCCTTTAAGGAAAATGGAGTTGATGCTTGTTTCCATTACTACGATAATAATTGGCATTATATAAGAAAATGGGACCACCTCAAAGATTTAAAGTCTTTGTTTCCAATTTCAGCAGAAGTCAAAGAGGGATTGAAGTATCTTACTTCAAAAACCTTCGAGCAATCTGATGCTTTTATAGCCAGAAATTTATCTTGCTTAATTAAATTGTCTTGGACTGAATATGAAGTGAAAGCTCGTGCAGAGAAGATGGCGCAAATTATTACCTCTAAAATTTAAAATCCAGAGAATTTTTTTAATTCTTTTGTTTTAAGTATCTTCTTGATTATTAATCAATCACAGTGGGGACACTATTGCCAAAACTAGATATTAGTACACTATATGACTGGTTGGATGAACTTAAATTAGAAGCTTCTCATCAGGATATTGATATTAAAATAGTACCTGACAATTATGGACACAGACAATTATCGATTAATTCTCAAATAAAAAATCAACTAGATAAACTGTTTTATAGAATTTTGGATTTTATTCCAGAGGGTTGTAAAATTAAAATTGGTGTAGCGTCAATAAAAAATAAAGAAATCTGTATTAATGTATTTATTCAAGGTATAGATTTATACAGAATAACCGAGATTCTTTCTATCACTCAGCTTAAGGTAAATAGAATACATATTGAAGGAACCAATACCCAGTATCAAATTTATGTTCCAACTGGCATAAATGCCCATTGGGAAAAACCGCTTAATTTTTCGCCATATTACATTGAGATGAACAAGAGTCTTCGCAATCATTTTTTTGGTAAAGGTTCTAAGGAAGAGGCATGCAAGATTAATAAAGACCACCATATTTTATTAAATAAAATCAATAAATTATTAGAGTTGCATTTACAAGATGGAGATTATGGTGTGGCCGAGCTAGCAAAATCACTAAATATGAGTAGAACACATCTCTATAGAAAAGTTAAGGAGATCACTGAGAAATCGCCTTTATCATACATTATGATATTTAAACTCGAACTCGCCAAACAACTTCTCAAGGATACTAAGCAGGATTTATCCGTTACCGAGGTGGCATATTCTTGTGGGTTCTCAGACAAGGGACATTTTTCGCGTTCCTTTAAAAAGTATTTTGGCATAACACCAAGTAGTTTTAAAAAACAGGCGATGTAACATAGAGGCAACAAATGGAAACATTCCTACAATTTTTTTATTAAAATGCTTTTTAAATTTGCTTCATAAATCATTGTTATTATGGGTATTATAAAAAAGAATAGAGCTTTTATTGTAGAGTATTTTAATGCTATTTCAGGTGTTGAGAAATCTGAAGCACTTTGTAGGCGTTATACGACTGACCAAAAATTAATAGACCATATTGCATTTTTTGATGGTGCTTTTCCTAAGTATGAACTTTTTATTGAAGAAATGATTTGCGAAGGTGATAAGGTGTTGGTTCAAGGTCGAGCTAAAGGAATACATAAAGCGGAATTTAATGGTATTCCACCTACTAATAAGGAAATGAATTTGCCTTTTGTAATTCGTTATACCATTAAGGATGGGAAAATTGTAGATCATTGGCTTATGGCCGATCAGGTTGTTCTCATGGAGCAGTTAGGTATCATGGAAGCCAAGACTTAGGTTTAAATTTCTTAATCTTTTTAATAAACTTAATTGTGTGGCATTTTTAGCCACCTAGGTTGCTATTGCCCAAATTTATCAAAGCTTAACTTTTTAGGTATTTAATTTATTGAACATTAATATTATGAAAACTTTAAAACTATTCATACCAATTGTAATATTCTTATTTATTTCCATTTTTAGTTGCTCTTCAGACGACCAAGAGAATTTAAATAGCGATAACAATAACAATGCCTCTAATGCAATACCTCTAGAATGCGATATCAATGAAGATGTTACCCTTATGAATCATTCCGAAGGTATTGACTATGTGATAGATTGCAACTTGGAAATAAATGCCATAGTAACCATAGAACCTGGCACCACTTTTATTTTTAAATCTGATGGTTCGATGTATGTAAATGACGATGGTGCATTATCAGCAATAGGAACTGACACCAACCCTATTATTTTTCAAGGTGAAGAGCCTGTAGCTGGCTTTTGGAGAGGTATTGGGTTTGAGTCTAATGATGTCAGAAATGAGCTAAATCATGTAATTGTCACTGATGCTGGCAGTAGTCCTATAAATAGCACTTGGGTTAACCAAAAGGTTGCCGTTGTAATATATAAAACCACTACAACAGGTAAGTTGACAATTAAAAATACAACCATTGAAAATACAGATGGTATTGGCCTGTTAGTCATGAATAATATTACTGGTACGAGTATTGCAGACTTGCGCAACTTTGAAAACAACACATTTAATAATAATATTGGACAAGCGGTAAGGCTATCTGCTAAACATGTCCAAAAAATAGATGCCAACAGTACTTACACCAATAATGGATTTGATGGTATCTCCATTAGAGAGTCTAAACTGAATGATAATACCAATCATGTTTGGCAAGGTTTAAATTATAAAATAGATGGTGAAATAGAAGTAGAAAAAGGTCTATCAATATTACCTGGAGCCCACCTAGAATTTACACCAAATGGGTTTATGTCAATTGATGGGGACAATGCCTATCTAAATGCTGAAGGAAGCATATTTACGGGCGAGGTAAATATACCAGGATCGTGGAAAGGGCTATACTATTTTGATACTAATAATACACAAAATAGACTATCAAATTGCGAAATCTCTTATGGTGGAAGTGATAGCCATAACTTTGTTTCCAACAGGGCAAACATAACAATTTTTCATGGCTCGAGACTTACCGTTAACAATTGCACCATTTCTAATAGTGGCGGATGTGGAATAGTAGTAGGCACATCAAATTCTGGATGGGATCAATGCATTTTTAACGGCAATTCTAACTCATATAACAGTATTGCAAGTAATAATATTTGCGATGAAGGTTAATATAAAAAAGTAAAAAATTGAAATCATGAAAAAGAGCATAAACATGTTGAGCAAATTCTACCTTATTCTACTAATCGTGGGGTTTATAAGTAGCTGTGATAATGATGATAATCTAAATATGGCTAACCAAAACAATACCCCACCGAGCAGCTTTAGTCTCATAAATTTACCTGACGGGTCAGCTAATACGGATTTAACCCAGTTGACTTTTAGCTGGGAAAGCGCAATAGATATAGATGGCGATCCTGTGGTTTACGAGGTGCAATTTGGTACAGATCCATCCAACCTAGGTTCGGCTTTGGTTGAAATTACTACGGATACTTCCATGATTTTAACAGATCGCGCTAATACATGCACAACATACTATTGGAGGGTCATTGCAAGGGACGACAAAGGAGGAGAAACAGAAAGCAACAATATATTTAGCTTTACTACAAGACCTATAAACATAAATTCTAATCCAATAATTGATGATGCAAGTTTTGCTAAAAGAAGCAGGCATAAAACCATCATTTATGATGACAGACTATGGCTTATAGCAGGAACTACTAAAGATGGTGTTACTAATAACTTTATTCGCTATAACGATGTTTACTCAACACTAGATGGCTTTAATTGGGAAGAAATGACCAACGAAGCTCAGTTCTCGAAACGATTTGGCCACGCTTCGGTCAGCTTCAATAATAAGATGTGGGTGATAGGGGGAAATGATGGAACACCAAAAAATGATGTTTGGTCGAGCACGGACGGTTTTAACTGGACACTCGAAACGGCAAACGCAAACTTCACTGCGATGAATCATCCAAAGGCAATAGTATTTGAAAGTAAAATTTGGCTTTTTCAAAATAGTGAAGTGTGGAACACAAGTAATGGTGTTAATTGGGTGCTAGTTAATCCTCAAGCAGGTTTTATGCCAAGGGAAGGGTATTCTGTTTCCGTATTCAAAGATGAAATCTGGTTAATTGCAGGGCGCAGTTCACTTGAAGATCTAAAGAATGATGTTTGGAAATCATCGGATGGTATTAATTGGATTCAGATAACAGATAATGCATCATTCTCACCTAGGTTCCATCATTCAACAACAGTTTTTGATGACTATCTTTATGTTATTGGCGGACAAGAACAGCCAATAATTGGCGAAACCAATGACATCTGGAAATCTAAAGACGGTGCAATTTGGACATTGGTTACAAATAATGGCTTTTTTGAAGAACGTGTTTTCCATACATCCATTACCTATGATGACAAGCTTTGGGTAATAGCTGGTTCAGAAAGCTTATTTGATGGTGCAGGCTTTAATGATGTTTGGGTGATGGATTAATAGCTTATTATTTAAAGACTTTCTACATATTCAAAATTAATACAAGTAAATAATACTATATACAAACATATAAAAAGAATAAGTGTGCAATTCTCAGAGATCCCCTGTTTGGAGTGGCTTTTTGCTGTTGTACAGGTTTTGTATAGGTAACTTTCTAGTAATTAATTCACAGTATTTCTATTTTTATCGTAAAACGAATACTATGAAGTTAAATTACGCACTAACATTTTTGTTTTCCTTCTCAATGTCTTTGTTGTTTTCGCAACAAATGCCAATTGACTTTTCAAACAGTTCTCACAATTTCAATGTTTGGGGCGGTAGTACATTTGGTATTGTGCCATCACCAACAGATGCCAATAATCCTACAGGAGAGTTTTTTCGTTCAGGCTCTACATCAGAACAAGGCCATTATATCGATTTAAGCCAACCTGTAGATTTGGATATAGAAGATCAAATAACTTTAAGATTTTACGCTTTCGATTCTAATACACATACTGTAGTTGTTAAGTTAGAGAATGGAACAAATCCCGATGTAGAGGTTAGTGTAGCAGTTCCTTCCAATCAGGATGCATGGTCAGATCTAACTTTTGATTTTTCTACTGTTGGGGGAAGTGGTGCTTACAGTAGATTTGTGATTAGAATAGATGATGGCAGTGCTGTACCTGGTGCTTTTAGAATTGATGATATAAACGACGGATCTATACCAGGAGACCCACATGAACTGGATGTGGTCTATACAGATTTGGTATGGTCTGATGAATTTGATAGTACAATTCCAGCGGCTGTTGATGCATCTAAATGGCATCACCAAACGTTTGGTCCCAATGGTGGGCAATGGTTTAATGGAGAAGAACAGCATTATACGGACCGACTAGATAACTCCTATGTAGAAAATGGATTTTTAAACATCGTCGCGAAAAGCGAAACGTTAACCCAAGATGGAGTTACATTAAATTATACTTCCGCACGATTAAACTCTAAATTTGCCTTCACTTATGGAAGAGTAGATGTGAGAGCCAAATTACCTGAAGGTGAGGGCACTTGGCCAGCTATATGGACACTTGGGAAAAATATTAATGAAACAGGTGCATATTGGCAAACCCAAGGATTTGGAACTACTACCTGGCCAGCTTGTGGCGAACTGGATATAATGGAACACGGTTTGCATTCTACGAATGAAGTCAGTTGTGCGATACATACACCTTCTAGTTTCGGAAATACAGTTAATACGGCAACACAGTTTTTATCTGATGTGGCGAATGATTTTCATGTTTATTCGATGAATTGGTCTCCAAATCAGGTTACATTTATGATCGATGGCGTGGGTTATTATACCTATAATCCGGCAGTTAAGGATGCTAATACCTGGCCATTTGATTTAGAGCAGTATTTAATATTGAATGTGGCCATGGGTGGTATTTCTGGCGGAATCGACCCTAGTTTTGCACAAAGCTCTATGGTTATAGATTATGTTAGGGTGTATCAAAATACAGGCTTGAGTATTGACGAAGTGTTTGGGGAAAAATTTAGAATTTACCCAAATCCCACTTCAAACTACATCAATATTAAAACAGATGAGCCTATAGACAGAGTAGAACTTTATAATATTTTAGGGCAATTAGTTGTTGGTAACAAAAATTCAAAAAGCATCAATGTAGAGGAACTTAAGACAGGCTGTTATATTCTTAAAATTTATTCTAAAGACCGTTCGGTAAGTGGACGAGTGGTAGTAAATTAATAATTTATATATTCTACAATCTCTAGGCCATATCCAATCATTCCTACACGTTTGGTCTGAAGACTATTAGACATTAGCTTGAGCTTACTTATTTTTAAGTCGTGTAGTATTTGAGCACCAATACCAAAGTCTTTACTGTCCATAGGTATTCTTGGGGCTTTTACTAATTTACCTTCTACCTGATCTTCCTTTAGTATAGAAAGTCTGGATAGAATATTCATGGATTCTGCTTGTTGATTTATAAAAATAATGGCGCCTTTACCTTCAGAATTGATGACATTGAACATATCGTCTAATTTCTTATCTGCATTATTGGTCAACGTGCCAAGTATGTCATTGTTAACCAAAGTAGCATTAACTCTTGTTAATACGGTTTCATCAGAGGTCCAACTACCTTTTGTAAGTGCAATATGAATTTGATTGTTTGTAGTTTGCAAATAAGCCCTAAGTCTAAATTTCCCAAAGCGTGTCTCTATATCAAAGTCTTCCTTTTTCTCAATGAGGGAATCGTGCTCCATACGATAGGCTATAAGATCTTCGATAGACACTATTTTTAGATCAAATTTTCTGGCAACTTCCATAAGTTGTGGCAAGCGGGCCATGGTACCATCTTCATTCATTATCTCTACAATGACTCCAGCGGGTTCAAAACCAGCTAAGCGTGCAAAATCAATGGCAGCTTCTGTGTGGCCTGTACGTCTTAAAACACCTCCTTCTTTGGCTATTAAAGGAAAAATGTGACCTGGTCTTGCCAGTTCAAAAGCTTTAGTGTCTTTGTTTACCAGAGCTTTTACCGTTTTTGCTCTATCACTGGCTGAAATACCTGTGCTTACGCCATTTCCCCTTAAATCTACAGAGACTGTAAATGCAGTTTCCATTGGGTCTGTATTGTTCCTAACCATCATGTTGAGCTCTAATTCGTTACAGCGATGCTCGGTGAGTGGTGCACAAATTAAACCTCTACCGTGTGTAGCCATAAAATTGATCATCTCTGGTGTTACTTTTTCGGCAGCTGCAAGAAAGTCACCTTCGTTTTCTCGATTTTCATCATCTACAACAATGATCACTTTTCCTTGACGAATATCCTCAATGGCTTCTTCTACAGTGTTTAGTTTGGTTTGTGTATTCATAGAGTTTACAGTCATCACAATGGATTTGAACAGCGCAAAGATACGCTTATTTTATGTTATGAATACAACTTTGGTAGAAGTCGTGTTCTATCTTATTTCTAAGGATGATATACTTTAATGGGTATAAAGGAAGCGATAGAATTAAAATAAATGGATTTATACGTTTGTTTTTTTGTCCAATGGTTTTATAGAATTCAGAATAAACATAAGCATCCACAACAACATATATGGCAAAAAATATAAAAGCTATAATGCTTAGGTTAAATGAAGCATCGGTAAGTACTGGTAGTTTATTGTTTTTACAAATAAAATGCAGCCCTAATAAAGCTCCACCAACAATAAAACTTACCAAGCTTGTCTTGGAGTAATCCATGTAGTCTTTTAATAAACGCTTGCCTTTAATAAGTGCATTATCAACTTCTAGGCCTTCTTCCTGTAGATTTTCGAGCGGAATGTTTCTGTTCAATAAGTTGTGCAAGGCTATCTGCTTGGGTTTTTTATTTAAGTCAAATTCGCCTTGTTGCTTAATCACATTGACCAATTCTTCTACAGAATATCTTTTGTAATAGTTGTAGGATTTAGTTTCACTTTCTGATAGTTGTAGTTTGTTTTTCGGATAAAAGATTCGTTTTAAAGGGACCACAATGGCATCGAACTGAAAGACACCTTTATCATTAGTTGTTCTATAGGTTAAATAAATACTCAAAGGAAACATAACCATAGTGGAGAGCCATGAGCCAATTATAGGACTAAAACTCCCTTTTTCTGCACTTTTTTTAGCGAAAATACCGAAGAAATGATATGTTAAAAATATCACCATTGCAATTACTATAGGTAAACCAAGGCCACCTTTTCTAATTAGAGCACCAAGTGGTGCACCAACAAAAAATAGGATAACACAGGCAAAGGCAAGTACAAATTTATCATGTAAGGAAATGATATGTTTGTTTAGCCAGATGGATTTTTTTTCAAAATTTCTCTTGTTAGAATCTAGTATTTGAGTCGTACTATTAGCCGAGTTAATCGCTAAATTTACAATTTGTACTTTGATGTTTGATCCAAAGAGATCTAGAATTTCACCAGTGTATAAAGAATCTTTTTCCGTAGTATTGATATTTGCATTAAGAGCTCCATAGGTGGTACGGTTATAGAGTGTTCTAGATAAATATTTATAATCCTTTTCCCTTTCTTTTTTTAAAGTGTCGATAGTTCTGTTGAGTTGCTTAAGCGTCAACATGCTATAACGATCTTTATAGTTTTTTTCATCTAGGTCTTCGGAGTTTAAGATTTCTAAATCAACATTTATTGTATAGGTGTCAAAATAACTTTTAGCATGTGGTTTATTTACATTTTTACGCGATTTTCTATTGACAATTTCTTCGTAATAATTGCCATTTATTAGTTCTAATTGTAAAATGTTAGAATCTGGCGTACTTTTTAATTCACCTTTTTCAGAGACGATTACCTTAAAGTTTCCAGACTTAGAAGCACTCTTTTGATGCATCACTACACCTTCTAGATATTGGCCTTTATCTCCAGATTTTTTATCTACTTTAATATTTATGTTTCCGATTTCGTTAAATTGACCTTCAGCAATGGCGAGGGCAGGTTTCACTTTAGCAATGTTACGCCTTAGATTATAAAAATTAAATTCACCCCAGGGAATAACGTTATTTGCAAAAAAGAAGCAGGCTATACCTAAAGCTACAATAAAGACACTAAGACTCCTCATAGCACGTTGTAGAGATATCCCAGTAGATTTCATTGCGGCAAACTCATAATTCTCAGCAAAGTTGCCAAACACCATTATTGATGACAATAATATTGTTAATGGAACAACCAGAGGTATAAGCTTTGGTATATAGTACAATATAAACTTGGCAGTTACGGAAATATCAAGGTCTTTGCCTGCGAGTTCAGAAATATATAGCCAAACCCCTTGAAGAACAAAGATGAACATGAATATAATGAAGACGCTAAAAAACGTCCTCAAAAATGTGATAAGTATGTACCTATCAAGTATTTTCACATGTAAGCGTTTAAAACCTTAGTCGATTCTGTTGATAAAGTAATTTTCGTATTTACTTTCGTCAAATGTAAATAAGGTTTTTGAGATAGGCTGATCGGTTTTAAAAGAATTAACAGTTAAAGTTGTTTTAGTACCATTTTTGCCTACTTCTATTAGATTGTAAATGTGTTTTGTTGTTGCATCAATACCTAGTAAAACATGCTTAATTTCAGAATTTGTGTCCATAGGGCTCAATTTTACGTATTGAATCTTTCTACCTTTTACATTTTGAACAATATCCATTTTGTAGATGTAGCCTTCTTCGTAAAACGATAGCATTTTGCTCGGTGTAATGGTGCCTTCTTCTTCAGTATTATCTGAAGATATGGTCACTTCTTCATCTTCAGGGCTTATTGAGTACAAGGTTTTGCCATCATAGATTCTGGTGACGCCCAAAACATTTAGTTTGTATTTTTCACCTTCAATAACGACATCGCCTCTTGTTTCTTGATTAATGTCTTCGCTAATATTATTGAGTTCGTATTTAAAGTCTAAGCTTATATTCTTGTAAGCTTTAATTTTACTACTTACTTCATTTAGTAATGTTTCGGCTTTTGCATCATTCTGCGCAAAACCTATCATTCCAAGTCCTAAAAATGCTAGAATAAATAATCTTTTACTCACAAGACTTCTATTTGCCTTGTTGGGTTTATGAATCTTTGATTTCATTTTGTTTAAGTATGTTGTAGTGTTAAAGTTTTTCATTTTCTAATAATTGATCCAAAGCTACTAAATCTGGGACTAATACTTGTCTAGCTTTACTACCCTCAAAAGGTCCCACAATACCTGCTGCTTCTAATTGATCTATTAATCTTCCGGCTCTATTGTAGCCCAATTTTAGTTTTCGTTGTAATAAAGAGGCTGACCCTTGTTGGGCAGTAACAATAATTTCTGCAGCTTCCCTAAATAACTTATCTCTATCTGAAATATCTATATCAAGATTTGTGCCACCTTCTTCACCAATATATTCAGGCAATAGATGTGCATCTGGATAGGCTTTTTGGGAGCCAATATATTCTGTAATCCTTTCAACTTCTGGGGTATCTACAAAGGCACATTGAAGCCTTATTAAATCGTTACCTTGGGTATAAAGCATATCACCACGACCTATAAGCTGGTCTGCACCAGAACCATCTAAGATGGTACGAGAATCTATTTTACTGGTTACCCTAAATGCTATACGAGCAGGGAAATTAGCTTTAATAATACCAGTAATAACGTTTACTGAAGGACGCTGTGTGGCAATAATGAGATGAATCCCAATCGCACGCGCTAATTGTGCTAATCGTGCTATTGGTGTTTCTACTTCTTTACCAGCGGTCATGATGAGGTCGGCAAATTCATCAACGACTAAGACTATATATGGTAAGAATTTATGACCATCATTTGGGTTAAGCTTTCTAGCTTTAAACTTGGCATTATATTCTGCTATGTTTCTACAAAATGCATTTTTCAGCATATCATAGCGGTTGTCCATTTCAATACAGAGCGAATTCAGCGTATTTATAACCTTTGTGTTGTCAGTTATTATAGCTTCTTCACTATCGGGAAGCTTAGCTAAATAGTGACGCTCTATCTTATTGAATAATGTTAATTCAACTTTCTTTGGATCGACGAGAACAAACTTTACCTCTGCAGGATGCTTCTTATACAATAATGACGTTAATACAGCATTGAGCCCCACAGACTTTCCTTGCCCAGTAGCACCTGCCATGAGTAGGTGAGGCATTTTAGCCAAGTCTACGACAAAGGTTTCATTACTAATGGTTTTACCAAAGGCAATAGGTAATTGCATTTTAGACTGCTGAAATTTTTGAGAGGCAATGACAGAGCGCATTGAGACTATGGTCGATTTTTTATTCGGAACTTCAATACCTATGGTACCTTTACCTGGAATTGGGGCAATGATTCTTATACCTAAAGCTGATAGTGATAAAGCAATATCATCCTCTAGATTTTTTATTTTAGATATTCTGATTCCTGCATCTGGTACAATTTCATAAAGTGTCACTGTTGGACCTATCGTTGCCTTAATACTTGTAATGCCAATTTTGTAGTTGTTTAAGGTTTCTACAATACGATTTTTGTTCTCTTCGAGTTCCTCTTGGTCTATAGAAATCCCTTCGTTATCATATTTTTTTAGTAAGTCTAAATGCGGAAATTGATAATTGCTCAATTCTAGGGTGGGGTCAAATTGTCCAAAATCCTCAACGAGTTTGTCTGCTAAATTGTCTGTTTCAGATTTTTCCTCAGTAACAGTTTTTACTTCAACTTTTAACTCTGGTGTATCTACGGTATTTTCTTTTGGTTTTTTGTCGACCTCGATTTTTGGCTCTTCAACTTTTGAACTTGGCTTTGAGTGGTTGCTAATTGTTGGCTCTGGTTTATCGAGCTGAATTTCAAAAGCAGATTTTATGGCTTCGGCCTCTTCAGTTAGGCTATTATCGATTACAACAGAAGGGTGTTCACTTTCAGAATCTGACGACAAGTCATTTTTTAAATCTTTTTTGGCACTTTGGAATATGTTAACAAAGGTATCACCAGTAACATTAAACCTAATGGCTAGGTAAGCTATAAGCCCAAATAACAATAATAGTATGGTACCAATTTTACCGATATAATCTTGAAAGAATTGATTCATCTCAAAACCAATGGTTCCACCTAGGATATCATATTTATGTGTAAAAAAACCAAAGAAAATAGACAGCCATATAACAATTAAAGTTCCCCATATCCAATGCTTCGTCAGTTTATTTTTTTTGAGATTTAAGGTGACATATACACCAGAAAGAAAGATTAAACCCGAAAAGATAAATGACGGAACACCAAATCCTTTACTAATAAATAGCTCGCTTACCCATGCGCCTAACTGACTCGCCCAGTTTTTATAGGCATCCGAACGCTCTGGGAAATTACTGAGTGCGCTTTGGTCTTCCTTTCCGGTAAAAATGAAGGATAAAAACGAAATAAAAAGCAATACACCAAGTATAATCAATAAACTTCCAAAAATGAGCTTTTGCTGATTTGATAGTTTGAAAGAAGGCTTTTTTAGTTTCGTTTTTGGTTTCGCCTTAACTTTAGAAGTACTTTTCTTTTTAGTTGTTCTTTTTGCCATATATCTCTTCCACCAAAAATGGAAGCTTAATTATAATTTATTGCCTTTTTAGAAATGCCATTAACATAATCTTCGATGATACGGAGTTGTGCGGCAAGTTCTGAGCCTTTAAATCCTTTAATATCTCCAGCATTAACATTAGCGTTGTAAAATGCCAAATATTGATTTGCCAAAGGTAAATACGACCAATGCCATTTTTCTAGTTGATACCCAGTTCTACCATCTGTTTTATCGGTATAAACTTGATAAAAACCAAACCTATTGGCATGGATTGTTAGCCATTGGTATTCCAAAAGCCCTTTTCCGCTGTTAAAATACGAATTATTTAAACTATTCAAATCAATATCGGTTCCCCAGTGGTGTCTCGAAGAACTGGGCATGGAGCTGTATTCTAAAATTTTCAAAGCACGGTCTTTGGGATTAAGATCTTTGTATCTTACCCATTTACGTTCCCAAATCGATTTTTGTTCATTAAAATTCCGAGTTCCTGAAATAATTTTGAATGTTACACTGTCTTTGTTTGCAGCATTACACATTTGTAAAAAAGCTTGGTATACCTCATTTTTCAAGTATATATTTTTTGATGAATAGTTTGAGCTGACCTTCACAAATGTTGAATCGGATTTATAATCAAACTTGCCCAAAACAAATGCTTTTGAAATATTGAGGGTGTCTTTTTTGATAGTTTTTAAAGTGTCTTTTGCGGGTTCTTTAATCTCAATACCGTTTGTGTCTTTTGTTTTGGTGTGACAACTAATTATTGAACAACCTAGAAAAAGAATTAGTGCCAAATGTTTCATTTTAGAGATACTAAAGATTAGTAGCAGAACAAAGCTGCTCTTCTTTAACGCTTATTCGCTAGATTTGGTATTTAAAAAATTTTTGGAAAATAAATAATACTACCTACAATTACCGCAATTATTGCTGCAATAAAAACCGCACCTGCAGAGATATCTTTGATCAGTCCAATTTTTGGATGATGGTCTGGATGAATAAAATCAGCGATATACTCAACGGCTGTATTAACCCCTTCAATACTCATCACCAAGCCAATCATAGCAATCTGTATCATCCATTCTGTAGAGGAAATATCAAAGTAAAAACCAGCAACAGTTACGCCAATAGCTATAAAGACCTGAATTTTTATACTAGACTCTGTTCTTATAAGAATAAGCATACCTTTAAAGGCAAAGCCTATACTTTTGAGCCTATTGATAAGAAACGGTTCTTTTTTTTGCATAAAGCTTATGCTAAGCTCTCAATGGCGGCATCATAATTAGGTTCGTCCGCAATTTCAGAAACTTGCTCAGTATGTAGTATTGTACCATCGGTATCTATAACCACTATGCATCGCGATAACAAAGTTTCAAATGCGCCAGTAGAAAAAGTTAAACCATAGTCCGTACCGAACTTACCAGTTTTATAATCCGAAAGACTCTCTACGTTTTCTATACCTTCGGCACCACAGAAGCGTGCCATAGCAAAGGGTAGGTCTTTAGAGATACAAAGTACTTTGGTATTGTCCAACTGACTCGCTTTTTCGTTGAATGTTCTTATGGATTGTGCACATGTCCCAGTATCTACACTTGGAAAAATATTTAGTACCAATCGCATATCTGTGTAATCAGCATGTGTTTTATCCGTTAAATCTGTACCAGTAAGTTTAAAATCTGGTGCTTTGCTACCAACTGTTGGTAAATTTCCTATAGTTTCTACTGGAGTTCCTCCAAGTGTTACATTTGCCATTTTTTTGATGTTTTAAGTTTTGTTAAAAATAAAAAAAGGGTTTGTGATAAATGTAAATAAAATGATAATGTTTACCTTAATTCTGCACCAAGCTTGGATTCAAAATTCGCTTGGAGTTTAGACATTATTTTGTCGATCTGTTTGTCGGTTAAGGTTTTATGTTCGTCTTGCAATATAAAACTCACCGCATAACTCTTTTTACCTGCTGGTAAATTCTTGCCTTGGTAAACATCAAACAAATTGATGTTTTTAAGTAATTGCTTTTCGGTTTGTTTGGCAATAGTATGGATATCCTCAAAAGTCACATTGTTATCTAGCAACAGCGCAAAATCCCTGCGTACTTCCGGGTATTTTGCAATTTCACTAAACTTGATTTTGTTGTGTTGTGCCATTTCCAAAATGTTATCCCAATTAAAATCAGCAAACAATACATTTTGAGAAATGCTAAAATGTTTCAATACCGATTTCTTTACCAATCCAAAATCAACTAAGGTTCTCTTTCCAAGTGAAAGTTGCATCCCTTCACTTAAAACGCCGGATTTAGTAGGAGTAGACCTTAAACGGTTTAAACCTAAACGCTGTAAAATCGCTTCAACGATGCCCTTTAGATAGAAAAAGTCGCTAGGGCTTGTTACAGAATTCCAACGTTCTTCCGTTTTGTTTCCTGAAACAAAAAGCGATAAATGTTTATGCTCTTCACGATTCCCTGAATATTGATGGTAGGTTTTACCAAATTCAAATAGTTTTAAGTCGTTACGCTTTCTGTTGATATTGTGAGATACCGCTTCTAAACCAGAAAACAAAAGTGACTGGCGCATTACTTCTAAATCGTTACTCAATGGATTTAGTATTTGTACATTGTGCTCGGTATTTAAATCCTCGTCTAATTCAATGTATTTAGAAGACGTTAAGGAGTTGGCCATAATCTCATAAAAGCCTTGGGATGCTAACTGATTGCCAATAACATTTTGAAGTTTGTAATCTTCAAATCGGTTAGAATTGGATATAGAAGCGTTCAACTTTTCATTGATACCGATATTGTTATAACCATAGATTCTTAGGATTTCCTCAATAATATCGGCTTCGCGTTGTACATCATTTCTGTAAGCCGGTACTGTTAGTCCTAATCCGGTTTCAGTAACGTTATTGACTTTAATTTCTAAGGATGTTAAAATACTTTTGATGGTCTCTCTTGGGATTTCTTCACCGATCAATTTTTTGGCATTTTCAAAACTTAAGCGTACCTGAAAATCTTCGATTTTCTTTGGATAGGCATCAGAAATATCGCTCGTAATTTCGCCACCAGCTATTTCAGCAATCAATAAGGCTGCACGCTTTAATGCATATTCGGTGATATTGGGATCGATACCTCTTTCAAACCTAAACGATGCATCTGTACTTAGTCCATGGCGCTTAGCTGTTTTTCTAATGCTAACTGGATTGAAATAAGCACTTTCCAAAAATATATTCTCTGTATTTTCGGTAACTCCTGAATCGATACCACCAAAAACACCAGCTATACACATCGGTTTTTCGGCATCGCAGATCATTAAATCATCTTCATGTAATTCCCTAACGGTTTCATCGAGTGTCGTAAATTTTGTACCAGCTTTGCATGTTTTTATTTCAACCTTATTGCCTGAGATTTTGTTTGCATCAAAGGCATGTAGAGGCTGTCCTAATTCGTGCAATACATAGTTGGTGATATCAACAATATTATTAATAGGTGATAGGCCAATTGATTTTAGGCGATGCTGTAACCAATTGGGAGATGCCTCTACCTTAACACCAGAAATTGTTACACCGCAATAGCGAGGGCACTTTTCTTTGTCCTTAACTTCTACATCAATCTTTAAGGATCTCGCATCTACATGATACGACATTACGGATGGTGTTATGAGTTCTAGAGCAATTTCCTTTTGCAGTAGTCCAGCTTTTAGATCGCGTGCCACGCCATAGTGACTCATAGCATCGGCACGGTTAGGAGTAAGGCCAATTTCAAAAACATCGTCATTCTCAATATCAAAAATATTGGCAGCTAGTGTGCCCACTTTGAGTTTTTCATCTAACACCATTATACCATCGTGCGATTCACCGAGACCTAATTCATCTTCGGCGCAAATCATACCATAGCTTTCCTCACCGCGAATTTTTCCTTTCTTAATTTTCCAAGCTTCACCTTCAGCAGTATATAGGGTAGTACCAATAGTTGCTACAGGCACTTTTTGTCCAGCAGCCACATTAGGAGCGCCACAAATAATTTGTACTGGTTCGTCTTCGCCAATATTAACCGTAGTGACTTTTAGTCGATCAGCATTAGGATGTTGCACAGAGGTCAACACTTCACCAACAACAACACCTTTTAGCCCACCCTTTACGGACTCGTAGTGTTCAATACCTTCTATTTCTAAGCCAAGATCCGTGAGTAGTTCCCCTGTTTTCTCAGCATCCCAATCTATCTTTATGAACTGTTTAAGCCAGTTGTATGATATTTTCATGCGCTTACATTAATCAAGCTACAAAGATAAAAATACTAGATTCCTAAAGAAATCAGAGGAGACAATTTTTAATAATTATGTATGTTGTAAGTTTTCAAATCCAAATACTACAAATTACTGTCAGTTTGATCTTTCCGAAAGAGTGTATCGAGAGCTGAAATTCTATTCTCGATACAATTTTTTGATATCAGATAACGAAAAATTATTCGAATTGACGAATTTTACTGAAAAATAATACTATTTCATGATGCGATACCTAATCTGTTGTTTTGTTTTCTTAACTGTTTTGTCTTGTAAGAAAGATGTAAAAAAAGAAGCTGTAATGGACAATGTTTTAAAGACAGGAACTTACAGAGCAACACTAAAGGTACAGGACGGTACGTTCTTACCTTTTAATTTTGAAGTGAAATCACCTAAATCCTTGCAAATTTTTAATGCTGACGAAGTGATTGATGTTGACGAGATTGAATACCGAAACGATTCCGTTTTTATTACAACACCTGTATTTGAAGGGTATATCGCAGCAGCTTTTGATGGTGAACAGCTTAAAGGTAGTTTTATTAAAGAAAGCTTAGATCGCATCGTACCTTTTTCCGCAGAGCTTAATAATAACAAACGTTTTGAAATACAACAGGACGCTACCCAAAATGTTTCTGGAATCTGGGAAACGGTTTTTAGTAAAGGTGTTCCTGAGGATGAGTATATGGCGAAAGGTATTTTTAAACAGGAAGGACAAAAGGTCACAGGTACTTTTAGAACCACCACAGGTGATTACCGTTATCTCGAAGGTGTGATGGATGGTAATACCGTGAAACTTTCCACCTTCGATGGCGCACATGCTTTTTTATTTACGGCAACGGTGACCGATTCTACTATGGAAGGTACTTTTTATTCGGGTAATCATTGGAAAGAACCTTTTATTGCCAAACGTAACCCAACTTATGAACTGCCAAGTGCCAACGAACTCACATTTTTAAAAGAAGGTTACGATAGTATTGACTTTACATTTCCTAATACGTCCAATGAATTGGTAAGCCTTAAAGACGAGCGATTTAAAGACAAAGTTGTGATTGTACAAATTATGGGGACTTGGTGTCCTAACTGCTTGGATGAGAGCAAATATTACGCTGACTTTTACAAAAAGAACAAAGACAAAAATATTGAGTTTATTGCTTTGGCCTTTGAATATGCGAAAGACAAGGCAACAGCGTTTAGCCGAATAGAACGTTTACAATCTAAGATAGGTATTGACTACCCTATACTTTTGGCGCAATATGGTACGTCGAGTAAAACCAAAGCGCAGGAAAAATTGCCAATGCTCAATCATGTGTTGTCGTACCCAACCTCCATTTTTATTGATAAAAAAGGAAAGGTTCGTAAAATACACACAGGTTTTAACGGTCCAGCCACTGGTGAAAAATATACCGAGTTTAAAGCCGAATTTGAAAGCTTCGTGGCTGAGTTATTAAATGAGGGTAAGCCTTAATCTCCCTCCAAAGAAAACGTTATCGTAAAATTCTCAATTCAATTAAACGTAATATTTAACAAATAAATATCTTCGCATTGTATATGGAAGTATAATTTCAGTTACTGTAGCATGAAAAAGATAGTTTGCGTTTTATTGTGGTTGCCTGTGTTGCTTTCGGCGCAAATAAACGAAAGTGATTCGCTAAAGATTAAAGCTGATCTATCCTTAACGGGTTTTTGGCAAGGCGGTAATGTAGAGACTTTCATTTTTAGGGCCAAGTCTGGTGTGACTTATAAACCGTGGAAAAAATGGGTGGTTAAAACCCAAAATTCTTATGTGTATCAGGAATTTGGTAAAGAAAAAGCCGATGCCGACTTTTTGAGTCTTAATTTTTTATACTTCAACCCCGAAAAGAAAATATATCCGCAGGTCTTGGGCTTTTTAAGTACCAATTTTAGGCGAGAAATTAGTTCGCGATCGTTAATAGGTGCCGGGTTTACTTGGCAAGCCTACAAGAAAGACAAGAACTGGCTTAAGTTTTCGTTGACTAGTGAGTACGAGCAAACCAATTTTGATAATACCGATTTTAATATCGATGAATATGACAGTAGTGATGAGATCAATACCTTTCGCGGTACGATTTGGGTGAATGGTAAGTACTACCTCTTTAAGGAAAAGGTGATTCTCAGTCACGAAAGTTATGTACAGCCTTCCTTAGAGGAAAGCGATAATTACCGCTGGCAGGCCGATTTTGGAATCGAATTGCCCATTTGGAAGTTCCTTAACTTTAAGATCAATTACCTGCATACCTTTGAAAGTATTGTCGTTGAAGGCCAAAAGCGTGAAGACCAATTTTTAACCTTTGGACTGACGTTGAAGAGTTATTGATTGGAGTTTGGTATAATGAACTAACTATAAAGGTTGTTGTTGGGTTACACAATGTACCATGCCACCATTTTCGTATAGATTTCTTACGTCTATGCCTACCACTGTTCTTGTTGGATAAAGTGTTTGTATAATTCCATTAGCAACAGCGTCGTTAGGATCATTATAATTAGGGACTAATACTTTATTGTTTGCTATATAATAGTTTATATAGGAGCCTTTATAGCCAAGGTCTGTTCCGTCCGTTTTTTTAACTGTATTTTGGGTTAAGGGAACTTGCACAAAAGTGTAAGCTTCACCGTTCTTATTTGTTGCTGTATATAGTTTATCAATATCACTTTGAAGCACATCATATTCCAAAAGATCACTTTCGCTCATTGTTACAATAGTGGTAGCATTACCAAATACTGCAAATCCATCGATATGTTGGTCAGTCAATTCTAGACCTGCCTGGCCGTCTAACCAAATAAAATGGGTTGCACCCAGATAGGTTTTGAATATTCTTTCTGCCTCTGTTTGGGTCATTCCAGGATTACGGTTGTTGTTTAAAATAGAGCTTTTACAGGCCATTAAAGTGCCATTTCCGTTTATGACTACACTTCCGCCTTCATTTATCATTGTGCTGTTTAAATCGATCACGTCTATTCCTTGACTTTCACCAATTTTAGTTGGGATGATATCGCAATTTTCAAATTCGATAGGAAACCCAGATACTTCGTCAATTTTTTCTCCCCAACCATTAAATCCCCAATCTTGTATCACTAAATTCCCGTCTAAGTCTTTGGTGTAAATTGGCCCGTTGTCTCTAACCCAAACATCGTCAGTTTTTTGAATTTTGAAATCTATATGATCTAATGCTATTCCTGCGGAAGTCAATAACCCTATAATTCTATTTTTTTCTGTCTCATTGTATGCAATAATATGAACGTTTTCGCTACTTACCAACGCTTGGGTCATATCTATCCACGTTGGGTCTAGACTATTCCGATATTCAACACCATATTGATATTGATGTGGCCATTGCAGCCAAGTACCCTCGTGGGGCTCACTTTCTTCAGGCATAATGTAGAGGATGTCTGTTTCTGTAGTGATGGCCTTGCTATCCTCGTCACAGCCAGACACTAATGCTAAAATTATCATCAAACAAATAGACATTATTTTCATTTTTTATGTTTTTCATCACTAGCGTTTTCAAATTACTAGTAATGATCTTGACTACGATATGTTCTTTATGAACTATAACCATTGCTGGCCATAGTTTTTATTCCAATATGTTTGTAGTGGCGACTTCTCTATGCAATTTCCATTTTCCATCATTTTTGTCTTTTTTAAGTATGGCTAAAAAAGTGTCCTTAATTTCTACAGGTTCACCTTCTGCATTGGTGTAGTACATGGAACTCGTTCCGAAATCATAAGCAACACTATCGCTTACGATAATTGTTTCTTTTGGTTTCATTATGAGACTGTCATAGCTGAAAGAACCAACGGGTTCATCTCTAAGTTGTTTATATTCTTCCCAGGTGCCACAAATGGGTGTTAAAGAAATGATATCCTTAGTACTATAGTTTTTTAGATCAGAATATCGTTTTTCTTTAATTGCTAATTGAAATCCAGCACGGGTCTTTTCAATCGATGCTAATTCGGCTTCAATATCTAAAGCTTTCGTTTTTGAAGGTTCTGAATGGGATTCTTTGCTTTTTTCGTTACAGGATAGAAGGATCAATGCTAAAAGAAAGATAAGGTTTTTCATGTTTGGTTTTGTTTTAAGTTAACAATTATTACAAAGGCTTTGTGTGCAGGGCTATGCAGGATAATCCGTTCGTGTTCACAGAAACTTAACGTTGGAAGAGGATTTTCCGACTTTGTCTAAAGTTAATAAAATAGCGTGAAATCCGCAATACAGATTGGTGAAAGCTACCCTACAGAATGATACTGTAGGGCTAGTTATGGTAGTAACAAACTATAGCTGTCGTTACAAACAGTTTTTACAATTCAATGTATTCATGTTCCGTATAATCAGTAGTTGAATTAGGTTCGAATGTAGTTCTTATAACATACCCTAGTTCATCATATTCTAGATACTGACTATATGTATCGGTTATACTTCCTTGACTGTAGGTTGCTGTCAGAGGATTACTATTTGTTACTTTTAAGTCAAATATTTTAAAGTAGTCGGAATAGAAATATTCCATGACACTCCCAAATGGGTCTATCATTTTATCCGAGTCAAAATCTGTATACGTAAATGTTGAACCGTCTCCCGTTGTGTTTGAAACTAAATTTAGGTTTGAATCCCTCGTAAAGATTTGTTCAGTAAAAGCATTTGGATTTGAAGGATAAAATTCTCTTGTAGAATTTACATAACCATTAGAGTGGTTTATCTCAATGGTATAATCGTCTGATTCTAAAGTAATTTTATTATTTTCAATGGTTACATCATACGTGACATTTCGGTCAGCATTGCTTGGATTATCAAATTCATCAATTTCGTTTATACTTGTTATTGTATTTCCTGAATATGTCACAGTAATCGTCTCTGTATTGTATCCATAGTCATTTGTTAAAATGGATTGAATTTTATTATTAGAGTTATAGTTTACGGTCTTATCAAAAACTAGACTACTATTTCTATAGGCTTCAGACTTTTTATAGAATCTATTTGTTTCTTGATTTGTATCTGAAGAACTGTCGTCCGACGAGCAAGCTAGTATTGTAAATCCGATTAAAAATCCAATGAGTAAATGTAGTTTTTTCATTTTGTAGCGTTTGGTTTAAATGGTTTGTGGCGGCCTCAGTTATGATTTCGCCAGGGCTCAAAGGTAATTTATTTGAGTGATACAAGCAATGCGATCTAGTGTTAGTAACTCAATGTAATGGCTTTGTTGAGTTGGTTATTTTTATAAGTGGTCATTTAATTCTTTTTTCATTGTCCAAGATGTCTCTAATTCTTCTATGATTTTATATCCAAGTCGTTTATAAAGATTTGAAGCATTATTGGCTTTATCAACACTTAGCGATAGTGTTTGCACTCCGATTTTCTGATATTCAGTAGCTATTGTATGAATTAGTTTTGTTCCTATTCCTTGATTTCGATAGTCGCTCAAAACAGCCATACTCAGTTCTGGGGTATTTTCATCGACATAGCCAAATCCTTTATTGTCCTTGGAAAAAAGTCGTCCCCAAATAGCACCAACCAGTTGATCTTCTATTTCCATAACTAAGGCAATATCGAATTTATCTTTTCCCCAATTTTCAATGTATTTAGACAAAGAAGGATCCTTTATTATTTCTTTAGGTAAAGGATCATGTCCTTCAGGAATGTAGATGGCTTCATACAGCATTTCTGCCAAAAAATCGGATTCAGTATGTTCTAACACTCTTACATTCATATCCGTTTTGATGGCTTACAATGGTGTTGTATTACTACAATTATATACTGTTGCCGACGGGCTTTTTCATTTTGAATTCAGTTGGGTCGTGATAGCCAAAATATTCGATTTGGTCACCATGCCGTCTTATGATTTCCCTGACTTTTTCTAAGGATGCAATTCTTAAACTATTGTCTACGGCTCTAATTGTCGCTAATTGGTCAACAGGATGGTTTTTATTGTCTATTTCTGCGCGCAGGTAATAGGCGTCTCCAACGTAGAAAGTCCACTGATTGTTTGCTTTTACTACAACTCCACAGTGGCCAAGTGTATGTCCAAACAGAGGGATTAAATATATTTCACTTTGCAGGTTCAAATCAACTTTTCTGGCTGCAAGTTCAAACCATTCCGAATCGTTGTTTTCATAAAGTTTTAAATCTGGCTTATGGAATAATTGTTGCTGCAAATACCTTTCGTTTCCACTTTTAAAACTCTCATATTCTTCTTTTGATACATGAACTGTGGCATTGGGGAAGTCTGCCAATCCTCCAATGTGGTCAGGGTCAAGATGCGAACAGATAATGTTCTCAACGTTTTTAGATTCAAAACCAAGTTTTTCGATTTGTCTTATTGCTGTTAGACGCTCTTCAAAGATATAGCCAGTTACTTCAATCAATTCTTTTCCTAATGTCTTTTCAGGATCCTTGGTTTCCAAAAGTCCGATTCCAGAATCGATCAGCGTTAGTTTGCCATTTTCTTCAATGAGCAAACAATGTCCAATAGCGGAACCCATTGGCGATTCTATCTTAACACAGTTTAGGTGGTGAATTTTTGTCATATTTGATTTATATTTTTGACTTGGGGGTAGTAGTCGCGACTATAGTTTTACTATAACCTAAAAGCAATTCATTTGAGTGATACGAATAACAAGAACTGACGATGCTAATTCCAGTTATACACTTTTGGCAATGCTTAATTCTTAATAAGCTTATTAATTATTGTTTTCGATTGGTCCACTATTTCTACTTTTATCACATATAATCCTGCATTAAGATTAGAAAGATTGATTTTACCAATAGCGGCCCCTTTTTCTACAAGGACACCACTTATTGCGTAAATCTCATAGACTTTCTTAAAGTCATCAAAAAAATGCAATTCCTCGATAATTGGATTTGGGTAAAATAAATTGCCGTTATTTGATTCAAGTACATCGGTAACACTTAATGTAGAATCTGGACATCCTGTAGCAGTTGGGGTAAAAGTAACAACTCCAAAATTAATGTCATCCAAGCCATGAAAAATGCTGTCTTCTATTTCATTGGTATCACTTGTACACCAACAATTATCGGATAAGTCGTGCCCACTAAAAGAACTTGTATTTTCTATGTTATATATGGTATTATTGCATACGGTATTATTTGTAAATGTTGCCATGGGATTATTACCTCTTATCTTAACACCAATTGAATTATCCTTAATGGTATTTCCTATCATAATAGACGAATCGATTCCGCCACTAAAACTTTGCTCTAATCCAATATTATTAAATATAAAGGTGGAGTTTTGAATTGTGGATGTATGGCCGTCAAGACCAATTTCAGAATTCTGTTCGAACAGGCATGAATCGACGTTGCTTTCTACTAATTCTGCACCAATTCTATTATTTATAAATTCACAATTCAATAAAGTTAAATCATCGTGATAATTAGAAACTCCTTTATCATTATCGATAAACCTAACAGATTCTATGGTTAATGCAAACTGTCCGCCAGATTCTGCTTCAATCGCATTGTTGTTAGATTGAAAAATTGAATTCCTAATATAGCTCGATGTATTTATATAGCTATAATACAAAGCATTGTCTGCATATTCCATTTCAACATAATCTAACTGTAATACAGCATTGAATTCGAGATTTATTTCATGCCACGATCCTCTTTGAGGATTGGGATCATTAGAAGTGAATATTATAGTATTAGAACTATCCCCTATGGCAATGAGCGAGCCTTGTATACGTAACTGAACGTCATTATCGAATCTCACAACAACCCCTGGCTCTATGGTTAGCGTGTTGTCACCAAAGATAACAGTATCCCCGGTTATGATGTAGGGACTGTTTTGCAGTGTCCAAAATGTGTCTTGGTTGATGCCGCCGCTCACATAGGTTTGCCCCCAAGTAATAAGGCTTACAAGTAATGTAAAAATCAATAGTAGTTTTTTTGTCATTTCTTAGTTTTTTAGGTTTACTAATGCTCGGGTTTAGTTTGTTGCTTTTATACGCAAGTTAGCAAATAAAGGCAGATTAATTGTTTGGGAAGTGAAAGATTTTCTGATTTAGTGGTTTTAAGCTTTTGGGTGACCTTTAAGCTTTATAGTATAAACATTGCCATAATTGCGGTTATATATTGTTACCACATGTACTTTAATTTCCACTTTTCTTTTTTTCTTTTGGTGGTTTTGGTGGAGGTGGAAGTTTTGGCAATTCAGAATTGTCAGATTCCGATTCTATTTCATCCATTTTAGATTTAGTAATAATTTTTATGTCATCAACTAATATATTCTCGCGATTTATAAATCTAATATATATTTGTCCGAATGGTGTTTCAGTTTCTGCATTTCGAAAATCAAATGCATAAATCAATGGATTTTCGCTCATCAACGATAGATAATAAGTGACTTCTAATTCAGATTTGTCAATATCAGATTCAAATTCAGAGAGTTCAGATTTGTATTTGTCTAAATCATTTCCCTCAAACCATTCAGTTAAATTTGACCCGGCTGTTTTGTCAATTAATAATCTTCCAATTTTTTCACATTGGATTGTATATGGCGCAAATTCCGACTGAAACATTTTGCTTTTTTCTTGCGAAAAGCTTTTTATCGAAATTAAAAATATTGTTATTAGTACACTGCTTCTCATATGTGTGGTAGTGTGGTAACACTGCGCTATGTGCAGTTGTCTGTTTTTTTGTGAAGATAATGAAAAATTGCGTAGATACTTGTCCCGATAGCTATCGGGACTATCGGGATTGATATCGATATTAAGCTTAATAAGTTATAGTCATTGCCATAGCTAGCTTATTCGGCTTTTTATTTTACTCTGGACTGTAGGGTAGAGCTGATTTATGGACAACAATTCGCAACTTTCCGGTAGCATCTTTAATGTATCCCAAAGTATATTCGACTTTTACTTCTTCACCATCTGTTTTAGTGAAGTAATAATTGCCCATAGCAATGGCCATATTACAACTGTTGTTTATTATTCCGCTGTTTTCCCAACGAACTTTGGTGTATGGCGCCAAAGCAAAGCCTTTGTCTTCTTGATAAGTTTCGTTTCCGCCAACAAAGTAAGACAAAGCTGCGTCAAACGTGCCCCTAAATTGCTCTTCAGAAGCTAGAGTAGGTTTAAAGAGAACCGAACTTAGGTCGTATCCATATAGGTTTTGAATATGCTCTATAGCAGCTTGTTTGTAGTTGCCTCCTTCGGAATACACTTTTCCGATTTTCACTATTCCAGCACCCCATTCTTCTTGAGCTTTAACAACTTCGGATTCCGTAATACATTCAGATGAAAAAAGAGTTATTTTGTGATCTTGATTAGATTCTTGTTTGGTAGTATTTTGATTATCTGTTTGATTGCAGGAAACTCCTATAACTAATAATAGTATAAACGTAACTTTTCTAATCATTTTTATAGACTTTTGATTTGCCTACTTTGTAAAATGGTGTTCGGCTTGTCCATTTTTTTGACCTATCTGCTCCTTTAGTTTAAGGCTGTGGTTCTATTGATTTTGAATTGATCACAAGACGTAAATAGATCTATGTTTCTTGATAAGAAGATAAGAATTAATTCTAGTTCTTTTTGTATTAATTATGTTATTAATTCTTTAAAATTTTATCTATATGACAGGTAAAATGGCAAGGCAATAATTAAAATCGGGATAATATTCTACATTTTATGATGGTTTTCTGCTATATTAAAATCAACACTTGAGTTAGAATAATAATACGTGCAGGCACTAGCAACCTGTGAGAATCATCTTTCTAACCTGCTCGTAGCGATTGTTGCGCTTAGTCTGTTTTCGATTCATATTCATAAATATATTTCCAATGTTCTTCTCCTAAGTGATTATAATGTACCTTTTCTTTAATAAGGCCATTGTCGTAGTATAGGTATTGTGTGGAATTATTGTTTGTGCTATATGACGTGGATTTTTCGATTTGGTACTCATTACTCATAATTCGGTGCTCTTTTATTTGATTTGATGTACTGTAAAAGAACAATTCGATTTCATATTTATCTCCAAATCTTCTAGTTATTTGAGATAGGTTATTCTTTTTATCATAAAAGTAATTTCCAACCCAAATGGTGTCAGAATTATGAGTTTCTATTTCTTTGTTTATCCTATTATTCACATAATCATAGACTTTCCAAGTTTCAAAATATTCTCCTTTAGCATTCTTTCCACTTTGAATCAGTTCCTTAATTAACTGATTGTTGGAATTATAAAATTTGGTTTGTTTAAAACTAATAGTGTCTTTGTCAACTTCTGTCTCTAAAGTATAGAAATTCCCAATGAAGTTATTGTTTTTGTCATAAAAGAATAGTTTTCTGTAACCAACATCGCAATTGTACATTCTACAGTCGTATTCTTCTGTTAGCTTATTATTACTATCGTAAATTAGTTTATAACGATATTCGTGCCCTATGACTTCAATCAATAAACTATCATTTGAGAAATACCTAACTCCCCGTAAATTTTTTTCAGAAACTTTATCAATATATTTTAGTTGTTTGTAAGCAAAATCTATTTGATTACTAACGTTAGGAAATTCGGTTCTTGTCTGACAGCTTAAAAAGACTATGGAAAGTAATACAATTGATTTTAGATTATTCATAGTCCAGAATATTTAGTCCTAAAATGATGTCTCTTTTCGCGATCCAAATTCCGTCTTGGAGGTCAAGTCTCACGATTCCTGAACCGCCACGCTTTTTTTGAGATGTTTTTATTTTGTCCGTGAGTGTTGGATCGCTCTCAAAAAGATAACTATCAATATAGTAGGGTCTCGTATTCGGTTCTTTTACATAAATATGAATGTGTTCGGGCTCTTGCACTTCAGGATAGGGTGCGGGCCTAAAGGTATAGAACGCATACTGCCCATTATTGTCGGTCATTAGCCATCCTCTGTACTGTCCGTGACGTTTTTCCCATCCTTTTGGATCGGCACTAGCTTGGTATATTCCCTTTCTGTCAACATGATAGATATATAGAATTATCTGAGCAGCTGGTGTTTTTCCGTCTTTTTTAAATACGGTTCCCGTGATTTTTATTTTTGGGTCATTCTCACGAAATCCAGGCAAAGTATCAATAGGTTTTGGCTTTATATTGAGTATTTTATAGTCTAAGGCTGCTTCGCAATCTTCGCATGGTCCGCCAACGTTTCTCTGCATTTGACCTTTACAGGAAGTAGTGAACAAAAGTATAAGAATTATGCCTAAAAATGTTTTCATGGTCTGGTGATTCGTCTTGAAGGTATGGCTCGCTATGGAACATCAGTGTATTTTTATGCCATAGTCTAAAGATAATTGATTTGAGTGATACGAGTAGTACTAAGTGGGGAAGTAATTTATTGGTGATTACTTATAACCATTTTTGTAGGCAGTCTTTTCAATATTTCAATTCGTTTAACCTATTTAGGTCTCTATCCCAAAAAATGATTTTCCCTTGGTTATCTGTGGCAATTATTTTATTACCGTTTTTATTCCAATCTATTCCCCAAAGAAGATTTTTGGTAGCTTCTTCAGCTACTAAATTTCCATTTTTATCCCAAAGTCTAATTTTTTCGCTGGCAGTTGCTAATAATTCACCATCATTAGACCACTTTAAGTTCCTTAATTCTGCCTTACTTTTTTCTATTGTTTTTATTTTTTCCCCTTCATATGTCCAATACTGTAATAATGGCGGATAGTGATTTGTAAAATCTCCATAGTCGCCCGTTACAAAAAATTCTCCGTTAGGATTCCACGCCACGCAAAGCATTAGCATTTCTTCATCTCTATCCTCAAAATGTTTTAAGCTATTAATGTCATAGTTATACAACGAAATTTTGTCGCCAACCGTAACAATTATATTCTCTTTTGGATGCCAATCTAAACTCATGAGACCTTTTTGCCCAGTATCTATTTTCTTTAAAAATTTCCCATTTTCATCAAAGAATGTTAAAAAGCCCTCATTGTCGCCCACTGCCAATAGATTTCCAGATTGGTTCCATCCCAGGGCTCTTGCTCCAGTACTCGGTATGCTATCTAGCTCGACCATCATATCACTGTCAACGTTAAATATTTTAGATTTGGATTTCCCATCTTGTACCGAAATTGCTAATTTACTTTTCGTAGGATGCCATTTGGTTTTTGTAATCGTTCCTTTATAAGGCATACTTTTTAATTCTTGAAAATTATCGGTAGAAAAAAACTTTAAAAATGAATCGTTAGAACCTCCTACTACAAATTGTTTCTTAGTTGGATGCCAATCGACTGACCAAAAAAACCATCGCTCTTTCTTTTCTTGATTTCGGTCTTCTTCTTTTTGGGATTGTTTGCATCCTAAAAACGTAGCGATAAGTAGTAATATATAAAGTATTCTCATCAGTTTATTTTGTCTACCATTGTTTGTAAGGTCTGTTAAGGGAAAGGATACAAGTCATTTTTTGCAATTTTGCCCAACGGTCTTGACTATGGTTTCGTTGCAGAAAAAGTCCGATCTAATCAGCTATTGTCATTGTTACCAGTAGTTTTTATTTGTAATATTCGTATTCATATCTGAAAGTTAACTCATTTCCTCCGTTAAGTTTAACTATCTTTTCAGGTAATGAATTCTTGTAGTGGAAGTTCAGAATTGTAATTCCGTTTTTGTCTTTAATTATTTTATTTGTAATCTGCCCATTCTTGTCATATTCAAAATTTTCAAGTTTGGTTGGATAGTCATTTTCTAGTATTTGATTTTTTTCGTTGAATTTATGAGTAGAGATTAATTTTAGGGTGTCAGTTGAATAGGCGGAATATTTTTCTATTTTATTACCGTTTATATCTGTTTTATAGGCAGAATGGTCTTTTTCGGAAATCTTAACCCCATTGTGATGACTAATACTTTTAGTTCCGCCTTCTTGTTTTACTGGATTGAAGAAGTATTTGAACTCTTGATAAATCCCATCTTTGTTATATCTTAATTCCCTATCGTATTGATTTGTATGCATTTTCATTCACATTCTTTTAGTTCAAGTTTTTCAATTTTACTTCGAAACTTTTCATTTACTCTTATTTCTCCGAATTCGCTAATTCCAATTGGTGAACTACTACCAGAAATATTAATATGATTTTCCTTTAAAATTTGTTTTAAGCTATCAATATTTTTAGTGCAAATTCGAAATTCTTTTTCGTTTTGAAATTCTAATGCACCATCACCTTGATAAAACTCAAATTCGTTTCTAAATGTTTCTAAATAATCTTTATTAGCTTCAGTCAGCCATTCTAATTTTAAGGTTTCATTTATTCTATTCACTGCTTTTTCCTTATGCCCAGCAAAAGTTTCGAGCATAGTATAATTAATGAGTGTATTTAAATCTGATTCATTTTTGATTTCTACCATTTCATTCAATTCGTATGCTTTTTTGTAATTTTCTTTAGCCTCATCTATTTTACCATCGTATTCAAATAAGTTACCTTTGGTTTGATAATAATAGACGGTTTTCTTTTGTTCTTTTGAGAGTTTATCTAAGAAGTCAAAAGCTTTTTTTATCTCCTTTTTTTGGATATAAATTCCTAATATGGAAAAATGAACATTTAAATTAGATTCATCTATCTCATAAGCTTTTTTATAAAGATTTATTGCTTTATCTAATTCTCCATTCATTCTTAGCTCAACCGCTTGATTATTAAGTTCAGTGGCTTTCTTTTTATTTACTTCAGAAATTTCACCATTTCTGCAACTAAACATAAAAAAAAGTGAAATTGTAATAAATTTGATGTTTTTCATTTCAAATGCATCCTAATGTTGCGCTATGCGCAGTTGTCTTTTTTTGTGAAGATAATGAAAAATCGTATTGATAATTGGCAGAGTCTAGCCCAATTTAGAGATTTGTTATTATCAGTTGTCGATTTTATGAAAGTCTCGCCTAGTCGAGGAGTACTCATTGATTTTTCTTTTTTGGAAACAAAAAAACAGCAACCAAATTGAGCATATATTGTGTTACCGCACGTTTTTTAATAACATTGCCAACTAAAAGTCCAATCTTCTTTAGTTTTTGGTTTCGTTCCACGACCGATATAAGCCACTCCATTATCGCCCCAATACCAATTGGCTTTTTCAATCGAATCAATTTGTAAAACAAATTCTGGTTCCGCTGGATGTTGATTAAATGGAGCCCATAAAATTTCTGATTGTACTAAGGTTGGCCAACCACCAATTTTTATTCCTTCTATATTTGTAAATAAGTTATGGTAATCGTCATCAAATTCACCAGGGACTTCAATTGGACAATCTTCCCAACATGGAAAATCATTGTCAATTACTTCAGGTTTTAATTGAAATGGTTTAATTGGAAAGTCTACAGCAGGTTTCTCAATTTCTTCCAAACCATTTATGTTCTTGTACGTTCTGATTAACCATCCCTGTCCGTTGGGTTTGCCGTCAGGTAATTCATTTGAATCGACAAATAAAGTGATTAGTTCAATATCTTTTAGATTGTTTGGCCTGATTGGAAGTTGAGCTAGGTTTAGTTGACAAATCGGAATCATTGGTTTTCCGTTTGATTCAGGCCATGATTCATTGATCCCTTTTACAGTTACATTACCAATCCAAGAAGCGGTTAAGGACTCTTCTGGTCTAAATCCACCAACTTTAAATTTGATTGCAGATTTTCTGATTTTATTTTCAAACTCTTTTCTCGTTATGTTCAATGTGTAGTAACCGTTTAGCATAACCGTCAGTTATGATTTTAGACACTTTTTTTTTGAGTTCGTCACAACCTTGACAATTCAGAGCGTACTGACCTTTGTTTTATGTTTATACTCTCATTTTATCATTTCAACCGCTATTACTTATACACATTGTTGTACACGGTTTTTATTGATTTACTGTATAGATTATTTCGTTATCTAAAGATGAGTAGTCAATTAAAGAATTATTACTTGAGTAATTGAATATAAATTCAGTACTAAATTCTTGGTTATGTATATTATTTTCATTTTTTTCAATCATCTCAATAACGTTATTTTCTGATAAATACGCTGGCCCAATGAATGGCATAAAGACGGATGTTCCAATAAAAACATCTTTAAAGGGATTTGTATTATTGTCGTAAAAATATTTATATGTGTAATGTGTACTTGTTCCAATAGATTCTACTTCGATTACATTTGTAAATGAATCATTATAAGTAAACTTTTGTACACCAAAACTTGGCTCAACTCCTCTACCTCTGTGGTCGTTGTAAATTTCTTTAATTTTTCCATTGGGATAATATCCAAAGTAGTTCTCTTCGACAAAAAAGTCATTATCCATAAAAATACTTTTTAATAAACCATTGTCATTATAATTAAAGGTGTATATTTTAATGACCTCATATTCATTGCAAACATTTTCCCGAGTTGAAATTACTTTATCAAGCAAGCTATTTTCATTATATGAAAATTCGTAAACGTTTTGTTCGCAACCTTGATAATTTGGCAAATAAAATACCATTTTTGATAACATATCTGTATTCTCAATATATTCAAATTCCCACTTTCGGTAGGCGTTTCCATAACTTACTAACAAAATAGAATTTATATGTTTTTTCAACTCTCCTTTGCTGAGTTCGTTTAAAATCACATCTGGTTCATCTAATTCAAACCCTAATTCAGCGTGGGTTAATGGGCTATTATCAATTTCAATTGAATTATTTCCATCATCTTTTTCACAACTTAAAAACGTAATCAGAATAATTATTGCTAAGATTTTTTTCATTTTGTTGGGTTAAATTGTGTATGACAGCTTTGTGTATGGCTCACTGCTGAAAATCTGTTGTGATTTCCGCCGTAATGGAAAGATAGCAAATTGCAATGACACGAGCACAACGTGCGAACTGGCTTTGGCAATTCCGATTAGTCCCAATAGCTATCGGGATCAGCCGCAATGAGCTATACACGTTGTTGTGGCACGTTTTTATTTATCCATTTTCTCTTGTTTTCAATTAATTCGGGCTACAAGGAATTGATTTCCTCTTATATTAGACATTCCAAACAAGAATCAATTATTGTTTTCGTTCCGCTCATATTTAAGGTTTCATCCTGTTTACGTTTTCCATATTCTATTGTTATTTGCAATTAACAGATAGTTTCAATGTGTCTCCAACTTTGAATATATCGGAAGTATTTATAAATAATTTCCCTTTCCCTTTAGTTGGTTTTAATCTATATGTATAATTATATGCATTATATTTATGCTTCTTGTACACTACAAATTCATTTGAGTTAGGACCAAGTTCCGAACAGGAACAAAAGCAAATAACAAAAACTACAAGGAAATATTTGACTAAGTTTTTCATATAATTTATTTGATTAAATTTTTAATATTTGCTCATAAGTTAAAGCGTTATTTCAAATATTCTATACCAATCATTGATGCCAAATAGAGGTTTTGCAACCAAACAAAAATTCAGTACCTTTTTCATTAGTTAGCAACTAAATTGGTTCAATATTCATTCTATCCGCGATTTTATCCATTCGGTTTTTCTGTTCGACTTTTAATTCTATTTCGCATTCAGTTATTATGTATGCAAGATGTTCATAAGCAACTCCGTATTCTCGATTTTCTAAATATTCCGTAATGATTTGTTTTCCATCCTTTACTCCGCTACTTTTTATATCAGAATGTTCAATTTTATATGACCAAACGAAATTCAGAATCTCATTACTCAATTCGGCAATCTCTTTCTTTAATGACTTTTGAAATATTTTAATCAAATCTCAATGTTTTTTCAAATGTTGCACAACAGTCACGCGGGTAAAGCGAGTAGGGTTTCAAGACAGCGTCTTGATCGAGCTACGAAAGCTTTTAACGCTATTCGTTTTAGTTGTTAGTTGGCAAATGTGCCGAGGCGCCATTGCCTTGTTTAGGTATGAATATAGCAAATAAAAGACGAATAGCAGTGTACTGCGTGACTGTAGGCAAAAAATAGGATTAAAAGAAGCCGTAAAGCGGCGGTTTAACCGT
>NZ_JANQIM010000023.1 GCF_028282165.1 Winogradskyella sp. | reverse complement strand
GTTTTTCAGTTTTTTTTCTAACGATAGAGCTTCAGAGCGACTTGGTTTTTCCGTATACCATAAAAGCTTCCAAGGCCTGTATCTTGCTGTGGATTTTTCTAACCCTTTGTTATGCCTGGCGATTCTTTTGTTGATATCATTAGTCTGGCCTTTATAAAATGTATCGAATTTTTCAGAATATATAATATAAACAAAATAGGGCATAGGTTATAAGAATGTGCGCACGAGAAGATTCGAACTTCCACGACCTAAGCGGTCACTGGCCCCTCAAGCCAGCGCGTCTACCAATTCCGCCACGTGCGCATATGAAGTCTATTGGGATGCAAACATACTGATAATTTTTATTAGAGAAATGAGATTATCACAAAAAATAAAAGGGAATTGATATTGTGATTAAAAGTGAACTTAATTTGTACTTATTACTGATTCCATTTAAAAAAAGCCACTTAAACAAATAAGTGGCTTTTGTAATTAGATTTTAGTTTTAAGATAAACTATTGTTTGATTATTTTAGATTGTTGTTTCCCGTCTTTATCATGAATAACGTAAAACCCTTTTGGAATACTCTTTAGGGCTTTTTGGTATTCTTCCTCATTATTTACAGTAGACTTAGAAAAATCATCTAGACCAATAATTATGATTGGATATTTAATAGGACCTCCACCACCGCCTGGAGCACTATTAGCTTCTACATTATTGAATAAGAACTGTACATTTATTTGATTGTTTGAGGTGTTACTATCAGAAAAATCTAGTGGCTCTACTATCACTGACAATGCATATGTAGTCCCTGCACTGACTTGAAGTTCACCATTTAAAGTGGTTGATGTACCACTTCCCTGAGTGAAAACAACCGGTCCAAAGCCATCATCAAAATCCGAAACAGGCTCTGTTTCATCACCAATACCAATAAAAACATCTCCGTTGATAAGCTCTGTGAAGTTACTACTTGTTGAAACATTTGGATAATAATTTCCGGTGTATCTATAAGCCACTATTTTAATATTATATTCTCGGTTACCTGAGCCACTTCCATCTAGTCTAATCTTTGGAGCAAAACTGTAATCCCCCGTATGTTTAATTTCGAAGTTGGCAGTGGGATAATCAAGAACAACACTAGGGTTTCCAGAACTAAAAGAATTCTTTTGGAAGATTCTGAAGTCACTAATTCGTAAATCAAAATCGTCTGGGCAACCATTATTAGATGCAGGTCCAGCTTCATTAGGGCAATCATCTTGACTGTCAAATACACCATCTCCATCAGAATCTGAATCGGGTATGGTATATGATAAGGTTACACTAGTACCTTGATACTCTACAACTAAAAAGAAAGTTTCTAAAGGATTTGTTGAAAAGCTTCTGCCATCCCAAACATGTGCAATATTCACCCACTTAGGTGCTGTGGTATAAGAACTAAAATTAAGGTTGTCATCACCCTCCCTGTTCCATCTAATTAAACCTATTAAGTTATTTGGATTTATAGACTCTGCATAAGCCCATAACTTAATCTCATTGTAGCCGTAATTTCCTGATATATCAAACTCATAATCAAAACGCTGACCATTACTACTGGTAAAAGTTTGATTTATCGCCGAAGTGACACGAAAATTTTGGACATCTGCTTGTGCAAAGCTGGATAAACTGATTAAAAATGTGATTAATGTTAATGTAATTGTTTTCATAATTTAAAAGTTTCAAATTTTATTGTTTTTAAAAATCTCTCTACTCACATAAAACTTATAACAAGTTTTTGTACTCATTCCCAATACATTTATAGGTTCAATATCTTAAAATTGAATTCAAGATCGAACTTTGTAGAGAATGATTATTAAGGGTTAAAAACGTTAAGGAGGGATGAACGCAAGTTAGGCAATAAAAGCATCTGGAGCGGCATATTTAAGATGCCAGATTGTTACGTTTTAATTAATTAATTGTTAAGCGCAAAACACAATTGTTTGAGTTTTGAGTTTCTAAACCCTATTATCAATTAATTCAAAATAAAAGATGGTTGTGGAAATATAATTTATGAAGGGTAATAAAAAGTTAACTAAGCGTTTTTAAACTTCTCAAGAATCTCCTCATTTTGCTTAATAATAGTATCTAATTTTTCGGTGATGACGTTTTGATCTGTAGGCGAAGATTTGGTTGTTTTGTAATCAGGATTGGGTTCTTTTGCAGCTTTGTTGGTATTGAGCATTTCACCTTTGCCCAGCAAGACCCACTCGGCACTGAGATCAGTATAAAGACTTAGGGTTTTTTCTAATTTGTCACTACCTATCTTACCATTGTTTCTTATTTGTGATCCAAAAGCACCATTAGAGTAACCCACTGAAGACTCGTATTGTTGTATGGTAATCCCTTTAAAATCGAGATATTCTTTAATTCTATGTACTGAGCTCATAAAAATTTATTAGAAAAAATCTTACAAATCTTTTGATATTAGAAAATATCTTAATAACTTTGCTTATCGAAGGGAAAGGTACATAAAACCTACCTAAAAACTACATATTATTTATGATAAGTCAAGAATTTAGACAGAAGTTTAAAAGAGATTTGGGAGATAATTTCCAGTATTCAAGCAAGGTTCGGCAAAAACTCGAAGCCGCCAAGATATATACCAATAGAGGAAAAGTAGCCCATATCAAAACCATTAATAACGTGTTTCAAGGTTATCAAGACAATCTAGCTATAGAACTGATGATTATGGAGCTTTATGAGGAAGAGATTGCGAAAAAGAAAAAGCTCGAAAAGCTAAGAAATAAGTATTCCACAGCCTCAGAGGATTTTTAACGGCAATACTCAATATGTAGTTATCTTAATATGAACCGCTTTGTTTATTAGCTCAACTGGCCAAATTTACTTAGAACTTGGCCTATTTAAGCCAAAACCCTGGATAGTTTTATCTGGGGTTTTGATTTTAAACAGGGTAGTGTTTACTGCAATCCCAAAAATTGTTGAAACTCAACACATGCTTCTTGCCCCATTTTTATGGCATAAAAAAACCCTGACACTACTGTCAGGGCATTATCACTACGTGACCGGGCTGGGGCTCGAACCCAGGACCCTCTCCTTAAAAGGGAGATGCTCTACCAACTGAGCTACCCGGTCATTAAGCTATCCGCTTAAACGCGGGTGCAAATATAAAATGTTTAATTAATAAAACAATACTTTTTTTGCTTAAATTTTTGTTTTTTTGTGCTTCATCCTTTTATGGATTTTTAAACAAAAACCTAAGCTAATGATTGTCACTTTAATGGGATATATGGGATCTGGAAAATCCACAATTGGTAAGGCATTGGCAAACTTATTAAACTATAAATTTCTGGACTTGGACGGTTTTATTTCAGAAAAGGAAAATGCGACAATTCCAGAACTATTCGACAAAAAAGGGGAAATTTACTTCAGAAAGAAAGAAGCCCAATATTTAAATGAAATTTTAAATATCCATGACGATATTGTCCTGGCATTAGGAGGGGGTACACCTTGCTACGGACATAACCTTCAGCTCTTATTAGATAATGAGCATGTAAGGTTGTTTTATTTAAAGCTTTCAATTCCATCTCTAACCAAGCGTTTATTTAGTGAACGCGAAAGCAGACCTTTAATTAGTCATTTACAGACCGAAGACGAGCTTCTCGAATATATAGGAAAACACCTTTTTGAGCGCACACAGTTTTACAGCCAGGCACAACATAGTATTGTTGCAGATGATAAAACGCAACAAGATATTTTAGAGGAACTATTGATGTGCCTAATCTAAATAGGCCTCGTAAGGCTGTTTAGACAAGTTAACGTGCACATGTTCAAAAAGTGATGTGGACAGGGAAATTCCTTTAAAATCGGCTTTTACAGGATATTTCTTATGGTTTCGATTAACGAGTACAGCCGTTTTAAATTGCTTTAAAGGCACATCTAAAAAGTGCTTAATACCATAAATAAGTGTACTGCCAGAATTTAAAACATCGTCAATCAGTACCAAGGATTTATTGGTATAATCTTCTTTATCTATTGATGTAGTAATGGGTTTTGTGGGCTCATTTTTATCAATTTTTACCCTGCATAATATAGATTCGATATCAGAGATTTTGTCTAATTGATTTTTAATCTTTTTGGCTAGGATATATCCATTTTCGTCAATGCCAGCAATAACAATATGGGTTTCGTTAACATTGCTCTCATAAATCTGATAAGCGATGCGTCTTATTTTATGTTCAATTTCCTTATGACTTAAAATGGTGTTTTTTGTAAGTGCCATGCTCAGCTTAGCTTATTAAAATTGGAATGTATCTCCGATTTGTCAAAGATAAAAAACAGTTCATTACCTTGTCGTTCTTTTATAGAATTTATGGCACGTTCTAGAGTTTTAATTTTAAAATATCTATTAAAAAGTATACTGTATTCGTCCATGCTGCCACCGAATGGTGGTCCTGATGCTGTTAAGGGGAAATCGAAAAACAAACCGGCCAATTTAGCATTTGGCTTTAAAAGATGACACATTTTCTGCGCATACTGTTCGCGCAAGCTTGGATTCAAGGCGCAGAAAAAAGTTTGTTCTAATATAAGATCGAATTGTCCTTCAAGCTCAAAAAAGTCATGATGTAACAGTTGACTCGCAGGAAACGAAGGTACGCGCTTTTTAAAATGGTCTAATGGCGGTTTGGCAATATCGAGGACATAAGTGTTTTTAAAACCAGCGTTCCAAAGGTATTCTGCTTCATAGCTGTTGCCAGCGCCTGGTATAAGAATTTTTAGCGAAGTATCTTTAAGCTGGTCAATATACGTTTTGAGTGGTGTAGAGGGATATCCAATATCCCAACCTATTTCATTGGCTTGGTACCGTTGTTCCCAATAGGTTTTGTTTAGGTCATTCTTCTTCATAAAAGCTATCAATATCGCGTCTATCTTTTTTTGTAGGTCTTCCCGTTCCTTTCTTTCTGTAATAATCTTTACTGTATTTTAAGAGTTCCTTAGCAGCAAAGGCTTCTTTGGCCGTTGTATCGGTTCTGTATATATCCACGAGTTTTGCACCCACACGATTAGGAGGTAAATCGTTAACCGTTAATTGGTAACTAATCTGGTCTTTTCTGAGTTCAATTTTGTCCGTTGGATAAACTTCTCGCGAGGGTTTTGCAATGCCATTGTTAAGTTTTACTTGTCCTTTTTTACAAGCCTGCGTAGCCATATTACGGGTTTTGTAATAGCGTACACACCAAAGATATTTGTCTATTCGCATATGGTTTTGACTAAAATCTACGTTAACCTTTTGGTATAAAAATATTAATTTAATGTATCTTGCGCCATAAATTGAAGCAATAATGAACGTTGTGTGTGATTTGTGGTTAATGACGCACAAATAAAAACTAAATCATGAAATTAAAATCCTTTATCTTAATTCTCTTTTCAATAGTATTTGTAGTAGTATTTATTTCCTGTGGTGAAGATGATGATGTTACTGTACCTCAAATAGTAGAAAGGGATAGAACAGAGCAGCAAGTGTCTGATGATTCTACATTGGTGGATTTTTTATCGACCCATTATTATAACTCTAGTTTTTTTGAAAGTGGTGAAAACCATAGATCACGAGATATTGAAATTACTGAGCTAATGGAAGGCGAGAGCGTGCCAGATGGCCATACTTTATTAATAGAAGCTGATGCTCTCGAAACCGTAGAGGTAGAATTTTTGGATGTCGATTACAAATATTATGTTTTGAGGCTTAATCAAGGTGGAGGAGAAGCTCCTAATTTTACAGACCTCGTCAGCATTGTATATGAAGGAACAAATGTTGTAGAAGGTGATGTGTTTGATTCGGTAGCTACACCTACATTTTTAAACCTACAGACAGATGGTTTTAATCCTGGTTCTATAAGGGCTTGGCAATATATTATACCATCTTTTAATACTGCAGAGAGCTTTACTAATGGCAGTGATGGTATCACCAATTATGATAATTTTGGGCTTGGCGTAATGTTTGTACCATCCGGACTGGCTTATTTTTCTGGTACACAAACCGGAAGTAGCTATGCTAATCTATATTTTAAATTTGAATTGGTGAGATACCAAGAAAGGGATCATGATAGTGATGGTGTTCCTTCTTATTTAGAAAACTTAGATGCTAATGACCCAGAGGGAAATGATTTTGATGTTTTTGACGATGACACTGATGAAGATGATATTCCTAATTTTATTGATTCAGATGATGATGGCGATGGAGTACCAACGATTAACGAGGATTTAGATGGTGATGGCGATCCTACTAATGATGATGACGATAACGACGGTATACCGAATTATCTAGATGAAGATTCAACCGAGTCTAATGAAGAAGACGAAAGCGACTCGTAGAATACAATAAGATAAGTAAGATATCAAAAAAACCGCTGTTAAGCGGTTTTTTTATGATAAACCATTGGGTTTATATTTATAAAGCGATAGATAAACTCAAAATTAATTGATCTGGTCTGGTATCAATTCTACTTGCAACACCAGCACCTATGTTGTTGTTTATAAATGTGGCTTCATTGTCACTAAAACCTCTTTCGTATCTTAGGTCTATTCCAATTTTATTAAGGTTTAGCCCAATTCCAAAATTTAATCCAACTGAGAATTCGTCTTCAACATTATCAATGTTTATACCATCAAATTCAGTGTCGAGTATATATTGTAAGGAAGGGCCGCCAAAAACACTTACAGGCCCTAAAACCTTTAAACCTATTAAAAGCGGAGCATCAATTTTCTTAATGTTAAAATCATCACTATTGTATTCGCTTCTTGTGGCTGTATAAACCAATTCTGGTCTAAAGTACAACTGGTCACCGATTTTACCGAAGACACCTATATGGTAACCAATATTACGATCTGGATTTCTGGCATTATCACCAATGGATTCAAAATAATCGCCGTTGGCGCTGTAATTTAACCCACCTTTGATACCAAAGGAATTACCTTTTTGGGCATTTGCGGTTAGTCCAATAAAAGCAAAAGCTACAGCTAGGAATGCTGCTTTTTTCAAATTTTTCATAATGTTCGTTTTTAAGATTAGATATCTAATATCAAAAACGTTGCCAAAATGAAGTTATTTTCTTTTCAGTACAGTTTTTGCGGCTTTCTGTATAGCAGAACTATTAAGACCATACTTTGCCATAAGCTGAACTGGAGTGCCAGATTCACCGAAGGTGTCGTTGGTAGCAACAAACTCTTGTGGTGTTGGTTTATGAAGCGCCAAGACTCTTGCAACACTCTCGCCTAGACCACCTAAAAAGTTATGTTCCTCTGCTGTAACGATACAGCCAGTTTTCGAAACGGAATCTAAAATAGCCTTATCGTCTAGAGGTTTTATGGTGTGTATGTTAATAACTTCTGCACTAATACCTTCTTCGTGCAACGCTTTAGCAGCTTCTAAAGCTTCCCATACCAAATGACCAGTAGCTACAATAGTAACATCATTTCCTTCTTGCAGATGAACTGCTTTGCCAATTTCAAAAGTTTGATCTTCTAGTGTAAAATTGGGAACCTTTGGACGCCCAAATCTTAAATAAACCGGCCCATGATGCTTAGCTATGGCCAACGTTGCTGCTTTGGTTTGATTAAAATCACAAGTGTTTATCACAGTCATACCTGGCAACATTTTCATCAATCCTATATCTTCAAGAATTTGATGTGTAGCCCCGTCTTCACCAAGAGTTACACCAGCATGAGAAGCACAAATTTTTACATTTTTATGGGAATAGGCCACACTTTGACGAATTTGATCATAGACCCTTCCAGTTGAGAAATTTGCAAAGGTACCGGTAAATGGAATCTTACCTCCAATCGTCATTCCAGCAGCGATACCAATCATATTGGCTTCAGCAATACCCACCTGAAAAAAACGATCTGGGTAATTGGCTTCAAATTCGTCCATTTTAAGAGAGCCAGTTAGGTCGGCACAAAGGGCAACCACATTTTCATTGGTCTTTCCTAATTCCGTTAAGCCAGCCCCAAAACCTGAGCGTGTATCTTTATTTCCTGTATTTGTATATGTTTTCATAGGCCTTCCCAACCCTTCCAAAGGAAGAGCTTTTTAGAGTTTTTTAATTATAGTTTTATTGTCATATTTAGTATCTTCCTTACGCTTCCGCTAGCCGACTTCGTCTTAGTAGCTAAAGCTACGATGGCCGAGCAGCTGTGGCGGCAAGCCAATAGGAAATTAGAAGGGACTTTTTAATAATCACCTAGGGTCTCAGCGTTTTGTGCCAATCCAATAGCTAGCTGCTCATCATTAGGAGCCTTACCGTGCCAAGCATGTGTATGCATCATAAAATCTACGCCATTCCCCATCACCGTTTTTAGAAGTACACAGACAGGTTTACCATTTCCAGTTAGTGCTTTGGCTTCGGCCATACCTTTTAGGATGGCTTCAATATTATTGCCCTCTTCGATTTCAACAACGGTCCAGCCAAAAGCTTCAAACTTTGATCTTAAATTACCCATTGGCAGTACGCTGTCCGTAGAGCCATCAATTTGTTGACCATTTAAATCTACAGTGGCTATAAGATTATCTACTTTATTGCCTGCAGCATACATTATGGCTTCCCAGTTCTGGCCTTCCTGTAATTCACCATCACCATGCAAACTATAAACCAGGTGCTTGTCGTTATTCAATTTTTTTGTTTGAGCCGCACCAATAGCTACTGACATACCCTGACCGAGAGAACCAGAAGCAATACGAACACCAGGTAAACCTTCGTGTGTAGTGGGGTGACCTTGTAAACGAGAATCTATCAATCTAAATGTATTTAGTTCATCTATTGGAAAATAGCCAGAACGCGCTAAAACACTATAATATACCGGCGAAATATGACCATTAGATAGGAAAAATATATCCTCACCAACACCATCCATGTCAAAGCCATCTTTGGTTTCCATTATCTCGTTGAAAAGTGAAACGAAGAATTCTGAACAACCTAGAGAACCACCAGGATGGCCTGAATTTACTTTGTGTACCATTCTTAGGATATCCCTGCGAACTTGAATTGTTAAATCTTCTAATTGTTGAATGTTTGGCATGTTGATTTACTTAAAATAATGGCACAAAAATAGCTTTTTAAGTTCCTCTTGCAAAAGTGTATAGTATTCATTTATCAACGATTCTTGGGATTTGCTAACAATTTTAAATTTAATTAAGATACGAATGTTTTAGAGTTATTTATATTTGCCACCAGACTTACTTTTATGAGATTTAAACATTTAGCAAAAGATAAAGAAACCAAAGCTAGAGCTGGAGCTATAACTACAGATCATGGAGTCATTGAGACTCCAATTTTTATGCCTGTTGGAACTGTTGCTTCAGTAAAGGGTGTTCATCAACGTGAGCTAAAGAACGACATTAATCCAGATATCATTCTTGGTAATACATACCATTTGTTCTTAAGACCTCAAACACCAATATTAGAGCAAGCAGGTGGATTGCATAAGTTTATGAATTGGGATCGCAATATTTTAACAGATTCAGGGGGCTATCAGGTATATTCTTTGTCTGCCAACAGAAAAATTAAGGAAGAAGGCGTAAAGTTTAGATCTCATATAGATGGCAGTTACCATGTGTTCACCCCAGAAAATGTAATGGAAGTGCAGCGTAGTATAGGCGCCGATATCATTATGGCTTTTGATGAGTGTACACCTTATCCATGTGATTATAATTATGCCAAGCGATCTATGCATATGACGCATCGTTGGTTAGAGCGTTGTTTAGAACATTTAAAAAAGACCCCTTTTAAATATGATTATGAACAAACGTTTTTTCCAATAGTACAGGGAAGTACCTATAAGGATTTAAGGGTTCAATCGGCCGAATATATAGCAAATGCAGGAGCTGAAGGGAATGCCATTGGAGGGTTGTCGGTAGGAGAACCCGCCGAAGAAATGTATGCCATGACAGAAGTGGTATGTGATATCTTGCCCGAAGATAAACCACGATACCTTATGGGCGTTGGTACGCCAATCAATATATTGGAAAATATTGCGTTAGGTGTAGATATGTTTGATTGTGTAATGCCAACACGTAATGCAAGAAATGGTATGTTGTTTACGGCTTATGGAACGATTAACATCAAGAACAAGAAATGGGCTCATGATTTTTCGCCAATAGATGAGATGGGCATTACTTTTGTAGATACGGATTATTCCAAAGCTTATTTGAAGCATTTATTTACCGTTAATGAAATGTTGGGAAAACAAATAGCAACAATACATAATCTAGGGTTCTATTTATGGTTGGTCCGAGAAGCGAGAAAACATATATTAAACGGCGACTTTAAGGTTTGGAAGGAAAAAATGGTAAAGCAAATGGATAACAGGTTATAAAACATGAAAATTTTAGATTGGTACATATTAAAGCGTTATCTGCTTACTTTTTTAATAATGCTCTTGCTATTTATTCCAATAGGAATAATGGTAGATTTGGCAGAAAAAGTTGGCGCTATAATAGAAAACAAAGCGCCTTTTGATGAGACTGCGGTTTATTATTTAAACTTTACAGTATACTTCGCCAACATTTTATTTGCCCTGTTTTTATTCCTTTCGGTAATTTGGTTTACATCTAAGCTTGCAAATAATACAGAAATAGTCGCCTTTTTAAGTTCTGGAGTATCATTCTCAAGGTTTTTAAGACCATATCTTATAGGGTCAACCATAGTGGCAGGCTTTGCTTTGTTGTTAGGGATGTACTTTGCCCCCATGGCAAGTAAAGGCTTTAACGAGTTTAAATTTAAATACCTCAAAAAGAACAAGAAAATTCAAAAAACCACAGATGTTTATCAACAAATAAATGATAATGATTATATCTATGTGAGAAGTTTTGTGCCAACCAAAAAAACCGGTAGGGACTTTACCTATGAACATTTTGAAGGAAATGAACTCAGATATAAAATTTTTGCTGATAACATTAGGTATGTTGAAGAAGATAGTAGCTATAGACTTACGACGTACTTAAAAAGAACATTTCATGAAAATGGTCTTGAAACTGTTGAAAAGGAAAGACGGAAAAAAATGAAATTTCCTTTTGAGTTAGAGGATTTAACACCAGTTGACTATGCGGCAGAAACAAAATCCTATGGAGAACTTCTCGAGTTTATTGAAGATGAGAAAAGGAAAGGCTCTTCAAATATTGGCATGTATGAAGTAGTTAAGCTAAAGAAGTGGAGCTTGCCAGTTTCAATATATATTTTGACAATAATTGCGGTAGCCGTTTCTTCCATAAAGCGTAGAGGTGGTATGGGAATAAATTTAGCATTTGGTATAATCATAGCTATGATTTACGTGTTTTTCGACAAGATTTTTGGTGTCTTGGCAAGGCAGGCTAATTTTTCACCTATGGTCGCCGTATGGCTCCCTAACGTATTATTTGGTATTTTAGCGGTATACCTTCTGCAGAATGCCAAACGCTAGACTAAAGGATTATATTCATTTACACTTTCTGGTTTTTATTGCTGGCTTTACAGCAATTTTAGGAAAAAAAATTACAATAGGTGCTAGTGAAATTGTATGGTATAGAATGGCTATAGCGGCTATTCTTATGTTTCTATATATCAAAATCATTAGGCTTAACATTAAAGTTCCAAAGAAAGTAATTTTACAATTTTCGGCGGCAGGTATTATTATAGCACTACATTGGATCACCTTTTTTGAATCCATTAAGCAATCTAATGTGTCCATTGCTTTGGCCATGTTTTCATCAGGAGCATTCTTCGCCTCTTTTATAGAACCTATTTTTTTTAAACGGCGAATACTCGTTTATGAGATTTTATTTGGGCTCATTATCATTGGAGGTGTGTTTTTAATTACAAGAAGTGAACTCAACTATTTAAATGGTATTATATTAGGACTTTTATCAGCCCTATTCTCAACACTATTTGCAGTAGTAAATGGTAGATTCATTGAGAGGCATAACGCTACAGTCATTTCATTTTACGAATTTATTAGTGGGGTTTTGTTTTTAAGTGTATTCATATTCCTTTCTGGAATCGAGTTTAATACCGAGTTTTTTACGCTTTCAAAGATGGACTGGATCTATATTTTTATATTGGCTTCAGTATGTACCGCATATGCATTTATCGGAGCCGTTGAAGTAATGCGTTATATTAGTCCATATACAGTAATTCTTAGCTATAATTTAGAGCCTATTTACGGCATTATCTTGGCCTTAATGATTTTTCCCGATACCGAAAAAATGTCTTCACAGTTTTATATCGGTGCAGGTTTAATCATCTTAACCGTAGTCATGGATGCCATATTAAAAAACAAAAAGAGACGAAAACGTAAAAGAACAAGTATTACCGATTAAAGTTTTATATTTACTTTATAAGATTTGATTTTCTAAATTAAGAACAAAGTGAATCTACTTTATAAACGTTTTTTTATAAAAAGTAAATAAGAATACGTAGGTTTGTACACTTAACTAACTAAAAAAACGATTTCAAATTGTATGGAATATTTAGAGTTTGAATTACCCATAAAAGAGCTCGAAGAACAGCTCGAAAAGTGTCAGATTATAGGTCAGGAAAGCGATGTTGACGTTACGGAAACATGCAAGCAAATTGAAAAAAAATTAGCAGAAACCAAAAAGAACATCTATAAAAATCTAACCGCTTGGCAACGTGTTCAATTGTCTCGCCATCCCAACAGACCTTACACTTTAGATCATATACAAGCCCTTTGTGGTGATTCCTTTTTAGAATTACATGGTGATAGAAATGTAAAAGACGATAAGGCCATGATTGGTGGTTTAGGAAAGATTGGAGATCAAACCTACATGTTTATTGGTCAGCAGAAAGGCTACAATACTAAGACAAGACAATACCGTAATTTTGGGATGTCTAATCCAGAAGGCTATCGTAAAGCTCTGCGTTTGATGAAGTCTGCTGAGAAGTTTGGAATTCCTGTAGTGACTTTAATCGATACTCCAGGTGCTTATCCTGGATTAGAAGCTGAAGAACGTGGTCAAGGCGAGGCCATTGCCAGAAACATTTTAGAGATGACCCGCTTAAAAGTTCCTATCATCACTGTAATCATTGGAGAAGGTGCTTCAGGAGGAGCACTAGGAATCGGCGTCGGCGACAAGGTCTTAATGTTAGAAAATACTTGGTATTCAGTAATATCTCCAGAATCGTGTTCTTCAATCTTATGGAGAAGTTGGGAGTACAAAGAGCAAGCAGCAGAAGCGTTAAAGTTGACTGCTAAGGATATGAAGCGCATGAAACTTGTAGACCAAATTGTAAAAGAACCTCTTGGAGGTGCACATACCGATAGGGAAAAAACATTTTTGGCTGTAAAGGATGCTATTGTAAAGTCTTACGAAGAACTCAAAAACTTATCACCAACAGAATTGGTAAACCAGCGTATGGAAAAATACGCTCAAATGGGAGTCTTTAAAGACTAAATCCACTAGATATAAGCGAACTGAAAAAACCGAAGTTTTTGCTTCGGTTTTTTTTATCGCTATTAACAATATATTTAAGTTATTAACAGTTAGATTGTTAAAGACCTGTTGAGATTGAAAGCCACTATTTTGCAGTTCGTCGATAGTATTTAGTTACTTTTGTTACTTATGAAACAACCCAATCCAGTACAAGGCTATAAAGTAGATAAAAGCACGCTCATTAGTTTAGAGAAAGGAAAAATACCACCTCAAGCAATTGATTTAGAGGAAGTTGTGCTTGGTGCTATGATGATTGACAAAAGGGGAGTTGATGAAGTTATTGATATTTTAAGTCCTGATGCATTTTACCTAGAAAAGCATAAATACATCTTTGAAGCTATTTTCAAATTATTTGAAAACAGTGAACCAGTCGACTTATTAACGGTTTCCAGTCAATTAAAGAAAGACGAAAAGTTAGACCAAATTGGAGGTGATTTTTACCTAATTTCTTTAACCCAACGCGTATCCTCTTCTGCCCATATTGAGTTCCATGCACGTATCATTCTTCAGAAGTATATTCAGCGCAGCTTAATAAAGATTTCCAACGAAATTATAGAAGAAGCCTATGATGAAACCAAGGATGTTTTTGATCTTTTGGATAACGCAGAAGCCAAACTATACGAAGTTACCCAAGGCAATGTAAAGAAATCTACGGAAACAGCACAAAGTTTGGTAATCCAAGCAAAGAAGAAGATCGAAGAAATCTCTAATAAAGAAGGTTTAAGTGGTATCCCTTCAGGATTTGATAAACTCGATAAATTAACCTCAGGGTGGCAACCTTCAGATTTGGTTATTGTAGCGGCGCGTCCTGGTATGGGTAAGACAGCACTAACACTCACTATGGCAAGAAATATTGCCGTGAATAGTAATATTCCGGTGGCCTTCTTTTCATTAGAAATGTCCTCAGTACAATTGATAACCCGTTTAATATCTAGTGAAACAGGACTATCATCAGAAAAGTTGAGAACTGGGAGATTGGAGAAACACGAGTGGGAGCAACTTAATGTTAAGGTAAAGACCCTAGAAAAAGCACCACTATTTATCGATGATACGCCGTCACTTTCCATCTTCGATTTAAGAGCAAAAGCACGACGTTTAGCATCGCAATATGGCATTAAGCTTATTGTGATAGATTATTTACAGTTGATGACTGCTGGTGGAAGCCAAAAAGGAGGTAATAGAGAACAGGAGATATCAACCATTTCGCGTAACCTAAAAGCTTTAGCTAAAGAACTTGACGTACCTGTTATCGCACTCTCTCAGTTGTCGCGTGCCGTTGAAACCCGTGGCGGAAGTAAACGCCCATTATTATCCGATTTGCGTGAATCTGGTGCCATAGAGCAAGATGCAGATATTGTATCCTTTATCTACAGACCAGAATATTACAAGATTGATGAATGGGACGATGAAGAACGTTCACCGACCGAAGGCCAGGCCGAGTTTATTGTAGCCAAGCATAGAAATGGTGGATTGGATAATATAAGGTTGAAGTTTATCGGACACCTTGGTAAATTCGATAATTTAGACGATTTTGATACACCCTTTGGGGAATTCCATTCTAAGATGAATGCAGCGGCTAACGATGATACCTTTAAACCAGATAGTTTCCCAGATCCTTCAGATGCTTTTGGTGCGCCAGAGGATGATGGCGTGCCGTTTTAACAGCAATTTATAGTTTACTAACTTCTTTTTTAACGTATCTTTACAGTTCGCTATTTTAAAGAAAATTGCCTCATGTTAGACCAAAGACGCACAACCAATATCTTGTTGCTGATCATTGTTATTCCTTTAGTGTTTTATTTACTAAAGATTTTGTCTTTCATATTTATACCATTGATATTTTCGATGTTTATTGCTCTATTGTTCCTACCCTTAATGCGATTTTTAGGGCGTAGAAATGTGCCAAAATATATAAGTATAATCATAGTCTTATTGCTTGTAGCTGGTGGTCTTAAACTGGGTATAGAATTAATTCAGTTATCGAGTAAAGAAATATTGGCAACAAAATCAGACTTTTTTCCAAAGGCCGAAGCAAAACTGGCGGATTTACGGCTTTATTTATCAGATAGTTTTGGTATTGAAATTGAGCAAGATAAAAATTTTCTTACTCAATTTTTTGAAAAGGAAAATTTAGGAACCACTATAGATGTTCTTCGAAAGTTCATAACCATGTTACTGATGACTGCATTTTTTGTGGTATTGTGGCTGGCTGAATCCATCAATGTACACAAGCTATTAAATAATACCCTATTAAAGCAAAAACATACCTCTATTAAGGCCTTTATGAAAATAGAAAAAGACCTGATAAAATTTATAAAAGTAAAGTTTTTAGTAAGTGCCCTAACAGGTATATTTACAGGACTCATGTGCGTGTTTTTTGATGTAAGCTTTCCAATATTTTGGGGCTTATTCGCATTTGCAATTAATTTTGTGCAAATGGTAGGCTCTTTTGTTTCGGTCATATTACTTTCCATTTTCGCTTTTGTAGAACTCGAACCAACAAGTACACTCTTGTTTTTTATACTTTCCATTACTTTGGTACAAGTTGTTTTTGGGGCTATTTTAGAGCCAATATTTATGGGAAAATCGTTTTCAATAAATATCATAGCCGTTTTAGTGATGTTAATGTTTTGGGGCTTCTTATGGGGAATTCCAGGGTTAATTATGGCCATTCCAATTACGGTGTTTATAAAAATCATTTTAGAACAGTTTCCCAGTACCAAAGTCATTGCCAGTTTATTATCGGGTAGCGAGACCCAAATAGATAAACTCTAAAACATATTTTATTTTAATTACTTTTTTGCGTAGTTGATTTTTTCAGTATAGTTTGTCACTTCGAGTGTCGCGCTAAAAGCGTGATGTATCGAGAAGTACATTTTTAACAGAAATTTTCTTGCCTGCCTGTTCGGCAGACAGGTTTTCGATGCATCCTGACGTTTCCGTCAGGTCACTCCAACTGACTAAAACTTCTTACACCTTTGTTCACATTATTTAAGTATCTTACTGCTTAAAACCTTTCGTATGGTCCACGGTACGCACAATGCTTTAGAAGATCCAAGGAATAATAATATTCTAATTTCAATAAATGGTGAACTTTTTACTCGAAGTGAGGCGAAAATTTCTGTTTTTGATAGTGGTTATTTGGTTGGTGATGGTGTTTGGGAAGCATTGCGATTACACGATGGCGTTCTGGTCTTTTTAGAGGACCATCTCAATCGTTTATGGCAATCTGCTAAAACCGTGGGAATGGCCTTGCCATTTTCTAAAGAAGAGCTTACAACCAAAGTTTGGGATACCTTAAATGCCAATAAGATGCAAGATGGCGTACATGTACGGATTATGGTCACCAGAGGCATAAAAAAAACGCCATCCCAAGATCCCAGACTTACTATTTCAGGACCGAATGTAGTCATTATTCCAGAATATAAAACGGCTTCAAAAGCATCTAAGGAGAGAGGGATTACCTTGTTTACCAGTACCATAAGAAGAGGATCGCCAGATTATTTAGATCCAAGACTAAATTGCCACAGTAAACTCCACGAAGTGCAAGCCTTAATTCAGGCTATAGAAGCAGGGGCAGATGAAGCTTTAATGTTAGATGTAAATGGTTTTGTAGCCACCTGCAATGCCACGAATTTTTTTATGGTGAAGAACAATGAGGTGTGGACATCAACCAGTAAATATTGTATGAATGGTATTACGAGAGCGAAAGTCATTGAGGTCTGTAAGGCTAATACTATTGTATGTATTGAAAAAGATTTTTCATTGTTTGATGTCTACGGTGCAGACGAAGCATTTGTGACAGGAACTTTTGGTGGGTTAACACCAGTAACAAAAATTGATGGGCGCACAATAGGAAATGGAAGTTATGGTAACATGACCAAAAAACTAAGCCAACTTTACGAATCATTAATTGAAGAAACAGTAAATTATGGCTAATATAAAGCGAATTTGCTTGTGGTCTGGCCCACGGAATATTTCTACGGCGTTAATGTATTCTTTTGCCCAACGCGAAGATACCAAGGTTTTTGACGAACCCCTTTACGCCTACTATTTAAAACACCATCCCGAAGCACATAGCTATCATCCTGGTGCAAATGATATTTTAAAGGCTATGGAGAATGATGGTTGTAAAGTGGTGGAGATGATGTTATCTAATGATAGCAAACCTGTGCTTTTCTTCAAACACATGACGCATCATTTATTGGGTTTGAATCGCGATTTTATGAAAGAAACCGTAAATATTATTCTTACGAGAGATCCAGAGGATATGTTACCTTCTTTTGATAAAGTCATCCATAACCCAACACCAAGCGATGTTGGTTATGCCCTACATATCGAATTAATCGATCACTTTAAAAAACATAATATACCCTTTACAGTTTTAGATGCAAAAAAAGTATTGGATGATCCAAAACATAACCTAACTAAGTTGTGTAATTTCATAGAAATACCATTCGATGGGAAGATGCTATCTTGGACACCGCAACAACGTGAGGAAGACGGCATCTGGGCTAAGTATTGGTATGCTAGTGTACACAAGTCTAGTGGGTTTTTAAAGTATAAACCAAAAGAAAATCCTTTTCCTGAGCACCTTGATGAGCTTCTAAAAAAGTGCCAACCACATTACGATAAATTGCTAAAGTATGCCTTATAGCTCTTAAAAGAATTATAATTTATGTCTAACCAGGCTAAAAATTGAGTATATTTCGTAATAAATCTATATGAACTTGAAGAGAATTGCCCTTATCATATTTGTTGCATTCTTGAGTGTGAATGCATATGCTTCTTACATTCTCATTCCAATGGATGCCGAATCTCAAGAAAATCATTTAAAGGCATATGGAGTAACATACTGGACTTTAGAGCGTGAGTTAAAAGTAAAATGGCTGCTTAATTACAGAGGTGGCTCATTTTTGTTACCAGATGCAGAGATCATCCAGCGTGAATGTCAGATAAGAGGCGTATCTTTTGAAGTTATTTCAGATGCTAAGGCTGCCCAAATTCTCGAAGATATCAGCAGTCCTGCCGTCAATCAAGAAGCTGTTGTTTTAGAAAAAGCCCCTAAGATAGCGGTATATACACCTTATGGAAAACAACCTTGGGACGATGCGGTGACCATGGTGCTAACCTATGCCGAAATTCCTTACGAAACGGTATATGATGAAGAAGTGTTAAAAGACGAATTGCTCTTATACGACTGGTTACATTTACATCATGAAGATTTTACAGGTCAGTATGGTAAGTTTTACAGAAGCTATCGTTCTGCAGCTTGGTATATAGAAGAAAAAAGAGCGGCAGAAGAATTAGCAAAAAGATTGGGCTACAGCAAAGTTTCTGATGCTAAATTAGATGTGGCTCTGAAAATTAGGGATTATGTTGTAGGTGGAGGCTTTATGTTTGCCATGTGCTCGGCAACAGATAGTTTTGACATTGCCCTTTCTGCAGAAGGTGTTGATATTTGCGAACCCATGTTTGATGGTGATGGTAGCGATCCGGGGTATCAGAACAAAATTGATTATTCCAAAACATTTGCCTTTAAGAATTATATATTAGAGAGAAATCCGAATATCTATGAGTTTTCTTCCATAGATATGACACAGAAACGCCAAATTCCATTTAAAACAGATTATTTTTCGCTTATGGAATATTCAGCAAAATGGGATCCAATACCAACCATGTTAACTCAAAACCATACTTCTTTGGTTAAAGGTTTCATGGGGCAGACAACATCGTTTACTCGAGACCAGATAAAGTCTAATGTTCTGGTTATGGGTGAGAATAGAAGCAATGGCGAAGCCAAGTATATTCATGGTATTAAGGGTAAAGGTTTTTTCACCTATTATGGTGGCCATGATCCTGAAGACTATACGCACAGGGTTGGAG
>NZ_JANQIM010000004.1 GCF_028282165.1 Winogradskyella sp. | reverse complement strand
GACGCATAAAGCATAATACTTTATTTTCGGATTTTCCTATTTCCATGGGTGGTGAATGGATTCATGTTTCTAGTTCAATTTTACCTGAAATTGTTAATGATGCTTCTGTTACTATTACTACCGAAACACGGGGTTATAATAATTCTGATCTAGCTCAAATTTGGGATGGCAATACATTAACAGAGACAACACTTGGTAGTATTGGCAAGTTCCAAGACTTAAAGTTTGTCGGCACTAGTTGGTTGGGTTTTTTTGAAACCTATATATTACCAAGTATTCAAGATAACATTATTTACAATACGCCAATTACGGAAATCGACTATAGCTCAAGTGAATTGATTGTAACGTCATCCAATGGGCTAACATTTACTGCTGATAAAGTCATCGTAGCGGTTCCGGTTAAAATTTTACAAAACGCTGCAATTAGTTTTACTCCTGCACTACCAAATAGTAAGCAACAGGCTATTAATGATGTCGAGGTTTGGGGAGGATTCAAAGCCTTTTTTAAATTCACATCTAAATTTTATGGTGCATATCTAGAATTACCAGATAGCGAAACAGCTCAAGGTCAGCGAGTTTATTATGATGCAGCGTATGCGCAAAATACATCCGATAATATTTTAGGGTTATTTTCTGTAGGTCAACAAGCAGAACAATATCAAAACTTGTCTGGTAATGCGCAACGCGATTATATATTAAATGAATTAGATACCATTTTCGGTAGCAATATAGCAAGTAATGGCTACTTAGACCATATTGTACAAAATTGGAATGCTGAACCTTATGCCCAGGCTGCCTACATAAGTGATCAGGAAAACTGGCAATTAGTGAGGACCCTAGGGCAATCTGTTAATAACAAACTTTATTTTGCAGGAGATGCTTATACCACCGGCGAAGATTGGAGCAGTGTACATGCAGCAGCGCGTTCTGCTAAAAGAGCAGTTGAGGAAATGACTAGTTAATTTCTAAAAATTCCTTATCTTTTCTTTATCAAAATAACGTCTATGGATAAAGAAGCTATTGCCGAATTAATTGACGAAAAACACACCAAACTTATTGATTGGTTAAAACAACAACCCAATGAATACTGGATCGAAGGCCCAGATGGTAAATGGACCACCGGACAGCATACTTTACATTTGTTACAAAGCATAAAGCCGCTCAACAATGCCTTAAGCATGCCAAAATTCTTTTTGCGCTATAAATTTGGAACCGCTAATAGACCTGTAAGAGACTATGACACCATAGTTAAACGTTACAAAGAACGTCTTGAACAAGCTAAGGGAAAAACATATAAGGCCTCTCAGAATATGAAAGTACCACCAGTAAAAGACAAACGCTATATAATAAATAGACTGCAGACTGAAAGCAAAAAGCTTCAATATAAAACCAAAAAGATGAGCGACAAGCATCTAAATAATTTAATCTTACCACATCCTTTAATGGGTAAAATGCCAGTACGTGAAATTATTATGTGGACTGCACACCATGTGGCACATCATACGGAAACTTTAAGAAGCAAATATTAGTCATTCAAATACTCCAAAACATTAGTCTCTATCCGATTTTGAATATCAGAGAGATCAGCCCTTACAAACGTCTCTCCAGTGATATTCTCATAAAGCTCGATATAACGGTCGCTAACCGTCTCAATGTAATCATCGCTCATAACAGGAACCGTTTGCCCTTCTAGCCCTTGAAAACCATTACTTATCAACCACTGACGTACAAACTCTTTGGATAATTGTTTCTGTGCCACTCCTCTATCTTGGCGTTCTTGATAACCCTCTGCGTAGAAATATCGTGAAGAATCCGGTGTGTGGATTTCATCTATTAAAACAATTTCTCCGTCTTTAGTCTTACCAAATTCGTACTTCGTGTCTACCAAGATTAAGCCACGCTCAGCCGCAATTTCGGTGCCGCGCTGAAACAGCTTTCTGGTATAATCCTCAAGAATTGTATAATCTGCTTCCGAAACTATGCCACGTTTTAAAATATCCTCCCTGGAGATATCTTCATCATGATTCCCTTGTTCTGCTTTAGTTGCAGGTGTAATAATAGGCTCAGGAAATTTGTCGTTTTCTTTCATACCTTCTGGCATCGGTACACCACAAAGCATTCGTTTTCCGGCTTTATATTCGCGAGCAGCATGACCAGACATGTACCCTCTTATTACCATTTCGACTTTAAAAGGCTCACACAAATGTCCAATAGCAACGTTAGGATCTGGTGTAGCTTCTAGCCAGTTGGGCACCAAATCCTCGGTATCCTTCATCATTTTAGTAGCTATTTGATTAAGAATTTGACCTTTATATGGAATACCTTTTGGCATCACCACATCGAATGCACTCAATCTATCTGTAGCAATCATCACCAATTGCTTATCGTTTATATTATAAACCTCTCTTACCTTACCCTTGTAAACACTTTTTTGGTTAGGAAAATTAAAATTGGTATCTATTATTGTGTTGCTCATTCTATATTAAAATGTCATTACGAGTCGCCATGGCGAAGTCGTAATCTGTATATATTTAAGTTGTAATTTAGAAAGATTGCCACGTCCTTCGTCCTCGCAATGACAATCCTAATTATATTTATAGGGCTAATCCCTATTCTCTATGCTATTATATGCAGCAATGACCTTTTTCACTAACTTATGACGAATCACATCCTTATCATCGAGATAGACCATGCCAATACCCTCAACATTCTTTAGAACGAGTAATGCTTCCTTTAATCCAGAGATCGTTCTTCGTGGTAAGTCTACCTGACCCGGGTCACCTGTCAATAAAAACTTTGCGTTCATTCCCATTCGGGTTAAAAACATCTTCATCTGTGCATGGGTGGTATTTTGCCCTTCGTCTAAAATCACAAAAGCATTATCTAAAGTACGTCCTCTCATAAATGCCAAAGGCGCTATTTGTATCACACCCTTTTCAATATAGCTGTCTAATTTTTCATGTGGAATCATATCGCGCAAAGCATCATACAAAGGTTGCATATACGGATCTAATTTCTCTTTTAAATCACCTGGTAAAAACCCAAGATTTTCACCAGCTTCCACAGCAGGTCTAGTTAATATAATACGCTTAACTTCTTTGTTTTTTAAAGCTTGTACTGCCAATGCTACACCAGTATAGGTTTTACCAGTACCTGCAGGACCGATGGCAAAGACCATATCGTTCTTACGAATGCTTTCAACTAGTTTTCTTTGATTAACCGTTTGTGCTTTTATCAGTTTACCGCCAACACCATGAACAATCACTTCTCCACTTTTAGCTGACGTAGAATAGTCCTCACTACTGTTACTCGTTAATATACGCTCAATCACGTTTTCGTCAAGTTTATTATACTTTCCAAAATGTTTCATGAGCATCATCATTCGGGTATCGAATTCTTCTAATAGATCCTCATCGCCGTAAGCTTTTATTTTATTACCACGTGCAACGATTTTAAGTTTTGGAAAGTACTTCTTTAGGAGTTCAATATTGGCATTTTGGGCACCGAAGAATTCTTTTGGAGTTATTTCTTCGAGTTCTAGAATAAGTTCGTTCAAAAGGCTACTAAATTTAGTGTGTTAATCTTTTTAGTTTTCTTAGTTTTGTGTGACATAGTTGTACGAACAAATCTAACAATTTTACAACCCCTATTCTAAAAAAAATATCAACAATTATTCCATGGCGATAATCACTTTAACCACTGATTTTGGAGAAAAAGATCACTTTGCCGGTGCGATTAAAGGAGCTATTTACAACGAATTATCTGATGTAAATATTGTTGATGTGTCGCATTCGGTATCGCCATTTAATATTTCTGAGGCAGCCTACATCATTTTAAACGCCTATAGCAGTTTTCCAAAAGGAACCATTCATATTATAGGAATCGACTCAGAGTTAAACCCTGAAAATAAGCATATTGCGGTTAAGTTAGATGACCATTACTTTATATGTGCTAATAACGGTATTATGAGTATGCTTTGTGCCGAAATCGCCCCAGAAAAAATTGTTGAGATTAATATACACGATAAAATAGAGACTAATTTTCCGGTTTTGGATGTTTTTGTAAAGGTAGCCTGTCATATTGCACGAGGTGGCACCTTAGAGATTATCGGAAAAGTTATTAACACTATTAAGCCCATTAAAAATCTTATTCCTTTTGTTAATGATGAAAAAAATCAAATTATTGGTAGCGTTATTTACATAGACAACTACGGTAATGTGGTCACCAATATCACAAAGAAGTTTTTTGAAAATATACAAAAAACCCGTGCTTATGAAATCTCTGCCCGCAACCACAAGTTCAGAAGAATATACAATAGATACAGTGATATTGTGAATTTTGATATTGATGAATCCAAGCGTAATGACGAGGGCAAAGGGCTTGTAGTATTCAACTCATCGGGTTATTTAGAGATTGCTGTCTATAAGAGCAATTGCAGTACTGTTGGTAGTGCCTCTACGTTAATGGGATTGAAGACTATGGATACTGTAACCGTTAATTTTCTGCCCATCCTTAGTCCTTCCCAAAGGGAAGGAAACTCAAGATGATGGAAAAAGAACTAAAATATATTTTCACAACCGTAAGAAAGTCCTTTCCTTTGGAAAGGATTTAGGAAAGGCTTTTAATATTTATGTTAGTAAGAATTGTAAAAATGAGTTTTGAACCTTCTAAAATTGACGAATTCTTGTCTAATTTTGAAGCCAATAAAAACAAAATCCGGAATTTCAGAGGCTGTAATTTTTTAGAATTGTATCGCGATCAAAACAATACAAATATCTTTTTTACGTATAGTTATTGGAAATCATCAGACGATTTGGAAAATTACAGACAGTCAGATTTATTTAAATCGGTTTGGGCAAAAACCAAACCTTTATTCAATGCAAAACCCGAAGCTTGGAGTGTGAATAAGCTAGAGAGTTTAGAATAACGGTTTTTTGAATTTAAACTAAGATATAAATAAGAATGTCATTGCGAGCGGCTTGAACAGCGAAGCTTTAGAGAAGTTGTTAGCGTGGCAATCTCAAATAAAAACATAAAGATTACCACGTGATGCCAAAAAGCATGACTCGTAATGACAGAAACATGGGGATTTAATGCTCGCAATCTTAAAAAAAGAAATAAACACCTTTTTCGCCTCACCAATTGGTTATTTGGTTATAGGCGTGTTTTTGTTACTAAATGGTTTGTTTCTCTGGGTGTTTAAAAGTGAATTCAATATTTTCGACAATGGCATTGCGAGTTTGTCAGCCTTCTTTTTATTGGCACCATGGATTCTTATATTCCTTGTTCCTGCAGTTACCATGCGCAGTTTTAGTGACGAAAAAAAACAAGGGACCTTAGAACTTTTGATTACCAAACCCATTTCCCACTTTCAAATTGTATTGGGCAAATACTTTGGTGCTTTTATACTTATTGTTATTGCCATTATTCCTACACTATTGTATGTATATACAGTCATGAAGTTAGGGAATCCAGAACACAATCTAGATATGGGAAGCACCATAGGTTCATATTTTGGACTATTGTTTTTAATTGCTTCCTATGCGGCCATAGGAGTATTTGCCTCAACACTTTCAGACAATCAAATCGTAACATTTATTATAGCCGTATTTATTTGCTTCTTTATGTATTTTGGCTTTGAAGGTTTGTCTAATTACAATGTATTTGGCAATTTGGTTTATATGGAAAATCTAGGTATGTCGTCACATTACAACAGTATGAGCAGAGGTATTTTAGATACGAGGGATTTAGTTTATTTTATTAGTATAGCGATTGCATTTTTAATATTTACAAAACTCAGGATCCAGAAGCGATGATTATTACACCTTTTTTAGTTGTATCCATGATTGTAGTCTTTGTGCTACTGTTTTTGTTTTTCAATACTGTAGATAAACGTAAGTGGCTAACAGGTTTAATTAGTCTGGTCTTAACGCCTTTTGTGTATTTTTATATGTTTTACCCCTTTGTAAATATTGTTAGCAATTATCACCATCAGAAGTATTTTGATAGTGGTGCTTGGATTGATAAACCAGCCTTGAGGTACGAAATGATTGACGAAACTATAGCATCAGATACCTTAATCGGTCTTTCAAAACATACGATTACCAAACTTTTAGGAAAGCACGAGTGGCTTTCTTGGGATAGTACCCAAAAAGCCCATGATAATAACAAATGGAATTACACGCTTGGTATAGAGCCTGGTGCCTTCAATAACCAAAAGGAATGCATAGAAATCGCGTTTGAAAACGATAAAGTGATTTCGCTTAATCATTATCAAGAAGAAATTACGTTTGAAAACGAAGAAGAAGAAAATGATGAAGAATAAGAATATAACCTACATACTCTTTGTCATTGCAGTCCTAGTGATCATCAATGCAATTTCAAGCCAGTTTTATGGCCGCTATGATTTAACTAAAGATAAGCGCTATACACTTTCTGAGGCTACCAAAAGTTTAGTCCAAGACATAGATGCACCACTTATTATCGATGTTTTCCTTGAAGGCAACTTCCCATCTGAATTTAGATTATTGCGGACCGAAGTACGGCAAATCATTGAGGAATTTCAATTCCAGACCAATAAGATTAAGGTCAATTATATCAACCCAATTGAAGATGAAGCAACGCGCCAACGCAATATTGAAGAGTTAACCAAATCTGGATTAGAACCTTATATTAATACGGACAACAGTACCGGAAAGGTTACTCAAGAACTCATATTCCCTTGGGCATTTGCAAGTTATAAAAACAAAACCGTTAAAATCCCTTTATTAAAAAGAAGTATCACCCAAGGGCTTGACGAGCAAATAAATAATTCGGTACAAGCCCTAGAATATACATTTGCGGATGGCTTTAGTAAACTGCTAAAAGAAAAAACAAAGACCATCGCTTTTTTAAAGGGTAATGGACAGCTTGACGATTTAGATGCTAACGGCAGAATAACAACGCAATACCTCAATGATTTTTTAAAAACCCTACAACCTTATTACAACATTGGTTTTTTCACCTTAGACAGTGTAGCTACCACTCCTACAAAAACATTGAATCAGTTAAAACAATTCGATTTAATCATTTCTGCCAAACCTACTGAAGCATTTACAGAAAACGAAAAGCTAGTTTTAGACCAATACACCATGAATGGTGGAAAAAGTCTTTGGCTTACCGAATCTGTTGTTATGGATAAGGACAGTTTGTACAACGAAAGCGGAAGTGCCGTTTCTACTATTAGAGATCTCAACTTAACCAATTTTTTCTTTAAGTATGGTGTACGGATCAACCCAAGTTTAGTGAAAGATTTATACTCGGCACCAATAATGCTTTCTATTGGCGAGGGTAATCCTTTGCAACCGCTTCAATGGCAATATTCGCCTTTAGCTACCTCAAATTCCAAGCATCCAATCACCAAAAACCTAAATATTGTCAGGTATGATTTTACGAGTCCTATAGATACTTTAAAGAATGCCATAGCCAAAACTATTTTACTGCAAAGTTCACCTAAATCAAAGCTTGAAGGAACGCCAACCATAATTTCATTATCAGACGTCACTAAAGCACCTGAGGAAGCAAGTTTCGATTCAGGTTCTCAAAATTTGGCGGTTTTACTTGAAGGTGAATTTATATCCGTTTTTGATAAAATGGTATTGCCGTTTAAAATGGAAGGTTTTAAATCGAAAAGCACACCTACTAAAATGGCGGTTATTTCTGATGGTGATGTTATTAAAAACAGTGTACGTAGAAATCGACCTATTAAATTAGGACTAGACGAAGTCTCCGGTAGGGTCTATGGCAATACAGAATTTCTACTGAATACAGTAAATTACCTGTTGGACGATACAGGACTTATAAACATTAGAACCAAAGAAATTAGCCTTGCCTACCTAGATTCAGGCAAGACAAAAGAAAGCAAAGGCAAATGGCAGCTTATCAATATAGCCTTGCCACTGGTAATCCTGGGATTTTTTGGGTTTACTTTCAACTACCTTAGGAAGAAAAAATACACCTAGGTTTTGTTAATAAGTTTGTTTTATAAAACCCTACTATTAAGATATATTTGTAGGATAAACTCTAAAGTTAAAAAATACTTATTCAGCGCATGAAATTTATTGTTTCAAGTACATATTTATTAAAACAACTCCAAGTCTTGGGAGGTGTCATCAACAACAGCAATACACTTCCTATTTTAGATAATTTTTTGTTTGAGCTAAGCCAATCGAAATTAACAATTTCTGCAAGCGATCTAGAAACGACTATGTCTTCGACTATTAATGTAGAAAGTGATTCTGAAGGCAGTATTGCTTTGCCTGCACGTCTATTATTAGATACTTTGAAGACCTTTCCTGAACAACCATTGACATTTGTTGTAGAAGATAACAATACGGTTGAAATAAGCTCCAGCCACGGAAAGTACGCTTTGGCTTATGCGGATAGTGCTGAGTTTCCTAATGCGGTATCTGTTGAAGATGCCAGCCAAACTACAATCATGGGAGACATCTTAGCTACTGCTATAAGCAAAACGATTTTTGCTGCTGGTAATGATGATTTAAGACCAGTAATGAGTGGTGTTTTCTTCCAGTTTTCTCAAGACAACTTAACCTTTGTAGCAACCGATGCACATAAATTGGTTAAGTATACAAGAGATGATGTGAAAGCTACGGAATCTGCAGAGTTTATTATGCCAAAGAAACCATTGAACCTTTTAAAGGGAATCTTAGCTGGTAGCGATGAGGATGTGTTAGTGGAGTATAATGAATCTAATGCCAGATTTACATTTGATAATTCAGTATTGATTTGCCGCTTAATTGATGGTAAGTACCCAAATTACGAAGCGGTAATCCCAAGGGAAAATCCTAATAAATTGGTCATTGGAAGAACACAGTTTTTAAATTCTGTACGCCGTGTTAGTATTTTTTCTAACAAAACCACACATCAAATTCGTTTAAAGATTGCTGGTGCGGAATTAAATATCTCAGCAGAAGATATTGATTACAGTAATAAGGCCGAGGAACGTCTGAGTTGTGATTACCAAGGTGATGATATGCAAATAGGTTTTAATTCTCGTTTCTTAACCGAAATGATCAATAACCTAAATTCTGATGATGTACAATTAGAAATGAGTTTACCAAATAGAGCGGGTATCTTAACTCCTATTGATGGTTTGGACGAGGGCGAACACATTACAATGCTCGTAATGCCTGTAATGCTGAATAATTAAGAAAGAAATAACAATATTTACAGATAGAAAAATGCTCATCCAGACAGATGAGCATTTTTTATTACCTCTTTAAAAACTGAAACATCTGTGTGACGGTTCAGTACAAAATAACTAACTAACAAAATTAAGAGATAATGGATAACTTGGTAATTCGCCATTGCTCGCTTTTATAGCGTTAACAATTGGCATTACAAATGCTACAATACCTAATATGATTAATGTAATAATACCTAATCCCAATACCAATATTAATGGGATACTCAAAATACAGTATATAATGATGCTCAACTGAAAGTTTAATATAGCTTTACCATGGGCATCCATACCTTCTACTCTATCCTTTTGCGTAGCCCATATTATTAATGGTACTATTAAACCACCAAATCCTGTAATATAAGTCAATAACTGGGTTAAGTGCGTAATCACTAATAATTGGTTGTCTGTACGTTTGAATGTATGATAATTTGATTCCATGATGTATTTTAATATCAATTATGTGACGTTATTTCATAAAAAATGTTACAAAAAAAGAGTACAGATTTTGTGCTCTTAAAAAAACAATAAAGTAATCGCTAGTTGTCCTGAATATCTTTTCTTTCTTTTTGCTCGTCATAAAGTTTACAAGCACCCCAATTAAAACAATACAAACTAAGGCAAACTCCAATCGTAACCACTAACAAGGACGAATCGTAAACTAGCAGTATTATACTATTAATCATGTTATTGATATTTAATTTAAACATCATAAAAATACATGAAGTTAGGCTTAAGAAATATGGTATTTGTCACATCTTCTTTTTTAATGAAAATCATTTAAAATATACGTAATTCATCGTATTGATTGTATCATATAGTTTTTAGAAGTTTGTTCTAAATACATTACATCATGAAAACCCTATTGCTTTTTTTCTTTTCAATGCTATGCTTTCAAAATACTCAAGCTCAAAAAGTAGATGTCGTAAATGCGCCTAGAAACCCTATTGGTTTTAAGCATAAGAAAGCGCATTTTTTCTTGCGAGGCGATATCTATGCTTCTGCTGGCAAAATTTTTGACAAAGCTGGAAACCTACAATATAATTTTGGGACACGATACTATTATAATAATTCAGGTGAAATAATTGGTAATAATTATGGAGATATTTTTGAATATGATTCCCATGGAAATATTACTAAATTTCAATATCAATCTGGAAGTACAAGTTTGTATAAATTTAATTCTGAAAATTTATTGATTTATGAAAAATCCTCTTATGGTGATGAAAAAACCTATACCTATGATACCCAAGGGAGGCTAATAAAAACATCTATTAGTAAAAATGGTAAGTTAAGTCAAGAACAGAACTTTTCGTATGATAAAAAAAGGGATTCTTTAATTGTTAACATGGAATATACTTATACTAATGGCCGGCGTGGGTTTTTAGCTAAATCGTACTATCTCAATGGATTTCTTGTTAAGGAAATTGTATCATCCGGAACGTATCGTTACAAGGTAAAAGTAGACTCAAAAGGAAACAAAATCGATTTTTATGATATTGATAAGACTAATCCTAAACACTTTGAAACTGTAAATCGCTATTATAGCGATGCACAAAAAAACTTAAACATCGAATATGGTTATCATAAATTAAGTAATAGCAAGTCAGCAAAAAAATCTGCAACCATTTATGTAGATGGTAAACGTTGTACAGATATTGCAATAAGCAAAGGGATAAAACCAAATGAAAAAGTTGTTTATGACGGATTAACACAAACGTACTACTCTGTACCCAACATAATTCCCGAAAATCACACACTAGATACGCGTGTTCCAATATCTACAAAACTATCTGTTGGAAATCCCTATATGAGCTATGCTTATGATGGAAAGTTTATCAATTATATTGATGGATATAATAAAGTGAAGTCTAGAGATTTTGCTTTTTTAGGACCGCATATGATCGATTATCGCATCGATAAATACAGCGGTAGAACATACATTGTAAGGAATTATAAAAACATAAAAGAGAAACCTGTTAAACCAACAGAACTATTAACTACAGATACAACATCAATTCTATATGCGCGTCAGTTAAAGGATGATAACTTTTTTATCGTAGTTAAAGGAAAACATATCGACTATAAAAAAGCAAAGTTTGAATATCTTACTAACGGAGATCCCGTAATTTTTATAGATAATGATCCTAAATACGTTCTAACTGGTTTTCGATTGGCACAAGAAAATGAAGTTTTATTTGGAAGATTGTATAATGGTGAGCTTAATACTTCTGGAGTATCTAACTCAAGTAATATATCTAACAATTTAGAATGTTTAGAAGGAGATTGCAAAGAGGGTTGGGGAAAAATAAAAGTAGGAGATATCATAACGCAAGCTACATTCAATAATGGCGCAATCGATGGTCTAGCCTACATTAACTACCCAGAAAATTCTTTTTTTCACGGAGAATATAAAAACAACCTAAGAGATGGGGTAGGTTATTATAAATGGAGTAATGGCAATAGTTACATTGGGCATTGGGAAAATGGCAAGCAACATGGTCTTGGCGTTAGATTCGACAAAAATGATAACGTAATCGAAGCTGGTCGTTTTGAAAATGGCACTCTAGTAGAAGATCAATCAGAATCCTATAATAACAATATAAAAAATGGCAATTGTTTAGGCAATTGTAGCAATGGTTTTGGTAAATACACCTACTCTAACGGTGATTCCTATCTCGGCTTTTTTAAAAACAATCAACGTTTTAGTATTGGTTATTATTTATGGATGAACAATAGTTCTTATCTGGGCACTTATACTAGTGATGGCAAACGAAACGGTTATGGTATTTATACTTACGTAGATACCTCAGTATTTAGAGGCCTATTTTTTGATGATAAAATTGCTGGACTTGGTATTATGAAATACGCTAAGTCTGGGAATAGTGTTAAAGGAGTTTTTAACAATAAAGGTGCGAAAATAAGAGACTTTTAAACGATCAGGATATAGATTATTCACCAATACAAGAAGTAAAATTATAGAATATATGTTGTCAACCCAACATCAATAATTCAATATTAATTTAGCGCTTAATTGAAAGTTCAAATTTGATTTGATGATTATTTTAGTTAACACCTATATGATATGATTTCACTAAAGTGTTACAAAAAAAGAGCACAAAATATGTGCTCTTAAAAAAAAACAATAAAGTATTTACTAGCTGTCTTGAGGATCTTCTTCCTTCTTCTTGCCCGTCATAAAATTTACGAGCACCCCAATTAGAATAATACAAACTAGGGCAAAGAGTCCAATCATAACCACTCCCATGGACCAATCATAAACTAGCGAAATTATGGCATTAATCATATGATGAATATTTATTTTAGACTTTGTAAAAATACATCAAGTCAAAACGAATAAACATGATAAATATCAGATTAGAGATAAAAATTGAACTCACTCCCTAATATAAGAAGTGAGTTTTTAAAGCTAATAACACTATAGCTTCAAATCATGAAACGCTCAAAACAATACAAAAGAGTTTGTATTAATCAACTCGCAATTCTCATATCATTAAAATCATCATAAATCTCTTTGCAACCATAGCCAACAATATAGAACGATTGATTTGTGTTTTTAGAATTCATAAGTAATTCTCTTAAAACCGAAAGTCCTGTGACATCAATTTCATTTACTTTTCCTATGTTTATGGTTACCTGCTCGTTGCTTAACATAAGTGCATCCACATGCATCTTAAATGATTGAGCTGTAGCGTTATTAATTGCACCTTCTAACTCAAAAACGCCATTGTTTTCTTTAATCTGTAATGCCATAACTTTATTATTTTAGGTTAATATTCTTATTTAGTTTTTTAATAAATTTTGATTTCTATGTCCTGGATTGTCCTTGTACCAATCCTTAAAATCTTGACCCCCTGAGATTGCCCAATTATTAAAATAGTTATAGGCATCATAGATTTTAACAGACTCTTTTGGAACTTTAAAATCGTGAATTATACTTATTGCCCATGGGTAGCCATTGTTTGAAATATAATTACCATTTGGATCGTTATTATGACCTTCAACCTCAACTAAGCTTTCGCCTAAACTAGTAGCATTTCTGTAGGGCAGGTGGATTTCATTTTCTCTAACTTTATTAGCTATAATAAATGGATTAAATGGAGCCGCACCAAGTGTTTCTGTTGTGATTGGATTATTTAAGATTATCGAAATTGTGGTTTCGTTCGTTAAGTTACCTGCATCATCCGTTAAGATAACCACCGCTCTGTCTTGGTTTGCCTCTGTTCCATTTGCATTAAGGGTAATATAATTTTCTGTATATATAGTTCCTACTACATTTTCTATCTGATTACTTGTCAGGCCTTCTATTTCTATTCCTACACCATTGGTATAACCTGCAAGGTTAGATTTCACTTTACAGATAAGGTCGACTTGTACAGCTAAGTTATCGGAGTTTAGGATGGCTATCGCTTTATAGTTTAATGCCATATCATTGAAGTCGTAATCTCCATTAGAAGGCCATAAATCTTCAAAAGCAATAGTACCTGTTCCGTATTTACTTGGTGTAAACATTTCGAATGCCTTATCTGCCTCTTCTGGAAAGGCATCTTCAGAATCTACAATACCATCACCATCTGTATCTGTCGTATCTGGTGTGTCAGAGAAAATTCTAAATGTTGTTAGATCATTTATGCGTCTACCAAAATTTGTACCGTTGCCTGCATTTGCGCCATAAACATATTGCCATCCTCCGGTTACAGTATCCATGATGATTAAATTACCATCAGTATTGGCGTCTGCCAGCCATAAATCACCATTAGAATCTATAGTCATTGATGTAGGCGTAAAAGGTAAATTATCGGCACTCAATCGTATAGCATCATAACTTGAGCCGTTGAATTCACATCTATATAGTCCAGAAAATGAAGCTAAATATAACGTACCATCATTTTCATCAAATTTTAAATCCCCTCCAGTTAAATTGTGTATACCATTTACATCCCACTCGTTTAAAACCTGCCCAGTTAAAGGGTCTATTGTTCTTATGTAATCCTTATTCGAAAAATATAATAAGTTGTCATTTATATTGTAATCCAATCTTGGACCACCAAAGTTCATATTCGCAACTGTTGACCATTCGCCAGTTTGAATATCGTATTTCATTAAGGGATGTGGACTTGATCTCCCAATAGAATATAGCACCAGATGCTCTTGATCAATTGCAGCAGTGTAACTTCCCATTGGCATTTCTGACAAGTATGTGGAAGAACCATCTAGAGGATCTACTTGGAATAAATCGCCTTCTCCATTAACGCAAAACAAATAATCCTTAACCCCATTCTTTGCTAAATCTGTAATGTTTCTCCCCGGCGTATCTTGATACATATAGTTAACTTCGTCATTTACAACACTAACTAATTCCCCTGAGTATCTTAAATTATCATTTCTTCTAATATAAACCTCCGTACAATACATTGGTAGGGTTATTGACTGTTCTAAGATTCCATTTTTTGTTACTCCTTTTAAAACTTGTTTATTTATAATATCATCCCTATATACATCTTCTGTTACTGTTTCATCTGACTCATTAAGATAAGTCTGTGTGCCAGCAAAGTAAGAATCATTTGATGTGACAAACACTTCATAAATAGCGTTAGAGTTATCATTAATTTTTATACTAACTTTTCGATGTGTACGGTAATCAAATCCTTCTGGTATGTTTATCGTATTTACCGTATTATTTTCTGTAGTTGCTTCGTTTTCTACATCTGGTTTAGCACAAGCACTTAATGCTAGTAGTATGATGATGCTTGTATATTTTATTACATGTTTCATAATCCTTACTTTATTTGTCATTAATAGATTTGTAGTTTCTAGTGATAAAATTAAAATGTCTTTGAAAAGATTTTTTAAATATTCTTTCTTAAGGCTTTCCTCTTAGATAGATAACCATTTAGTGTCGACGAGCTGTAAAAATGATTTAGCTTAAGCTTTAGGTATATAGGAAAATACCCTCTTGGATAGATTATATGATTGGGCTGGAAGCTATTTTCTTTAGGTATTCCGTGACTGAAAATAGACTTTGATAAAAGGTTGGTTTTACTGCTTTGTTTCCCTTCTCTATCTTATTTAAGGCAATTATTGTTTCTTGGTGCTGTACGTACGTTTTCAAAACCTCTAATATTTCGAAATTGTCCAATCCAACAATAAAACCCAAATACTTTAAGTTGAACTGATTGTTCATGTATCTGGCACCAGCCCTAACGGAAGCAGTATTTAACTTCTTTCTTTTGGTATTTACAACATTTGTATTGTTGCAATGTTCTGCAATCTCTGTGAGAACTTCAAAAACTTGCTCATTGCTGCTATTGCAAACCAAACATATTTTAACATCAGCCATAGCATTAATGGATGTTATAAAATATTCTTTGAGTACTTCGCTATCGAAAGTATTAAACACTATAATAAGACCTACATACATAATTCAACAATTTTCAACGCTTTACAGTATATAATTAAGCAGCTCTTTTTGCACGTTCCCAATTAACCGATTGGTTGTTGCCCATAAATCTGAAAAAACCAAGAACAACGGATAAATTCATAATAAAAAAATAGTACGGTACAAATAAGACTTTTATTCGTGTAGCATTATTCTCAAGCGTCCAACCTAAAAAGGCTGCCATATACATGGTTATTTGTAACCAAAAGAACACATTATAAAATCCTAAACTATAGAAACCTTCATTTGATGCTAAAACCACAGAAACGGGAATTAACAATAAAAGACACAGTGGTGTTAAAGTCCAGCGCAATACCCGGTGCGAAATATATTGAAAGGACAACATCCCATACTTGAAGATATTTAATAGTGATCTCAATCTAATGACGGATTGAATGCCACCAGCCGAAATTCTAATTTTTCGCTTTAATTCTTCCTTTACATTTTCTGAAGCGGTTTCAATTGCATAAGCTTCAGGGTTATATTGAATGATATAACCTTTTTGAGCTACCCTAAGTGAAATTATAAAATCATCTAAAATTGTGTCTTGTTCTACTTCATTATACAATTCCGTTCTAATGGCAAATAACTCTCCTGCTGCGCCAACGGCAGAATAGAGTTCTGCATCCCACTTTTTTAATGTAGATTCATACTTCCAGTACAAGCCTTCACCCGCTCCTGCTGCTGCATCACTACATTTATTTACAATGCGTTTCTCTCCAGAAACACAGCCTACTTTTTCGTCATTAAAACAATTTACAATATGCATTATTGAATCTTGCCCTAATTTTGTATTTGCATCACTAAAAACCACCAAAGGTGTCTTTACATAAGGCATTACCCGATTCATAGCATTGATCTTGCCTTTTCGTTCATCCTGATGAAAAAGCTGAACATCTTTATAACGTTCTAAGCGTATATTTGTACCATCGTTAGAGCCATCCGTAACCCAAACTATTTTCAATTTATCCTTTGGATAATTGAGAGACATAGTGTTTTCCATTTTCTGATGTACATAGTCGCTTTCATTATATGCAGGTATCATGAGTGTTACTTCTGGTAGATCATTAGAAGCAACATTAACACTCACTTTTTTTGAAAATAAGCGCTTAAGTTTTACTAAACCATACAAGAGCATACCATAACCTAAATAGGTATACACGATAATAAATAATAATATCCAGAATAGTATTTTTAAAGTTTCCATAACGATGATTTTGATGTAAAATTAGTTGGCTTATTAATGTGTTTTTTAATAATTCTTTATTCAGGCTAACAGTGTAGGTAAAGCACCATTTAGTGTCGACAGACGGCAAATTGTTGTCTTGGTGCGGTTAATAGCTTACTTTTTCCCATTTTTCTGTTTCGAAATTATACTGTTTTAATACTATAGCAGGATTACCAGCAGCTACAGCATATTGAGGAATATCTTTGGTTACTACGCTTCCTGCCGCAACAATAGAGTGTTTACCTACGGTTACTCCTGGTACAATAACTACATTAGCACCAATCCAAGATTCGTCTTCAATAACAATAGGTTTGGTAGAAACACCTTGTTCGTGAATTGGGGAATCTATATCTTGATAATTATGATTTAAACCAGATAGTACCACGTTTTGAGCTAATCTTACATCATTACCTACGCTTACAGGACCAATGATGGTATTACTCAATCCAATACGTGTTCTATCGCCAATAATAACATCTCCTACACCATTGTTTACAGCCGAAAAATCTTCGATGGTTGATGCTTCTCCTAAGCTAAATTTATTCCATGGTACAACATCTAATCTAGTGCGCCTTCTTATGCATGATTTTTTTCCTCTTCTGTGAATAAAAGGGTTTACGAACCACTTTATCCATAATCTTGGTCTTGCTTGATTGGGGATTAAAATTGACCAATGTGCTAATTGCTTTAGCTTGCTATTCGATTTTATTTTTGCTACTAATTCCATTTTTGCTTTTGTTTTAAAGTTGATTCCATTGCCGTGTAAATAGCCTTAACACTATTTTTCCAAGTATGTGTATTGGCAAAATCTATTTGTGCTTTTGCTTTAGTTATAGAATGCTCCGTTAAAGCTTTATCAATAAGTCTTACATAATCTCCTTTGGTTTGTCCTAAATACACAAAGTCCTTAAACATTTGCATGGCTTTTGTTTCGGTAGCCACAACAGGTTTTCCCATGGCTAAGTATTCATCTATTTTTCTTGGATAATTTCCTATGGTGATTTCATTGACTACTTGAGGATTTATAGCCACATCAAATCCTTTAATATAAGATGCTAATTGGTCTGCTGGTTTGTTACCAAAAAAGTGTACATTTTGCAATTGATGTAAACTAGATTGCCTAAAAGCTATATCTTCTGGACCCACTAAAACAATGTTCCAATCTGGTCTTTGGGAAGCGATAAACTCTAATAGTTCTATATCCAATCGTAATGTGGTAAGCGATCCTACATAACCAATCACTGGACCATGAATAGCATTGAATTCTTTAGGGATAGCAATGCTGTTATCACTATCATTAAACATGCTAACATCGCAACCCTGACCAACCATAACACTGTTTCGGTTGTATTTAGAAGTATAGTCTACATAATATTCCGAATTGTTAACGACGACGTCAGCATTCTCAATCACATCTGGTTCTATGCGCTCACCATGTTTTTTCCAATAAGGGACTTTAACCAGATTGTCTCTAACATAGTACATGTATAGTTCTGGTTGTAACAACTCTTTTAAATGAAGCCCTAAAAACATGGAGCTATCATTAAATAACAAGACATCCTTAAAGCCTAATCGGTTGACTGCATCTTTGATGTTATTTGCAAACAGCTTCGCATTACGCTTATTGAAAAGTTTATATAGCTCATGTGAATTGATCCAATTGATAGACTCTACAAGTGTTTTTGGATATAAATTCCACAGATTAGCGTCTATCTTTTCAATATCTGAAAGCTGCTCTTTTGAAATCTTAATACGCTTTTGAACACCTTCTTTATGCTTTTGCTTATATCTGGTAATTCTATCCATAGGTGGATTTACGTAAAGTACACGGTTATCTTTAGCAAACTCCAAAGCAATATTTTTGCAATTGCTCCCTATTTCAATATCCCATGGTTGAATTCCTACGATAATTATGTCTTTTCCTTTTATCATGGTTTCTAGATGTTTTTGTTATTAAATTGTTTGTAAACGCCTAATACTTTCTTTGCCGCTTTTTCCCAAGAAAAATTGGTATATTGTTCAAACCCTTTTTCTATAAGTTGATTTTTATAAGCTTCATTTGAACGTACTTTTACTATGGCTTTATAGATACTTTCTGTGTTTTTTGGATCTACCAAACATGCAGCATCACCAGCAACTTCTGGCATCGAAGATGTGTTTGAGGTAATTACAGGAACACCACAAGCCATAGCTTCTATAATTGGAATCCCGAAGCCTTCTCGTAACGATGGAAATAAGAACAACTCCGACAAACTAAACAGTACAGGTAAATCTTTATCTGCGACATATCCAGTCAATATTATTTTACCGCTTAACGCTTCTTCTAAACTAATGGCCTTTAAAATCGCATTTAGTTTAGCTTCATTAAACCCGACAAGAACCAACTTTAGGTCTTCTGAAAATTCACTGATATATCTATAAAAAGCTTTTAAAACTCGTGCTGTGTTTTTTCGAGGATCTGTATTTCCAATATGCAATAAAAAGTGTTCTGGTAGGTTATATTTTTGCTTTACCTCAGCTTTTACATTATTGTCAATTACAGCTTTAAAATTCTCGTTTACACCATTATGTACAGTTTGTATTTTGGTGTGATCTAATTGGTAGATATTTGAAATGTTTTGTTTTTCAAAGTTGGAAACCGTGATAAGTTGATCGCTCTTCTTAACTATACTGTTAACGATTAACCTTCTGTAAAGGTTTCCTATTTTTTGATACCAGGATGCACTACTTACCAGCTGTTTTAGCACATTCCCTTCTTTAAAAATAACATCGTGAAGCGTAGTCACTAATGGCATTTGTAGCGTTAAAGGTGCCGTATTACTTGTGCAGTGTAACACATCGCAATTATAGGCCTTAGCTAGTTTTGGTAGTTTGAATTGTTCCCATATTGGATATGGACCACCGTCAACCTCAACGATATGAAAATTCTCTGTATTAGAGATTACTTTGTTATCTGCATCGGGTTTAACAAAAATGAAATACTCATTCTCTTTGTCTAAGACTTGCAAGTTTTTAATTAACTCAAGAGCAACTCTGTCCATACCATGTTTGTGCGGACGAAATAAACGTTGTGCTTCTATACCAATTCTCATCTTCTTAACTTTTAACGACACCATGTGATGTATGAATAAACTTAGTGTTGGCACCCTTTAAGTTGAAAAGCAGGTAGAACATTCTTAAGAAAGCTGATGGGATCGAAACCATTGCTTTTAGAGTTGCCATATTGTAAAACGATCTAGGCAATGCCAATACAAAAGCGACAACCAAAAGTGTAAGATTTACTAACCATAAATGGCTAGATACGTATGTTTCGATATTGAATCCGAAGTCTAATAGCCCATACACTAGTGTTGTTATCGCTGTAATTCCTAACAGTAAAATTCTTGGTGGTACTATCATCTGAAACACCTTATCGAAGAAGTTTATATTTCCATTTGAAAATAATTCCCTAAATCCGGTTTTGTAATACTTTTTTAAGTACACAAATTGGGTTGCTAACCAACGTCTTCTCTGTTTTGAAAAGCCTGATGATTTTTGAACTTTTTCGTCTAAAACCACCGTATATTGAAGGTATTCTATAGTGATATTCTTTTTAGCCAATTCAAATTCCAACTCTTTATCAAATCCACCAACGGCTGTGATCTTTTTCATGATTGACTTAAACAATTGGTATTCAAAGCCCATACCCGAACCAATTAATCCAGAAGACAATCCAAAGGCACTGTGCCCTCTCCTGTATACATGATTGTTTATTTCTTCACTAGCTGCATCTAAAATGGCAAAAGGTGTATTTAGATTTTTAGCTTTTCTGTGTGCTTGTACAACACGATAACCATTTTTAAAAGCGGTGTTCATTTTGGCTAAAAAATGAGGTTCCATGATGTTATCAGCATCGAGCACTATAGCATAATCGTAAGCTTTATCTGCATCTAACATTGCGGCATTTAAGGCCTTAGCCTTCGTACTATTTTCGAAACTGACTTCAACCACTTTTATAGGTAACTTTCGAAGTTCATCTAAGGTTATAACTTGTAATGAATCTGCAATAACAATAACATCAAAAAAGCTTGGAGGATACTGTTGTAACAATGCATTTTTTGCGACATCTACAATAACTGCATCTTCCTTGTAAGCAGGAATAAATACTGCTATTTTGCTAAGTTCATTATTAGTATTTTGTTTACGTTTTTTATAGGTATGTCCTGCAATAGCAAATACCAAAACATATAAACACGATAGGGTAAAGTAAGTAACAAATGCTAGCTCTATTCCTTGTACCGCGTATTGAAATATTAGACTTAGGGTTTCCATTTTTGTAATCTTTTGAGTGAATGATTAATTTGATCTAACTGCTAGTTCTCTATTTTTAAACTTGTTAACTACAGTTCTTAGTTTCAGGGCAGCTTCTCTTATAAAAGGCAGATATTTTCCACTTTTAATGTTATATGTGAAAGATTCAGACTCATATATCATTTTAAAGTTTTCTGTACAAAACACGGGCTTCTTTGTAAGCTTGTTAATCTCGATAGCCTGACCTAAATCGCTCTCTACAAACAAATTGTATTTACTGTTTTTATACTCATTGGCTTTATGGCTACCATGACAATTCGCTTTCTGTCTTGCCTTCATATCTGGTAAGTCTAGCATCACCAATTTATCGTACTTGATTCCATGATTTTTCAACCAAGTTTCAGTTTCGGTTCTGTACTTCTCTAATCGCGATGTTACCAGTGTTCCTATTTTACTTCCAGGGATATATAAAGGTGCTGCATTTAATAAGAAAGAAACATAGTTTGTACCATCATCATTTTGCGCTTTGGTTGGATCTACACAAAGTACACCGTCAATATCAAAACAGGCTTTGTCTAATGTAGAATGGTTAAAGATATTCCACTGAAAGTAACGTGGAGTCGCTACAGTTTCTAAAGCAAAATCAACTGTCTTTTCTTTTTCTGGAGTGGCATACACCACACAGTATTTAAACTCAAATTGAGATGCTAAATGTGCTAAGCTTTCCTTACACTCGGCCAATGCAGAACCAGAAGCAATACTATCGTCTACAACTAAGATCTTTTTATACTCCGAAGCCTCAAAGAACTGTCTTCTAGCACCAGCCTTATACACAAATCCGTTAATAAAGGAGTGGATATCTGTGTAAGGTAAATTGAGATACAATGCCAATAAATTTGCAGGTAACATGCCGCTTCTTGGTATACCGACTATTAAATCTATATCTCTAGGTATGACCTGAAGCCTTCTTAAAATCGTTTCATTTAAATCGCTAATACTTCTATAATTCATGACTAAATTTTTATCTGTTTTTTAATATTTTATTTTTATCTAATTGTGGTGAAATGAACATGAACACCATAGTGACATACATAAGCATTCCCGTGGGCATTTGTCCAAAAACGCCATTACCATAGGATGCCATCATAATGCCTGCCATACCACAGGTAATTGCTGTTATCTGTATTTTTAGATTGTGATCTTTTAGCTTAAACATGACATTTCGGGCTCCAGAAACAAGAATGAAAAATAGCATAAACAAGTAATAAACCAATCCTACCACGCCTGTATCTGCCCATATCATTACATACCAACTATCTGTTGCTGTGTTTGCTAAAAAACTGTGTGGCGTAAAGCGCTGTCCCCAGTTTCCTGTGGCTCCTACTCCACCACCAAAAGGTCTTGAAGCTAAGTAACCCTTTAACTTTTTTTGGTTGGCCAAACGTACTTGTAATGAAGCTTCATTAGGATCGAATGCTGTACGCATTCTTCGTATTTCTGCATTGCCTTGTCCTATGGTGGTGTGTGCAAAAAACACATACACACCAATACCTAAAATGGCACCTAGAATAAGAACTTTAATATTCTTACGAAGAATCAAAAACATAAAACCTCCTATGGCTGGAACAGCAATAGCACCTCTGGTTCCTGAGATAATCATACCCAAAAACCCCGCTAATGCTACACTAGCAAAAAATACCCTTAGCTTAAAACTCGATTTTTTGAATAGGGCCAAAATACCAAATACAACACCTGCATGGGCTTGGGAAGCTCCATATTGTCCTGCATCAGAATAAAAAGAGAACACTCTTAGTTTTCCGAAAAGTACATGAGTTTCGGCACCACCCATATCTAACCAACGCTGCTCAAAAGGATCAACTCCAAATTGAAATTGTTGCAATCCCTTTAATGTACCTATGACCGAAAGAATTCCCCAAATGACAAAAAAGTTATTTAAGTCTTTTCGCTTGTTAAAAATCATAAACAATAATGGAATAGCTAAAAACTGGTACAATCCAACACCACGCATGGCATAAAACCAAGCTTCTCTGCTTAACACTTCTGGATTTCCTAACTGTAAAAACACATAAGCCATCCATATACTAACCACTAGGGTTAAGCTCGACTTTATCTTAAACCATGGCAGTTTTACGGCAAATCCTTTAAAGAACAATGCTATATATATTAATACAAGAAGGGCATCTATAGTTAATCCCCATGGCGCTTGTACATATCGTGATGCACCAATAGCAAAAAAGCCCAAAACGATGAGTATATAAATCCCTATTTTTGGGGTTTTGAATATGGTATAAACCAGAGCAGTAACAAGGAACAAACCCATACAAAGGGCAAAACCCATAACTTCGGCTTTAATGATAACAAGCCCAAAAACACTCAATAGTGCAATAAGTATAATAGCACTATTGAGATTGGTAACTCGCATAGAGCCTGAGTTATTTTCAAAAGGGTTAATATGGTTTTTAAATGTGTTCATTGTTTGTTTTGAAAAACTTAACTAACTGGTTTATTTTACATTACAAACATAGAGCCTATACGGAGAGATGTAGGTTAGATTTCGATAGATGAACGTTAAGTGTAGACGAATAGATGACTAATATTGATAAAGGAATTCTGCAGTTCTACCTTCACAATCTCCTTGCTATCTTATATAAAAAAAAAGCTGCAATTATAAAACTGCAGCCTTTACATTAAACTCTATTAACCTTATCTATTTAAAAATTGAAAACCTTTAGTGTAGTGCCTCGACTGAAGCCAGAGTTTTTTGTAGAATGTATAACCACTCCTAAAAATTTCAAACAGAGAAACACGACACGTTTTATTGAGGAAATATGCGCCTACCGCTATACCAACTGTTGTAAAGACAAGTGTAGAGACAGCAACCATTTCGATAGATTTGAGCATATATATCGCTATTAAATCACCTATAATATTGGCACCTAACATTATGGATACTTTTAGTGCATTGATGTTAGGTCTATTGATACTATCCAAGCCAATTCCTGTCATACGATCTATAGGTAGCAACACCCCATAAACCGATAATATCCTAACAATAGTTACAATGTTTATTCCGGTAGTTGTCGTATTCAGGTATTGATATCCAGAAATAAGAATTACAAATGCTTCAGCAAAAACAAAAGTCACTATAGACACCGCAAAAAACAAGTAAGTCAATGCGCCAGAATATATATTAAATAGCTCTTTTACACTATCTGTTTTTCCCTCTAAGCTTGCTTTAGACATTTTTGGAAAAGCTGTTGCCGTAAAACTTCGTAAAGGAATTTGCTGAATCTCAGTGAGTTTTAACGGGATACTAAATAAGGCCACAGCGGTACTACCGAAAGGACTGATACTTATAATTAAAATATCTGCATTACGTAACAAGTTTGTACCAATGAGTGTAAACGTGCTGTACTTCCCAAAATTGAGTAAGGTTTTTAGCGTTGTTTTAGTTGCCTTTCTAATGAGCTTTAAACCATCCCAAGATTTACTGATACAAACCAAAGAAGTGATTGTGTTTATGACCAAAAATACTATGGTAATCTCTAAAACGGAACACTTTAAAACAAAAGTATTAACTACCAAAAAGCTAAAGAACAATCCACTATTTAAAGCTTTAATGATTAAAATTTTATCATATCGCATCTTTGCTTGTTGTACTACAAGCGCATTGTTAAACGGAAGATTTACAAATGCCAAAACTGGGTACCAACTAAAAAAGAGTACATATGATGACGCATTAATGGCCTCTCCAAAAAATAGCTTAATGCTTATTAACAATAAGGCTATAATTAACGTCGCCAGGAGACTAATAAGTACATTTGCACCTATCAATTGGTCTCTATTCGTTTCTGTAGCCCCAGAAAGAAATCGAACCAATCCGTTATTGGTAATGCCATAGCGAAGCATTTCTACAAGCGAACCACCAGAGATAAACAATACCCATTGTGCAAACGCATCTGTCTCTAAACTCCTTGCCAATAATGCAAAACCACCAAATCCCAATAATGCTATAATGAGGTTTCCTGATAAGGACAAGAAATTATCTTCTCTAATTATTTTGTTGAGTAGCTGCTTCATGTTTAAATATGATTACTTGTATAGAATTGAAAACGGAACATATTTTTTAATCTAATTCTTGTTTTAGATCGTTTTTTTGGCAACTCTCCTAGAACAGTTTCAACTTCTTTTATCTCAACACCATTAATAATGAACTGTAATTTTTCGCCCACAAGTGCCTTTAAATTGTTTAGGATATTATCGTCTGCTTTAGACCATAACCTGTTAGAACGGCAGACCATCAATGCTAAGTCTGAACTCGCTATTAACTCTGAAGGATAATTAAGCGCTAACAAACTCGGTAATTCAATTAGTATGTAATCTAAGTTTTTATGGCTTTTATCAGAAGTATCAAAATCAAGTTCGCTGTAATCCTTAATCGCTTTACAATCGTCATTAAGATTATATATCTTGTATTCTGAAGCCTCTAAATAATCTTTTGTTTGGGACAGAAAAGGATGATTATGATCTATTCTTGGATCTTGGTACCCAAAGAACTTATACAACCAGGCTGATCTAGAAACACGAGACATAGATTTATCTTCGCCCGAATGATTTAATACCAAAACCGAGTACCCTGAAGCCTTTAATTTTCTTGCTATATTAGAAGTAATGACACTTTTACCTTCTTCACTTCGTGTACTAAACACCGTAATTATTTTAGGTGACTTCGTTTCGTTTTGGACTTTAAATGTTCTATCAAGATTCTGCATGACGAAGTCCATTAATCTATCTTGAATTCTAACTAAATCAATATGGGACTTAGCTCTAAAAAGTTTAGGCAGCATTCCCAGAGATGGTAGCTCTAATTTTTCTGAAGCTTTTTCCTCATTCTTCAATGTTTCATCAAAAAATTCCATAAACAGAATACTCGCTAAGATTACAATTCCTGTAACCAATACCATTGCTATGATGATAATCTTTCGTTTAGACGGAATTGGCTTTAAAGGATAATAAGGTGGATCTAACGCCGTTAAATTGCTACTTAACTGTGTGTCTTGGAACTTTAGCTTTGCAAGATTGAGACCATGAAGAATTTCTAGATATTCTTGCTCTGCTACTTCAATTTCTCTTTCAATTCGCTTTAAATTTGCACCAGCTGGTGCATAAGTTGCAAATTGCTTTTTAATGGCTTGATTTTGTACATCCATTACCGAAAGTTTGGCTTTGATATCTTCGGCTTCTACAACTTTGTCTACCCAGTCTGGCAGTACCTTTTTAATTGGCACACCATCTGTTGAATTTTGAAACGTGTACAACTCATCTACATTGGTTTTTATTTCCTTTTGAAGGGCTTTTGCCTGTCTTTTTAGCTTTTCTAAATTTTGGGTTGAACGCTCATCACCATTAGACTTAGCGGTATACATTCCTATTTTATAATTAAGTGCTCCCAATTGTTTTTTACTTTCTACAATAGCATTATTCTTTTCTTGAATAAGTTCTTGGATGGCTAATTTTTCCTCTAGCCGTTTAGCAGAGGCCTGTGAACCAGCTAATTGAGCTAATCCTCTGTTATATGCCACATCCATGTCTTCTTTTACAATAGCTACGGCCTTACTTTGTTCATAGTAATTGATAATGTTATTGTCTTGATTGAATTTGAGTAGCTTCTGCTCTATGGTCTTCAATTTATTCTCGGATTGTTTTAGCTGTGCTTCAAAATACTTCACTACAGCATCAGAGCCATTTTCCTTTAAATCTTTATACTTTTTAATACAAACATCTGTATATATTTTGAGTGTTTGCTGGCAAATCCCAGGATCATCTGTCTCGTAACTTAGCTTCACCAAATCACTAGATGAAATTCGCTCCACCTTTACTTTAGATATCGCCTCTATTGAATAATACGGATGATCAAAACTCAATAAAGAGTACACAAAATTTGAATTGTCTTGATTCATGAACTCTGTTAAATACGTAACCGTAGATTCAAAATCCGCATTCCCGTCCTCATCAAAAATTTCCTCATTAAACAGATAAGTTTTGATTTCTTCTGGGAGTATATCTTGCAATTCTTCAAAAGCCTCTTCAGAAATAAATTTATGATTCGGAGCTTTTAACAACAAGTGCTGACTTAATAAGCGTATGGCAACTTCTTTTTGTGTATCCCTAGATTTAATGGTATTGATAAGGTTATCAAATGCATTATTGGCCGCCAAATAATTGAACTTTTTATCCATTTCTATTGAAGAACCAGAGGCAATCCCTGTGTAAAGCATGGTTTCTGAATAGTACGCTCGCTTTGGATTGCTGGTAAGCAACACAGCTAACAACCCAAAAAATAATGGTACAACCGTCAAGACAACTTTATGCTTTAATATCAGTTTTATAAAATCAATTGGTTTCATCTGTTTGAATTTTATTGTTTTTACATCAGTCGGATAGAATTCGCCATTAAAAATCTCGTTTGGTATTAAGAGTTATTATGACTCATTTCATTTGCTAGTAGGTTTAATGGGTTTATTTGATTTGTACACCTGTGTAATTCTCTAGTAGTTTTTTGGCTAAAAGCAAGTTTGATTTTGCTTTTTCAAACTCTGTGGCCACACCAGCTGTGATATCCGATATTCTTATGTATTCGTATATTTCCATTTGCCCATTGGTAAATTCTTTTTTTGCCATTTCTTTGTTGACTTTGGCATCACTGAGATTAATGGCTTGAATTTCGAGTAAGCTTTCCTTCAGAATTAAGTCTTCGTAGTACCTAATTACTGTTTCCCTAATTTCATATTCTTGGAATTCTACAAGACTTTCGGCTTGAGAGATTTCTGCTTTCGCTTGCTTTATATCTGATTTTCGATTGAAAATATCAAACACAGGAATTTTTAAGTATAAGCCTACGCCATAATTCGTTTGTGTTGTTGTGCTGGCCAAGGTGACTGTATTTGGACCACTTACATTATTTGAGAAGTTATCAAATGTACCATATCTTGTATCTGCTTGAATCCCAAAATTTCTTGTCCAGTTTCTACGTTTAGCTTTTAGGTTGGCTTTCTTTACTTCGATTTCATTTTTTCTGTAACCAAGCATTCCATTATTTACTAAAGCCGAATCAATTAACACCCCAAGTTCTGGTATCAACAATTTAAATGTATCAGGTGTCTCAGTATCTACCAGTGTATCTTGAGTATAACCAAACGTACTTGTCGATACAATGATAATAAGCGTAACCAATAATTTAGAAATATGTCTCATGGCTTTATTTTTATAGTTGTTATACTATTTCTACGAGACAAACTTACAATGCCAATAGAGTGAATTCTCTTATATTTCGATGGATGAACGCTAAGTGTAGACGAATTGAACGTATATGTTGATTAAGTATTTTGGTCACATTATACATACTGAAACATAAAAAAAAGCTGCTATCTCAACGTATTGAAAATAGCAGCTAAAAACTAAACATGAAAGCCCATATTGGGCACTAAGCAAGCAATTGTAGATCCCCACCTACATAATTAAATTGCTGAAAGATTGCTCATTGCAAAAATTTGAATCAATGAAAACTATACTGTACTCTTTTGAAATAATGCAGGTACCGTCCTAAAAAGAATCTTTAAGTCAAACCAAAGCGAATAATTGTTACCTGCAAAGTAATCTGCATAACGGTTATCTAAAGCTATACGCTCTTCTTCTGACATATCGCCTCCTTTTCCCCGTAATTCTACTTGCCAGAGCCCTGTTATACCTGCTGGCGCTAAAAAACGTTTAGACATTTGATCTTGAGTCAACAATTCTGCTTCATAGACTGGCAACGGGCGATTCCCTACCAAAGACATGTCGCCTTTAATAACATTGATTAACTGTGGTAATTCATCAATGCTCGTATTTCTTATGAGTTTACCAATCTTGGTAATCCTTGGATCATCCACAATTTTAATAAAGCTTGAATTGTTATTTTGCTCTTGCTGTTTTTGATGTGTATGCCAATAATCACAAATTTTCTTATCCTCTGCATATCTCACTGGCGAGCAATATTCGCCTGCTGGTAACTTACTACATCTAGGACATTCCTCTTCATCAACTTTAACCTGTGCTTCTACATTGCTATATTGGTTTTTCTCTCTGGCTAATTGTTTTAATAACTTATCAGATCCTGGCCGCATAGATCTTAACTTATAAAAATCGAATGTTTTTCTACCCACACGTTTTGCTATATAATAGACCTTTCCCTTAGACTCTAAACGAATCGCTATAATCGTCATCAATAATAATGGCGAAAGCAGTAACAAAACTGTTGAAGCTACAACGATATCAAAAATTCTTTTTGATAATGGAAACTTATATTTTACGGGTTGTACAAAAGCATTAGATGACATTAAGCCTTCGCGAGACTTAGATAACTGTTCTGCTCTAAGTAAAATTTGTTCTGTACTGGTGGAACCAATTACAAAATAATCATCAATTCCACTCTCATAGGCTTCTTTGTAAATTTTGGTATTGTGTTCTCCTACGAGTAAGATGAATGGTATTCTTGATAAGGTTTCTTCTTTTTTCAGCGTATTGTAAAAGTAGATACCACTATTGCCTGGCAAATTATGCTCACAGATTACAACCGAAATGTTATTCTGAGAATTTAAAATTTCCAAAGCTTTTAAGCCATTACTGCAATACACCACTGAAGCTTCAATGCCTTCTGTACTCCATTGTATGTCTTGGGTGTCACTCCCTATATATAGTGCTTTCATTTTTTAAAGTTTTTTAGTTGCTTATTTACCAAGCATTACTGTAATGAATAGGATATAGATTCTTTTTCACTACTTCGTCTAACTCTTCTGGATTAAATGGTTTGGTTAAATAATCTTGAGCCCCTAGTTTATAGGACTTTATACGCTCTTTGCTTTCAGATTTACCTGACAGCATTACTATTGGTGTATGCTTGGTGTACCCTCTCAATCTTATATTTTGTAACAAGGTAAAACCGTCCATCTCGTCCATTTGAATGTCACTGATTATTAAATCGGGTAAATTATTTTCTAACCAAGCCTCTGCTTCTTCGCCAGAGTTAACCGCCTTAACATCGTATTTGTTTGATAAGAAAAACTCTAACAGCGTTGTCATGGTTAACTCGTCGTCAATTACTAATATCTTTTTTTTCATGATTTGAAATTTTAATCTTTTACTACTTTATAATATCTTTAAAAAAGGCAATTGTTTTTTCTAATCCTTCATCCAACTTCACTTTTGGCTGCCAGTCTAACGCTTTCTTTGCTAAAGCTATATCTGGTTGTCGCATCAAAGGATCATCACTTGGTAGTGGTTGAAACACTATTTTAGATTTTGAATTGGTAAGTTTAATCACCTTTTCTGCCAGTTCAATAATCTTAAACTCATCAGGATTACCAATGTTAACAGGTCCTGTGAATGCATCATCTGTATCCATAGTTCTTACCATCCCTTCAACAAGGTCATCGACATACTGAAAGCTTCGAGTTTGCTCACCTTTGCCATATACGGTAATATCTTTATTTTGTAAGGCCTGAACTATAAAGTTAGACACCACTCTACCATCATTTGGATGCATTCTTGGCCCATATGTATTAAAAATTCTTACGATTTTTATCTTTACATTATTCTGGGCATGATAATCTCTAAACAGAGTTTCCGCCGCACGTTTGCCTTCATCGTAACAAGAACGTTCTCCTATAGGGTTTACATTTCCCCAGTAAGATTCTGGTTGTGGATGTACCATCGGATTACCATACACTTCGCTTGTTGACGCTTGCAAAATCTTAGCATTAACTCGCTTTGCCAATCCTAACATATTAATGGCACCCATTACTGAGGTTTTAATCGTCTTTATAGGATTGTATTGGTAATGAACAGGCGAGGCAGGACAGGCCAAATTGTAGATTTCATCTACTTCTATTAAATAAGGGTTAATAACATCATGGCGAATTAACTCAAAATATGGGTATTTGGTTAAATGAAGGATGTTCTCTTTTTGTCCAGTAAAATAGTTATCTAAACAATACACTTCATGTCCTTCAGACAATAGTCTTTCGCAAAGATGTGAGCCTACAAATCCTGCTCCTCCTGTTACTAATATTCTTTTTTTGTTCATGGCTATTGGGCTTTTAAGTTCTATATTCTACTTTAAGCCAATTGGGCCTTTAACTCAAGTTTATTTGAGTTTCGTCTTTCGGTATTAATTCCTATACAAGCATATTGGTAACCCATAACATGCATTTCTTCTTTATCATATATGTTTCTGCCATCAAAAACAATTGGAGTGTTCAATAGGCGCTTCATCACCTTAAAGTTAGGAACTCTAAACTCTGACCATTCTGTTAAGACCGCTAAACAGTCAGCATCGATCAAAGTTTCGTACTGATCCTCACAATAGGTAATTGTATCACCAAAATGATGATTTGCTTCTTCTATAGCAACAGGATCATAGGCCTTAACCGTTGCGCCAGCCGCCAATAACTCCTTTATAATTTGTAAAGATGGTGCTTCACGCATATCATCTGTTTGAGGCTTAAAGGATAATCCCCAAATTGCAATGGTTTTACCTTTAAGATCACCGTTAAAGTGTGAATTAATTTTATTAAACAACACCAACTTTTGAGCCTTATTTACAGACTCAACAGCCTTAAGTACCTGAAGTTCGTACTTGTTTTCACTAGCTGTTCTTATTAAGGCTTGTACATCTTTTGGAAAACATGATCCACCATAACCTATACCTGGATAGATGAATTTTTTTCCAATTCGAGAATCCGATCCTATGCCTTTCCTAACATTATTTATGTCGGCTCCCACGATTTCGCACAGATTAGCAATGTCGTTAATAAAGCTAATCTTAGTAGCTAACATCGAATTTGCAGCATACTTGGTCATCTCTGCCGAAACGATATCCATAAAAATAATAGGATGTCCGTTTAACGTAAATGGCTTGTATAATTTTTTAAGTAACTTCTCTGACCTGTCACTCTCTGTACCCACTACGATACGATCTGGTTTCATAAAATCATCAATAGCAGCACCTTCTTTTAAAAATTCTGGATTTGAAGCTACATCGAATGGAATATCTACTAGTCGTTTGTCCAATTCTCCTTGAACAGCATTTCTAACCTTTTCTGAAGTCCCAACAGGCACTGTACTCTTTGTGACGATTAGTTTATAATCGTTCATATGCTTACCACACGCTCTTGCTACAGCGAGAACATGTTTAAGGTCGGCACTTCCATCTTCATCGGGTGGTGTACCTACGCTAATAAATACAGCTTCAGCTTCAGATATCGTATCCGCTAGGCTTGTTGAAAAGCTTAAACGTTCTTTTGACATGTTGCGTTTAATCATGTCTTCCAACCCTGGTTCATAAATGGGTATGATACCTCGTTTTAAATTTTCGATCTTTTTCTCGTCGATATCTACACAGACTACATCTATTCCTACTTCAGAGAAACATGCTCCTGTAACCAATCCGACGTATCCACTTCCTACTATTGCTATTTTCATAATTAAAGTTTTTTTATGTTTAAATTCTGAGACAAACTTAGCTGCGAAGAGACTCGTAGTTCGCTAAATTTCGATGGATAAACTTTAAGTGTAGACGAATGAACAGATACAACTGATGTTTTGTTTTTGGAAAAAGGATAATTAAATCAACAAAACTTAACTAACTGTATTTGTACCACTTACAACTCTTGTTGAATGATGCTATACAGATTTTTGTTAAGAGGTAAACAAAAAAAGGCAGTAGAAAAATCTACTGCCTTACCTTGCTATTAATTCAATATTTAAACCTATTCTATGAATTCTGATTCAAAGATAGATGAGATATTTCTAAGGGACGTTTAAATTTCGTCTATTGAAACTTAAATGTAGTCGGATGGTAAGTTAGAATCGATGAATGGTTTTAAAGTAAATTTAATCGTTTCATCAATTCGGGTCGGTTAGAACGACTTACAGGAATAACATCTCTCTTTATTAGGACACTATTGTCTTCGATATCTATAATCTTTTGAACGTTGATGATATATGAACGGTGGACTTTTAAAAACAGACTGTCGGGTAATTTTTCTTCTATTTTTTTAAGTGTAGAGTGTACTGTATAATTTTTGTCTTCGGTTTTTACGAGGATGTAATCGCCTTTGGCTTCTACTAAGTAAATACTTGGAATATCGATTTTAATTAAACGTCTGTCTATATTGACATACAAATCGTTTCCCGATGTGGTCTCCACATGTTCGGATGAGCTAGAACTGGTAGTCGCACTTACCGGTGAGGATTCTGCCTTTTGTATAGCTTTTTGAAAACGCTCAGGTGTAATAGGTTTCACTAAATAATCTACAATACAATCGTATTCGAAGGCTTGTATAGCGAAGTTAGCATCAGATGTAGTTAATACAATTTTTGGTGGATTCTTAATGGTCTTAATAAAATCGAAGCCAGTAAAATCTGGCATGTGAATATCCAGAAAGATGAGATCGACTTCGTTCTGATTTAAATATTTAATGGCCTGAATTGCATTTGGGAACTCTTCTAAAACTGTTAGGTTAGGTATGTTGCTGCATAGTTGGCCGATAATAGCTCTCGCAGTGGCTTCGTCATCAATAATAATACAATTCATAAAATAGGATTATAGCGTCTCTAAAAAATCAGTCATATTTTGCAAAATGGCTTCAAAATCATCTTGCCCTTTTTTACTACCCTCTATAAGATTGTGCTCATAGATAACGGCAGCTTCATAACTGTTTACGAGTCCTAAAATACTAATTTTATGTTTAAGTTTATGTACGTTTTCGGCAGCTGCTTTAAAATTGTTTGCAGCTATATTGTTAAAGTAAACTTGTTTCTCTTCTGGGAATTCTTTTTGAATAATGCCTATGAGTTTTTGCTCAAAAACCTTATCACCGCCTGACATACTTTCAATATAGGATAGATTAGGTTGTTCCATTATTATTTTCTTAATGTAAAATAGAAAGTGGTGCCATTGTTTATTTCAGATTCTACCCAAATATCCCCTTCATAATGCGCAATTATTTTTTTCACAATTGACAAACCAACACCAGTAGACTCTTTATTTTTATTAAGGGCATGAAACATTTTGAAAATCTTATCATGATACTTCTTTTCAATACCCACACCATTGTCCTTAACCGAGAATTTAAACATGCCTTTGTGCTCTTCAACATCTATTTCTATCATCCCTTTTTCTTTATCATTGTACTTAACAGCGTTACTTATTAAGTTTTGAAATACTTGTTGCATTTTTATTTTATCGACCTTAACCGTTGGAAGTTCCCTTAGGATCTTTAATGTGATATGATCTGGTATATACAACAATTGTTCAATGTCATTAATGAGTTCATTAAGATTGACTTGGGTATTATTGGATGCCTCGAAACCTATACTTGAGTATTCTAAAACGCTCGATATAAGATGCTCCATCTTTTCTAGCGTAGATTGAATCAATTTAAAATTTTCTTGAGTCCTATCATCAAGTTTGTCTTTATTATCTTCTCGTATCCAGCTTACCAAGGCATCGATGCTTCTTAGTGGCGATTTTAAATCATGTGATACGATATGGGCATATTCTTGGAGCTCATCATTACTTTTTTCGAGCTTGTGAAGCAGCTTTTCTTTTTGAAACTCAAGATTTTTGAGCTCGGTAATGTCTAAATGAATTCCGATGGAACCTATAATATTGCCTTTAAGGTCATAGTTTGGCGCACCACTAATTAGCCAATACCTTATATCACCAGCTTTGCTCTTTACGGTAAGTTCATAAGAATTAGATTGTCCCTTTAAGCGCTTCTGGTTTTCTTTTTGAATAATCTCAGATGATTTGTCTGCCACCAAAAGTTCCCCTCCTTTTTTTCCAATTAATTCATCTTCATCATAACCCGACATTTCAACAAAACTTTGATTTACCATTTGAATAACATCATCGTTATTAACTTCGACCAAGCCAAGATTCATGTTGGCTATAATACTTCTGTACTTTTCCCGTTCTGCCTCAATGGCACGCTGATATTCATTTTCTAATGTAATATCCCTTACAATACCTTGTGCAGCAACTGCCCTACCATCCTCATAAATGATACTGGCATTTATGTGTACAAATTTTGAAATGTTTTGCTTGGTTCTGATTTTGATTTTAAAATCCGTAATAGAGCCTTCTTCAAAAAGTTTTCTAAAAGCTGGTTCTACTTTATCTACTTCTTTTGGGTGAACTAGTGTAGACAAGTTCCCTTCATCATGAACTGTCTTGAAACCCAATAACGCAACAGCGGCTTCATTCATCTTAAGAATATTTCCCCACAAATCCATAATGACATAGGCATCTACAATATTCTCGAAAACGCCCTGAAGTTGTGAAGATGTTTTATTGTAGAGCACCGTTAGCTCTGCATGGGACTCTTCAAGCTTTTTATTTACTTCATAAAGCTCGGCAGATTTTTCTTCTAAGATTTTCTCAGCTGCTTTCCTAGATGCACGTTCGCGTTCTAACGCCCGCTTTAAGATATCTACTTCTTCTTGACTCATTTATTAGCGCTTGTTGATAACAAATCGCACTTCGGTACCTTCTTCATTTAGTTTTTCAAAAGCTATATCCACAGGCACTTTAAAAAGTTTGAATGTTTCTAGCATTAATCCTTTTCCAAGCATATACAGTGCTTTATCAGACTTGTAGACCATTACCATTTTTGTATCTGTTCGTTCTTCTAAATCGAACGTTGGTAGTTGGGCTTCGGGATAAATCTTCTGTACCTCAACATGAATATGATTTTCGATAGAAGCCAATAAATCCATTGGATCCTTATAATGATTTACCAAATCTGGATGGGATTTAATTAGTGCAGCGAATAGATGCTCTGAATACACCATTAGCAAATCATCAACAGAAATGTCGGTATTATTACTAAGGTGCGAAATAAGTTGTAACATCTCGCTAAACTCGTAGGTACCAACAGATGTATAAACGCCACCAGACTCCAAATTAGACTGACTAATAATTTTATCAACCATAGCCAAACCAAATTTTTCTTCAACCAATTCTAAGAATTCTGTAAATATGATACCCTTCATTATGTTGTAATTAATTCATTAACACTCCAATATGACAATAATTTCTCAATTTTTGAAACATATTCTTCATATTTTAAGGGTTTTAACACATAACCTGCAATTCCAATTTTATAACACTCCAGTAAATCGCGCTGGTTACTAGAAGTCGTAAGTATAATTGTCGGTATGTATTTTAGTTGGTCATCGGCCTTAAGAATCTTAAGAAACTCAATACCATTGATTTTTGGCATATTGAGGTCTAATAGAATAATGTGTGGCAAATTTTCCTTTTCTTCTAGAATTTTTAGTGCTTCTTCACCATTATTTGCTTCGGTGATATTATGATTAAGATTAAGTGATCCTGACGCTCTTTTCAGCTTCATAACCTCTATCATATCATCTTCGATTAAAAGAATATTCAGGTTTTTCATTTATTTGTAATTAGCTTTTAAAGAACAAAGTTAATTTTCCACCTTAAAGAATGTCTTTTCATTTCGATTAGTTGAACTTAAGTGTCGACGGATGGTAGATAAGTGTAGATGAGTTACCAAAAAAGCTAATTTACTTCACGATAGAGAAAATAAGTCAAAATTAGAATAAGCGTTATAATGAAGAGGTATAAAATTGTTCGTATTTGCTAAGAATATTACCAATTTAATTAAGGTAAACAAAAGCTAAGTAACCTTTATTTTATTTTATCAAACTGCAAATTCCATACTCTATGGCCATCATATTTTAATCCATTAACTTCACCATTTTCATCTGTTGAAAAGATCAGATTGCATTGCATTGCGCTATTACCACTTTGCCATGTAGTGAAAATATTGTTACCCAAATAATAGAGCTTACTTTTTTTATTTAAACTTCCCCAATACATATACATATCATTTTGTTCCTGCATAATCTTAATTGGGATGGATCTCGCTAGTGTAGAAACCTTATACTGTCCAGCAAATTTTTGTAATTCATCTCTACTTAACTTAGGAATTTGGTGAGACAACTCATTCGACAATTTACCATTATTCACCAAAGGATCTGCAAATGCTATGGATGTTTTGTTCGTATTTAAATCATTGAAATATAACTGAATAGGACGTCCTACACCTGTCATTTCTAAAATTGTATCATTGATAGGTTTTAAATCAATTTCATATCCATTATATAATATATACTTCAATTTGGCCTCCCTTAATACTATTTTATCCACTCCAACACCTCCAGATGGCGGTTTCTGGCTACCAACAGGAGCGTCACCAGGATAAACACCTATAAACTTCTTAAGATGCGCTATTGGCAAATCAATCTCGTCTTGGGGTGTAATTCTGGGCTCTTGGGAAATACTTTGGTCAATATCTTTCTCACTTTCTTCTGAACTATTTTTTTGAGCTATTTCTTGGTCTTTGCCATAATAATCGACAATGTCTTTAAAAAACTTGTTTATCACAGATTGAGCCCAAATTTCTTGTGTATTAAAGAGTCCTATTATGGATATATCAAAATCAGGAAGCCAAAGCATTATTGAGGTTGAGCTACTTCTACCGGTATGCTGGATCCATCTATAACCAGATTTGGTATAACCGGTTTCAATACCTCGTGCATATTTGGTTAGATCACCATTAGTTAAAGTATCCCTATGCAATAGATTATCTATCAGATTTTTATCAGTAAACACCTTTTTATTATAATTAGACATCCATTTTAACAAGCCTTGGATATTTGCATACATCCCACCTGCACCATGCATTCTATCTGAACCGGTATCTCCTGAAACATCAGTTTTAAATTTTTCATCTTTATTTTCTCGTGCTAAGTATCCTTTAGCAATATTTAAATTGCGAACTTGATTTGAAAACCTAATTTCGGAACTTTTAATATTTAATGGTTGTAGAATATGCTGTGTCACAAAATCCGGAAAACTTTGATGGCTTACCTTTTCAATCAATTCTGCAAGAATGGCATAATTAGTATTGCTATAATTTTCTGATGTTGTCGGGGAGAATGCCAAGTTCTGTTGATTATAAATTATATTTAGCATCTCTTCCTTTTTGTAAGTATTAGCCTCTTCTCTTCCACGTGCCAACAATGCCAATTCAGAATAATCTTGTAAACCACTACAGTGGGTTAGCAAAGAGTAAATTGGTATGGGTTCTTTGATTACAAACTCTGGAAGATAAAATTGAATGGGTTTATTTAAATCGATTATATTTTTATCTGCAAGCCAAAGTAGGCTTACTGCTGTAAATTGTTTGGCACACGATGCAATATCAAATAATGTGTTTACGGTAACGGTATCTTTTTCTTCAATATCTGCATACCCAAAAGTTCTTGTGTATAAGTCTTTTCTATCTTTAGAAACCGTAATGATACCACCTGGACCATTTTTAATGAAGAATTCATCAACCGCTTGATCAATTTTATCTTTCCATGAAAGCATGTTTGCTTTTTGCGCAAATGCTTTTTCGGCTAGTACAGAAATCAACACTAAAAATATTAAGCAATATTTGGCTAATTTGAAGTTTCCTGCTACGTTAGGTATGGTTTTAATTTCGCTCATTTATCTAAATAGTTAATTTGTACTAAAATTGTATGTCTCTTAATTACGACTAAGGTTAACAAAATTTTACTGACAGATTAAATCTTTCTCAGTCATCATAAAAGAATATGATCAATTAAGAAATAGTTCTTGACTTAAAGATTTCAAAAATTGCGAATTTAAAGAAGGTAGTTACGCTAGAGCTTTTTTAAATCAATAATATACCATAAAACAGTTATTAATATTATGCTAGCTAGATGTAGTTATGATAGTTACTCCACGATACAATAAGTAAGGTAATAGATTTAAAAAAATATGTACTGATATGGATAACACAAATATGAACACTAAAAGACCTCCTTTAAAAGCTCTTGGAGACTATTCCAAGATTTTTCATCGGCATCAGCATCGTAGGCCAATGGCAAATTAAACTTCTCGGCATTAGCATCAGCTGTTTTGGATGTAAAACTATGTTTCACGCCCGGATAAGCAATATACTCATATTGGGCTCCAATAGAATCCATAGCTTTAGTGAATGTGGTAATCGATTCTGGACTAATAAACTCATCGGCTGCGCCATTGCATACCAATACTCGTGCTTTTAACTGCTCATTTGGCATAACAGGAAGTGTTACGCCACTATGAAAAGCAGCTACGGCATCTAAATCAGCTCCACTATTGGCCATAGTTAGCACTACACTACCGCCAAAACAATAGCCAATGGCGGCAAGTTTATCACCATCAACAGATTCGTGGGCTTTCAACAAACTGACGGCTGCATTAAAACGTGCTTTAGCTTCTGGAAGATTAGTAAAAACGCTTCTGGCAAACTTACCAGCATCATCGGGATGATCGGCTAGTTTACCATCACCATACATATCTACTGCCATAGCCGTATACCCCAAATTAGCAAGCATATCTGCGCGTTCTCTCACATAGTCATTATGTCCCCACCACTCATGCACTATCAATACTGCAGGACGTTTCACTTTCGAGTTCTCGTTATACGCGATATACCCCTTAAGACTTGTCGAATCTGTAGCATAGGTCACCTCTGTACCTTTAACTTTAATTGTTACAGGTTCAGCTTTAGGTTGTGTTTCGGATGCTTGTTTCGTGTTCTCTTTGCAAGAAACACTCAAAAGAAGTATTGAGGCCGTTATAATAATGGTAAATCGCTTCATAGTATTTTTAGTTTTCATCTAGATAAAAATACTAATTGTATGACTATAAAAAAAGTGATTGTACAACTACAATCACTTTTAATATTAACTTATATATGCCATTAATCTTCAATGAGTCCCTGCCCTTCAATCCAAGGTGCACCTGCTGCTTTTAAACGCCTCTCAATTACTGGCAATGTGGTCTCGGACATCATTTTCAATTGTGCTTTTACATTCTTTAATTGACTATTAACACGCTGTAAAAAAGCTTTATGAGTTCCAGTTGGTCCATAGGTGTTACCAAAGGCGCGCCATGATAAGCCATTACCATCATTTGCCGTTGGATTTGATTTTTCACCGATTTCGCCTTTTACAGAATCACCCCGTAATTCTTTTTGAATAGCCAATAATTGCAGCCTTGCCGCATTAATATCGCGTAAAATCGCATCATTTGGAGCTGTAGTTTTATTAGCTGCACGTTTCATAGCTGCTACTTTTTTCATTTGTTGGTTCATCAACATATTTGTAGCGGTAAGATCTTGTTGAAATGCAAATACATCTTCCCTGAACTGATTCATTTCGTCATAAGACTTTCTTTGTAAAGCTCCATCGTACATTGGAATCACTTTGAATTCCTGAGGTCCTTGAAGTGTAATTGTTTCACCATCCACTCGTTTAACCAAAGTCGCTGTATAGGTCCCAGGTGTCACCATAATATTGCCTGTACCAATACCATCACCTTCTTGCGATAAACGTTCCCCGCGCTTATTCGGATAATTTAATTTCCAATTCACACGATTAAATCCTTTTTTATTGGTACCTTTTATTGTATTTACAATATTTCCTTTATCATCTTTTATAATGAATAAAATCAACGGCCCATCTTGATTAGTCTCTTTTTCTAGGGCTTCCCATCCTGGGAAATCCATATTGGTTTTCTCTCGCTCTTTGCGTTCATCTTTTAAGGATTTAACCTTATCAGACAAGTAATAAGTAAATCGTGCCCCAAAAGGCGCATTAGGTGCTTTATACTCTGCATCTCCTTGACTTCCTACTCTACTCGCCTGTCGATACCAATAGGCATCTTTAGTTGGAAACAACCTCGCTTCTTCAGATAACATTGAAGCATCAAAATTGCGTAGTGGAGCCATATCATCTAAAATGAAGAATCCTCTACCAAATGAAGCCGCTACCAAGTCATTCTCCCTCCTTTGGATGGCAATATCCCTGAATGATATTGTAGGGACGCCTCCACTTAGTTCTACCCAGTTTCTGCCGCCATTATACGTAAAATAAATACCATATTCCGTTGCCGCAAACATGAGATTTTTATCTACATGATCTTGAACTAATCGCCATACCAAAAGACGCTCGGGTAGATCTCCACTAATTATTGTCCAACTTTTACCCTTATCGGTACTTTTTAAAATGTAAGGTTTATAATCGCCATATTTGTGATTATCCACAGCAGCATAGACTACATTAGCATCAAATAAATCAGCGCGAACATCATTAACAAAAGGCACATGATCCAACCCTTTAATGGTACTTAAGGTGAATTTTCGCCACGTATTTCCTCCATCTTCGGTTGTTTGTATAATACCATCATCAGTTCCCGCATATACCAACCCCTCTTGTTTTGGAGATTCTGCTAATGAGGTAATAGTATTATAATTGGACATCGCATAAACATCCCAAGCATTGTCCCAACTTTGTTGCTTCCCATAATAAGGAATCGTTATTCGGTCTTGGTTTAAAGTCAGATCCTTAGAAATGGGTGTCCAATCGTCACCTCTATTATCCGAGCGCCATACACGCTGAGACGCAAAATACAAACGCTTTGGATTATGTGGACTCACTAAAATTGGTGCGTCCCAATTAAAACGTTCATACGGTTCACCTTCCCTTGCTTGGGGTTGAATAAAAACCGTTTCCTTAGTGGTCTGATCTATACGCCAAAGCACACCTTGTTGAAACTCGCCATAGGTAATATTCGGATTTCCTGGCTCAATAGCCGATTGATGACCATCAGCTCCTAAGGTTTTCCACCAATCCGAGTTGGTGATACCATCAGAATACATGGACTGCGAAGGCCCACCATGAGAACCATTATCTTGCGTACCTCCATAGATCTTATAGAAAGGTTCTGAATCATCAACAGCCAGTTTAAAATATTGTGTAATTGGCAGATTTCTAATATATTTCCAACTTTTGGTTAAATCAAAGCTTTCATATAAACCGCCATCTGTTCCGAACAAAACATAATTGGGATCTGATGCCTTAAAAGCCATAGCATGGCTATCAACATGTTTATTCTTTTCGTTCATGGTATAAAACGTCTTACCATGATCATCAGAAATCTGCACATAATTGTTCATTAAAAACAATTTGCCTTCATGATGTGGTGAAGCATATAATTCTTGATAGTAGTGTGGGCCTGTTCCTCCAGACACAGCATCTGATTGCTTTGCCCATGAGGCTCCCCTATTAGTTGACATAAATACGCCTCCTTTTCTACGATCTAACTCAATAGCTGCGTAAATCACATCTGGATTAAAAGGCGATATGGCCAACCCTATTTTACCCAAATTAGAATTTGGGATGCCCTTTTTTAACTTCGTCCAAGTTTCACCGCCATCCGTGCTTTTATGAATTCCTGAACCTGGACCACCGCCTAAATAACCTGCTACCGTACGATGACGTTGCCAAGTTGCAGCATACAATACATCGGGATCTCGTGGGTCTATAACTAAGTCTGTAGCTCCAACCCATTCATCATCTCCCAAAGTCCTCATCCATGTATTTCCACCATCTATGGATTTATAAATGCCTCTTTCGCCTCCAGAAGTCCATAAAGGCCCTTGTGACACTACCCAAATAACATTGGAATCTTCTGGATGTACTATAACTTTTGAAATATGTTCTGAGGTCTTTAAGCCCATATTTTTCCATGAAGTACCATTATCATGACTCACATAAACACCATCTCCAAAACCTACATGGCGGCCACCGACATTTTCGCCAGTACCTATCCAAATGGTATGAGGATTGTTAGGATCGATTGTTATAGCACCTATAGAATAGGATGCTTGATTGTCGAATAAAGGTGTCCAAGTCGTTCCTGAATTGGCAGTTTTCCACACACCACCCGAACCTACAGCCACGTACCATACGTTTTCATTATCGGGGTGCATCGCAATATCTGCGATTCTACCTGAAGTAAATGCTGGCCCAATACTGCGAAGTTTAAGACCACTAAAGGTTTTATCATTGACTTCTTGAGCCTGTAGAGGCACAATAATGATTAATAGGAAAACCCGTAAAATTCTTGATTTTAAAAATGAATTCATTCGTGAAAATTATTTAAGAGTTAATCTGTTATACATTTTTGATAAAATTCTGTCAATTAGCTTCGTGCAGTTAGGCTTTGCTTTTTGCTTAGTGAAATTTGCACCTAGAGTAAGGATTCTAACTTAAAATTAGTTCTCGATACATCCTGATCCCGATAGCTATCGGGACTGTCATGACGCTCGAACTGACACTGAATACTAATTTGGCTCAAAATGCACAACTGGTTAAAAGTTAGTTGTTTGTCTTATTAGTATCCCGCTGCTTGTCCATCTTTGCGACTTTCAGAAGCACCATGATACACCTTATTTTTATCATCCCAAAGTATTGCTTGGTAACCACCATAAATGCCTCTTGCGGTTCCCATACGATGTCCTTTGTCCATTAGTCCTCTGATAGTTTCATAGGGAATACCAGATTCTGTTCGGATGGTACCCGTATTGGTGGACGTTTTTCCCATAGGGCTTGCACCTCCTGTATGATCCCACCGTGGTGCGTCACCTGCTTCTTGTAAGTTCATACCAAAATCTATGAGATTCATTACGATTTGTGTATGACCCATGGGCTGAAAATCGCCTCCCATAACACCAAAACTTACATAAGGCTTACCATCTTTTGTAATAAATGCCGGTATGATGGTATGAAAAGGACGTTTACCAGGCTCATAAGTATTTGCCTGTCCTCGTTTTAAACTGAAGAGTTCTCCTCTATCTTGAAGCATGAATCCTAGTTTGGGCGGCACCATAGCAGAACCCATACCTCGATAATTACTTTGAATTAATGAAATCATATTTCCGTCTTTATCTGCCGCAGTCATGTAAATGGTTTCACCAGCTGAGATTTCACCCGACGAATAGCGTCCAGCACGCTCACCTATTAGTTGCCGTCTTTCATTGGCATAATCCTCTGAAAGTAATTGATCCACAGGAACATCGAAGAAATCCATATCCGCATAATATTTCGCACGGTCTTCAAAAGCTAATTTCTTAGCTTCAGTGAATAAGTGTAAATGTTCTACACTTCCAAATGCTATGTTTGAAAAATCATACCCCTTTAAAATTTGCAACATTTGTAAGGCTGCAATACCTTGACCATTAGGTGGTAATTCCCAAACATCATAGCCGCGATAATTAATGGAAACAGGTTCTACCCATTCCGATTTGTGCGCTGCTAAATCTTTAGTCGATAAAAAACCTCCTTGACTTTTTATAAAATCTGCTATCGTCTTGGCCATTTCACCTTTATAAAAAGCATCTCGGCCTTTTTCTGCAATTTTTCGATAGGTTTCTGCTAAATATGGGTTTTTGTAAATCTCACCTTCATTTGGCAGATTACCACCATTTTGAGTAATGTAGGTGTCCACAATGTTTGGGTAACCTTGCGATTGGTAATACGGTACGCTGCGCTGCATATACCAAGCAATCAGTTCTGTTAATGGGAATCCCTTTTCAGCATAATCTATGGCTGGTGCCAGAATTTCTGTCATGGGTTTTGAGCCAAACTTTTTATGCAATTCAAACCATCCATCAACTGCGCCCGGGACACTTACAGGTAAAGGTCCCAAAGATGGAATCTTTGACATGCCTTGTTCTTCAAAATAGGCCAATGTTAAATCTTGAGGTGAACGACCACTGGCATTAAGTCCATACAATTTTTTAGTTTTCGCATCCCAAACTATTGCAAATAAATCACCGCCTATACCACAACCTGTAGGTTCCATAAGGCCTAAAGCGGCATTGGCTGCAATAGCTGCATCAATAGCGTTTCCACCATTTTTAAGGACATCAAGTCCAATCTGAGTAGCCAAAGGATGGCTAGTGGCCACCATACCGTTTTGTCCTAAAACTTCAGAACGGGTTGCAAAAGCTTCTCCCGTAATACGGTCTTGCGCAGTACTGTAAAGTGTAACTAACAAAACCAGTAACAGTAGATTCGATACCTTTTTAATTCTTATCAATTTCATAGCATTTTTTTCTTAAAAGTTCGATTATAAAAAATAATTCGTTGTGTATTTTGAATAAAATTCGTCAGTTCGAGTGTCCTGACAGTCCCGATAGCTATCGGGATCAGGATGTATCGAGAATAGAATTTTATGTGTAAAAAACCGTGTTCTCGATACTTTTTCTTCCCGGTAGTTATTGGGAAGAAAAAACTCGAACTGACAGTTTTTAGACACAATAAATCAAAATGCCCAAGGGATAAAACATTATTCCTTATCACTTTCTATATAGTCATAACCTTGGTTGATACCTTTTTCTAATGCTGGTACACCACGCTCCATCCAAATAGGTTTAGGGGCACCTTTTAAATAATAATCAAAAAACTGTGACATTCTAATATTGAAATCGATTCGATTTTGCCACTTCAATGGCCAATGTGGTTCATCGTTGTAATTTAAAAACCATGAGGGTTTTCCCAAACGCCTTAAGCTCACGAAGAATTCAATACCTTGATACCAAGGCACATGACCATCAGCATCATTGTGCATGATTAATAGTGGCGTATTGATTTTATCAATATTAAAAATGGGTGAGTTTTCTATATAGCGTTGTGGATATTCCCATGGCGTTCCACCTATACGACTTTGTGTATGTTCGTATTGAAACTGTCGGCTCAATCCTGTCCACCAACGGATTCCACCATAAGCACTTATCATATTCGGCACAGGAGCACCAGATTCTGCAGCCTTAAAAATATCGGTCTTCGTAACGAGATAGGCAATTTGATAGCCGCCCCAACTATGACCCTGTACGCCAATATTTTCTTTATCTATAAAACCTTTGTCAATTAAAGCCGTTACACCTGGAATTACACAATTAAAGGCGCTTTCGCCAGGATACCCATCACGATAATGTACATCTGGATTAAAAATAATATACCCTCGACTCGCATAAAACGGATAGTTAATAGTACTTCTACCATATGAAGGTGCTCGATGCTGGTACAATCCATTAGAGCTCTTTTCATAGAAATTGACTATCATAGGATATTTTTTGGAGGGATCGAAATTTTCAGGTTTAATCAGTATGCCTTTCAATGGTTTTCCATCTAGTGATACCCACTCTATCATTTCGGCAGTTCCCCAATTATAATCATTTTGTTGAGGATTGGCATCTGTGATTTGCTTGAGCGATTTAAATGAAATATCCGAAGACCATAAATTTGGAAATTCAGTAAAAGATTGTCTTGTAAACAACAAACGCTTCTTTTTATCTTTTTGAGCTAACCATGGACGCTCATAAGAATAAGGTCCTACTTCAACAAGATTTTTTAGTCTCTCATTTTTTGGATTGTAGCTTGCAAAGCCACCGTATTTGTTAGCTTCATTAAATGTGCTTAACAACCAATTTTCTGCGTTTGAAATTGATCGCTCTTCTGTATTCAACCTTAAATAACGATAACGTATTTGAGACGCTCGACCATTGGTGAGATTTTTAGAATTGCCAGTATCAGGATCAAAGGCCCATATGTCGAAACGATCATAAATCAAGAGTTTAGAGTCGTCTTCTGTCCAACCAGCAGAACCGTAACTATAGGGATCATCTGGATAATCGTGTAATTCATTATAAAATTGTCGCCCTTTGGTTAATGCTTTATACTTAAGGGTTTGAAGATTATAGGTAAACCATGTACTATCTTTGCGACTGTAACCATACAGGTATTTTCCTTTTGGACTTATGGATGAACCACCATAGACTTTAGTTCCTAAGTTGACACGTTCGCCAGTTCTTAAATCTACACGCTGTAGGTCTCTCGGCAATTGCGCCGTCCATTGTCTTTGAAGTTGATATGGTGTTGCATTACCGATAACGGCATAGTCTCCATTACCTTCATCCCCATATTGTGTCCTGTCATAATCTGTATCTGCAATTTGGATCATCTTATTCTTATCGAAATCGTACAAGGACAAATAGGCTTTTTTCTTATCTTTCTTTACGTCTAATTCTTGAACGGTATACAATCTAGGCTCATCATAGGTCCAAACTTCAACATTAACGATTTCCTCATCGAGCAAGGTGGTATCTTGTACAATTGGCGTTGTCCTTAAACCAAAGAATAAACGTGCTTCATTTTTTGAAAAGTGCAAAGTTTCATCACCAGAGATTAATAGATTTGAAGTATTGTCTTTAGAGTCAACAATCAGTTTAGCTTTTGATTCACCTTGGTTCCAAGCATAAAGTTTAGGCTTTTTTATTTGGCTTTTTGTGGAATCGGCATCAACAACAAATCCTATTCTTTTGCCAGATTCTGAAATGCCCAATTGTGGATATTTGGTTTTATGGTGACTCGTTAGTAATAGAGTACTTAATGACTTATCTATATCATAGTGGTATACGCCGCCACCAAGACTGTCTACTATCCCCGAAGTTGCATAAACGAGATGGCGTCCTTCTTTAGCTAATTTATACGAATGAACAAATTTTAAAGTGTCCTCAATGCCGCTTGACAACTGTCTAATTACCAAATGAAAGCCATTATCTTTAGATACTTTTTTTGGTTTCTTCTTTTTTACTTTTGAAGTGTCCTTTACTTTGGTTTTGGCCGAATCTTTTTTTGCCGATTTTGGCGCTTCAAGCATATAGACTACTATTCCAGACCATTTTTCTGGTAGGCTATAGGATTTTACATTGGGAATTTTTTGAAGCGACTTCTGTTCTATGTCATAGATTATCAAAGTATCCTTTGACAAATTCTTCTTCTTTACCTTTCGTCTTTTCATTTCCCTGATACTGTCTTTCCAGGCATTAACGGCAAATACTGCATAGTTAGAATCGTAAGAAAATTGTCCGCGTTTACTTCGTTGATAAGACATTATTTTATCACCTTTGATGTCTAAAAGTTGTAAACTTTGATCTTTCTCGCCTTTTTCTAAGGCATAGAGCATATAGTCTCCTGAATTAGAAATATTGACATTTCTGATACGATTCCATAAAGCCTTATCTTCATTCTGCATCACTTTCTTTTGGGCAAAGCCAGTTGCTATCGTTGACAAGAAAAATAGAAGTATTAAGATTCTCATATAATCTGTGATATTAGTTTTTGTTTTCATAACCGCGTCCAGGAGTATATGGCGCACCAGCATCTATCAATTTTTGTTCTAAGGTCTTGATATCTTGGTTAAATATGCGTTCCATTTTAGACTTAATTGCCTTAATCTCGTCCTTGGCAATAGCATAACTATCGCGATGCGTTTGTGTTGGTGTTGCTGTAGAATATTTCTGTTCCCAACCAATTGATCCTAAACGACTAGCTGGCGATGGTGGTTGACCTATATCTAATCGACGTTTCACAGGATCGCCATACATGGCTAATTGCATTTCATCTAATTGATCTTCAATGGCCTTGACACTGACTGACAAATTGCTTAGTGGCTGCTCTGCACGTTTAATGGCAGCTTTGATATACTTCAGCTTATTTCTCGATTCAGACATTAGCTTTTGAGCGATACCAAAATCTGCTTGCAATTTGGATACTGCCTTTTGAAAAGCCACTTTTTCAGCACGGTTTTCAGCTGGCAATTCCACATTATCCAAAGCTTTTACTTCGAATCTTACCGGACCAGTTAGTGCTATTAAATCACCCTCTTTTAATAATCCCATCTCAACGGTGTAGTTCCCCGGTGCTACCAAAGTACCTTCATCAGTACCACTAAAAGGATTGTAAAATTTTGGTTTATTCAAATTTATGGGGTTTTGAAGAGTGTATCTCAAATTCCAATGGAAACGCTGAACTCCTTTTTTGGCTGGTTTAAATTCCTTCTTTACCACCTTACCATTGGCATCTTTAATGGTAAATACAAGTTCTGGTTTACTCTCTTCAGTCTCTGCTTTTAAAGCTTCATAACTTGGGTATGGTGTATCCTTATTGGATTTAATTAATTCCTTTTCATCTTTTTGGCGCTGATCTTCCAGTGACTTATAATCAGAATTATAATAATAGGTGATTACTGCTTCTGGACCTAAATTTTTAGCTGTATAAAAATTATCGCCTTGAAATGATTTGCCTGGTAATCCTAGAGGACTACTCTGCTCCCACATTAAGGCAGCTCTAATGGGATAAATTTTGGCTTCATCCTTTGATTCAGAATTTTCAACAGTTCTTAAAGCTGAATAATCGTCCATAACATAAAACCCACGTCCAAAAGTACCAAGGACTAAATCACTTTCACGCTCTTGAATAGCGATGTCCCTAACGGCAATGGTTGGTAATCCATTTTTTAGTTGTTTCCAATTCTTTCCTTGATCTGGTGAAAAGAAAGCTCCGAACTCAGTACCTACAAAAAGTAAATTGCTATCTATATGATCTTCCTCTATGGCATAGACACTACCACGCTCTGGGAGATTTGATTGTATGGCAGTCCAACTTGAACCTTTATTAGCAGATTTAAAAATATAAGGTTTAAAATCACCATATTTATGATGATTAAAGGCTACATAAACAACATCTTCATCATGTTTAGAGAGGTAAATACTATTCACATAAGATTGATTTGGTGCTCCATCTATACTTGAAATTTTCTTCCAGTTTTGTCCACCATCCTCTGAAATATGAATAAGACCATCATCAGTGCCTACTGCTAATAGATTTTTATTTAATGGTGATTCTGAAAATGCTACGATACTTCCATAAAGTGAGGTCGACCCATTTTTCATTACCGCATCTATACTTACAACCCGATCATATACTTTTAGACTATTCCTGTCTATTTGTTGGGAAAGATCCTCACTAATCACATCCCAACTATTACCATAATCATTGGATCGAAACACTTTTTCGGCACAGAAATACAAACGCCCTGGAACGTGACGACTTACAACCAAAGGTGCATCCCAATTGAAGCGATAAGCGTTTTCTCCTTTCCTTGCCTTTGGTTTTATCCCAACGGTTTCACCACTCTTTTTGTCAAACCTTACCAACCCGCCATATTGGGATTGTGCATAGACTATATTTGGATTATTGGGATCGATTTGCGATTCAAAGCCATCACCTCCATTGGTAATAAACCATTCTGAGTTACGAATGCCATGATTCGTTAAAACTCGTGAAGGGCCACCCATGCTAAAGTTATCCTGTGTACCGCCATATATGTTATAGAACGGATAGTCATTATCGACAGCGACCTTATAAAATTGGGTTACTGGTAAATTCTTTTTAAAATCCCATGTTTTTGCAGCATCGAAGGTTTCATAAATACCGCCATCACAACCTACTACCCAATGCTTGTTATTATAAGGATTGATCCACATACAGTGATTATCCACGTGCTTGGTATCTTCACCCACTTTCTTAAATGTTTTTCCTCCATCGTGTGTCACCGACATCCATGTATCCATAGAATATACAGTGTGTTCGTCAATGGGGTCTGCAATTATTTCTTGATAATAATTTCCACTTGTTACATGTGAGCTTCGCTTCTCCCAACTCATACCTCTATTGGTTGAAGCGAAAAAGCCGCCTTCATCATTTGCTGCTTCTACAATAGCATATATAATCTCTGGATTGGCAGGTGAAATGGCTAAACCTATTCGCCCTAACTCTTCACTTGGTAAACCTTTATTAATTTTTGTCCAGGTCTTACCGCCATCTACACTTTTGTGCATGGCCGATCCTGGACCACCACCAACATAGGTATACACATGGCGTCTACGCTGTAACGTTGATGCATAGAGTACATCAGAATTTCTGGGATCCATTACGACATCATTAACTCCTGTATGTTCATCGACTTCTATAATTGAGTTCCAGGTTTTTCCACCATCCACTGTTTTGTAAAGTCCTCTATCACCACCTTTACTCCATAAAGGACCTATGGCAGCTACATAAACCACATCAGAGTTATCTGGATGTACTATAATTTTACCAATATGTTCAGAATTTTTGAGTCCCATATGTTTCCATGACTTTCCGCCATCTAGCGACTTATAAATACCATCACCGTAGGCCACCGAGCGTTGATTGTTATTCTCTCCTGTACCTACCCAAATCACGTTCTGATTATTGGGATCCATAGTGACACAACCAATAGAATAAGACCCTTGCGAATCGAAAATTGGCTCATAAGTTACTCCAGAGTTTACCGTTTTCCACACACCTCCAGATGAAGTAGCCACATAATACTCGAAGGGATTGTTGGGATTAAAAGCAAAATCGGATATCCGCCCTGACGTTAGTGCAGGACCGACATTTCGCCATTTAAGTCCAGAAATACTTAGCGTTTCTAATGGTGTTTTGTCTTCGTTTTCTTTTTTAGATTTTTTTTGGGCAATACATGCTGTGCCGAAACTGAGCATCAGACTCAGAACGACTAATGAAAAGTTTTTCATAAGTGAAATCTAACGGTTGGTTTATCGTATTTATTTTAATTAGTTAATACCACTACTATAAAACTACCAATAATATGATTATTAGAGGGTTAAGCATATACTGAAGCATTGGGAGCTTTTAAATATAGTCCTTTTTAAGACATATAATTATTAAGAGAATTATAAAAAATGAAATAATATGTTTTTTGTTTTGTGACATTCAATAAAGTCCAAAACGAAAGTATTTGACTTTACCTTGTCATTTTGAAGCACCTACATGCTTAATTTGAAGATTTACCATGCGCTTGTACATTTGTAAAACTATAGAATTGATTGCCTTTGACTGTGAACGATACATACATATTTTGTACAGAAAAGGCTAAAAAAAGATAATACCATATAGCCTTAAAACCGCCCATTACTAAAACAGGACGGTTTTATATATTCAAAGTGTATTTATTAAGACTAATACGAAAGACTAATTGATGATCAATTTTTCAGTGATCTGTCCTCTGTTATTACTGAACTGAATAAAGTATAAGCCTTCCTCTAAGGTGCTTATATCTATGGTATTCCAACTATCTCCAAGCTTTCCTCTTTTAATTATTTGACCCATTTGATTATAAAGCTCATAATCCAAGTCATCATTTCCTAAGGCTTTATATTCCACTCTCAATTCAGTACTAGCAGGGTTAGGCATTATTTGTATATCTTTACTTAAACTCCTAGATTCGGTAGATAAGGTAGTTTCTACGTGCATACTGTATGCTCCAAAATCCTGGTCGTCATCACCTCTTATGGCAATGTAGTAGGTAGAAACACCATCAGATATAAATGACCTCACGGCATTAAAACCTGCCGTGCAACCTGACTGCGCTTCAAAACTAACTTGTCCAAAACTGAACAGACAGGTCAAATTGGTACAATCTCCAGTAAATACCCCAACACGTTCTTGAAAAGGTCGATCGCAAAACAACAGTCTGATTTCTTCTTCTGAACCAGACCCTGTGTAGGAATACCAAACCACATTGTCATCATCGTTTGTTGATATACCACATATAGGAATGTCATCAAAATTGGTAGCCCAAGTTGTGTCACCAGTATAGGTCATACCTGTTTCTATGGGAATTGCATCCATGCAATTGTTGTTGGTAGGTGGTGGTGGTGGAATACTGATACATAAATCAAAAGAAGCGTCCAGCCCATCCTCAAAAGAAGACCTATTCATGGTGATTCTTAAATAATAGGTGCTGCCAATTTCCAAACCATAAAAAACAGTGGCTTCGTCTATATCGTTAAACGCACAATAAATATTATCCACATCGCCTCCGGTAGAGCAATCGTTTATATTATTGTACAATACGGCGTTATAATCAGAATCATTAAAGTCTGCATTGGTTGGAATGATTTCAAATTCGTAGTATGTCGATGTGGCTATAAATGTGTACCAAACATCTTCATCATGAAAACTGCAATCCTCAAAATTACTGGGAGCATAGGATGCTCCAAGCGTATTACCTGAAGCAAAAAATGTACAGTTCCCAGATGAGCTTTCCGTTAAAACTTCAGCACTTTCACAAGTATTGTTTTGCGGAATGGTAGACTGCAACCATTCTACAGGACCGGCCCAATCACTAAACAATCCACCACCACAATCGGTGCGTACATAAAACTCATAGCTCGTGTTCTCCGCCCCAGTTACTATAGTCGAAGTATTTGTTGTAGAAGTCCCCGACCCTGTTGGGATTCCCATACCTACTTCTTGTACCACATATTCCCAAGTGGTTTGGCTACCATCATAGGCAGTCCATGACAATTCTGCATCAGTAGCAGAGACAATATTAATATTCAAATCCACTGGAAACACACAATCTATGGGCTCTACACATATTTGGGATATTTGCGGATCTATCTGAATGCCAGAGCGCCATATCGCTAGACTATACTCTGTGTTTGGTTGTAAACTGATTACAGATTGTGTGTCGTTGTTAGTTGGGTTTCTATAACAAAACACTTCCTCATTCCTAAAACAAATTCCTTGACTATTACAATTTAATGAGTGAATGACAAAGTTATCGTTAGTATCTGTGGTTGTAATTCTAACAGCACCGTTTGAAGGGCTAGTAAAACGGGTCCAGATTCCTACTTTTTCTGTTGTAGCGAGAGCATCACAACCAAAACTTAAATATGCTTGGGTATTACCTGCAAAGGCAAAAAAAGGAAAGCCATTATTGTAATCAAAATCTAAGCTTGGCGAGGTATTACAATCACCTGAAAAAATATCTAAAGGTATAGGAAAAGCCACAGATTCACCTTGCAATGGTTGTGTTATGGTAAAAGGTCCGACCCATTGACTATCATTAATTCCACAATTGGATTGTACATAATAATCATAAGCCTGTCCTGAAGTAAGCCCATTAACTTCTACAAAACCAACTCCTGTAGTACTATTTTCGATTATTTGTGTACCGTTACCTAGTACAAATCCAGTTTCACCGTATTCTACAGTCCAATCGGACTGTCCAGCCACATTTCTCCAGCTAAAGGTACTTTCTGTCAGTGCTGTTGGCGAACCACTTAGTGCATAAGGACTTGGGCAATTAAAGGAATCGTTAGAAAACTCGTCTAACTGTAAGAATCCTGTTTCTGGCCCTGTCGATACAATGGCCACATATACATTTTGTCCATTATAGGTCGATAGATTATATTCATATTGTGTATAGTTACTGAACTCGGCTTCTGGATCGGTTTCACTAGCTATAAGTTCTGAAAAATCGTTTATGGCATTTCCTGTTGTTGAAAGTCTGACTTCAAAATTTTGGAACGCATTATTACTTAATACGTGAAACGAAATCCGTTCTGAAATACCGCTAGTAACCAAAAATTGAGGTGTTATTAAATAATCTTCGTTAGAATTATTATCTGTAAAAATAACAAGGCCGTTTCCTCCGCCCCATCCTTGTTGCGTAGATTGCCATTGGTCACCGCCGTCATTATCGATAACCGTCCAATTATTAGGAATGCCGGCATTAAAACTTTCAAAGAATTGTGCGTTAACCGATATGGTAATACAGAATACCATTGCCGTTAGTAGTAAAAGCTGTTTCATGTTATGAATTTTTTAGAGTCCGTTTTCATAAACATCGAAAAGCTTAAAAAAAGTCATCAAAAGTCGGTTATACTTGGAGTCTTATTAGTTTCGATTCTAAGAAATTCCATAACTACATCTTAGTTTAACCATTTCTCTTTCACCTCTTTATATCTTGTTCTCCCAATAGGTAAAGTATGTCCGTTATTTAGTATCAACTCATATTTGCTCCCAGAGAAAACCTTATACTCTACAGCATTATTCATATCAACTAAATAGGATTTGTGAATTCTCTCAAAATTATCAGGCAATAATTGCATCAACTTATCTAAGGACTTATCATGTATCTCTTTGCTTTCATCCTTCAAATGAATTTCAGTGTAAATGCCAGCTCCTTTAATATATATTACTTCAGAAATATCGATTAGCTTCACTGTATGTGCTTTTTTTACAGCCAGGAACTTAAGTGCACTAGGGCCTTTTTCTTTTTGTGATTTAAATCTTTCTAGTGCTAATGCCAGTCTCTGTTTTCCAAATGGTTTTAACACAAAATCTAGTACTCCATAATCAAAAGCCTCTATAGCTTTATCCTGGTAAGCGGAAACAATAATTGTGTGGAATGCGTGAGAAACCATTGTCTGCAAAATTGTAAATCCGCTTTCCCCATTTAGGTTTAAGTCCAAGAGCAATAAATCTATCTTATTTGCACTAATGAATTCCTCTCCATCAGATATTGAATTAACTTTGGCAATTTTTAAATCACTTGCTGTAATGATCTCCTTTAAAAAACGTTCAATCCTTCTAGCGATTGGCGCTTCGTCCTCTACAATTAATACATTCATTTTTCTTTAAATCTAAATAATACTTTCCAACCTTCGGGTACTCTTTTTGATTCAAAAAACCAGTCCTCACCGTAGCTCTCGCTAAGTCTCGATTTTATATACTGCTCACCTGTTCCACCTTCTCTTCTAACCTCTGAAACTGGCTTTCCATAAGTAATTAGTTCATATTGTTTCCATTCTTTTAGTCTAGAGAATACAATTAAAAAGGATATTTCATTATTCTCATTAGGTAAGCAATGCGTAATTCCATTTTCAATGGCTGTGTGTATTACTGCAGGAGGAATTGTTTCTGTATACTCAATATTTTTTTGTTTCAATTTATACTGTACCTCCTTCCTTAAGCGCATCACCTCAATATGGCTTTTGCATAATTGTAATTCTTCTTTTATGGACACTTTTTTTACATCTGCCATTTTATTCAGCATTCTAAACTCATCTGATAAGGAATTGATTAAAGTAATACTATCTTCTGGCGACTGCTCAACTAATTCTATTAGAGATGTTAGGGTATTCATTAAGAAATGGGGCTTTATATTCTGAACCTGTAGTTCAAATTTTAATCTTTCGGATTGCGAAAGTGCCAATTCATAACTTTTCTTTTGTTCCTTTTGATAAATGACCATAGAATACATCATCAATAAAACAAGGATTGCAAAAGTTAGGAAAAGACTAACATCGTGCATAATCATAAAACTCAGTAATGTAATACAAAGAAGTCCCAAAAGAACTGGCAAGCTTCCTCGCTTCTTATTTACAAAAGCAATTCCAACAACGAAAACTGAAAAAACCCACATCGATTTACTAATGAGTATGGCATATGTATCATACATTCTCCAATAGATCATTAATAAAACAATTAAATAAGCTTGGTGAAAAAGGTAAAAAGTCCACTTGTTTTTTAATTGAAATCTGAAAAGGAAAAATAAAGGGATCAATGAGGCTATAAAAAAGTTTAGCCATTGAATGATTTCCAATCGTACAAAATGAAGATCATATGTATACTCATAATATTCTTTTGAATATTCTATAAAGACCAAAAAGAAAAAACTAATGCTTATAAGGCCAAATAGAAGAATAATGAATTCCTTTCTAGTTTTGAAATACGTAAACAGATAATACAGACCTACAATCAGAAACATTCCGCCTAAAATATACATCATAGCGGTCTGAATAAGTGGACGTTTAATCATCTGCTCATATATTCCGATTGAAGTATAAAATAGATTTATATCAGAGGTTGCATGAAAATTAGAATGCCTAATAGCGAGTACATGCCCCCCTTTGGTTAGGAGCGAATTTGGAAGTAAAAAATATTTTCTAAGTATTCCAGGTTCTTCGGTCTCTTCAGAGTCTCCTATAATACCATTCGATCCTATTTTTACACCATCCCAAAAAATATCGTAAGAAGAATAGCTTACAATAGACAATCCGTAGGTTTCAGCAGTATCTATGCTATCAATATAGAATTTAGTCCTTGTCCAAAAACGTGTTTTATAGACATTGCTAGACCTTACCCAAGTATCGTCCTCTTGATACGATTTTACTGATCTATCTAGATTGTCACCCATTTTATAAGTAGTATCCATACCATAGAACAATGCGGTATCGGTACAACCTACCATTAGTAAAGAGAGTATTCCTAATAAAACGATGTAATTTTTCTTCATTGCGTATGCAAGATACTTGAAAAAGTATAGAAACGATGCCGTTCAAAAGTTTATAGAGCCATTCAAAAGTATGGTGACGAATTAGGTAGTAATAGGAATTAGATTTGTTTAAGAACATACATTGAAGAAAATGAAAAAAATAAACTATCTCGTATTATTCTTAGTTGCATTTAATTTATCATGCAGTCAAGAAAGTACATCCGTAGATCCCAAAAAAGCGCTGGCTTTAAACTTTGCAAAAGACGACAAATCCATCTCTATTGAAGAGTTAATGAAAGATAAAGGTTTAAAAGGGTTGAGCGTTGCTGTCTTTGAAGATTACAAAATCATATGGAAAGACCATTGGGGTGTGAAATACGATTCTGTACCCTTAAATGAAGAAACATCTTTCTCAACGGCTTCAATCTCTAAGGCGATTACAGGTCTTTTGTTTGCTATCTTAGAAGAAAAAGGTGTATTTGATTTAGATATTCCTGTTAATACTTACCTAAAGCGATGGAAGATTCCTCAAAACGAATTCAATAAAGATACTCCTGTTACTTTAGTACACTTGTTAAGTCATACCGCTGGTACGTCACAACATGGATTCACTGATTTTTACGAAGGTGAAAAAATCCCTTCTATTTTAGAATCTATTCAAGGAAAGTTACCTAGATACGACAAGGAAATTGAAGTTACTTTCACACCTGGAACCGATTGGAAATATAGTGGTGGTGGCTACACGATAGCCATGATGGCTTTAGAAGATCATTTGGGTAAATCATTGGCAGATTTAGCACAAGAATACATATTCGGCCCCTTGAATTTGAAGAATACAACCATGAAGCAGCCCAATGAAGAAGGTTTTCTAACAAATGTTGCAAAGGCCCATGATAACAAAGGCAACATCATTAAAACCGGAATTCCTATTACACCTCAGGTATCAGCATCTGGAATGTGGTCTAATCCAACGGATATGTCCATCTTGATGATTGAGATTCAAAAAGCGCTTGAAGGTAAAAGTGAAATATTCTCAAAAAAAGTGGCCGAAAGAATCACTACAATAATTACAAGAAAAGGTATAGGAGGCTGGTGTATAGGTTTTGATCGCTTTCAAGCTTTTGGTAATCTAGATTGGTTTTCTCATGGAGGAGCCAACACTGGAATTGGAGGTCATATCTATGGAACTATGAAAGAAGGAAAAGGGATTGTTTTCTTTGGGAATGGTCCTAATGGTATCAGAGTCCCAATTCTTGACGAACTTAGAAGTAATATCATTGAAACTCATGGGTGGAAAAAACCTTTTGATAAAAGCAAACTTGAGGAACTACCTACAACACTAGAAGAACAAGTTGTTGGTCGGTATGAACATGTTGGGTGGGGTTTGAATGAAATACAAAAGAAAGAAGGAAAATTAGTTTTGGTATTGGGAAGGGATTTTGAATTATTTTACTTGGGAGATTATACGTTTGGGATTGATGAAATTCCATTTAAAATGAAATTCAACATAAAAGAAAACGGAGAGCACGAGGTTGAGCAATTTTGGGATAACAGTTCAGAAAAGCTGTTTATGCAACGTAAGGTATTAGGGAAACTCCCTTTTGAATTGGCTCAAGAAAATAAGTATGAAGAAGCTCTGGCGGCCTATAAGAAACTAAAGAAAGAAAATCCAAATAGTTCCCTAGTCTCTGAATCTAGAATCAATAGTTTTGGGTATGAGCATTTAGGTGATAAAAAATATGATGTCGCGATTACTATATTTAAAATAAATACTATTCTTTATCCTGATAGTGCCAACACATACGATAGTCTTGGAGAAGCCTATTTACTTTCAGGGGATAAGAAAAATGCATTGAAGTATTACAAAAAGACACTTGAACTCAATCCTAACAACTCAAATGCTGTCAAAGTAGTAAAGGACCTATCTGAATAAAGTCTTGACCCTAAAGATTTAAAAGGTGAGGATAAAATCTTCATCTTTTTTTATAAGAACTTGCAACATATTGATATAAAACTGCTGTTAACAAAGCATCAATACTTCGATTGTCAAGAAATTCAGAAAAGATAATACCCTGATAAGAACAGCTAATAATGGGTAATTTTCGAAGAGTGTTATAATCTTAATATATTCATAGACAACGGAGCGGTATTTGCGTACCGCTCCGTAATAATTCAATATATTTAAAACTAATGGCTTTTATTTATTTGTGTACATAATTGCCATATTACCCATTTGTTAATATGATTGATTATCTAAATGCTTTAATCTCAATTCTTAAAAACTTTCTTGGTGATAGACTGACCATTTTTCAAGTAAATAGTGAGAAAATATAATTCCTCAGAAAGACCATCTAAATTCATTTCTACTTGTTTGTGAGATTCAAAATCTTGTTTCAGCAAAAGTCTACCAAAGGTATTATATATTTCACAAGATATGATTTCACCTTCACTCTCAATCGTAACCATATCCTTTGTTGGGTTTGGATATATCTTTAAAACATATTCCCTATCATCAGTGCTTTGTTTACGTTTTAGGGTTCTTTGAGATACACTAACACCACAGGCATTAGAAGGAAGAGTTTCTGCACCGACATAAAAAGAACCATAACTATTTGGCTTTATATTGGTGTTAGTAATAGTTATACTATTTCCAGCATTAAAATCGCTTATATTATTATTAAGGAACTGAACATTATCAATTGTTAAATCATTTTTTATTCTCTGTACATCAAATTCAAAACGATTGAAAATTTGATCTTCTATTAGTGCATTACCATCATTCTGGTTCATTTGATAAACAAATGAAACAGCATCTCCCGTTTGCATTGCTCCAGCCCCAACAAGACCCATATAATTAGAATTGTATGATATAGTTTCAATACTTTTTGAAGTAAGCTTTAATATATCATCTACTTGCAAGTAATCTAAGCAGTCGTCCAAGCTTAACATAAGTCCAATAGTGCCACTTACTAGAGGAGCGCCATGCGAAGTCCCCCAGGTATATTTCGAACTTGATTCACCAGGGCATGTCCCATATATCATTTTTGGATAATCTATAACTTGATAATTTGGTGTTACAATGTCTACCTGATCGTTTATAACATGTGGTGGACCTGCAATAGGGCCTGGAGGCCCACTTGCTCCATTTGGACAGGTGTAAGTAAGCAATTCTGGTGGATCTGTACTCACAAGAAGACCTGATACAAGAATATCTTTGATTCGGAATAATGCTTGATCTGGAGGGTTGCAGGTTGTCCAAGGTGTCAGGGGATGATTATCCAATTCGTACCAATGATTCACGGAAGATACTGAAATAACCTCATCAAAACTTGCAGGATAGTTGTATTGTGTAATTGGTTGGCCTAGGGCATCATATTGCATCTCATTTCCTGCACTTGCAACTATAATGGCTCCATAATCTTCTATAATTTCTCTTATAATCTTATAATTACATTCTCCATGAGGTGTTAGCATGTACTCTTCTGGTGGTAAATCTTGTCCCGAGCTAACCCAACTCGCATTTATTATTTTTGCTCCAGATTCTGCTAGTCTTAAAAGAGAAGGAAAATTATAGTCGTCACCATTTATTGAGCATTCATAACAAACCCCCAATTTACCATAGTTGTTGTTACCTTTACCAGCCGCTGTTACAGCGGAACCAGTACCGTGCCTAGATTCCAATAGTGTATAGGGGGGCACATTACAATTGGAAGGAGAAAGAGATTCATAAGGGTCTCCATTTGGAAAATTTACTTTACCATCCAATTCAATATCATCTTCTACAATTTTACTATCAGAGATTCCAATAATTATGCTGGAATTTCCACCTCCTGCAATGCCCCAAGCTTTTGTAGTGTTTATATACTCATAATCATTTACATCAAAAGTTCCATAATCAGAGGGTGCTTGTACGGGTATGGTTACGTAATCATTTGGGAAAAATGGTGGAGGTTCTATAGCATTAAAAGATTGTGAAAAATGAGTACTTTTATAACCATTAAATCGATGGTAATCCTTATTTATTTTGATAGAAGCTAAAAGAGGTTCTTGATACTCACTGTAACTTAAGTATATGCCTGGAAATTCTGCCATTAATTTCTTAATATCATTGTCATCAAGACATTCGATAATAGCAAACCTTAGTACCGCTTCACGTTTTGAGCTAGGTGCGTATTGATAGATTTTAATATCTGGATTATTATCAAAAAAAAGTTGCTCTTTTTGATTAGACCCATCATAAATATAAGTTCCATTTATATTTTTAAACTGTGGAATATCACTACTGCTGCTTAGCTTAGAGATGTATTTTTTTTGTCCAAAACAAAAGGAGCTAAGCAATAAGATAGAAATAAAAAAATAATTACTCTTTAACATTACTTCTATTTTTTAATTCCTCAATTTCCTTTTTCAACTCAATAGCATATAAAGTAAGTTCTTCTATTTTCTGAAGCAAAAGCTTGTTCATTTCTCCCAGCTCTATACCATTTTCTTCTACCTCTTGTGCACTAGGTATATCCTTTAAGTGTCCATTGTCGTTGATGTAATCTTCAACCTCCTCTAGCGTTGGTAGCTCATAGTTGTCCTCAAAAACAAAATCTGCCCAATCGGTATATACTTTAACAGCTTCAGCCCTTACCTTTCCGGCAACAGATAATCGATAGGTATCTGGACCATCAACAAAAGACATGGTACCGATGCCAATATTTCCGGTAGAGAATACGTCGCCTTCAACTTTGGCGCTACCGTCTCTAATCACAAATTTATGTCCTTCACTTTGTAAATAATTTCCATAATCTCCAATTACAATTCTAGAGTCGGTTTCTGGCAAATGCATATATATACTGTTGTCATTGCCTAGTGTACCAACTTTGAAAAATTCAGCATTGTTCCTGTTCTTTAATCTTAAAAATGTAGTGCTGTCATCATAGCCAACAGCAAGAATTTGTCTTTTTGCATCATTGTCCAAAGAGAAATAAAACGCATCCACTGTTGAGCTTTGCCAATATCTAAAATTATAATCCGTGGCGCCAGTTCCATTGGAGCCAATACCCACAAATTCGTTGTTTGTGGTCAATGTGTTGTTGGGTATGTCTAACGTCCATTGTCCTTGGACGTAGTTAATACAGCATAAGAGGGTAACAAAAAAAACTACCTTTTTCATAATAATTGGATTTTTAAAATTGATTGTTGTTAATATTTGTTTGTAAAAAAGGGACCAGATCTCATATGCGCACTAGAAATAGGGTTTCGAATTTACACCTACTAAAGTATGTTACATCATTAAAACGGCATTAAGGTTTTTCCACAGAAAAACTAAGGAAAAACCTTAGTTTTATTCCAATTCCAAAACTTACCTTTAAACCTTAATTGATTTTACTCTAGCAATTTGTATTTATTCTGGATGGATTTCTAAGGTTTTGATTAATTAACCTTTCAAGAGCTATTACATGAAAGAATCTAAACCTAATTTTAAGATGAAATTGAATTAAGAGAAGTAGATATTACAGCGACTAAAAGTGTAGTTTTAAAATACCAGCCTTTTTGTATGTTATAGCTAAACCTTATTCATAGAATGTGTAAGGTTTTAAATAAAGCCCTTTTCCTCAGCAACTCTCAATAGCTCACTATCGCTACAATTCTCTTTACCAAAAATTGCCTTTAATTGTCGTTTTCTACGCTCAATTCCTGTTGAAGACAACGCTATATGTTGAGTTAAATCTTTGGTTTTTATTCCTTTTGATAAATAAAATAGTAACTGCCTATCTATTTTGTCTAAGATGTAATCATTTTTTGCAATTTTGCGCAGTAATTTAAGCACTGTTTTACTATAAAAGGGCTGGTTATCCAGTACACTTTGTAAAGCATCAATTATAGTACTTTTTGTAATATCATCTTTAATTAAAAACGCATCCGGATCTAAAGTTTTAAAAATAGAATTGATTCTAGTGTTATCATTAAACATTGTAGAAACTACTATTTTAACAGTAGGTAGCTTCTCTCTTATTTTTAATCCTAAATCTTCACCAGAAATGATAGTATTATCGCTTGAAGGCGGTATTCTAATATCTAAAAAAACAATATCAAAATTTGAAAATGTAAGCTTCTTAAGTACATCGTCTGTATTAATAGCACTATTAATATTAAATACAACGGTATCATCATTTTTGTTTAAATGCTCAAGGGCACTTTTGTAGGCTTCAACAATTATAGGATGATCATCTACAATTAATATGGAGATTGGTTTAGTCATAATATTATAATGGAAATGATACTTTAATTGTTGTTCCCTTACCTAAACCTGAATCAATAAAAACCGTACCTTTTAATGCCTTAATCCTAGACTTAATGTTTTTGAGTCCAATCCCATATTTAACTTTTCTGGGGTTGAATCCTTTACCATCGTCACTAATAACAAGTTCTAAACTGTTATTAGTAGAGCTAAAAACTAGATTTACAATCTTTGCTTGAGCATGTTTTATAGTATTAAACAAGGTTTCTTGTATTATCCTGTAGAGATTCACCTTAATCTTGTCACTAACCGTTTTCCAATCTATTAAGGATACATTTGTTAAATTATATTCAATATGATGCAACTCTTTTTGCTCATTTAATAAAGCTTTCAGAATACTACTAAAATCATTATCAACGGTCAAGTCATTTGTTTTTAAGTTATGGGATAGTTGTCTCACATCCTTCTCTATAGTATTAATTTGCTCTAAGTAATCATTAAACTTTTTTAAGTCTTCGGTATCTCCTTCTAATTCTAAGAAGCTTAGACCTAAACGTGTACCAAAGAGTTTACTAAGAACACCATCGTGCAGTTCTTCTGAGACTCTGTAACGTTCTTGTAACCGACCTTCTTCTAATTTATATTGTTGTGCAAGGATAAGGTTATAAATATCTTCATTGGCTTTTTGTTGTGCTTTAGAGAACTTTAGTTTTCTGTTCTTAGAACGCTGCACTAAGATGATATAAAGCAAAAGTGACAAACCTAAGAGACCTAGGGTTATAGTATAGAGCCATTTTTTTTCTTTGGCCAACTGCACATTATCAATTTCTAACTGATCACTATCGTACTCAATACGTGCAAACTTATTACGCATATTACGCTCTACTTTAGTAAGACTATCGCTAAGGGTAATATATTCTTTTAAATAAGCTTTGCCTTTATCACCTTCTTCTAAATTTGCTAATAGCATTAAAGATTTTAATTTATAATCGTTGTCTTTTAGGATTTTTGAAAGCTCGTAAGCTTCTTTTGCATATATATAGGCACTGTCCTTTTGATGTTCTTTACTGTATACTTCTGCTATATCTAGTGCTATATATTGTTTGGTTTCTGCTTTCTCGTAATTCTCTGGTAAGGTGTCACAAATTCTATAGGCTTTTTTTAAATCAGTAACAATTGCATCAACATTGGTATCACCATTTAGATAATTTGTCATGGCTATATTATCTATCAAGAAAGGGTAAAGACAAGGGTCATATTTAAAAAATTGCTTTTTTTTATGCATCTTATCATAATATCCCAAAGCTTCTTTATAATTTTTTTTGTTGCGATAAACTTCGGCTATATTATTATAGGCAATTATCAAATTCAATTCACCTTCTTCGTATCCTTTTCTAATCATCTTTTTACTAACCTCAATAGCTTTTTTATAATATTTCAAGGCTTTTTCGTGATATTCTTGATCATCACATACCATACCTAACAAATTATATAAATCAAATTTAGCATCAAGACGTTCTAGAGTTTCTGGCAGTTCATTCAAAAAACTTAACCCTCTAACTATATGTTCCTCGCATTTTAAATATAGTTTTAATTCTATGTAAATGTCGGCAATGATTAGATGAGGGTGATGCTTATACTTTGCGTCGGCATATTGATTGTATTTTAAAGCCTTTATCAAATAAATATAAGCACTATCCTTAGGTTTAAAATAATGATAATAACCCCCTAAGTTAGAGCTAGAATGAGCAATGGCTTTTTTGTCATTAATCCGTTCAGCTGTTTTAAAAATGCTTTGATTTATAGATACATATAAATCATGTCTTCCTAAAGAAAAATAAACCCCTGATAATCTCATATTAGACCACAATATCGTAGAATCAATTTTAGTCTGCTTAGCGAGTTTTAAAGAACGTTGTGCAAAAATTAGACATTGTTCTAGTGTATACTTAGACTCATCCCTAGAGAGTTCACGAAGCATATAAATACTATCTACAGGCACATCATTGTGTTGCGCATTGAGGTGACTAAAGCCTAAAAGCATAAGACATATATATAAAGTGTACTTTTGCACAACAGTGGTGATTTTATAGGATAAATATAAATTAACTCAGAAAGAATTAAAATAAAATTAAGTACTCAATACAATTTCTTAATCCATGGTCTACCTTTAAATAGTTCTAGTACATTTTGCAAAACTTCCCTTCTTATTGAGATGTATATTTTTCTTCTTCAACTAAGCTTTTTACAAAATCACCAATTATATTTTTAGAGAACTTTTAAAAATCGTAAAACCCATTTAGTTCTATTTTGTGAAATCCGGATGCATAAAGCACTCTTTCTTGCCCTAATGGGATTTACAGGAAAAAGAATACGAATACAGGATAATTCTTGAACTTTTTATCGATACAGAAAGTAATATTGTCTTATTTTATTGACTATGAGTGCTAGGAATACAAAAACAGAACGCCAATATCATAGATAGTGAATCTTTAAAACAAAAAATCTTTTATATAAACTTAGTATACATTTAATTGGCATTGGCAGATTTAGTCTTTAATTGTATGCTTTGATTTTCTTTTACCTGCTATATAACCCAAATAAAATGGCAAACCGGAAACAACTACAAAAAGGAGAATTAAATAAAATATTAGCCCTTTTATAGTTTTACCTAAGCTTTCAAAGGCATTCTCTATTCCATTATCTACTAAATCTTGTGCCTTAGTGCTTAGTGCAATTCGTTCTCTTTTAATAATAGAATCAAGAGCAACACGTTCTCTTTTAATCATTAAATCAATATCCTCTACATCCGAAGATAAACTGCGCATTGCAGAACCAATTTCATAATTAAGATTTCTAAATAATGGGCTAATGTTATTTTTAAACTCAACGATAGCGTCTTCAATAGTTTCAGGTGAGTCCTCAGCCACTTTTAGTAAGCGTTCAAACTGTTTGTCGACTTCTGCAATCTTAGCTTCGATATCCATTGAATCGATACCTCTCTCACGTAGTATCATCTCGGTTTTCCAATTGAATCGCTTTCCTGACGCATCTGAATAGTAACCGAAACGATTAGTAGCATCCGCCACCACTTCTGATAGGGTCCCAACAGTTTGTACTGCTGTACTGTCAGGTATTTGTTTAAATTTTAAATACGACTCCCTTATCGATTTATGTTTGAATTCTTTTTGTAGCAATAGTGGTGTATCATTAGCATATTGGTATACAAAATCCTTGATTTTAGAATATTCTTTATTAGTTAAAACATTGCTAGCTATCTTCTCTATGTCTTCAATGTTCCTATCAACTGCATCTATAGCAACGGGTTTATATTCGGCAAAGACACCACTTAATTCGGATCTATTAAGTGAATTTCTTACTTCCAAGAAATACGACCAAGTATCCATTAAGGCTATCTTTGGTTCTGTCTGAAAACTAATTTTTCCAAGCTCTTCAGAAGTCTTAATTTTCCAGTGAATCGTATTTAGCTGTATGTTCTTTCTATCAGCCGATAAATTTAAAATACTGTCAGCCGCCTGCTCTACCCTATCCATAGCAGTTTGCGCAAATTTTTGTGTTAGCAACCTGGTATTTAACTCTCTTACTCCTAATGGCTTTTGTTCACTCTCAATTTTTACCAAAGAGCAAGAACTACATAAAAAAGAAATGGATAAAATAATATTTACAAAATAACCATTGACCTTAGAATTTTTCATTTTAGCGTATATTTAATTAAGTACTACTTATTTAATAAGTAATTAGCCACAGCATGATAGGCTGGTAATGATGTTGGATCAATCTTGGCATTTTTTGCTTCGGGATGAGATGAAAATCTAACCAGAACCATTTCAGCTTTTGGGTCTATGTAGATAGTTTGCCCATGTACACCACGTGCAGCAAATGCACCATGTTCATTATGTGTTATCCACCACATATCACGATAACTCCATCCCTTTAAAGAACCGTATGCAGATTGACTAAACGCTTCCTTATCACCACCTTTCATTATGTCTCTAATTAAAGCTTCTGGTAATATTTGTTTTTTATTGAACTTCCCCATATTACGCACCATTTCCCCGAACATGGCCATATCGCGCATATTGGCACTAAAGCCACCGCCAGCAAATGCAATACCAGCTCCATCGACCTGAAAATAACCATCATGATGAGTACCTAAAGGTTTCCATATCCGCTCTGATAATAACTCGGGAATACTCTTGCCTGTAACTCTCGAAATAATCCATCCCATCACATCAGTATTAATGGTCTTATAGCCAAATGCTTCACCATGGTTACCATCTTTCTCAACTGTCTTTAAATAATCGTAGTAATTGTTTGGTCCGTTATAAGAGGATGGCTTCGGAAATGGATTCCCCGCAGCTGAAAATGCCCAAATCTCGGCTTTGGGATCTGAGTAATCCTCACTGTACTTCAAACCAGTGATCATATCCAAAATTTGTCTAATCGTAGCATCTCCAAAGGCTGAATCTTTTAGTTCAGGCACATAATCTACTCCAGTCTTATTTTCATCTAACAGCCCTTCTTCAACTAGTAAACCACCCAGAGTACCTGTAAATGTTTTGCTTACAGACATTGCGGCATGGACTCCATCTGGTTGTAATGCCCCAAAATACTTTTCATAAACAATTTTTCCTTTATGCAGAATTAATAATCCATCCGTATAATTGACCCCCAAAGCTTCTTTAAAAGTCATCATATCGGAACTGTTGGTTGGTAAAAAAGTGACTCTATCAATATTAGAATCCAATTTAACTTTGAACTTATAATGCCGATCAGTAGATGCCTTGACCTCTGTAGTTGGCATAAATTGTCTCATGTGGCAAACACTGTATCTTAAAGCAGGAAATTGAAAGAAGCTACCATCGATTGCAGATACAGTCCTTTCTTCTGATGGTGGAAATCCTTGCATCCATTCCATCGCATTAGGATCAGATTGGTTACTGTCTAGTATTTTTTGCCCAGAAATGTGTTGAGGTAATACAACAGACATAATTAATAGAAAAAAACGCATTGTTCTCATACTATGATGATTTACAGGTTAATGGATTTAAAAACAAATTAAGGATTGTAATCAAAGGGGATAATAAAGATATATAAAATGTTTAACTTTTTTTTGTTTTTGTTAAACAAAACATAAAAGCTTTTGTTTTGACAGAATTAGTTCTAAAAGGTAATTCCAGATAAATAATAAAAAAAAATTGAATGAAATAAACGATAAAATTGGTTTACTTCCCGATACAGAAATTAGCAAAAATATTGCCCAACAAGTCATCATTAGTAATTTCTCCTGTGATCTCACCAAAATGATATAAAGCCTGACGGATATCTATGGCCAATAAATCTCCAGACAGACCTGTCTCCAGACCATGTTGTACCTTTTGGATTTCTTCAAAAGCTTTTAAAAGGGCATCATAATGACGGGAGTTGGTCACTATAGTCTCGTTATTTCTTAATGCTCCAGTATTGATAAGATTTAAAAGTGAATTGGTCAGTTGTTCAACTCCAAAACCGGTTTTGGCAGATAATAAAAGGATATCAGCTATGTTTGAATTAATGGCCGCTAACTGTATATCATTCAGCTCATCAATTTTATTGGCTAATACCAACAGTGGCTTTTGTGGATATTTATTTCTTATTTTTTCAATCTCTATTCTAACAGTTTCTAGATTATCGATATGCTTGTACGCATCAAATAGATAAATAGTAACTTGAGACTGGTCAATTTTTTCAAACGTCTTCTTTATGCCGATGCTTTCTACTACATCCTCTGTATCTCTAATGCCTGCAGTGTCTATAAATCGAAAGCCTATACCTCCAATTGAAATTTCATCTTCGATCGTGTCTCTGGTAGTTCCAGCAATTTCAGATACTATCGCTCTATCTTCATTAAGTAGAGCATTCAATAAAGTAGACTTACCCACATTGGGTTCTCCTACGATAGCTACGGGAATTCCATTTTTAATAACATTGCCTACCGCAAATGAATCTATAAGGCGTTTCAGCACAAAACTGATGCGCTCTATGAGTTCCTTAAACTGTGTTCTGTCGGCAAATTCAACATCTTCTTCAGCAAAATCGAGTTCCAGTTCAATCAACGACGCAAAATTTAAGAGTTCTTCCCTTAGTTTTGCAATTTCAGAAGAAAATCCACCACGCATTTGCTGCATGGCAATTTGATGTGAGGCCTCGTTATCGCTCGATATTAAATCGGCCACAGCTTCAGCCTGACTTAAATCCAATTTTCCATTCAAAAATGCACGTAATGTAAACTCACCAGGTGTGGCCATTCTGCATCCTAATCTTAAAAACAACTGAATGATTTCTTGCTGAATATATGATGACCCATGGCAGGATACTTCTATGACATCTTCCCCAGTGTAGGAATTTGGATTTTTAAAAACGGATACCAAAACCTCATCTAATGTTTTGTTACCATCTATTACATGGCCCAAATGAATGGTATGAGTTACTTGCTTTCTAAGATCTTTTCCAGAAACTGATCGAAAGGCTTTTGAAGCTATAGATATTGCGGCTTTACCAGATAATCGTATAACAGCTATGGCTCCACTGCCAGATGGTGTTGCTAATGCTACAATAGTATCGCTATGCATAATTAACTGCTTTGATGCAAAAGTATTGCAAAATATGTGATTGTTAAAAGTAGCTCGAGCATTTAAGATTTAATTCACAAACTAATGATTTAATTATTAGGCTTAGTTTTTATATTTGCAGAGCAAAACTTGAAAACACAAAAGATGAGAAAAATACTGACAATACTTGCTTTAGGCTTAATCCTTACGAGTTGTAAAGATGAAAATAGAACAACTTATGTCATCAATGGTAATGCAGAAGGTATTCATAATGGTATTAGAGTACGGTTGGCGAAAATAGATGAAACCGGACAACAGGTTATGAAAGATTCGGCTATTGTTATGGATGAAAAGTTTTCAATTAAGGGCTCTGTTGAAGAACCTAGTGTTTATTTTCTTTCTGCAGACGGAAGTATGGGAAATGTTGTTTTTATGTTAGAAAATAGTGTTATTGATATCGATTTTAATAAAGAAATTCCTATGGAATCTAAGGTAACTGGTTCTAAATCTAATGAAGGATATGAGATTTTCCAAAACGGTATGTTAGTATTCAAAGAAGAAGGCGAAGCCATAATGGCGGAGTTTAATAAGCTGGGCAAAGAACCAGCACCAGAAAAAAGAGATTCTATTGGAAAAGCTATGCAAGATTTAAGAGAAAAACAATTTGCTTATCCCCTCAGCTTTGTAAAAGAAAATAGTGACCGCTATTTTAGCCTTAATCTCATTGAATTAGAGTCTAGCAGAAGAGGCTTTGACATAATTGGCTACATGGAAGCTTATGAAAACCTTATCCCAAAACTAAAAACGTCAAAAAAAGGATTAGTAGTAAAACAAAAACTAGATAAGCTTTATGAGGCTTACCAAAAAACAGCACATTTAGAAATCGGGAAAATTGCTCCAAATTTTGAAGCACCAACACCAGACGGGACTCTTGTGAGTCTAGAAAACTTAAAGGGAAAAGTGACCATCATCGACTTTTGGGCAGCTTGGTGTGGCCCATGTAGAAAAGAAAATCCTAATGTGGTAAAAGTTTATGAAAAGTATCATGATAAAGGTTTAGAAATCATTGGCGTATCATTAGATGGCCAAAGTAGACAGCAAGACCCAAAAAAGGCTTGGTTAGATGCTATTGATAAAGACGGGTTAACTTGGCACCACGTGTCTAACCTCAAATATTTCAACGACCCAGTAGCCAAATTATATAATATTCAGTCCATTCCGGCGACTTATATTCTAGATGCTGACGGGACAATTGTTGCAAAGAATTTAAGAGGAATAGCTTTAGAGCGCAAAATCCGAGAGCTTTTAGACGAATTTTAATATGCAGATTACAGTACATTAAAAAAGCCTGCAAATTGCAGGCTTTTTTAATGTAATCTTCCAGTCTTGTATAATATGTAAAGAATAATGATAGGTATGGCCAAAAGCCCTATATGTCCCAAGTCCGTTTCAAATAAACTTGGCATCAAAATCAGTGTCACCGCATATCCGCCTACTGCACCTCCAAAATGCGCATCGTGACCAATATTGCCGATTCTGTTTTTCATGCCATAAATTGAGTACAGTAAATAGCCTATACCAAAAACGTATCCAGGAATTGGAATTGGAACAAAAAACATATACAAACTCATTCCTGGGTCTAACAATATGGCAGCGTACAAGACTCCTGTAACAGCACCACTAGCTCCAACAGCACTGTACCAATACTCTTCTTTATGAAAATAAAGGGATAATAAATTCCCAAAAATTAGACTTGCAAAATAAATGATAACAAAATTTAATGTTCCCAAAGGACCAATGACATAACTCGCAAAAAAATATAAGGTTAACATATTAAATAGCAGATGCGTAGTATCTACATGCAGAAACCCAGAACTAAGCATTCTTATCTGTTCACCTCGTCTAATACTACCAACATTAAACTTATATTTTTCAAAAAATAAACGATCATCAAAACCCTTTAAAGACATGATGACATTAGCCGCAATAATGGCAATGGTAACAGGATCTAATTTGTACATAAAATATCTATTGAGCCAAATATAATATATTTGCGCTTCAGAAAGAACACGCTTTTATGCAACTTATTGCTTACATTTTAATTTATCCAGTCCTGTGGTTAATTTCCATCTTACCATTTAGGTTACTCTATGCACTTTCTGATGTGGTTTACTTTTTTATATACAGAATCTTTGGCTATAGAAAATCTATAGTTAAGGGTAATTTAAAACTAGTTTTTCCTAACAAGTCTGAAAGAGAAATCAATACGATTACCAAAAGATTTTATAAACATCTCTGTGATCTATTTTTGGAAATGATAAAAACGCTAAGCATTTCAAAAAGCCAATTGAATAAGCGTTTTGTACTTAAAAATCCTGAAAAAATAAAAGCGCTTGAATCTTCCCAATCTAGTTCTATTTTAATGTTTGGGCATTATGCCAGTTATGAATGGTCAATAGTATTGCAATCTCATATCAATATTCCTGGTTTAGTATTGTATAAAAAAATCGCCAATTCTTATTTTGATAATTTAGTAAGACGTATACGGTCTAAATACAACACAGAACTTGTAGGTTCTAAAAAAGCCATTGGTAGAATTAAAGAACTCGACAAGAAAAAGGATAAACGCATGATTGCTTTTTTAAGTGATCAATCCCCTAAAATGCGTGCCAATAATGTATGGTTAAACTTTATGGGAATTACTGTTCCGAGTTTTGTTGGTGCTGAAGCTGTGGCGAAAAAATACAATTACCCTATCGGATTTTTAAAAATTGATAAATTGAAGCGAGGTCACTATGAAGCAGAAATCATAAGTTTATCCGAAAACCCTAAAGAAGAACCCGATTTTAAAATAACGGAAAAATTCAACCGTCTTTTAGAAGCACAAATAAAAGCTAGGCCAGAATTTTATTTATGGACGCACAAACGTTGGAAGCATAAAGATAAAGTTCCAAATAAAACCGCCTAGTCTAAATCGAACCAATGATCTACCTCGGTAGCATTACACGGTGTGTTAATTTGTGACTTATGAATAAATTCGTTATTACATCGTGAGTACTCATAGTCCGTGCTCCACGCCTCATGATTCTGAGCCAAGGCAATTATACTATCGCAAACAAATTCTATTTCCTCATTCGTCGTTGTAGGGTGAATGGACATACGAATCCATCCTGGTTTACGCACTAAATCGCCAATAGAGATTTCATCTGTTAGTTCCTTTGAGGTCTTCTGATCGACATGCAATAAGAAATGACCATAAGTCCCAGCGCAACTGCACCCTCCGCGAGTCTGAATTCCAAATCGATCATTCAATAGCTTAACGCCGAGGTTATAATGTAAATCATCAATATAAAACGAAATCACACCTAATCGTTCTTTGTGCTGACCTGCTAGAATATTGATATTCGATATAAGCTCTAGCTTTTTAAAGATAATAGCTATAAGCTCATGCTCACGCTCTAATATATTGGTTACTCCCATTTGCTCTTTTAGCTTAATGGAAAGTGCTGTTCTTATGGTTTGAAGAAATCCAGGTGTGCCACCATCTTCACGATCTTCAATATTATCGATGTACTTATGCTCACCCCAAGGATTAGTCCAACTCACTGTTCCACCTCCAGGACAATCAGGTACCATATTATTGTATAATTCCTTGTTAAATACTAAAACACCGGAGGTTCCTGGTCCACCCAAAAATTTATGAGGTGAAAAGAAGATGGCATCTAATTGTGCATCCTTATCATCAGGATGCATATTAATATTTACATAAGGTGCAGAACAAGCAAAATCTACAAAACAAACACCTCCATGTTTATGCATTAGTCTTGCGACGTCGTGATATGGTGTTTGAATGCCTGTAACATTAGAACCACCAACAATAGAACATATTTTAAGTGTACAGTCTTTATATTCCTTTAGCAATATCTCTAGATTCTTAAGACTGAACAACCCATCTTCATCTGGCGGAACTACTTCGACCTTGGCCATAGTCTCTAACCAAGAGGTTTGGTTAGAGTGATGCTCCATATGTGATATGAAAACCACAGGACGAATTTCGTCTGGGATATCGGCATATTGCTTTAGATTTTCGGGAACTTTTAGTCCCAAAATACGTTGAAACTTGTTAACGACACCTGTCATACCATTGCCACAAACAATCAAAACATCATCTTCATTGGCATTAACGTGATCTTTTATAATATGTTTAGCCTTATGGTAAGCTTTGGTCATAGCTGTTCCAGAGACTGTAGTCTCGGTATGTGTATTGGCAACAAAAGGTCCAAAATCGTTTAATAGTTTTTCTTCGATAGGCCTATATAAACGACCAGAAGCCGTCCAGTCTGTATAAATAATTTTTTGCTTGCCAAATGGAGATATAAAGGTTTGATCCTGACCAATAATATGTTTTCTAAAATGGCTGAAATAAGCCTCCAAATTAGAAATATCATTCTTCTTAGTATCAGAAATCACGGCCATAAAATATGATTATTTTAATTCAAAGATACTAAATATTGGCAACTGCCTTAATTTCTACTATAAACCGATCGGCTAGACGATCTGCTGCCTCTTGAGATTGCGCTTCAGTATAGATTCTTATGATAGGCTCTGTATTACTTTTTCTCAAATGTACCCAGCTATCCGCAAAGTCAATCTTTACACCATCAATAGTTGTTAGGTTTTCGTGGCTATAATTGGACTTCATAGTACTTAAAATCCCATCTACATCTAGTTCTGGTGTCAATTGAATCTTCTTTTTACTCATAAAATAATTAGGATAAGTAGCCCTCAATTCACTAACAGTCATTTTCTTTTCAGCTAAAAGACTTAGAAACAAGGCTACACCAACGAGTGCATCCCTACCATAATGCAATTCAGGATAAATAATACCGCCATTGCCTTCACCACCAATAACAACTTTATTCTTTTTCATGAGTTCCACAACATTTACCTCACCTACAGCACTGGCTTCGTATGTGCCGCCATGTTTTTCTGTGACATCTCTCAAAGCTCTAGTAGAGCTCATGTTACTTACTGTATTTCCTGGTGTTTTACTAAGTACGTAATCCGCACAGGCTACCAAAGTATATTCTTCACCAAACATGTCCCCTTTTTCATCCATAAAAGCTAAACGATCTACATCTGGATCGACAACAATTCCAAAATCAGCATGATGCTTAACAACCGCCTCTGCTAAATCTCCTAAATGCTCCTTTAGTGGTTCTGGATTATGAGGAAAGTGTCCTGTAGGATCACAATATAATTTCACAGCATGAACGCCTAAACGTTCTAATAGCAATGGGATTGCAATCCCACCAGTAGAATTAACGCCATCCACAACAACTTTAAAACTAGCATCTTCAATTGCCTTTTTATTTACCAATGGCAAATCTAAAACTTCATCAATGTGCAAATCTATGTAGGCTTCATTTTTTGTAATTTTACCTAAGTCATCCACTTCTGCAAAAACCATCTCATTAGATTCGGCAATCTCTAATATTTTTTTGCCTTCTGCCCCATTTAAAAACTCACCTTTATGATTTAATAATTTTAGTGCATTCCATTGTTTTGGGTTATGGCTTGCGGTAAGTATTATGCCACCATCAGCATGTTCCATAGGTACAGCAACTTCAACCGTAGGCGTAGTTGACAAACCTAGATCAATCACATGAATACCCATTCCTACTAGTGTATTCATCACCAAGCTCTGAATCATTTCGCCCGAAATACGCGCATCTCTCCCAACTACTACTCTATAGTTGTCTTTATGGCGTTGCTGCTTGATCCAAGTGCCATAGGCAGCGGCAAATTTAACCGCATCAATTGGTGTTAAATTATCTTCAACAGTACCACCAATCGTACCGCGAATTCCAGAGATAGATTTTATTAAAGTCATGATCTAAATTTATGTTTTAAGCGTAAAAAATAACTTTCAAAATATTTATAAGACAAATGTGCCATGGCTATTGTAACCGCAAAAGTAAGACTAAAAATTATGAGAATTGCCAGTTCTGACTGTAGATTTTTCAGGAAGTCCAATTTTAAAAAAAGAAATACTACAAAGTTGAGTGCAATGACATGAAACATATAAATTCCGTAAGAAATAGTACCTAAATAATTAAAGGTTTTATTAGTAATAGTTAGTTTACGATTATTAAACGATATGGTGTGAATAAAGACTGGAAATATAGATAGAATGATAAGGTGGTCTAACCATAATATATTGGTTATAAGCATATCCGTAAAAAAGTACAAAAAAGTGAGCGTTGTAATAACCAATGGCGCAAGTTTTATGGATTTTAACACCTCTAACTTTTTATGCTCTTCCAATAAAGCCACTACACCTCCAGAAAATAAAAAGTAAAAATAAAAATGGAATTCTTTCAAATAATCAAATATCATAGAATGAAATATGAGAAAATAGATTATCGAAAGCAATAACAATGTGACCAGAATCTGCTTCCTTTTTATAAAAAAAAGTAGAGGTGCTATTACAAGATAAAATTGTTCCTCTATGCCTATAGACCAAAGTATTTCTAATATACCTCCAGGCCTATATAATTCGGCAAAAACATTTGGCAAAAAAAATACAGATAGTAGAATTCCATCTATTAAATGATAATTGTTTTCAAAGGGTATATTTAATGCAGGGAGTAAAACAAAATAAAATAAGAATCCAAATATCACTACAAAATAGTAAAGAGGAAAAATTCTTAACATTCGTCTGGTATAAAATCTTTTGATGGAAAACGTCGATCTTTTTTTTTCTAGATAAATAATTCTAATAATTAAAAATCCACTTAAGATAAAGAACATAAAAACAGCCTCCATACCTCTATGGAAAATTGGTAAACCGTCGTAATAAGGGAGTGATTGATTTCTACATAGTTTCGGTACATGAAATAAGATTACAATACTGGCCAAAAAAAAACGTAATGGATCTAAATTAGGTAAGCGACTCAATGCAGACAAATTTGGAAGTAAAAATACATATATTTATCAAATGAATTTCCTTGCCCACATATACCTATCAGATAATAACGAATTAATTGCAATTGGTAATTTTATGGCCGATGGTGTAAGGGGTAAAAAATATCAATCCTATTCTAACGAAATACAAATTGGTATTCTTCTGCACAGAGCGATTGATAGCTTTACCGATGCTCACCCAACTTTTAGAAAAAGCACTAAACGATTGCATAAAAATTACAGCCATTATAGTGGTGTTATTGTTGATATTTTTTATGACCATTTTTTAGCAAAGAACTGGAAAGACTATTCCAATATACCTTTAGCAGATTATGTGGAAGATTTTTACCAAAGCTTAAAAAAGCACATGGACATTCTGCCAGAAAGGTATCAATACATTTCACCAATTATGATCGAGGGTAACTGGCTTTTAAGCTACGCCAGTATTAATGGTATTCAATCGGTTTTAAATGGTATGAATAGAAGGACCAAGGGTATTTCTGGGATGAACAAAGCTACCAAAGAACTTAGGGAATACTACCAAGATTTTGAAGAGGATTTTAAAGCGTTTTTTAATGAACTCCTGGAATTTAGCAAAAATAAACTTCTAGAGCTTAAACAACTGTATAACCTATGATGCGTTATGTTATAATTCTATTTATTGTATTCACTTTTTTAAACTGTAAAAGTGAATCAAAAGCTACCGAAACTAACGGTAGAGGTCTAATTACTAAAAATGCCATGGTCGTAAGTGCCCGAAAAGAAGCTTCTGAAATAGGCATTGCTATTCTAAAAAAAGGTGGAAATGCTTTTGATGCTATGATGGCCACAGAGATGGCTCTAGCAGTATGCTATCCTTATGCCGGTAACTTAGGCGGTGGGGGCTTTTTGGTCTACAGAATGGCAGATGGAACAAAAGGAGCACTAGACTATAGAGAAAAAGCACCTTTAGCAGCTACAAAAAATATGTACTTAGATAACAATGGAGATATAGTTAAACATCTAAGTACAGTAGGAAGCATGTCGGTTGGAGTTCCTGGCACAATAGCAGGGATTTTTAAAGCTCAAAAAAAATTCGGAAAGCTTGATGTTGAAACTGTTTTGAACCCTGTCATTGCGCTTGCCAAGAATGGATATATCATTACAGAAAAGCAAGAAAAAAGAATCATAAAATACGATAGTATCATCACAGCAGTCAACGAAAAAGAAATTCTTTATAACAAAAATCTAAAAGCCGGTGACAGAATTACTAATCTTAATTTGGCCAATACATTAGAACGCATTGCAAAGCATGGTACTGATGAATTCTACACCGGTGAAACCGCTAGGAAATTAGTAGCCTATCTTCAGTCTAAAGGTAGTATAATTACCCTTGAGGATTTAGCAAAATACGAAGCTATATGGAGAGACCCTATCACGTTTCAATACGATGACCTTACAATTACGTCTATGTCTCCCCCATCATCTGGAGGCATCTGTCTTGGACAAATCATGAAAATGATAGAGCCTTTTGATCTAGAAGACTATGGCCATAATTCGCTTAAAACCATTCAAGTCATGGTAGAAGCAGAAAAACGTGCTTATGCAGATCGAAGTTATTATTTGGGAGATCCCGATTTTATAGATATTCCGGTTAAAACATTAATTAGCGACATCTATCTCCGAGATAGAATGAAACGTTTTTCTTTTGATACACCAACACCTGTAGATTCTATTTCGCATGGCCAGATCATTGGTTATGAAAGTAATGAGACTACCCACTACTCTATCGTCGATCAATTTGGTAATAGCATAGCAGTCACCACAACACTAAATGGAGGCTATGGTTCTAAGCTATATGTGGATGAGTTAGGATTTTTCTTAAATAATGAAATGGATGATTTTAGTAGCAAACCAGGCGAACCCAATTATTATGGTCTCATTGGTGCAGAAGCCAACAGCATTGCGCCAGAAAAACGTATGTTAAGTTCCATGACACCAACCATAGTTGAGAAAAATGGCAATCTTTATATGTCGGTTGGAACACCGGGTGGGTCAACTATCATCACATCTGTTTTGCAAACCATTTTAAACGTCCATGAATTTGGATTAACGATGCAAGAAGCTGTCGATGCGCCGCGTTTTCACAATCAATGGCTGCCAGACGAAATTAGATTGGAACCCAATTCATTCAATACTAAACTAAAGAAACAGCTTGAAAAACTAGGCTATACCATAAACGAAACCCGAACACCTGTTATAGGAAAAGTAGATGGCATCCTAATGCTAGAAGATGGAACTATGGAAGGTGGTGCCGACCATAGAGGTGATGATACTGCTGTTGGGTTTTAACCAATTTTATATTTTCCAACCTTCTAGTCTCAAATTGTCAGTTCGAGTGTCCCGACTGTCCAGATAGCTATCGGGATCGTGATGTATGGAGAACTATTCAAGGACACAAAAACGCACAACATGGTTTTAACATTGTTTTACGAGATTAGCATTGTCTGTATTGTATCTTTATGGACACTGATTTTTTAGAAAATAATTACTTCTTAAACCCAACCAAAATGCGACGACTCATTTTATTAATAGCATTCTGCTACACACTATTTAGTTTCTCACAAGGCACACAATTGTTAAGACAACCTACATTACATGGTGACGATGTGGTCTTTGTATATGCCAATGACTTATGGAAAGCCTCTACTAAAGGAGGAACAGCTATCAGATTAACTAGCGATGAGGGCTACGAATCCAATCCCCATTTTTCTAATGATGGTAAAATGATAGCATTTACAGCACAATACGATGGCAATGTAGATGTATTTGTAATTCCATCGGAAGGTGGCGAACCAAAACGACTCACTTATCATCCAAGTGGGGATATTGTACAAGGTTGGACTCCAGATGGTAAAGTATTATTTCGCTCTAGTCGAGAAGCACAGCCTACTATGACCAATAAGTTCTTTACTGTGTCTACCAACGGCGGTCTACCAGAAGCTTTGGATATTCCAAGAGCGGCTTATGGCGAAATGTCTACAGATGGTAAACACATTGCTTACACGCCAATTACAGGTTGGGATGCCGAATGGCGAAATTATCGTGGTGGACAAGCGATGCCTATTTGGGTAGTGAATATGAAAACGAAAGACTTAATAAGAACTACACAGCCTACAAAAGAACGTCATTTAGATCCTGTTTGGTTAGATGGAATCGTCTATTTTATGTCTGAGCGCGATTATACCATGAATATTTGGTCTTTTAACCCCACTACAAAACAAGAAAAGCAAATTACATTCCATAAAAAGTTTGACGTTAAGAGTTTAGACGCAAGTACTGATAAAATTGTATATGAACAAGGCGGTTATCTGCATGTTTATGATCCAAGTTCTCAAAACACAAAACAACTAAACATAAATGTGAAAGCGGATTTGAACTTTTACCGTACCAAGTGGGATGACGTTTCTGCAAGGCAATTGTCTAATCCAAATATTTCACCTAAAGGGAAACGCGCTCTTTTTGAGCATCGAGGTGAAATCTTTACCGTTCCAAAAGATAAAGGCACATGGATGAATATTACCAACACCCCTGGTATTGCCGATCGCAGTCCTATTTGGTCTCCCAAAGGTGATAAAATTGCTTGGTTCTCTGATAAAAGTGGAGAATACCAATTGATGCTGGCAGATCAAGATGGTCAAAATGTCGAGGCAATTAAACTTCCCAATCCTACTTTTTACTTTCAACCAGACTGGTCACCAGATGGAAAATACATTGCCTACACCGATACACATTACAATATTTGGATTATAGATCTTGACTCAAAGAAAACCCAAAAAATAGATACCGATAGATATGCACATCCTAATCGATCTATGAATCCCGTTTGGTCTCCTGACAGTAAATGGATAGCTTACGCTAAACAACAAGATAGCCATTTTAAAGCCATCTTTGTTTACAATGTAGACAGTAAGAAAACCATTCAAATTACTGATCCTATAGCCGATGCTATAACACCGGTTTGGGACGCTTCAGGCAAATATATTTATACCTTGGCGAGTACCAATTATGGTTTACAAAGTGGTTGGTTAGATATGAGTAATTACGATCCTTCTGCCAATCTAAGACGAAGTTTATATGCGATAGTACTAAACTCAGAAGATAAAGCACCTAATCTTCCTAAGAATGATATGGAAGAGGTTGAAAAGAAAGATGAGGACAAAAAAGACAAAGACGACAAAAAAGATGAGGGCAAGGACAAAAAGGATGATGATAAATCATCAAATGGTGTTACAGTGACTATAGATCAAGATGGTATCTTTGACAGAGCCGTGGCCTTAGATTTACCAGCTAGAAATTATGTAGCCTTACTTAAAGGCCCAAAACACAAAGTTTTTATTGCTGAATCCATTCCTAATGAACGTGGTTTAAAAGTACACTCTTATGATGTCGAAAAGGAAAAAGCTACAGACTTTGCCGATGGCATATGGCAAATGGTGGCTTCAGAGGATAGAAAATCTATTCTATTGAGAAAGGGAGGTAGTTGGATACTTTCTGGTACTTCAGCTGCACCAAAACAAGGAAAAGACAATTTAAAAATTGACATTAAAATAAAGCTCGATCCAAAAGCTGAGGCGCATCAAATCTTCAAAGAAGGTTGGCGATATATGCGCGATTTTCTTTATGTAGATAATGTACATGGAGCACCTTGGGACATGGTTTACGAATGGTATGCACCTTGGATAGACCATGTACGTCACAGAACAGATTTAAATTATGTTGTTGACATTATGAGTGGTGAAGTAGCTGTAGGACATTCCTATGTCTCAGGTGGTGATTTCCCAGATGTGGACTATGTTTCTGTTGGGCTGTTAGGCTGCAATTTTGAAAATGACAATGGGAATTATAAAATCTCAAAAATCTATTCAGGAGGACGGTGGAATCCTAATTTAGATGCACCACTTTCAAAACCGGGAATAGAGGTTAACGAAGGTGACTACTTAGTAGCTATAAACGGTAAGCAACTAAATTCAAGCACAAATCCTTACGAATTATTAGAGCAAACTGCTGGGAGGGAAATCAATATTGCGGTTAATTCTACACCATCAATGACAAATGCCAAAACTGTTTTAGTTAAACCTATTTGGAACGAACGCAGTTTAAGAACTGTCGATTGGGTAGAGAGTAATCGAAAAAAAGTCGATGAATTGTCTAATGGCAAACTCGCCTATGTATATGTTCCTAATACTAGTGGCGGAGGTTTTACGTCTTTTAATCGCTATTATTTCTCTCAGCAAGATAAAAAAGGAGTTGTGGTAGATGAACGCAATAATGGTGGTGGTTCTGCAGCCGATTATATGATCGACATCATGTCTCGCGAACTCTTTGGTTATTTTAATAGTAAGGCAGGTGACAAACGTCCTTGGACAACGCCCATAGCGGGTATTTGGGGTCCAAAGGTAATGATCATTAATGAACGTGCAGGGTCTGGTGGGGACTTATTGCCTTATATGTTTAAGATGAAAAACATTGGCCCATTAATTGGAACAAGAACCTGGGGAGGACTGGTAGGTACTTGGGATACACCGAGGTTTATAGATGGTGGACGTATGGTTGCACCAAGAGGTGGTTTCTATGATATTGATGGTAAATGGGCAGTTGAAGGTGAAGGTATAGCGCCAGATATTGAAGTGATTCAGCACCCAAAAGAAACAACTATAGGTAATGATCCACAGTTAGAACGTGCTGTACAAGAAGCCATGAGGCTGTTAAAAGGCAACGAGTTTAAGTTAAAACCAGAGCCAAAAGCCCCAGTACGTTGGAAACGCCCGGCAGGTTATAAATCGGATAATTAATGATTTCCCTTATTTGAATGGCTTTCGTTGCCCAACTTAGAGCTCAGTTAGAAGCGCATAGAAATCAGGATGATACCCTGTCCATGCAAGCCTATATGAAAGATCTATTTCCCTTTTTGGGCATAAAGGCACCGCAACGAAAAGCCTTATTCAAAGACGTATTGAACTCCTATAAAGATGATGTAAGAACCAACTGTAGAGACATCGCCATTGAACTCTACCAACTGGATGAACGCGAATTTCATTATTGTGCCATAGAAATCGTAGACAAATTTTTGCACAATAAGTACGTAGAATCCGATTTTGAATTCATCACAGGCTTAATCACCAGCAAACCACATTGGGATACGGTAGATTTTATAGCAAAACATATTTTAGGCAATTACATATTGCAATTTTGGGATGACAGATATGTATATATCCAACAACTTTCTAATGCTAATCATATGTGGCTCAATAGATCGGCTATACTTTTTCAACTAGGTTATAAAGCTAAAACAGATACCGAGATTCTCTTTAAAACCTGCGAAACACATGCTGACTCCGATGAATTTTTTATTCAAAAAGCGATTGGTTGGGCGTTGCGTGAATTTGCAAAAACTGATGCACAATCAGTAATAGACTTTACCTCTAAAATTGATTTAAAACCATTAAGCGTGCGAGAAGCTTTAAAACGATTAAAATAAATGAAGTACGATATCGTTGTCCTCACGGATCATAAACATGCCTATCCCAACAAAATTGATGACTATACCAAAAATGTTATCGTAGAAGATGCTTTAATTGCTAACGCTCTAGGAAAATTGGGCTTAAAGGTAATTCGGCTCGCTTGGAGCGACCCTTTTTTTGATTGGTCATCTACCAAAGCCATACTGTTTAGGACCACTTGGGATTACTTTGATGATTTCCCAAAGTTTTCAGATTGGTTAAATACCGTTTCAAAAGTGACAACACTAATAAACTCTGAAGCCTTAATCCGTTGGAATATCGATAAGCATTATCTATTAGATCTTCAGAAAAACGGTGTTCATATTACTGAAACCTTATTTATTGAAGCTGGTACCACAAAAAGTCTAGAGGACTTACATACCGAAACCGGATGGGAAGAGACCGTTTTAAAACCTTGTGTGTCTGGTGCTGCTAGGCATACCTATAAACTAACTGTTGAAAATAGGGCCAACCACGAAGGTGTTTACATGGCATTAATTGCCAATGAAGCGATGATGTTACAGCCATTTCAACGTCGTATTGTTTCTGAGGGTGAAGTGTCCATGATGGTCTTCAATGGGCAATTCACACATGCAATATTGAAAAAGGCTAAATCAGGAGATTTCAGGGTTCAGGATGATTTTGGTGGTAGCGTTCATAATTATACTCCAACAGAAACAGAGATTGAATTTGCCGAAAAGACGGTAAGAGCATGTAAGGAGCTACCATTATATGCCAGAGTGGATATTTTTAATGATAATAACAGTAAGATAGCCTTAGCAGAACTAGAACTTGTTGAGCCCGAGTTATGGTTTAGAAACCACCCTGAGGCAGCCTTGATTTTAGCAGAAGCTATCAAAGAAAAACTTTCTAGTTCATAACTCCGTCCCGATAGTTATCGGGATTGATATGGAATCTAGTATTTTGATATTTTATTTTGTCTTTCCTATGAAAGCAGGAATCTAAAATAAGATATCTTTGAAGAAAACTATTAATTATAAAATGCCTAAAACCTCTAAGACAAAACGCATCCTAAAAATCATTGGTGGAATTATTATCTTCCTCACTTTACCCTCGCTCTTATTTTTTGGATTTTTATATATAAGATATCATGAAGATCTACCAATTGGCACTAAAGGTCCCGAAGCCGATCAATTGGCCATAAAGATGCTAGAAGCTTTAAATGAAGAAGCTTATCTTAATACAGATTACTTGGAATGGACTTTTAAAGGACAACATCATTACAAATGGTATAAGACCGATAAAACCTGTGAGGTTTCTTGGGATGAAATTACCGTGATATTAGATTTGGAAAACAATGACCATTCTAAAGTATTTGCTGGACAACAAGAATATAATGGTATAGAGAAAAACGATTACATCAACAAAGCTGAAGCTTATTTTAATAATGATTCCTTTTGGTTAGTAGCTCCATATAAAGTGTTTGATCCTGGTACCGAAAGACGATTGGTGACCACTGAAGATGGAGAAAATGCACTTTTAGTCACGTACACCTCTGGCGGCACAACTCCTGGCGATTCGTATTTATGGCATTTTGATGACTCTGGTAAACCCAAAAGCTACCAAATGTGGGTAGACATCTTACCTATTGGAGGATTAGAAGCTACTTGGGACCAATGGATCATCACTGAAAGTGGCGCCCTTTTACCAACTTTCCATAAATTATTGGTTTTAGAATTGGATATGGGTGAAGTAAAAGGACTTTCTTTTAATTAGTTATTATCCTCCACATTCACTACAATCTAACATGGCTTCTGTAAAGGTACCTGATATTGTATCCGTTCCATCACTTGCGCTAAAGCTACCCGAGGTTACTATGATGTTCGAACTAGGATTTAACAATCCATAAGCAGTAATGCTCACAGTTCCGGAAGTGGCTTGGAAAGTACTACCATCTGGTAATGATGCAGATAAAGTGGCATAGAATCCTGCCATACCAGTAGCATCAATGTTTAGTGAGTTTCCTGCTTGAATTGCTCTAGTTCCAGGATCGTCAACATTATCGAACATTTGCAAGTTGACGGTGGTATTACTATTATTTGTAGCAATTATTTGGGCAAACTCAGTACTACCCGCCTCATAATTGCTCCCTGCAGTTCCCGAAATATTGTCTAGTATTACGTTAGACATATCAGGAAGGTTGATGGTCATACTCGAATTTGAATCTTCAGGATCGTTAGCGTTGTTATCATCATCAGAACATGCACATAACGTCATAACCACAAAGGCGAAAAGAAAAAGTCTTGATCTCATAATATATTGATTTACAAGTATATCGTAAACCAAAGATTATGTCATCAATTACAAGAAATCTATTTAGAACGCTGCCCTACAAACTGTTGCGACTTCAATTTAAACAGCACATTAAAGCTGGTTAAACTCCCATAAATACGTGTTATATATTGTTGCAAATCTATCTTTTCCTGTTCTTCCAAATTACTAGAATTGATCTTCTGTTCCATCACACGCAGACGATCGCGAACCATGGTTATTTTGTGAAAAAATTTATCTATTGGTAACTCACTTGCTTTTAAATTCTCATCCCCAGGTTGCATAATCAATTTGCCACCTTTCCATTTATCACCAATAGTAACTACTTCAGATACATCAGACCATTTCTTGAGAATATCACGTAAACTCTTTTCTACTTCATAGAAACTAACCGTATCTACATCATCCTCAGCTGCTTCTATAACTTCAAACTCTGCATCGAGCTCTAAGGTTTCTAATCCGTTGTCTATAAAGGTCACCCAATAATGCTTGGAGGTGACGTTGGTAACTACGCCTTTACCATATTCCTCATGGTCAATACGTGAACCTATGCCTAATAATTTCATCTGCTTTTTTAGTTTTATTAATTATTCTAGTTGATCCTTTTATATTTAATGAGTGTTTCTTTTGTATCAAGAACGCTTTTAACATATGATTTAAACTCTAAATATTCATTTTGGCTAATATCTTCTGTATTCACTTTAGATACAATATTGACATTTAATTTATCTTGATCTAAAAGTTTATAATCAATTGAGAATGCATGGTTTTTGTATTTATATTTTTTAGGCTTTGGGATTTCAACAAATTTGAATCCACTTGGCAAAAGAATTTCAATTTTCTCGTCATAAAAATCCGAATTCTCATATTGTTTGTAATCGATTGGATAATTTCTTGATTTTAATTCTATTATGCTTTCATTATATGGATGCAAAAATTTTGGTACTTTAAACGTATAATAGTCACCTATTTGGTTGACTTCCAAATCTAAGCTTAACCCCACATGATAACTTATTGAGCCATTTGACCTAATATTTTTAACATCTTTGATTTCATTCAATTCAATAGCTTCGGAACTTCTATCAGAAATTTCTTTAAAAACAGTTTCTTTAAGTAAGTCATCCTTCTTCTCCTCTTGCATTTTAATATAGTAAGAAGCTAAATGGCCTTTTACATTGTATTTTAAGTCTAAGTTAGCAACGGAGTCTGTTATATACATTTTGTATTCACTTAGAAAATGGGCCTTTTCTCGATTTGCAGCGGTTAAATAGTATAAATCATTCCTAGAATTTAATGGAATCTGGAAAGGAATATCTAATGCCGTTGCGTTTCGTAAAGACATAGGTAAAGATTTAAATGGTAGATTCTTATCTGTCAGTTCTAGATAAAAATCATCTCCATCCAACTTTACCTTTACTATACAGTGATTAAAATCCGTACTGGGCTTTACAAGATTATTTTTTCCATAACCAGAAGTCAAAATCAATACAAGATTTGATTTTAAATCTGCCATTTGAGCAAGGACTAGAAATAATGAAGATAAATCTTTACAATCCCCTAGTTTAGATTTTATGATATTAGCTGGTTTTTGAGGAACATAACCACTCTGTCTAAAATTTACATAACTATAATTATAGTTATCCATGATATAATAATAGATCACCCTTGCTCTAGCCTCTTCACTCAAATGCTCATGCCCATCTGGGAATAATTTTTTGTACTCGTTTTTAACGACATTATCTTTTCTTAATTGATTTCTAACCAAATCCGAATACCAATTAGCAATTTCATTCCAAGAATCTATTGAACTAATATGCAGTCTGGAGACTATATCCGAAAAACTAGGCATATAGTCTTCTTTTATTGGTAGTGGCTCTGTGTTTTTTTCTTGCCACTGATGAACATAATAATCACCTACTTTTTTATTGCTATAGTCAACTTTACCACCTGTTATAGTAAAATTAATTTTCTTTTTCTTAGAAATAAAACGATATATATGGAACATTGTAGGGTGATAACCGCTAAAATTATGTCTCAAAATATGATCTTTGTAAAAACGTCCATAAGTGCTATAACTCGAACTATAATTAATAAGAATTACATCACTTATTTCTAACTGGTCGAAAACCAAAACTGACCCATTTGTATCAGCAGGAACAATATCTCCATTTTTCTTAATTATTTCCGCTTTAGCAATTAAATAATCTCCACTTAGGCCAAGATCGTACTCCTTAAAAATATTAACCCCATTTTGAGAAGTAATTTCGTAAATAAAGGTTGACTTATATTCACCTCCGCCGTTTTGGTATCCCAATATATTACTTTGACTTAGAATTGTATTGAGTCCGTAATTGTTAGATTTAATAATACCTCTATTTTCATCTATATAAGTATAAAAATTATCAATCTCAAAGGCACTTAAAGGATTTACCCAATTGGATAAATCGTTAATCTTACTTCTTAAAGCCCTATTTGAAGGATTCTTTGATAGTGATTCCTTGTAAAGCTCAATGGCTTCTGCCTTTTTATTTAATTGTAAATATGCGGCTCCTTTTAATTCTGAAAACAAAAATGATTCGGGAAAATTCTCAAGAGCCTTCTCAATAAAAGGCAAAGACCTCTCAAATTGCATTGTTTCGTGAAGAATCTCGACTATTTTATAATGATAATTGTTATCTTGATCAAAGTTTTTTAAAACTTGCGTGTAAACACTCAAAGCGTCTTCCGTTCTGTTCTGCTTTGAATAATAATAAGCAAGATATGTGGCGACTTCCCAATTAAAATATTTATCGTTGAAGGTCTCCAAAGTTTTTATCGTAGTATTGTCATCATTAAATAACTGTGAATAAAACTCTGAAAAAGTTGCGTGAATTGATGAAGGCAAATTTTTATTTGAGATTAAGTTATCCAGACCTGTCCTAAGACTAACAAAATCATTTTCCCTCAAATCTATTAATACCTCTGACATTGTCTTTATGTAAGATACATCTACAGCATTTCCTAATTGGTTTAGCTTAGATTTGTACTCTTGCATATCCAGTTTCATCAACTCATCAAAGTCCTCATATGTGTATAATAATGAAATATAATAATTAGGATCTCTTCGGATTAAATTCTCTTTGAGTTTAGAAATCGAAGCATCATCTCCTAACTTGTTGTAATATGATATCATTAACGCTTTCAAAAAACTACTGTTAGGATATACTTTGTTCAAATCTTCAACTACACTATAAGCTTCCTCCAATTTACCATTCCGTAGATAGGTCTTAAAAAGACACAACCTGTTTAAGAATTCACTCCCAGAGTTTGTAGCTAACCTATTTTCGAAATAAGCTTCTGCAAAATGTTTCTCTTCCTCCAATAAAATATCATTGCTAGTGTCCTTTCTATACTTTCGATTTTTAAATGTCGTTTTTATATTGTTCACTGGACTTCCATCCAAATTCTCTAACCTTAGAATAAAATAGGGAAAATCAGAATTCGATGCTATTTTTACCAATATGCGATTAACTCCTTTTTGAAGTTTTACCTTGTATGTATATGCATCCATTTCAGTTACATACCTTTCACCTTTCTCAATGATTAAACGATCATTGAGCCAAACCTTTACTAAACCTGACTTGCCAAGTTTTAAAAAAACAGTCTGATCCTCTTCGGAATCTATAAACGTCTGAGCATAATGTACACCATTCCCAAACTCTTGATGGTTAGAAAATATATTATAGAGCTCCGATGTATATCTATTCTTATACCATTGAGTTTTTCCATTGCTTTGTGCATCAAACAAAACCTCTAAGTTTGGTTCATTTTCAGGCGGATATACAATATCGATTCCGCTCATATTTAGGTTCTCAAAAACACCACAATACTCCCAGTCTTTAATTGAGTTTATTGATCTTATTTTATCATTAAACGTATCCCAATCTCTATTATGTCTTTTAACTATACCGTTCAAATAAGTTATAGCTCCAATTAGTGTAGTATTTTCAACTTTAGAGAAGTCAATACTTTCAAAAATCTCTGAATGTTCTGTTGCAAACCCATTCTCAAAATAATCATTAAAAAAATAAGGTTCATTCCATAGGGCAAAAAGATAATATTCAAAGTTTTTAGAACTAATAATGGACTTGACAAAGTTAATATCAAACTTTAATTGTCCATTTTCAGTTTTAATGATTTTCCTTAAAATGATTGACTCAATGTCATCATTATCATTAAGCTCACTAACTAAGTTAAGTGCATGGTTTCGCTTGTTTTGAAGTAAGCTATCCCAGATATCATCTAAGCTTTGGGCATTTACAACTAAAAAAGAGAAAAAAAATAAAAGTGAAAAAAGTAAATTCTTATTCATGTTAAAACCTGTTTAAGGAATTATGTCTTTGAAGCATTTCAAATTAAAGGGAAAAAAAATAAAAAAGCAAAATTACCTTGATAAGAATTGAGGTTAGAAAACAGTTAAGCTAACCGTACTCAAAAATTATAGTTTTGTTAATTCTAAAGGGCCGTCTTTAATTTTTACCTAATTTACATTACCAAAATCAATCAAAATTATGCGCCATTTATTTCTCATTGCCTTTATACTGATAACGCTTACTAATTGTGAATCGCAAGCAAGACAGGCATGTGCCTTGCCATACAGCAACCTTCAATCAGAAGACCGATGCGGTTTTGTAGAAGTCCCGAGGAATTGGGACATCGAAACGGATGAAACCACATCGTTGGGCTATTTAGTAATCCGTTCGCAAAGTAAAAATCGAAAGGATGATCCCGTTGTGTTTCTACAAGGTGGTCCTGGTGGGAACGTATTAGATTTGGCGAACATTTATAGTCAAATTAATTTAGATTCTGATCGCGATTTTATTCTATATGACCAACGTGGCGTTGGGTTCTCTGAAGAACTATGCCCTGACCTCAATCTACAACTCTTAGAGATTATGGCTTTGGACTTAAATATTGAAGAAGAAATTGCTGAACTTAAAAAACGTGTACAATCTTGTACGGACTATTTAAAAACTGATCCCCGACAGTTTAGTACTGCAACTAATGCTAAAGACTTAGAAGCATTACGACAACACTTGGGCTACAAGCAGTTGAATTTGTTTGGCGGTTCTTATGGTACACGATTAGGGTTAAAATACATGGAGCTTTACCCTAATCATGTAAGAAGCGCTATCCTCTCGGGATTGTTTCCGCCAGAAATACGTATGTACGATCATTTGTTTTCGAGCTTCAGCCATTCATTTAACAAGATGTTTAGCGATTGTGCTAAAAACAGCAAGTGCAATACAAATTATCCTAACTTAAAAACTGAATTTTTAAAGTTTTACAGTAGTCTTAAAGCCAAACCCATTCAAATTTTTCTTAACGGCACTAACTTTGTTTTAAATCAACAGGATATCTTACTCTTTATTCACCAAATGCTTTACAAGGATAGTACAATTGAAGCGCTTCCTAAGTTTATTTTAGCACTTAAAAATAGAGACAAGAAATATATTGCCGGTACCATCAACAGTTTTTTGCCTAGACTCACCTTGATTAATCTTGCGGTGTATTATTCCATTATGACTGCAGATGAGGGTCGCTTTAATAACCAAGCTAAACTCAATAAAGATAGTAGAGATTTGCTATTTGCGGATACAGGATTAAGCTTATTTTCTGCGGATCCCGAAGTGATTAAGATTTGGCCAAGTGTTAATGTAGAGTCCAATCCTATGCAGCCCGTAAAATCCAATATACCAACTTTACTGATTAGCGGTGAGTACGATCCTGTAACACCACCAAGCAATGGCGATACAGCTGCCAAACGGTTGCGATTAGGACAGCATGTTATTTTTTCCAATGATGGGCATGTTCCAATAAATACTTGCTTTTTTAGTCTAGCCAAGCAGTTCTTGGATAATCCCAAAGCCGAATTAAATGGAAATTGTGCCCGAGCTAACACTAAATTTAATTGGGATTAATTAAAGACCTGTTTCATCTTTATAACTTATTCGATCACGTATACCACCAGCTTCTCTATGGATAATCACATCTGATTTATAGCACTTAGCTAAGGTTTTGGCTTTGCGTATCGCTGTACTCTGCTTACGGTGTTTTGAAGTAATGCGTTTATTACCTTCTCTGCGCACCGCCCAACCATATTCATAAGGTACCACATGCTGATGCCACGTGCGCTTTTTGGCGTTACGATAACCTAAGGCTACAAGTATAGCCTCGATAAGCTTTTGAACGGCATCAACTAAAGTATTTTGCTTAGACATCAGTTAGTTAAGGATGTTTCAATCATAAAAATAAAAATTAATTTTTTTTGATATAAAAACTTAAAGCTAGCCATAAGTTTATAATACACTTTTTGTTTTAGCTATACTCCCAATAAAAATATTCACACTAAACCTTCACAACAATTTAACATCTAAAATCGTAACTTTGCAACTTTGCTATAAATCTATAGAAAAGCTATCTGTTTATGAGTTACTTTGACGAATCCATTGAAGTAAAAGGAGCACGTGTTCATAACCTAAAGAACATTGATGTTACAATTCCAAGAGAAAAACTTGTGGTGATAACAGGCCTCTCTGGTAGTGGAAAATCGTCTTTAGCCTTTGATACCATTTATGCAGAGGGACAACGCCGATATATTGAAACATTTTCGGCATATGCTCGACAATTTCTAGGCAGTTTAGAACGACCAGATGTAGATAAAATTGATGGGTTGTCACCTGTAATCGCCATCGAGCAGAAAACCACAAGTAAATCACCGCGTTCAACTGTAGGTACCATAACAGAAATTTATGATTTTTTACGCTTGCTGTTTGCTAGAGCTGCAGATGCCTACAGTTATGAAACAGGCGAAAAAATGGTGAGTTATAGTGATGAGCAAATCAAGGATTTAATCTTAGATTCGTTCAATGATAAGCGTATCAATATTTTATCGCCAGTAATACGCTCTCGTAAAGGCCACTATCGCGAATTATTTGAACAGATTGCAAAACAAGGCTTTGTAAAAGTACGGACCGATGGTGAAATTGTGGACCTCGAAAAAGGGATGAAGCTAGACCGCTACAAAACACACGACATTGAGATTGTAATAGATCGTTTGAAGGTCGACAAGTCTAAAGACAATGAAAAACGATTAATGGAATCTATAAATACAGCAATGTATCATGGAGATGATGTACTTATGATTATCGATCAAGATTCCAATGAGCCACGTTACTTCAGTCGTAATCTTATGTGTCCATCCTCAGGGATTTCATATCCTAATCCCGAGCCTAACAACTTCTCATTTAATTCACCAAAAGGAGCCTGCCCTAATTGCAATGGTATTGGAGAATTACATGTTGTAAATGAGAAAAAACTAGTACCAGACGAAACAATTTCTATAAAAAATGGTGCTTTAGCACCACATGGCCCTGAAAAGAAAAGTTGGATTTTTAAACAGTTTCAAACCATAGCACAACGCTTTGATTTCTCGCTGAATGATCCTTGGAAAGATATTCCGGATGACGCTAAGCAAATGATTCTTTATGGCGGAAAAGACAAATTTACAGTTGAGAGCAAACTACTGGGTGTCACCAGGGACTACAATATAGATTTTGAGGGTGTTGCCAACTTTATAGATAACCAGTATAAATCTAATTCTACATCCTTAGTGCGCTGGGCCAAGGAATATATGGACAAAATAGAATGTCCAGTCTGTGAAGGTTCAAGGCTTAAAAAAGAGTCGCTTTACTTTAAAGTAGATGGTAAGAACATTGCCGATATAGTAAAAATGGATATTTTAGAGTTGGCTGATTGGTTGGAAGGACTCAGTGATAGGCTTTCAGAAAAACAACAAAAAATATCCGCAGAAATCATTAAAGAAATAAAAAACCGCGTGCGGTTTTTGCTGGATGTAGGTCTTACTTATCTTTCGCTGAATAGAAGTTCTAAGTCGCTTTCCGGTGGCGAAGCGCAACGCATCCGTTTGGCTACACAAATTGGTTCTCAACTAGTCGGAGTACTTTATATTTTAGACGAGCCAAGTATAGGTCTACACCAACGTGACAACGAAAAGCTGATCAATTCGCTCTCATCACTCAGAGATGTCGGGAATTCCGTAATAGTAGTAGAGCATGACAAAGATATGATAGAACGTGCCGACCACGTGATTGATATTGGTCCATTTGCAGGAAAGCATGGTGGAGAAATTATAAGTGAAGGTACACCTGATGAATTGCGTTTACACAATACCTTAACGGCCGAATATCTTAACGGTAAAAAAGAGATCGAAGTCCCTAAAATCCGACGCAAAGGCAACGGTAAAAAAATAGTACTTAAAGGTTGTACAGGCAACAACCTTAAAAATATAGATGTGGAATTCCCGTTGGGAAAAATGATTGGAGTAACAGGAGTTTCAGGAAGTGGTAAATCTACCTTAATTAATGAAACCTTATACCCAATACTCAATGCACACTATTTCAATGGTGTAAAAAAGCCTATGCCTTATAAGACTATAAAAGGATTAGAGCATATTGATAAAGTGATTGATATTAATCAATCACCCATAGGTAGAACGCCACGTAGCAATCCAGCTACGTACACCAAAACCTTCGATGAAATACGAAAATTATTTGCACAGATTCCCGAAGCTATGATTCGCGGGTACAAACCAGGCCGTTTTAGCTTTAATGTAGCTGGCGGTCGTTGCGAAACATGTCAAGGTGGCGGTTTACGGGTTATTGAAATGAACTTTTTACCAGATGTCTATGTAGAATGCGAAACCTGCCAAGGCAAACGCTTTAATAGAGAGACATTAGAAATACGCTATAAAGGTAAGTCCATTAGCGATGTTTTAGACATGACCATAGAGGAAGCGGTAAGTTTCTTTGAGCATATACCGAAAATTTATAGAAAGCTTAAAACCATAGAAGATGTCGGACTAGGCTACATTACTCTAGGACAACAAAGCACCACACTTTCTGGCGGCGAGGCACAACGTATAAAACTGGCTGCTGAATTGAGTAAACGCGACACAGGCAATACACTTTACATACTAGACGAGCCTACAACTGGCTTACATTTTGAAGATATCAGGGTTTTAATGAAAGTACTCAATAAGTTAGTAGACAAAGGCAATACAGTTTTAATTATAGAACACAATCTAGATGTTATTAAAACCGTTGATCATATTATAGACATTGGTTACGAAGGTGGCAAAGGCGGTGGCCAAGTCGTTGCTAAAGGAACCCCTGAACAAATTATAAAAGACAAAAAAAGCTATACAGCTAAATTTTTAATGCGGGAATTGAAATAATAGTATATTAGGCAAGTTTAGCTAAGAGATCACAAACATTAAAAAGTATAATCGATTATGAGAAAAGAAAGCAAACATAAAGGATGGAATGAAATAAAGACAAACGACTCATGGGCGATTTTTAAAATAATGGGAGAATTTGTAAATGGATACGAAAAGCTCAGTAAAATTGGGCCTTGTGTATCTGTATTCGGTTCTGCCCGTACAAAACCAGATGACAAATATTATCAACTGGCTGTAGATGTAGCAAAAAAAATTGTTGAACATGGTTATGGCGTCATTACTGGTGGTGGTCCGGGTATTATGGAAGCTGGTAACAAGGGTGCACATATAGCAGGTGGAACTTCAGTTGGACTTAATATTGAATTGCCATTTGAACAGCATGACAACCCTTACATCGACAAGGATAAAAGTTTAGATTTCGATTATTTCTTTGTGCGTAAGGTAATGTTCGTAAAGTATTCTCAAGGATTCGTGGTTATGCCAGGCGGTTTTGGCACTTTAGACGAGCTTTTTGAAGCGATGACACTTATTCAAACTCATAAAATAGAGACCTTCCCTATTATTTTAGTCGGAAAAGATTTTTGGGGTGGTTTATTTGATTGGGTAAAAACAACATTACTTGAAGCAGGTAACATTAGCCCAAAAGATTTAGATCTATTTCATGTAGTCGACACCTCTGATGAGGTCATTGATATTCTAAATAGTTTTTATAAAGAATATGGGCTTAGTCCAAATTTTTAGAGAAGATAAACGTTGTATTTTAAGCTATGAAAAAGAAAATACTCGGTTTTTTTATAATTACTGCATGTACCTTATTGAAAGTTTCAGCACAGGAAACCTTTAAGGTGATGTTCTATAATTTACTTAATTACCCAGAAAATGATGCTGTCCCAAATCGAGAGGATGACCTAGAATTCATACTGTCAGACTACCAACCCGATTTGTTCTTAGCTTGTGAACTTAATGACATTACAGGTGCCAACAATGTTCTTGATATAACAAGAACAGCAATAAATTTAGACTTTGAAATGGCAACCTACGTTTCAAATACTTCTGACGATTTCTCAGGTGACCAGAATAGTCTTCAGAATTTATTATATTACGACAGTACCAAATTTGTTCTTGAAGACGAAATTATCGTACCTACAGATCTGAGGGATTTTAATATTTACAAGCTCTTGTTGAATACTATCGACCAGAACACAAATCCAGTTGAGCTATATGTGATTGTTTGTCATCTAAAAGCAAATAATGATCCCGAAGATGAACTACAACGTTTTAATATGGTTGTAGAATTAGACAATTATCTCGATACACTTCCCGCAGACACCAATATACTATTGGGAGGCGATCTCAACCTTTATACTGGTAATGAACCAGCTTTTCAGCTCCTTTTACAAGACACCAACAATATCACTTTTGCAGACCCAGTAGATCGTGTTGGAAACTGGAGCAATAATCCAAATTTTGTAGATGTCTTTACACAATCAACCAGGACAATGTCAGACCTAGGTGGTGCTGCTGGAGGATTTGATGATCGCTTCGATTTTATCCTAACTTCAGAAAATATGTTGAGTACAGCTAATATTACTTATGTAGATAATTCTTATCAAGCATATGGTAACAATGGCTTGTCGTCTTGTTATAACAGAGCTATAAACTCTTCAGATTGCGCCATACCTAGCTCGCCTTATTCATTTGCAATAAGGGATGCCTTGCATAATTTTAGTGATCATTTACCAGTTACCCTTTCGTTAGAAGCAGATGTTACCCTATCACTTTCAAACAACAGCGAAATAGTAGAAAACATAAGACTAGAAAGTTCTATAGTAAACAACGAATTGGTTGTTTATATCAATTCTCCTAAATACTTTAATAAGTCTTTTGGCATTTACAATACATTTGGTCAAGCCGTAGGATATTTTCAGACAAATTCTGACCAAAGGCAAGTGTTTAGCGCAAATAACCTAAGCAACGGTATTTACTTTATTGGTTTTCATGAGTCCAACACTAAATCTTTAAAATTTGTAATAACAAATTGATCAAACGATTTTTCATATCATATATTTTAGTCTTGGTTTGCAATATAACTGCTGCCCAAAACAAAATTGATATCAATGCCAACGTTGATGTTGAGACAAAGACCATTTCTATTTTCCAGACTATTACCTATAAAAATGAGACTGGTGATACTCTAGATGAAATTTATCTGCACGACTGGAACAATAGCTATTCTTCAAAATCCACACCACTTGCGAAACGCTTCGAAGAAGAATTCAGCACTAAATTTCATTTAGCCAGTAGTGAGCAGCGTGGATTTACACTCATAACATCTATAAATGATAGTACAACAGATATTGAACTCAAATTTGAATATCTGGAAGATCATCAAGATGTTATTAAAGTGATACCACCAAAACCAATTCATCCAGGAGAGGCATACAATATTAAATTAAGCTACGCTATTGTACTGCCAGATGCTACATTTACGGATTATGGTTATACAAGAAATAAAGATTTTGAGTTAAAACATTGGTATATTACCCCTGCAGTCTATAATGGCAAATGGAACTATTATAGTAACAAAAACCTCGACGACCTCTTTGTGCCAAAAGCTGATGTAGCCATTACTATTAAGCACCCTATTAATTACCGTCCAACTTCGGAGTTAAATTTAATCTCTGCAACACCAGATGTAAAGAGTAAGACACAAACTACAGTTTATTATGGTAAAGATAGAGTTGATACTTATCTTTCACTGCTAAAATTCCCTTTATTTGGATTTGTGCAAACGGATGACCTCATAGTTATCTCAAACATTAACGAAAAAGGATTGTCAGGTAAAGACAAAGCCATTCTTACAGATAAAATAGGACGTTTTTTAGCTGAAAACCTTGGAGAATACCCTCACCAACGCTTATTGATCTCAAGAATAGACTATAACAAAAATCCACTTTACGGACTTAACCAACTTCCGGATTTTTTACGACCATTTCCAGACGCATTTCAATATGAATTAAAGCTATTAAAAACGGCACTAAAAAAGTATATAAACAATATTCTTCTTCTCAACCCTAGAAAAGAACATTGGCTAAGCGAGGGGCTTCAAATATATTTTATGATCAAGTATGTAGAGGAATATTACCCAGACATGAAATTACTTGGAACTTTGGCAGATATTTGGGGCATAAGAGCATTTCACGCAGCAGACCTAGACTTTAACTTTCAGTACTTCTTATATTCGATGGAATTGGCAAGAAAAAACAGAGATCAACCGTTGAGCATGTCTAAGGACTCCTTGCTTAAATTCAATGCCAATATTGCCGGAAAATATAAAGCTGGTGTTGGCTTAAACTATTTGGATAAATTTACTGATGATATCAATTTATCCGAAACTGTTACTGAGTTTCTAGAAGCTTATAAATTGAAATCCGTAAGTATATCTGATTTTGAATCGTATCTAAACTCAAAAACCAATAAAAATGTCGACTGGTTTTTCACCGATTATGTAGGCACTAGGAAAAAGATAGATTTTAAGATTAAAAAAGTAGAAACTACAGAAGACTCCATAAGAGTAACCATAAAGAATAAGCGTAATAATTCTATGCCTATTTCTTTATTCAAAGTAAAAGATGATTCCATTACAGGGATGCAATGGGTTGAAAACATAAAAGGGACAAAAACCATAAGTTTGCCTAAAGACAGTACTGATAAGTTTGTATTGGACTATTACAATGTGATTCCAGAATTCAACCAACGGGATAATTATAAATCCGTAAATGGATCTATCTTAAATAATAAACCTTTACAATTTAGGCTATTCAAGGATATAGAAGACCCATACTATAATCAAGTGTTTTTTATGCCTTTGGTGGAGTTTAGAAATATATACGACGGTCTAACCTTAGGTACAAAAATTTATAACAAGACCATATTAAGAAAACGCCTAAATTATAGATTCTCACCACAATATGCTACAAGATCAAGATCACTAACCGGCTCTACTTCTATATTTTATACCCATAACATCGAAAACAAAAACTTATTCGATATTACTTATGGTATATCTGCTGGTTATCAGTCTTTTGCAGAAGATGCCTTTTTTACCAGAATAAATCCCTCTTTAACTTTTAGATTTAGAAATGATGATGATTTTAGAGCTGACCGTATAGATAATATCACTGCAAGATACTTGAGTATAAATAGGGATATTGGTGAAAACGCAGTCATAGAAATTGAAGATGAAGAACCCGACTATGGTGTTTTTAACTTAAGATATACGCGTTTTAATCCTGGTATAATTAATTTTTCAAGCTTTAGTACAGATTTTCAAGTTGCTAGTAACTTTAGCAAACTATCTTTTAATTACGAGTTTAGAAGACTGACAAAAAGTAATCGAAACATTAACTTAAGATTATTTGCGGGATTCTTTTTGAAGAACAATACCGACCCAACCTCAGATTTCTTTAGTTTCGCTTTGGACAGACCTCAAGATTATTTGTTTGATTTCAATTATCTGGGACGATCAGAGGATGCTGGAATATTTAGTCAACAAATTATTATTGCGGAGGGTGGTTTTAAATCGCAATTGGATGAATTAAATGCTGCATTTGCGAACCAATGGATGACCACAGCTAACTTTAGTACCTCCATTTGGAGATATATACAAGCTTATGGAGATATAGGTTTGGTTAAAAACAGGTTTAATAGTGCAAAATTTGTATATGATTCTGGTATAAGACTTAACCTTGTAGAAGACTTTTTCGAACTTTACTTTCCTGTATATTCTAGTCTTGGTTGGGAAATTGCAGAGCCCAATTACGAAGAACGTATTCGATTTATAATTACTGTCGATCCTCAAGTGCTTTTAGGCTTATTCAGACGTAAGTGGTATTGACATATTCTTACTTAAATGTTAATTTTTTAAATAATTTTAATTATTTGTTTAATTAAAAGATCATTTACTGAGAATATTTCAATATTATAACAATTCCAGCTATTGTATATAACCTAGCGATTTAGTACCTTTGTAGTTCCAAAAAATTCACCCTAATGAAAACAAACCCAGATACAAAAACAGAAATAACATTTGAAGATTTTAAGGCAGAAGTTGTGAATGATTATAAACTTGCCATAACGAGTCGAGAATGCAGTCTGTTGGGTCGTAGGGAAGTTTTAACAGGCAAAGCCAAGTTTGGTATTTTTGGTGATGGAAAAGAAGTGCCACAGATCGCTTGGGCTAAAGCCTTTGAAAATGGTGATTTTAGATCTGGTTATTATCGAGACCAAACCTTTATGATGGCCATTGGTGAATTGACTATCGAACAGTTTTTTGCTGGTCTTTACGCCAATACAGATCTCAAGGAAGAGCCTATGTCTGCTGGACGACAAATGGGTGGTCATTTTGCAACCCATAGCCTAGATGAAGATGGAAACTGGAAGAATCTAACAGAGCAAAAAAATTCTAGCTCAGACATCTCACCTACTGCAGGACAAATGCCAAGATTGCTAGGACTGGCGCAAGCATCAAAAATATACAGAAATGTAAAAGGCATCGACACCACTAACTTCTCAAGAAGCGGCAACGAAATTGCTTGGGGAACTATAGGAAATGCGAGTACCAGTGAAGGCCTGTTTTTTGAAACCATAAATGCAGCAGGCGTATTACAAGTACCAATGATTATAAGTATTTGGGATGATGAATACGGAATTTCGGTACATGCCAAACATCAAACCACCAAAGAAAATATTTCTGAAATTCTAAAAGGTCTTCAACGAGATAAGAACTATAAAGGCTATGAGATATTTAGAGTCAATGGTTGGAATTACGCCGAATTGATCGATACTTACCAACGTGCAGCACAAATATCACGAAAGGAGCATATTCCTATTATGATTCACGTGCAGGAGTTGACACAGCCACAAGGGCATTCTACCTCAGGCTCTCACGAACGTTACAAAGACCAATCTCGATTGGCGTGGGAAGCTGAGTATGATTGTAACGCACAAATGCGTAAATGGATGATTGCTAATAATATTGCGACAGATGAAGAACTTACGTCTTTAGAGAAAGAGATAAAAAAAGCTGTAAGAGATGGCAAGAAAAATGCTTGGGCTAAATTCTTGAAACCTATTCTATCAGAAAAACAAAACGTTATTTCACTGTTAGAAAATGCAGCAGCATCAAGCGCAAACAGTGCATTCATCAATAAATTAAAAAGTGACTTAGAGCATATCGACGAACCCCTAAGGAAAGATATTTTATCTTCAGCACGTAAAGCTTTACGCTATCTAGTTTTAGAAGATACACCAGAGAAATTGGCGCTTCAAAGCTGGATCAATAATTACATAGAGACCATTCAACCTAAATACAGCTCACATCTATACAGCGAATCTGATTTAAAAGTTTTAAATCATCAAGAAATATTACCAACATACGATTCTAATACTGTAGAAGTTGATGGTAGAATCGTATTAAGGGATAATTTTGAAGCTATTTTTAATAAATACCCTAAAGCTTTAGTTTTTGGTGAAGATGCAGGATACATCGGAGATGTGAATCAAGGATTAGAAGGATTGCAGGAAAAATTTGGAGAACTCAGAGTTTCCGATACGGGTATTAGAGAGGCTACTATTGTTGGGCAAGGTATTGGTATGGCTATGCGAGGTCTAAGACCTATTGCCGAGATTCAGTATTTGGATTATTTGCTTTATGCGCTTCAAATTATGAGTGATGATTTGGCCACAATACAGTACAGAACCGTTGGACGCCAAAAAGCACCATTGATTGTTAGAACACGTGGCCATCGCTTAGAAGGTATTTGGCATTCAGGATCGCAAATGGGTGGCATACTAAACCTTATTCGAGGTATCAATGTTCTCGTGCCAAGAAACATGACCAAAGCCGCTGGATTTTACAACACGCTTATGGAAAGTGATGAGCCAGCTTTAATCGTTGAATGCTTAAACGGCTATCGTTTAAAAGAAAAAATGCCAAGCAATATCGGTGAGTTTAAAACACCTATTGGAGTTGTAGAAACCATTAAGGAAGGAGACGATATTACCCTAGTATCCTATGGTTCTACATTGAGACTGGTAGAACAAGCCGCTAAGGAATTACTCGAAGTAGGTATTGATGCAGAAATTATTGATGTACAATCCTTATTACCTTTTGATTTAAATCACGATATCGTAAAAAGTATAGCCAAAACTAATCGTGTTATGGTTATTGATGAAGATGTTAAAGGTGGGGCTTCTGCTTATATCTTGGATCAAATTTTGAACGAACAAAACGCATTTCAATATTTAGATAGCCAACCCAAAACATTGGCAGCCAAACCTCATCGACCTGCCTATGGATCTGATGGCGATTATTTTTCAAAACCTTCTATTGAAGATATTTTTGAAGCCGTTTACGAGGTGATGCACGAAATGAGTCCAAATGACTTTCCTAGATTGAGATAAAAACATATTCAATTTAAATATAGCCTTCTTTGTTAAGAAGGCTATATTTATTTCCTTAGTTTGAAATGATAAAAATCATAAAATAAGCAAGTCTTAAGGTCTAAATTTGGTATTTATCAGTCCAAAAGCTTATTTATGCTTACACAAGATATTCTGTCGACTTTCAGAAGACACTCCGATTTAATTACCTATTTAACTGAACATAAAGAAGATAATTTATTGTTTCAGTCCGCTTTAGAAAAGTACGAATACGAAAAAGAATTATTACCATTACAAGCTGAACTTGTAGATTTTCAAAGGTGGGTTCAAAAAGAGAATAAAAAGATTGCCATCATCTTTGAAGGAAGAGATGCTTCTGGTAAAGGTGGAACCATAAAACGTTTTAAGGAGCACCTAAACCCAAGAGCTATGCGAATTGTGGCGCTCAATAAGCCTACTGAGGTTGAAAAGAACCAATGGTACTTCAATCGCTATATTAAAGAACTCCCTAATGCGGGTGAAATCGTTTTTTTTGATAGAAGTTGGTATAATAGAGCTGTTGTAGAACCTGTCATGGGATTTTGTACCAAAAAGCAGTATGATCAGTTTATGATTCAAGTTCCTGAGTTTGAAAATATGCTTTACGAATCAGGTACCTCCATTATAAAGTTTTGGTTTTCCGTCTCTAAAGACGAGCAATTACGTCGTTTTGAAAAGCGTTTAAATAATCCTTTAAAAAAATGGAAATTTAGCCCTGTCGATGAAAAAGGTCAAGAGTTATGGGACGATTTTACGCAGTATAAAAATCAAATGTTCTCTAGAACACATAATTCGTTTTCGCCATGGGTAATTATCAAATCTAACGACAAAAAACGTGCACGTCTTGAGAGTATAAAATATGTGCTAAGTCTGTTCGATTATGAAAATAAGGGCAATAATTGCAAATCCATATTACCAGATCCAAATATTGTACAGCGCTACTTTAGAAATACCATTCAATTAGATCAATAATAATGAGTCCATTAAGAAATTTATCAGAAAAGGAATTGAGTATTATCAATACAAAGAAAGGTTTAGGTGCCTTACTCAGACAACAGCATTTAGATATCAATAAAACGGTAAGAAATGTTAAGTACGAAAGACGTTTAGAAAAACTTCAAGAAGAAATGTTGATTCTACAGCAATGGGTTGCCGCCAATAACAAAAAGGTGGTCATTTTGTTCGAAGGTAGAGATGCTGCTGGGAAAGGCGGTGCCATACGACGAATAATTCAGCATTTACCACCTCGTGCCATTAGGGTTGTTGCATTGCCAAAACCTAATGAAACGGAAACTGGGCAGTGGTATTTCCAACGTTATATTAATCGATTGCCTAATAATGGAGAAATTGTCTTTTTTGATAGAAGTTGGTATAATAGAGCGGTTGTTGAGCCAGTAAATGGTTTTTGCTCTCAAAAGCAATACGATATTTTTATGTCTCAGGTCAATGAGTTTGAAAAAATGATTCAAGAATCAGGTATTTATCTTTTGAAACTCTATTTTTCTATTACTAAAAACGAGCAAGAGCGTCGTTTTAATGATATTATAGCCACGGCTACAAAAAAATGGAAATATAGCGATGTGGATAGACGTGCATTGTCTTTATGGGATGAGTACACCAAATACAAAGAGGTAATGTTTGAAAAAACACAAGTTTATGCGCCCTGGAAGGTCATTAAAGCGAACCGAAAGACAAGTGCAAGAATTAGGGCTTTTGAGTATATTCTGAAAATGATCCCTTACGAAACAAAGGATTTGGAAACCATTAGGCCAAAAACATTTCGCTCTATTTTAAATGACACCTAATCTTATCTAGATACTGCCATTACTGGCGAGAATACGAAATAAGACCTATTGCTTTTTTTAAATTAAGATAAATCCTATACATTTAGATTTTTAACCTAGATGCTATAATGTTTCCTGATTTTAATAGGCACAGTTTACCATTACTCATTCTTGTACTGCAAGGGCTGATATTTGTGATATTGCTTTTTGCGAGATATTACAAAAAACGACAACTTTCAGATTTGTTCTTGGGCTTAATTTTGCTCTTATCTTGTTACACACAAATTTGTTATACTGTTGGATTTATGGGTTGGTACAATGAGTTTAGAACTACAAAAATCAATTACTTCCTTATTAATATTGCTGTTGGATTGGCTCCTTTAATTTACCTCTACGTAAAATCTATTACTACATCCAACTTTAAGTTTAAGAAAACATATTGGTGGCATTTTTCTTTGGCATTTTTATATGTCTTTTACAGATTGAGCATTTATACTTATGATGCTTTACAGCCAGGATTCCATGAGACCCAAAACGGCATTCTAAAAATTGAACTCGATGAGGCTTATGTTCAGACTATAATGGGTTATGTGGAAACACCTTTTATGCTCATGTATCTGGCATTTACATTTCAGCTGTTTTATAGTTACAGAAAAAAGATTATTCAATATTTTTCTAATACCTATAAGCTAGAGCTAAATTGGATGCTCAGTTTCTTAATTCTTTTTAGCTTGCTGTTTCTTTATGGCACTATTCAAGACATCATAGGATCTCGATTTATAGATCTTGGTTATGAGCAACGTTGGTGGCTTAACTTAACCATGGCCATCGTTACACTCTATGTAGGCGTTAAAGGTTATTTTACCGATACCACCAAGCTCAATAAGTTAGACTTCTCATTCTCCCCTAAATCCATAGGTATTCCTGAGGATGCCAACATCATGGAGGAAGGAAAATCAATTTCAGAAAAAGATATTGCCGTCGTGAAGCATTTGATGGAAAACGAGAAAGTATATTTAAATCCAGAACTCAACTTATCGGACTTAGCCAAAATGGCGAAAATGTCTCGTGGGCAACTCTCTGAAATCGTTAATACAGCTTTTGAAAAGAATTTTAATGATTTCGTTAATGCGTATCGTGTTGAAGCTTTTAAAAATATGCTCAAAGAAGAAAAACACAAGCAGCTTTCATTACTAGGTATAGCTCAAGAATGTGGCTTTAATAGTAAAGCAACTTTTAATCGTGTGTTTAAAAAATTGACCGACCTCTCTCCTACCGAATATTTAAAAACCCAACTAAATTAAGACGTCTCAAATCGTATTTAGGACGTTCTAGTACGTTATAAGTCGTCCACAGACAGCACTTGTTAGAAATTTGTGTCATCAAACAATTAAAACCCATTTGTTATGACACGAATAAAATCTTTATTTAAATTATTAGTAAATCCTGTAACACAAAAACACTGGTTTACAGATGCCATTTTAGCCATCCCAAGAATCCTGTGTGGATTTTGGCTCACAACAATGTTCGGAGCCGATAAATTTGGAATGCCCTGGACAGCAGATAGTCAAAACTTAAACTTATTTGAAGTATCAGCATGGTTTCCGGAAGATGTAGCATCTTATGGCGGCATATTTGCCATGGCGCCCATATTTTTTGCTTGGATGGGCGCCTTTAGCGAGGCTGTAGGTGGCTTATTCTTAATGCTCGGCCTTAAAACGAGAATCGCTTCTTTTTTAATAATGTGTACCATGCTTACCGCCATTTTTATGCAAAAATGGAATCAAGGGCTTTGGGGGATGTTACCTGCCATGGGATTCTTGTGGGTAGCTCTGTACAACCTTGTTTTAGGCTCTGGACGCTTTGGGCTAGATTATATCATTGCAAAAAAAATCAATAAATAAACTTACGTATCATGAAATTTCTAAAACACATTTTATTCATAACTCTTGTTTTAACGATTACAAGCTGTGTACAAGAAACGCACACTAAAACAGTTACATTTAGAGTCGACATGTCTGGCGTTGAAAATCCTAAAAATGTAGGCGTTAGAGGCAACTTCACATCTAACTCTTGGAGCGAAACTGAACCGCTAACAGATGATAATAACGATGGGATTTATGAAGGCACATTTTCTCAGAAAACAGCCGTAAACGGCATTCAATTCAAATTTGTGAATAATGGCGAGTTTGAATTAGATGGACAGGATAACCGAACCGTTACGTTTGAATACAAACCCGAAACCATTGTCTACAAAGCCGTATTCAATAATCCTGAAGGACAACAACAAACCATTAATAATTAAAACACATCATCATGAAACGACTTAGTATTTTATTATTGCTCGTCACAAACATAGCGATAGGGCAAGTCAAGGGAAATAAAACAATCGTTACGGAATCTTATGACGTAACATCGATTGAAGCCATAAAAATTAATCTTTACGCCAAGATTACTATTGACCAATCCGCAGAGGAAAGCCTAACAATTACGGCAGACGAAAACTTGTTAAATTTAATTGATCGAGAAATTATTGATGGTACATTATATCTTGACCAAAAAGAATGGATATCACCATCCAAAGACATTATTATTACGATTGGAGCGCCAAGCCTAAAACGTGTTGAATCAGGGACTCACGACACTACAAAAATCATCAATCTCAACAATGACTATCTACAAATTATGGCACCCATCGGTAATGTTATTGTAGAAGGTAAAACCAATGAGCTAAGAATCGGAGCCGAACTAGCCAAAGTCAATGCCTCTAAAACCGAAGCTAAAAGCGTATATGTTAATCTTTGGAGTTGGGGACGTGTTTCGGTTAATGCTACCGAAAAGCTATGGGCAGAAGTTTCAAATGATGGTAAATTGATCTATCAATCGAGACCTGAAACTTTCAAGGTGAAAAAGAAAAATGGTGGACAGGTATTGTCATTGGACCAAAAGAATGATATCAAAAATCCAGAAGCCGTATTTATCAATTTCAAGATTAAAAACAACTCTAACAATAGAAACCAGTTTTTTGTGGTGGGCCCAAAACCAGATGGTACCAAATTTAGCTATGGTTTTCCTATGATGCCAAATGCAAAACGCAAGGAAAATTGGTCCGTTGGCACCAAGGTCTATAAAGTGAATAGTCTCGGCTTCAGAACGTTGCTCATTACCATTAAAAAAGAGGACGAGGGCAAAATTCTAGAGCTTTTCAAATAGTTAAAATAAACCTATTAAAACCGTCATTATTATGATGGTTTTTTTATATTTAAGAGTTAATCTATCCTTTATGCTCACTAAATCGGATAAGTCTCAACTTAGAGGTATCATCTTTCGCCACTTAGATGGCATCGCCACTGCAACATCCGCTTTTTCACTTCATAAAAAAGAGGTTTTAAATTATCTCTTAGAAAAAGAAACCGTCCCTATAAAGCAACTATCGGATGTTTTTAATGCTAATGAAGGGTATCTCAATGTAGCGCTTCGGATTTTATGTTCTCAAGGATGGTTAGAGCAGTATCTCGATAATAAAAATAATACCGTTTCCTATAAAACCAATGATAAGTCTGAAGCAGCTTTCAAATTGGCACCTGTGTATTCTGAGGCTGTTAACCTTTTAAGATACTCCGACCGCTTTGCTCAGGACAAAATGATAAGTCTAGATGCTTTTGTTGCTTTGGAACGTATTTTCGATAAGTTCGAAACTAAATTCGACCTAGATATAAGTGATGAAAATTCTATAGAATACCAAATCTATAAACATATTGAGGGTGTTATTGCAGGTCCGATCATTGTACTTTTAGGGGTTAATGGTTTGTTTCATAAATACTTTATGGAAGCTTCGTTTACGGCTGAAGAATACCATAAAGATCCTGAAAGCTTTAAAAAAATACTGGATTTTTTTGCATATTTAGGATGGTTTAATAAGAAAAGGAATACTTATCAATTCACGGAGAAGGGTCTTTTTTTTGCAAAACGTGCCAGTGCTTATGGTGTTACGGTGTCCTACATCCCTACTTTTTTACAATTAGATGAACTCATTTTTGGCAATCCCCAAGTTCTTAAAACAAATTCACCTCATGAAACAGAAAAGCATGTCCATCGTGAAATGAATGTATGGGGAAGTGGTGGTGCACACGCTACCTATTTTAAGGTCATAGATCAGGTGATTATTGATTTGTTCAACCGACCTATAGATTACCAACCCAAAGGTATTCTAGATATGGGCTGCGGTAATGGCGCCTTCATTGAACATATTTTTAATGTTATTGAGCAGCAGACTTTAAGAGGTAAAATGCTTGACGACTACCCATTGTTTCTTGTAGGTGCTGATTTTAACAAAGCAGCACTGAAGGTAACAAGAGCTAATCTTATTGCCGCAGATATCTGGGCAAAAGTTATTTGGGGAGATATAGGAAGACCAGAAGTATTAGCCTCGGATCTAAAAGAAGACTACAATATTGACCTCAAAGATTTATTAAACGTAAGAACATTTTTGGATCACAACCGCATATGGGAACGCCCCATAAAGACCTATGACTTTATTAGTCATTCTTCCGGTGCTTATGCTAGTATGGGTAACCGATTGAATAATAATCATGTGGAAGCTTCTCTATTAGAGCACTTAATAAAATGGAAACCTTATGTTGATAAATTTGGGCTGCTCATCATAGAATTGCATACTATTAACCCCAAACTTGCTTCAGCCAATTTAGGTAAAACAGCAGCAACAGCTTACGATGCAACGCATGGTTATAGTGACCAATATATACTAGAAGTCGATGTTTTTAAGAACATTGCAGAAAAAGCGGGATTAAAACCAGACGAAACTCATTTTGCTAAATTCCCAAATAGCGAATTAGCTACAGTAAGTATTAATCTATTAAAAGGCTACCATTAATGTCAAATTCATCCGAAAATCAAAATAAAAAGCTTATTACGCGCGATTGGTTAGCTATAGAACGTACAAAGTTGGCCAATGAGCGTACATTTTTGGCTTACTTTAGAACCTTCCTTGTTATTCTCGGTACGGGCGTCACCATATTAAAACTTGAGTTCTTTTCGGATATAAAATCGTATGGCATCATACTAATAATAGCATCTGCAATAATACTCCTCATAGGTGTCTATAGATTATTTAGGGTTAAAAAAAAGATTAGAAATCACTACTAAAGCCAAGCTCCTGTTAAAATTGATAATCTTAATTGTTCGACATGAGTTGCCCTGTGTTGGTCGAAATTAGTTGAAATATGCTCTAAATAATTAGAATTTTGACCTAAACATTAAAAGACTTCATTATGAAAACTAGAGCATCAATTATTTTAATCGGGTTAGCTTTATTCTTAAGCTCATGTATCGTAAAATCTATACAGCCTTTTTACACTGTAGAATCGCAATATTTTGATGATCGACTTATCGGTGATTTTATTTCAGAAGGTAAGTCTACTTGGAAATTTACTTCGTTTAAGACCGAATGGAAAAAAGAAAATCAAGACCAAACCAAACTCACTAAAGACGACTATGATGAGTTTGAGCGCTATAAAAACGCCTATTATGTTGAATACATTAGCAAAGGCAGTGAGGCCTATTTTATCGCTATGCCTTTTAAGGTCGATAATCATTTGTTTTTAAATTTTACGCCTTTCTACTTTGAAGAAAATGATCTAAACGGGATGGCTGCACAACACTTATTGAAAACACATTCGGCGGCGAAGGTCAATTTCAATAAGAATGGAAGTCTAAAGTTATCTTGGATTTCAGAATCTGTAGTAAAGCGTCTTTTTAACGAGCAAAAAATGCGCTTAAAACACGAAAAAGTTGGTGTTAATGAAGATTTGGTTTTAACAGCAAGCAGTGAGGAGTTACACAGTTTCCTCAAAAAATTTATGTCTTCAGAGATTGAAAACAAATGGAACAATGACGACATTATAACCTTAAACCCAAATAATGCAAGACCTTAGTTTTAAATTATTAGTAAAACGATCTAATAATTACCACAGACCGTTATTATTTAATAGTGGACTGTGGTCTTTAGCATTTATAATTCTGTTGTTTGTATTTTCAAAGGGAAATCCACCAATAACTATAGACTTTATCTATACAGTTACTTTCATAATTGCCTTGTCGATACCTACATCGATTAATTTTTACATCCTAATGCCACGACTCTTAAAGAAAGAGCAATATATAGCTTATGGGCTATGCTTTTTTTTAAACCTGTTGGTTTTCGCCTTTTTAAGTAGCTGGCTAATACAACCTGTTTTAGATACACTTTTTACGAGCTTTTTCTTTATTTCATATTTATCTAATGAAAATATCCTGTTTGTATTCACGATTTTTTTAATAGCATCAACATTGATAAAATTGGCCGAAGATTGGTTCTATTTTAATAAAAGTGAAAACAAGATCTTAAAGCAAAAAAATAAACAAATAGAATCGCAATTGTCAGCATTAAGAGCGCAAATCAATCCACATTTTTTATTCAATTCGCTTAATGTGATTTATGCACTGGCTCTAGAAAAAAAAGACGATATTACCAATGCCATTGTTCAACTTTCAGATATTTTGCGCTATGTTATTTATGATTCTGATACAGAACAAGTAACTTTAAGGGACGAAATAACGCTGTTGAAGAATTACATTGCATTTCAAAATCATCGCATAAAAACACCACATATGGCACGTCTAGAGATTGATATTGAAGACGAGGATTTTAAAATCTACCCCATGCTTTTGCTGCCCTTATTGGAAAATAGCTACAAACATGGCATTGATACCAGCAAAATCACTCGACCCATAACCATAAAAATGTCTCAAGTAGGCATTAACTTCGAATTTTCAATCGCCAACGTCAATCTCGATAATAAGAATCAACTAGTAGAAAAACATTCTGGTATTGGGTTAGAAAATATTAGGAATAATCTTAATTTGGTATATCCTAATAGGCATCAATTTGAGGTCAGTAAAACCAGTGAACAATTCAAAGTAAGATTATCTATTAACAATGATATCTCATAAAGCTATTTCGTGTTTAATTATCGATGATGAGCCTTCATCGCAGCGTGTTTTGCAACATTTTATTGCACAAACTCCAGTACTGGACTTAAAAACCACATGTAGCAATGCGGAGGAAGCCTTTAAATATTTACAGCTCAACGAAAAAGTCGATTTATTATTCTTGGATATTAATATGCCAAAACAATCCGGACTGGATTTTTACAAATCATTACAAAATCCACCATTGGTTATCTTCACTACGGCCTATCCACAATATGCGGTAGATGGTTTTGAGGTTAATGCCATAGACTATCTTCTAAAACCAATAGCCTATGAAAGATTCCTCACTGCTGTAAATAAAGTACTTCATAACAATGATCGTAATGCAAACGAAGATGAATTCATAATCCTTAAAGAAAATAAGGCGCTACATAAAATTCGTTTTGAAGACGTTCAATATATCGAAGCTTTTGGTGATTATGTTAAGGTGCATACCAAACAAAAAACCATAACGACGCACAGTACATTTTCCAAATTCATAGAAAACTTACCTCACTATTTTCTAAGAACGCATAAATCTTTCAGTATCAACCTTAAAAAACTCAATTATCTTGCCGGTAATCAGATAAGTATAGACAACCATAAAATCCCAATTGGCCAAACCTATAAGCAGACCGTGCTAAAAGCCTTAAATTTGTGATTCATGAAAATAGAATCTATCGTTACCATAAAAAAAGAGCTTCAACATTTACCAAAGGAAGATTTACTGGAATTGTGTTTAAGACTCGGAAAGTTTAAAAAAGAAAACAAGGCACTACTCACCTATTTGTTATTTGAAGCGCATGATGAAGATGGCTACATACTAAGTGTAAAGTCGACCTTAGACGAACTTTTTAGCGAGATGAATACCAATAGCTATTTCTACATGAAAAAAACCATTAGAAAAATTCTTAGGCAAATAAGAGTCTATAGCCGTTATTCCCTTAAAAAATCTACTGAAGTTGAACTCCTACTCTACTTCTGTGAGCGATTGCATACATTACAACCTTCGATACATAGAAATAGAACACTTAGTAATTTATACGAACGCCAAATCATTTCCTTGAGGAAAAAAATCAGCACGCTACATGAGGATTTACAATACGATTATAATTTACAATTAGAGGCACTACAATACGCCAGGCATTAGATTTAGTCTAGCTTTTATATTCTAATTTCGTGCTAGTATTTAATAGCTAATATCCAAAATTGACATTTGTCATAGTATTTCTAAACAGTAATTCAGAACTTTAAGAATATTCTAAATTACACTGTCATGAGAGTTTATTCAATTTTATCCACTTTTTTACTTTTACTGCTTTTTAATTGTGCCGCCACAAGCGAAGTTGTTTACGACTATAACCTAGAGGTTGATTTTAACCAATACGATACTTATGTATTATGTATTGAGGACTTTAGCGTAGAGCATCTCGACCATCCGCAAATAGACAACCAAACCGTTAGACATCTCATCGGTGATGCCGTTGCCATAGAGATGGAAAACAAAGCCCATAAAACAAATGTCCTAAAACCTCAGTTACAAGCAGGATTCAGGATTTTGATTAGCGAAGAAAAGGCTCAATTTAAAAACTGCGAGCATTCTAAATACTTAGAGTATTGGGAGAATTGCTCAATTCACGAAGAATCCTACGAAGAAGAAACACTGGTGGTTTATGTCGCCGATTTTAAAACCAATAAGGTACTTTGGCATGCATCGATTATTTGTGAGCTCGATAAATCGAAAAAGAAACTAGAGCCCTACATTAGTGAATTAGTTAAAAACTTATTTGAAACCTATCCAAAAACACAAGTTGGACAAAATCCTGAGGAATTTAAGGAAGAGATTCAATGATGTTGTTTCTTTGCCTTACGGCTTCCTTCGTACATTTCATATTTTACCAAACGCGATTCCAGTTTGGCATTAAAGACCTTAATTTTTCGAGAAGGTCTTAATCCTATGTACTTTAAAGCCTCTAGGTTAGAAGTAATTAACCATGCATCCGTATTAGGGTAACCATGCTTCAAGGTAGTACCAATATTACCATAGAATTGCTCAATATTCAAATTCTCAAGACGTTCGCCATATGGAGGGTTAAATACCATATGCAGCTTATCGGTACCCGCCTTTTGGGTCTTAAAGAAATCTTCATGCTGAATATGGATAAACTCATCTAAATGGGCATTCTTAATATTGGTTTTCGCTTTTCTTATGGCAGAAGGTGATTTATCGTAACCTATAATCTTATGATGAAAATCCCGTGTTTTCTTCAAAAGTGATTCTTCAATGGTTTCAAATAAATCCACATCCCAATCGTCCCATCGCTCAAAGGCAAATTCCTTACGCATTAAATTAGGCGGAATGTTACATGCAATCATGGCAGCTTCTGCCAAAATAGTGCCGCTTCCGCACATAGGATCCATAAAATCGGTCTGGCCATCCCAACCGCTCATCATAATGAGACCTGCAGCAAGCACTTCGCTAATAGGCGCAATATTGGTCGCCGTTTTATACCCTCTTCGGTGTAAGGATTCGCCCGAAGTATCTAATGAAATGGTGCAACGTTGGCGATCTATATGAACGTTGACTTTTAAATCTGGAAAACGCAAATCTACATTAGGACGTGTACCGCCCTGTTCCCTAAAACGATCGACAATAGCATCTTTTGTCTTTAAAGCAGTGTATTGCGAATGCGTAAAAACACTGTGATGCACGGTAGCGTCAACCGCTAATGAACCCGAAGGTTTTAGGTAGTCTTCCCATTTGATGGTTTTGATGTTTTTGTAAAGGTCCTCTTCTCTAACTACCCTGAAGGATTTTATTGGCTTCAATATTTTTATAGCGGTACGAAGCGCCATGTTGGCTTTGTACATAAAACCTTTGTCACCAACAAAACTGACATTGCGTACGCCCTTTTCAACCTGCATAGCACCAAGTTGTGTTAACTCTTTTGCCAAAAGATCTTCGAAGCCAAATAAGGTTTTGGCGACCATTCTGAAATTATTGTCCATGTGCTACGTCATAAAGAAGACAAATTTAAACTATTTTTGCAGCATGCATTACACTTATGGCAAAATCAACTGAACAGTGGTACGCTTCGTGGTTTGACACCCCTTATTACCACATTTTATATAAAGACAGGGATTATACAGAGGCACAAGGCTTTATGGATAATCTTACCAACTACCTCAACTTACCAGAAAATGGTAAAATCCTGGATTTGGCTTGCGGAAAGGGTCGACATTCTATATATCTTAATACCTTGGGCTACGATGTTACGGGAGTCGATTTGTCTGAGCAGAGCATAATGTATGCCAAGCAATTTGAAAATGACACTCTTAAGTTTGATGTGCACGATATGACCACACCATATCCCAAAACCTTCGATGCCGTTTTTAACCTCTTTACCAGTTTTGGGTATTTCGATGATGACACTTGCAATCTTAAAACCATTGCTTCGATTAAGGCCGAACTTAATGAATTTGGCTTTGGAGTCATTGATTTTATGAATGTTAACTATGTTATTAACAATCTAGTTGCTGAAGATATAAAAACTGTTGAAGGTATTGACTTCCATCAAAAACGCAGTGTTAACGATGGCTATATAGTAAAGGATATCAGTTTTAGCATTGATGGTCAGCATTTCGAATTTCAAGAACGTGTTAAGGCACTGACTTTAGAAGATTTTAAGGACTTATTCCGTAAAACCGAAGTGCATTTACTAGATGTATTTGGCGATTACAAATTACAAAAATACCATCCTGAAACATCCGAGCGCTTAGTTATGATTTTTAAGTAATTTTGCGGGCATGAATAAATACTTGTTTCCAATATACGCTATTATCATTGGTGTTATCATTGGCTTTTTAACTAAACAGCAAAAGTCTATTTACACTAAATTACTACTATCCTTCAGTGGTGCTTTTTTATTGGCCTTAACACTTTTTGACTTACTCCCAGAAGTCTATGAGTCCCTCGATGCCAAACTCACAGGGCTTTTTATTATGTGTGGTATTTTACTGCAGATTATTCTGGAGTTTTTATCTAAAGGCGCCGAACATGGCCATGTGCATATCAGAGACAATAACAAGAAATTTCCATGGCTCTTATTCATTAGCCTTTGTATTCATAGTTTTTTAGAAGGCTTTCCTATTCATCAACATAACGATATCGTCTATGGGGTTTTTATACACAAAATTCTTATAGCAGCACTATTGACGTCGTTTTTGTTGCAATCACAATATATCAAAGAGCAAACGTTGAGCTTTATTTTAATATTTGCGGCCATGACCCCTTTGGGCACATTGGTATCTAATACCACATCTATTGCTCCAATATACCTTAGCACTATTAATGCTATTGTCATTGGTATCTTTCTACATATCTCAACAACTATTTTGTTTGAAGCCAGTGAAGGCCATAAGTTTAACTTATCAAAACTTGTAGCCATATGCTTTGGTGTTTTAATCGCTTATTTTATCTAAATGTTTAGTAAAGAAGAAAGTCGTTTGTTGCGCCAGGAATTCTGGACCAGCTTTGGAAAATCCTTCCCAAGGAAATGGCTCTTGTACAATACTAAGATTAAAGGGCTATCCTTTAAGTTTCATTTCGACACCAAGTCGGCATTAATCGCTTTGGATCTTGAGGATGTCCCGATAGCTATCGGGATGGATAACCAAATTAATTATTGGGAAAAATTGGTAGCCCTTAAAAGCATTTTAAAAACCGACTATTTACCGGATGCCATTTACGAAGAAGCATACTATTTAGACAACGGCAAGGAAATTTCACGCATCTATTTACCGCTAGATGCAAAGGTCTCTATCCATAATAAAAACACCTGGCAAATGGTTATGGAATTCTTTAATACCAACATGATCTTATTTGAGGCCTTTTTTGAGGAGTACAAGGATGTGATTAAAAGCTAATATTATTACAGCTTATCCTAAACTATCCAACGGACTTTTAACATTATTTAGGGTTCTTTTGGATACATGTGTATACACTTGGGTTGTCTTTATATTGTGATGTCCGAGTAATTTTTGAATAAATCTTAAATCCGCACCAAGCTCTAACAAATGCGTTGCATAACTATGACGAAGACCATGTATGCCAATGTTCTTGTTAATATTGGCCTTTGACATAGCACGCTTAAAAACTGCCTGAGCACTTCTTGTGCTGTAGGGCCCACCATATTGTCCCTCGAAAAGCCAACCTTTTGGTCTATAGGCTTTATAATAACTACGCAATTCCTCCAAAACAGAAGTGGGTAGATTAACATAGCGATCTTTTTTGCCCTTAGCGCCTTTAACAAGCACTTGCATTCTATCGCTGTTAATATGGGGAATCTTAAGATTTACAATTTCACTAACTCTAAGTCCCATACCGTAGCATAGTTTAAGAATTAAAGAATGTTTTGGGTTTTCTACCACTTTAAATAAGCGTTTAATTTCCGACTTGCTCAACATCTTAGGCAGGGTAACAGGCTTTTTGGGTCTTGGAATATCAAAAAACATAGTGGGCTGATGCCTCACTTTTTCGAAATAAAATTTAACAGCATTGATTTTTCCGTTCATTTTGCGCTCACCCATGTGCAGTACCTTAACACAATACAAAAAATAATCCTTTAATCTAGTCTGGCTAAGTTCATCAACTTTATGGCGCTTTAGGATTATAAGCAAATGTGCAAATTCGGCAAGGTATATCCTTATTGTATTTTTACTGTAGGCTTTAAGCTTTAGCTGATCATAAAACTCTAAAAAAGGAAGTTGATTTACACTGTGTATTTTTGATAAGTATTTTTGAGTAGGACTTGCTATTTCTAGCCCCAATAATTCCCTAACAACTGGTATATCGTTGACATACCAACGTTTACGAGATGGGCTCCACTTGGCTGTTGGCAAATTTTGTCTAAGCTTGTATTCTAGGGTAAGTGTGTATGGAAATTTAATCCATATGACTTTTTTCCCTTGATAAACCCCAAAATGAAATGTATAAAACTGAAAATCCATGTCATATGCGTATTTTGTATATCTTAATGCCTGGCAAATATATATAATTTTTAATTTTGATATACATTTTGCGCAATAGCTAATTTTTGTTAGGGGTAGATATAGCAGCACATTTGATCAGTCTTGTATAGATATTGTGTTGAATTGATTTATTGCGTATATTTAGGTGATGATGTACAATTCACCTAAAGGTGAACTCAAGTTGCTACATTGTCGCTAAAGCTCCAATTCCCACACCTTGAGATATGTACATCATCGCTGGGCTATGCCAATTTGCATATGGCGTATGCGTTAGGTAAACAACTAAATA
>NZ_JANQIM010000045.1 GCF_028282165.1 Winogradskyella sp. | reverse complement strand
GGATTATAGCTTTACCTACACTATTGGCAGTATGCCGAGATTGGATCTGAAGATCGACAAACGGTTTTCTGCCGTAGACGATGGTGTAAGTACGTATTTCTATATCGACAATGTATTGGCGACTACCGGTACGCTAGGTATCATTGAGGAGAACAATTATTATCCCTTTGGCCTGAAGCACAGGGGGTACAATAACAACGTTTCGGCCAATGTGAATAGCGTGGCGAGCAAGTTTGGATTCCAAGGACAAGAAACCCAAGACGAATTGGGTCTTAATTGGTCTTCATTTAGATGGAGGAATGCAGACCCAGCCATTGGAAGATTCTTTAACATTGATCCTTTAGCTGAAGAGTTTCCGCATAATGGTGTATATAACTTTTCAGAGAACAGAGTGATTGATGCAATTGAATTAGAAGGTCTTGAAAAGGTTTCGGTTCATTTAGTGATGGAAGTGACATTAAATAATAGTAATACTGATACTAACAATACATTTGATGTGATAGCTACCGCGACTTTAGATATTGGAAATAACAACCACATCAATTATAGTGTTGCATTACCTGATTTAGGGTCTACAGTATTTGGAGATTGGTCTGAGAAAAATGGCTTATCATCTTATGCTCAAAATTCAATTGACCATAAAAAATATGATGGAATATTAAGAACTGGAATTGGAATACCTGATTTCTTTGCGGAAGCTGGTTTGAAAAGTGCTATTGAGTCATTTAATTCTGAGAGAGAAAGTAATGAATCAGCAGAAGATGAAGGAGTCGCAGATTTGGTAAATTACCTTTTAAATTCTGGTTTACAGCTAATTGAATCGGATATAATGGATGTCTTTTATTCGTATGATGGTAGTGAAACCACAGGTACCGACGAAAATGGTAATAAGACTAAAAGAAAATTTACTCACACTTACACAGGTCGTGCAGATAATTTGGAATTTACAAAAGAAGGAATTAAATTTAAGGGTACTTTTATAGTGCGATATACAGAAGAAGAAACAACAACAGAGGATGATGACTAAACAAAAACTAATCAGGTATTCTATCTTATTAATAGTAGTTGTATCAATGTCAATATTTGGGTTTTATTATTATTTAGGACAGAAAGCGGGTGATGCTTTTAAGGAAGCAGCTATAGATGCTTCAGAAGCAAAGGAAAGCTGGAAAGATAAAGGTATTAATCCTGTTGATTCAATAAAACAGAAAGTAATCAAACAAATTGATTCTTTAAATGAAGAATCTAAAATTAAAGATAGTATTAGCGATACAGATTAATTTTATTGTTTGAAAAAAACTGACAAAAGGATAGGCATAACGTCTGTCCTTTTTTTATGGTGTAAAGTTTGGTGGTTGGTGATTTTGGGAGTATTATATAGCATCAAAAATCCATTTGAAGTTCTCAACATTTCTATTGTAGTCGTTTTTCACTTTCTCAATAATTGATTTTCTATGTGCAGAACCTAAGAGAAATAGTGCATTCTTAGGTTTAAATTTCATTCCATAATCGTTAATATTTTTCAGCATTGTATTTTCTCTTTTCTCATGAAGGTCTTTCCATAATTTATACGTTTTTGACAATTCTGGTTCGTTTATTTGTTTGACCATATTTTTTTCTAATAGTTCGATGTGATCAAATAGATTCATGCACTCTTGACTGTTCAGGTAGGGAAACCCATGCTTATGAGTTAGGATTTTATGTTGGTATATTAAATTTAAATAATCAGGATTGTTGTCAAATATGCTTAGGGTATTAGATATTTTATTTTTTAGCTTCGCATCTAAGACACCTATACTTTTTATGTCCACAGGTATGTGGGGAATTGGTTTTTTTTGAACATATTTATTAATTGCCTTGGCTTCTAGGGAATTTTTTACATGTTTCTGATAAAATTCTCGAAAATGATCAGGTGGAAGCTCTTCATAAATGACATCAGGAGATATTTCATCGATTATCTTAAACAATTCGTTAGAATTACATAGTCCCTTTTCTTTATGGGTAGTTCCAATAAGTGTAATTTTATGAGCTGTCATAGTTGCTTTAAACCAATGATTTAAAAAGATAATGCTTCATTCATGCAGGAATAGGATAATAACAAATAAATATAAGTTTCGAAAAAACATTATTTGTTTGATCTAAAACTTCCAAGAAATAGACCTCCTAAAAAAGCGAGCAAACCAACAGCAACAATCTTTTTTGCATTAGATTGATTTGCAATAGCATTATTTTTTGAGAACAATGTTGTAGTTTTTACACCAATCTTATAATCATATGAAAGCCTTTTCATAGGGTCTAATAAAGTATCTTTGGCTTCATTAATCATTTTGAACATTTCATCTGAGGCTTTAGAGCCTTTATTCTTATCGGGATGATAATCTTTTGCTTTCGCTTTATAAGCGCTTTTTATCTCTTCATCATTGGCATTACTATTAACGCCTAATAACTCATAAAAATTCTTCATGATAACTAATTAATATTTAAATTATTAAAGCATAAAAAATGCCAATTTATTGAAACTGACAAAGAGACATCATTGAGTGTGCTCATTTCATCCGATCGAGTGGGTTTACAATGCGCACAATAGTCACTAATAAAAGGATAGGCATTAATGTCTGTCCTTTTTTAATAGTGTTGATTTTTAGCGATAAGATAATGTTTGTTTTTTAAGTCTTTTTATTTAAATATCCTCTATTCCTCAGCAGAACGATTTTCGTAATCTCTAATGCTTTCAATTGCAATACCAACTTGATCAAGGAAAACTTTCTTCAAATAGGATATATCTTGATTGTGATTAATTCTTTTATGCCTATTAACACCTAACCTTGAAAGAATTTCATTAAAAATTAAATCCGTTCCATCCTGCAGATAATAGTTCGAAAATAGATTTATTTCTTCTTTTACAAACTGTATCCAAATCTTATTACCATTTTTTGAAATTGAATATTTATAAACTCTAGTGTTTTCCCAATTGAAAAGGCCACTTTTACTTATTTCAATATCTTCATCAAAATTTAGATGAATTTTATCTAGTTCTTTTCCAACTGAGTTTAATTGAGATAAAACTTCATTTTCTATGTTTTTATATTCATTGACTAGTTGCCGTACTTCTCTTTCGTTATTAAAGATAATCTCTCTTAGTTCTTTTGACATATTTAGTGAGTTTTTACCAAGAAATTTGAATTCAAGATATTTCTTAAATTCCTTCAGGAAATACGAAACATTATCAGCTTCGCATTTTATTAACCAGGTATTAATTAATGGAATTAAATCTTGCTTATAGCTAATAACTTTTAGCTTGTTTTCATTATATAATTTTTGGCTTAATTCTTTATCAATACTTTTTTGAGAGGGTTTGGTTCCGTAAGGATTTAAATAGAAAAGAATGTAATTACCTTTGCTACTTTTTTCTAAGAATGTTGAATAATCTTTCAGCTGGTTATTTTGATCATCAGCCCAAATTTTATTTTCTATTCCAATTGTCAACCCTTTAATTTTGATATAGATATCAAGTCTTCTCTTATTGGTTATGATTTTTTCACAAATATTTACTACTTGGTCTATCTCAATCCTTTCATTTGTAAATGATTTTATGAATTCAGATAAAAAAATATCACCTTGACCATGATTTTGGTTTACGTCCAAAAAATATGCTAGTATTTGGCTAATTTTATTCTCTCCAATAGAAAAGAATTGAAACAAATTGAAATCAAGAGCTAACTGCTTATTATATTCTTTTTTAAATCTAAGATGTGCATCAATTTGTGATTGTACAATAAGTAAAATTTTTTTGATGTTTATAACTTCTAAATCCATTCTTATTTTGAAGTTTATTACTAACGGTTTCTGCTACGAATAGTTACGTTGTTTAACGGTTAATTCAGCAAGTACATACCAAACTGAAAATCCACGCGTATTTTCAGAAGTAGGCTATGACCTGCAATTACTTTATAGCGATTGATATGCATAGTTATCTTTCGTGATTATAAAAAGTTTCGATTATTCCATTTGTATTTATATGAATTTCATAATAATCCCCATTGAACCTTATTAGTCTATCTCCAAATCGACTAAATCTTTTATCAGGATGCTTAACAAAATGACTATTTATGTCATCTTCTAAAAGATGAAGACAAGAATTAATTAAATCTTTAATATCTGATAATTCATATGGCATTCTACTCTTTGCAACATTGTTTTGACCAATGTTGCAAACCTTACAATGTCTGAAAACAACGTGCATAAATCCTTTGAAGTCTAAAACAACTTTTGGTTTTGTTCCATAAAGTACAATTTCATCTTCATATCTAACACCAATTTGAATTAGGCCAGCATAAAGTCTTAGATGTTCTTTAAGTTCAGATGGCTTCTTAGGGTCAATACCTGCTTTAACAAATTCGTGTTCAACTATTCTCTTCGCAAATTCAAACTTATCTTTTAGGACTTGATCCGAATAATTTTTTGTTTCTCCAATATCAAATGAAATATCCTCTACAAGAAAATTAAATTCAACTTTTCTTCTTTCAACTATCTCACTATGAATATATTTTGAGTCTGTTTCGTCGATACTTAAAACTTTTTGGATAGCAGACATTTTCAACTTCTCAAAATCAATTAAATAATCGGCACTGTCTATTCTTCTTTTGAATAAATTATAAAGCATCTTTAAAGCCGATAGTTCATCCAAATCATTTGAAATTCTTATTGCGATTGGTTCATTTAGTTTCTTTTTTTTCTTATTAAAGTAAGTTGGATTGTGTTTATAGGCATAATAGCTGATATCAAAAATATCGATATTATCAAATCCTTCTGTAAAAAGTAACTTAACTTGTTGTTCAGATAATTTATCTTTTAGTAAAGTTGTAAATAAAACTTTTCCGTCAGTCTCGTATTTTACTCCTGAGTTTAGTTTGATTTTTAATGATCTTCTTTCCTTTTTTGTGTAATAAAGAAGACCTGTAATCATCTTACCATATTTTAGGTAGCTATTTGTATTTTGTTTAAAAATTATAGTTACGGTAAAATCAAATTGACCTACTTCAAAATACAATCTTTCTCTTGACCATTTTCTGAAGTTTTTGGGGCTAATTAACCCATTGGTTTTTCTAGTTCTTAGCCTTGTCTTTCCATAAGATTTTTTCGTTCTTTTTCCCTTTTTAGTTTTTTTATCTCCTTTCCCCATTCCTAGTTTTAAATTCCCTAATTATATATAACGGTATTGTATATGACTTGTAACGAAGTTATGAATTATATGCGTCGTTGGGTATTATTTATATTAGTCTAATTTTTCCCAATTTCTCAATAGCTCAATGGTGGTAGGTTGTTGATTTTCATAAAAAACATCAACTACTCGGTAGTGTTTTAAAATAGGACACGACACCGTATGAGAACTTAAATAATTGAAAAACAGTAATTAACATTTCTGTTAGTTACTGTTTTTCTTTGTTCATTTATATATTGGCAAAAGAGAAAATCTTTTAGAACCTGTAAAATACGGGTTTTGTGAATCGTTATGTTTTAAATTAGGACATGGAAAAAATACATTGTCCTAAATGCTCAGGTTTATCTGTGAAAAATGGATTTCAAAATAATATTCAACGTTATAAATGTAGAGTTTGTAATAAGCGATTTCAAGGCAGTTATATTTATAAAGCATACAACTCTAATACAAATGATTTGATCAAGAATCTACTTAAAGAGGGTTGTGGTATTAGAAGTATCTCAAGGATATTAAATATTTCTTGTTGTACTGTTCTTTCCAGAATGCTTAAGATTGCTAAAAGTATAAAGCCCCAGACCTTTTATAAGCTTGGTCTTAAGTTTGAGGTTGATGAGTTATGGACGTTCATCAAACGAAAAGACCATTTTACTTGGGTTACTTATGCTATCGAGAAAGAAACAAAACATGTTATTGATTTCTTTGTTGGCAGTAAATCAAAGGAAAACATTAAGCCATTAATCCATAAACTTCTACTACTTCAACCAGCAAGGATTTACACTGATAGATTAAATATTTACCCAAGTTTAATTCCAAAAGAAATTCACAAACGCTTTCAGTATTGTATTAATAAAATTGAGAGAATGAATTTAACTTTAAGAACACATATCAAAAGATTAAGTAGAAAAACCATTTGCTTTTCTAAAAGTGAAAAGTATCTCGAAGCACATCTGAAGATTTATTTTTGGGGATAGTTGCTGAAAAGCATATGTTATAATTAAAATATGGGCAAAATCTATTAAAGCTTTTAGTTCTTACCAAAACACTATTTTATTTAGAGTTTGAAACCAGCTTTCGACCTGTTTAGTTTCGGAAGGGATTTTAAGAGCTCTAACCATAACTTCTCCATTTTTTACCTTTAACCAATCTAAATCTGATAGGGCTTCTAAATCATCAAAAAAAGGCTTCGCGTCACGTTTCGTTCTATTGGAGTATATGATAAGTTCTTCAGTTTTTTTAATTACGGCAAGACCGTTTAATTGACCTAGAAGCCTGTTGGTAAAAGAATTTTTTCTAATCTCAAGTCTGTCTCCAGTTCGGAGACCCATAGTTCTGGCTTTCATTTTTATGATTGAGGAATAAGGAGATGTCTGAGGAATAACACCTGTAGTTACATTCTCCATTTTTTTAGTTATACTAATTTCAACAGTCTTAAAATCATTAATGGTGCCTGTGAGGTTACAACTTATCCCATAGGGATGTATTAACCCCGATATTTTCAAATTATTTGCCATAGCATAGTTTTCCCATGCATTACCTAGAGCAATAAAATCAGATGCCCAAGGCGTATTGGGGTTAGTTCCAGATTGTATAATTATATGGTTCATAAGTAGATATATATTAACAACATACCCCGATTGCAATTAGTAACAATGTAAGTTATTAAAATTGTTATTAGGTGCACTTTTCTTAGTTCAATACTATATAAGTAACAGATAAAAGCATACGACAACCTTAGTTTACCAACCTCCTGAGGCACCACCGCCACCGCCACTTCCGCCTCCAAAGCCACCACCAAAGCCACCACCTCCAAAGCTGCCTCCACCAGAACTACCACCCCAGCCACCAAAGCCGCCAGATGAGCTTCTTTGGTAACTACCGCGTCCCATATTACTAAGGATAATAGCTTCTAGAATACTTTGGGCATCATTATTTCTACGTCCTCCACGACCACCGCGACCACCACCTCGGCTTTTTGATATGGCGATAATTAAAATGACAAACACGATAAATAGAAAAACAAATACACCAAAAGGAAATTCGTTAGAGTTACTTTGACGTGTCCCTTGATACTCACCTTTCATCACTTCAAAAATGGCGTCGCTGGCACGGTTAAGGCCACCGTAATAATCGTTTTGTTTAAAATAGGGAATAATGTCTCTGTTGATAATGCGCTTACTCATAGCATCGGTGAGTAAGTGTTCAATACCATAGCCAGTATTAAGGCCTATTTTTCTATCGTCTTTTGCCAATAAAATTAAAATTCCGTTATCCTTGTCTTTTTGACCAATTCCCCATTCTTTCAACCATTCTGCACCTAAGAAGTTTATGTATTCTCCCTTTGTAGAACTAATAATGACAACTACGATTTGTGTTGAAGTGGTATCCGAATAGCGAATGAGCTTTTCCTCTAAGCTGGTTTTTTGAGAGGAGCTTAATAACCCGATCTCGTCATAGACACTTGTTTGGAATTCTGGAATCGGCGGAATTTCATATTGAGCAAAAACAATTGAGGGACTTACCATGCAAATGGCAAAAACCAGCTTAATGGCTGTATGTTTTAGTCTTTTCATTAGCCCTTGGAAATAGTATTGTCTAATTCATTGCGATCGCCATGTTCCCAGGGAAAATGTGCTGAGAGTACCTTGCCTGCTTCGGTAATGCCATCGATTAAGCCTTGTTTAAAGAGGCCTGATTGAAATTGGTGTGCAATTTTATCTCTGGTGGAGTTCCAAAAATTAGTGCCCACCGCATTATTGATGCCTTGGTCTCCAAAAATGACAAACGTTTTATTATCAACAGCCACATAGATCAGTACGCCATTTCTTTGAATGGTATTGTCCATTTTAAGCAAATGAAATACGTCTAATGCGCGTTCATAGACATCGATGTCGCATTGCTGCTCGATATGCACACGTATTTCTCCCGAAGTTTCACTTTCGGCAATACGAATAGCTTCAACGATTTCCTGCTCTTCTTGTGTGGTAAGGAAATCTTCAATATAGGGCATAGCTAAGTTTAATTGAAATTGAATTCTACATCTACGGGCTTTTCTGCGCCATCTTCAGCTTCATAATATCCCATTTCATCAAAACCTATAAGGCCTGCAATGAGTTTGGCAGGAAACTTTCTTACATAAGAATTATAGGGTCTAACCGCATCGTTAAACCGATCTCTGGCAACATTGATTCTATTTTCAGTGCCTTCTAATTGGCTTTGTAGTTCTAAAAAATTCTGATTGGCTTTTAAATCTGGATATCGTTCTACGGTAACTAATAATCGTGATAGTGCACTGCTTAAACCACTTTGTGCTTTGTTGAATACCGCTAATTTTTCAGGTGTAAGTTCGCCAACGTCGCTAATGTTAATTTCTGGCTTTGAGGCTTCACTTCGCGCTTTTATGACAGCTTCAAGCGTGCTTTTTTCGAAATCGGCAGCGCCTTGCACGGTTTTTACCAGATTTCCTATGAGATCATTTCTTCTTTGGTAGGAACTTTGAACATCTGCCCATGCTTCCTTTGTGCCTTCCTGTAAATCTACAGCTGTGTTATTTACATTAAATCCCCAAAAGGCAATAACTACAATTATTATAATAGGAACTATCCATTTTTTCATGACTGATTGATTTTAAAGTTGTGTTTTTATTTTGATTAACTGTGCTTTTATACGTTCTAGCTTTTCAATGATTTCAAACTTTTCCAAAGACTGCTTCTTTTCTTCTTTAAGATGAATTTTGGCGCCTTCTAAAGTAAATCCTCTTTCCTTTACAAGATGATAGATGAACTTTAAGTTTTTAATATCCTCTGGTGTAAACTTTCTATTGCCTTTGGCATTTTTCTTTGGCTTAATGATATCAAACTCCTTCTCCCAAAAGCGGATTAATGAGGCATTGACGTTAAAAGCCTTGGCCACTTCACCAATGCCATAGTAACGTTTTTCTGGTAATTCAATATGCATATTAATCGAGGGATTGGTTTTCTAATGATGCTTTTCTCAGTAATTCATTAAACTCAGTGGCCGATAAATTACCGTAATAGAAGTTTATGGGATTGATGCGTTCTCCATCCTTAAAGACCTCGTAATGTAAATGTGGAGCCTCGGATCGTCCTGTACTGCCAACATAACCAATTAAATCGCCGCGTTTTACACGTTGGTTAACTCGTACATTGTACTTGTACAAATGTGCATACAGTGTTATGTAACCGTAACCGTGATCTATACGTATGTGCTTACCATAACCAGATGCCCGGTTATCGGCACGCTTTACCACGCCATTTCCCGTAGCATATACTGGTGTACCACGTGGTGCAGTAAAATCCATACCAAAATGAAACTTTCTCGCCTTTGTAAACGGATCCGTTCTAAAACCATAACCAGATGCCATACGTGTTAAATTCTCATTCCTTACAGGCTGTATCGCTGGTATAGCTTCTAAAAACTTTTCTTTATTTTCTGCTAGTTTGGCAATTTCGTCTAAAGATTTTGATTGTACTACTATAGCTTTTTCAAGAATATCCAAACGCCTGTTGCTTTCTGCTATTAATTGCGAATTATCATAACCCTCAAACTTTTTGTAACGGTTAATACCGCCAAAACCTGCACGTCGTTGTTCCTCTGGAATTGGATTGGCTTCAAAATACAATCGGTAAATGGCATTGTCGCGTTCTTCGACATTTTCGAGGGCTGCAATGGCATCATCCATACGTTTGTTGAGCAGTTGGTACTGAAGTTCCATATTCTGTAATTCCCTAGCCAATTCCCGTTCTTTTGGGGATTGAACATAGCTGTTTATGATAGCAAAAGACAAAAACCCGAATAATCCGGCACCCAAAAGAAAAACGATAGCGTATTTAAGAGTAGTCGCTTTTTTACGTTCTATTTTACGGTAAGAAAGCGTATCAGCATCATAATAATATTTTACCTTAGCCATGTTCTAATTTATACTATTTTTGCAGAAAATATGTACTAAATATGTTCTGCAAAAATTGCTCAACTTTCAAACCTACAAAAATATTTCCATTTTAAATTTAATTAATAACAATTGAAATATTTGGAGTAGGCTCTCTCTGACCATAAAATTAATTAAAAAAATGACAGAGAATATATAAAGATTGTTTTGCAAATGTGGTAATATTAACGATACTAGCTATAATTTCAGTATATGACGTCTCAAGAGATTAGAACTAAGTTTTTAGAGTTTTTTAAATCAAAATCCCACCTCATTGTACCATCTGCACCTATGGTGACAAAAGACGACCCAACCTTGATGTTTGTTAACTCTGGTATGGCACCTTTTAAAGAATATTTTTTGGGAAATAGCGAACCAAAAAGTAGTCGTATTGCAGACACCCAAAAGTGTTTGAGGGTTTCTGGGAAGCATAACGATTTGGAGGAAGTGGGCTATGATACGTACCACCATACATTGTTCGAAATGTTGGGCAATTGGAGTTTTGGAGACTATTTTAAGAAAGAAGCCATTGCTTGGGCCTGGGAGTTACTCACCGAAGTGTATGGTATTGATAAGGATATCTTGTACGTTACTGTTTTTGAAGGTAGTGATGATGAAGACAATCTTCCGATGGATCAAGAAGCATATGACCTTTGGAAAGCTATTGTACCCGAAGATCGTATTCTTATGGGCAACAAAAAGGATAACTTTTGGGAAATGGGAGACCAAGGTCCTTGTGGTCCATGTAGTGAAATTCATGTAGATATTCGTTCGGCAGAAGAAAAAGCCAAAGTTAATGGCAAGGATTTGGTAAACATGGATCATCCGCAAGTTGTGGAAATTTGGAATCTGGTGTTTATGCAATACAATCGCAGAGCCGATAAAACCTTAGAAAACCTTCCTAGTAAGCATATCGATACCGGAATGGGCTTTGAACGCCTTTGTATGGTGTTGCAAGGTGTCACTTCTAATTACGATACCGATGTGTTTATACCAATTATTAGAGAGATTGAAGCCATCACCAATAAGGAATATGGGAATGATGAAAAAGTGGATGTGGCCATTAGAGTGATTGCCGACCATGTTAGAGCAGTAGCGTTTTCGATAGCAGATGGACAATTACCAAGTAATACGGGTGCAGGTTATGTCATTAGAAGAATCTTACGACGAGCAGTGCGTTATGGGTTTACATTTTTGGACAAAAAAGAACCTTTTATTTATCGTTTGGTTGATATTCTGACCAAAAAAATGGGGAAAGCCTTTCCTGAGCTTAAAGTCCAAAAGCAACTGATTGAAAATGTAATTAAAGAGGAAGAATCGTCATTCTTGAGAACCTTAGAGCAAGGCTTGGTTTTATTGGAATCCATTCTAAGAAAGAAGGACGCAAAAGTAAAAGTGACAGGGGTTTCGAAAAGAATGACAAAAGAGCAGTTGCTTATTGTTTCTGGAAAAGAAGCATTTGAATTGTATGACACTTATGGATTTCCGCTAGATCTAACACAATTGATTGCAGGAGAAAGGAATTTTACTGTGGATGAAGAAGGTTTTGACATAGAGATGGAAAAACAAAAAAATCGTTCACGTAAAGCTAGCGAAACATCGACAGATGATTGGACCATTTTGGTTGATGATGCAGAACAGGAATTTATAGGCTATGATATTCTTGATGCCACTGTTAAGATTACCAGATACAGAAAAGTCACTTCTAAAAAAGATGGTGAGATGTACCAATTGGTATTTAATTTAACACCTTTTTATGCTGAGGGCGGTGGACAAGTTGGCGATAAAGGCTATTTGCAAGACCCTAATGGTGATGTAATTTACATTTTAGATACAAAGAAAGAGAATAACATCATTATCCATTTTACCAAAAACCTCCCCAAAGATCTTAATGCAACCTTTAAAGCTGTTGTGGAGGGTAAACAACGGTTTAGAACCGAATGCAATCATACGGCAACACATCTTTTGCATCAAGCCTTAAGAGAGGTTTTAGGGACTCATGTGGAACAAAAAGGTTCTGCGGTACATTCGAAGCATTTACGCTTTGATTTTTCGCATTTTTCTAAGCTTACGGTTGAAGAATTGAGGGATGTCGAAAATTTTGTTAACGCCAGAATAGATGATAAGTTATTGCTTGAAGAGCAGCGAAACATACCTAAAGACATAGCGATTTCAGAAGGGGCGATGTCTTTATTTGGTGAGAAGTATGGTGATACGGTAAGAACCATTCGCTTTGGGCAATCCATAGAGCTCTGTGGTGGTACACATGTTAAGAACACGGCTGATATTTGGCACTTTAAGATTGTATCCGAAGGTGCTGTTGCAGCTGGGATACGACGTATAGAGGCCATTACCTACGACGCTGTAAAAGATTTCTATTTTGAAAATAATAGAGCCTATTTTGAGATAAGGGATTTACTTAATAATACAAAAGAGCCTGTTAAAGCGGTTAAGGCCTTACAAGACGAAAATTCAGATCTTAAAAAGCAAATTGAGCAATTATTAAAGGATAAAGCCAAAAATGTAAAAGGTGAATTAAAAAGTGAAATCACCGAAGTTAACGGTATCAACTTTATTGCTAAAAAAGTTGATTTGGACGCTTCTGGGATTAAGGATTTATGTTTTGAGCTGGGAGGTGAAGTCGATAATTTGTTTGCGCTATTTGGAGCTGATACCAATGGGAAGGCCATTTTATCGTGTTATATTTCTAAAAACCTCGTTACAGAAAAAGACTTGAACGCAGGGCAGATTGTAAGGGAACTTGGTAAATACATCCAAGGTGGTGGCGGAGGACAAGCCTTCTTTGCTACCGCGGGAGGTAAAAATCCAAGTGGAATTGATGAGGCTTTGAAATTGGCTGAAGATTATTTGAAGTAAAAGATAATATCTTGTTAAAACACAAAACAAAATGAGAATAAAGACAATTACTTACATCGTTTTATTTTTTCCTATCATTTTGTTAGGCCAGCAGTTTCCAAGTCCACCTACTCAAAGTCAAATCAATAACCATATGATGCAACAGCAAGAGTTTTGGCAGCGAGAACATTCTGATGAACAGGTGTTGTGGATGATGCGTTATATTCAAACAAATGAACAAAAATTGGAAAGAGAGGAAAATAAAAAAACAAATCTCGAAATTAAGATTCAAAGGATGTATGATGTTTTATCGGATTTAAAAGATGAAATTTTGAAGACTAAAAATACAGATGACCTGTCTAACAAAAAGCTTCAAAAAAGAATTAATAGATTAAATAGTAGGGTAGATAAGACAAATAGTAAGATTGAGAAAGCCATTAAAAAATTGATTACTTCAAAAAACAACATAAAAGATTTAAAACATAAAATTGAGGAAGAAAAAATCAGACTGGAAGAGAAGAAGAAAGAAAAGGAATTGAAAAGGCTTGAACGAGAAAAGAATAAAGAAAATAAAGGATAGTATTTAGACAACGCAATTTATATTAGATTAGAGCAACATTTGATTGATAATGTTTTCTTGTCAAGAATATGAACCTTCAAACCCAAATATCACTACAACCACAGAAGTTTAATCAACTCGATTATAACTCTAAAGCGGTGTTGTTAGGGTCTTGCTTCTCAGAAAATGTAGGTGCAAAGTTTATGTATTTTAAGCTTCAAGCTACAGTCAATCCCTTTGGGATTTTATTTCATCCTTTGGCTATTGAAAACCTTATCACAAGAGCAATTAATTCGGACTACTATTCTGGTGATGAACTGATTTTTCATAGCGAACAATGGTGTTGTTTGGATGCCCATTCAAAATTAAATAAAGCCACTCAAGACGATTTGGTAAACGAACTAAATATGCAAATCGATAGTACGCTTTTGCAATTAAAAAGTGCCTCACATATAATCATCACTTTAGGAACAAGTTGGGTTTACAGGCATATTGCTTCAGAGAGAATCGTTGCAAATTGCCATAAAGTACCACAAAAACAGTTTTCAAAGGAGTTGCTATCTGTAGACACGATTTTGCAATCACTCGGAGCCATGGTTGCTTTAATTAAAAGTGTTAATCCAAAAGTAAACTTCATATTCACAGTATCACCTGTTCGACATTTAAAAGATGGCTTTGTGGAGAATACCAGAAGCAAATCGCATTTAATAGCGGCAGTTCACCAAATGGTAGACCAAAGGCAACAATTGCATTATTTTCCGTCTTATGAGATTATGATGGATGAACTAAGGGATTATCGTTTTTATGATCTAGACATGCTCCACCCAAATCGTTTGGCCATTGATTATATCTGGGAAAAATTCAGATCCATATGGTTATCCGAAGAAGCTAAAAAAACGTCTAAAATCGTTGCCAACATTCAAGCAAAAAAAGCACATCGGCCATTTAATCCTGAGTCGGTCGCTCACAATGAATTTTTGGCAAAATTAGCGTTTGATATTGAGACTTTACAAGCTAAATATCCTCATATTTCTTTTTGATTAATATTTAAAATATTGATAATCAAGTATTTGTAAAAATATACGCAATTTATCGTATGTTTTGCCTTAGTCTTATTGTTGAGATTTGTATCCGTATTAACCAATAAATTATTTCAACAATGAGAATTTTAAAAAGCTTCATGTTATTATTTATGTTGACTTCAATAATAACATTGACATCTTGTAAAAGTGATGATGATGGTGGCGATGGAGGAAACACACCCTCTGGAACCTTAACGGCTAGGGTAGATGGCACTAGTTTCCAATCTTTAGATATCTCATCTTCTGCAACAGTGGCAAATAATGGACAGACCCTAATCATTATAGCGTCTAGTAGTGACGCTAACGCATTTGCCATAACTATTGTGGGCTACTCTGGCCCCGGAACGTATCCTATTGGTGGTGGTGCAAATATTTTTAACAGTGCTTCTTACACAGAAACCAATGTAGATATCAATAATCCCCAAAACTCTACCTCCGAAATATGGCAAGCGCCTTACGATGACACGCAAGTTGGAGAAATTAATATCTCTGAAGAAACTGAAACCAAGGTTATAGGGACGTTTAATTTTACAGGCAAAAATGTAAACGGTGACCAGTCCACTAAAAATATAACCGATGGAGCTTTTGATTTGAATAAGCAAACCTCTTAAAAAGACTTAAGATGGAAAAGCGATTGATTATACCCAATATACTAACAATAGTTCTACTTTTCTTCTGTACGACATTGTTACTTGCACAAGACGTACCGGATGCTAATTACGGATTGGGAGCTAAGATTAATGACATGACAATCACCGAGGGTGGAACCCTTGTAGTTGCCACAAATGATGGACTGGTCGGGATAAAACCTGGACAAGAAGGTCTTCTATTCAACTTTACGGAGTATGGTCGTGTAAAGCCAGAAGAACTCAACTACATCCCTAATGCACCATATGTTATGGTGGGACAGACAGGGTTTGCCAATATGTCTTCAAAAAAAGCTGTTATCGACTATATGTCTGGTACAGTATTGTTTTCGACCGAATCCAAAGGATGGAAGAATATTTTTACATGCGATGTCATTATGCCCCAAAATAAATTGGTGGTAAGTGGTTTTCAAAAAGGTGGCGGTAAGGCAGAAAATGTAACACCTAAAGTGGCCGTTTATGACTTGGGCACCGGAAATGAAGATTATTCATTTTTCTTAATAAAACCAGGAAAGGTGACAATGAAGAATTGGTCGGTTACAGGTAGGCCAGCATTATTAAAGGACAAACTTTTAATACCGACAAGCCAAGGTGTTATAGCAAAAACAAAAACTGGTGAAACTTTATGGAAGAACGATGTTAAAAATGTTAATTGGATGACAAGTAACGCATCCGAAACTGATGTATATGGTTTTGCAGCAACAACCAATTTAAAGAATACCAAGATCTATAAGTTTAATGCCGATGGCTCTGAAGCTTGGCCAGATGAGCGCAAGGTAAAAGGAAGTGTCGTCAATTTTGAAATATTGCCTCAAGGACTCGCGGTTGTTAGTAACGTAACAGGAGGAAGTGGCGCATTTGCTGCTAAGTCAGAATCCAAGATTACCATGCTAAGTGCTTCAACAGGTGAGGATTTATGGGAGAAAGCACCTAAGACTAAAGGCTATGTTCAACATTTTTATATTATGGAAGATGGAATTTTGTTTGGCATTTATCAAGGAGGAATAAATAAAATTTCCTACGATGGTAAAACACTGTTTAAAAAACCGCTCAAAACAGGCGAAAACATTTTGACGATGGCATCGACACCTCAAGGTCTAATTTATATTACTTCAGGAGATGCAAACATCGTTAATCTGGAGACTGGAGAACAAGTTTGGTCTAAACCATTAAAATTCAAAAAGGCGGATGTCGTAAGCTCAGATTTTGACGAAAAGAATAACAGGTATTTGATTGCAGCAGATGAAAAAGTGTTTAGTATCGATGCCGTTAGTGGGACATCAGAAATACTAACTGAAGCAAATTTTGACGGTAAAGAAGATCCCACAAGTATAGAGGTAAGAGCTAATGGAATTTTATTGGCCTCGGACCAGAATATGATGTCTTTAGATTGGGACGGTAAAGCAAACTGGCACGAATATCATAGAGCACCGGGAAAAAGTGCCTTTGGTGCTATATTAGCAGGTGCCATGGCTGTGGCTTCAACTGCTATGGCGGCAAATGCTTCATTTAGAGCAGGTGCAAATAGAAATAGCTTAGGCCAGTATAATAGTCACGGTGCGCAGATGCAACGTGCAGCAAACATGTTCACTGAAATCGGAACAGCATCTTTTAATGAACTTGCTAAGCGCTTTAAAGCAACATCTGCAACTCAAGATGCCCAATTTGTATTAACGAAATTAGATAATGGTGTCGGTTTGGTAAAGTTAAGTAAGGATTCAGGAGCTATTGAAAAAGAAATAATACTCAAGGATAAAAAGCCTGTTTATAAAGTCGATGAATTTGGCGGGTATTTGTATTACAAGCCAAATGACAAGACGATATATGCTTACAACCTAAAGAAATAGTTTGATTAAGCGTGATTCTTTCATTAAATTACGCTTAATCTTATTAAATACCTTTTAATCGAAAAACAATTAGCCTACTCATAATTAGTTTTATATTACATATGCTATTAATCAATTTTTTAGAAAAAGTATCAGTTAGACCTTCTGAACTTAACAGGAGAGTTTATCTGATGCTTTTTTTATTAAGATCACTCAAAATCAAAGTATTAAGTTGTTCTTTTTTTTTCGTTTCGATTTTTGGATTTTCACAGAATCTAGATAGCCTTCTTACCGTGGCAAGGCAACAGCAAAATGATTCTATTAAAATAAGACTTTATAACAAGATTGCATTTGGTTATATTTTTAATGATACCGACAAAGCGAATGCTGTTATAAAAGAGGGAAAACAACTTGCCAAAAAAGCCAATTTTAATTTTGGATTAACAGAATTGGTAAATACTCATGGCATTTATATGGATGTTACAGGTAAATCTGATTCGGCGAGCTATTATTTTGAAAAAGCGCTGAAGATGAGTCGTGATTTTGGATTTGAGAATATTGAGTCCATGTGCATCAATAACCTTGGTATGCTCAATTGGAATAGAGGCAATTACAGCAAAGCTTTGGATTATTTTTTTGAATCCTTAAAAATGGATGAGAATGCCGATATGGAACGAGCTATGGAATCCTCATTAAACAATATTGGCCTCATTTACCAAGAGATGAACCTCAATGAAAAGGCTCTGGAATATCATAAAAAAGCATTGGACATACGTTTAAAGTATAATATGCAAAACGAACAAATCGCTTCTTATAATAATATTGGCATTAACCTTAAAAATTTAGGACGTTTAAATGAAGCTGTGGCAACATTTAATAAAGGCATAATCTTGGCAAAAGAAAAGAATAACCATATAGATTATTACCGCTTGTTAGACAATCTGGCCCATACACATTATTTAAAAGGAGATATTGATTTGGCACTTACAATCTATCTCAAGGCATTAGAAAAACCAAAGGATTTTAATGCGGACGAAAAAGGGATGATCAGTTCTTACAACAATATTGCAGCTATTTACAATGAAAAAAATAACCCTAAAAAAGCACTTTTTTATATCGAGAAAGGATTTGATCTTGTTGAAAAGTATCCCGAAACAGAACTTAAGGCAGCCGATTTATATCTCACTAATGCCGAGACGCAATACATGATGAATGATTACGAAAAGGCGAGGGTATCAAAACAAAAGTTTATAAAGCTTAAGGATTCCATCTTTTCTAAGAGAAATGCTAAAGCCATTGCAGATTTGGAAATAAAATATGAAACAGAGAAAAAAGAAAAAGAAATTCTCATTCAACGTGCCGAGATTGCAGAACAAGACCTGATAATACAACAACGAAATTATCAAATCTTCGGGCTTATTGGCTTGGCAGTTGTTCTTGGATTATTAGGTTATTTAATATATAACCAACAAGAACTAAAGAATAGGCAGCTAAAGAAAGAGAATGAGTTAAAAGGGGCATTGCTTAAAATTGAAACACAGAACAAGTTGCAAGAACAACGGCTTAGAATTAGCAGAGATTTGCACGATAATATCGGCGCACAACTCACCTTTATTATTTCGTCTTTGGACAATTTAAAATATGCCTTTGATATTAAAGACAAAAAACTCAATAATAAACTTGCGACCATAAGTGAGTTTACTTCTGGTACTATCTATGAACTCAGGGATACCATATGGGCAATGAATAAAAGTGAAATCTCTTTTGAAGATTTACAAACGAGAATTTCAAATTATATTGACAAGGCACATCTATATGACGCAGATATTCAGTTTAGCTTTAATGTCAACGATAGTGTAGATGTATCTAAAACATTTTCTTCGGTAGAGGGAATGAATATTCATAGGATCATTCAGGAAGCCATACACAATAGTTTGAAATATGCTGAAGCTTCAAAAATAAAAGTAAATGTTTCTAAAGAGGTCTCTAATTATGTTTTTAGGATTTCTGACGACGGAAAAGGTTTTGATTTAAATAAAACCAAACGAGGCAACGGATTATCAAACATGGAAAAAAGAGCTTCGGAAATTAATGGCGGCCTAAAAATAAAATCAGAACCAAACAAAGGTACTATCATAGAATTAAGTGTGTAATAGCATAAGGGAATAGTAATACTGTAATTAAAGATGAAGACAAAAATTGCCATAGTAGATGATAATATGTTTTTAATTAAGGCTGTTGAAGAGAAACTGTCCTTTTTTGAAGATTTACAAGTACGATTCACAGCTATGAACGGTATCGATGTTTTGGAGAAACTCGAAGAGAATCATAACATTGATTTAATACTAATGGATATTGAGATGCCTGTGATGAATGGTATTGACGCAACAGAGAAGGTGAAGCAAAAGTATCCCCATGTTAAGATTATAATGTTAACCGTGTTTGACAATGACGAAAATATTTTTAATGCTATAAAAGCTGGAGCTGATGGTTATTTATTAAAAGAGATTGATGCCGGAGCTTTGCATTCGGGTATTTTAGAAACCTTAAATGGAGGTGCGGCTATGAATCCATCTATTGCCTTAAAGACATTAAAATTACTTCGCAATCCATTTATGGAGACTAAAGAAAAAGAAGAAATTAAGCTTACCAGTAGAGAAATAGATGTTTTAGAACAACTTAGTAAGGGGCTAAGCTATAATGCTGTTGCAGAAAATCTAATTTTATCTACGGGTACTATTAGGAAGCATATAGAACATATATATCGTAAGCTTCAAGTTCATAATAAGCTAGAAGCTGTTGAAAAAGCGAAGCGCAATAATATTATTTAGAAGTTATCCGCACACTATCTGGAACTAAAACCGTGTAGTCGCCATTATTTCTAATAACATCACGAACTATGGATGAAGCAATGTAAGATGTTTTAGCGGCAGTTAATAGAAAGACCGTTTCAATTTTTGAAAGTCTTCTATTGGTATGGGCAATAGCTTTTTCAAATTCAAAGTCAGCCGGATTTCTAAGACCTCTTAGAATAAATTTAGCTTGGACTTCTTTGCAGTAATCCACAGTGAGTCCACTATAGGTGGTGACTTTTACTTTAGGTTCATCCTTAAATGCCTCTTCGATAAACCTCTTTCTTTCCTCCAAAGAAAACATATATTTTTTGTCGGCATTAATACCAATGGCAACAATAACTTCATCAAATAACTTAACACCACGTTTTATAATGTCGTAGTGTCCATTGGTAATTGGATCAAAAGACCCTGGAAATATGGCACGTTTCATGTCTACTTTTCGTAAGAAAGGTTTAATTATAAGTCAAAGATAATAATTCAAAAATCGTCAATCTAAAATCGTCATTTTTTTATGGCTTCTTCAATAGCATTATCAAATAAGTCTTCCATGCTAATTCCCGCTTCAGTGGCTTGCTGAGGTAAAATACTCTCTTTGGTCAAACCTGGTACTGTATTCATTTCCAAAAGATAGGGCTCATCATCTTTAAATATGAATTCACTTCTCGAAAATCCAGTCATGCTTAAGATATCGTAAATCTGTTTAGCCACTTTTCTGGTTTTTTCTTCGTAATCTTTTGAAATCCTAGCGGGAGTTATCTCTTGGGATTTACCTTCATATTTTGCAGCATAATCAAAAAAATCATTTTCGGATACAATCTCTGTAATAGGTAAAACCGTTGTTTTTCCTTTATACGATATCACGCCAACCGACACTTCTACACCATCCAAAAATTGCTCAATGATAATTTCATTATCCTCCTTAAATGAGCTTTCAATAGCTGCTTTTAAATCCTCTTTTTTATAGACCTTAGAGATGCCAAAACTGCTTCCGGCTTTATTGGCCTTAACAAAACAAGGTAAGCCAACTTTATTTACAATGACGTCTTCATCAATAAGATCACCAAGATTTAAATAGTAGCTTTCGGCCATTTTAATACCATAAGGTTTAAGCGTAGCCAATAAATCACGCTTATTAAAAGTTAAAGCCGCTTGATACATGTTGCAACTTGTTTGCGGTATATCCAATAACTCAAAATAAGCTTGCATGTAGCCGTCTTCACCAGGAGAACCATGTATGGCATTAAAAACACAATTAAAAGTGATTTTGGTATCGTTTACACGGATGGAAAAATCATTTTTGTCTACAGGAAATTCCTCATTGTCATCATTAACATATACCCATTTACTTTTAAAAATATGAATACGATAAACATTATATTTTTCTTTATTCAATGTGTCGTATACGACATTACCGCTCTTAAGCGAAATTTCATACTCGCTTGAGTAGCCTCCCATAATGATGGCTATGTTTTTTTTCATTTATACTGAACTTATTTCAGTATCTACACGCTATCTAGGCATAGACATAGTTAATAAATAGTGTAATGTAAAAGTATCATTTATTTTGAACAATCTAAATCTAGTGATGTATACGTATATTAATTTTATAGCGTTAGATTATTTATTAGATTTGTCGACAAGTAAGCAGCCTATGAGTTTAGTTAAGTTTTTGACAAGCAAAGTGTTTTTAAAACAACTGGCATTGGCTATTGTGGCTGTTGTGGTGCTAAGTTTTTTTATACTAAAGTGGTTAAATGTAACGACTAATCACGGCGAATTCGTTACGGTTCCGGATTTAAAGGGTAAATCTTTGGAGACTGTAAAAATAGAATTAGACGATAAGGATTTGGTGATGGAAATTCAGGATTCTGCCAATTTTAATCCTAAATATCCCAAGTACTCTGTTATTGAGCAAAATCCAATTGCTGGTGCTCAGGTTAAAGAAAACCGAAAGATTTATTTAATTCTTAATCCATCTGGCTATCGCAAAGTTGAGGTGCCCAATATTTTAAAACGAACTTTTAGACAAGCTAAGCCACAGCTTCAGGCTTTAGAATTTAAAATAGGCAAAATCACTTACATCAATAATATTGGCAAAGATGTGGTTTTGGGCATGAAACACGAAGGCGAGACCTTACAACCTGGAACATTATTGCCATTGACCTCTACAATAGATTTAGTTCTTGGCAACGGAAATCGTTAGTGCTATGGCTGATACTATTGATATTTCTGAAGAAGATGAGCTTTATGAGCATTATGCTTTTAAAGTAGAGAAAGGTCAGCAACCCTTAAGAATAGATAAATATTTAATGAATTTTGTTGAAAATGCTACACGAAACAAAATTCAGCAAGCTGCAAAAGACGGTAGTATTTTTGTCAATGGAGAGTCAGTAAAGTCCAATTACAAGGTAAAGCCCAACGACCATATAACGGTTAAGTTTGAACATCCACCACACGAATATTTATTGGTTGCCGAAGATATTCCCATTGATATTGTTTATGAAGATGATGAACTTTTAGTGGTTAATAAATCAGCGGGTATGGTTGTGCATCCTGGTCATGGCAACTATTCTGGAACCTTAATTAACGGTCTCATTTTTCATTTTGAAAATTTACCTAATAATTCTAGTGAAAGACCAGGTCTGGTACATCGTATCGATAAAGATACCAGTGGTTTATTGGTAGTCGCTAAAACCGAAAAGGCCATGGCGCATCTATCGAATCAGTTTGCCGAAAAGACCAGTGAACGCGAATATGTAGCATTGGTTTGGGGTAATATTGATAATGAAGAAGGAACTATAGAAGGTAATATTGGCCGCCATCCGAAGAATAGATTACAGAACACAGTTTATGAAGGTGATGAGGCTTACAAAGGAAAACCTGCTGTAACACACTATAAAGTCTTAGAACGTTTGGGATATGTCACTTTAGTAAGTTGTAAGCTTGAGACTGGCCGTACACATCAAATACGTGTACATATGAAATATATTGGACATACCTTATTTAACGATGAGCGTTATGGCGGTGAGAAGATTTTAAAAGGAACTACATTTACAAAGTATAAGCAGTTTGTTGAAAATTGCTTTAAAATATTGCCACGCCAAGCATTGCATGCTAAAACCTTGGGCTTTGAGCATCCAACAACAGGTAAATGGTTAAGTTTTTCTACAGAAATTCCTGAAGATATGCAGCAATGTATTGAAAAATGGAGAAGCTATGCCAAGCATCAGACTTAATTGCTCCTAAAGCAGTAATTCCTGAGAAGAAATTATTAATGGATTTATGTTATGCTGAATTTATTTCTGCATCTCAACTTCTCAGTGTTTTAGTATAGACATTCATTATACAACTATCAAGATTAGTTGTTGGCTATACTTGAAACTGTTCCATTTACATCGTATTTTTGCCTAAAATTAGAATGTTGTTAAACCTTAAATGAGATCCCTGTTTTCACAGGGGATAGACTATGAAACTCGTATTATCGCCAGCTAAATCCTTAAATTTTGAAAGCCAATTACCCACGGCGAAAACGACTGAAGGTTGTTTTTTAGCTGAGGCTCAACGTTTAAATAAGTTACTGAAAAAAAAGTCTGCCAAAAGTTTGTCTAAGTTGATGAATATTTCTGATAATCTCGGGCAACTCAATTATGAGCGCAATCAAGAATGGGAATTGCCATTTACTTCAGAGAATGCAAGACAGGCTTTGTATGCCTTTAGCGGTGATGTGTATAGAGGTCTTGATGCTTACACAATAGATGTTGATAAGTTGGATAAAGTTCAGGATACAGTGCGAATCATTTCGGGTCTATATGGTATTTTGAAACCATTAGATTTAATTCAACCTTACCGATTGGAAATGGGTACCCGAATGCCAGTAGGTAGAAACAAAAACCTTTATGAATTTTGGAGGAAAAAAGTGACCCAAGCTTTAAATGACGAATTAGACGATGATGAATTATTCTTAAACTTAGCAAGTAACGAATATTTTAAGGCGATAGATGCTAAAGCTTTAAAAGTGCCAGTTATTACAGCCAATTTTAAGGATTTAAAAAATGGCCAATATAAAACCATAATGACCTTTGCCAAATTGGCAAGAGGTTACATGACACGTTATATTATAGATACTGATGCGAAAACTCTAGATGATATTAAAAGCTTCAATTATGAAAGTTATGGGTTTAGCGAAAGTCTATCTTCTGAAAAAGAGTTGGTTTTTGTGAGATAGTTGTTATCTTTAAAACGTTAACCACTCTTTCATGTTTCGCTACTACTTAATACTTTTTATTCAAGGGTATTGTCTCTATCATATTTACAAAAATCGTAAACCCTATTACTGGTATTTTGTTGTTTTTTTTATTCCCGTTGTTGGTCCAATAATTTATTTTGTTACCAATATTTATAACAAAAGAGATGCGGAAAAAATTCAAAGTGAATTTACTTCTATCATAAATCCAACAAAGAAGATTAGAGATTTAGAAAGAGCATTGGAGTTTTCAGATTCGTATACCAATAGAATTGCGCTTGCTGATGCTCATGTCGAAAATGGCGATATGCCAAATGCTATCGAAAATTATAAGCACACCCTTAATGATTCGGACCAGAACGACTTATATGCTAGACAGCAATTGGTGTTGTGTTATTTTCAGCTTCAGGATTATGAAGCCGTTATAGGGGAAGCTGAAAAAATTGCTGCTAAATCAGAATTTACAGGTTCTAAACAACAATTTTGCTATGGTTTAGCGTTAAAGGAATTAGGAAAACTAGAGGATGCTGAAACACAGTTGAAGCAGATTGATAGACCTTATTCAAATTATGATGAACGTTTGGAGCTCGCTAAGTTTTATCTTGAGAATGACAGAACTATAGAGGGAAAAGAGTTACTAGAAGAAATTTCTTCAGAGTCCCAGTACATGACAAAACCTAACAGACGTCTCTACAGATTGACCATAATTGAAGTTGAGCGTTTATTGAAATCATTGTAATGTTTTTCCATAAACACCCTTACGAACCATTTATTCAACGAGATACCGAAAAGCTCATTGTTGGTACATTGCCGCCCCCCAGATTTTCTACGGGTCAACTTTTAGAAAAGGACGTAGATTTCTGTTATGGTAGCTATTATAATTCCTTGTGGCTGTTTATAGATAAAATCTACAACCTCAATTTGCGTTATGATAATTCCGAAGAAGCTGTAGAAGAGCGAAAACGGTTTTTAATTGATCATAAAATTGGAGTTTGTGATATAGTGCAAAGTGCCGAACGCGAGAAGATCGATGCTTCGGATTTAGGTATGAAAAACATCAGATTAAGGGATGTCGTGGGCTATTTAAAACAATACCCAAGTATAAAAACTATTTTGTTTACAGGAGGGAACAGTAAAAATGGACCAGAATACTTTTTCAGAAAGCATCTAAGAGATTATAAATTAAAGTTGGAATTAGTGAATAACGAAGTACCCAGAATTCATCAGTTCCACCTTCCTGTCATTACAAGTAGAACGAGGCAATCTAACAATAGGGTTCCTCAATCGCAAGGCTCATTTCGGAATGACATCAGGACTATAAAGACTGTGTCTCTGATTTCAGGTTCTGGTGCTGCCAATATCTCTATAAGCAGATTACCACTTTACAGGCAACTAAAAGCCAAAAATCCAGATTTTAATACCTTTGATTTTAGGGTCTTGCAGTATAGAGAGTTTATCTAGGCCTTTGGTAATACCTTGCTCTTCTTCTTATCAATATAATGCCTTAAAACACCGCCTTTTACATTATTAACGTCGAATTCTATTATAAAAGCTTTTTCATCTATTTCATTGATAATACGATGCATTTTTTTCATATCGATACGATTTATAATTGTATGGATAATATCGAAATCTTCATGCTTTCCAGAGTTTCCAACACCTCGTGTGCCTTTGTAAAGGGTCATGCCAACGCCTAAATCGTTCATTATGGCCTCTTCGATCTGCATATATTTTTTTGAAACTATAGTAACACCAATAAAATCTTCAAAACCTTCAATAGTTAAATCGGTGACCTTGGCTGTAACAATATAGGCCAAAATAGAGTAGAGCGCCACCTCAGTAGAAATCACCCAAGCTGTAATGCCAAATAGTATAATATTGAAGATAAGTATAACTTGACCAATACTTACACCAAATTGATCGTTAATATAAACACCCAAAATTTCCGATCCGTCCAAAACAGAACCATTTCGTATGGCTATACCAATGCCAGCACCCAAAAATAAACCACCAAAAATCGCAATAAGGAGTTTGTCATTGGTTATGGTTTCAAAATTCTCATAGTGAATAAATAATGCCAATCCTAAAATACTAATTATGGATTTTATGACGATGCGTCTAGAAACGGTGTAGAACCCTAAAATTAAAAACGGAACACTAAAAATAAGCAGTAAATACGATAGTTTTATATCAACAAATGTTCTAACCAGAAGCGCAATTCCGGTAACGCCACCATCTAAGAATCCATTTGGTAATAGAAAGGCCTTTAATCCAATACTAGCCAGTACAATGCCCAAGAATATTTGACCGTATTCCGAAAAAAGCGCATAAGTTTTTGAGTACTTCAAGAGTTGGTTTTGTTTTGATTATAAGATACAAAACCAAAATTGAATGTATGTTATTAAATGAAAAAAATCCCCTAGTTATTCTAGAGGACTTTTTATTTAATCTTCTTTTTTGTTTCTGCGATGCTTGCGTTTCATTCGATGCTTTTCTGTCTCTTCAACAAACGCTTTGTATTCTGCCATATCTATAGTGCCATTGCCGTCAGCATCCATCATTTTAAAACGTTTTTCTATCCGCTCTTCTTTAGATAATTCCTTTTTGGAGGTAAATTCCTCTAAGGATACTGTTCCGTTAGCATCGGTATCCAATTCCTTAAAACGCTCATCAATAATTTCGGTACTAACATCTCTTCTCTGAAGCTTTTCTTTGAATTCTTCCAAGGACAGTTCTCCATCTGCATTGGCATCTAGCTTTTGAAATGTTTTTTCAGGATTTGCGCTTCTCTTTCCACGTCTTTCTTGGGCATCGACAAATGTTACAGTACATAATACAGCGATACATAAACTAATTTTTAATGTTTTTAAAATCATAATCTTTTTGTGTTTTTAATTAATGAACACTACTAAGACTCAGATATTAAAAAAAGGTTTAATCTTTAGGGCTTCTTTTATGATAAAATTAACGAAGTTGCCGTAAGCCTTCGTAAACAATAATGCTAACTGCATTAGCGAGATTTAGACTTCTAATATGTTCGCTAAACATGGGGATTTTGAAGAGTTTTTCTTGATGTTTTTCAATGAGTGGTTTTGGTAATCCTACAGATTCCCTGCCAAAAATAAGGAACATATTATCAGAATAGTTGATGTCCCAATGCGATCGTTTGCCATGACTTGATAGAAAAATCATATCGGCGTTACTATTACTTGAGAAGAACTCCTCTGAAGAATCATAATAAATGACTTCTAAATGTTGCCAATAATCTAGTCCTGCACGTTTTAAGCGTTTGTCGTCAATTTCAAAACCAAATGGCTTCACCAAATGCAATCGAGAGCCAGTGGCTAATGCCAATCTGCCGATGTTACCTGTATTATTAGGGATTTCGGGTTCTATAAGTACGATGTTAAGCGGCATATGATTTGTTATTCCTGTATAGGCCGGAATCTATTTTAATTCAAGATTTTTTTTACGAAGCCATCAATATTTTTAATACCATCATTGGTCACATGCTTTATAAAGGCACTTCCTATAATGGCACCTTTTGCATGCGTAGTCGCTTGTGTAAATGTATCATTATTAGAAATACCGAAACCAACGATTTGCGGATTCTTAAGATTCATATCGGCAATACGTTTAAAGTAGCTTGTTTGCTCATCACCAAAGCCACTTTTTGCACCCGTTGTACTTGCAGAACTTACCATATAGATAAAGCCTGTGGAAATAGAATCGATATAACGAATGCGCTCATCTGAGGTTTGAGGTGTAATTAAAAATACATTGATGAGACCATATTTTTCAAAAGTAGATTTGTAGTACGCGTCGTAAACATCCACAGGTAAATCAGGAAGAATAAGACCATCAATACCAATATCTTGACACTTTTTACAAAAAGCTTCTACACCATATTGCAACACTGGGTTAAAATAACCCATAATGATCAATGGAATAGAAACAGACGATCTTATATTACTAATTTGTTCGAATAACTTTTCGGTAGTCATTCCGTTTTTAAGTGCAGACGTAGAGCTAGCTTGTATGGTTGGGCCATCTGCCAATGGATCACTAAAAGGTAATCCTATTTCTATCATATCCACACCACTTTTTTCTAAATCTTGTATAATGTCTGCAGTGTCATCTAAGCTCGGATAACCAGCGGTAAAATATATGGATAAGAGCTTTTTGTTTTCTTGTAGTTTTTGATTTATTCTGTTTGTCATTTAAGATTTGTGTTTGTCATTCCTGCGTAGGCAGGAATCTAAATTTTATATATTCCAATCTTTAGATAAATCCGTCCAGTTTGAATTATTGTTTTCAATTAAATTTATTTTCCATTCTCGTTTCCATTTTTTCATATTCTTTTCTCTTTTTATAGCATCATTAACATATTGATAAGTTTCAAAATAAACAAGTTGAGTCAGATTGTACTTTTTTGTGAAACCTTCGACTAATTTATTCTTATGCTCAAACATTCGTCTTTCCAAATCGTTTGTTACTCCAATATACAATGTACCATTCTTTTTATTGGTTAGCATGTAAAGATAATATTGATGAATAGCTTTAAACATTTTTGTAGATTCCTGCCTGCGCAGGAATGACAATAATTAAAGCTTAAAATAATCAATATAATTCTGTAAATCCTTATCGCCTCTTCCAGACAAGCTAATCACTACAATATCATCGGGTTTAAAGGTTTTATGTTCGAAAATGGCCAAAGCATGACTCGTTTCTATTGCGGGGATTATACCTTCCAATTGGGCCAACTCTAGGCCAGCAGTCATGGCTTCATCATCAGTAGCTGAGTAAAACTCACCACGTCCAGATTTATATAAATGGGAGTGGAGTGGGCCAACACCAGGATAGTCTAATCCAGCCGAAATGGAGTAGGGCTCGGTAATTTGTCCATCTGAAGTTTGCATCAGTAAAGTCTTGCAGCCATGAATTATGCCTTCTTTTCCTAACACGGAGGTTGCGGCACTTTCGCCAGAATGAATACCTTTGCCAGCAGCTTCTACAGCAATAATGCCAACGTCTTCGTTATCTAAAAAATGATAGTACGTTCCAGAGGCATTACTTCCGCCACCAATACAAGCTACCACATAATCAGGATGTTCCCGACCTTCTTTTTCTTTTAATTGCCATTTGATTTCTTCGGAAATCACTGATTGAAATCGTGTTACCATATCTGGATAAGGATGTGGCCCAATCGCAGAACCGATAATATAATGCGTATCCACGGGATTATTAATCCAATCCCTGATGGCTTCGTTTGTGGCATCTTTAAGCGTTCTACTTCCTGACAATGCTGGTCTAACTTCAGCACCTAGCATCTTCATGCGAGCTACATTTGGTGCTTGGCGCGCAATGTCTATCTCACCCATGTAGACTACACATTCAATACCCATTAGAGCACAAACCGTAGCTGTGGCAACACCGTGTTGTCCTGCTCCAGTTTCTGCAATGATTCTATTTTTACCAAGACGTTTTGCCATTAAAATTTGCCCGATAGTATTGTTGACTTTATGGGCACCTGTATGGTTGAGGTCTTCGCGCTTTAGATATACTTTAGTATTATATTTTTCGGAAAGACGTTTAGCGTAATATAAGGGTGATGGTCTACCTACATAGTCTTTAAGGAGTTGGTGAAACTCTTCTTGAAATGACGGTTCTGCCATAATCTTTAAATAATTTTGACGTAATTCCTCAACGTTTGGATAAAGCATTTCCGGTATAAATGCACCACCAAACTCGCCATAATAGCCTTTTTCGTTAATGTTGTATGTCTCTTTCATAGTTGTTTGTCATTTCGACATGAGCGAAGCGATTAAGAAATCTCATTCATAGGTTCAACGAAGCCAAATCTCGTGATGAGATGTCTCACATGCGTTCGACATGACATATTACTTTTTTAAATTTTTCTAATTCATCAATGTTTTTTAATCCTGGTTCAATTTCAAACTTACTGTTGACGTCAATGGCATGGCAATATTTAGATTCCTGCCTACTCAGGAATGACAAAACACCGTCAATCTCACTTAATCCTATACCACCACTTAAAAAATAGGGTTTGGTGGACGGATAATCTTTTAATGTATCCCAATTAAAGGTATAGCCATTTCCGCCTGGTAATTGTCCTTTGGTATCAAATAAAAAGTAATCTACCACGTCTTCATATGGCTTTAATACACTAAAATCAAATTCGTCTCTTATAGAAAATACTTTGATGATTTCGATTGATGGGTCATTGCGAGGCTTTTTTGAAAAGTCGCGGCAATCTTTTTCTTTGATAGAGATTGCTTCGTCGCTATGCTTCTCGTAATGACGTTTTAATTCAGTACAAAAGTTAGGCGATTCATGGCCATGGAGTTGGACAGCATCCAATTGGTGTTTTTCAATATAATTGACGATTACTTCCACTTTTTCGTCTACAAAAACGCCGACTTTTTTTGTATCTCTTGGTATTTCAGGAATATCTCCTTCAAAGTTTCTCGGTGATTTATCATAAAATATAAAGCCTAAATAGCCTGGTCGCAATTTTGCAACTACAGCAGTATTGTATTTCATTCCGCAAATCTTTAGCTTCATAAATTATTATTTCGACATGAACAAAGCGATTGAGGCATCTATAGTTACAGCGAGGCTAAATCTCATTATGGGATGTCTCACATTCGTTCGATATGACGTTATTCATTTAATTCGTTTATAAACTTTTTAGCGCTTATTCCTGGGTTGTCGGTTTTCATAAAGTTTTCACCAATCAGAAATCCTTTGTAACCATATGGCCGTAATTCTTTGATTGCGTTCACAGAACTAATGCCACTTTCGGAGACCTTTACAAAATCGTTGGGAATCTGTTCGCTTAGTTGTTTACTTGTCTCTAGACTGACCTCGAATGTTTTTAAGTTTCTGTTGTTTACGCCTAGCATATCTAATGAAGGCATTACAGATTTTTGTAACTCTTCGTCATTATGAACTTCTAGTAAAACATCGAGCTCTAAGCTTTTTGCCAATTCTGAAAATGCTTTAATTTCATCTCTACTCAAAATAGCAGCAATCAGTAAAATAACATCTGCTCCATAGGCTTTGGCTTCAATGATTTGATAAGGGTTAATAATGAACTCTTTTCGTAATAAAGGTAATTGAGAGCTGGCTCGAGCTAATAGCAAATCGTCCAAGGATCCACCAAAATATTTACCATCCGTTAAAACAGACATGCCACATACTCCTGCACTTTCATAACCTTTGGCTACATCTTGAACATTTAAGCTTTGGTTGATTACCGATTTAGAAGGTGATCGTCTCTTGTGTTCAGCTATAATTCCTGAGGTACTATTTTTTAGTGCATGGGATAGCGAATACGTTTCTCTATCGAACAGTACCGATGCTTCCAATTGCTTCACCGGAATTATTGATTGTCTTAAATCAACTTCTTTTCGTTTATCTGCTACTATGTTATCTAAAATATTTTTCATTTTTATGTCCGTTCATTTTGTCTTGATACAAAACGAACCAAAAAATCAAATCAAAATTAGGAAATTGCTAAAGCACCATTCGCTTTCGGAATTTCATGCTTAAAGCTTTGCTTTGCACTTCCATTCCTTTACTCATTATTTCTGAATTTTGATGTTTTCCGACGATGTCGGAATTTATACTACTTTAATTACTTAACTGAATTAATTTCTTTAAACTTTCTTTAGCTTTTCCACTTAGAAGCGATTCTCTGGCTAATTCAAATCCTTCTTTGTGCGAAATTTGTTTTACTGTTGCTATAGCTAAACCTGCATTGGCACAAACCACGTTATTATGAGCATCGGTACCATTGCCGTTAATTATTTTAGTAAAGAGTCGCGCAGCTTGTTGTACCGAGTTACCGCCAAAAATTTCTGATTGTTCAATTTGATGGACTCCTAAATCCTGAGGTGCAAATAAAACTTCGGATGTGTTGGAAATAACCTTGGTCTTGCCTGTTAGTGAAATTTCATCATAACCATCTAAAGCATGGACTACTGCATAGTTTTTATCCGTTTCTTGATAGAGATAACCGTATAATCGCAATAATTCGAGATTAAAAACACCAACCATTTGATTTTTTGGAAATGATGGATTTACCATGGGACCTAACATATTGAAAAAGGTTTTTACACCCAGTTCTCTTCTAATAGGCGCAACGTTTTTCATTGCTGGATGAAACAAAGGGGCGTGTAAAACACAAATTCCTGCCTCGTCAATACTACGTTTAAGGAAATCGATATCATTTGAGAATTTTATGCCTAGCTCTTCCATAACATTTGAAGAACCACATGCTGAAGACACTCCATAATTGCCATGCTTGGTGACTTTAATGCCTGCGCCAGCGGTAACAAAAGAGGATAAGGTTGAAATATTAAACGTGTCTTTGCCGTCACCTCCTGTACCACATAAATCTATGGTGTTATAGCCTTCTAAATCTACTGGAATACAAAGCTCTAAAAGCGCGTCCCTAAAGCCACGAAGTTCTTCGATGGTGATACTACGCATCATATAAACCGTTAAAAAAGAGGCTATTTGACTTTGGTTGTATGCACCATTGGAAATGTTTACCAAAACATTTTTTGCTTCTTCACTCGAGATACTTTCTTGATTAATCAATCTATTTAATAATTCTTTCATAGCTATGAGTTCATCCAGTTTTTAAGAATTGTTTTTCCATCTGGAGTCAATACAGACTCTGGATGGAACTGGACACCTTTTACATCGTAAACTTTGTGTCTAAGAGACATAATCTGACCATTAGTGTCATATGAAGTGGCTTCGAGGCTGTTAGGTAAATCTTTACTCACCACCCAAGAATGGTAGCGACCAACTTCAAAGGTCTTATCGAGTCCGTTAAAAAGAGATTCGTCATCAACAGAAAGTGTCACATTTGTAGCTACACCATGATATACATGTTCTAAATTTTGTATAGAACCGCCAAATACTTCGCCAATAGCCTGTTGTCCTAAACATACACCTAGTATACTTTTGGTGGAAGCATACGTAGCGATGATGTCTTTTAGAAGTCCAGCTTCATCTGGTATTCCAGGGCCTGGCGATAAGACGATTTTGTTAAAAGCTTTAACTTCTTCTATGGTCAGTTTATCATTTCTTTTTACGGTAACATCACAATCCAGATCTTCTAAATAATGCACCAGATTATAGGTGAAACTGTCGTAATTATCTATGACCAATACTTTTTTCATATTAAATATCTTTAGCTAATTCTATGGCTTTTGTTAAGGCTCCAAGTTTATTGTAAACTTCTTGCAATTCACTTTGAGGATTGGACTTAGCCACAAGTCCAGCACCTGCTTGCCAAAATAATTTGTGGTTCTTGCTCAAAAAGGTTCTAATCATTATGGCATGGTTAAAATTACCTTCAAAGTCCATAAAGCCTATGGCTCCACCGTAAAAACCTCTACTGGTTTTTTCATACTTTTCAATAAGCTGCATGGCCATATGTTTTGGCGCACCACTTAAAGTACCAGCGGGGAAGGTATCCGCAACGACTTGCATAGTGTCTGTATCTTTATTTTTTAGTCCTGTTACTTTGCTTACTAAATGTATCACATGCGAAAAAAACTGTACTTCACGGTAGTTTTCTACCGTAACGCTGCTACCATGTCTGCTTAAATCGTTTCGGGCTAAATCCACCAACATCACATGTTCGCTATTTTCTTTGTCGTCATTAATTAATTCTTCCGCAAGTTCTGCGTCTTTTAGATCGTTACCAGTACGTTTAAAAGTCCCCGCTATAGGGTGGATCTCTGCTTTGCCATCTTTTACGATTAACTGAGCCTCGGGTGAACTGCCAAAAATTTTGAAGTTTCCATAATCAAAATAAAACAAATAAGGTGATGGGTTAATACTTCTTAAGGCACGGTACACATTAAACTCGTCACCACTGAATTGTTGTGAGAATTGTTTAGATAAAACCAATTGAAATACATCGCCTCTGGCACAATGTTTCTTTGCAAGTTCTACATGCTGTTTGTATTCTTCGTCAGTGAGATTAGATGCTATATCTCCTTCGTCATTAAAATTGTAAGATGCATATTGTCTTGTCTGAATTAATTGGTGAATCTCATCGATGTTATTTTCCGTATCAAAACAGTGGGCAAAAATATAAGCTTCATTTTTAAAATGGTTAATGGCAATGATGTTTTGGTAAATGGCGTAATAGATATCCGGTATATCTATGGCATTTTCTTTTTTAGAAATGTCAATATCTTCAAAATACTTAACGGCATCATAAGCTGTGTAACCAAAAATACCATTATTGATAAACTTAAATTCTTTATTGGAATCGACCTTGAAACGTTGTGTAAACTTGTGGATTTCATCTACGACACCTACAGTATTGACAAAGTTGTTTTTAGAACTTCCATCTGGATAAGATTGAGAAATGATTCCGTTGTTTACTTGTATTGAAGCTATGGGATTACAACATATATATGAAAAACTATTATCATTAGCGTGATAGTCGCTACTCTCAAGTAATATGCTGTTAGGAAATTTATCCCTGATTTTAAGGTAGATACTAACAGGCGTAATTGTATCGGCCAATATTTTTTTGTAATGGGTATAAAGACTAAATGTTTTCATGATATGCTGAATTTATTTCAGTATCTTTTGATTTGTACATTTTATTTTTAAATATTATGTGATTCTGAAACCATACTCAGACTTGGCTGAGTAAAGCAGTTCAGAACAATGAAAAAGGCTTGTCGTGAATGACAAGCCTTTTTCTATATTATACATATCAAGGTTTATTTCACGAACATGAGTTTGAGAAATTCCACCACCAAGTATGAGTTGTTTTTATTTTCATAATACTGGTCAAATATAGAAATGATAATTTTTAAATTCAAACAAATCATTTAATTTTTTGTTAATTATTAAATCGACTGTAAATGGATTAATAACTTTATAGCATGAAGCGATTACTTCTCATATTTTTTATTGGTGTATTATCTTGCAAAAACGATGCTTCTAAGGTTGTTAATGATTTTTCCACAACGGCGAGTAAAGAAGCAGTTGTTTTAGATCCACAATCTAAGATAGATTTAAAAGTTTATGACTACGATGGTTTAGAGCCATTAATCAACAAAACCGACAACAAAGTTCATGTGGTAAATTTTTGGGCAACTTGGTGTGCACCATGTATAAAGGAATTACCTTATTTTGAAGAAGTTAATCAGAAATATAAGGATAAAAATGTTGAAGTCTTACTGGTAAGCTTGGATTTTCCAAGACAATATGATTCTAAACTCAAACCATTTATTGAAAAAAACGATATACAATCTGAAGTAGTAGCGCTCGATGATACAGATATGAACCGATGGGTGGCACTAGTAAATGAAAACTGGACAGGCGCCATACCAGCAACAATTATATATAATAACAAGAAGCGACAATTCTATGAGAGGTCGTTTACCCAGAAAGAGTTAGAAACCGAATTAGAACAATTTATAAATTAATAGACTTATGAAGACTTTAAAATTATTTGCAGTATTGGTAGTTGCAGTTATGGTATCCGCTTTTACAATCAAAGCTGATGGCGGTGGTTATAAGATTGGAGATATCGCTACAGACTTTAATCTAGAAAATATTGACGGTAAAATGGTATCGCTTTCCGATTATAAGGATGCCAAAGGTTTTATTGTGATTTTTACATGCAATACATGTCCATATGCTGTAGCTTATGAAGATAGAATAGAAGCGTTAAACAAAAAGTATGCTAAAAAAGGATATCCTGTAATTGGTATAATGCCAAACGATACGGATATAAAGCCTGGTGATAATATGGAATCGATGCAAGCTAGAGCTAAGGCTAAAGGGTTTACGTTTCCATATTTAATGGATAAAGGTCAAGAAATCTATCCAAAATATGGGGCTACCAAAACACCCCATGTATACGTGTTAGAAAAAACAAAAAAAGGTAACGTAGTTAAATATATCGGAGCTATTGATGATAACTATAAAGATGCTAAAGACGTAAAAATAAAATATGTCGAAAATGCAGTAGATGCCTTACTCAAAGGTAATAGCATAGAAGTTGATCAAACAAGGGCAATAGGATGCTCTATAAAGACTAAATCATAAAGAGAAGTCTGTAATAAAGAAATTATGTTAAATATTGAATCCGAAGTGTAACACTTCGGGTTTTTTTTCGTCTATTTCATAAGGAAATGTTAATTTTGTTCAATAAAAATGCTATAATAAGTGGATTTATTACAAAATGATTGGACAAAACAATTACAGGAAGACAATAATTCTGTTGTTTTGGATGTTAGAACTCAAGAAGAAGTAGATTTAGGTATTATACCTGAATCTATTCATATAGATATCTATAAAGGTCAAGGTTTTATTGAAGAGGTTAATCAACTTGATAAAACCAAAAACTATTATGTGTATTGTAAGGCTGGTGGACGAAGCGCACAAGCTTGTGCTGTTATGAATCAGTTAGGCTTTGAAAACACTTATAATTTAATAGGTGGTTTTAGTGAATGGCAAGGTGAGGTTGCTTTTAAGGAATAAACAATAAATTGAAATGAGAAAAATATTTGTTATCAGCTGCTTTTTATTGGCAGTAGGTTTTGCAACAAGTTGTATTGATGGTAAAATGGATAAGGCTGAGGTTAAACTTGTTACAGCAGAAGAAATGCAGTCTATTCTCGAAATGGAAGATGTTCAGTTAGTAGATGTACGCTCTGAAAAAGAATATGAACAAGAACATATTGTAAACTCCCAAAATATAGATTTCAGCTCACCAACATTCGATGAAGATATTGCTAAGCTAGACAAAGGAAAGCCAGTGATTTTGTATTGTAAAGGAGGTACTAGAAGTGCAAAGTGTGCAAAAAAGCTTAAAGACGCAGGTTTTGAAAAAGTATACGATCTCGAAGGAGGTATCTCTAAGTGGCGGCATTCCGATAAAATAAAGATCGAAGTAAAATCTTAAAATAGATACTGAACAAAAGTTCAGTTTTTTCTTTCACAATACTTTGTTTTTAATTCATCAGGTTTTTATAAATTAGACGACCCTTAAGAAATAATAAAGCCGCAACACTTACATTTGCGCCATAATGTTTTTATATGATAATTAAAAGAACACTTCTTTTTTGCCTTTTGGCAATCTGTTTTTCGTTCAATTTTTACGCCCAAATCCTTGAACCTGTTAAATGGGAATCTGAAGTTGAAAAGATTTCAGATACTGATTTCAACCTTCTTTTTAAAGCCAAAATTGATAAAGGTTGGTACATTTATTCACAAAAAAGACAATCTGAAGATGGTTTTGCACCAGAAACATATTTCGAGTTTAAAAATCCAGATAGCAACTATAGTCTTGAAGGTCCAACATCCGAACCCAATGTTGAACCGGTTTTTGATAAGATTTTTGGGGAAAATGTAAAAAAGTTTAAAGACCAAGCCATATTTAAACAGAGAGTTTCTCTCACAAACCCAAACTTAAAGCAAATTGAAGTTTTTGTTGAATACCAAACTTGTGATGACTCAAAATGTATACCTGCCGATTTTACCTTTAATCTGTCGTTAGATGGTTCTGTCATAGAAGAGAAAGCCATAGAAATAGACGAAAGAAGTAAGCAACTTTCTGAGGCCTTAAACCTAAAAGTTACGGGCTGGGATAAGTACGAAAAGCAAAATGTAGAGGAAAAGAGTAATTTTTCTATCTTTCTTCTAGGCTTTTTGGGAGGCTTTATCGCTCTATTGACACCGTGTGTTTTTCCGATGATTCCATTAACCGTCTCATTTTTTACTAAAAGCTCAGGCAATGGCGGAAAAGGTTTGTTTAATTCAATTTTGTATGGATTCTTTATCTTCTTAATTTATGCACTTCTAAGTATTCCTTTTCATTTATTGGATTCTTTAGACCCAGGAATTCTAAATAACATTTCAACCAACGTAACACTCAATGTTATATTCTTTATCATCTTTATTGTTTTCGCCTTCTCATTTTTTGGGTATTACGAATTAACACTGCCCCAATCCTGGAGTGCAGCTATGGATAATCGCGCAAATAAAATAGGTGGTTTTATTGGTGTATTTTTTATGGCATTGACACTGGCAATCGTTTCCTTTTCTTGTACCGGACCTATATTGGGAACTTTGTTGGGTAGTTCGTTAACAGCAGATGGTGGTGCTATGCAACTCTCCATGGGAATGAGTGGATTTGGTCTAGCCTTGGCTTTACCGTTTACTTTATTTGCTATGTTCCCTAAGTGGCTTAATTCACTACCTAAATCTGGTGGTTGGTTAAATACCGTAAAGGTTGTTTTGGGCTTTATTGAACTGGCATTGGCGCTTAAGTTTTTGTCTAATGCAGATTTAGTTGAGCATTGGGGACTTTTAAAGCGAGAAGTATTCATAGGGCTATGGATTCTAATAGGTATAGGTTTGGCGTTATACTTATTTGGTAAAATTAAGTTCCCTCATGATGGTCCTTTGCAGAAACTTGGCAAGGGCAGACTTACCACAGGAATTCTTGTAGTGGCTTTTGTTATTTATTTAATTCCAGGATTAACAAATACCAAATGGGCTAACCTAAAATTGCTCAGTGGCTTTCCTCCTCCAATGTTTTACAGCTTGTATGATAAGGCTTCAGAATGTCCTTTAGGCCTTAACTGCCATAAAGATTTAGCTCAGGGAGTCGCAGCGGCAAGGAAAGAGAACAAACCGATCTTATTGGATTTTACAGGTTGGGCTTGTGTTAATTGTAGAAAAATGGAAGAACAGGTGTGGAGTAAATCTGAAGTTTATGATATACTAAAACAACAGTATGTTATAATTTCACTTTATGTAGATGACAGAAAAGAGTTACCAAAAGAAGAACAATTTAATTATTTAAGAACAAACGGTACAGTAAAGACTATTGAAAGCATTGGCGATAAATGGACGGCTTTACAAACAGCGAATTTCGAAGATAACTCCCAA
>NZ_JANQIM010000003.1 GCF_028282165.1 Winogradskyella sp. | reverse complement strand
GTTGTATTAAACCGCTTATAAATGAATACAAACTTAAAAATAGCTATGGCACAAATTGCGCCAGTCTGGTTAGACAAAGAAGCTACTTTAAACAAAATTAAAAGCTCAATAAAGGAAGCTGTAGAAGAAAATTGTGAACTCATTGTTTTTGGGGAAGCCCTATTGCCTGGATATCCATTTTGGTTGGCATTAACAGGAGGTGCCGAATGGAATACAACGATTAACAAAGAATTGCATGCACATTATGTTAATAATTCAATTTGTATTGAAAAAGGAGAGTTAGATTCCGTTTGTAAATTGGCCAAAGAACATGGTATAGCTATTTATTTAGGTATTATGGAGCGACCAATGGATAGAGGTGGTCATAGTATCTATGCCTCTTTGGTTTACATTAATGAAGAAGGTAACATAAAGTCGGTACATAGAAAACTGCAACCCACCTATGATGAACGTTTAACATGGGCACCAGGTGATGGTAACGGACTACAGGTACACCCATTGAAAGCTTTTACAGTAGGCGGTCTTAACTGTTGGGAAAATTGGATGCCATTGCCGAGAACCGCTTTATATGGGCAAGGCGAAAATTTGCATATCGCTGTATGGCCTGGAAGTGATCATAATACTAAAGATATTACACGGTTTATAGCAAGAGAATCACGTTCTTATGTGGTATCGGTATCTAGTTTAATGTCAAGAACAGATTTTCCAGAATATACACCACATATAGATGCTATTCTTAAAAATGCACCAGATACTTTAACTAATGGAGGAAGTTGTATCGCTGGGCCTGATGGTGAATGGGTCGTAGAGCCTGTTTTACACAAAGAAGGTCTGATAATACAAACAATAGACTTCAATCGGGTTTTAGAAGAACGTCAAAATTTTGATCCAGTAGGGCATTATTCAAGACCAGATGTCACAAAACTTACGGTGAACAGAGAACGACAAACTACTGTTGAAATAAAATAGCTCTTACTTTGATTTTACTATCAGTTCGTGTGAATTTTGTCCTCACAGAAGACAAAATTTGTATCGAGAACTGGACTTTTTGATGGTTCTCGATACAATTTTCTTTCGAAAATCACACGAACTAACAACAATGTTAACTATTGTTTTACCTTTGCATCAAAATTCATCGAAGCTTTAGCCTAGATGCAAACAATTTAGAACATGAGCAGACATCAAGATAGCAGGGGAAAGAAAAAGTTTTCAGGAAGAGGCAATGCTCCTTTAAAAAAGCAATCGCGGCCTAAAAGCCCATCAAATACTGATGAGATAAGACTTAATAAGTATATTGCTAACTCAGGCATGTGTTCGCGTAGAGAAGCGGATGAGAATATTGCGATAGGTTTGGTAACGGTAAATGGTAAGGTTATTACCGAAATGGGTTATAAAGTAAAACCTTCAGACGAAGTTCGTTTTGATGGACAGCGTATTACTCCAGAGGCCAAAGTTTACGTATTGCTGAATAAGCCTAAAGGTTTTGCTACAACTACTGCTGAAGGAAAGGGAAGAACGGTTATGGATTTAGTGGCTAATGCTACTAATGCAAATATAAAGCCGATTGGAAGGCTAGGGAGAAATTCTCTAGGATTATTACTCTTTACCAATGACGATAAAGTGGTTCAAAAATTCACGAATTCTAAGCAAGGTGTTGCGCGCTTATTTCAAGTTGAATTAGACCGAAATCTTAAGTTTGAAGATCTTAAAAAAATACAAGAAGGATTTAGTGTAGATGGAAAGTTAATTGCGGTTGAAGAGATCAGTTATATCGAAGGTGAGTCTAAAAACAATATTGGGATTAAAATAAAGAATACAGGGAATTCAATTCTAAGAACCATTTTTGAAACACTAAAATACGATTTAATAAAAATAGATTGTGTGGCCATTGCGCATCTAACCAAAAAAGATATTCCCAGAGGCCACTGGAAGCATTTAACACAACAAGAGGTTAATACCTTAAAGATGCTTTAGTTATTGGTTACCTCTACAGTATAGGTTGATATAAGATCTTCACCCAAATAAAGATGAACATCGTAGAATCCTGTTTTATTAAATTGATGTTCTAGTTTTAAACATGTATTGTTGATAGAAATTGAGGTAGGGCTAGTTTTCGAGTTATCGAACCCATCATCAAGTAAAAGTTTTACGTCCTCAGTATTTATAGAGTTTTTAAGTACATAAGCAAATGTTACTTTTCCGTGCTTTTTAATGTTGTGATGCATTTGTTGAGGTTCATTGTGAAGCTCGAGATTTTTATAGGCTTTTCCGTAAATCACAGGAGCGTTTAGAAATTGCTCAAAGGAAGGGATGTTATCTTCTAAAAGCCACCATCTACTCTCAATGGGGAAATGATTTACTGCAAACAATTTAGGATTTGCTAAAAAAAAGCCATCATTGTACTTAAAATGAAATTTACCTGTTTTAGGCTTAGGAATACCGCTCGCCCAGGTAGGATCACAGAGATACCACTTACCGTTCAATTTTACGGCATTCCATGAGTGGTTTGGTAAGTCAAGAGTTTTGATATTAGTCGTACTAACACGACCATAGCCTTGAACGATTTCACATTCTATATTTGCAAAATTGGCAAGCGATTTTACCAAATAGGCATAACCAGTGCAAATGGTACGTTTTTTCTTTTGTAGTTTCTTAAAGAGTTTTCGTCTAAATTTAGTGTTCCATTCTTCCAGTTTTAAACTATCATCTTTAAAACGTTGTCGTTTGCGATTGTTTTTAAGATAAAGACCGTAGTCATTAGCAATATTTGTACAAACCCATCGGTAAATAGCCCTAAAGCGCTCTACATCTGTGGTTAGACTAGCGGTAAGCTTAAAGGAAAGTTCAGGTAGACTTGTTAAATCTTCTCCGTGGTTAGATAATGCTACACTATCTGCTTTTTTAAAATCTATGTCGCTAAAATTAGAAACTTGGGCATTTAAAAAGCCTACCAAAAAGAACAAGTATAAAATAGATTTTTGCAAAATCTACGATTAGCTCTTTCTACGCTTGGTTTTATAAGGTGTATTGGTGTCTAAGTCACCTATCATTTCTACCATATCTGGTGTAAGCTCTAATGTTATATAGTTAGTCTTATCGTCTATTATTATTTTTTGGGTCTCATAACCTAAATAGCTAAAAATCAATACATCTCCAGATTTTAACTTTTTAGGAAACTTAAATTCACCATTTCCATCCGTTACGGCGCCAACATTTGTACCTTCTAAAGTAATATTTGCGCCAGGTAAAGGACCATCTTCATTACTTACTACTCCTGTAATGGTTCGTTCATTGGTTTGGCTATAAGATGCATTAACTGCGAATAATGCTACCATAAAAATAGCTATAAAGGTAAAGGTCTTATTCGCTGGCTTTAAAGTGAAATTTTGAGTTTTCATAATATTTGAGTTTTGTTTACCGCTAAACTATTGATATTGGTTAAAGATATAAAATAGACTTGAGTTATCGATGCTTTTGGTTGAGTGAAGTGTAATCTTTAGTGAGTGTCGATAAGTCAATAATGTGAGATTAAAATTAATATAGAATTAATGTTACTAATTAATTCCTTTGTATATTAGTATCAATCAACCTACTGTATAAAATGAAAGATAATCGTAAACGTGTTATCGTAGACTTTAAGAAATTAACACCAGAAATTTTAGCAATGCTTGTAGAAAAATACCCTGATGGTTATGATGATGATCATATCATTACCTTTAGAAATGCTAAAAATGAGGTTATTGAGGCTGTTGAAGTCACTACAGAAGATACCAAGTATTTAGTAAAAGTAAGTACCAAATTGGCAGCCACCATGGAAAATTACGATGAAGATGATTATGAGGAATTTAAAACTAATGCTCCTGAAGAAGCTGTGCAACCTCCACATGATTTAGAAGACTAAACTTTTATAGGTTTTCTTAATACGATTTCCCAGAGAAATACCGAGAATACAACTACATATTCTAATCCTACGATCCATAAGTTTTCAGATTTATCTGAGGTGCCGATACCTAGATAAGACAAATAACTCAAAATTATAACGACACTCCAAACCAAAGGATATCTGTAATTTGTGAATATGCAAAGTAGAACCAAAGTACCAATGTACCAAGGATGTACCGTAGTGCTTAAAAACAGATAAGAACTAAAAGCAATTAAGATGGAGGTGGTTAGTTTAGGTATAGTATTGTTCTGTTTAAAAAATGAAAACCCTAAAATGATCAATACAGAAATAACAGACAAAATCTTAGCGATAATGGCTATTTCGTTATAACCTGTAATTGAATACCCAATTGCCCTAGCGATATAATAAATACTGGCATTAAATTCAAAGTTACCAAACCAAAGACCAACGGTTTTAGAGTAGTTATTGATGAATTCCATTGAGAAAAAAGGAAGAAAAAGAAGTATGACGGTTAAACCGACTATGGCGTAAAATGATATTAACCTAATTATGTTGTTGCTAGGAACCTGTATGGTCTGTGCTGAGCGCTGTCGAAGTATGGCCATCCCTTTTCTGGTAATAGATTGCTTTTCTTTGTTCGAAATAACCTGTTCTTTCTTGTTTCGGTTACTAAGCGAAGCCGAAGTAAACCACCAAAAAAATAATGGTAAGAACATTAACGGAATAAGCTTTATGGATATGGAACAAGCTATAAGAACCGCCGCCCATTTCCATTGTCCAGAGTACAATAGGTATAAAGACCAAACTAAAAAGAAAATCATTATCCCTTCAAAATGTAAATTCCCAGTAAACTCAATAATAATAAAAGGGTTAAGAATATACCAAAAGATTCTATTCGAAGGTAGTTTTAAATACTCCAATAGCTTTTTTCCAAAATATAGTGTGCCTATATCTGCCATAATAATAATAAGTCGTAGGCCAATAACAGAGCTTATAATACTTTGACCAGGTAATAGATTCCCAAGAACAAAACACAACTGATTTAAAGGTGGATAATTGGTGTAGTGCATAGCACTAAGTTCGCCCATGCCACTGTGCAATTCTTTGGCATTGGCGATGGGAAATTCTCCTTTAAGAATAAAAGAATCTGGGGTATATAAGTAAGGGTTAAATCCTTCTAGAATCATTCGGCCGTCCCATATAAAGCGATAAAAATCCTGGGATAGATTAGGTATGGCAAATAGGAACAGTAATCGGAATAGAATTGCAGATATAACAAGAATCCTGAAATAAAATCCGGAAGTTTTAACAATTAAATAAGCGAGAAAGAACAGCCCGATATATAGTACAATGAGTTTAAGCGCTTCTGTTCTTTCTAAGCCATAAGCAAACCACAGATATAGTATACAACTGATTAATATATAAGCTAAAGTTGATTTTTTGTATTTAATGATATTGGCTAGTCCTAGCATTGTGCTAAAGATAGAATTTATTCAAAGGACTATATAAATATTATCATATCTTTATTATTGCTAATTCGAGTGGATGTCAAAGAAATTAAATGAATAAGCATTAGTCCTTCCGCTGGGCCATGCTATTAAAAGGATTGAAAGACTATTTGGAAAAAAGGATTTTATCCCATTTGAAGAAAGAGAATGATAATCTTAAACTTTAGATCGAATAGATTTAAAGAACACGTACCCAAAACCAATACAAAGCATTAAATGGAATGGGAATAATCCGAAGTCGCCACCTTGGTCACCCACAATAAAGGCACTATATAAACCGAAGGCAAAATAAAGCATCAGAATACCTTCAATAATGACATTAGATGACATCTTCTTCCTTAGGTATTTGTTATTTTTCCAATTGTCCTTAAATTTTCTAATATTAAATTTTGGAGTTCTTACAAACTCACTTTTTTTACCAGCATGGCCTTCAATAACCGCAATGGAATTATGTAATGAAAACCCCATGGCTATAGAAAAGAAGGTAAAGAACATGCCAATGTAACCAAAAAACCTTTTAAACCCACTACCATAAATATTACGATACATAAACCAGTAGCATACAAAGAAAATTATGGTGCTCATGATAAAGAAGCTCATCACATAAAAATAATCTCTTAAATGAGCATATTCGTTCTTTATATAGAGCATGGGTATGCTTAAGACAGCAACAACAAAAATACTTAGGAACATGGAACTATTGAGTAAGTGTAGTAAACCATGAACTTTAGTTTTAACAGAAATATTCTTTGATTTTATTACGCGCCAAAGCATTTTTCTAAAGTTTTCTGCCCCGCCTTTATTCCAGCGAAATTGCTGCGATCTTGCCGCGCTTATTACTATAGGGAGTTCGGCAGGTGTTTCAACATCTTCAAGATATTTAAATTTCCAGTTCTTTAGCTGTGCTCTATAACTTAAGTCTAGATCTTCAGTTAGTGTGTCGCCTTCCCAATTACCAGCATCAATGATACAGTCTTTTCGCCATACACCAGCGGTGCCGTTAAAGTTGATAAAGTGACCTTTACTATTGCGTCCAACCTGCTCTAATGTAAAATGTGCATCAAGGGCAAACGCCTGGATTTTAGTTAACAAGGAATAATTTCTGTTAATATGTCCCCAACGGGTTTGCACAACACCAATCTCGTCATTCTTAAAATATGGAACGGTTCGTTTTAACCAATTTGGTTGCGGTAAGAAGTCGGCATCAAAGATGGCAATAAATTCTCCTTTTGCAATTTTTAACCCCTCTTTAAGGGCACCAGCCTTAAAACCAACACGATTTTTTCTGGTGATATGCTTAATGTCTAAACCAGTTGCTGCTAATTTTTCTATATGGGCCTTAGTAGTGTGTACGGTTTCATCGGTAGAATCATCTAAAACCTGAATTTCTAATTTGTCCTTAGGGTAATCCAATAATGCAATGTTATCTAACAATCGTTCCATAACATACATTTCGTTAAATACAGGAAGCTGTACTGTAACAAATGGAACTTCAGAAGGATTGCTTAAATCAAACGTGTCACATTTTTCTCTTCTTTTCTTTGAAGACAGATAGTTGTACAGCAAATTCAATTGCGCCAAAGCGTACATAAAAATAAGTACAATAGCGATTGTATAAATAATAATTACTAAATACTGTAAATAAATCACTTAAAACTGTATTTAAATATCCATGTCAGGATTTTTACGCCTGCAAATATAGCACCTTTTACTGTTCCTGAAACTTTTGAGACACCTATTCTATTTCTGTATTTAACAGGAACTTCTTTATAACTCAAATTTTGTTTTAAAGCTTTGAGTTGCATTTCTACGGTCCAACCATAGGTTTTGTCTTCCATTTTAAGCCCTAGCAATTTGTTATACTTAATGGCCCTAAAAGGACCTAAATCTGTAAAAGTTGATCCAAAGAATAACTTCATTAAACGCGTTGCCAGCCAATTACCAAATATTTGTGGCCCGGTCATCGATCCACTTTCGCGTAATTCCTTTATACGAGCACCAATAACGAGATCAATATCATCTTCAATAATAGGTTGAACGATTTTAGTTAATTCTTCAGGGTAATCGCTATAATCACCATCTAAGAATACAATTATGTCTGGTCGCTCGTTATGGTCAAAGCTTGCTACATATTCCATACCTTTTAAGCAGGCATAACCATATCCTTTTTGGTGTTCTACAAGAACCGTTGCACCAGCTTTTTGAGCATTTTTTTCAGTGTCGTCAGTTGAGTTATTGCTTACAACAATAATTTCGTCAACTGTATTTGGAATATCTTTAATAACATGCGAAATGGAACCTTCCTCATTAAATGCAGGAATGATGACTACAATTTTGGTCATTAACTTTTTAGATCTGATAAATTATTTTCTTTTTTAAATGACTTTAAATCCGTCCATTCCTTAAGGCGCTTTCCATTTTCGTATTTAATGGCAGAATATAGTTTCTCATTTTTATACCTAAGACAATATCCGTTTTTTTGATTATTACTAAGTTGGCATTTATGGTTAATCTTTTCGTTTTCATCATAGAACAGCCACCAGTTTTGTTTTTTGCCATCTACAAAATGACCTTCGGACGTCTTTTTGCCATTTGGGCTGTAAAATTGCCAATAGCTTGTGAATTTTCCTAACTTAAATTCACCATCTTTTTCTAATTGTCCATTTTTGTATAAAAACTTCCAATACCCATTTTCTTTGTTATTAATATAATGTCCTTCCTTGGCGAGTTTTCCGTTTGAATGGTAAAACTTCCAAAAGTCTGAAGCCTTTCCGTTATTGTAATGGCCTTCATTAGCGAGCTGACCATTGGTGTGAAATGATTTCCAAAAATCTGTTTTAAGACCGTTTTTATAAAGTCCTTCTTCTTTTAACATTCCATTTGGATGATAAAACTTCCAATGGTTGGTGCGTTTGCCATTTTTATAATGCCCTTCTTCTATGAGCTTGCCATTCTCATAAATTTTCCAATAATTAGATTTTAGGTCGTTAGAAAAATGTCCTTCTTTTGTTAGATCCCCTTTTATATCATAAAATTTCCAGTATTCAATCTTTTTGTCATTTTTATAATACCCTTCTTCAGAGAGCTGTCCATTTTTATGATAGAATTTCCAGTAATCGGTTTTCTGATTGTTTTCAATCCAGCCTTCAGATTTTAAGTTTCCATTCGTATGTGGATTTTTTTGGTAGCGTTTTTGCCCAAAAGCAAAAGTCGATACTAAAAGGAAAACAATAATTAATCGCATTATTTCTGATTTATAAGTACAATAAGGTCTAAATCGTTGCCTAATAAAACTTCTGTCGGATTATTTCGCCTTTTCATACAGTCGTCTATTAAGTTTTAAGCACTTTGTCAAAAATCACCATATAAATTAGCCGATTTCCAGTTAGAAAAGACTAGATTATATGCTTTCTATAAAGGTTTGAAGTTCATCGCCACTCTGTAAACCCAGCTTTTTTCTAATGCGATAGCGCATGGCCTTTACAGCCGTTAGTGTTGTTTGTTTGAGTTCCGCGATTTCTTTTATGGAAAGTCCTGCAATAACATAGCTACACATTTGCCGTTCGCTTTTTGTAAGTGTTGGATAGTGGGTTAGAAGCTTTTCGTCTAGTTTATTTTGTAATACATTTACCTCTTTGTAGTTAAACAAACTTTCCGATTCGTGACGAATATCTTCACTCAATTTGTAGCGTAGTTGGGAAAATTCTTTTTTGTAGTTTTTGGGTTGGGATTCAAAGATGGCATTAATGCCTTCTAAAATCGTTTGTTTATAGGCTGTTCTATGTTTTGCTTCTTCAATTAATCTCGTGGCTTCACGTTCTGTGGTCCTTAATTCATCCTCTAGTATTTTTTGCTGCAAGTTTTTTTCCTTTAACTTTTGCTCAGCTAGCTTTTTACGTTGTTTATTACCAAACCAAAGCGAAAATGCAACAATAACCGCCAAAAGTCCCGATACAAAGTACAGTCGTTTTTGAGTGGTCTGTTTTTGTATGCTTTGCTGCAAAATGGCTTTTTCAGAAGCAAAATGCAAGCTATCTAATGTTTTTTGGTTTTCATAGTTGTTAACCGTAATAATACGCGCTACTTCCTTGGCCTTGTCGATGCTAAAGGCAGAATCACTTAGTTTTTTATAGCTTCTGTAATTACGATACGCAGATTTATAGTCGCCATTTTTAGACAAAGCATTGCTTTTTGTGAGTAAGGCCTTCATCTTTGCATCTAACATATTGGAATGTTCTGCGGCAGCAACAGCGGAGTCGGCATAATATAACGCCATTTCATAATCGTTAAGTTTTAGATAGGAGTGGGCTATAATCCTATATCGGGTACTTAAGGATCGCCATTTTTGTTTGGATTTAATATAGAGTAAATCCATTTTATTAAGGGCAATAGCGGCTTTATAGTTGCCTTCCGTCAATTCCAAGGTAGAAAAGTTACCACGTAAAGTAAGTAACTGATCTCGGTTTTTTTTAGGGTTAAAATAGCTAGCGGCAATTTCGTAATGCTCACGGGCTTTATCTAATTGGCCAAGTTTACGGTAGATTACACCCAAATCCCGATAACCTATACCTATCAATGTGCTGTCGTTTTGGGTTTTCCATAAATCAAGTGCTTTTTTATTTTGTATCGCTGCTTGACGATAATCTTTCGTGTAACGGTAGACCAAACCCATGTTTTGCTCAGCCTGGGCCATAAGCAACGTATCTTTAAGTGTTCTAAATGTACTAAGTGCCTCTTGTAAAAGCTTTAGACTTTTATCATATTCTGTTTTGTTAGTACTTATTCGTGCTTTTCTGGTTAAAATTAAAGCCTTTTGGCGTTCGTCTTTATTCTTATGGGCAAGTTGTTCAGCTAACGTATATAAACTGTCAGCCTCTAAATAGTTTTTAGCCAATAGGGAATCGCCACGACTCATAAAATCCTCAAAGTTTTGCGCATGAGTATGGCAACTAAAGCAAAAGAGAACAAACAGAACACATCTTACACTTTTCATTTTTAAGTATTTACTGGCTTAATAAAGTTAATTATAAAGATTTGTCACCTTTTGTCACCTTCAAATATCGGAAATAGTAAATGATTTATTTGAAATTTGATGCTTTAAAATTTGTTAAACGTAGAAGAAAAAGTTTATTCAATATGGAAACACTCAAATCATCCATTATAAAAAACATGCTAGGCCTTTTGTTTGGTTGTATGACTTTATTTTGCTCTGCACAAATTGGAGTTAATACAGAAACACCAGACGCGTCATCTGCTTTAGACATCGTGAGTACAGAGAAAGGCATGCTTACTCCTAGAATGACAACCACCCAACGCGAAGCTATTGCCAACCCTGCTAATGGACTAATAGTGTATGATACCTCAACAATCTCGTTTTGGTATTACGATAACGCAGAGTGGAATGAGATTAGGAATGATAACAAGCTGTTAACTACCGATGACATCCTTTTAGTTAATGAGTCTTTGGATCCTCAAGCGTTTTGCTTAGAAACAGCGGGTTCAATCGCTATAGTTGGATTTCTTAGCTCCTTAGCAATAGGCAACGATTATGCATATGTACCATCTGCAAATATAATAAGAGCCATTAGCATCAGTGATGTATCTGATCCTTTTACAGAAGGAACTATATTTTTTGCCGATTATGACGTAGTGGAAGTAGAAGTTAAGGATAACGTTGTGTTTGCGGTGCTTCATAGTCGTATAGGTGCTGTGGATAGAGTCGTATCAATTGATGTCAGTGATCCAACCAACATGGTAGCATTAGATCAAGAAGATTTTACCGCCAATAGAAATGTAACCATGACGATTAGTGAAAATAACGCTTACATTGTAGATAATGGTACATTTTATAGTTATGATATCAGTAATCCGAATAATCTGATAAGGAATATTGATTTCGATTTGGTCTCTACAGGTCATCAAGATGTAGCTGTTTTAGGAGACTTTGTTTATGTGATAAGCAGTGATTTGACGGGAAAACTGGAAATAATTAATGTTAGTAATCCATCTAACCCAAATCTAATAGGCGAGATTGATTTTGGTATTAATCCGGTCGCTTTAGTTGTAGAAGGCAATTATGTATATGTAATTGATGAGGATACTAATGAACTGAATGTAATCAATATAGGTACACCGAGTTCACCATCATTAGTAGCGAGCCTACCTGTTGGTGCTTCGCCCATTTCCCTAGATGTTTCGGGGAATTATGCTTATGTCATCGGCGACGGTTCTCAAGAACTTGAGATTATTGATATTGATAATCCAAATAATCCAATAGATGTTAATACATGGGCGGCAGGTTCAGAACTCAAAGATGTTGTTGTTTCAGGTAATTATGCCTATGTATTAGCCAATAACCAATTAAGAGTGGTATCATTGGGATGTACCCTCGCGTTAGCTGTCAACCAGGTCACAGGCGAATTTATAAGTACTAGTATTGACAATCCTGTTATGGGAGATGACCTGGGCAGTCATACAGCTACGACCAATCTGGACTTGGCTAATTTTAATGTAACTAATGCCAATACTGTTATTGCTAGTTTTTTCTCAGATGCTAATGGTATATTAAATACCAATCTTGCTGTAATAGGAGGGCTTAATCTAGGGGATGAAAGTACTGACCAAGGCACCTCCAACCAGGCCGGTAACGGCTTTACTACAACGCCTTGGGTCTATACCAATGCCATAGAAGCGCAAGACGAGCGTGATGCTACATCCACATTAATTACCATTGGTAATGATGGTACCTACGGTAATGATGATGAAATTCATTTGGTAACTAATGGTATTAGCCGATTGCAAGTGGATATGAATGGCAGAGTCGGTATTGGTCGTAATCCTACCTCAGAAAGACTAGAAGTGAACGGGAATGCTTCCAAAAATACTGCAGGTGACTGGCTCGCTAATTCCGATGCGCGACTCAAGAAAAATATCACAACATTAGATTCAGAAATCATTTTGCAAAAAATGCTGACTTTACAAGGTGTTACCTATAAATGGGATGATGATAAGACAGGCTATAAGCGTCCAGAGGGTTTACAGTATGGATTTACAGCACAAAATATAAAAGATGTGTTTCCAACCTTAGTGGAGGAAGATGCCCAAGGCTATTTACAGACGTCTTACGGAACATATGACGCCATGTATGTGGAAGCGATACGGGCCTTAGTAAAGCGTATAGAAACACAACAGAAACACATTAGAGCTTTAGAACTAGAAAACCAAAGGCTAAGCCAACTAGAAACAGAAGTTGCAGAAATAAAGGCCTTACTCAATGCTAATGGCATAAAAACAAACGAATAAAAAAAAGTGCTTATGAAATCTCTAAGATCAACCTTAAAGTATACTGCATTCACACTAATATGGTGTGCCGGTATCATGCTGTCTTATGCACAAATTGGGATCAATACGGAAACACCCAATACATCCTCAGCCTTGGATATTGTGAGTACTGATAAGGGTATGCTCACCCCAAGAATGAACACAGGTCAACGTGAAGCTATAAGCAATCCAGCTAACGGATTAGTTGTCTATGACACCTCGACCGCCTCGTTTTGGTATTACGACAACTCTGAATGGATTGAGATAAGAAATAGTACTCAAACATTAAATCCGCAAGATTTATTAGGGAATATCCCAGAATCAAATTTTTCTTGCCTTGAAGAAATTGGACAATCCTCTAGTTCTAACATACAATCCGTTGCCATCCATAACGATCGTGCTTTTGTTTTACCAGCGAATACACCAGTCTTAAATGTGGGTAGTATCAGCGATCCCTTTAACCCTAGCTTAGGTAATGGTTTATTGTTAGCAGATGCACTAAGTGGTGTATTGAATTCACAGATTGAAGTTTCAACAGATCTTGCGTTTGTAATGTTGAATAACTTTGTTAATGGTAACTCGGATGATTTATTAGCCATTGTTGATATCAGCGACCCTGAGAGTTCGGTAGTAATCAACACAGTGGCCATTGGAAATGCAGGTAATGTAAATATCGCCCTTGCCGACAATTTTGTGTTCACGATTGACAGTTCTGAATTTAGAATCTACGATCGTAGTGACCCTTTAAATTTAAATATTTTGGGGACCGCAATTCCTAATGGCAATAATGAACCGTTTGGAATAGTGGTTTCGAACAATTATGCTTATAGTATCCATAAATCTGCTACATCGGGTTTCTTAGAAATATTTGACGTTAGTGATTCTACAAATCCTAATGCAATTAGTCTTTTAGGCATCGGTAATTCTCCTATTGGCATGGATGTATCTGGAGATTTTGTTTATATCGTGGATGATGAAAGCAATGACTTAAGGGTCATAGATGTTAGTACACCCAGTGCACCAAATGAAGTGGGAAGTTTAAATATCGGTGATGTCCCAACGTCATTAGACGTATCTGGAGATATGGCATACGTAGGAGGCACAAGCGGTTTGAATCTTATAGATATCAGTGATCCAACGACCCCAATCTTATTCAACAGTGTATCTTCCAGTCAATTGAATGATGTTGATGTTTTTGGCAGTTATGCATATACGGGAAGTAATGATGGTGTTAAAGTATTTCAATTGAGTTGTATTTATTCAACAGCAGTCGACCCACTATCAGGAGCATTAATCGCTACAAATCTGGATAATTATATGGATAACTTGGGAGACCATATCGCTACAATGGATGTCGATTTGGCCAACTTTGACATTACTAACGCTAACCAGCTCAATGTTAGTAATGCCGTAGTAGAAAACAATGCTAGATTAGGTAATATTAGCCTTGGTAACGAAAGCCTAGTACAAAGCGTTTCCACGCAAACCAATAACGGCTTTACGACCACACCTTGGGTCTATACCAACGCCATAGAAGCTCAAGGCGAGCGAAATGATGAGGCAACCCTTATTACCATAGGAAATGATGGCGTTTATGGAGCAGATGATGAAATACATCTGGTCACCAATGGCAATAGCAGATTGATGGTTGACGCTAATGGCGATGTTTCTACTTCGGGTAACCTTTCTACAACTGATATTTCTGCTTCCACAGCAAATATTACGACGCTAAATATTGACAATGTTGAAGTAGAAAATAATGCTAGATTAGGTGATATTAGCCTTGGTAATGAAAGTCTGGTACAAAGTGTTTCCACACAAACCAATAACGGTTTTACGACTACACCTTGGGTCTATACCAACGCTATAGAAGCTCAGGGCGAACGCAATGATGAAGCTACGCTTATTACTATAGGGAATGATGGCTTTTTTGGTGCAGATGATGAAATACATCTGGTCACCAATGGCAATAGCAGATTGATGGTAGACGCTAATGGTGATGTTTCTGCTACAGGTAATTTTTCTTCTTCTGATATCTCAGCGTCCACAGCTAGCATTACTACGTTAAATGCAGATGATGCAATAGTAGAAAACAATGCTAGAATTGGTGATATTAATTTAGGTACTCAAAGTTTTGTGCAAAGATTCTCATTCCAAGGTGGAAAAGGCTTTATCACTGTGCCATGGGTATATGCCAATGCCATAGAAGCACCGGGTGAACGCGGTGAAGCATCCACGATGATTACTATTGGTAATAATGGTTTTCTTGGTGGCGATGACCAGATTAATTTGGTAGCTAATGGCTTTAGACAAGTAGAGGTAGATTCTGATGGTCTAGGTATAGCCCGTAATCCTTCTACACATCGTCTTGAAGTAAATGGTACAGCATCCAAAAGTACTGCAGGGGATTGGTTGGCCAATTCCGACGCACGGTTAAAAAAAAATATAACAGCTTTAGATTCTAAAACCATATTAGAAAAGCTTTTGACTTTACAAGGCATCACCTACGAATGGAATGATAACAGAACCGGTTATGATCGTCCAAAAGGGATACAATACGGCTTTACGGCGCAGAACATCCAAGCGGTATTCCCAGTCTTGGTTGAAGAAGACGCCGAAGGCTATTTACAAACAGCCTATGGTACTTACGATGCTATGTACGTAGAAGCTATACGAGCGCTGGTTAAACGATTAGAAATTCTGGAAGATGAAAATGAACAGTTAAAGAATCAAAATAGCGCCTATGAAAGCCGTTTGGCAAATATAGAAGCGGTGTTAGAGTCTTTAGCAACACAAGCAAAAGAATGATCTTTTGAAAAACCAAAACTAAAATTTTTTGAAATGAAAAATTCCTTCCTTAAAATAAGTCCACTAAAAAAAGTAGTACTGTTTTTAATGACATTTTCTGTATTTACGGTTACAACCAAGGGTCAAGATAGAGTGACTGTTACAGAAGGGACTTCACTCGTGGTCGGCTCCGAGGCCTCTTTTACCAATGCAGACATTGTACTAAAGTCAACATCCAACAGCTATTCCAACTTGATATTAGACGGTTCCCTTGGTACCAGTTCTGCTGATGTTCACTATGATCGTTATGTTAATGCCATAGGTAGCGGTACTTCTGGTGGTAATGATTTGGTGGCATTGCCAGTTTTTGATACTGGTTTTGACTTTGTGACCCTGTTGACCTTTGGTGATAACCAAAACGTTATTGCCAATAACCCAAGCGATGTTTCCGTCTTCGCCTTCGGGCCCTACGATAATGATCTACGAGCTTATATTAATTACGATTCAGACAATGTAGACCTTTTGGAAGAAGGTAAAGGTTATCGTGCTGCCACAGAATTAGCATCAGATCATATCATTAGATTTAGTGGCAAGGTACGTTCTACAGATGTGGCCAATGTTTCAATAACGACATCATCGATGTCGAACAGTCGTTGGAACTTGGTTGGGAATCCTTACCCTTCCTATATTAAGGCTCAGGAGTTTCTGATCGAAAACACAGATGCAGACCCTGCATTGAGTACGTTGGACCCTAGTGCTGCAGCCATTTATGGTTACACAGACGGTACATTTTCAGGACCGGGCCAAATAAATAATTTTATAATCATAAATAACATGTTGAACACTGACGTCAACATTGCACCGGGACAGGGCTTCTTTGTTAGTGATAATCCCGCTAATTCCAACACATTAGCGTTCACCACGGCTATGCGATCGATTAGTGGCACAGATGATTTTATCTTGGGCAGGCCCAACGGCGAGAATTATAGATTACGGCTTTTGGCAAGTGATAATACCAATTCCTATCCCACGGAGTTTTATTTTAATGCTGACGGTTCGCTAGGTTTGGATATAGGCTATGACGCTGCCATTTATTCTGGCAGTGCTTCAAATTTTGAATTGTACTCCAATCTTGTGGAGAACAATGCCGGTCGTAAAATAGCGGTCCAGGCTTTGTCAGATAATGACATGACTAATGTGATCATCCCTTTGGGTCTTAAAGCTTCACAAGGAGAGCAGGTTGTATTCAGTATAGAAGATTCTAGCTTACCAGAAGCAACCCAGGTCTATTTGGAAGACAACGTCTTCAATACCTTTACATTGCTCAATAATGAAGATTATACTTTTGTTCCCAGTGAAGCTATCGATGGTACAGGAAGGTTTTTTCTTCATTTTGGAAATATAACATTAGGAGTTGAAAACCAGGTAGTTACAAGCTTACAGTTGTTTTCTGTAGACCAGACCATATACGTTGAGGGACAACTGTTGGAAGACAGCACGTTAAGTGTGTTCGATATCCAAGGACGTCTTGTCTTAAGCGATACCCTAGCTGCTGGTAGAAACACACATCAAATCGATGCTTCTCGCCTGGCCAGTAATGTTTACATTGTAAAGTTGAGCAATTATCAACAGGAAAAAACAGAGAAACTGATTATAAAATAAGTCGAATAGCTTGTTAGGATATTTTCTAATCTAATTAACCTATTGTGTATTTTAATTGAAACTCGTTAGTTCGCGTGTTTTTTTGGTTTTTAACTGAAACATTTGTACCAAAAACAAATATTTGATGCCAGTATGATTAAAAATAGCCTTTTATCTCATGCTACTCAAGACAGTAAATATGGTGATCTTAAACGTTTCGGTTATGGTTATGGATGGAATTTGGCAACTGGAACTCCCACATGAAGAATATGCCGGAACCTACATCAGCGAATTATTTGGCACTCTCGAAATTAAATATATTGTAGGTAACCAATTAACTGCACAGGTTGGGAATTTAAAATCGCCAGTAGCAGAACCTTATACTGATCCCAATTCAATTCGAGTGGAGATGATACCACGATCTGGTTCAGTTATTCACTTTAATATAGAAGAAGGTATAGTTGTAAAAGCCATTTGGGATGGATTAACCTATACAAAAATGACAGATTAGACTTAATTGACTCAGAGTTTTCACCTTATAATATTAACCTTATTTCTCTCTTTTGTTCTTTCTGATTAATATTCAAAAAGTAATAGACTGTAAACTTAAGATGTGTATAGATACAGTTAGTTCTAAGGTACAAATGGTCAATGCTGTTGTGGCTTCTATTTCTGATTTACAAGTGCCATGAGGTCTACATCATTACCTAATAAAACCTCTGTCGGATTAATTCGCCCTTTCATGCTATCATTCTCTAATTTTAATACACCTCTAGGACAAACAGCCGCACATATACCGCAACCAACACAGCTAGAACGTACAATGTTTTCGCCTTTTTGGGCATAGTGTCTAACATCGATTCCCATTTCGCAACTATTAGAACAGTTGCCGCAAGAGATACACTGACCGCCATTGGTTGTTATTCTAAATTTTGAAAATAAACGTTGCTGGAATCCTAAGATCGCTGCCATGGGACAACCGAAGCGACACCAAGCTCTACTTCCTAAAATGGGATAGAATCCTGTACCAATAACGCCTGAAAAGATTGAGCCGATGTAAATACCATAAACTGATCTTAAGTTACCGGCTTTCACATAAAACAATTCATTAGTAGTTCCAGTAAAATGCATAATGAGTAAAAGCGCAATAACAACAAAGAAACCTATGGCGCCATATTTGGCGTCTTTTCCTAGTTCTTGTCGTTTAAAATACATAACACCAGCAAAGATCATAGTAAGGAAAACTATGACCAACGTGATGAATACACCTCTTGTTAACCAAAAATCATTGCTGTCGTAACCTAAATAAGTATAGACCATAGCAGTTGTCATCACTACAGAAAAGACAAGCACTAAGTGAATTAACCAGCGTTCTAATTTCCAAGCCGATAGTTTTTTAGAGGATAAATGTCTAAATGGATCCCCAGCGGTTTCTGCAAGACCACCACAGCCGCAAACCCAAGAACAGTACCAGCGTTTACCGTATTTGTAAGTAAGTATAGGAGTAATGACAAATATGGAAAGAATACCAAACAGAATTAGGGCCAGACCAATATTTCCATTAGATAGAAATCCTTTAACAGACCATTCATCAAAAATATAATAGTTAAGCGGCCAGATGCTTTTTAAGTCATAGTATGGTAAATCATTATTCATTACGTACATAAACTCTGGTATCAAAAAAGCAAAACCTAATTGAAAGAACATCACTGAAACTGTTCTTATCTTTTGATAGCGGTTATGCCTATATTTCAAAATAAACTTATAACCAAATGCCAAAATAGCAATGGTATAAAGTGTACCGTAAACAAACCATTGACTGGCATTTCTACCTGCTAATAATTGGCTTAAAGGGTCAAAAAGACTTATGAGTCCGGTGTTTTCTGCACCATCTTTTCCGAGACCTAAATATTGAGGATAGAAATACAATATGATATAAAATGTAGTTAGAATTATACCTGCAGCCCAGCCCCAAAACCCTCTTGAGGATATAGATTTAAACCACTGCCCATCATTTTTTATGCCTTCTAGTTTATTTAGATAAGCACTTCTAGAATAGATAGCCGTACCAGAAACAATAAACCCCAATGCTAAAGTTAAGAACAGTCCTTGATTAGCAAAGTCGGTATTAAAAAGTGCTAAGGCCAATATGAATAATCCAACAATGCCTATACCTAGTGCTACCTTTTGTTTTGTGGTGATGTCTAAAGCGTCTGGTCTTGCTAAAGACATGCTATGATTTAATTTATTACTCATGGTTATACGATTTGTAGTTGGTTGTTGTAGGCTGCTAAAATCTCTTTTTCAAATCTCGAATAAAACTCAGGGTCAAAGTTGGCTTCGGCTAGATGGTTCATTACATAGTCCATGTCACGTTTTTCAGTAAGCCATTTGTCAAATGTTTCATGTCGCATTCTAATACCAAAAGTGTTGATGCCTAAAAATTCGTTGGTGTTCTTATCGAATGCAACGGTAATACATTTTGTATCATCTTTGTGTTTCCAATGGAAGTGTTCTTCATGGTCTGGCTGTCCCTTGCTTCCAAATACCCAACCATAAGTTTGGTATTCTATATCCATAAACTTGGCAGAGTTAAACCAATGCCCAGGTTTGTACTGCATGCGATTTCCGCAAATCGTTTGTGCTAAGGTTTCACCCATCATACGGCCTGTATACCAAACGGCTTCAATGGGTCTGCGATTACCAATAGCTTCGCGCTGTTCTGCACAATCTCCTATGGCATACACATCTGGGATATTGGTTTCGAGATAGCGGTTCACTTTTACGCCGCGCCCAGTCTCTATTTCAGAATCTTTTAAAAAATCAATATTAGGAGATACACCTGCTGTTAAACCTACCACATCGCATTGAATTTCTTCGCCAGTTTCTTCTATAACTACCGATTTCACTTTTCCATTGCCATCAGATTTTATCTCTCTTAGGTTCGTAGAAAGCCGTAAATCAATATGATGATTTCTAATGTGTCTATTAATCATAGCACTTTCGCCCTCTGGCAATACGCCATTCCAAAAGCTAGACTCTCGCACTAAAAAGGTTACGGGAATACTTCTGCTATTTAACATTTCGGCTAGCTCAATACCTATTAATCCACCACCTACGATGACAGCACGCTTACATATGTCTTTATTTGGCGCATATTTTTCAAGATTTTCTAAATCTTGTTTGTGGTACATGCCCATTACACCATCTAAATCCTGTCCCGGCCATCCAAATTTATTAGGTTTACTTCCTGTTGCTATAACCAGCTTATCATAGGGCATAGTTTCACCATTTGAAAAATGAAGTATCTTGGAATTTACATCCACATTTTCCACATAGCCTTTTTTAAGATCGATACGATTCTTCTCCCAAAACCAATTTTCATAAGGTTGTGTATGCTCAAACTTCATATGTCCCATATACACATACATAAGAGCTGTGCGTGAGAAAAAATATTCGGTTTCCGCTGAAACAATAGTGATTTTTTTTTCGGAAAGTTTTCGGATATGTCTGGCTAAGGTAACTCCAGAAATACCATTACCGATAATGACAATGTGTTCCATAAAAATTTGATTGTTAGTGATTGATCTGTCGCACTTAAAGGTAAGAACTTAATTGATGGATTCAATTTAGAAAGGATTTAAATTAACCGTTTATCTGTAAGGTTTTTATGAGAAGTAAGACGCTAAAATTCTTTTAATATTCTTGTAAGTCCAACATTTTAAGTTCGACCTAAGAGCCGTTAATCAAAATTTTAAATAATGAAACTTCATACTTTTTTAGTGGCATTACTTATCACCTTTACTGTTAGTGCTCAAGATTTAAATAGCTTCTTTGCTAAAACCAATACATTTTTAAAGACCCATGTTAAAAACGGAAAAGTAGACTATAAAACGATTCACAAAGATCAATCCACTTTAGATGAACTTTTAAAAATCGCTGATGGGATTTCCGTAGAAGCTTCAGATGCTAATCCCGATAGCTATCGGAACTACCAAGCCTTTTGGATAAATGCTTATAACATTAGTGTTATTAAGGGTATTATAGATAACTATCCAACAAAGTCTCCACTCGATCATAAAGGTTTTTTCGACAAAACCACTTATAGCTTAGCAGGTAAAAACATTACACTTAACGATATAGAACATAAGTTGCTTAGAGCAAAATTTAATGATGCTAGATTCCATTTTGTGTTGGTTTGTGGCGCTTTGGGCTGTCCTCCATTAATTAGTGAAGCATACATGCCTAATACGCTAAATGCACAGTTAGACCAACAAACCAAAATAGCATTAAATGGCACTTTTTTAAAAGTAAATACCAAAAAGAAAAAGGTTGAAGCTTCAGAAATTATGAAGTGGTATAAAGAAGACTTCACCATAGATGGTATGAGCGAAATAGATTTTATCAATCAATACAGAAGAGAGAAGATCCCTGATAATTATAAGCTCAGTTACTTTACGTATAACTGGAATTTGAACAAGCAATAAAAACTAACTAAATAATACAACCAAATACAGAAAAGATGAAAAAACTAAATATACTTTTAATAGTTTTGATGATATCCTTTTTAGGGTTTTCTCAAGAAGATGAAGATACACAGCGAAGTGTTATACAAGAATATACGCCTTCAATTCTATTAAAGAAAGGTCAGTGGGACATTAAGTGGTTTAATAACCTATATACTCAAACCGAAAGTACATTTACGGACGGAACAGAACCAAGAGAAACATATTTGACATCTACATTAGAGATTTTTACTGGGGTTTCAGAAAATTCAAGCTTTAATTTGGGTTTGCTGTTAGAGTTTCGAACTAATGTTGTTGCGGACCGAAACTCTTTTGAAGTATTTCAATTTGATGGCGAATTTGGTACTGCGCGTTCAGGATTTACATCTTTTGCACCAGCCATTAAGTTTAATCCAATAAAAAGCGTAGGTAATTTTACGATTCAAACCGCTTTGCATATTCCTTTGGTTGATAATGAGGTTGAAGATATCATTCTTGATGACCAAGGTAATCAACTTAATAATGGTGTTTTTCTCGACCAAAATGGATTCTTCATCCAAAACAGGTTTTTTTACGACTATAGCTTTGCTGATGGGGATTGGCAAATCTTTACCGAATTGAATACTGAATATAGTTTTCCAAAAGATGATAGCCTTTGGGATAATAGTTTACGCTTGTCACCTGGAGTATTTTTAAGTTATTTTCCAAGTTCAAAATTTACAGTTTTAGGATTAGTTCAACACACACAATTATTGGCTTTTGAAACTGACGGATTCGAACAAGATTTTACTGCATTGGGAGGTGGTGCCAAATACCAATTGACTGATGAACTTAACGTAGAGCTTTTATATACAAATTTTGTAAGAGGGAATGATACAGGTTTGGGACAAACATTTAATATAGGTTTAAGAGCCTTATTTTAATGACACTCATTTTTGTTTTCAAAAAGGTTTAGTTTAATTATCCCGTTTTTAGAACAGGATCTCATTATAGTTAAGACAATTTTCAATATTTTAGGCACTTAATTCATTAACAATGAAATGTTTTAAGCGCCTTTTTTTATGCCTTGTAGTTATGACATTGTCTTCTTGCAATGGGCAAGAAGAAAAAATTAATGGTGTGAGTTTTGTGGCTTCTAAAAATAAAGCCGATCAATCTCACGTAACTCCTGTTGTAAAAATAAATGCGAACTATGCTGCCGTAATGCCCTTTGGTTTTATTAGAGGTTTACAACATCCTAAGGTTATGTATAATGCGGATTGGCAATGGTTTGGGGAAACTCCAGCAGGCGCCAGACAGTATATTGAAGAATTGCGAAAGCAAGATATTAAGATTATGGTTAAACCTCAGATTTGGGTTAACCGCGGTGAGTTTACAGGTGAAATTATGATGACTTCTGAATCTGACTGGAAAACTTTAGAATCAACTTATTCTAAGTTTATTCTTGAATATGCCGAGCTAGCACAACAAACAAAAGCAGAAATACTTTGTATAGGGACAGAGCTCGAATTGTTTGTAAAATACCGACCAGAATACTGGACCAAGCTCATAAAAGAAATTAGAGATAAATACAAGGGCAAGTTGACTTATGCTGCCAATTGGGATGAGTTTAGACGCACACCGTTTTGGGATCAGCTAGATTTTATAGGTGTGGATGCTTACTTTCCGGTGAGTGAAGAACAGTCACCAACATTTGAAACTTGTCTGGAGGGCTGGAAAGTCCATAAACCTGTAATCGCCAAATTGTCTCAAGAATATCAAAAGCCTATTTTATTTACTGAGTATGGTTACAGAAGTGTGGACTACGCAGGCAAACAACCTTGGGTGTCTGATCGTAGTATGGGTGAAGTAAATCTTGAAGCGCAGGTCAATACTACAAAAGCGCTTTACGAAACCTTTTGGAACGAAAAATGGTTTGCAGGAGGGTTTATCTGGAAATGGTTTATTGAGCATGATAAAGTTGGAGGGGAAGATAACCCAATGTTTACACCGCAAAATAAGCCTGTAGAAGAGATTATCAGGAATTATTACAAGTCATAAAAATAAAATTCAAAAAATTCAGTAAGGTTATTTATGGGTAACGACAAAGGTTAGTAATAACCATCTCATGAAACGTACCTTAATCATAATCACCTTGTTATTGGCATCATGTTCATCTGATGATGCTAACAATCCTGAAGTAGATAATTCACTGTCATCCTACATTGAAGGTAGATCTTTCGAGGTTGGAGCTGTCATCGCTTGTTCTGGCAATGATGTTGTAAATCCGAATAATGTTGAGGTCTATTTTTTTCCTGAGAGCAATTCAGAAAATTTTAAGCTCTTTCAAACAAACTCTAGTAATCTAGACCCTAATGATTTTTCAAATTATGACTTATTGGTCATTGATGATGAACCATTTTTTAATGGAACTCTCAGGAAATATGTTGGTTTCTTTGATTCAGAACGTTGGTTTATAGTTTCTTATGAAATTGATGGCGACATCAAATTATCCAATCCCATTAGGATAAAGCAAATGACGCAACCGACTTTGTTTTCTGAAGATATTTTGGTTAATCAAGAACAATCGCAAATGCCAATTTTTAGTTGGGATATAAATTCTGAAACCGATAACGCCATCTTTTTTCAAGTAGTTTCTACAGTAGATGATGATTTAATTTCGGGAACTTACACATTTGAAAATCAATTTCAATATTATAATACATCCAATGTTGTACTAAACATTACCGTTGGGACACCACCAGATCTAGTTCTAGGACAGACCTATAAGTTTACGGTTATGGATGTTAGTGAGGATAATTGGGTTAATCAGCTATTAGTAACTCAATTTACAGTAGAATGAAAAAACTCTTGGTTATACTTATTGTAACCCTTGGGTGTACCTATATTAAAGCCCAAACCGTTACAACAATAGAGATTGAAGGTAATAAGCGCACGCGAACAAAATTTCTTAAACGATTGGCTTTTGTAAATGAGGGTAGTACTCTAGATACTATACGTGTAGCATCAGACGAAAGACGCTTTCGACTTTTGCCTTCGGTGGCGAGTGCATCCTCTAAGATTGAAGCGCTTGCTGATGGTAATTACAAAATAACTTATACAGTTGTTGAAAACTTTGCCATTATTCCGGGGTTAAATGTGTCTCAAGATGTTAATGACGATTTAGCCTACAGGGTCTCACTTTTTGATTTTAATCTTTTTGGGCAAAACCAGATTATTGGTGGTTTTTACAGTCGAAATGTGTTTGATTCCTATGGGTTTTTCTGGGAAGCACCTAATCTAATTACCCGAAAATGGGGAATAGGCGTAAATTTTCAGAATAATGTACTTCAAGAACCTATATTCCTCGATGATGAAAGTGATGTTAATTATAAATTCGATAGTCGAGCTTTTGAGTTTAGGGTATTTTACGAACATAATTTCAATAATCGGTTTGAGCTAGGACTTAATATTGCTAAAGAGGATTATGATTTTTTAGATGGTGATTTGCCGTCGGATATTCCAGAAGAGCTCAATTTAAATCGTTTGTCTATCGTTGGTGAATACGAATACAATAATATTACCAACGAGTTTCAATATGTTGAGGGCTTTAGGAGTATATTCACTTTTAATGTTACGGCTTCAGCAGATGGTGATACCGACTTTTTGAAGAATTCTTTTGTTGGCAGAAACGATTTCGAATACTTTAAACGTATCGGGAATGGGGGTAACTGGGCCAATAGGTTAAGATTGGGTTATGCTACAAATACAAGTTCACCCTTCGCGCCTTTTGCTCTAGACAATCAATTAAACATAAGAGGTGTGGGCAATGTCGTTGATCGAGGTACGGCTTCCATAGTGTTGAATACAGAATACAGACAAACCTTATATGAAAAAGGCTGGTTTGCTTTACAAGGCAACGCTTTTGTAGATGCTGGGACATGGCAAGATCCAGGCGGAGAATTCTCTGATTTGGTACAAGGCACAAATGCCAGCCTATTCTCTGGCTTGGGCCTGCGCTTTATCCATAAACGGATTTTCAATGCTGTTTTTCGGATTGATTATGGATTGAGTTTAGGGAAAAAGGCGGATAGTGGAATTGTATTTGGAATAGGTCAATACTTTTAGTGAGTTCCAATATTTTAAGAGTTCTGCCCATAAAAATATTGATAAGCGAACTAATGCTAAACGAACGAAGTGAGATTCAGTATCTCCTAATACTAGTACAAGTTTAATTTTTATAATAATTCTGAATCTAATTAGGCAAAATCAATTAAAAACTTTACACGAGATACTGATGCTAATTAATCAAATACGACGACTACTACTATTCATTTTTTGGCTGTTATTGACAATAGTTTGCCAAGGACAGCAAAATATTGTTGCCGATCTAAAAGTTCAGGGGAACAAGAAATTGAAGTCGTCTTTTGTAAAAAAAATAGCGTTTATAAAGCCTGGTGTGGCCCTAGATTCTTCAATTATAGAAGAAGATATTAGATTGTTAAAACGTTTGCCTTCAATTGCACATGCCTATTATCAGGTATTTCCAGCAGAAGAACCTAATGAGTATAATGTATTTTATAATATTGAAGAGAACTTTACCATCATACCGTCAGCTAATGTCTATACCACCAACGATGATGAATTTGCCTACCGATTGGGGCTGCATGAATTCAACCTTTTTGGACAAAATATTACGCTAGGGGGCTTTTATCAAAAGGATATTTTCGATTCCTATGCCATTAACTTAAGAGCACCTTTTTTATTTTCCAGAAAGTTGGGTCTTGCTATTAACTATCAAAATCTCACCACCCAAGAACCTGTGTTTTTCGATAATACTACAGCCGATTACCGCTACAATAATGAATCGATTGAACTGCTTGGGCTTTTTCAATTTAATTTTACTAATAGAGTAGAATTAGGAGTCAGTTTTTTTACCGAGGACTATGAGTATTTGTTTGGTGCAACCAATCCTAATGTGCCACAAGAATTAGTGGTGGATAAGTTACTTTATAAGCTTATTTATGAATACAATAATCTCAATTATGATTATCAATATGTTGAAGGGTTTAGAAGTATCTTTAACTTTCAATATGTACATTCTAGAAATGACGAAATGTTGCCCGATTTTTTAATTGGCTGGAACGACTTTCAGTATTTTAAACGCTTTGGCAAACGCGGTAATTGGGCCAATCGCTTACGGTTTGGAGTAGCCTCTAATGAAGATACACCTTTTGCGCCTTTTGCTGTTGATAATAACCTAAATCTTAGAGGCGTTGGGAATCTTATTGATCGTGGTACGGCAGCAATCGTTTTGAATACCGAATATAGATATACGCTTTATGAAAAGGGTTGGTTTGCGTTGCAAGGTAATGCCTTTATTGATGCTGGTAGTTGGCGCAATCCTGGTGGGGACTTTGGTGATTTTGCGGATTCGCAGAATCTTAGAGTGTATCCTGGTCTTGGACTTCGATTTATTCACAAAAGAATATTTAACGCCATTTTTAGAATTGACTACGGTGTTGGTGTCACCGAAAATTCGACTCAGGGATTTGTGTTTGGAATTGGTCAGTACTTTTAGTGAGACCCAAAACGAACAAGAGCTAGGCTCACAGTTTGTTTTGCAGGTCGAACTAATCCCGAACTGGCTTCGGGATCTTTTTTCAAGTGTTTTAGAATTAATTTAATAGTAACTGATGCTTAATTTTTATTGAGCTATGCTCGCAGTTTGTTTTGCAGGTCGAACTAATCCCGAACTTTTCATCTAAACGTAGTCAAAATATGTTTCTTGATATTTAGATTAATAACTTAGTTTTGTCAAAAATTGAATTAAATGCGAACACTAGCCATAGGCGACATCCATGGAGGACTAAAAGCGTTAAGCCAATTATTGGAGCGTGCTCAGGTCACTGAAGACGATAAGCTTATTTTTTTAGGGGATTATGTGGATGGATGGAGCGAATCAGCACAGGTTATTGAGCGTTTAATAGCATTGTCTAAAACCAATACATGTGTTTTTATTAAAGGCAATCACGATGTCTGGTGTGAACATTGGCTGGCAGATGGGAGAATCAATAATGTATGGTATATGCATGGCGGCAAAGAAACCTTAGAAAGCTATAATAATCTTAGTGTAGAGCAAAAAAAGTTACATCTCAACTTTTTTGAGGCTATGCCTCTATATTATATAGACGATAACAAACGGCTTTTTCTTCACGCAGGATTTACATCCATGCATGGTGTAGAAAAAGAAATCCATAAAGAAACCTTTTATTACGATAGAACCCTATGGGAAATGGCATTGATTATGGACAAACGTATAAAAAGAAACTCTGAACTTTATCCAAATCGTTTGAAGCATTATAGCGAAATTTATATAGGTCATACACCAACCCTTCGTTATCATAAATACCTGCCGATGCAGGCTATTAATGTCTGGAACGTGGATACCGGCGCTGCATTTACTGGTAAATTATCTGCTATTGATATTGACACTAAAGAGGTATTTCAAAGTGATACATTGACACTTTTATATCCACATGAAAGTGGAAGGAATAAATAGTTATCTGTATTTTTTTCTTTCATTTTGGCTGATTAATATATTTTATTCATATTTTCGCCGACAATTATAAACTTAACTATTATGAAATTATTAAAATCTTTTTTACTAATTATTGTTTTGGTAGCTTTCTCTGCATGTAGCAGTGATGATGACAATGGGCCAACTAATATAGAGTTAACTATTGAAAACTTGACAGGTACTTATGAGCTTATTTACCTAAGAGGTTCTTCCCAAACTACGATTACTGCAACAGATGGTACTACAGTTGTTACAGAAACAGATGTGTGGGAAGGTGATACTTTTACCAATACAGTTTATGAATTTAATGCAGATGGAACTTACACCACGTCAGGTAGTTTTGTAGAGACTTACACTATAACAGTTACTGGTCAATCGCCAGAGACTGATAGTGAGATCGTAGATATCGAAAGCTCGGGTACCTATACTGTTAATACACAGAACAGAACCATTAATTTTGATGGTGACGAAATAGGGGAGGTAACTCTTTTTAATGGTACAGAGCTACGAGTTGTTGAGAATTATACAGAAACTTCAGATTCTTTTACAGAAACAGGAACGATAGAAATAAGATTGATAAAACAAAATTAAAACATACTGAATTACCAACAAATCAATAATAAAGGCTGTCTACAAAGACAGTCTTTTTTTGTTAGTTAATATGCTTCTTGTAATAAGCCAGCATTTCATCCGCTGTAGCCCCAAACCAACGCTTTACATAAATTGTCCAAAAGTGATATTGCAATTTCCAAATCCCAACTTTTTTATAAAGCCTAGCTGAGGTTCTTATTTTTTTATTGATAACCACAAATTCGTTTCGTTTGTAGAGCTCGTTGATTAAGATATTGTCTTCGTAAATGATGTAGTCTTCATCGTAACCTCCAATCTCATCAAATAATGCTTTAGTGATAAACTGACTCTGGTCGCCACCTCTACAAGCGCGCCAAGAAAATTGGGTGAACCAACTGGCCAAACGCAACCACCAATGATTGCTATCGAACTGCATTCTAAAGCAACCGGCATTATTGCCTTTTTTTACTTCCTTGATGATGAGCTGATCAAAATCTATCGGAGGAAATGCATCGGCATGTAAAAAGTAAAGAATACTCCCTTTGGCATATTTAACACCAAGGTTCATCTGTTTAGCACGGCCTTTTGGTGAGGAAACCAATTGTAGGTTAGTTCGAGTGAAATTTTTGGTAGAAAATTTTGTATCGAGAACTAATGTGTCGATATTCTTATGTCCCTTCAGGGCATTCTTGGAGTGTAATTCCTCATCAAGTTCAGAATTAGTCGAATTCTCAAAACCAGAAACAATATCTTGTGTGCCATCGGTACTACCACCATCCACGACAATGATATCCGTAATATTATCTTGGGTCGAGTTTTTCGATAAGTGTTCTAGTAAACTACCGATCAGTTTGGCCTCGTTCAGTACAGGAATTATTATACTTATCATAGTAGATTTGGCGGTTTGGGGAAAGATTAATTATTTAAGCTCCAATCATAATCCTTGAAACTTTTTTTAGCTTTATTTATAATTGTTACTTCGGAATATTGATTTAGAAAATCAATCAAACTTCCATCGTTTTTAAAGTCCTTGGCAAACCATTTAAAAATCTTAGATAGCTTAATGTTATTTTCTGAAATTTCATTTTTTGTAGTGTCAGATAGAAATGTTTTTGTAGCGTTGGTCAGTTGTACTTCCAATTTGCCAGCAGTAAATGCTTCGTTAAGAAGCTTAGGGCATGATTCTGACGCACAAACAATAGCAAAATGAATACGTGGTTCTTCCATTTTGCGTAATATTTGATGCTCAATATCATTGAGATTTAACCACTTATTACCAAACTTCCAAAGTCGTTGATCCCAAGGGTCTTTGATGTCTTTTATACTGTTTAAAGGATAATTGCGTAATATTAAATCGATAGTTAAGGCGTTATAGGCATTAATCCAGTAGGCCAACTTGTCTTCTTTAGACCATTTTTCTGTAGGTGTTTTAGTGTTTAAAGCGTCTATGTACTGTCTTAATTGTTTTGAATCATTTTTGAATGCAGAATAGTCAACATTTCCATTTTTACTTACGTGTTGCTTTAAGAGTTCTTGCCATATCATATGATTAAACGATTCAATAGTAGTATTATGTTTTGTAATTGAGTCTTCGATGTTTTCAGATTGCTCCGTAATAGTGTTCTGTGTTTTAGATGATTCCACAGGTGTTGGTTTTAGTACAGGGCTATCGTTTTTAGGAACTTCTGTAACTGTCTTTGTTTGTTTAGGTTGATTTTCAATTACTTTTTTAGCTCCGCTACATGAACATAAGAAAATAGCTATTATAAGTGTTAAATGGTATTTCATGCTTGTTCTTTCTAACTGTAGATTCCTACCTAGTGCCTTCACTAAAGCTTCAGCGAGCGCAAGAATGACAATCTACTTCTTTATTGGGTATAATTCCTGACCTAAGAAATCTTTTGGGAAATTTTCATCACCTTCAAAGCCAAGTTCTATATCTCTACCATTGTGTGGTATATAATTGGTTTTAAAAAGGTAATCCCAAAGACTAAGTGTTAGTCCAAAATTAACGCCGTACCTTACATGATTGGGTAAACTTTTGGCATGATGCCAAATGTGCATTTTAGGATTATTAAATACATATTTTAAAGCACCATAGTCCCAACCTAAATTGGCATGATTTAAATGACCTATAGCAAGCGCAAAGAAGTGTACTATAGCTACGTCTTGCGCATCAAAACCGCCAATAATGGCTAAAGGGATATACAATATTGATTTATAAACTATAGGTTCCATCCAGTGGTAACGTAAGTGAGCAGCAAAGCCCATTTCTTTTACGGAATGATGGACTTTGTGAAAGTTCCATAAGAAAGGAATACGATGTAATAAACGATGTGTATTCCATTGTACAAAATCAGAGACTAAAAAGAAAATGATTAAACCAACTGCTTTTGGCAAAGCATCAACATCAAAAAGCTGGAAACTATGAATAGTGAAACCTAGAGCGCCTAAGACATCATCGAATATCTCTGCTGTTGTATTTGAAAGTGCTATAAGTACTATAAGATTTAGCAAGAAAAAATTGAAGAACATATAAAAGGTATCAAGCCAAAAATCTTTTCGAAATACCTTTTGATTTTTGCGCCAAGGAAATGAGAGTTCCAAAATCCAAACGATTATCGAAACCAATAACAAGCCGTAAAAGTAGTTGTCCCAATGATTCTCGAACAATAATTCTTGTTTTAAGTAATTCCAATAACCCGAATAGGAGTTTTTTATAATTTCTAAATACTTATCCATTAGCTCAAAGATACATTTATATAAAAAAAAATTAGCGTAATGTAACCTTTTTGTAATTTAAAGGTCTTCATACCAAACAACCAATAATTAAGATCTTTTGAATCAACTACCAACCGATGAAGAATTAATGACAAGAGTATCACAAGGTGACCTAAATCAGATGTCGCTACTTTTTGAACGTTATCATCTAAGATTGTTTAATTTTTTAGTTCAAATGACAAGAGATAGGGCAGTTGCAGAAGATTTAACCCAAACGGTTTTTTACAAAGCTATTCGGTATAGATCATCATATAAAGGAGGCCAATTTGTGTCATGGATTTTTAGGATCGCCAGGAATTTGTTTTCAGATTATTATCAAAAATCAAAAAGATCATGGAAAACTGTTGGGATCGAAACGGTTGTCGAAGAACAAGATGAAAGCTTATATGAAAGAACCGAAGAAATAGCTCATTTGTATAATACAATGCAAAAACTAACCATGGAAGAACGCGAATTTTTAGTATTAAACAGATTTCAAGGATTAAAATATAGCCAAATAGCAGAGATAACAGGAAGTAGTGAAGGCGCAGTAAAAGTGAGAATGCATCGTGTTATAAAGAAATTGAAGACCCTTTATTTTGAAACTATATAGGTATGGAAAATAAACATTTTGAACAACAGCTTATAGATTATCTTGACGGGAAATTAACCGATGAACAACGTCAAAAAGTCCAGGATTATATCGATTCTAATCAAACCAATAGAGAAGAATTGGAAAAGATGAAAGCACTTTTCGAAGTCTTTGATCAGGTAAGAGAAATGCAGCCAAGCGGCAACTTACGCACTGGTTTCTATGAAATGCTAGAAGAAGAAAAACAGTTACAAAGCCCAAAGGTTATATCTGTTAGAAATTCTGAATCGCAGTTTCCTTGGAAGCGAGCTTTTCAGATTGCGGCCTCCTTTTTATTACTATTTCTAGGATACTTTGCGGGAAGCTTTGGAGCGAAGCAAGAAGCTTCTCAAGAAATCGCAAATTTAAAAGTACAGACTGTTGAGCTAAAAGAACGAATGACTTTGACTATGTTCGAAAACAGATCGGCAAGTACACGTATACAGGCAGTTAATTTTTCGGAAGAACTAGAAAAACCAGACACGACTATTATAACCGCCTTGATTGAACGAATGCAATATGATTCTAATATAAATGTGCGAATAGCTGCAGCAGAAGCACTGTATAGATTTTCAGATTCTGAAATGGTAAAAACCGCTTTTATCGATGCCTTAGGAACTGTAAAAGAACCAGATTTGCAAATAGCTATAATTCAATTTTTGGTAGACATTCAGGAAAAGCGCGCAATTGAACCAATGAAACAGTTATTGGATCATCCCGAAACACCAGATTTTGTAAAGGCGCAAGCCAATAGTGGAATATCTGAAATTATTTAAACAAAAAAACAAAAAATCAATATTATGAAACGAACAAAAATAATTATTAACCTTATGGCAATGTTCTGCTTTCTAATTATGGCAGCACAGGAAGATTACACATATAATTTAGATGGAATCAAGAAAGTCGATATTGAAACAGGTGCAAGAGTAAAAATTGTAACAGGTACAGCAAATGAATTAAGATTTACCAAATATCAACGTGATTCGACGAATAGTGAAGATGATGGTTATTACGATTACAATGATGAACAAGATGAGAATGATGAAGATGAGCGTTCAAAAGGATTAAAACCTGTGTATTCATCGGGTATAGATAATACAGGTTTTGGTATGTCTATTAAAAAAGAAGGCGACGTGCTTAAAATAAAGGATCTTAAAAGTTACATGGAGCGTGGAGGTATGCAAATAGAGCTGCCAAAAGATATGGATATAAAGCTAGATTGTGGTAGTATGGGTAGTGCTAAGATCAAGGGATTTTCTTCAGAAATTGAAGTAAAGACCAGTGTTGGAAAAATTGTACTAAGTGATGTTACAGGTCCAATAACGGCCTATACCAGTACAGGAGTAATAGAGGTGGAATTTTCGACTGTAAATCAATCTTCACCTATTTCAATATATAGTTCTACAGGATTGGTTGATGTTGCATTACCAGAAGATACCAAGGCAGATATAGAACTCAGGTCTTCAACGGGTTCTGTTTTTACAGATTTTGATATTCAACCACAAAGAAAAGATGGGATGAATGTAGTTGGTAGTAGCCGAAAGATATCTAGTAAATTAAATGGAGGTGGTGTAAATATCAAATTACGTTCTTCTACGGGTAATATCTACTTAAGAAAAAAATGATCAATTAAAAATCGAATAGTTATGAAAAAAATTCTTGTATTTGTAATGTTAAGTGTAGTGACACTGCATGCTCAAAAAGAACTTACATTTATTGAAAACATCAACTCAAGCCAAGACATATATCTTAATTTCAAGTTTGCTCAAAATATAAAAGTAGAGCATGGTAATTCTAATGAAGTTACGGTGAAAGTTAGCGTAAATATCGACGATGGTGAAGGTAATACGTATTTTAATGTTCTAACAGAACGATCTTCAGATAGTTTAAAAATGTATTCCGATTTTGGGGATTATTTTAAGAATAAGCGGAACGACAAGGGTAAAAATAGCTGGAATTGTAATTCTGTTACAGAAATTGATTATGTTGTTATGGTGCCAAAAGGCGTCAATCTCAAGATTAAGAGTATATCAGGTGACGTCTATATGGATTCTTTCCAAGGTGATTTAGTTACGGATTTGATTTCGGGTGATGTTACCATAAAAAAATACGAAGGAGAATTACGCTTAAAAACAATAAGCGGTGCGTTAGACGTCATAGTTAGCAGAGCTGACCTAAGTGCAAAGTCAATAACTGGGACAATCTATTCTGACATAGATTTTAAACCTGAAGTTAATTCAAAAGCATACCATCGATCTTACAATAAGGTTACCAAAAAAATAAATGGTGGCACACAGCCACTACATATGGAAACCATATCTGGAAATATTTATATTAGGAAGGGTTAACTTAATAAAGACAAAGGGAGCTAAACTAGCTCCCTTTGTTGTATTCTCTCGGCATATAAATAAACACGGCTTATTTTCTAGCAACAACCTCCACCATCGTAATGGTATGTAGATTCACTAATAAAAATATCATCTCTATTCAATGCCGCTAATGCAGCAGCAGTTTTGTCGCAAATCGCCAAAGGTTGATTTTTTAATAAAATATGACCTGCATTGTCATCGATATAATCTTCGTCGCCAAAGTAAATTGCTGCTTTTCCTGTGAATACACAAGGACCATCGGCTGGCATAGGATCTTTTATGGCAGCAACTTCAATTGACTCAATATAGATGATCTCATCGGTGTTATAATGCTTTGGGTCTAGAATTCGATAGGGTTTTCGTGCTCTAATTTCAATGGTGCCAAAACCAGCATCAGTCAACATTTTTACATATTCGGCTATTGGTAAGCTTCCGCTGAGACATAAGGCACGTAATCTGTCATCATTCCGTAATTCATCATTCATTGGTTGCTCGCAAGTAGGGTCGCTCATTACTAATCTGCCATGAGGTTTAAGTACTCTGTACATTTCGGCAATAGCTTTCTTAAGATCATCAGCTTTAAAAATATTGAACAGACAATTTTGTGCGGCAACGTCAATGCTATTATCGTCAACAGGAAGATTCATGGCATCCCCTTTTTTAAGCTCCACAAAGTCGCTTTTAAACCAAGGGTTTAATTCTTCTGCCTCTTTGAAGTTTTTTCGAGTTGCCTGTAGCATTTCTTCTACGACATCTACACCTATGACACCACCTTTTTGACGATTGAAATAAGCAAATTGCAATAACTCCATGCCGCCACCAACACCAACATAAAGCATTTTTGGGTTATTGGTTAAATCGCGAGCATGTACCGTTGAGCCGCAACCGTAATTCATTTCTTGCATAATTTTTGGGATTTTTAATCCTGGTAATTCCCAAATCGGATTGGTAGTACAACATAGACCTATGTCTGGTGTTAAGGCGGCTTCTTTATATAAATTGTGTGTAGCTTCTAAGTAACTCATAACTTTATCATTCCTACGTAGGCAGGAATCTATTTTTATTTTAATACTAATTCATTTTATTCTCTTTGTTCATTTTGTCTTAACACAAAACGAACCAAAAAGTCATATTGAAATGAGGAATTTTTCTTTCGTTAACTCGAAAGAAAATCAAAAATAAAATCTAAATTTTTTCCAAGGCTTCAAAAATTTTGACGATTTGATTTTTAGATTCTGCATTTCAATTTTCAATTCTTCGAATTGATTCGGGACTTATTATGTTGTTTGTCATTGCGATAATCCCGATCGCTATCGGGAGATGTGGCAATCTCATATATAGATTCCTTCACTTCGTTCAGAATGACGTTAAAGGGTTTTTAATAGTTTTTTAAATATCGTAATCATATTTGGCTCTGCTTTTGCAGCCATAGCAATGATTTCTGCAATATCTACAGGTTCTAAATGATCTGGGTCGCATTCATCCGTTAAAACTGACACTGCAGCAGCCCTTAATTTTAAATGATTGGCAACAATGATTTCAGGAACGGTACTCATACCAACTGCATCGGCTCCAATAGTTTTTAGCATTCTGTACTCTGCTCTGGTTTCTAATTGTGGTCCTACTACACTAGCATACACACCTTTGTGAAGTGTTATATTGTTATCCTTGGCAATAGTCTCAATTTTAGAATTTATTTCGGCATCGTAAGGTGCACTCATATCAGTAAATCGCTCTCCTAATTGTTCTACACCTTTGAATGCTAAAGGAGAACTTCCCTGTAGGTTGATATGATCATCAATAAGCATTAACTCGCCTTTTTTGAAATTTAAATTTACTGCGCCAGCCGCATTAGATACCAAAAGTGTTTTAATGCCCAATTTTTCCATAATTCTCACAGGGAAAGTCACATCCTGAAGTGTGTAACCTTCATACACATGAAAACGTCCTTGCATGACTACTACTTTTTTGCCTTCAAGATTTCCATAAATCAACTTGCCTTTGTGAAATTCTACAGTCGCCGTAGGAAAATTAGGAATGTGATTATAGCTGGCTTCAGCAATAATTTCAATTTCACTGATTAACTGCCCTAATCCTGTGCCTAGTATAATCCCAACCTCAGGATTATCAAAACCTTTGTTTTTTAGGTATTTTGTACTTTCTGCAATAAATTTAATCATTAAGCTGTTGTATTTTTTCTTGTAGTTTTAGGTTGTTTTTATAAAAATTGGAAGCAATTAAATCTTCATAGGTGTCAATATCATTCAAGGTTTCTAAAGTACCAACTGTTAGGTTAAGAGTTTGTAACTCTTGTAACGTTTCTTTCAGAAGATGCGCTTGGCTCCAAGGTTTGTTCTCAAATATCTTAGGAATTAATTTTGTTAAACCAATAAGATAGTAACCGCCATCCTCAGCAGGGCCAAAAACAACATCGTTTTTTCCTAAGGCTTCTATCCCTTTTTTGATGTGATTTTCAGTAATATCGGGCAAGTCTGAGCCAATTAAGACGATTTTTTTATAGCCAGTTTCAAAACCATCCTTAAATGCGTTTAGCATTCGTTCACCTAAGTCTATGCCTTTTTGGATGGTTTTATAATTGTTTTGCCATTTTGAATCGACAACTGCGTTAGAGAAATAAATACGCTTATCGATATTTAATTTCGAGGTTGCTTTTTCGGTAATTTTCACCAATTCAGAATAGACTTCAAAGGCACCATAATCTCCTATAGTTTTGGCAAGCCTTGTTTTAACGGTACCTAATTTTATATTCTTAACAAATACAATTACCAGTGCATCAGTCATATATTTTATTGCCTTTTAAAAGCCATTGGCTCCATTCTTTAGAAAATGTATGTACATCTTCCGTTGGTTCATTATTATTATCGAAAACGGTAAAGTCATTATTTTTCCATTCAAAAATACCACCAAATAAATTGTAAACGTTAGTGTAACCTTCTTTTTTTAATTGTTCGGCGACATCCTCTGAACGAATGCCCAAAGAACAGTATACCACTATCTTGGTGGATTTATCAGTGATATTCTCTGTTACCACATTAATGTCAAAAAAATCGTAGCCCACGTATATGGCATTTTCTAGATGACTTGTATTGTACTCTTTGCTTTCCCTTGCGTCTAAGAGAATGGCATCTTCATTAGGTAATGCCAACTCCTGAACTGTAATGTATGGGATACTTTCGGTATTATATTTTTTTAATAACTGTGATAAATTGCCCTGTGCGTAGGAAATAGATGAACCGAAAATACATAGAATTAGGCTTAGATTTGTCACGTAAGTTCGAAATGACATATTAATTCTATTTTTGAATACTAACCGCATACTGTAACTGTTTGCTTTTATGTGACTGTTCCTTGACAACTGCTACCAGCTCCAGCAGTACAACCGTAACAATGTTGCGAAATAACGATATTTCTGCCTTCTAAAAACGCTTCATTGTATTCTGAAATGTGTTTTACCTTACTGTTTACAGGCAGTTCTAACATTTGATTAAAGTCACAATCATATAAATAACCATCCCAACTTACAGAGAGTGTGTTGGTACACATAACGTTGGCAACTGCTGCTGGATTGTAAGCTTCTACCAGTTGATACATATAATCTTCATAGTTTTCCGAAGCAATTAAATAATCTAGAAATCGACTTATCGGTAAATTGGTAATGGCGAATAGATTATGGAAATGAATACCAAAATCTTCCATTAATGCTTTTTTAAAATCCTTTTCCATTGAAGCTTGGTCTCCTGGCAAAAATGCACCAGATGGATTGTAAACCAAATCTAATCTCAAATCACTATCTGGTATACCGTAACCAACAGCATTCAAATCTTGTAGCGCTTTAATTGACTTGTCAAAAACCCCATTACCTCGTTGTTTGTCCGTTTTTCCTCTCGTCCAATGTGGCATTGAACTTACGACATGTATGTTGTGTTTTTTAAAGAACTCTGGTAAATCGTAATATTTTTTATTGGCGCGAATTATAGTGAGATTAGATCTTACTATAAAATCCTTGATACCAACTTTGGCAGCTTCTTCAACAAACCACTTAAAATTTGGATTCATTTCTGGCGCACCACCTGTTAAATCGAGTGTATGGGCACCAGTGTTTTTAATGACCTCTAAACATTGTTGCATGGTTTCTTTGGTCATTATTTCTTTACGGTCCGGACCAGCATCAACGTGGCAGTGCTCACAGACCTGATTGCACATGTAGCCTACATTGATTTGTAGTATTTCCAGTTTTTTGGCCTTAAGCGGAAACTGATTGGTCTCTGCAATTTTAGTAGCAAAAGTAGGAAGGTCACCATTTTGAAAAATACCGTTTGAAAGAATTTCGAGTTGTCTATTGCTACTTGCTAATTCGCTCTCGCGTTTCTTTAAGGACTTCGTCGCCATTAAATTGATTTTTAGGGGATTTAACCGTCAAGTTTATTGACCTTATTCATCATTTGAACACCATGTACTAACGTAGCACCACTTTTTATAGCGGCTCCGACATGAATAGCTTCCATCATTTCTTCTTTGGTAACACCACGTTGTAAACCATCTTTGGTATAGGCATCTATACAATATGGACACTGTTCTGTATGAGCAACTGCTAAGGCAATCAACGATTTTTCGCGAGCTGTTAAAGCGCCTTCTTCAAATACTTTTCCATAATAATCAAAGAACTTGTTACCAAGTTCTTCGCTCCATTCTGTTATATTACCAAATTTTCTTAAATCGGCCGGGTCGTAATAGGTTTTAGACATATATGTAATAATAATGTAATATGAAATATCAATATACTGCTTTTTGTCGAAGTTAATTCTTAAAGATTACAGAAAAATGTTTTTTTTATTCTGTAGGATTTTATCTCGCTGATAATGAATTTTAAACGTGATTTTTTTATGCAAAACTAATTTTAGTATTCCGTTTTGTCTTCTTTTTTTGTCCATTCTTCAAAAGGCTCTAAAGCAATTTCTCTAGAGAATTGCTCAAAAGGAATACTTCTTTGATCATACGGTAATGGAATTTCTTTGTAGATGAAAGCATCATCAAATCCAGCATTAGCGGCATCTATTTGGCTGCAACCATAATACACTTTATCTGGTCTTGCCCAATAAATAGCACCAAGGCACATAGGGCAAGGCTCGCATGAGGTGTAAACTTCACAACCTTCCAGCTGAAATGATCCTAAATTCTTACAGGCATCTCTAATCGCCACGATCTCAGCGTGGGCAGTTGGGTCATTGGTCGACGTTACACTATTATGTCCTCTTCCTACAATTTTTCCGTCTTTAACAATGACGCATCCAAAAGGGCCACCTTTATTACTTCGAAGACCTTTTAAAGCAGTATTTACGGCTTCTTGCATGAAGTTTTCTTTTTTGTTCATATTTAAAATTGTTATTATGAAAGATAGTTGATTTTGTAAAAGTTTGAAAAGAAAAGTACTGCTGTATTAAAATGTATTATAAAAACCCAAGTTGTCTCAATTGATTTTTATGAATAAAAAAGTATTATTTATTTTGCTTCTAAAACTAGTGTAAAGAACAGTTTTTTTAGATTCATTAACTTTGTGTTTTTATCTATCGTGAAAACAATTTCAACAGAAAACACCATACTTGAAGCGGCCAAAACTATTTTTTTGCAAAAAGGCTTTGCAGGTGCACGCATGCAGGAAATTGCAGATGAAGCTAAGATCAATAAATCTATGCTGCATTACTATTTTAGAAATAAAGAGCAGCTTTTTGGAAGAATCATGAAAGACTCGGTTTCCATAATAATACCAAAGTTTGTGGCCATTCTAGACTCTGAAGATTCAGTAATACACAAGTTTGAAAGACTTGTAGATGGGTATATAGATACCATTATTGCAAACCCTCATATTCCAATGTTTTTGCTCAACGAAATATCGCAAAATCGAGTACAATACATGAATGAAGCCAAAGAAAAAATGATGGAACACGGAACGTTTCAAAGTTTTATGATGCAGATTGTACAAGAACAACAACAAGGTGTTTTAAACCCGTTACCGCCCCAGCACGTTATGCTCACCGTGATGTCGTTGATTGTTTTTCCATTCATGGCGAAGCCAATTTTTAAGAATATGCTCGAGATCCCTGAGACGATTTACACCCAAATGATGTTGGAGCGCAAGCCTATTGTTAAAAAAATGTTGAAAGACATTTTAGTGAAATAAAAATTTTTACATTTGTATCAACCGTTTGGTTAAACCAAAAAGTTGATTATGCGAAAGAATTGGTTAGTAGCTATAACTATGATTGGCTTGTGGTATTCAGAATCACAGAATACTGCGAGCCTTTCTTTGCAAGAAGCTTATAATTTAGTTGAAAAAAACTATCCCTTAATTAAAGACGAAGCGCTGCTCAATGCGCTTTCAGAATACAACATAGAACTCATAAATAAAGATAGGTTGCCTACACTTACTCTAAATGGTTTTGGACAATTGCAAACCGAAAATGTGCAGATCGGAGAGCCCGGAAGTCCAGTGAGCGTGGATGCACCTTTAGAAAGTTATCGCGCTTACATCGATGCTAATTATAATCTTTACGATGGCGGTTTTACCAAAGCTAAAAAGCAAATTGAAGAAGCAGTGTTAAAAGTGAATCAACAAGGTTTGAAAGTAACACTACGCAACTTAAAGGATCGCATCAATAACCTCTTTTTTATAATAAAATTGTCGCGACAGCAGCAAGTTTTACTCGAAACATCCATAAATGATATCGATACCAATATCGAAAGCTTGCAAGCTGGTTTCGATAACGGAACCGTTTTGGAAAGTGAGCTGTCCAAATTAAAGGTGCGGAAATTAGAATTACAATCTGAAGATGTACGACTACAAGGTGATATAAAAGCTTATTTCGGTGTTATTAATATGCTTTTAGGTACACGGTATGCGCATACCACAACGCTGACTTTGCCACAGGAAATACTGGTAGAGGAGACTCAACAAATAACACGCCCAGAACAGCAGTTTTACGATTTTCAAAAGGAATTATTACAAGCACAGGAGAGCACAATTGAAGCATCGCGCAAACCAAAAGTGTCCTTGTTTGCTCAGGGCGGTGTTGGTTATCCAAATCCACTTAATTTTTCGGATATTTCCAATGCTACATATGCACTTGGAGGTATTCGATTGAACTGGGATATTCTCGATTGGGGAAAGGCAAAGCAAGAACGCGAAAAACTAAAGATTGAGATAGCTCAAACTGAAGTTGACAAGGAAACCTTTGAGTTTGACATTACTTCAAGAAAAAAAGAATACCTGGAAAAAATCGAGGCTTTGCAAGGACAACTTTTTAACGATGAAAAAATTGTAGCACTTCAGAAAGATATTTTAAACCAAACCGAAGTACAATTACAAGAAGGTATCATCAATTCTAACGATTACCTCATCCAAGTAAATGCAGAGCTTTCCGCAAGACAGCAACAAGAATTACATCGCGTACAATTACAGCAATTACAAATTGAATATCTAACCCTATATGGTAAACTATAATAAAATGAACCCACGTTTTATCTTCTCAATCATAATAATAAGTATAACGGTTTCTTCTTGTGGTAATGGAAATGGTTCCGATGCTTACGGGAATTTTGAAGCCACAACTATAACAGTGAGCGCAAAAGGTAGTGGCGAGCTTGAACAATTTAATGTATCTGAAGGTGATATTCTTAAAAAAGGAAAAATCGTCGGAATTATTGACACAACACAAATGCACTTGGAAAAGCTTCAGCTTATTGCGCGTTTGGAAGCACTGGACTTAAAACTTCAGGAAGCAGCACCCGAAATTGCTATACTCTTAAAACGAAAATCCAATCTTACCAGAGAACGCAATAGAACCAAAAACCTACTCGATAAAAAAGCAGCGACTCAAAAACAGTTGGATGATTTTAATGGCGAAATCGATGTGGTCAATCAACAGATTGCCTCTACCCAACGTTCTATAAATATCTCCAACCGTAGTATCCTTTCGGAACGCAAACCCTTGGAAGCTCAAATTGCTGCTATTGAAAATATCATTGCAGACCATACCGTTTCAAATCCTATTAATGGTACTGTTATCACCACTTTTGTTGAACCATCAGAATTAGTGTCACAGGGTACACCATTATATAAGGTTGCCAATCTCGATACACTTACACTTCGAGCTTACACAAGTGCATTATTGCTTCAGGATGTAAAACTCAATGATACAGTTACCGTGCTAATCGATGAAGGCGAAGACAATTACAAAGAATTGGACGGAAAGATTTCGTGGATTGCTAGTGAGTCTGAGTTTACTCCAAAAACCATTCAGACCAAAGAAGAACGTGTCAATCTGGTTTATGCTATTGATGTGGAAGTGAAGAACGATGGTGCTTTAAAAATAGGAATGCCTGGTGAAGTTAAATTTAGTTCAAATACCAATTAATGTCTGCGATAAGTGTACATAATGTTTCTAAAAGCTATGGTGAAATTCTTGCCCTTAACAATCTGTCTTTTAGTATTGAAGACGGCGAATTGTTTGGATTGATTGGCCCTGATGGTGCAGGAAAATCAACCCTATTCAGAATATTGACCACCTTACTTATTGCCGACAAGGGGGAAGCTTACGTTGCAGGTCATCATGTGGTTGACGACTATAAATCCATTCGCCAAAAAGTTGGGTATATGCCAGGACGTTTTTCATTGTATCAAGACCTGAGTGTTGAAGAAAATCTATCTTTTTTTGCTACTATTTTCAGAACTACTATAGAAGAGAATTATCATTTGGTTAAAGATATCTATGTACAGCTTGAGCCATTTAAAACACGCCCAGCAGGAAAACTTTCCGGTGGGATGAAACAAAAACTAGCCCTTTGTTGCGCGCTTATTCATAAACCAGAAGTATTGTTTTTAGACGAACCCACAACAGGTGTGGATGCTGTGAGTCGGGTAGAATTTTGGGATATGCTCAAAAGCCTGAAGGAAAAAGGGATTGCCATTTTGGTGAGTACACCTTATATGGACGAAGCCAGCCTATGTGATCGTATCGCTTTGATTCAGGATGGAAATATCCTTAAGATAGATAAACCTCAGCATATGATAAGGGACTTTGATAAGCCTTTATTTGCAGTCACCACTTCAGAGACTTACAAGGTTCTTAAGTTTTTGAGAAATGCGCAATTCACAGCAAGTGCGCTTCCTTTCGGTTCTAGTATCCATCTAACAACTAGCTTTCCTGTTAAGCCCTCAGAAATAAAGCATTATGTAGAGCGAACAGGTATTCCTGTAGATGATGTGTCGCCTGTAGAGGCAACCATTGAAGATGTGTTTTTAGAACTTTCAAATAAAAAAACAATCTAACAAATGCATTCTGAAACTATTATACAAGTTAATGGCCTCACCAAACGTTTTGGTGATTTTACGGCAGTAAATGAAATTACATTTAAGGTAGATAAAGGCGAAATCTTTGGCTTTTTAGGTGCTAATGGTGCTGGCAAAACAACAGCAATAAAGATGTTGATAGGTTTAAGTAAACCGACAAAAGGTTCGGGTAAGGTGGCTGGTTTTGATATTGAAAAACAAGCAGAACACGTCAAAAAGAACATTGGTTACATGTCGCAAAAATTCAGTCTTTATGATGATTTAACACCTAAAGAAAACATTCGATTTTATGGTGGTATTTATGGACTTTCAAGAAATGAAATAAAAACCAAAACTAAAGAAATACTCGAAGAACTAGACCTTAAATCTGTAGCTAATAAAACAGTAGTGTCTCTACCGCTTGGTTGGAAGCAACGTTTGGCCTTTGCCATTTCTATGGTTCACGATCCAGACATTGTTTTTCTTGATGAACCTACTGGTGGTGTAGATCCTAAGGTAAGACGCGAATTTTGGGAAACTATCTATCAGGCTTCCGAAAAAGGGCGCACTGTTTTTGTTACAACCCACTACATGGACGAAGCAGAATACTGCGACCGTGTCTCAATTATGGTTGCTGGTAAAATAGAAGCTTTAGATACACCAAATAATTTAAAACAACAGTTTAACGCCACCTCAATGGATGAGGTATTTTTAAAACTCGCAAGATGAAAACACGAAATTTTGTATTAACAACCTCGCTATGCTTCATTGCAGCCATAGCATTTGCACAAGAGACCGCAAGCATTACGGTTCAGGTAAACGACATTAAAAATTCTGGAGAAGGTCATATGGTTTTTATGCTTTTCAATAAAGACGATGGTTTTCCAAAGGAACGCCAAAAAGCTTTTAAACTAGGTATTGTTGAGGAATTTGGAAATTCAGCCAGTTATACGTTTAAGGATGTGCCATATGGTAATTACGCGGTTTCGGTACATCAAGATAAAGACGCTGATGGTGAGATGAAAAGCAATTTTATCGGTATGCCTAAAGAACCTGTAGGTGCTAGTAACATGACTAAAATGGGGAAACCAAATTTTAAGAAATGCAGTTTTGAGGTGGATAGTCCTGAAGAAGAATTAGACATTAAATTCATTATTGGTAATAAGTAATGATAAAGATATTCTGGGCATTTGTTAAAAAAGAATTTTATCACATTTTACGCGATAAACGTACCCTTTTAATTCTTTTTGGAATTCCAGTAGCCCTTGTGCTTTTATTTGGATATACAGTTACCACAGAATTTAAGGATGCTTCCATTGACATTCTAGATTATGCAAAAGATGATGCCAGTACAGAACTCATTAATCATTTGCAGAGCTCAGGACATTTTACAGTAAATAAGTTTATTTCTTCAGAAGCTGAAATGGATGCAGGCTTTAAAGAAGGGACTTCAAAATTAGTAGTTGTTATTCCCAATAATTTTACTTCCGATTTTTACGACAATAATCCAATAACCATCCAGCTAATTACAGATGGTTCGGACCCAAATAATGCGAATACCTTAGTGCAGTATGCCACTAATATGATTACGACGTTTCAACGGAATAAATTACAGCAACCAGAGAATCCATTCATCATTAATGTTGAAGACCGCATGCTTTACAACCCTCAATTGGTAAGTGCGTACAATTTTATTCCTGGTACTATTGCGTTGATTTTATTAATTATTTCAGCTATGCTCACGTCACTTACTATTGCACGAGAAAAGGAATTGGGCACTATGGAAATCTTGTTGGTGTCACCATTACCGCCTTTACTGATTATATTAGGTAAAGTAACGCCATACGCCTTGTTATCATTTATCGATGCTGTATTGGTGCTTGTTCTCGGCTATTTTGTTTTTAAAGTTCCGATTCTCGGAAGTACTATTTTACTATTGTTTGCCTGCTTATTATACGTTATTACTGCCTTGGCCTTGGGGACGCTGATTTCAACGGTTTCAAAAACCCAACAAGATGCCATGATGCGTTCTTTGATGGGGTTAATGATGCCTTCAATGATATTGTCTGGTTTTATATTTCCATTAGCCAGTATGCCTAAAGTTTTACAAGTCATAGGTCAGATTATTCCTGCTACTTATTTTATCGAAATTTTAAAAGGGGTTATGCTACGTGGTGTAGGACTCAAGTTTGTAATTTATGAAATTGGTATTCTCACATTAACAACTTTTCTGTTGTTGTTTTTTACCTGGAAGAACTTTAAAATCCGATTAGAATGAAAATCTTAGGCTTTATTATTCAAAAGGAATTCATTCAGATAATTAGAAACAGGGCTTTGTTGCCAATGATGACCTTGTTGCCCATTATTCAACTTATTATCTTATCGAATGCAGCATCAAACGAAGTAAAGAATGTTAATTTGGTTATTGTTGAAAAAGACTATAGTGAAAGTTCGCGACTGCTCATTAGAAAAATTAATGCCAACGATCGCATCAGCATTGTAAAAACTACCTTTAATTCTAAGGATGCCTTTGATCATTTACAAGCCAATAAAGCCGATATTGTTCTTGAGATTCCTAGCGATTTTGAAAAGGACTATAGACGTGGCGAGCAACCTAAGTTACAAATGTTGGTCAATGCTATCAATGGACAGCAATCTACTGTTGGCTCTGGTTATTTAAAAAACATTATTAGCTCATTTAATTTGGAGCTAATTGAAGAAGTGGCGCCACTTACAAGCGGAAGTCAGCTTACTATATCATCTCGTAATTGGTATAATCCCGAGATCAATTATCCTCATTTTATGGCACCAGGAATCTTGGCCGAGTTAACCGCTCTTTTAACCATAGTGCTTTCGGCAATGAATGTTGTACGTGAACGTGAAATAGGCACTATTGAGCAGATTAATGTAACACCCATAAAGAAATGGCAATTTATTGTAGGTAAGCTGGTACCCTTTTTGTGCATTGGTATGGTTTTACTTACCGTTGGTTTAATTGCCAGTAAATTGATTTTTGATATTCCCATTCGTGGTAATATTGGGTTGATTTTTTTCTATGCCATTTTCAATCTTATAGCAGTTTTGGGGTTGGGATTGCTTATTTCAAACTTTGCCGATACGCAACAGCAAGCCATTTTTGTAGCGTTCTTTTTCGTTATCATTTTTGTTTTAATGTGTGGATTGTTTACACCAATAGATAGTATGCCCAAATGGGCCCAGAAGTTAACGATTCCCAATCCGTTGGCACACTTCATTTCAGTATCTAGAAAAGTTTTAATGAAAGGTAGCGGCTTTTGGGACATCCGATGGGAGTTTATCTATACCATTATTCTCGCAGTAGTTTTTAACACACTTGCTATTTGGAGCTATAGAAAACGGATATAAGAATATAATTGCTTAACTATTTGAAAATGAAACAACTTTTAATTAATATACCATGACACCAGTGTTAAAATCACTTATATCTATTGTTTTTTTAATAACTGCATTGGGCTCAATAGCCCAGACAATTACACTTGAAAAAGGAAGTCATAATTTTGGAATAGGACTTAATGGTGGTATTGTAATTGGAGATTTTGAAGATAGCTATTCTGGTAACATTGGTGTTGACCTGTTTTATCTCTATGGCTTCTCTAAGCGTTTTTATGCTGGAGCATCTACTGGATTTGCAAATTATTTTTTCGATGAATCGGCCATGCTAAGTGGTATTCAGGTAGAAACAGATGATTTGCAGTTTATGCCTATAGCGGTAAGTTTTCGTGTGTCACCATTCAAGAACTTTTTTGGTGGTACTGATATTGGTTATGCTATTGGGATTAATGATAGTAATGACGGTGGATTTTATATTTCACCTAGAGCAACTTATTTCATTAAAAAGAGAATCCCCATATTTCTAGGATACCGAAACATTAGTTTGGACAGTAATAGTTTGAGTAGTATTCAATTTGGAATAGGTTATACATTTTAAAAATGATCATTGCTGCACAAATTAAAATGATCAGGTATTTCATCATCACATTATTGGCATACTTGTTGGCTTCCAACATTGCTTTGGCACAGGATAGGATTACTCAACTAGATAGTACAAATTACAAAGCACTTATTAAAAGCTTGCCTGCTTTTACAATGTATGGTGATAATTATTTTGTTACTGGAACTTCATTAAATGAAGATATTTCTTCAGAAACAAGCGATGCCAAATTTGAAATAGGTTTTAAACAACGCCTAACTAATTTAGATTTACCCTGGGATATGTTTCCGTTTATTACCTACAGACAAAAATCATTTTGGGATATTTATCTGGAGTCTTTCCCGTTTCGCGAAACCAATTACAATCCAGCCTTAGGTTTGGCGAAGTTATTCGTAGATGATGAAGGAATTAAAGCTGGGCTTTGGCTTTCATTTGAACACGAATCCAATGGTAGAGATGAAGAAAACTCAAGAAGCTGGAATTACTTCTCGCTGCAATACTTTAAGCCCTTTGGCAGAAAATGGCAATTTAGGGCTAAGGGTTGGATTCCCGTTGGAAGTTTGGCAGACAATAGTGATATTATTTCCTATCGTGGCTATGTTGCTATTGGAGCTACGTATAACCCGTTTAGGAGTTTGTTTTTGGATATTGATATTCAGCCTGCCTATGATGACCAACTCACAGGTTTTGTAAAAGCTGGCATAAGTTTTAAAATCTCAAAAAACAGCAATCAGTTTTTATATATCCAATACTTTGGGGGGTACTCCGAGGATTTAATTGATTATAATCAAAGCGTTAGCAATTTGCGAATTGGGATTGCCTTTAAAGATCTTTTTGCGAATTTCTTGAACAATTGATGTCAAGGACAGATTGTGAAAATAAAACCAAAAAAACCTCATGCTATAGCATAACTGTCTTGGTAGATATAAATGCTACATTGGTAGATTGGTTTTTTAGGACATAGCACATAATATTATCTTAATTTAAAAAAAAGTCTATGATTTTGAAAATTGAAAGAAAAAATAAACTGAGTATCAATCTTATGGTATTTGCAGTGCTAAATTTCTCATGGAGCCTCGCTCAAGAAACATACACACTTAGTGGAAATGTAATAGATGAACTGACGGGTGAAACAGTTTTAGGAGCTAACATTCTGTTGCCTGACCTTTCAATCGGTGCTGTAACTAACGAATACGGATTTTATAGTATTACGCTACCCGCTGGAACCCACAAATTACTAATTAGTTTCTTAGGGTATCAAACAATTGAACAGGAGATAACCATAGATAAGGACACCAAACTGAATTTTAAAATGGTTGAGGAGTCCAGTCAACTAGATGCCGTAATCATTGAGCAAAACATTGAAAAAACTAGCATTCGAAAGCCTGAAATGAGTGTCGCAAAGCTTTCTTCCAAAACCATAAAGAATATTCCTGCTGTTCTGGGGGAACCCGATGTTATTCGTTCTATCCTATTACTGCCTGGTGTAAGTAATGCTGGGGAAGGTGCATCAGGATTTAATGTGCGTGGTGGTGGTGCAGACCAGAATTTGATTCTTTTAGACGAAGCTATCATCTTCAACACGTCCCATTTATTCGGATTCTTTTCGGTATTTAATACAGATGCAATCAAGGATTTGAAATTGTATAAAGGTGGCATTCCTGCACGCTATGGAGGTCGTTTATCATCTGTCTTAGATATCTACCAAAGGGAGGGGAACAATAAAGAGTTCAAAATGAATGGTGGTATTGGACTTATTTCAAGTAAACTCTTGCTAGAGGGGCCGATTAAAAAAGACAGAGGTTCATTTCTCGTAGCAGGTAGATCATCCTATGCGCACCTGTTTTTACAAGCTGCAGGCGAAGAAAACACCGCTTCGTTTTATGACTTAAATACTAAATTAAGTTATCGGTTAAACGAAAATAACAGTTTATACCTTTCAGGGTATTTTGGTCGTGATAACTTTCAACTTGGTGATAGTTTTGTCAACGAGTATGGAAATACCGTAGCAAACCTACGTTGGAATCATTTGTTTTCAGATAAACTATTTTCAAATTTATCCTTAATTTATTCCGACTATTATTATGGTTTAAACTTAGCAGTGAGAAGTTTTGAATGGGAATCTCATATCATCAACTTCAACCTAAAATACGATTTCAAGCATTACCTCTCAAATAATTTTAAACTGGACTATGGTATTAATAATATTTACTACCACTTTAAGCCAGGAGAGATAAGACCCGATAGTGAAGACTCAGGTATTAACCCAGAAGAATTTACCAATCAATACGCCAATGAGTTTGCGGCTTACATCGATGCAGAGCATAGACTGACTGATAAATTGACCGTCCGTTACGGTCTACGATGGAGCCATTTTACACGTTTGGGCCAAGATGAATTTAGGGTGTATGATAATAACAATCCTGTATTATTCAATGAAGAATTTCAGATATATGAAGGCGCAGAGCCTATTAGAGTGGATAGCTTTGACCGCAGTGAAAGCCTAGCGGACTTTAATAATTTTGAGCCGCGGGTTTCTCTATCCTATCTGCTCAATGATAATACATCGGTTAAAGCAAGTTACAACCGCATGACACAATACTTGCATTTGTTGTCTAATACTAATTCGCCCACACCATTAGATGTATGGACACCCAGTGGCCCTTATATAGAACCACAGCTGCTAGACCAGTATGCTATTGGGTTTTTTAAAGACTTTAAAGATGGTGACTACACCTTAGAAACCGAAGTGTTTTACAAAGACATCCAAAACCGAATTGACTACATTGACGGTGCCGATTTAATTGCTAATGAAGAAATTGAGCAAGTAATTCTTAACGGTGAGGCCAGAGCTTACGGTCTAGAGGTATTGTTCAGAAAGAATAGAGGGAAGTTTACCGGTTGGTTATCCTATACGCTGTCAAAGTCCGAACAGCGCACACCTGGCAGAAATGCTAATGAGCCAGGTATTAACAATGGCGAATGGTATAACTCGCTTTGGGATAGGCCGCACGATATCGCCGTAAATGGAACATATGAATTGAATGACCGTTGGACCTTTAATGGTAACTTTATATATCAAACAGGGATACCTACCAATTTACCTATTGGTCAAGTACAGCAATTGGGACTTACAGTTCCTATATATGGGAATAGAAATGAGAGCCGATTAACTGACTATCATCGCTTAGACCTTTCGGCAACCTATACGCCTCGTAAAAATAAGGATAGGCGTTGGCAGTCTGAGTGGGTCTTTGGATTCTACAACATTTACAATCGTATGAATGCGGCATCCTTTTCGTTTGAAGAAAATAGAGCAACAGGACAAAATGAAGCCATAAGAACATCGATTTTTGGTATTGTGCCCGCTATCAGTTACAATTTTAAATTTTAGAACAATGAAAAAACTTTTATATATTATATTAATGGGCTTTTTCATCATAGCCTGTGAAGACGTAATAGAACTTGAGACCCCAACTGGCGAGACCAGAATAAACATTGATGCACATTTTAGAGTGTTTACCCAAGAAGAACCTATCAGAGCTACAGGACGTGTTGTGTTAACGGAAACGGTCAATTTCTTTGACGATAATATACCAGCCGTAAGTAACGCCACAGTGACTATAACAGAACGCGAAAGCGGTACGATTTACCCATTTGTTGAAGCGACACCAGGTACAGGCATTTATGAAAGTACGGATCTTTTATTTCTCAATGACTTTGATGCAATGTTTGATTTACATGTCGAAGCAGATGGAGAGGTATATTCGGCATCCGCTCAACCCATTCGCTCTGCACCAATACTCGAAATACAGCAAGGCGACCTTGAAATTTTCGGTGAGGAAGACTTAGAACTCATCGTAACGATTTCTGATACCGCAGGAATTGAAAACTATTACCTATTTGACTTTGGTTTCAACCTTTATCAGCCTTTAGATGACCAGTTTTTTGATGGTAATGAATTTGAATTTTCTTTTCTCTATACCGAAGATGATGAGGTCAATCTACAACCAGGAGATGTTGTAACGGTAATAAATGATGGGGTGGATGAACAGTTTTTTACCTATATGGAATTATTGCTAGAACAGACAGATAGTGGTGGTTTTTTCAGCAGTCCTCCAACAACGGCCAGAGGTAACGTTATTAATCAAGCGAATCCAGATGCTTACCCTTTAGGGTATTTCAGGATTTCTGAAGCTTTTACACTTAATTACACCGTTCAGGAAGATTAATCATTCGAAATCTTATCTATGGCATTAGCTTTAACAAAAAAACCGATTCAAGCGAATCGGTTTTAACGATTAATAGCATATTAGTCTAAGCCACACATTTGGAAATGGTTTTAAAAGCATTGGCTTTGACTTTGAATATGGGTTTCAAGAACCTTGCTAATTGATCAAATTCTATTAAAAAAGCATCATGCCCATGAATCGACTTTATCTCATTAATAGTAACATTTTCTTTTACGCTTTTTAATTCCACATAAGCATTCCAGTTTTCTTCAGGCTTAAAGAACAAATCAGAATTAATGGTCACCAAGTGGATACACGATTTTATCTGTGAAGCAACCTCTAAAAATCCGCCTCGATCTTCACAAATGTCAATGGTCCTTAATATTTGATTCATCATTTTGTATGCCGGCAAACTAAAGCGATTGGTTAAGGTGTGACCATGATGATTCAACCAAGATTCTATATTAAACAGTGTCTCTTCTTTTTTTGTTCTATGAAACTTTTGTGTCAGTGATTCTGGTGTGCGATATAAAGTCATTGCATGCATTCTGGCATCAGCTAAAGGTGTACTTGAGTGATTTAATATGGCATCTTGAATATGACAATTGGCAATGAGCCAATCCGTAGATTTCCAATCCGTTGCGATAGGAATCAAATGTTGAATCAAGTTGGGGTTTAAAGCTGCCAATTCCCATGCAATACCACCACCAACAGAGCCGCCGATAGCCGCAAATAGGTTTTCAATCTCTAGTTCCTCTAAACCTAGTGCAAACAAATTAGCAATATCTCTGGCAGTAAAATCTCTATAATTTTCGATTAGATTTTCAGGGTTATTGTCATAGCCATTACCAGGAATATTAAATGCTAAAATGGTATATGCCTTGGTGTCTATACATTTGTTTTCACCAATTAAGTCATTCCACCAACCGTTCTCTCCAATGACATTAGAGTTTCCGGTAAGCGCATGAATGACCAGTACAATCGGTGCCTCTCCAAGCGATAAACCAAATACTTGATAAGACAATGAAATATCTGTTGTCTTACCGCTATTGGTTTTATAGTTTGAAATAGTGATATGTTTTAGTGCACTCATTTTTTATTTTTTTATTGTGAAGGGGTTAACAGATGCCTTAATAAAAAGGCATCTGCGCTAACTAAACAACACTAATAAAGGCTAATTCTGGAGTTCTTTTTGTTGTTTTACAACAGTAAAGGCTTCTTTTAGATCAGCTTTTAGGTCATCAATATTTTCAATGCCAACAGAAAGACGAATAAGGTCTTTTGTTACGCCAGTGCTTTCTTGTTCCTTGTCATTTAGTTGTTGATGCGTCGTACTTGCTGGATGAATGATTAGCGACTTTGTGTCTCCAATATTGGCCAATAATGAGAATAGCTTAGTGGTATCTGCAATAGTTTTTGCAGCTACATAGCCGCCATCAATACCAAAGGTTACAATACCGCTTTGACCATTTGGCAAATACTTATCAGCTAGGTGTTTATAAGCACTTGTTTCAAGACCAGGATAATTTACCCAATTCACTTCTGGTTGTTCTTGCAACCATTTAGCTAATTCAAGCGCATTTTCGCTATGCTTTTTAATGCGTAATTCTAAAGTTTCTAAACCTTGAATAATCTGAAAGGCATTAAAAGGACTTAAAGCGCCACCATAATCCCTTAGACCTTCAATTCTAACTTTAGCAATAAATGCTGCAGCTTCCAATGCTTCACTATAAACCAAACCATGGTAACCTGGTGATGGTTCGGTAAATTCTGGGAATTTTCCATTGGTCCAATCAAAAGTACCAGCATCAATAATAACACCACCTAATGCTGTTCCATTACCATTGATATACTTGGTTAAAGAATGAATAACAATATTGGCGCCATACTCAATGGGATTTAGTAAATAAGGTGTAGCCACAGTGTTGTCTACGATCAAAGGGACTTTGTAGGTTTTGGCCTCTTTTGAAATAGCTTCAATATCCAGAACATCTAATTTCGGGTTTCCTAGAGATTCGATAAAGAAAGCTCGGGTGTTTTCTTGAGCAGCCTTATTGAAATTCTCAGGATTTGAAGGGTCTACAAAAGTAGTCGTGATACCATGTCTAGGCAAGGTTACACTCAGCAAGTTGTACGTGCCTCCATACAAACTATTAGAGGCTACAATATGGTCGCCAGCTTTTAATAAGGTGAGTAATGATGTCGCGATTGCTGAGGTGCCAGATGCTGTAACTACTGCGGCAATTCCACCCTCTAAAGCCGCTAGTCGCTGCTCTAAGATATCATTCGTTGGGTTGTTGATTCTGGTATAAATATTACCAGTCTCTGCCAATGCAAAAAGATTAGCAGCATGATCGGAATCATTAAATACATAAGCCGTTGATTGATAAATAGGAACTGCTCTTGTTCCGCGATTGTTTTGAACATCGTGTCCTGCGTGCAACGCTTTCGTTGCAAATTTTTGTGTACTCATTTTTCTAGTTTTTTGAGTTAAAATAAATTAAACCAATCCCGATAACTATCGGGACAAATATGCCTCCTCTTAGAAGCGTACCTAATAGAAAAATGTTATAAGAATGTGCTAATTACAGATGGGTAATTAGTCTTTGGTTATCTATCCGAACTTGCAAAAAATGACCTGCGCATTCAAGTAGAATTTAGCACCTTCTCAGTAAATCTGAGGGTTGCTAAGGCTTCGTCGGGTCTATTCCCTCCACCTTTCTTGATAACATTTCAGTAAGTGTTTTGAACTTTGTCTTTACAAATATTGCATTACAAAAAATTAAAATCCAAATTTATTTTCAGTTTTATACTTTTTTTATGAAAATGAAAAACTAATGTTATAAAAAACACAAAATCATGAACATGAGGTCAAAGTTTGGTTAGTTTTTATTGCGATTTAGGTATTTATTCCTGATGATATTTGCCACTGATTTATTTTCAATTTTACTCTCTAACCACGAAATAATATCGAGGTAAAGGAAAGACCTGCGCTCATAAGGATGGTCTTCGTAAGTCTTGAGTCGCTCCACTAATTCTCGAAATGCATTTTTTAGATCATGAGGGTAGATATCTTGTAAACCGCGTATAAATTTTATCATTTCTTTTTGTACCTCATGCAAGTCATTCATCTTAATTAAAAACTTGTAGGTACTGCGTAAAAGTGCTTCGAGGTGGTAATCTAATCCAGCTTCATAATGAGCTACGAGATTTAAGACTCTTGAGAAGCAGAGTAAATCTTCGCGCATGGATAAGGATTTATTCGAAATGATTTTATCTAAATATTTTATGCAAGCTTTGTTATTACCAGACCCGAATTCTAAACTGGCAAATTTGTAGTAAAAGATGGCTTTATGATGTGGGTCTATGCGGTCTTCAAAGTCTAACAGCTCTTCTTCAATTTTTGGAATTAGAGCAAGACCTTCTTCAAAACTACCATCAATAAAGTGTTGGTTAATGCTGTGGAAATTGGTGTAGAGAAAAACCAACGTCGCCACATTTTCGTCTTTAATAAATTTTGGATGACTAACAGTTGTTTTGAAATCTTCTAGTTTTTCGACAAATTTCTCCTTGTTTCTCAGGAAAAATATGGACTCTAGTAAGTAGTTATTTCCTTTGAGAAAAAATACGGGATTAACATTAATCATCTTAGGGTACTGATAAAACAAGTCTACCCATTTTGAAGCATAACGGTAACTGTTCAAAAAATCTTGCAATAGCAAGTAATACCATAGATGTGCTTTGCAATACCACAGTTTTTCTCTGAATCCTAGTCTTTTACCTTTAATATCTGGAAGCCGGTCATTAAAATATTTGGTGACTTGCCTAGCCTCATCTTCATTTTTTACATAACCCGTTTTAAGAATGATGCTGTACAATTGAAGCGATAAATTAGATAGTTTGCTGGCTATAACATTTTGAGCACTTAAATCTCTAGCTTGTATGGCCAATTCGTCTGCTCTTGTGCTTATGCTTCGAGTAATATATTGTGATTCAATAATTTTTTCGAGCTCTACAATTTCAAAAGCCATGTTTTTTTCTTCATTCACAATGGCCAGTTCTTTGGCCTTATCGAGAATTTTCAGACTTTGTTTATATAAACCTTTGTGATATAAAATGGATGCAAAATCTAGTTGTTCTCTAATTTGTGAGCGTACATTTTGATGGGAGGGATTGAGTTTGAGGCTTATTAAGATTTGCTTGTATAAATGTGCTTTGACGTTAGCGAGTTGTTGTTTTTTTACAATTCCACTTTTTAAAATAGCAACCTCGTTATAGACTTTAGCTTTGTCCAAAAGATTGAATAAATTTAAAAACTTAGAATCCGTATTTACCCCTAATCGTCCCACGTAGAGTTTAAACTGGCGTTTCTCTGATTTCGTTAAAGATTTTACCAGTGAAAATAAGTTATCTTTTTGGCCTTTAGTTGTCAATGAAAAATAAGTGTATATAATTGAAAATCAAAATTATAACATGTAAATTTGGTTTTGAACATCGTAAAAACAAATCGTAGCTTTAATTATTGAGGATTTCAAGGTATAAATTCGTAAGACAATACTAATCTATATTTTGATAAATGGCAAATACCAATATTCAAATTTTTGATACAACCCTTCGCGACGGCGAGCAAGTGCCTGGCTGTAAGCTTAATACAGAACAGAAGGTTGTTATCGCAGAACAGTTAGATACACTTGGAGTAGATGTTATTGAAGCCGGTTTTCCAGTATCTAGTCCAGGTGACTTTAAATCGGTTGAAGCTATTTCAAAAATTGTTAAAAATGCCACGGTTTGTGGCTTAACACGATCGGTGGAGAATGATATTAAAGTTGCTGCAGATGCATTAAAACATGCGGTTAGACCAAGAATTCACACAGGAATTGGAACTTCGGATTCTCATATAGTACATAAATTTAAAACGACCAGGGAAGATATTTTAGATCGTGCCTTTGCAGCAGTAAAGTATGCAAAGTCTTTTGTAGAGGATGTTGAGTTTTATGCCGAAGACGCAGGTCGAACGGATAATGATTTTTTGGCGAGAGTCTGTGAAGTGGCTATTAAAGCTGGTGCTACAGTGTTAAATATACCAGATACCACGGGTTATTGCTTACCTAGCGAGTATGGTGCAAAAATGAAATACCTTAAAGAAAATGTAAAGGGTATTGAAAAAGCCATTTTATCTTGCCATTGCCATAATGATTTAGGTCTAGCAACCGCTAACTCTATTGAAGGTGTTATTAATGGAGCTAGACAGATAGAATGTACCATAAATGGAATTGGTGAGCGTGCTGGTAATACGGCTTTAGAAGAAGTAGTGATGGTGTTAAAGCAACATCCTTATCTTAATTTGGATACTAATATTAATACATCAATGCTTTATGGTACGAGCCAGTTAGTAAGCGATAGTATGGGTATTTATACGCAACCGAATAAAGCTATAGTGGGCGCAAACGCTTTTGCCCATAGTTCGGGGATTCACCAAGATGGTGTTATTAAAAATCGTGAAACTTACGAAATCATTGACCCTAAAGATGTTGGTGTAACCGATTCTGCGATTGTCCTAACAGCCAGAAGTGGTCGTGCAGCCTTGGCCTATAGAGCAAAAAAAGTAGGTTACGATTTAACCAAGTTGCAGTTAGATGAGGTTTATATAAACTTCTTGAGCTTTGCAGATCAAAAGAAAGAGATTGATGATAATGATATTCATCAAATTATTGAAACAAGTAAGGTTTACCAGCAAATTATTTCAGCTTAGATGAACAAAAAAACACTATTCGATAAGGTCTGGGATTCACATGTGGTTAGTAGTATTGAGAATGGGCCACAGATATTGTATATCGATAGGCACTTAATACACGAAGTTACAAGTCCGCAGGCTTTCAATGAATTGGAAAATCGCGGAATTCCTATTTTTAGACCCGATCAAATTATAGCAACAGCAGATCATAATACACCGACGCTCAATCAAGATCAGCCTATAAAGGATGCCTTATCCAGAAAACAGCTAGAGCAACTTTCAGAAAACTGTAAGAAAAACAACATTACACTATATGAGTTAGGCCATAAATATAATGGAATTGTGCACGTAATGGCACCAGAATTGGGAATCACCCAACCTGGAATTACCATGGTTTGTGGCGATAGTCATACGTCGACCCATGGTGCTTTTGGAGCCATTGCTTTTGGTATTGGCACAAGCCAGGTAGCTCAGGTTTTTGCCAGTCAATGCTTGCTGCTCAAAAAGCCTAAGAGTCTTAGGGTTACGGTAAATGGCAAGTTGAAAAATGGTGTGCTTCCAAAGGATGTGATTCTATATATTATATCAAAACTCGGCACCAACGCAGGTACAGGGTACTTTTGCGAATATGCAGGAAGTGTTTTTGAAGACATGAGTATGGAAGGTCGTATGACTGTATGCAACATGAGTATCGAAATGGGTGCTCGTGGTGGTATGATTGCGCCAGACCAGACCACTTTCGACTATATCAAAGGAAGAAAGTTTTCCCCAAAGGGCGAGGAGTTTGAAAAGAAAGTCAACTATTGGAAAACACTTCCAACGGATGAAGGAGCAGTGTTTGATAATGAATATACCTTTGATGCGGATGATATTGAGCCGATGATTACTTACGGAACAAATCCAGGTATGGGCATAAAAATAACCGAAACTATTCCTGAGGAAGATAATGCGTCGTTTAAAAAGTCATTAAACTACATGGATTTTAAGGCTGGAGAACGTTTAATCGATAAACCCATCAACTACGTATTCATTGGGAGTTGTACCAATTCTAGAATCGAAGATTTTAGAGTAGCGGCAAACTATATTAAAGGTAAGCAAAAGGCCGACAATGTTACGGCATGGTTGGTGCCAGGCAGTAAGCAAGTAGAGGCTCAAATTATTGAAGAAGGTCTTAAGGCTATTTTTGATGAAGCAGGTTTCGAATTACGTCAGCCAGGCTGTTCGGCTTGTTTAGCCATGAATGATGATAAAATCCCGCAAGGCGAGTATTGTGTTTCAACCTCTAACAGAAACTTTGAAGGTCGACAAGGACAAGGTGCTAGAACCATACTGGCTAGTCCTTTAGTGGCAGCAGCGACAGCAGTCGAAGGAAAAATTATTGACATCACAAAACATTTGAACTAATGGAAAAGTTCACCACATTAAGATCTACAGCTATTCCGTTGAATATTGAAAATGTTGATACGGATCAAATCATTCCTGCTCGTTTCTTAAAGGCAACCGATAAAAAAGGATTTGGGGGTAATGTATTCAGGGATTGGAGGTTTAATGAAGATGGGTCGGTCAATACGGATTTTGTTTTAAATAATTCCCAATTCTACGGAAGTATTTTAGTCGCTGGCAATAATTTTGGATGCGGTTCTAGTAGAGAACATGCGGCCTGGGCGATTATGGGTTATGGTTTTAAAGTTGTCGTGTCTAGTTTCTTTGCAGATATCTTCAAAGGAAATGCCTTAAATAATGGATTGCTCCCAGTACAAATATCAGAACAGTTTTTAAGTGACTTGTTTGACGAAATTGAGTCCAATCCACAGACGGTTGTAAAAGTAAATTTAGAAGATCAGGTCATTTCGGTTGAAGATAAAAACCTTTCAGAAAGATTTGAAATAGATGCTTACAAAAAAACTTGTTTAATTAATGGTTACGACGACATAGATTATCTAATTAATAATAAAGAATTAATTGAAGCTTTCGAAGCTCAAAAAACATACTAACTAAGAAGAGAAATGAAATTAAATATAGCAGTTTTACCAGGTGATGGCATTGGCCCAGAAGTTACTAACCAAGCCGTAAAAGCTTTAAAAGCTATTGCAACAGAATTCAATCATCACTTTACGTTTACTAAGGCCGATGTGGGGGCGATCGCTATCGACAATCATAATGATCCTTTACCGGAAGCAACTTTAGATATTTGCAAGTCTAGTGATGCCATTTTATTTGGTGCTATCGGGCACCCCAAATACGATAATAATCCTTCGGCTAAAGTAAGACCAGAACAAGGCTTACTTAAACTGAGAAAAGAACTGGGCTTGTTTGCAAATATTAGACCAGTAAAAGCTTATCAAACCTTGTTGGATAAATCGCCATTAAAAAAACATATTATTGAAGGTACCGACATCAGTATCTACAGAGAACTGACGGGCGGTATTTATTTTGGTGAAAAACAGTTAAGTGATGACGGTAATGTGGCATCAGATCTATGTACGTATTCCCGAGAAGAAATAGAGCGTATTGCCCATTTAGCTTTTAAGGCTGCTGAAAATAGAGACCATAAGGTGACTTTGGTTGATAAAGCTAATGTACTTGAAAGTTCAAGGTTATGGCGACGCGTGGTTACCGAAATGTCAAGTCAGTATCCAGATGTAGAACTGGACTTTTTGTTTGTTGACAATGCGGCCATGCAAATGATACTCAACCCTAAGCAATTTGATGTCATTCTAACAGAAAATATGTTTGGTGACATCATAAGTGATGAAGCCAGTGTTATTGGAGGTTCGATAGGGCTATTAGCATCGGCTTCAGTAGGTGAAAAATATGCCATGTTCGAGCCGATTCATGGGTCGTATCCTCAAGCCACAGGAAAAGGTATTGCCAATCCAATCGCGTCTATACTTTCAGCAACCATGTTATTAGAGCATTTTGAATTGTTCAGCGAAGCCGAATTGTTGAGGCTAGCTGTGGAGAAGTCTTTAAAGTTGGATATATCCACACCAGATGTTAACACCAAATACGATAATGTCACCACATCGAGAGTAGGTGAATTTATCGAGGATTTTATTTACAACCCAAAGGATAAAAACATTAATTTTACTAATATCCATTTGGGACAATCCACAATTATTTAAATCCATGCCAGCAGAGCCAAAATTAAAACGTTTTAACCAAAATGTTTTATCAAAATATAGGATATACAATAGTATATTTATGACCTTGCCGTTTGATGCATTGTCTAAAACGGCTGCTTTGTTGCCTCTTTTTTATGATACCTGTAAGGATGGTTTTGAGAATCAGCAAGATCCGACAACAATAGTTAATACTTTTTTTGAAAAATATCAGGCAAGACGATTAGAGCAAAGTCAAATTAATTTGCTGTTTCGTTTCATTCAATATATAGAACGACAAGTGGTATTGTTCGATGCTGTTGAGGATGCTGCATTTCCTGTAGTTAATAATATGGAGGGAATAGGTACTCTAAGGAGTTTAAAAGAAAGTGCCCAGGCAGAAAACAAAAAGGAGTTGTTGAAAGAGTATCTAGAAGCATTTAAAGTTAGAATCGTCCTAACGGCCCATCCGACACAATTTTATCCTGGAACTGTATTGGGGATTATTACTGATCTAGCCGAAGCCATTAAGGTAGGTAACTTAAATGAAATCAATACCTTGTTGGGGCAATTGGGAAAGACACCATTTTTTAAAGATAAAAAGCCAACACCTTATGATGAGGCTGTAAATCTTATGTGGTACTTAAAAAATGTATTTTATCATTCTTTCGGGGGCATTTACGACTATATACAACAGAATATATTTGATGATCAAGAGATAGATAATTCTCTAATCAATGTCGGATTCTGGCCAGGAGGCGATAGGGATGGCAATCCGTTTGTAACACCACAAATCACACTCGACGTCGCCAGAAAACTCAAAGAGTCAGTCATCAAGTGCTACATTAAAGATGTAAAGTATCTCAGAAGAAGGCTGACGTTTAGAGGCATTAGGGAGCGCATTATTGATATCAATCACAGATTGGTCAACACCTTGTTACATAAAGAAGAATCGAGTAGAATTTCTTTGGTGGAACTAAAGAAAGAGTTAGAAACTATAAGAAATATACTCATCGATCAGCATCAATCCCTTTTTGTAGATAAGGTGACCACTTTTATTAATAGAATTACATTGTTTGGCTATCATTTTGCAAGTTTGGATATAAGACAGGATAGTCGTGTCCATGATGCTATGTTTAGGGCATTAGTACGTGAATTGATTGAAAATGGAAGTGATAAGTTCCCCAAAGATTTTTTCGATCTACCTGCTAAGCAACAATTGAAGCATTTGTCCGAGGTAAGTGGTGTCATCGAGGAGGTGGAATTTAAGGATGAATTGGCCATCAATATTGTGAAGACGATTAGGGCTATGAAAACCATACAAGATGAGAATGGTGAAATCGCTTGTAATCGCTATATCATTAGTAACAACCAAACCACCTTAAATGTTCTTCAGTTATTTGCCATGTTAAAAGTGATTGCCTTTGGTGATGACTTAACTGTAGATGTGGTGCCGTTATTCGAAACAGTAACAGATCTAGAGGCTTCTCCAAGTGTTATGGAGGAACTTTACACCAATCCAAATTACCGTAAGCATTTAGAAAAACGAGGCGACAGACAGACCATTATGCTTGGTTTTAGCGATGGAACTAAAGATGGAGGTTATCTTATGGCGAACTGGGGGATTTTCAGGGCGAAAGAAGCCTTAACCGAGTTATCTCGAAAGTACGATATTGATGTCATATTTTTTGATGGTAGAGGTGGACCGCCTGCACGTGGGGGAGGTAAAACACATAAATTCTATGCGTCGCTGGGTCCAACAGTGGAAGACAAAGAAATACAGTTGACCATTCAAGGGCAGACAATCAGTTCAAACTTTGGGACCATAGAATCGTCTCAATACAATATGGAGCAACTGATAAGTTCAGGTATTTCAAACCGGCTTAATGACAATACGTTAGAAATGCATGAAGACGATAAAGACGTCATGGATAACTTGGCGAATTTAAGTTATGAAGCTTATGTTAGTTTTAAAAAGCATCCTAAGTTTTTATCGTATCTAGAGCATATGAGTACGCTGAAGTATTACGCTAAGACCAACATAGGCAGTAGACCATCTAAGCGAGGTAAATCTGACGGATTGGTATTTGCGGATTTAAGAGCCATTCCTTTTGTAGGATCATGGAGTCAATTGAAACAAAATGTCCCTGGATTTTATGGAGTCGGAACAGCATTAAAATATTATGAAGACAAAGATGAGTTTGAAAAAGTTCAGCACTTGTATCAGACATCCCGATTCTTCAGGGCTTTAATTGCCAATAGTATGATGTCCTTGTCTAAATCATTTTTCAATCTAACACGATATATGTCAGAGGACCCAGATTATGGTGAATTCTGGACCACCATTTATACAGAATATGAGACGACGAAGCGACTTATTCTTAAACTCACGGGCTTCAAAGAGCTTATGGAAGATGAGTTGGTTTCAAAAGCTTCAATTGCTGTTAGGGAGTCTATTGTGTTGCCACTATTAACCATACAGCAGTATGCCTTAAAAAAGATTCAGGAATTAGAAAAAGCTGAAGTTAGGGATGAGGAAAAGATCAGGGTTTTTGAGAAAATGGTCACTAGATCGTTATTCGGAAATATTAATGCAAGTCGAAATTCTGCTTAGTAAATACGCATTGCTTAACCGTATCTAACGTGTCACTTCGAGTGAAATTTTCTTGTTTTCGATACATCCTGACGTTTACCGTCAGGACACTCTAACTGACAAAAATTTCTTATTCATTATTTATGTTGATCAATTGTAAGTAATAAAAAAACCTCTGAAGTAAATTTCAGAGGTTTTTTCTAACAATTAAATTTATACAATTAATTCAAACTTATTAAATGTTAGTGTTCATTCATTCTAAAGTCTGGATAAGCATCCATACCATGCTCATAGCCATCTAGTCCTTCCAGTTCTTCGCGTTCAGAAACTCTAATTCCAACTGTTTTCTTCAGTGTGAAAATAATGATGAATGAAGAAACGATACAAATAGCAGCATAAGAGGCTACACCTAGAAGCTGACTTAGAAATTGTGCGCCACTAGCTAGGTTTCCAAAAATACCTACCGCTAAGGTTCCCCAGATACCACAAACGAGATGTACAGCAATGGCTCCAACTGGGTCATCTAATTTAAGTCGATCAATTAAAGAGACTGCAAATACAATTAAGGCGCCAGCTACGCCTCCAATAATTATGGCATCTGTTGGGCTCATTTGATCCGCTCCAGCAGTAATACCAACTAGTCCTCCTAATATGCCATTAAGAAACATCGTTAAGTCTAGGTTTTTATACCTTATAGTCGAAACTAAAGCCGAAACAACACCTCCTGCAGCGGCTGCCAAACATGTAGTGACTAAAGCTAAAGACGTCAGTTCTGGATCTGCAGATAAAACAGAACCGCCATTAAATCCAAACCAACCTAGCCAAAGTATAAGCACACCTGCTGTAGCTATAGGAATGTTGTGCCCGGGGATAGCCTGTATTTTTCCATCTTTGAACTTGCCAATTCTAGAACCTAATAAGCATACGGCGATCACCGCAGCCCATCCGCCAACTGAATGTACTAATGTCGACCCTGCAAAATCATAAAATGGTGTGTCAAGGGTTTGTAAAAAACCACCGCCCCACTTCCATGAACCTGCAATAGGATAAATCAATCCGACGTAAAGAATTGTAAATATCATGAAGGGACCAATTTTTATACGCTCTGCAACGGCACCTGAAACAATGGTAGCAGCGGTTGCAGCAAACATGCCTTGAAACAAAAAATCTGTCCAATAGGTATAACCACCATCAGCATATGCGGTTCCATCGGCGTTAGTAAATGAATTTTGCATATCACCAAGCCCAATACCCAAATCAGGAATGGCCAAAAAACCATTAAACTCTCCGGGATACATTAGGTTAAACCCTACCAAGTAATAGAGTAGTAAGCCTACCGTAATGATAAATATATTTTTAAATAGAATGTTAATCGTGTTCTTCTGACGTGTTAGGCCAATTTCTAATAGGGCAAAACCTAAATGCATAAAGAATACGAGGGCTGTACAGATCATCATCCATACATTATTTGTTGTGAGTAATTCCATAGCGTTTATCTTAATGTTTGTCCACCTTTTTCTTTAGTTCTTATTCGGTAAACTTCTTTAATCTCTGAGACAAATATTTTTCCATCACCTACGTTGCCTGTACCAGCTGAATCTAGTATAGCTTTGATGGTAACATCTTCAAAATCATCGTTTACCACAATGGATAAATAACGTCTTTGAATGTCACTGGTACTATAGGTAACACCTCTATATACATGGCCTTCTTTTTCATTACCAAGACCTGTGACGTCCCAATAAGAGAAAAAGTTTACGCCAACATCATGCAGCGCATTTTTAACATCAGAGAACTTTGATTTTCTAATTATTGCTTCGATTTTTTTCATAGATGATAATTTTAATAAGTTGAAGTTTGTACATTTTGTTTTGAGTTAAAAAATATACAAACTTCAATCCTATTAGAGGGTAATAAAAAATGCTAGTTTATAGAATCCATTTGGTGCAAAACGATCATCCTCATCGGCTAAATTGCTGCCAAATGAAAGTCTAAGTCCTGCATTTCCTTTTTGAAATTGTAAATAAGGGCCTAACCAAACATAACCATCTGCACGGTCTAAATCACCACCGCCATTCACTTCCCCGCCAGACAAGTAAAGCTCTTCAAAATGAGCTCCAAAAGAGAAAAATGAGGCCACCTTATAGCCAACATTAGCCCAATAATGAACATAATTATTGGTCGCTTCAGGTGTTTCTGTATTTAACTCTGTGTTATCGCTCAAGGCAGCATAATAACCGAAATAGAATTGACCTTCAAATTTATCGGAATCAAAATTAACGGTTAAGTTAGGAACTATACCGTCTCCAACAATCCCCTCCTGAGCAGCACCGCTAGATAGTAAGCTTCCGAAGGTGAAACCAATTTGTGGGTTAATGTCAAAGTCACCTACAGTCTTATTGTAACCGATTCCAAATTCAGTCCATTGGCCCCAGGCACTACCTGTTCCTGCTCCCCATTGAATACCATAGGCCGTAAGCGCATCTGTTTCGCTCAAAGCATAACCAAATGTCATCATAGGATTAAGTCCAAAAAAAGCATCGTGGTTAATGCTAAGTCCAACGCTTAGTTTTTCGTCTTCGGTTGCTTCTTGAGCAGATAAACCCATTGCTACTAAAAGCATAAAAAGTGTAAATCTTTTTTTCATAATTCTTTGTGTTTAAAAAGTTAGTTAGTAGCCAAAACTATTTTATTTTATTTAATGCCCCTAAAAAAATAGGGTTATAAGTGTTATTTTTATTAATATTATATTTTATACCCTAAAAAATTTAGGGTTAATATATTTTTAAGTCTTTTTTTAAAAAATCAATAATTCAAAAATTAAATATTTATCAAGATTTTGGCTTTTATTTTAAATTATTGTCAGAAAAAACACATTTTCGAAAACGTTTTCGTAATATTTTATATTTTTTATTAGAAATATTTTTATTGAGTTTTTTTATAATTTATCGTCTTTTTATTGATGATTTTTCAGTATAAACGAGCATAATTATCGATTTGAAAAAAGTGATTTGCCTTTTTTTCTAATAGAATTCTTGGGTATATATTAGTCATATAATAAGGATTGAAAAACCCTCAAAATTTTAGGAATTATGCTGAAGAAACAAGGTCTTTATTTACCAGAGTTTGAACATGATAATTGCGGTGCAGGATTTATTTGTAGTTTAACTGGACAACGTTCTAATGATATTATTCACAAAGCACTCGAAATTTTAGTGAAATTAGAACATCGAGGTGCTGTTAGTGCCGATGGTGTTACCGGAGATGGCGCAGGGATTTTAATCGATATTCCACACAACTTTTTTAAGATATTTTGCGAATTCGATTTGCCAAAGTCTGGCCAATATGCTGTGAGTAATGTGTTCTTACCAAGAAAGAAGAACCAGCGCGACTATTGTATTAATGTTTTTGAAACTGAAATCAAGAATCAAGGCTTACAGCTCATCGGTTGGCGGGATGTGCCCGTTAATAGCGATGTCTTAGGAGAAATTGCCAAAAGCTCAGAACCTTTTGTGAAGCAGATATTTATTGGAAAGTCTAATGCAAAACAATCAGATAGAGATTTCAATCTAAAGCTATTTGCTGCACGAAAAATAGCAGAGCATACTATATATAATTCAAGATTATCAGAATCGCATTTTTTTTACTTGCCGAGTCTTTCAACCAAGGTCATCATATTTAAAGGGTTGCTAAAGCCTGAACATATTAATGAATACTATCTTGATTTATTCAATTCCGCTTTAGATACGCGACTAGCTTTGGTGCATCAGCGTTTTTCTACCAATACGTTCCCAACATGGGATTTGGCACAACCTTTCAGGTATATATGCCATAATGGTGAGATTAACACACTTAGAGGTAATGTATCACGAATGTTTTCCCGTGAGGAAATCATAAAAAGTGAAGTCTTTGGCAATGATATCAAGAAGATTCTTCCAACGGTATTAAAAGGAAAATCCGATTCGGCGACCTTAGATATGGTGGTTGAATTGTTGCTAATGACAGGACGTTCATTACCAGAAGCCATGATGATGTTGGTACCAGAAGCTTGGGAGAAAAATCCAAACATGTCTGACGCCAAACATGCCTTTTATGAATATAATTCTTGTGTGATGGAACCTTGGGACGGTCCGGCTTCCATTCCGTTTACGGATGGTAATTATATAGGTGCGGTTTTAGATAGAAACGGATTGCGCCCATCGCGTTATACGGTGACCAAGAACGGAAATGTTATTATGTCTTCAGAAACTGGAGTCGTTGATATAAAGCCTGAAAACGTTGAGTATCATGGTCGTTTGGAGCCGGGAAAGATGTTTTTGGTAGATATGAATGAAGGACGAATTGTTAATGATGAAGAAATAAAGGAAAAAATAGCCTCCAAGTATCCCTACAGAAAGTGGCTCAACGACAATTTAATCCATCTTAAAAATATTTCAGCCAAGAAAGGGCCCATCTTATATGACGAAATCGATCTGAAAAAAAGAGAGATTGTTTTTGGATATACACAAGAAGATTTAAATATTATTATAAGACCAATGGCCCAATTGGGAAAAGAACCTATTGGGTCTATGGGAAGCGATACACCAATAGCTGTGCTGTCAGAGCGACCGCAGTTGGTCTATAACTATTTTAAGCAACTATTTGCCCAGGTTACCAATCCACCTTTGGATGGTATTCGCGAAGAACTAATCACCGATATTAGTTTAACCTTAGGAAGTGATGTCAATCTCTTTGATATCAATGCGGATCATTGTAAAAAGTTGAAAATTCAAAATCCTGTCATCTCAAAGCACGATTTGGATAAAATTAGAAATTATGATACTAATCCAGATTTTAAGGTGACTTCAATATCGATGTTATATGAAGTCAACAGGGGATTGAATGAATTAGAAGTGGCACTAGATAATTTGGTGACTAAGGCTTCAAAAGCAGTAGATCAAGGCACCAATATTATTATACTTTCAGATCGCTATGTGGATGAAAAACACGCGCCAATTCCTGCGTTATTAGCCTGTTCGTATGTGAATCATTCGTTGCACAAATTGGGTAAACGCTCCCAAGTAAGTATTATTATAGAGTCTGCAGAACCTCGAGAAGTTCATCATTTTGCACTACTTTTTGGTTTTGGGGCAAGTGCTGTTAACCCATATATCGTTAATGAAATTGTTCAAGAGCAGATTCATACGAATGATGTGACTGACTTAGAATATCTAACGGCAATTAAAAACTACAACAAGGCTATAGGGAAAGGTATTTTGAAGGTGATGAACAAGATCGGGATTTCAACCTTAAACTCATACAGAGCGTCACAATTGTTTGAGTGTATTGGGATCAATACCGTTACGGTCGAAAAGTACTTCCCAAATACACCAACCCGTATTCAAGGTATTGGTTTAAGAGAAATTGAGCAAGAAATCGTAAAACGCCATAGAAAAGCATTTCAGGTTAATGATACCAATGTAGATATTGAAATTGGAGGCGATTACAGATGGCGACGCGGACAAGAAAAACATATGTTTAATCCATTAACAATAGCTAAACTTCAAGAAGCGGTGCGTACTAACAAAGTCTCAACCTATAAGGAATATTCTAAATTGGTGAATGATCAATCCAAGAATTTAATGACCATTAGAGGCTTATTTGAATTCGATCAATTCGATCCAATACCTCTTGAAGAAGTAGAGTCTTGGACCGAAATTGTAAAGCGATTTAAAACAGGAGCCATGTCTTACGGTTCTATTAGTAAGGAAGCTCATGAAAATTTAGCGATTGCCATGAATAGAATTGGAGGCAAATCCAATTCGGGTGAAGGTGGTGAAGATCAAGAACGTTTTTATAAAAGTTCGCAAGGTGATTGGCGAAATTCAGCCATTAAGCAAATTGCTTCGGGGCGCTTTGGTGTCACATCCAATTATTTAACCAATGCCAATGAAATTCAAATCAAAATAGCACAAGGCGCAAAACCAGGTGAAGGAGGTCAATTACCGGGACCAAAAGTGAATCGCGAAATTGCCAAAACACGAAATTCAACTCCTTATGTAGGTTTAATTTCGCCACCACCACATCACGATATTTATTCTATTGAAGATTTATCGCAGCTTATTTATGATGCTAAATCAGCTAATAGAGAAGCACGAATTAATGTGAAATTAGTCTCCGAAGTTGGTGTCGGCACCGTTGCAGCAGGAGTTGCAAAAGCTAAGGCTGATGTGATACTCATTTCAGGTTTTGATGGCGGAACAGGTGCATCTCCATTAACCTCGTTGCGTCATGCCGGTTTACCTTGGGAGTTGGGTGTTGCCGAAGCCCAACAAACCTTAGTTATGAACGATTTGCGAAACCGTGTAGTTTTAGAGTGTGATGGTCAGTTAAAAACAGGGCGTGATGTGGCGATAGCATGTTTGTTAGGCGCTGAGGAGTTTGGATTTGCCACAGCACCTTTGGTCGCTTCAGGTTGTATCATGATGCGTGCTTGTCATTTAAATACTTGTCCAGTAGGTATTGCTACCCAAAACCCGGAATTGCGTAAAAAATTCAAAGGAAAACCAGAGCACGTAGTAAACTATATGTACTTTGTAGCGCAAGAGTTACGCGAAATTATGGCTAAACTCGGCTTTAGAACTGTAAATGAAATGGTGGGTCAAGTACATAAACTCAATCGTAATAAAGCCATAGAACATTACAAAGCTTCGGGTATAGATTTAGCGCCAATTCTTCATAAAGTTGAGGTAGCCGACGATGTGAAATTGTATAATACAGTGCAACAAGAGCATAATTTGGAAACTCATTTAGATTTTCAAATTATTAGCAAAGCACATCAGGCACTCTTCAGAAGACAACGCACGCATTTAGATTTGCCCATTACCAATATCGATAGAGCTGTGGGTGCGATTGTGAGCAACGAAATTTCTAAAATTTATGGAGCAAAAGGACTGCCAGAAGATACGATAAACATTGATTTTAACGGTTCGGCAGGGCAAAGCTTTGGCGCGTTTACCACTAAAGGTGTCAGTATGACAGTACATGGCAATACCAACGATTATTTGGGTAAGGGACTCTCAGGTGGAAAGCTAATTATTAAAGTACCTGCCACAAGTACCATCGTGCCCGAAGACAATATCATTACGGGTAACGTAACCCTTTATGGTGCTACTAGCGGTGAAGTTTACATCAATGGAAAAGCGGGCGAACGCTTCTGCGTTAGAAACTCAGGGGCGAAAGCGGTCGTAGAAGGTATTGGCGACCATGGCTGCGAGTATATGACAGGTGGTATTGCGGTGATTTTAGGACGTGTTGGTCGAAACTTTGGAGCAGGTATGAGCGGTGGTATCGCTTATGTTCTAGATGTTGAAGATACCTTTAAGTCCTTGTGTAACTTGGCCGATTTAAATATTGATCTAATTGCCTCTAAAGAAGATGAGAAACAGTTAAAGGAGTTGATAGAAAGTCATTATATAGCGACCACGAGTCCATTGGCGAAGCGCATTTTAACTGATTGGGATAATTATCTTTCGAAGATTAAAAAAGTGCTTCCAGAAGAGTACAGACAGGCCTTATTGCGACTAGAACAAGAACAATTAGAAACAGCTTAAGTCATGGGAAAGATAACAGGGTTTTTAGAATTTGAGCGGCAGAACGAAAGCTATATAGCACCAAAAAAGCGCATTAAAAACTATAAAGAGTTTACAATTCCATTAGAGGAAAGAAAACTGAAAGAACAAGGCGCACGTTGCATGGATTGCGGTATTCCCTTTTGTCATAGTGGCTGTCCACTTGGGAATTTCATTCCTGACTTTAATGATAAAGTCTACAAAGGCAAATGGAAGGAAGCAGCAGAAATTCTTCATAAAACTAATAACTTCCCTGAGTTTACTGGGCGTTTATGTCCTGCACCATGTGAGGAAGCCTGTGTCTTAGGTATTAATGAAGATCCAGTAACTATTGAAAACATTGAGAAAAATATTGTAGAAACCGCTTTTAAAGAAGGTTGGATTACAGCCCAACCACCAAAAGTAAGAACCGCTAAAAAAGTAGCTGTTGTTGGTTCTGGGCCAGCAGGATTGGCAACGGCACAGCAACTCAATAGGGCGGGTCATACCGTAACAGTTTTCGAGCGTGATGAAAAAATAGGTGGCTTATTACGTTACGGCATTCCGGATTTTAAAATGGAAAAGTATGTCATTGATAGACGACTTAAAGTATTAGAAGCAGAAGGTATCACTTTTAAAACCAATGCCCATGTTGGTGTTAATGTCGATGCTCATGAGCTTAAAGAAGAATACGATGCCATTGTGCTTTGTGGCGGAGCCACTGTAAGACGGCATATTCCTATTCCTGGAGCAGAGCTAAAAGGTGTAGTGCAGGCCATGGATTTCTTGAAGTTAAACAATCAATATGTGGATGGTTTAGTGGATTTTGAAGCTATCATTTCAGCAAAGGATAAGCATGTTATTGTGATTGGTGGAGGTGATACAGGTAGTGATTGCATAGGGACTTCTAATCGTCATGGCGCTAAATCGTTGACTAATTTTGAAATTTTAGATAAGCCTAATGTAGGGCGACCAGCGCATCAACCATGGCCGTATTGGCCTATGAAGTTGAGAACGAGTTCTTCACATCAAGAAGGTGTAGAGCGTTTTTTTAGTATTTCGACTAAGGAATTTTTAGGTGATGGAAAAGGCAATCTCAAAGGTCTAAAAACGGTCGAAGTGGAATGGTTATTTAAGAAAGGGGAGCGTCCTCAACTTAAGGAAATTAAAGGTACTGAAAAAGAGTGGGAGTGCGACTTGGCCTTATTGGCTTTGGGTTTTACAGGCTCTGAAATAACTTTGGCTGAGCAATTTGGTTTGGAAATGGATTTTAGAACTAACATCCAAGCCTCAACAAAAGACTATGCGACTAATGTACCTGGCATTTTTGTGGCTGGTGATATGCGCCGCGGGCAATCGCTCATAGTTTGGGCTATTTCCGAAGGTCGCCAAGCTGCACATTATGTGGATGCTTACTTAATGGGCGAATCTCATTTGCCATTAAAAGACGATAGTGATCTGCCACGAGCATAAACAAACCTGCTGAACAACTACTAGAGTCTATCTAAGGGTCAGGGCTATTAAATCTAGTAGATTGCGAAAAGCACCTGAAAGGGTGCTTTTTTTTAAGCCCAGCCATTATATTATTCCAAAACTAAATTTTTCATACTCCCAGTATGTAGGTGTACATGGTTTTAGATTTGAAAAGCTATCGATTCGCTTAAGATAACTTCTTAATGCCTTCAATCTTATTGTAGGAAGCTACCATGCCGCGGATTAAAGAAGAACTTAAACCTTGATGCTCCATTTCATTTAGTCCTTCGATTGTGCATCCTTTAGGGGTAGTGACTTTATCGATTTCTTGTTCTGGGTGATTGTTGGTGCTTATTAATAAATTAGCAGCGCCTTCAGCAGTATGCATAGCTAGTTTTTGTGCTTCTTTAGCATCAAATCCTAATTGAATAGCGGCTTGCGTACTCGCTCTAATCATGCGCATCCAAAAGGCTATACCACTGGCACAAACTACAGTGGCGGCTTGCATTTGTTTTTCTGGAATAACTAGGGTTGTACCTAGCTGGTTGAAGATTTTTATAGCATCATTGATTTTCAATTCCGATTTTTCATTATTACAAATACAGGTCATTGACTTGCCAACGGCAATGGCCGTATTGGGCATAGCGCGAATAATAGCGTGTTGATGGCCTATGATGTTTTCTATTTTTTCAATTGAAAAACCTGTTATGGTCGAAATTAGTGTATGGTTTTGCGTAAAATGGTTTTTATGATGCTCTAGTATATCTGTAAAATGATTAGGTTGTACAGCGAAAATGATAATATCTGAATGCTGTATGGCTAATGCATTATTGCTTGTAATTACAACGGATGTGTTAGATTCTAAATCTTTTAATTTTGAGGTGTCCCTTTTTGTTAGATATAAAGAAGTTATACTATTACTAGACAGTAAACCTTTCGCAATAGATAAGCCTAAATTTCCAACTCCAATAATTGCTATTTTCATCTGTTAATATTAATTGTTTTCCAAAGGTTAGATAGAACACCTATTGTCTTTTTTGTTGAGAGTTTAAAAGCTGATAGTGGGTGTTTCATATAAGTTGAAATTATGGTTAAAACGCTATAAAATATAATCTGTGCTCACAAAGTTAGACGCCTTAGAAGCAAGTAAATCCTCCAGAATGGCATTATTGTACGCATTATCCTTAGAAGCAACAAATGTTCTTATGGAAAACGAACGTAACGCGTCATGTACGCTTAGAGTAGCTACTGCTGAATCTTTTCGTCCTGTAAATGGATATACATCTGGTCCTCTCTGGCAAGAGCTATTAAGATTCACGCGACAAACCAAATTAACGAGCGTATCGATTAAAGGCGCTAAGGTCTTAGTGTCTTTTCCAAACAAACTCACCTGCTGTCCATAGTTAGATTCTGCCATGTCATCTAAAGGTTCCTCGATATCGGAGAAAGGAATTATCGGAATTACAGGGCCAAATTGCTCTTCCTCGTACACGCGCATATCCTTAGTAACTGGGAATAGTACCGCAGGGAAAATATAGTTTTCTGTTGTTTCTCCTCCTTTAGAATTGATGATTTTTGCGCCTTTGTCTGTGGCATCATCAATTAATTCTTGAATATATGCTGGCTTGTCTGGTTCTGGTAATGGTGTTAATTTGGCACCCTCATCCCAAGGATTCCCGAATTTAAGGGCATCGATGGCCTCTGAAAAACGTATGTTGAATTCATCCACAATATCTTCATGGACGTACAATACTTTTAGCGCTGTACAGCGTTGCCCATTGAATGATGTCGTTCCGGCTATACATTCACTTATAGCCAAGTCTAAATCGGCATCCTTTAAAACAATGGCTGGATTTTTGGCTTCTAGCCCTAAAACCATTCTTAATCGGTTGCTTTTTGGATGGTGGTCCTGTAAGGCATTGGCCGATTTACTATTGCCTATTAACGCTAATACATCAACACGTCCATCTTGCATAATGGGGGTGGCTACGGTTCGTCCTCTTCCATAAAGAATATTTACGACGCCTTTTGGAAAGCTATTTTGAAAGGCTTCCAATAATGGCGAAAGCAATAAAACTCCAAACTTTGCAGGCTTAAATATCGTTGTATTTCCCATCATCAAGGCAGGAATCAACAAAGCAAACGTTTCATTTAAAGGGTAATTATAAGGTCCTAAACACAATACGACACCAAGTGGTCCTCTTCTAATATGGGCATGCACACCACTTTGTTTATGAAATTTTGCACTATTGCGATCTAATTGTTTGTAATCTTCAATAGTATCGTAGATGTACTCAACAGTTCTGTCGAATTCTTTTTGGGAGTCAGGGAGGTTTTTACCAATTTCCCACATCAAAAGTTTTACAACTTCATCACGTTTGGTTTTCATCTGCTCAACAAACTTTTCCATACAAGCTACTCGATCTGAGACTTTCATGGTTGGCCATAAGCCTTGTCCTTTGTCGTAAGCTTTATAAGCCGCATCCAAAGCGAGTAAAGCTTCTTTTTCTGTTAAGGTCGGTATGGTACCCAGTAGTGTGGGTTTGTAATCTTCAGTAGAAGAAATGGTAGAATATACTTCTGATGTTGCACCGTTCCACTCTATTAATTCACCATCGAGTAAATAGGTGGATTGATGTGTTAATGTTTTAATTTGAAATTCTTGAGGGATCTCATTATGTTTCATAATAAGTTGTTTTTATTTGAGCAATTGTTGTTTTAGCTGCTCATAATTCGAAATTAAAATACGTTTCTTTTCAAGATGCAATATAGACTCAATTTGAGTTGGTATAGGCATTTTATCTGCAATGGCTTTTGGCATCACTGGTAAAAATTTGATGGGATGCGCTGTTTCTAAGAATACCCCTTGGGCATGATTATTTGCAGTTAAATAGTCTTTCAATGCCATATAGCCAATAGCGCCATGCGGATCAGCTACATAATTATAAGTATCATTTAAATAATTGATAGCGTCTATAGTTTCTGAATCTGAGTAACTGCTACCCGATAAATTCTTCTTCAAAATATCAAAATCATGATTGTGCAATTCTTCGATACGTATAAAATTACTAGGCGCACCTACATCCATAGCATTAGAAATCGTTGGTACAGATGATTTGGTTGTGTATTTTCCAGTTTTTAAATATTCTGGGACTACATTATTGGCATTGGTGCCTGTTATAAAGTGGTCTATAGGTAAGCCTAGTTTTTGGGCCATCATCCCAGCACAAATATTTCCGTAGTTGCCACTTGGTACAGAGAACACTAGTTTTTTGCCTTTATGTTTTAAAGCCTTGTAAGCAATAAAGTAATAGAACATTTGTGGTAACCACCTTGCGATATTGATTGAATTTGCCGAGGTCAACGTACGTTTTCCTTTAAAATCTTCATCTAAAAAGGCTTGTTTTACCATAGCTTGGCAATCATCAAAAGCGCCTTGGACTTCAAAAGCGGTGATATTTTGACCAAGCGTTGTTAATTGCTTTTCTTGTATATCACTTACTTTTCCGCTTGGATATAAAATAACCACTTCTACACCTTTAACGCCTAAAAATCCGTTTGCAACAGCTCCTCCTGTGTCACCAGAGGTCGCTACCAATACGGTAACATCGTCTGTATTATTTTTTTTCTTGTTGAAATACCCTAAGCACCTGGCCATAAATCGTGCGCCAACATCTTTAAAGGCCATAGTTGGTCCATGATAAAGTTCAAGGGCAGCAATATTGTTTTCTAATTCAACAATTGGAAAATCGAAACTCAACACATTCTTAAGAATGGCTTTTAAATCGGATTCTGGAATGTCTTCGCCAACAAATTGTTTAATGGCTTCGAAAGCAATAGTCACATAATCTAAGGTTTCAATAGCCTCATAAAAAGCATCCGGAAGTTTATGAATTTCCTTCGGAAAGTATAAACCTTTGTCAGGTGCTAAGCCTCTTACAACTGCTTCCTGAAATGATACTTCTGGCGCATTATGACTTAAACTAAAGTATTTCATATCACATGTACTCCTTTTTTACTTATACGCGATACATATATATTATAGGCAATTCCTGATGCGTCGTAAACACCATCCATTGCCTCAGCAACTTGCTTGGCCGCAAACATGCCCTTGTTTAAAGCAAATATTGAAGGCCCGGAGCCTGAAATACCTATACCTAAGGCACCAGCATTTAAGGCTGCTTTTTTAACTTCATTAAAATGAGGAATGAGCAGTTTGCGTTTAGGCTCGGCAACATAATCGATTAGGGAATTGCCTATTAAATCAAAATCACTGGCATACAATCCGCTAATGAGTCCACCCACATTTGCCCATTGTGCTATTGCCGTTTTTAGAGAAATGGTTTCTGGGACCACTTTTCGAGCGTCTTCGGTTTTTATTTCAATTTGAGGATGAATAATAGTGGCTACCAATTCTGATGGTGTAGGAATAGAGACAATATCTAAAGGGTCGTAACTTCTAACCAAAATAAAACCTCCATAAATACAAGCGGCAACATTATCTGCAATAGCCGAGCCGCAAGCTGCGACTTCACCTTGCATAGCGAATTTAGTCAACTGAAGATTATTGTATTTTGAACTTAAAAGTTGATTAACGGCATACGCAGTACCTGCTGCACTCGCGGCACTACTGCCTAATCCACTGCCTGGCATAAAATTCTTGTAGATTTTTATATCAAGACCAAAATCTGCATTACTGTCTTTGAGCATTAGTTTTGCCACAACACCTACCACATTTTTATCCGCTTCAAAAGGGAGGTTGGCACCGTGTATTTCAATTATACTAACGGTTTTGGTATCGGTTTTTGTAAAAACCATATCGTCTCCCAATTCGCTTAGCGCAAAACCCATTGCATCATAACCACAAGATACATTGGCTACTGTTGCTGGTGCAAAGACTTTAATTTGGTTCATATATTAGTTTTTCCCTAAGGTAATAATATCTGCAAACAATCCCGATGCCGTAACTTCGGCACCTGCGCCAGCGCCTTTAACGATCAATGGCTGTTCAGGATAACGATTGGTATAGAACAGTACGATATTATCTTTACCTTTTAAATTATAAAATGGGTGATCTTTGTCTACTTCTCTTAAACCTACTTTGGCTGTTCCATTGTTAAATTCGGCGACATACTTCAGTTGGCAATTGTTTTGCTTTGCAGAAGTATACAATTTTTCAAAATGTGAAGCATCTGTTTTTAAGGTCTCGTAGAAATCCGAAACAGAATTTGCTTTAAGGCTTTCTTCGGGTAAAAATGATTTGTTATCTATATCCTCCAAATCGATTTTAAACCCAGCTTCTCTCGCAAGAATTAAAATTTTTCGGGCTACATCTACGCCGCTGAGATCAATTCTAGGATCAGGTTCGGTGTAACCTTCTTCCTGTGCTTGTTTAACAATATCATGAAAGCTCGTTTTGTCATTAAAATTATTAAAAACAAAATTTAAACTACCCGACAACACAGCTTGTATGGATATGACTTCATCCCCCGAATTGATTAAATTATTTAAGGTATTAATCACTGGTAATCCAGCGCCTACGTTGGTTTCGAATAGGAAAGAAGCACTATACTTTTTAGCTAACTCTTTCAATGCTTTATATGAGCTGTATGAAGAGGAGCATGCGATTTTATTACAGGCTATAACTGAGATACTCTCTTTAAAATAATCGGCATAGGTATTGGCAACTTCTGTATTTGCCGTGATATCAATAAAAATACTATTACTTAGGTTGAGGTTTTTAACCGTTTCAAAAAAAGATTCGTGTGTTCTATCGATACCAGCTTCAATTTCCGATTTCCAATCCTTAAGATCAATGCCTTCTGTATTAAACACCATTTTTCTAGAATTGCTAATACCCACAACCCTGATGTTTAATAAAAGATGCTCCCTTAAGTAGACTTGCTGTTTTTTGATTTGCTCTAGCAAGATGCCACCGACATTTCCCAATCCAACAATAAACAGATTTAAACTCTTTATTTGTTTTTCAAAAAACACACTGTGAAGCGAAACCAATGCTTTTTTAATGTCTTTATGGGCGATAACAGCTGAAATATTTCGCTCTGAAGCACCTTGTGCTATGGCTCTAACATTGACATTATTCTGCCCTAAAGCTCTAAACATTCGGCCGCTAATACCTTGATGGTTTTTCATATTATCACCAACCACGGCTACTATGGCTAAATCTACTTCTACCAATAAAGGTTTGATTTTTTTTAGTGAAATCTCATAAGCAAACTCTTCATCTACTACCTGTTTTGCTTTTTTGGCATCGTCACTAAAAACACCTACGCAAATGGAGTGTTCTGATGATGCCTGCGTAATGAGAACTACATTGATTTGATTAATAGATAGTACAGAAAATAAACGTTTTGAGAATCCGGGAATACCGATCATACCATTGCCTTCTAGCGTAAGCAAAGCAATACTTTCAACATGACTAATCCCTTTTACAGGACCATTGTTGCGCTTAGGCTGTTTTGAAATAAGAGTGCCTTTGGCCTCGGGCTCAAAGGTGTTTTTTATAAGTATCGGGATTCTTTTGTAAAGCGTAGGTTGTACCGTAGGTGGATATAATACTTTAGCACCAAAATGTGAGAGCTCCATAGCTTCCTGATAGGATATTTCTTCAATTGGAAATGCTTGTCGTACCAATTTTGGATTAGCGGTAAACATGCCGCTAACATCTGTCCAAATCTCCAGAACGGTTGCATCCACTGCCGCAGCGATTAAAGCCGCTGTATAATCAGACCCTCCTCTTCCCAAAGTGGTTGTGTCATTAGTATCACTTTTAGACACAAAACCGGGAAGTAGTGTTATTTTTTCTGCCGATGCATCGAAATAATCTTTAATGTTTTTATTAGTGATTTCAACCTTTACATTGGCTTGTGTATGATTGGAATCGGTGATGATCAAAGTTCTGCTGTCTTTTAAAGCCGAAGACGCTTCGTGCTCTTTTAAAGCTTCAGAAATAATATATGAAGACAATAGTTCGCCGTAGCTTAAGATTTTATCCTTCGTCTTGTCTGAGAACTCATTGATTAAATAGATGCCCTGAAGAAGATCGAATAATGCTTTTAATTGATCTTTTACCTTTAGGATAACGATCTCACTTTTCTTTTTAGGGAGTAAAAGCTCCACAGTTTTGATATGTCTTGCTTTTATCGATTCAAAGGTGTCGACATAATCCAGTTCCTTCTGAGTAGCTTGCTCACCTGCTTTCAGTAATTGGTCGGTTATGCCGCCAAAAGCAGAGACCACAACAGCAATCCTTTCTTTTTGAGCTTCGTTTTTAACGATATTAATGACCTTGGTTATGTTTTCTGCATTGGCAACCGATGTGCCACCAAACTTAAGTACTTTCACTTAATTTAATTTTTTAACAATTATATTAAAAATTGAAACAAATCTGGCTTATCGTTGAGGTAATCTCCAAAAAAGTTATTAAGCTTCATTTTTGTGATCAGGGGTTGTAAATCATCAGGTGATTTTAGTTGTAATCCAACCACAGCAACATCATTTTCACGATTTACTTTTTTGGTATATTCAAAATGTGTAATATCGTCTTCAGGACCTAAAATGGTGGTTACAAATTCGCGCAACGCACCTGCACGCTGGGGAAATTTTATAATGAAATAATGCTTAAGCTTTGCATAGAGTAGGGCTCGCTCCTTAATTTCGGCAGTTCTGGTAATATCATTGTTGCTTCCGCTAATGACGCAAACAACATTTTTGCCTTGTATTTGTTCGTGGTATTGTTCTAGGGCCGAAAGACTTAAGGCTCCAGCAGGTTCTATTACTATCGCATCTTTGTTATATAAATCTAAAATGGTTTGACATATTTTACCTTCATCAACCACTACGACATCGGCTAAAATATCTTTGCAAATCGCAAAATTTAAATTGCCGACACGTTTTACAGCAGCACCATCAACAAAGTTCTCAATAGACTTAAGCGTTATATTTCTGTTATTTTGAATGGATGTCGACATAGAAGGCGCACCTTGAGGTTCCACACCAATAATTTTTGTTTCAGGTGAAAGCATTTGGAAAACACTAGATAATCCTGCAGATAATCCACCACCCCCAACCGGAACAAAAACGTAATCGATTTGTTCTTCCTTTGCTTGATTAAGAATTTCTAACCCAACAGTTGCTTGGCCCTCAATAACTTTTTCATCATTAAAGGGATGGATAAACGTCTTGTTAAGGCTTTCACATTCTTCCATAGCTGCATGGTAAGCGTCATCGAAAGTGTCACCGACCAAAACCACATCTATGTAGTCTTCACCGAACATTTTAACCTGCTCTATTTTTTGATTTGGTGTTGGGGAAGGCATAAAAACTGTACCTTTTATTTTTAAAAGTCTGCACGACATAGCAACCCCTTGCGCATGATTACCAGCACTAGCGCATACAATTTCGTTTTCAACCTGTGATGGGTTCAAGGACGATATCTTATTGTAAGCACCTCTTATTTTATAAGATCGTACCACTTGCAAATCTTCTCTTTTGAAATAAATGTTTGCACTAAAATGTTTAGAATAACGGGCATTTTTAACCAAAGGTGTCACCGAAGCGATACCTTTTAATTTTTTTGCCGCAACTTTAACAGCTTCAAGTGTAGGTTTATATGTGGTAGTTGTATGACCCATGAGGTTGAATTCATTTTTGAACTCTTAAGGTTGTTAATTGTTTATACCAATACAGAATCTTGGACGTTAGCTTTCTTAATGGTTTTCATGGCTGTCATAGCCGCACGCAAACGTTGGCCTACTGTTTCAATAGGATGATTTCTTATAGCATCGTTTATGGCAATAAGTTCTACATTATCAACACCATTGGATGTCGCATATGGTTTACCAATGACAGAAGTATCAATAGTCTCCATAAAATCTTTTAATAGAGGCTTGCATGCATGATCGAATAAATAACAACCATATTCTGCTGTATCAGAAATCACACGGTTCATTTCAAATAGTTTTTTTCTGGCAATGGTATTGGCGATTAATGGTAGTTCATGCAGGGATTCATAATAAGCAGAGTCTTCTATGATGCCAGCACTCACCATGGTTTCAAAGGCCAATTCAACACCAGATTTTACAAAAGCGACCAATAGTACACCATGATCAAAGTATTCTTGCTCAATGATGTGATCTGTAGTTAATTCTGTTTTTTCAAACGCCGTTTCACCGGTAGCTGCTCTCCAAGTGAGAAGATTAACATCGTCATTGGCCCAATCTTCCATCATCGTTTTTGAAAAATGACCAGAGATAATATCATCCATATGTTTTTCAAAAAGGGGACGCATAATGCCTTTTAATTCTTCAGACAGTTCAAAGGCTTTAATTTTTGCAGGATTTGAAAGTCTGTCCATCATATTGGTAATACCACCATGCTTTAAGGCTTCGGTAATGGTTTCCCAACCAAACTGAATTAATTTCGCAGCGTAACCCGGTTCTATACCTTCTTCAACCATTTTATCAAAAGACAAAATAGCACCAGTTTGCAATAAACCACACAAAATAGTTTGCTCTCCCATTAAGTCGGACTTGACTTCTGCAATGAATGAGGATTCTAAAACACCAGCTCTATGTCCTCCAGTCGCCACAGCATAGGCTTTAGCTTGTTCCCAACCTTTGCCTTCAGGATCATTTTCAGGGTGAACTGCTGTAAGCGTTGGTACCCCAAAACCACGTTTGTACTCTTCACGGACTTCAGTGCCTGGACATTTAGGAGCCACCATAATCACGGTGATGTCATTACGGATTTTCATGCCTTCTTCAACAATATTAAAACCGTGTGAGTAACTCAGAGTAGCTCCCTTTTTCATTAAGGGCATTACCGCCTTAATCACGTTGGTATGTTGCTTGTCTGGTGTTAGGTTTAACACTAAATCTGCATCTGGGATTAATTCATCATAGGTGCCCACCGTAAATCCATTTGAGGTTGCATTTTTGTAAGACGCTCTCTGTTCATCAATGGCTTTCTGACGTAAGGCATAAGAAATATCTAATCCAGAATCTCTCATATTTAATCCTTGGTTAAGGCCTTGAGCACCACAACCTACAATAACAATTTTCTTTCCTTTTAATGCCTTTACACCATCTTCAAATTCTGAAGCTTCCATAAATCGACATTTCCCCAATTGTTCTAACTGTTCTCTTAATGATAATGTGTTGAAATAATTTGACATTTCCGTTTTATTTTTAGTGTTGAAATGCTTCAAGCATTTGTGATATTTTCATTTCGCTTTTAGTAACGGCAATACGTCCAGAACGCACAAATTGCATGATGCCGAATGCACTGAGTTCCCTATGTAAGAGATCGATTTCTTGTTTTCTCCCTGATTTTTCAAGTACAAAGAACTCCTTATTTACGGTAACGATTCTTGCATTACTTTCTTTAATGATGTTTTGAATCTGACGTTCTTCGAACAACAAATCAGATTTAATTTTAAATATGGCCGAAATTTGATAAATAGTCTCTTCATCTGTATGATAGTAGGCCTTAATTACTTCGACTTGTCGTTCTAGTTGACCGATGATTTTCTTCATCTGGTCTTCAGTAATATCTACTACCAAAGTAAACCTCGATACACCTTCAATTTCAGATCGTGAGGTATTTAAACTTTCTATATTGATATGTCTGCGCTGGAAAATTGCAGAAATCCTATTCAATAATCCGATATTGTTTTCAGTATAAATAGATACTGTAAAATGTTTGATATCTTTTTCCATAACTACTCTAATCTTATATCTGAAACTGATGCTCCTGATGGTATCATCGGAAACACATTATCTTCTTTTTCAACACATACTTCCAAGAAATAAGGTTCTTTACTTGCTATCATTTCTTCGACAGCACTCGCTAGCTCCTCACGTTTTGTGACACGCTTGGCATTTAGATGGTAGCCTTTGGCGATGGCTACAAAATCTGGGTTGGTCATTTCGGTTGATGCGTAGCGTTTATCAAAAAATAACTGTTGCCACTGTCTAACCATACCCAAGAAATCATTATTAAGCACTACGACTTTTACTGCAGCTTTTTGCTGGCAAATAGTGCCCAGCTCCTGAATCGTCATTTGATAGCCACCATCACCACAAATGGAGATGACTTCGCGTTCTGGTGCTGCCATTTTTGCACCAATTGCCGCAGGTAGGCCAAATCCCATCGTGCCCAATCCCCCTGAAGTAATATTGCTTTTTGTGGTATTGAATTCGGCATAGCGACAAGCAATCATTTGATGTTGTCCAACATCGCTCACAATGGCAGCTTCACCTTTAGTTTGCTTATTTATCTCTTTTAAGACTTCACCCATGGTTAAACCTTCTTTGGTTGGGTGTATATCGTTTTTAATGACTTTCTCAAACTCTATTTTATAAAGATCTTTGAACTTTTGATGCCATTCATGGTGCGAATTCGCGTTCAACAATGGCAACAGATCTTTCAAACTTTGTTTGGCATCACCTAAAACAGCAACATCCGTTTTTACGTTTTTATCTACTTCGGCTGGGTCGATTTCAAAATGAATCACTTTAGCTTGCTTAGCATAGGTGGTGAGGTTTCCAGTAACACGGTCATCGAATCGCATTCCAATGGCAATTAAAACATCACATTCATTAGTTAACACATTAGGTGCGTAATTACCGTGCATACCCACCATGCCAACATTTAAGGGATGGGCCGTCGGAATGGCAGAAGCACCTAAAATGGTCCAAGCTGATGGAATACCTGCCTTTTCAATAACGGCTTTAAATTCTTCTTCTGCTTTGCCAAGAATAACACCCTGTCCCCAAACCACTAAGGGCTTTTTTGCTTTGTTGATGAGTTCTGCTGCTTTTTTTAAAGACGTGATATCCGTTTCTGGAACAGGTTTGTAACTTCTGATACCATTACATTTTTTATATTTAAAATCGAATTCCTCAAACTGTGCATCCTTAGTAATATCAATAAGTACTGGCCCTGGTCTACCACTTTTGGCGATGTAAAAAGCCTTGGCCATAACTTCTGGAATTTCCGAAGCTTCAGTAATTTGATGATTCCATTTTGTAATAGGTGTGGAAATGCCAACGATATCTGTCTCCTGAAAAGCGTCACTGCCCAATAGATGGGATGGTACCTGGCCAGTGATACAAACCATAGGTGTAGAGTCTATCTGCGCATCAGCAATACCAGTAATTAAGTTGGTGGCTCCAGGGCCAGAAGTGGCCATAGCGACACCGACATCACCTGAAATTCTAGCATAACCCTGAGCGGCATGCGTTGCACCTTGCTCGTGTCTGGTAAGGACATGGTGGATTTTACCTTGATATTTGTAAAGCTCGTCATAGACAGGCATAATTGCGCCACCTGGATAGCCGTAAAGTACTTTTACGCCTTCTTCGAGTAAACATCTTACAATAGCCTCGCTTCCTGAGATGCGCTCTTTAGTTGCTGTACTTTTAATTGGATTTTGTATGGTTTGAGTTTCTTTCATCTCACTTATGTTTTGATATCCTTCGACTGACTCAGGATGACATTGTGCTAATAGTTGTGTGTGTTTTAAAATTCATCTGTAACACAGCCTTTGGATGCTGAGGATACTGTTTTTGCATACTTATATAAAACACCACGTTCAAATTTTAAATCTGGTGCTTTCCAGTTTTGACGTCTTTTTTGCAATTCTTCTTCAGAAACTTCAACAGAAATAGTATTGGTTTCGGCATCAATGGTAATGATATCACCATCTTCTACGAAAGCTATAGTTCCACCTTCTTGTGCTTCTGGTGTAATATGCCCAACAACAAAACCATGTGTTCCTCCAGAGAACCTTCCATCTGTAATTAGTGCCACATCTTTACCCAATCCGGCTCCCATTATGGCAGCTGTTGGCTTAAGCATTTCTGGCATCCCTGGTCCGCCTTTAGGGCCTTCATAGCGTATAACGATCACATCGCCCTTTTCTACCTTTCCATCTCTTATACCATCATTTGCGGCGTATTCTCCTTCAAAAACCTTGGCTTTCCCTTTAAAGCTTAGCCCTTCTTTCCCTGTAATTTTAGCCACACTTCCTTCTGTTGCTAAGTTGCCATATAGCATTCTTAAATGTCCTGAAATTTTGATTGGTTTTTCAATAGGTTTTATCACATTCTGACCTTCGGTTAAATCTTCGACATCCAATAAATTTTCAGCTAAAGTCTTCCCTGTTACGGTAAGACAATCGCCATGAAGTAAACCTTTTTTAAGAAGGTATTTAAGAACCGCAGGGATACCGCCAATGGCATGCACATCTTCCATAAGGTATTTTCCGCTAGGTTTTAAGTCCGCTAGAAATGGCGTATTGTTGCTTATATCTTGAAAATCCTTAAGTGTAAAATCGATTTGTGCTGCTCTAGCGATCGCTAAAAAGTGAAGGACTGCGTTTGTAGAACCTCCTAGGATAGTCACTAATCGGATAGCGTTTTCTAGTGATTTCCTTGTTATAATATCTGAAGGTTTAATGTCTTTTTCGAGTAAAGTACGCATGGCTTCACCAGCACGGATGGATTCTTGTTTTTTCTCATCGCTTAATGCTGGATTGGAGGAATTGAATGGCAATGCCATACCTAAGGCTTCTATTGAGGATGCCATGGTGTTAGCGGTGTACATACCACCACATGCACCGGCTCCGGGACAAGCTTTTTCTACAATATTTTGATATTCGCTTTCGGTCATGGTTCCTGCGACTTTACTTCCCCAAGCTTCAAAAGCCGAAACAACATCTAATTTTTTTCCATTATGACAGCCAGAGTCTATCGTGCCACCATATACTAAAATGGATGGACGGTTCAAACGGATCATAGCTAACAGTGCACCTGGCATGTTTTTATCGCAGCCTACCACAGTCACTAAGCCGTCATAACTCATAGCTTGTACAACGGTTTCCATGGAATCTGCGATGATATCACGAGATGGTAGGGAATAGCGCATTCCTGGTGTTCCCATCGAAATACCGTCGCTTACTCCAATAGTATTAAAAATTAGGCCTACGATATCTTCATTTTGTGTGCCTTCTTTTACCAATTTGGCTAAATCGTTAAGGTGCATATTACAAGGATTGCCTTCATAACCTGTACTGGCTATTCCCACAATTGGCTTACTAAAATCCTCCTTGGTTAGCCCAATGGCATGTAACATAGCTCGTGCTGCGGGTTGTGTAGGGTCTTGGGTAACCGTTTTGCTATATTTGTTTAATTGACTCATACGGCTTTTGAAAAATTTGTTAGACGTTCGCTTAGAACTTCTTGTTTGTATAGATGCATTAACTTATAACCTAAAGTACTTTCCCAAGGTTTTGGAAAGTTGTAGTCATCTATTGATTTCAGGCCTACAACTTCTGCTGCTGTACCTGTAAAAAAGGCATTGTCTGCTTGCTTCATTTCATTGAGTGAAAAGTGCTTTTCTTCAACACAAATTCCAACTTCTTTGCAAAGTTCTATAATTGTACTACGCGTGATTCCTGGCATTATGTGTCCTTTAGGCGGTGTATATAACTTACCGTCTTTTTCTATAAATACATTTGCTCCAGAACATTCGGCTACATTGTTATTCATATCCAATAGTATAGCTTCGTCATAGCCTGATGCATTAGCTTCATTTCTTGCCAAAATAGAATTGATATAATGCCCTGTGACTTTAGCATCTACAAAACAAGACTTAGGATTAGGCCTTTGAAATGACGATGTCCTTACCTTTAAGAGTTTATCTCCCATTAGTTTTCCCCATTCCCAACATTGTATAATTAAACTTGATTCTGTGGGAGAACCCAAGCCCATATTAGCACCTGTAGTTATTATTGGCCTTATATAAGCATCCTGGAAATTATTAAGCTCTAATAGTTTATGCGTAATATCGATAAGCTCTTCAATAGAATATTCAAAAGGGATATTCATAACTTCAGTTCCATATTGCAAACGCTTATAGTGTGCTTCAGCCTTAAAGATTTTTGTACCTGTTTTTGTTTTATAAGATCTTATCCCTTCGAACACACCATTTCCATAATGAAGGGTTTGACTGTATATATCACCCGTCGCGCATTTTGGATGTATATATTCACCGTTATGGTATATGATGCTATTATCGTTGTAGTACATAGTAATTGTAAGTTATGTACAACCGAAAATAATTTATTGATATAGGTTATTGACTTCAACTTTTACAAGCAGCTTAAAATCAATTGTAATAAAAATAATTTAAAATAATGATAATCAGCACTATAGGTTGTTTTAAATACAATACCCAAAGTGTGTTTTTTATTTGGTAAAGGCTGTTTTGGGTATTTTTTTGAAAATGTTATTGGTTACTTAATTGTAAAGTCCATGTGTTATAAATCCATGGGCGACTGTAAGAGTGCAATTCCTTTTTTGGAAAAGCATTAAAGTACAATCCGAATTCTGAATTGAACTCAATTCAGCTGGATTATATTAAAATTTCAAAGTTTTTTTAGACTTAAGCAATATTTGACCTATTGACAATCATATTTAGTTTTTCTTTATGTCTTATTAAATCTGATATAAATGAAAAAAGAAGTCTTGTTGCAATTAATCATGGTTTTATTTGTAGGTCTAAGTCCATGTCAAGAAAACCAAATGGAGAAAATTGATCGAATTAACGATCTTTTGTCCGAACTTAACGAAAGGGAAATGTTTAATGGAGGATTTATGATTGGAACAGAACGTAAAATATTATATAATGAAGTCTTCGGAAAATCTGATGCTGTTTTACAACAAAACCTAGAAGTTTCGGCTAAATTTGGAATAGCTTCTGTTAATAAAACTTTGACTGCGACCTTAATCATGAAAATGATTGAATTAGAATATTTGTCGCTTGATTCTAAATTAATCGATTTCTTTCCTAATTTGCCTTATTCGGATATCACTGTCGATCACTTATTAACTCATACTTCGGGCATTCCCTTTTATTATGATCATTTAATAAAAAATAATTGGGACAAATCAAATCAATTGACCAATGACAAACTATTCTCTTTATACGAAAAGATTAAGCCAAAGCAAGAGTTTCCAGCAGGTACAAAATTCTCTTATAGTAATGCGGGCTATATGTTCTTGGCAGGAATTGCCGAGAAAGCTTCGAATAAAACATACGATGAATTATTGGAAGAACACCTATTTAAACCCTTAGACATGCAGAATACGTCTCGTCTCATTAATATTGACGATAAGGATTTGTCTTTGGCCAAAGGCCATAAATTGTCGATAAAAAAGGGAGATTATGTGCCATTAAAATACCATGAAGATTATAATTCATTTCTTGATGCCTACTTTAGAGACAGAAAAGGCGCAGGAGGTCTAAATTCAACGATGTTAGATTTATGGAAATTTGGAGTTGCTATTAAAGGAAGTAAAATTCTTAGTTCCGAGCTAACTAAAAAGATGCTAACTCCAACTAAAACTAGTAATGGTAAACTACACCCATACTCAAAGGGATGGCAATTAGAACGTACAAATGGTAAGAAGAATATTGGCCATAGAGGCGGATCTGAAGGTGAGAATTGTTTTTTTAGGATTGCTCTTGATGAGGATTTTACTTACTTTCTCGTTTCAAATTACAGCACTCCTTATCTCAGTCAAATTAACGAACAGATTAAGAGCATTTTAAAAGGGGAATCGGTAAAGAGAATAAAAAAGTCTGGTGTTGAACAATTAACCAAAAATTACACCGCAAAGAGTTTTGATGCCTTAAGTGATATGGCGAATAAAATGAGGAAGCAGAAAGAGGAGTTCTATTTTACATTGAGTGAGTTCAATAGCGTAGCATGGCCATTTTGGTTAAAAGAAGATTATGACACCGCATTTGACTTCTTAAATCTGGCAACAATTGCTATGCCAAATAATGCCGGTGCTTGGGAAGTTTTGGCAGAGGCGTATATGGAAAGGGGAATGAATGAGAAAGCCATTAAGTATTACTTATTGACCATAAAGATATTAAACGAGGATGACTCAAAAAAAGGGAAGAAATGGGTGAAAGAATGGATTGTTGAGATGAATGAAAAAATAGAAAATCTCAAAAAATCCTAACACTAAACTTTTTTTAATTTCCTAAATAAAAATGATTATATGTAGAACAATTAATACGTTACTCATTTTTTCTTCTAGTACAAGCTAATGCCCCCAATCCTAATCCACGACTCAAGTATTGAGGCTGTTTGGGGTGAGTATCAATTTCAACCACTAATATTTCGGTTGGGTTTATTGATCTATCGGTTATTCTCCTGTCTGTTTTAATTAGATTAACAATTAGTTTAGTGGGTTTTGTTTCGACGACTTCATAGATTCGACTGTTAAGGGGGCCAAACTCGGTAACAATGTGTTTGTAAAATTTTATGTGTTCTTTTAAATTCAATTTATCTTGTAATGATGGATGATATGTGCTTTTTATAAAGGTGCTAATGGCCTCATCTGTACCTGAGTTATGGGTATTGATGAATTTATTAAGCAACTCAAGTTGATGGTTGGTCTGGCAAAACAAAATAATTGTGTTTAAAGAAAATAGTACTAAGAAAACATGCTTTTTCATTTTGATAAAATTTTGGGATTATAGATTAAAGACGTATTTCTGAAAAAGATGTTGCAAAGCATGTGTTTTTGCAAATGATCTTATAAGAAAGGAGATAAAAGAGGATGTTGTTTAAGGATAAAACAGTATGTTGTTTAAGGTTGAACAGATATGGATTAGAAGCTAAGAAACAGATTTGTCCAAATTCGACTTTAAAAGAAGAATATATGATTTATGATGATGGTCTCAATTTTAGATTTTATATTGTTGTAGTTTTATTGAGATTTATAGGTTAAAGTAAAAATGGATAGTTATATAGATTTTGTTCTTTTCCTAGGGCTAGCCCAAGGTTTTTTTTTGATCATAACTATTCTGTTTGCGAATAAAAAGAGTAATACGCATAATTATTATTTGATACTCCTTATTGTATTATTTGCCATTGTGCTGATTCATCAAATATTAAACCGAAAGTCCTGGTTTGTAATCGATAATTTCTTATTCTATTTCTCATTTTCTACACCTTTATTAATCGGTCCCGTTCTGTACTTTTACATTAAAGGATTACTTTTTAAAACTAGCTTGCAAAAGATCGATTTACTTCATTATGTCCCATTTCTGGTCGTAATCATTTATTTTATTTTACGCGATTTGTTTGGCATTAGTCACCTTGATTCTCAAGAGTCTAAAGATGAAACACCTATTTATGTAAGTGTTATAGGGTCATTTAAGATCATTCATCTTATCACATACTCTATTTACCTTACAGTTCTATTGAATAAATATAACCGTACAAAGACGCAAAGTAGAGAACAAAAGTCCGTTTTGAATTGGTTAAGAGTGTTTATGTTGCTTTTTCTAACAGTATTATTTTTAGGTGTTTTTGTCTTCGTCTTAGGACACTTAGACATTGATTATCCGCCTATATTAGATGACAATTTACCAACTTTGGGACTTGTGTTTGTTTTCTATTTTATTGCATTTATGAGTATTAAAAACTCCGATATTTTTCATATACGAGGTATTCGTAAAAAATATCAAGACTCTAATCTCGATTACACTACCAAAGATATCTACTTAGATAAGATCAAAAATGAAATTGAGAAAAACAAAATCTACCTTAATAGTGAATTAAAGCTTCAAGAATTCGCGGACACCATAAATATATCGTCTAATTATCTTTCTCAAATTATTAACGAGCATTATAACCTTACCTTTAGGGAGTTCCTCAATTCGTATAGAGTTAAAGAAGTTCAATCGAGACTTATTGACCCAAGTTATCGCAATCAAACCATTCTTTCAATCGCTTTTGATGCTGGTTTTAATAGTAAAGCTGTATTCAATAGAGCTTTCAAAAAATTTACTGATATCACACCAAAGCAGTATCAAAAAAAGTATGCATCATTAGATCATTAATTGGTCTTTAAATATCTTTCAAGACGACTCTTTCTTCTTTGTGTCTTTTTTTTACATCATAAAATCCAAGACATATGAAAAAAAAGTATCTCCGCGTATCACTTCGGATAGTATTAATAATCTTTGCACTGTCATTTAAGACAAATGCTCAATCCATAGAAGATCTAGTTAAAGCTAATCAGGCCTATAATGGTCAAAAATGGCAAGATGCCTTATCTGAATATCAGAAAATTACCATCGCTAATCCTTACAATGGCGAATATTGGTTTCAACTGGGGAGGATTCAGTATAATTTAAAAAACTACAATGCATCTAATATTGCCTATGAAAATGCTATAGAAACTGGATATGATTTATCTACATCAGCGTACAATATGGCCTGTAATTATTCTTTACTTAATGAAAGAAAAAAAGCGATTTCTTGGTTGAATTTTGCCGTAAAGAATGGGCTTAGAGGACGAGAGGAATTGCTATCTGAAGACACTGATCTTGATAATATAAGAGCAGAGGAGGGTTTTCAGAGGTTAATGAGCCCTTTTATTCCCAGTGATATATCTAGGGAAGAAGGATGGAGTACTGATTTAACGTATTTAAAGAGAAAGTTTGAAATAACACATTACGATCTATTCTCTCTAATTGATAAAGCCGACTGGGAAAATTCGTTTGATAATTTAAAGAGAAATGTGGACCATTTAGAAAACTTTGAAATCATTGTGCGTCTTATGGAGATTGTGGCCTCAATTGGTGCAGGCCATTCTTATGTTATTCCCCCTTTTTCGGGAATTAATCAATTTAATCAGCTCCCAGTTGAATTTTACAGATTTAATGATGGTATTTATATTAAATCCGCCTTAGATCAATATTCAGACATGGTAGGAAATAAAATAATATCCATAAATAATAAACCAATAGAGGAGATACTTAAAAAAGTGAAGCGTGTCTCTAATCCCGAAAACATAATTATCTCTGATTGGACGGCTTTATTCTATTTAACATTACCAGAGGTTTTAAAGTACTACGGTTTCACTGACAATATAGATAACCTCGAAATAACATTTGAAAACAATCAGGGTCAAATAGTATCAAAAAATATATCTAGTCAGCCCTTCAATCCACAGATTGTAATGTCAAAATCTGTTTTAGCGGGATGGACTTCAATGTTAGATGCTTCTGATAATGGACCAATGTATTTGAAAAACACCAATAAAAAGTTCTGGTTTCAGCAAATTCAAGATTCAAAAGTCCTTTATGCACAGGTTAATGAAATTAGAAACGGAGGCAATAAAACTTTAAAACAGTTTGGTAAGGAGATAACAGATTACATAAGTACCAACGACATCTCTGCTTTTATTTTGGATTTAAGATTGAATAATGGAGGTAATGGATTATTAAACAGAGATTTCTTGACACAAATTATTAAGTGTGAAAAAATAAACCAAAGGGGTAAATTCTTTACGATAATTGGTAGAAAAACATTCTCTGCAGCAATGTTACTTGCCACTCAATTAGATGAGTACACTGAAACCGTATTTATTGGCGAGCCTACTGGAGGAAGCCCAAATATGATTGGTGATGATAATCAAATTGTTTTGCCTTATTCTGGTCTAATTACTTCGGCTTCTTCGAAATATTGGCAGAGCCATATTAGTTATGATACAAGAAATTGGATCGCTCCTGAAATTTTAACGTCATTAAGTTCAAATCAATACAGGTCTGGTCAAGATCCTTGTGTAGAAACCATTCTAGACATAGTTAGTGGTCAATAAGATTTAGCCATGGTTGGGTTTGAATCATTTTTTTCAGGGATTTTGGTTGTGTTCATATTCATTCCTTTTTAAGGATTGGTAAGATTTACCTCCTTAAAGCTTACAGAAGAATTCCAATCTTAACATTAAAGTATAAGATGTAATTGAGTTCCCGATTTTTGTTCATTCCTATGGGTAAATAAGCAATTTTTGAATTGGGTTGGACTTTTAATAACAGTATATTTTCCAAAACTCTTAAACTATGAAAGCGCTATACGTATTATTGGCTTTATTATTGGTTAATTATGCCCACTGTCAAGAGGTTAGAGGGAAAACCCTAACTTTTTCTAATGCCTTAAGTTTTACTAGCGAAGCCGATAGCATTAAGTTCTACAAATCTTATGAGTTTATGAGTCCAGATGTTCTAAGAATGTATATGGCGCCAGTTTCGGTAAAATTTCATATTAAGAAGGACTCCATATTGATCTGCAAATACTTAGAAAAGAAAACTGAGTTAACTTCAATGTATCTTATTACAGCAGATAGTGTAAAAGAAATTAATGCTGTTACTGGAAGAATCAAAGAATTAAATAGTTCATCTAATCACACATCCTATTCAGATTTTGATTCATATACCAGAATAAAAAATGAAGATACTGTTATTGCGAATAATACATCTTTAGCATGGATTTCGAAGGCCAGCCACGGATGGAATAAAATATGGCTTGTAGATACTCCCAGAGGATTAGAATATCCAAGGAACACAGGTTTTTTAATTAATAAATACGCAGGCTTTTTGTTTAAGGACAATATAGTGAATAAGCAAATTCGATATATAAAAGATGGCAGAATTATTACTAGTGAATTGGTAGTTATGGAACCATTGAAAGAGCAAGACTTCAATAAGGTTATAAAAAGACATACAATTGTAGATATCAAAACCAAATATGCGCCAATAGAGCAGAATATAGACTATGATAGCAATGCTATTAAGATCGGAGAGAAAATACCAAATCTTTATTTCCGAAACGTATTTGATGACAATATTAACTCAATATACAACTCTAACAAGAACACTAAATTTTTAATTATCGAATTCTGGGGAACTTGGTGTGTACCCTGCATGGAAGCCACGGAAAAAATCAAGACTTTAAAGAAGGGCTATTCTAAAGATCATTTGAATATCATTTCATTAAATGCTCATGATCGAAATATTGAAAAACTTAAGGGGGTAATTAAGAAGAAAAGCATGAATTGGAATCATGGTTATGCAACCAAGAAAATTCTGTCTATACTTAATAGTGGTGGCTCTTACCCTCGAGCAATAGTGGTAGATTCAGAAAATAACATACTTTTTAAGGGTAATCCATTAACTGATTTTGAAAAGATTAAAGCGATAATTTCAAATTAAGTTTTTAGCAGTTTGTTCTATTTACGGTTAGTCCGTCTTAATAGTTAAACAAGTTAAAAAAATGTATTGCCATATTGTTTTATTAAACACCTGGTTTTTTTTGATAAAGAAACAAACAATGTATTATCAAGGACAGTTTCTGGGAGTTTTATCGTTCTATAACGACGAGGTAAAAATTGGGATTAATATCGATACTATTCCAACGTTCTAACCCACCTTTTTTTGCATAGCTGGTAGATTTTTTATTGTCGTAAGAGACTCTCGGAAATGCATCGCGTGGCTTTTCAACGGACTTGTTCTTATCGATCCATTCTACACCGATAAAGTATTCTTTATTTTTATCTATGGATAAATTAAATTCTGATAGATCGAATTCTAGCCATCCTTTTTTAATGTTGGATTTTTGAATAACCGAGCTAGTCAATAAATCCTTTCCTGGCTGTTGTTTGTTAGATTCTAATATTCTGGCACGCAGTATAAAATCTTGGTTTAATTTATTTCCCTGAACATGAACAACCAGTTTTTCGATCTTGCCGTTCTTTTTGGCGGTTATCATTTTTGTTAAAGAAGCCCCTGGGATTTTACTGCCAATATAAGCGCCTTGTGGGATAAGCGCTAATGAAGAATTTCCATTCTTAAATCTTTTTGGTTTTTTGGTAGAAATAAAAACAGTAGATAGTGTCTCAACATCCTCATTCAATACGACCTTTATTTCTGTATTTAAATTTTCCTTTATTTTAACTTCGGTATTTTTGTGACCTAAAGCCGAAATGGTAAGAATCTGATCTAAATATTTTTCTGGAATCTCAATTGAGAAATGACCATTTTCGTCTGAAGATGTACCAAAATATTTATCAATAATTCCAATGTTGACATAGGGAATAGGTTGATTATTGGAATCTAGAATAATTCCTTCGATATAACTTGATGAGTTTTCTTTTATTTCTTCTTCTGGTAAAGTTTGTTGCATTAACATATCCATTATGCCAAGAACTACAGTTTCGGAAGCAGGAGAATCAAAATTTGATAGAACAACAACATTCAGGCCCGAAGGCCCATGATAGCCAACAATTGTGCTCACCCCAGGAGAAGCCCCATTAAAATCAAAAACAATGGATTCCTTGTTGATTTCGTCAGACTCAAAATTACTTGTCATCAGGGACAAAGCTTTTTCGTCAATAAAATCCCCATTAAAAACAGCATTCATTAAGTTGCTCATATCTCTAACGGTAGAATAGCCACCTCCATCCGAGGCTCCTCTTTGTGACAAATCGGAGGCAGGTGGTAATGGTGTTCCTTCCGAATTAAAGACAATACCTGTAGCATATGAATTATCCCTTTGATTCTTATATGGGTGTCCAGAATTGTGCATGGACAAGGGTTGGAATACATTATTCTCTACATGAGAATAATAATCTGTCCCAGTAACTTGCTCAATAATTGAACCCAAAATAATATAACCCTCATTACTATAATTATATTGGGTGCCAGGGTCAAATAGTAGTTCTGTTTCTTTAATAAACGTCATATATTCATTAATCTCATCTAACGTTTTCTGCATTTTCAAGAATTGGGGATTATCCCAATAATGACCAAACCCAGAAGTGTGCGATAATAGTTGGTGTATTGTAATTTCCTTAGCTCTAGGGTCATTAAATTCAAAATTAAAATCACTAAGCTTATCGTTATAATTGATTTTGCCTTTTTCAATCAACTGAATGATTGATAGAATAGTGAACAGCTTTCCTACTGAAGCCAGTGAAAACTTAGTTTCTGGTGTGTTTTCAAAATCATTTTTTATGGAGTTATATCCAACACACTTCTCGATGATTTTATTTGAATGGCCATCGCTGAGAATGATACAGCCAGAGAATTTGTTTTGTTCGGATAATGATTCAACGAGGTCTTGAATCGATTTTTCCAAAGAGTTATTATTCTGGGCACTACAAACAAAAAAAATTGAAAAAATTAGGGTTATAGATAATGATAAGACAGATTTTCTATTGTTTAGTTGAAGAAGGGAGCTTGTTGATTTCATAATCTTTTATTTATAGTGCAAATTATATTCAGTCGATATAATTTTACATGACAATTATTGCTAATTATACAATTATCTTCATTTGTTTTTTATAGATACTTCAGTATTTCTAATGTAGAATTAAAATATTTCGTCTCAATTGTAACCTTTCCGAAAAAAAAAGAGTCAATATGAAAAGCTTAAAATCATGGAAGAAGTAGATATTGAAAAGATCCGAAAGCTGAATTGTGCTGGTAACCATTTGATTACATCAAGACTTCGGGAGATCTTTTTTTCGGTAGATAACTCAACCTATTCCATAAAAATTCCAATAGATGGAGAGGAAAGGTATAAGGTTGATAATTATTCATACAAGGTGAAACCCGGAGAATTTTTAATTGTAAATCAGAATCAATCCGTAGAATTGGCGATCCGATCAAAAAAAGACATTATAGGAAAATGTATCTATCTAGACAGATGCTTGGTTAATGAGATTTATAATGATATTACAAAAAAGAATTACTTTAAGGAATCGATAGATCGGCTTGAGCTCAATCTATATCATGGAAAATATACAATGAAGAGCGACTCCCTATCAAAAACCCTTGCGCAAATTGTTAGTCGAGATGTGATTCCAAATGAAGAGATGTATTTTGAACTGGCTTTCGAATTGATAAAACATCAAATAGGGGTCAATGAAACCATGAATTCTTTGAGTGTTACCAAAGCCTCTACCAAACAAGAACTACATTCCAGGTTAATTTCCGCAAAAGCTTATATGAACGACAATTTTACGGGCGATATCAATATAGAGATGATTAGCGAAAACGCAAACATTTCAAAATTTCATTTAATTAGAACATTCAAAACAGTCTATGGTAAAACCCCATATAATTATTTAACAAGTTTGAGATTGAATAAAGCTGTGGATTTAATCAACATCGATAAAATGTCACTTGATGAAGTTGCAGTTGCCTCTGGATTTGGAGATCGTCGGAATTTAACAAGAAACTTCAAAAAGAATCTGGGATACAATTTTTCAACGGTTTTAAACCAAAAGGCTCTTAAGCAATTCAGTTGATAGTGTTTTTTATTGCGTATAAACTAAAATTAGCAATTTTTGAAAGGTTATACTTCTTCTAAATCATCAACTTAACAACTTCATTTTACAAGACCATCAGACATGAAGTATTATTTATTCTTTTTTGCAATTGCAATTTTTAACCTTAACCTAAATTCTCAGGAACTTCAAAGGAGGCCAAACTTAGGCTTAAGCATTAAACCGCTTACTGAGCAAATATCTAAACAACTGAATTATACCGGAAGCGCAAAAGCATATGTAAAGAGAGTAATTCCCGGTGCATCTGGAGAGAATTTAAAATTTCTTGAGAATGACATTCTAATCGAAATTGGTGGAGTTCGTGTTGTTAAAGGTTTTTATAATCAAGTTAAATCCAAATATAGAGCCGGAGACGAAATAAGTGCCAAAGTGTTTAGAGATGGAAAAGTCGTAGAGTTAAAGGGCGTATTGACGGCTACTCCAAAAGAGACATCCGAATATGCCGACATAATTTATGATAGTGTCGATTTTGAAGGAAAACTAAGAAGTATATTATATCTCCCTAAGAAGAGAACAAACAAGAATTTACCCGTTATTTTTTATGTGCAAGGCTTTAGTTGTGCTTCAATGGAACAGGTTAATCAGTTTAATAATAGCTCGGTTCATCAACTTATAAATGGTTTTGTACAAAAAGGATATGCAGTATACAGGGTTGAGAAACTTGGCATGGGTGATTCAAAGAATAACCTCACGTGTACTGAAGTAGATGTTAATACTGAAATAAACGGTTTTAGGGAAGCATTGAAGCGCTTAAAAAAAACAGAGCACATCAATAATGAAGAAATCTATATTTGGGGGCACTCTCTTGGAGCATCACACGCTCCTTTTATTGCCAGGGATATAGGCGTTAAAGGAATAATAGGCTATGGCTTTGTTGCTAAATCTTGGCATGATTACCTGATCGATATCATTACCCTTCAATTACCGCTACTTGAAGATTTAACCTATGGCGATGTACAAGGAAAAATGGATGACTTTCGAATGCCCTTACATGAACTTTTTTATAGTGATGATGCCTTAGAAGACATTATAAGTCGTTATCCAAAAGAGGATATGGATTTTTTGTTTAGTGTGTTTTCTTATGATGGTAAATATTTGCTAGGGAGGTCCCCCGTTTTTTTACGCTCTTTAAATAAATTGAACTTAGTAAAAGAGTTTCAGGATATTAAGACACCCACACTTTCCTTGTATGGAGAATCTGATCTTGCTGCAATTGGAGGTGAAATGGCAGTAAAGACGATTGCCGATGCCATAAACCAAGTTTCTCCAGGAAATGGTTATTATAAATTAATTCCATTAACAAACCACCATCTATCAAAGGTGGGATCCATTGAGGACAATGTAAAAGTATTGAACGAAAAAAAATCATGGCAAAACGCTAAGATAAATTTTAACAAGGATATTATTGAGATAACTCACAATTGGATTTTGAGTTTGTAAATAATATAGTCTTGTGCTATTATGGAGAATAAGGTCTGCGTTACAGTATTTGCTTTGTTGGTTTTGTTTATTTACTGTAAACCAACGAGTCAATCGTTTGATGAATTATGTCAGGAATTTATAGAAGGATATAAATCTCTAGACATCCCAAGTGCAGGACTAAGTTTTGTGAGTAATTTAAACAATATAAAAGACCAAAATAGTTTAAATGCACAAACAGACTTCTTCAACAAATTTAGAGAAAAACTCCTTCTAATTGACACCTCGTTGTTAAGGGATGATCAGAAATTGGATTTTCAACTACTTAATTACGAAGTTCAGCTAAATCTAGAGCGATTGTCTCTAGAGACGCAATGGGAAAGACTTCCGATTAAAGATTCCACATCAATATATCATATTCCAAATGGTCCAGAATGGTATAAGTATTTTCTTAAAAAGTGGGTAGATATGGATGCAAAGCCAGGAGATATCTTCATCTTTGGCGAAAAAGAAATAACAAGAGTTAAAAAAAACCTTCAAAGAATTAGACAGAGTCAGACTAATCGGCCATTTTTCGATGATAGCCTTAATTTAGTTGAGAATTCAGTTCTAATAAAAAAAGCTTTTATGGGAATGGGTAGCCAAATAGATAGCATTATCGCCGGTAAATTCCCCTATCTAGATTCTATCCCAGGCCTTACAATAAGTAAAAATGAACAAGCCTCATTGATGCATGTCCCAGCTTATTATAACAGGAATGTCTTCTATTATAATGGTATTACTTATGGGCAAATGACCAATATGTTTGTTCATGAAGCTTCTCCAGGACATCATTATCAGATGAATGTTACCAAAATGCTGAATAGATCACCTGTGCAAGAACTGTTTTGGTATCCTTGTTTTATAGAAGGCTGGGCGACTTATATTGAAGATTTACTCATTGAATTTGGGGCTTATACATCACCTATTCAAGAGTACGGAAAGTGGGAGTGGGACTTAATAAGATCCGTAAGAATGTGTATTGATGTTGGTGTGAATTATTACGGCTGGTCAGATGAGAAGGCCTTAGAGTTTTGGCAAAAACATATTGAAGGAAAAGACGATATAGGCCATAGGGAGATTAACAGAATAAAGCGTTGGCCAGCGCAATCCATTACTTATAAATATGGCTCACAAAAAATAAAACAAATTCTTAGTTCTAGTAAAAAGCAAAAAGGGTTTAACTATTTAGATTTTCATAAAAGGATTTTGGATAAGGGCGATATACCGTTAAAACTCTTAAACTAAGGTTTGGTAAGAATTCTACTCAAGTTGATTTGGCAGAATAATCTTTTTGTTTTTATCACTTTAATGGCATTACTTATAGGCATTGTTGTGCACTGGTTTTTATTTTTTCATTAATTCGATCAGATTTCTTTTCTCCAAGTTCAGTTTTTATAAGCTCGGAATTCCGTTTTATCAAGTTTTGGAAAGTCTGAAATTCTACTGGTTTTTCATTCCAAAACTCAGTCGGTAAGTCTAAAACAGCTTCTAATAAATCACCTTCATAAAGGTCACCTTCCGCCAAAATATTCAATTCCAGTTTTTCGATAGCGATTTCGGCCAGATATTCAATTCCGATTTTTTGAGAAATTAGAAGTCGTAATTGTTCGGTTGTTAAGTTCTTAATTGAAATTTTTCTGTATTTGTGACAGTTAATTACAAGATTAGATGGAAATATAATTTCATCTTTCCAATAATCGTTTTCTAATTGTTCTATTGATTTTGAATTAGTTTTCATTTCAATTTTTTTTCAAATTCTAATTGCTCAAATTTTCTATCTATCAAATTCCGATAGTTTTCTTTAAATTCGTCTGTTAAAAAACTTGAATCGATTAAGCCATACCATTTGCTCCGTTGTTTTTGAAATTTATTAAAAACATTTTCAATTGATTTTTCGTTCATTCCGCTTGTCTTCATGGCAATGAAGAAATCCTGTCTTTTCAATCTCTTCTTCTTACCGTTGAGATTAAGGGCTAATTCTTCATCATCACCTTCTACCACAAGTTCGGAGGCTACTAAATCGTAAGCAGGACAGAGGTTATAGTTCAATGACACATCCTTTAATAATGAGAAGTTTTTAAGGTGCATGTCATTGTTTCCGGTTAAAAAACAGAATAGGACCAGTTCATAGAAATTTACAACATCAAATCCTGGATTGGCGGAAAATGCTTTTATGGTTTTTGCAATTTGTTCATAAGACCCTTTGTATTTGTGCTCGGTTAGGCGTTCGGTTAACTGGCACATGTCTTCCATATGGAGTTTTCTGTCTTTAGGTCTATCGATTCGTTTTGTGATATAGGCTAATTGTCCCGACTTTAATCTAATAAGCGAGTGTTCTACAGTTTTTATTTTTGATGACGCTGCCAATTGCATGGTTAAATCCTCAATTTCTGGGAGTTGCTCATACAGTTGTGTTTGAGGTTTTAATATAAATTTACCCCAAAGGCCAACGATAGTAAATCGCTCTGTTGCCGAGTTTCCAGTCATTTTTTTTCTATTTAATGAGAGCTTTGGTTGTACACCAGTTACGGTTCTTTGGCTTTTAACAACCCGTTCGGCTAGCATTAGCATTTCATCTTGCGTATAATCTAATAGTGGTGGCGTGTTTTTGCCAAAAAATTTTCGACTACAGGCTTTATGAAATCCATACGTTTTGAATTCATCATCATTTATTTCCTTATAGCAATACAAACATTTAACCATTATCTTCAGATTCAATAGGTTCAACGGAGACAGCTCCGATACAATCTTTACAGGTCACTAATAAAATACTCATTCTGTCCCTTAGGTTTAATTTCCAATTCTTTTCTGCGATGTCCAATAACCACCCTTCTGGGATTAAACCGTCGAAAAAGGGAAATAAAATTTTACTCGAATACTTGTTTTGACTAATTGGGAGTGTTAGACTTATAGGTTCTGGATTTTCCATATCTAAATAGTCTGCTTCATATGTGTAATGAAATCCGTCTTCATCTTCTATGAGCGTTCCAGCCCAATTATCGTGCATATAGATTTTAGCTTTCTTCATTTCCTCTGTTTATTGGTATAGGTCCTAATTCATATCCAAAAAGACTTAGCACTTGGTTTATTTTATCCATTTTTAGGGTTTGTTTTCCTTTTTCAAGTTCCCTTATGAACCTTATACCGACACCGGATTTTTCGGACATTTCCTTTTGTGTCATTTTTAATGACTTCCTTTTTGTGCGAACGAATTCATTTAATTTTAATTGTTCCATATTATACCCTTTCGGGTACAAATATATGAAATCTTATTAATAATACACCCTTTCGGGTATAATTTATATAATTAAGCTGAATAATATACCCGTTCGGGTATAAAATAGATATTTTAATGGAGAAAACGCCCTTTCGGGTATAATAATTCTCAAAATAAAACTCAACTAGTAATGGGTTGTAATAGTTTTGGTTAGAGTTTATGTAGAATTGTCCATAGGATGATTCTATTAGAAATCAGTATTTAAAAGTAGGAATAGTTCGTTCTATTAACCAGCAAAGCTGCATGAAATTATAAACCTTATTGAGCTCTGTTATTTTCCACTTTGTTTTTTCGTTATTCCATAAAGAATTAGGTCGTGGTATTCCGTTTTCTTCAAAATGTGCGCTTTCAATTCGCCCTCTTTGGTCATTCCGCTGTTTTGCATCACCTTTCCAGATGCTGGGTTTTTTGCTAAATGTGATGATGTAAGCTTATTTAGTTTAAGTGCGTTAAATCCAAATTCAATCATTGCCTTTGTCGCTTCTGTAGCTATACCTTTGCGCCAAAATGGTTCTGCAATCCAATATCCAATTTCAGCACGATTAAACCTTTTTTCTACAGTCAGGCCAATTCCTCCAACAAATTTATTTTCATTTTTTAATCGGATTGCAAAAATGTAATTTGTTCCAGATTTCAATCCTTGGTGTGCAAGATTAATCCAATAAATTGCATCTTTCTCAGAATAGGGATGTGGAAGATTTAGTGTATAGTCTGATATGTTTTTATTAGAAGCGTATTTTACTATGTCTTCGATATATTCTGATTTTAATTCGCTTAGAATTAGTCTTTCCGTTTCAATCTGTGGTAATTGGTTCATCTATTCCGAATGATTGTTTTAATTGGCGTAACAGTCTTGGCTATAAACAGTAGTAATTATTTATAGCCATTATAGCCAGTAGTTTTTATTTTATTTAGTTCTATTCCATTCCAGCGATAATATATTGTGTCTCTCGCAATTTCTGTAGCTTCCTCAGGTATTTCAAGTGTTCCAGAATATTCTCGCTTGATTTCTACAATCAGTTCATTTATGGGGGGTATATTGAATTCTTTAGTATAGTCAAAGGTGTTTAGCTCACCAGAATAATAATTGAAAATCCCATTAACGTTACCATCCGCAACCAATAATGTTTTTCCGCTTTCAAATTTTAAGGGGAAATATATTGTTGAATTTGAAGTCTCACCTGAATATGAAAAAGTAATCGTTTTTAAATTTCCTTCATTGTCAACCGAAATAAATGTAGTTGTACTAGTTCCAGGACAAGACTGTCTAAAATCGTGATATCTTACTACGCCTTTGCAAAATGTAAGTCCATTGTAATTAAGCCATTCAATATTGTACCCGTGATTTCTATTCAATTCCATTGAGTCCATCACTATACTATTGTCTTTGTCATTAAAACTTAATATTTGGTATTTGTATTTGTTTGGTTTTTCTCCAAACAAAATATTGTTTTTCAGCTTTTTTATAGCTAAGCCTTTTTCAAAAAGGTATCCTTTTTGACCATTATTAACTATCTCATACCAATTTTCTTTTGCTTTGTTGATTGTTGCAGTTTTCCCATCTCGTTCAATATCTTTTGGTTTATATGAACGTACTATTGGTTTCCAGCTTTCTACTGCTAAGTTAGGAGGTAATGAATCAATAACTTTACTCTCTGTTGATGGACTACAATAAACGTAGGTTTGATTTTGAAATGTCAATAGATCTTTTCTTTTTCTGGAAATTTCTAATAACTCTAGGTTGATAGTATCACACTCTGTAATTAGATATAGAGAGTCAACGAACTCTTTGTTGAGTTGCTTCACTTTAATAGATTCAACTACTTTGTCTTTTGTGTAGTTAGACGTTTTATTTTGTTTGACATTATTGCAACTGAAGCATAAAACAATCAATATGTAAAAGTGTATTCTCAATGTTATGTTAAATTAATGGCAACGGGTTGTATCTTAACAAAGATACCTGTTATTGCTTAAAATTTTGGGTATAACATAAGTTTCTCGTTCTCTTTTTCGTTAAACTTTTGGTTGTAAAACGGTATCCAGAAGATTGCCTTTCAGTTTTCTTAACCTTTGACTTCACTTGAAACTATGGCTTGTTGATGTTGTCCCTTATTGTACCTTTAAAAACTAAAAAACCTTGTAAATCTAATGTCTACAAGGTTTTAAAGTGGTGCCTCCAGGAATCGAACCAGGGACACAAGGATTTTCAGTCCTTTGCTCTACCAACTGAGCTAAGGCACCAGCTGCTTAATTAAGCAAATTTTCTGCCAACAGCAATACTATTGCAAAGGCGGATGCAAATATAAATTCATTTTTAGTATTACCAAAAAGAAATTTGTAAAATTTGATTTTATAAATTTGCCCAATAGAACAACTTATGAACCTTATTGTAGACGTTGGAAATACCTTTGTAAAGTTTGCTGTTTTTAAGGATAATGAACTTATACATAAAGCCAGTTTTGAACTCAAGGCGTTTAAAAAGCATTACAAAATACTACGACGGGATTTTCCAAAATTAAAGGCCTCGATTATCTCTTCGGTTGGGTATTTGTCTGAGAAGCAAATTGAACTTATTGATGATGATCTAGAAGTACTAGAACTAAATCATAATACAAAGCTCCCATTTAAAAATCTATATAAAACACCAGAGACTTTAGGGGTTGACCGTATGGCGCTTGCCAGTGCTTCGGTGAGTCAATTCCCAGATAACAATGTATTGATTATAGATGCTGGTACTTGTGTTACATACGACTTTGTAACATATAAAAATGAGTATCTAGGAGGTGCTATTTCACCAGGAATACGATTAAGATATGAAGCGCTCCATAATTTAACGGCAAACCTTCCGTTATTAGAGAAAGACCAGCCAAAGACAATTATTGGTGACTCTACAGAATCGTCCATCCATTCTGGTGTCGTTATAGGAGTTGTTAAAGAAATTGATGGCGTTATTGACCATTATAAACAGAAACACCAAGATTTAACAGTTATTTTAACAGGTGGTGATGCCAATTTTTTGTCAAACCAATTAAAAAATAGCATATTTGCGAACTCAAATTTTCTATTAGAAGGTTTGAATTTCATTCTAGATTTTAATTCAAAATAATGATAAAGAGACTCATTGTAGTTTTTATTGCAATAATAAGTTCTAACGTTTTTGCACAACAAGGTACAGCTTCACCATATTCTTTTTATGGAATAGGGAGTCTTAAATTTAGAGGCACCGTAGAAAACCGTAGTATGGGAGGCATGGGTGTTTATCTAGACAGTATACATATCAATTTAAGAAATCCGGCAGCTTATGTTGGTAAAAATATTGAGGCCATGCCATTTGATAATGAGAGTAGGCCAGTTAAGTTTGCCGTAGCAGGCACTATGTCTAATGCCACACTTAACGGAAATTCTGGTGAAGCCGAAACCAATAGTACAACATTCGATTATATTGCCTTATCGGTTCCAGTTGGTAAATTTGGTTTTGGTTTTGGCTTGCTGCCATATACTTCTGTAGGCTACAGATTAGACGATATTAATGACGATCAGGATATTATTAACCGTTTTAGAGGTGAGGGAGGTGTAAACAGAGTGTTTGCAGGTTTCGGATATCAGATTACTGATAGGCTTAGTGCTGGTGTAGATATTAATTATAACTTTGGAAATATACAGAATTCTGCCATTGCGTTTCAATATAATGAAGGCGAACTCGTAGAATTTCAAACGAGGGAAGATAATCGATCAGACCTAAGTGGCTTAAGTTTAAATTTTGGTCTAGCCTATAAAATGATGATTTCCGAAAGTTTAGAGCTCTCGGCAACTGCAACGTATGCACCAGAAAGTGAATTGTCTTCAGATAATATACGCTCGTTTTCTACAATAGTGATTAATACTATAACTGATGTTGAGGCGACGGTAAATACATTCGATGCTGACCTTGAGGGTCAAAATTTAAAAAATACCAAATTAACATTGCCATCGCGATTTTCGTTTGGTGCTGGAGTAGGAAAACCCATGTCTTGGTTTGTCGGAGCTGAATATACTTTGCAAAACACAAGCAATTTTTCTAATCCACTTTATACAAATGCAGTTACAACATATGAAAATTCGTCCCAGTTTTCTTTAGGAGGGTTTTATATCCCTAGTTATAATGCCTTTTCTGGTTATTTTAAACGAGTGGTTTATAGAGCAGGATTTAACTTTTCAAACACAGGTTTGGTAATAAAAGATGAGCCTATTAATGAGTTTGGCATATCTTTTGGATTAGGTTTACCAGTTGGGAATCGAAGCTTATTTTCAAACGCCAATATAGGAATAGAATATGGGCAACGAGGAACAACTAACGAAAACTTAATTAAAGAGAGTTTTATAAACCTTAACTTAAGCTTATCTTTGAGCTCTAGATGGTTTAGACAAAAGAAGTACAACTAACAATAATTATAACAAAATGAAGACGAAAATAACAATATTTTTAGCAGCTCTTTTTGTAGGATTCAACATTAGTTTTGCACAGCAAGATGAAGAATGTATGAATAATCTATCAATTTTTGATAGTTACGTAAAGAGTAAAAAATATGATGATGCATACGAGCCATGGAAAATTGTGCGCAACAAATGCCCAAGGTTTAATAGAGCTATTTATGCCCATGGAGAAAAAATACTAACACATAAGATCGAGAATTCTACCGGTGCAGAACAAGTAGCACATATTAATGACCTAATGTTGCTGCATGATCAAAGTAGAGAAAATTTCAAATCTAAATATGATCTTGGTGAGGTATTAGAAGATAAAGCCAACTTGGCCTACAAATACAAAAAGGAATTAGGAAAAGATGATCAACAGCTTTATAGTATGTTTGACGAAGCATATACTAAGGATGCTAAAAACTTTACAAACCCAAAAGCACTTTACACGTATTTTTCGTTAGCTGTAGATTTATTTGATGGAGGTAAGATGCCAGCACAACAGATGTTCGATAAGTACGATGACGTTATTGAAATTATCGAAGGGATTATTGAGAGCAATACTGTAAAGCTTAACAAATATGCCGCAAAAGAAGAAGCTGGGGGAACTTTAAGCAAAAAAGATGCTAAGCGTAAAAGCAGTTATGAGTCTTACATTGATGCTTTTGAAACTAAGATTATTCCAAGTATGGATAAAAAATTAGGAGATAGAGCTACCTGTGAAGTTTTAGTGCCATTATATCAAAAGAGTTTTGAGGATAAGAAAAATGATGGTATTTGGTTACAGAGAGCAATGAACCGTATGTACGCTAAAGGATGTAAGGAAGATCCATTATTCTTGAAGTTAGTAGAGCAAAAAAATAATATAGAACCAACGGCAGATACATCTTATTATTTATACCTATTAACAGGAGAGCAAAAATATTTCGATCAATCTTTAGAATTGCAACCAGATCCTTTAAAGAAGGCCAAGTTATACAAAAAATTGGCTCAGGATTTAAAAAGCAAGGGAAGTTATGGTAAAGCCAGACAATATTATATGGAGTCTGTAAAGCTGAATCCTTCGGATGGGTCACCATATTTATCGATTGCAGCTATGTATAAGAGTAGTGCAAATAACTGCGGTAAAGATAACTTTGACAAAAGAGCTGTATTTTGGTTAGCAGCTAGTACAGCAGAAAAGGCAGGTAGAGTAGATGGTCGCTTAAGATCTATAGCAAATAAAACTGCAGCTAGCTACAGAGCTAGTGCGCCATCTAAATCAGATATTTTTACAAAAGGAAATGCAGGGCAGTCACTTAAAATTGGGTGCTGGATACAACGCACTATTACAGTGCCAAATATTTAATGGTAATTAAACATTTGCATATAACAAGGAACATAGTCACAGCATTTGCTGTGACTATGTTTTTTTCATGTGAAAACAATTTTAGTGATGTTCAAAAAATAGGCGTTCTACAAAATCAACCTATAGGTGAAGCAGAGCAAATAGATTTAAGATACACGGAGCTTATTGAGGATTCGGTTCATTTAAAAGCTAATCTCATTAGTCCCAAAATGCTAGACTATTCTAACAGGGATTTTTCTTTTTCAGAATTTCCAAAAGGTATACTACTAAAAGTGTACGATGAAGAAGGTAAAATGACGACTATTACATCGCGCTATGCCATATTTTATAGAGATACAGATATAATAGATTTAAGAGATAAGGTAACCATAACAACGCATAGTGGAGAGGTTTTATCGACAAGTCAGTTGTATTATAATGAAAAGTTAGAATGGGTATTTACTAACCAACCTTGGGTATTTAAAAGAGCGGCAGGGCCACTCCACGGTGTTGGTTTTGATTCTGATAAGGACTTCAAGAATTTCCAGATGTTGGAAATGGGTGGGGACTTCGAACTCGATAATTAACTATCTTTGTACCATTAATACATTCATTAACTAACGGATGAAAATCTTAAAATTCTTTCAGTACGCATATATCGTCTTCGCGGTTTTATTTCTTTGGGATGCTATATCCAATTGGTCTGTAGACAGAAGCAGATCCTACATGTCTTTATTCTTTGTAGCACTTGCCTTATTTATGTTCTTTTTTAGAAAGCGATTCGCCAAAAAATTTCAGGACAGAAATAAAGAATAGTCTATGGCTGTTGATATAGTCATTATTATTGTCACACTTATCCTTTCAGCTTTTTTTTCAGGGATGGAAATCGCCTATGTGTCTTCTAACAAGATTCATATAGAACTAGAAAAAAAGCAAGAAGGCTTTTTGGGTAGAATACTGACAAAGTTAACGGCAAAGCCCTCCAAATATATAGCCACTATGCTTATTGGCAATAATATTGCCTTAGTCATTTATGGGCTTAAAATGGGTGATGTTCTGGTAACGTGGTTTCAGTCTATGTTGCCTTCTGATAATGCAACATTAACCTATTTGCTTACGGATTTTCAATTGTTGACTAAAACAGTCATTTCTACGTTGGTGATACTTATTACAGCCGAGTTTTTGCCTAAGGTATTTTTTCAAATTTATGCCAATACCTTGCTCAAAATATTAGCACTGCCTACTTACATATTTTATCTGGTATTCACTTGGATTTCGGATTTTGTACTTTGGATTTCGGATACGGTTTTAAAATACGTCTTTAAAGCTAAAGGTGAAGATGTGGCGCTAGCCATGACAAAGGTTGAACTTGGTAATTATATCAGTGAGCAAATGGAGTCTTTTGAAGATCATGAGGAAGTGGATAGTGAAATTCAAATATTTCAGAATGCACTTGAATTTTCCGACGTTAAGGCAAGGGAAGTTATGGTGCCTAGAACCGAAATTACCGCTGTAGATATCTCAGAGTCCATAGAAAATCTAAGGCAATTGTTTATCGAAACCGGACGAACCAAAATTCTGGTCTATAAGGATACTATCGATGATATTTTGGGTTATGTACATTCATTCGAACTTTTTAAAAAACCAAAAAATATCAAGTCGGTAATAATTCCTGTGAGTTTTGTCCCAGAGACGATACTCATTAAGGATGTGCTTAATATCCTGACCAAAAAACGCCAAAGTATTGCTGTAGTTATAGATGAATATGGTGGTACCTCAGGGATTATGTCTGTTGAAGATATTATAGAAGAACTCTTTGGTGAAATTGAGGATGAGCACGACACGCTAGAAATGACAGAAGAACAAATAGACGAAAACACCTATAGATTCTCTGCAAGATTAGAAGTAGATTATATTAATGAGACTTATAAATTAAACCTTCCGGAAAGTGAAACCTATGAAACTTTAGGCGGTTTAATTGTAAACAAAACCGAAGGAATTCCTGAAGAAAATGAAGCTATTCTTATAGAAAATTTTAAGTTCACGGTAGAAGAAGTATCATCTACAAAAATAGATATTGTACAACTAAAAATACTAGAGCTGGATTAATACCCAAATAGCTTGTAAAAACTAGATTTCCGCTTTTATAATTTAGTAGAAAACACTATTTTCGCGAACTTATTTACATCAAATGATAGACTATGGCAATTTTAAATAAGATTAGACAACGTTCACTCATCCTAATATTGGTTATTGCATTGGCATTATTTGCTTTTGTAATTCAAGGTGTAATTGATAATCCCAATGCGTTTTCAGATACTCAGGGTGTAGTCGCTACTGTTAATGGAAAGGACATTGAAAGAAATGATTTTCAACAAAAAGTAAAAAATTATCAAGATAGAGCAGGAGGGAGAATTTCATCTACTCAGGCCATGAATGCGATCTACAACCAAGAGCTTCGTAAAATAATCATGGAAGATGAATACAAAACTTTAGGGCTATCCGTTGAGAAAGACGAAATGCGCGACCTCCTTAAAAATAGCTTTCAGTCGTATCCAGAGTTCCAAGATGAAAATGGCAACTTTGATGTAAACCGTCTAAATGCATTTATAGCTAACTTAAAAGATCTCGACGGCGAGGCAGCACCTCTTGGAAATTTCTTGGTTAATTATGATAGTTGGGCCAATAACGAGCAAACTATTGCTTCTAATGCCATTCAACAATCCTATTACAACTTAATAAAAGCAGGTGTTGGTACTACAATAGCCGAGGCAAAAAATGAGTACTATTCAGACGCTAAAAATGTAGATATTCGTTTTGTACAGATACCTTATACCACTATCGCAGATAGTATAATAGAAGTAACTAAGTCTGATGTTAAGGCCTACATGAAAGATCATGAAGATAAGTTTAAGGCTGATGCTAACAGAGAAGTGGTTTACGTAGAGTTTAAAGAAGAAGCTTCAGTTGCGGATGAAGATGCTATAAAAGCAGAGCTTTTAGATTTAAAAAGTGACAGGGCTGAATACAATGATAGTAGTGGAAATACTGATACTATTCCTGGTTTTGATTCGGTTAAGGATATTGAAGAGTTTATAAACTCAAATTCAGATATCAAATACGACGATTCATTTTTAAGAATGGCCCAACTACCAGCTGCTGCCAAGGATAGCTTAACAAAGTTAAAAGTTGGTGAGTATTATGGTCCTTACAAGGATGGCGAGTATTATAAACTCTCAAAAATGATAGCTGTAGAGCAGATGCCAGATACTGTTAATGTAAGACACATTCTAATACCATATGCAGGGGGGCAGAGAGCAGATGCCTCTGTAACAAAAACACCAGAAGAAGCTAAGACGACAGCGGATAGTATTTTAGCTAAAATAAAGAGCGGTACAAAATTCATGGATTTATTAGACTTATCCTCGGATAAGGTAAGTAACGAAAACGATGGTGAACTAGAGTTTGCATATAACGCAGGGATGGCTCCAGAATTTAAAGCTTTTTCTTTCGAAAATAAAGTTGGTGATGTTGATGTGGTAGGTACCTCTTTTGGTTACCATGTTATTGAAATTTTAGAGCAAAAAAGTACTAATGATGCATACAAAATAGGAACATTAGCGAGAAAGATAGAGCCATCAGAACAGACATTACAGGATGTGTTTAATAAAATGTCTAAGTTTGAAATTGCTGCTAAAGACGGAGATTTTCAAGAATTGGCCAAAGAACGTGAACTTACCGTTAAACCCATTACATTCAAGGAACTAGACGAAAACATTCCTGGTTTAGGAAGTCAGAGACAAGTGGTGCGTTGGGCTTTTGAAGGAGGTACCGATGTCGGTGATTACAAAAATTTCCCAATTTCTGGTTTTGGATTCATAGTAGCTAAATTAGTAGAAAAAAATGAAGAGGGATTAATGAGTGTTGAGGATGCTTCCATTACTGCATTACCAGAAATTAGAAAGGAAAAGAAAGCCAAAATGATTCGCGAAAAGATTACGGCAACTACTATAGAAGATATTGCCAAAAATCAAGGTCAAAGCCCCAGAACCGCAGCCGCCCTAACTTTAAAAAATACAACACTTGCTGGTGCTGGTACAGAACCAAAGGTTATTGGAGCGGCATTTGGCCTAGCCCAAGGTAAAGTTTCAGAACCAATAGATGGTGAAAAAGGTGTCTATGTTATAGAAGTGACTAAGGTTACGGATGCAACGGAGTTAGATAATTACACGTCTATCGTCAATAGGTTGAATAATACGCTTAGAAATTCTGTACAGAGTAAAGTGTACAAAGCTTTAGAGGATGCAGCAGATATTGAAGATAACAGAGCTAAGACCGTTTACTAAGAATTGACTTAACCCCATAAGTTTACTATATTAAGGCTTTGCAGAAATGCAGAGCCTTATTTAGTTTAATGCCATTTCTGCATAAGGGATAATGGTTTCAAAACCTTTCGATTTAAAATAGGTGGTAGGGTCAGTACATGAAGTAACCAAAACAAAATCGCCTCCCCAAGCGCCTAAGCTTTTAATGGCTCCATTAAAATCACTAAACAGTTTAGATTTTATAGGGCGTTGTTGAATTAAATTGGAAATTAAGCTTTCGTGTTCAATGATAAGATCTTCAAAGTCTGCAAGTGAAGAGGAAGCCATAATTGATGCTGTTAGTTGATTGATTTTATTTATTGTTGAAGCATCAAGTTTTCCAAGTGCTTTGTAAGTCTTAATTCCATCTCTACTGTTTTGTTTTTGGTTGAGGTAAACAAAATACAAATGCGATTTAAAAACAGGATTAAAGGAAACTTCTTTAATAATTCGTTTTTGTGGATTGATACGTTGATACGTTATAGGTGAATTATTCTGAGCACAGGCAATATCATAACCACTTCCACCAAAAGTTTTAGCCAAAAGCCTATAGGCATCAACTTTGGCCCAATTCGCTACGTTATTGATTAGAGTAGATGAGGTCCCCAACCCCCATTTTCTGTTAAAGTCCAGATGCGTTGTAACCGTATAACCTTGGGTTGAGTTTAAAAACTCTGGATTCAATTCCTTTGCGGCTTTAAGAATTTGGATTAACCGATCTGTAATTGAACTGTCATTCTGAACTTTTGTACTGAGCGTGCCACACTGAGCTTGTCGAAGTGTAGTTGATGTGTGTTTCTGAATCCCACCATCCTCAATAATTAGAGCATCATCAAACCAAATCTCGCCATTTTTATCAAAGCTTTTCCAAATAATGGTATCAGAATCGTTTTCTTCAACAGTTAAGCTTTGTCCATATTTAGTGGGAATTGCCAACGCCAAGGCACCATCTAATACTGCATATTCGCCAGTGATTAACAGTTTGCCGTTGCTTCTGTATACTTTTGGAGAATTCTTAGTTATAGAGTGCATTTGTTAGTTATGGGTTGATTTTATACTCAGCACCAAAAAAATTAGTTGTTTCTTAAATTTTCAATCGCTTCAACAACAGCATTATGCGTCACTATATTGGTCTTAAACTGTTCCATCAACATTGATTTTTCTTCGGGAGTAGCTTCAAATTGATTAAGGATATTCATAAGGTGCATTTTCATATGACCTTCTTGAATCCCTGTTGTGGTTAATGATTTTACAGCTGCAAAATTTTGAGCTAGACCAGCCACGGCTACAATTTGCATCAGATCTCTGGCTGAAGGGTTTTCCAACATTTCAAGAGAAAATTTAACCAATGGATGTAAACTTGTGAGACCACCTACAGTGCCCAAGGCCAAAGGAATTTCAATCCAGAATTTAAAAAGACCATCTTCAATCGAACAATGGGTTAAGCTTGAATACTTTCCATGTCTCGAGGCATAGGCATGTACCCCTGCTTCAACAGCTCTAAAATCATTTCCAGTAGCTAAGACTACGGCATCAATGCCGTTCATTATACCTTTGTTGTGTGTTACAGCTCTGTAAGGTTCAACCTCAGCAATAGTAATGGCTTGCTTAAATTTTTTGGCGAAGAGTTCTGGATTGGAAATATCCTTACTTTTTAATTCAGGAATTGGGCAAGAGACTTCAGCCTTTACCAAACAATTAGGGACATAGTTAGATAAAATACTCATCACAATTTCTAAATCGCCACTTAATCTGTCTTTAGCTTCATTTTTGAGGGTTTTTGCAAATTCCTCTAAGCATGAGTTGATAAAATTCGCACCCATAGCGTCAAGTGTTTCAAAGGTAGCGTGCAGTTGATAGTAATGGTTTAAGTCTTGTGATTTATCCCTTAATTCAATATCTAAAATGCCACCACCTCTGCGCTCCATATTTTTGGTAATACCCGAAGTGGCCAAGACTAATTTAGGTTTTACGATTTCAAAAAAAGATTGAAGTTCTTCAAAATTCCCATCGTAGATAAAATGAACTTGACCAATCTTTTCAGTTGAAATAACCTCAGTCTTAAAACCACCACGATCTAACCAAAACTTTGCAGCTTTACTAGCTGCAGCAACTACCGAACTTTCTTCAATGGCCATGGGCACCGTAAAGAGTTTATTATTTATCAAAAAATTTGGTGCTACACCTAATGGTAAATAATAATTGGTAATTGTGTTTTCTATAAACTCATCATGTAACTTCTGAAGTTTTTCGTCCGTATTCCAGTACTGTTTTACGAGCATCCTAGCAGCTTCTTTATCAGAAAAATAAGTGTCTAGGAGCCATTCAATCTTTTCGGATTTTGAGAGTTTAGAAAAGCCAGAAATAGCGTTTGGCATAAATTAATTAGTTTTAAAAAGCAAAGATACTTAGGAAAGGCATAAAATATGTGTATAAACCGCTATTATTGCCGATTTACTGTTAATATTAGCTATTTTTTGCATAATTTTTAGTAAACTTGGCATTGCTTTATTAAACTATGAAAGACGTGAGAATGAGATTCTTCATTGCAATTATTGGTTTTTTAACCACATCTTTAATTTATTGTCAAAATAAACCAATAACGCTCGAAGAAATTTGGAGTGGCGCTTTTAGAACCGAAGGAATGCAGGCCTTACATTCCATGAAGAATGGGAAGCAGTATTCGGTTTTAAATTTTGATTCCCAAAATAGGACATCTTCGATTGATATTTACGATTATAAAACCCTAGAGAAAGTAAAAACCTTGGTATCCTCTGCAGACATTGCGGAAATTCAAGGTTTTTTTGATTATGCCTTTAGTAATGATGAATCTAAAGTGATATTAACCACAAACGAAATTCCTGTTTACAGACGCTCTAGATTGGGTGAATACTATGTGTACGATATAGAAAACAAGAAGCTAACTAAAGTTTCTGACGATTTAGTCCAAGAACCAACCTTATCACCAGATGGTGCTAAAATCGCTTATGGTTTTGAGAATAACCTCTACGTCAAGGATTTGAGTTCAGGTAAAGTGAAGCAGGTCACTTTTGATGGAGAAAAGAATAGTATTATAAACGGAATTACGGATTGGGTTTATGAAGAAGAGTTTAGTTTTGTTAGGGCATTCGATTGGAATGCTGACAGTAACTTAATTGCATTTATCCGTTTCGACGAAACCAATGTTCCTGAGTTTTCTATGGATGTTTTTGGTTCTGGTTTATACCAGACACAACAAGCATTTAAATATCCCAAAGCTGGTGAAGCGAATTCGGAAGTATCGTTGCATTTATATGATTTGAATTCGGAAAAACTTCAGGAAATTAAAGTGGATAAGGCCTATCAGGATTTTTATATTCCAAGAATACAATGGACCAATGATGCCAATATACTCAGTGCCCAATTTATGAATCGTCATCAGAATGAACTCGACCTTTGGATGATTGATGCAAAATCCATGACTTCAAATCTGGTTTTAGCTGAAAAAGATAAGGCTTATATTGATGTAACATTCGACTTAACTTTTTTAAAAGATAATAGCTTTATTTGGACTAGTGAGAAAGATGGATTTAACCACATCTACCACTATTCAAAGAATGGTGAACTCATTAATCAAGTGACCAATGGTGAATGGGAGGTGACCAATTATTATGGATTTAATGAAAAAGAAAATACCATTTACTATCAATCTGTGGAGAATGGATCAATTAATAGAGATGTGTATTCCATTAAACTGAATGGTAAGAATAAGAAAAGGCTATCAAAAATGGATGGTACAAATAGTGCTTCCTTCAGTGCAGATTTCACGTATTTTATCAATACACATTCTAGTGCCACAACACCACCCGAGTATACCTTAAATAGTGCTAAGAGCGGGAATCTCATAAAGGGGATTAAAGATAATGACCAACTTGCCCAAAAAGTGGGCAGCTATGTCACTTCTAAAAAAGAATTTAGTACTATAAATGTCAATGGTAATGATTTGAATATGTGGATGATTAAGCCAGCAGATTTTGATGGAAGTAAAGAGTATCCATTATTTATGTATCAGTATTCTGGTCCCGGATCACAATCTGTAGCCAATCGTTGGAATGGCGTAAATGATTATTGGTATCAAATGTTGGCACAGCAAGGTTATATTGTGGTTTGTGTCGATGGAAGAGGTACAGGTTATAAAGGGGCTGACTTTAAAAAAGTAACACAAAATGAATTAGGGAAGTATGAAGTAGAAGACCAAATTGCCGCGGCCAAAAAGTTAGGCGCATTATCATATATTGATGAATCCCGTATAGGAATTTGGGGTTGGAGTTATGGAGGTTTCATGAGTAGTAATGCCCTGTTTAAAGGAAATGATGTGTTTAAAATGGCAATTGCAGTAGCTCCAGTCACCAGTTGGAGGTTTTATGATACGATTTATACTGAGCGCTATATGACAACGCCACAAGAAAATCCGAGTGGTTATGATGAAAATTCACCAATAAACCATGTTGATAAATTAAAGGGAGATTTCTTGTTGATTCATGGGTCTGGTGACGACAATGTACACTTGCAAAATACCATGCGTATGGTAGAGGCACTGGTACAAGCGGATAAGCAGTTTGAATGGATGATTTATCCCGATAAGAACCATGGAATTTATGGTGGAAATACAAGGTTACATCTCTATAAAAAGATGACCAATTTCATTAATAGAACCTTAGGCGATAAGATTGAAAAATCTCAGGAAAAAAATCAGCTATCTTCAAAAGTAAAGGGCTAAAATCAATTAAAACTAACTAATAAAAATAAATATTCTATTATGACTGAAAAGAAAACACTCAAAGGACATCCTCAAGGGCTCATGACGCTATTTTTCTCAGAAATGTGGGAACGTTTCTGTTATTATGGTATGCGTGTGCTATTAACTTTATATTTAGTAAAGTCGCTTATGAAAGGCGATGCTGATGCAGCCCTTATTTACGGTGCGTACACAGGACTTGTTTATGCTGCACCGATATTAGGTGGAAAATTGGCCGACAAATACCTTGGGTATCGTAATGCTGTTCTTCTAGGTGCAGTTTTAATGGCGATAGGTGAGTTTTTAATTCTTGGAGGCACCGAACAGTTCTTGTTAATCGGTATGGGAACTTTAATCATAGGGAATGGTTACTTTAAAGCTAACATCTCTACCATTGTTGGGAAATTATATGAAGATGGAGATCCAAGACGAGATTCAGGTTTTACAATATTCTACATAGGCATTAATATCGGAGCCCTCTTAGCAACAACTGTTGTGGCATATGTTGGGGAAACTTACGGATTTAAGTACGGTTTTGGCTTGGCAGGTATAGGTATGATACTAGGATTATTAATTTTTTGGTTTGGAAGACATAATTATGCGGCAGCACCTGGATTGGGAATCACTGAGGAAGGTAGACAGAAAGTGTTTGCTGGAATGAATAAAGCGACGTTGGTAACTCTACTGTCATTATTTTTAATCCCAATAGCCTATTTTCTGATTATGCAGAATACTTGGATGGATTACATTCTTCTTGGTCTATTTGTATTCATTTCTTTTGTACTTATTAAAGCAGGGATGGATGCAGATAAAGCTGATAATGTGAAAGTTTGGAGAGATAGAATGATTGCCTTATTGATTTTTATGGTAATCAATATCTCTTTTTGGGCATGTTTTGAGCAGGCAGGCACATCACTAACGCTGTTTGCCGATAGAAATGTAGATAGAGATATACTAGGTTGGACTATGCCAGCTTCTATGACACAGTTTTTTAATCCCTTCTTTATCATTGTATTTGGTTCAATCTTTTCTGTAATGTGGGTTAAGTTGTCCGAAAGAGGCAAAAACCCAAGTATTCCAATGAAATTTGCTTTAGGGATTTTTCAGTTAGCGCTAGGATTCTTAGTCACTTTAGTGGGATTACAATTCGTTAATGACTCTTACCAAGTACCGTTATTAACTTTATTCTTCTTGTATTTATTACATACTACAGGTGAGCTGTTCTTATCTCCGATCGGATTATCAATGGTAACCAAGTTGTCTCCAAAGCATATTGCAGGAACAGCGATGGGTGCATGGTTTTTAAGCTTCGCTATTGCCAATTATGTAGGTGGTAAAATTGCGTCACTCACAGGAGGTCATGGGGATTCTGGAGAAGCACTAACCGTTGCTGAAGGATTAGATAAGTATACATCAGTGTTTTCAACGATAGGTTTTGTTCTTATAGGAATAGCTGTGTTAATTACACTCTTTAACAAACCGCTTAAGAAATTAATGCACGGTGTAGAATAGCAGTAAAAAAGTCATTAACTTTGAGAAAATAACGACTTAGGCGTTAAAAATAACTGAAAATGCTCTGTAATAGGAGCATTTTTTGTAAGTTCGGTGTACCATTTGCAACAAATCAGACATGAAAAAAATAAAAATACTAGTCGCTTTTTTAGCTTTTGGAACGCTAATATCGTTTCAAAAACCTATAGAAGTATCCGAAAAGAAAATTAATTGGGTAACGCTAGAGGAAGCAATTGAACTTCAAAAAAAAGAACCCAAAAAGATCATCATGGATGTGTATACCAATTGGTGTGGCCCTTGTAAAATGCTCGATAAGCATACATTCCATAACGAAGATGTCGTAGACTATGTCAATGAGCACTACTATGCAGTTAAATTCAATGCCGAAGGTAACGATTCCTTAACCTATAAGGATAAAACGTTCAGCAATCCAGATTATGACCCAGCAAAAGCCAAAAGACGCAATAGCGCTCATGAATTTACAAGATTCCTTAAGGTAAGAGCCTATCCGACCATGGTGTTTTTTGATGAGGAAGCCAACTATATCACTCCAATATCTGGCTATCTAAAACCACAGCAAATCGAATTGTACTTAAAGCTCTTTAAAACTAATAAGTATAAGGATATGGATACACAAGAGAAGTTTAATGAATATTACAAATCCTTTAAACCAACATTTAAGGAATAAAAGTGTCAACGCAAAATAAAGGCTCCCTTTTCATTAGTGTAATGGAAAGGGATTTTTTTATGCTTACAAGCAACTCTCCAACGCTTAACATAAGTTTTATAGTTACTGGCATCAGCTATAATCTCTTTTGGGTTAAGACTGTCAATAAGACGGTTGAGATTTATCCTTGGTGAATTGCGGAGTAGAATGAAATCTGGTTTAAAACTCAAGACCCGGTATAGGCCTAAGCTATCAACAACTAATATGGTCTTATTATTGAATCGATAAACATGTTGTATACTATCGACTACTACTGTATCTATCATTTTGCCAACTTTGTAATTTCTAATAATATTATCAACTTCCAATTTTTGAGCGTTTAGATTTTGATGTATGATCAGTTTATCTTTTTGCTTCAGACCAATCATAGAGTAACGACTTTTATTGAAGACAATAAAAGCGTCGTTTTGATTATTGATATCGTTGTAAATAAAAGTACATTGAAAGCCAATGATACCAATTAAGAATAGTGCTATCCATTTAAAGGTTTTTGCTTTATAAGCTTGGAGGAAAGCAAGAGCTATAGAGTACGAAAAAATAACTTGAATCGTGGTGAAAGGAATATCGCGAAACAGGAAATCCTCAAATTGGGCTATCCAAGCGATGAAATGATTCAAGCTCTCAATTATAAAGCTATAAGTAGTCACAAGAAATTCAGGAAGTAAATCAAATATGGCGAGAATAATAACTAGCAGTCCAAAACCAATAATCAAGCCCAAAAAGGGAATGACTACTAAATTCGATATAAAAAACAATCCAGGAAATTGATGAAAGTAGAATAAGCTAATTGGCGCTACACCTATTTGAGCCGCTAAGGTTACCGTAAAGATTTGCCAAGGTTGATCTAAAATCCAATATCTCGGTTTAAAAAGGGCATAACATATGGGTTGGAAACTAACAATGCCCAAAACAGCTAAATAGCTCATCTGAAAACCAACCTCGAATAAATATGTAGGTTTAATGAGGAGTATTAGAAATGCTGAAATCGCCAGTGTATTGTAAATATTAGTTGGACGTTTTAAATGCATAGCAATGCTTATAATACTAAACATAGTGACTGCTCTGGTAACTGAAGGTGATAAACCAGCTATAACTGCAAATAACCAAAGGAGAATGACTATAACTAAAGGCCTTAAAACATTTCCATGTTTGAAATAAAGGAGCGGACGTAAAAGAAAATTAAGGATTAGCAATAGAATGCCAACATGTAATCCAGAAACGGCAAGAATATGAATAGTTCCAGAGTTTACATAGTTGTTGTATAGGTGCTTATCTATGGTTTGGCGTTGCCCTAAAAGCAAAGCGTTAATAATACTTAACACGTTATGGTCAAAACCAACGTTTATAAGTTTTTCATTTATAGTTGCTCTTAGTTGATCTGCAAATCCATAGACCGATGTGACTTTATCTGATAAGATCAGTATTTGATTTTGGCTTATGTATAATTGATGGTAGACCTGCTTCAATTCAAGATATTTACTATAATCAAATTGATAGGGATTTAAAGGAGTTTGAATGTTTTGCAATTCAGTAGACGTAAAAAGTATGGCATCAACAGGAAGTGTCCTATCTGTTGAATCGCGTTTAATTTTAACAAGCAGCTTTCCTGATACTTTTCTTTGGTTTAGTGATATTATAGAAACAATATACTTGTCATTATAAATATCTGGTTTTAAACGTTCTTTTATTTTAAAGGTTATGGAGTTAGGTGATTTACTGAAATTAGTATTCGTGTAGTGTAGAGGGCTTAATTTTTCATCATGTATATTGTAAGTGTTAATTCCTATGGCAGCCATAGAAGCATAAACCAGTAAGGAGAAGTAAGGTGTACGATTTATCTTTCGCTGAAGAGTTAACCAGTATGTGCTTGTTATTATGACTAATCCAATGGTAATATAGCATACAATTCTATCATTGAGCTCAAGATAATGAGCGATTATAATACCAATGACGAGGCAGAGGGTTAACCTTATGATAACAAAATTTAGTAGCTTCATGGATTTGGGCCACTAAATATAGTAAAAAAATATAATTATAAGAAAAAGATTACAAAATTCGTCTCGCCTGCACAAAAGCAAAATACCAGTACCTTTCAGCTAAAGAGGAGATGATAACGCCTTTACTGGTAGAGGCATGTATAAATTCGATATTACCGGTTCGTATACTAGTAACAATACCAACATGGTTGACCTTTCGGCTATTTTTTTTGGTGGCAAAGAAGACTAAATCACCAACATTTACTTCTTTAATGTCTATCCAATTGCCATAACTAGATAGGTCTTTTGTGGTTCTTGGGACTGAAATATTATTATCCCCAAACGACGTATACACCAAACCAGAACAATCCATACCGCGTTTTGTAGTGCCGCCATATTTATAGCGTGTACCGTTAAATTTTTTTGCAGTTTTAACAATAGACTCGGCTTCTTTTGTGGGTTTGGCCGTTGTGTTAACCTTTACAGTGTGGGTTTCCTTTTTTTTAGAAGAATAGTTTTTTTTGGATTTACAACTACAGGCAATTAAAACTAAAAAGAGGAAAGGTAATAATCGTTTCATTTAGAGTATCGGCTAATAATTTAGTTGTTTGAATTTTTTAATGAGTCATAAATCAATTTTGCCGTCTTTTCACTAGCACCCTTACCACCTAATTTCTCTTCTAATTCATAATAGTCCAAAAAAAGTTGCTCACGTTTATCAGTGTCAAGAATTGACATGAGCTCTTTTTTCAGCTGCTTTTTATTAAGGTCACCTTGTATAAGTTCAGTAACCACTTCACGATCCATGATGAGGTTGACCAAGGAAATGAACTTTAAAGTAATAATCCGTTTGGCAATGTGGTAAGAAATAGCATTAGCTTTATAACAGACCACTTGAGGTACTTTGTATAAGGCGGTCTCTAAAGTTGCAGTACCAGAAGTCACCAAGGCAGCATTAGAAATACTTAGCAAATCGTAAGTTTTGTTAGAAATAAAACTCACATTATTCTGCCTTATAAAGGGTTTGTAAAAATCATAATCCTGACTTGGGGCACCAGCAATAACAAATTGATAATCTTCAAAATCATCGACCAAACTAAGCATAACACCAAGCATCTTGGAGATTTCCTGTTTACGACTGCCAGGCAATAAAGCAATAATGGGTTTTGCTCCAAGCTTATAGGTTTGTCTAAATTCGTTCTCGTCGATTTGTGTGCGATCTGCAATGGCATCGATTAAAGGGTGACCAACAAAATGTACATCGTAACCGTATTTCTTATAAAAGGCTTTTTCAAAAGGAAGAATACAATACATGGCATCAATATCGCGCTTTATTTTTTCAACACGACTTGCTCTAGAAGCCCAAACCTGTGGAGAAATGTAGTAATGGGTTTTAAAATGATACGCCTTTGCCCATTTGGCTATTCTCAGGTTAAAACCAGAATTGTCGATAAAAATGATAACATCAGGCTGAAATGCTTCTATATCCTTTTTACAGAATTTTATATGACCAGAAATTTTTCTGAGGTTAAAAATGACTTCTATAAACCCCATAAATTGTCGCTCTTTGTAATGCATTACCAAGTCTCCTCCAGCAGCCTGCATTAAATCACCTCCCCAAAATCTAACATTGGCCTCACCATCAAGTTTAATTAAGGCTTTAATTAAATTTGAACCATGCAAATCACCAGAAGCTTCACCAGCAATGATATAGTATTTCATTTGTCTTTGTTTTCTTAACGAACTTTTTTGAAAGCTCTAATTTTTGGTTGGCGCTTTTATTTCATACTTAAATGCCCATTATGGGCCTTCATTTAGTTGAAAAATTTAATTATCATGGTAGAAATAAAGACCAATAATGTCGCTATTAGCACACCTTTAGCTCGGTTGTCTTGATTCTTTTTTAGAAATAGAAAAAATGCACCAAGATTTAATAAGGCACCAATACTCATAAGCTTAGTTAAAAAACCTTCATTTATTGCCTGTCGTATCACCTCTCCCCAATCATCAGATTTACCAAAAATTTGAATAGCAAATACCAAACCAAAAACTGTAGCAATTAAGCCTACCATAAAACCAATTAAAATCTCCTTTTTTCCAGTTGTGTTTCGCATAAGCGATTTTTTAATTTAATTTCCAGGTATTTAGCTTCTGAATGGTGTGATGAGCCGTTAAATCGAACTGAACAGGTACGATAGAGACATAGCCATTAGCTAAAGCCCATTCGTCAGTGTCTTCGCCGTTGTCCATATTCACAAACTTGCCAGTCAACCAATAATAATCACGGCCCATTGGGTTAGTTCGCTTGTCAAATTCTTCGACCCAATTAGCACGAGCCTGACGACAAACCTTTATACCTTTAATATCTCTTTTGTCTAGATTAGGTAAATTAACATTTAACACAACTCCATCAGGTAAACCGTGTTCTAAAACTTGTCTGGTAATAGTCTCGACAAAAGATTTACAATGTTCAAAATTGGCGTTCCAGTTGTAATCTAATAGCGAAAAGCCTATGGCAGGTATTCCTTCTATCCCAGCTTCTAAAGCGGCACTCATAGTGCCAGAATAGATAACATTGATAGACGAGTTAGAACCATGATTTATACCAGAAACACATATATCTGGTTTTTTATGTAGTATTTCTCTAACGGCAAGTTTTACACAGTCGGCTGGTGTGCCAGAACAACTGTACTCGGGTTGTTTGCCATCAATATTTACATTTTCTAAATAAAGGGTAGAATTTACCGTGATAGCATGTCCCATAGCACTTTGTGGACTATCGGGTGCTACAACTACAACATCACCTATGGAGTGCATCACACTAATTAGGGTTCTTATTCCAGGGGCAGTGATGCCATCATCGTTAGTAACTAAAATCAAAGGGCGTTTAGCCATATTATTGTCAAATTTTGAATAGCGTAAAAATACTAAAAAGCGCAATAACTATAAGTATTTGTACCTTTAACAAAAAATTAGTGTCGTGATTTTTTATGGCATGGTTTTTTCTTCTATTTTAGTAAATTATAGAAACCTACTTATAGAAAATTCAAAAAAATTGAAAGAATGAAATGAGCCGAATTGAACATTTCAATTAATAGTCTTAGATTAACGGCAAATTACATTTTACCACTAAAAACAAAATTGATAATAATGAAAGGGAATTATAAGTTTTTACTTTTAGCATTACTGATTGCATTTGCATCGTGTAGTTTTACAAACAAAACATTTGACGATCCTGATAAAGATAAGTTGTTAATTCAATTGATCACTTATGTGTTGGATAATGGGCATTTTGATCCACAAGATATAGATGATGATTTTTCTGAACATGTATTTGAAGATTATTTAAATCAGTTAGATCCATTTAAGCGCTATTTTTATGCTTCTGATATTGAGGAATTCGGAGCCTTTAAGAATGAGTTAGATGATCAGATCAAGGCTTATAATTTGTCGTTTTTCAACTTAACACATGAGCGTTTGCTACAGCGTATTGAAGAATCGAAAAAAATCTATGCCGAAATTTTAGATAAACCATTTGACTTTACTAGACAAGAGACCTATTCTGCAGACTACGAAAAACTAGAGTATGTAAAGAGCAAGCGCGAAATGAAGGAGCGTTGGAGACAACAGCTTAAATTTTCGACTATAGCTAACTATGATGATGCCGTTTCCCAACGAGATTCTGATTTAAGTAATGGAGTACTTCCAGAAGGTGTACTCTCCGCCCAGAACGAAAAACCAAAAAGCAATGGAGACAAATCACTAGCTGAATTGGAAAAAGAAGCAAGGGATGTTACCAAGCGTTCACTTGATGAACTCTATGATTTTATAGACGACAGACAGCGCAAGGACTGGTTTGCCGTTTATGTTAATGCCATAGTAGAAGAATTCGATCCGCATACGTTTTACTTTGCCCCAGAGGATAAAGACCGTTTCGATGTGGCTATGTCTGGTAATTTTGAAGGTATTGGTGCAAGATTACAAAAGCGAATGGACGCAATTATGGTTAATGAAATCATTAGTGGAGGTCCAGCTTGGAGAGCAAATGAGCTCGAAGTAGGTGATCAGATACTAAAAGTAAGACAAGAAAAAGAGGAAGAAGCTACTAATGTTGTTGGTATGCGTCTGGATGATGCCATTAAGCTTATTAAAGGACCAAAAGGTACTACTGTGGTTTTAACCTTGAAAAAAGTTGATGGTACCATTGAGGATATTTCAATTACAAGAGATATCGTTGAATTGGAAGAGACCTATGCAAAATCTTCGACTGTTATTAAAGATGATAAGACATTTGGAGTGATCAACCTTCCTAAGTTTTATGTAGACTTCGAAAACTATAACAAACGCAATGCCGCTTCAGACATAAAGCAAGAGATTATTCGTCTCAAACAAGAAGGAATTGAGGGGCTGGTATTAGACCTTAGGAATAACGGTGGTGGTTCTTTACAAACCGTTGTGGATATTGCGGGATTGTTTATAGAAGACGGTCCAATAGTACAGGTTAGAGAAACAGGGCAGCCTAAAGAAGTATTAAAAGATAAAGACAAGTCTATTGTTTGGGATGGTCCACTAGTAATCATGGTTAATGAGCTTTCAGCTTCTGCGTCTGAAATCCTAGCAGCAGCAATGCAAGATTATAAACGTGCTATTGTTATAGGCAGTAAACAAACATATGGAAAAGGAACTGTTCAAAATGTCTTAGACTTAAACCGATTAGTACGTAATAACTCTAATGGCGACTTGGGTGCACTTAAATTTACAACCCAAAAATTCTATAGGGTCAATGGTGGCTCAACACAGCTAGAAGGTGTAAAGAGCGATGTTATAGTGCCAGACCGTTACAGCTATATTGATATCGGAGAAAAGGATCAAGAGAACCCATTACCGTGGGATAAAATCGATGCTGTGGATTATGAACTTTGGGGAAATTATTTTGATTACGATACCACTATCCAGCGAAGTAAGGCACGTATGGCTGCCAATGAACAATTAAAGTTGATTGATGACAATGCCAGATGGGTAAAGAAAATTAGGGACCGTGAGATGTACTCTTTAAATTATGATGAGTACAAGAAGCAAATGGAGCTTAATGAAGAAGAAGCTAAACGTTTTGAAAAGCTTTCTGAATATAAAACGAATCTAACATTTAATTCTTTACCTTACGAGATAGAATTAATGGCACAAGATTCCGTATTAAAAGAAAAACGCGATCGTTGGCATCAAAGTTTGGCTAAAGATGTATATGTAGAAGAAGCCTTAAACGTGCTCAACGATTTAAAAATGACCTATGCTATCAAGAATAAGGTAGCAAATGTGAAGAATTAATTTGGGTATTCTAAATGTCATGCTGAGCTTGTCGTAGCATCTCCATATAACTAGAATTGAATAATAAAAACTCATTATCAAGTTTAGCGCTTCAAAAGTTTAAGAAAAACTTTTGGGGCGCTTTTAGTTTAGGACTAATCATTTGTATAGGTCTGGTTTCGATTTTTGCCTATTTTTTTGCTCCGGACGCCTCAAAAAATGCCAATCAGATGCATTTGTCTATCCATTCTAAATCACCAGGATTTGAAGTACAGATGCTAACCATTCCATCTGGTATAGCATCTGATCAAAACTTCCTTTTAAAACTTTTTTTTGGAAAAGAGAATACAGATACCGAAATTCCTATTCAGTCTTATGAAGTTATAGCAGATCGACTTCACTATGTTGAGTATACTTCCGATGGTTTAAAGGGTATGGAGAAACAGATAGATTTAAAACGGTTTCCAAACTCAGATTATAAAAGTTTTATAGACAATCGGAGTTTTATTTTTGGAACGGATAAATATGGCAGGGATTATCTTAGCCGAATTCTAATAGGTTCTCGTATCTCGTTTTTTATTGGTTTTATTGCTGTGTTCATTTCTCTAATCGTTGGGTTACTTATGGGAAGTATAGCAGGGTATTACGGTGGTAAAATCGATGCCTTCATTATGTGGATTATTAACATTACATGGTCCATCCCCACATTGCTATTGGTTATTGCCATAACATTAGCTTTAGGAAAAGGATTTTGGCAGGTCTTTATTGCGGTAGGTTTAACTATGTGGGTAGAAGTGGCTAGAGTTGTTAGAGGACAAATTATTAGTGCCAAGGAAATGCAATACGTTACTGCAGCAAGAGCTTTAGGTTATAGGGATTATAGAATCATTACCAAACACATTTTACCTAATATTTTTGGCCCACTCATCGTTATTTCGGCAGCTAACTTTGCAGCAGCGATATTAATTGAAAGTGGATTGAGCTTTTTAGGAATAGGTGCACAGCCACCAATGGCGAGTTGGGGCGCCATGATCAAAGATCACTATAATTATATCATCCTTGGAAAACCTTACCTGGCTTTAATTCCAGGTATTTGTATAATGTTGTTGGTAATGGCCTTTATGTTGGTTGGTAATGCCCTAAGAGATGCATTGGATGTGAAGGCTTAGAAAATCAATTTATTATTTATCGTTGTAATGCTCTAAAAATTGACTGAATTCAACGTCGTCAAAAAAACTCGAAATGGGTTCCTCAAGGGCAAAGGCAATTTTGTAGATATTTATAAGAGAGACATTGCGCAAACCTAGTTCTATACTATTGTAATTGCTTTTATAAAAACCACAACGGCGAGCCACCTCATTTTGTTTTAGGCCTTTATCCAGTCGTATTTTTTTTATGCATTTGCCCAAAGATTTTTGTAGGGCTTTACGTATTTCAGTGTCCACTTAACTTGATTAATAGCTATATAAAAATAAAGCTAACACAATTGGCTAGGTGTAGAATAACCACAAACAGTTAAAATTACCGCTTAACGGTAAAGTAATGATAAGTTATAACTTTTAGTAATGATTTATTATTACTTTTTTTAGGTTTGAGTTGTCAAAATCGTTTTGGCAGCCACCCAAGTGATTATTAAAAATTTAAAATATTTTTTTATGAAATCATTATATTTAAATCAAATGGAAAAAATCAATGGAGCAAATGCATGCTCATGGGGATTGTGGGGCGTTGGTGCCTTTTGGGGTCTTGCGATTGGAGTAGGTACAGCTGGTGCTGGTATTCTTGTTTCAGCAGGTTTTAAACTTCTTGCTGACGAAATTTGCTAGTCATAGATAGACTTTCTTTTAGTAGTTTGTAATCACTACATTACTTCAGATATTGTCTCTATTTAATAGCAGTTGTAAGTAGTAATATAGTGTTAAACACTTCTGTAATAAAACTATTTTAATTATGAAAAAGACCACAAAAATTTATTTGATATACTTATTTGTTCTTCTGTTAGTAATTCTCATAGCATCGATAAATGGTTATGAAACATTACAGTCTTGGGCATTTTATGCATCGGGGCCTGCTGTTGGATTAGTTATTGGTGCTTTTATATTGGAGAGAAAACGAGTGGTTAACCTCAAAAAATTTAGAACGGACTTAATTGTCCTTTTATCTTGTGCCTTAATTGGTTCATTTTTGATAGCCATCATGCTTAATGAAGATCGTCTCAAGGTTACATATGTCATTTCTTTAAATATAGTGTTAAGTATTATATTTCTATTAAGAAATGCTAGAAATTTTGAGACTAAAAAAAGGATTTGATATATCCTTTTAAATGAGAAGTAATTACAAAGATTAAACAGATTAAAACGCTAATGCTGTGGATTCTTCCTATTTACTTTTGTAATTGACAGCGCTTCAATTTTATTTTAGAATAATGACAAATCTAAAAAAAGTAATCAATACATATTACTTTTAAATTTCTACCTGTTTTTATTGGATATCTATCTAAAGAACTTTTGATTTATTCTCTTCTCAACTGTTCAATTTCTTTATTAGTCGCTTCAATAAAACTTAAGACCTCTTCTTGCCCCATTTTCTTAGTTGAAGATGTAATGAAGTAAGGTGGTAATTCTTCCCAGGTCTCCAGCAACTCTTTGCAATACTCATTGACATGACGGTCAATGGCATTAGGTTTTAGTTTATCAGCTTTTGTAAAAATGATGCCAAAAGGGATGCCGCTTTCGCCCAAATATTGCATAAAATCTAAATCGATGCGTTGTGGTTGGTGTCTAATATCCACCAAAACAAAGGCAGAAACCAGTTGTTGACGCTGTTCAAAATAATTAGTGATAAACTTTTGAAACGTCTTTTTAGAAGATTTAGAAACCCTGGCATAGCCATAACCTGGCAAATCCACCAAGTACCAGCTATTATTGATGATAAAATGATTAATAAGCTGAGTTTTACCCGGACGACCAGAAGTTTTTGCTAAACTTTTTCGGTTGGTAAGCATATTAATCAATGAAGATTTCCCAACGTTACTTCTACCAATAAAAGCATACTCTGGAATAGGATTCTTTGGGCACTTGGCCACATCAGAATTGCTCATTACAAATTCAGCAGATGTTATCTTCATGGTATTTCCTTGAGAATTGAAATCTTAATATAGAAAAATCTAATCTAGAATCCTTTAGATTCAAACCATTTATTAAGGATGATATTAAATTCATCGGGATGCTCCATCATGGCAGCATGGCCACATTTATCGATCCAAAACAAATCAGAATTTGGTAAAAGATCATGAAACTCCTCAGCGACTTCAGGTGGTGTAACGGTATCGTTTTTTCCCCAAATAATACAAGTAGGTGTATGCATTTTTGGCAAGTCGTTGGCCATATTGTGCCGTATGGCACTTTTAGCAATAGCTAATGTTTTAACGAGTTTGTTTCTGTCGTTGACGGTTTCGTAAACTTCATCAACAATTTCTTTTGTGGCAACGGCAGGATCGTAAAATACATCTTGCGCTTTCTTCTTTATCACTTCATAATCACTACGCTTGGTGTATCCACCACCCATAGCACTTTCATAAAGCCCTGAGCTACCCGTTATAATAAGGGCTTTTACTTTTTCCGGGTACAACTTAGTGTGGTATAAGCCAATATGTCCACCAAGAGAATTACCTAATAATATAACATTATCAAAGCCCTTAAAATCAATAAAATCCTTGAGGTAGTTGGCAAAACTTTTAACATTGGTTTTTATAAGTGACATGGTGTAGATAGGTAATTCGGGAATAATAACTTTATAGCCATTATTGCCAAAGTAATTGGTAACTGAATCAAAATTACTCAGTCCGCCCATTAAACCATGGAGCACTATGATTGGTGTGCCTTCTCCTACTTCAATATACCTATAATCCTTTTCTTTTTTTAAAAGGTGTGCCATCTATAAAGTTAGTGCTTTGTGTTAAAACAAATATAACTAAATCCTTTTTAAAACAAATAGAATAATTGGCTTTCAATGCTTGTGGTTGAATAATGATGGAGTTCTTTCTGTTAATAGTTTTCACCGACATATTTCTCTCAAGTAAAGCGATTTTATTGAATTAACAGTGAGTCACCATGTTAAAAATCAAAACTTATCAACAAAAGTGGGAAAGAGTGGTAAAATGTGGTAAATTTTTCAATATATTTGAAACTAAATCGTTAAAGTGGGAAATCGGGAACGTTGAATTCTTTTATAGGAACATACGAGTGTAAAGCTGATGCCAAAGGAAGGTTAATGATTCCGGCTGTCTTAAAAAAGCAATTGTCTGCTGCTTTGCAAGATGGTTTTGTTATTAAGCGTGCTGTCTTTCAGCCATGTTTGGAGTTGTATCCAATGGCAGAGTGGAATGCTTTAATGGCCAAAGTGAATAAGCTGAATCGTTTCAAGAAAAAGAACAATGATTTTATTAGACGTTTTACAGCAGGAGTAAAAGTGGTTGAGGTAGATAATGCAGGGCGATTGTTGATTCCAAAGGATTTGATTGGTTTTTCTGGTATCACAAAGGAAGTGGTTTTAGCGTCTGCAGTAAATATTATCGAAATCTGGGATAAAGAAAAATACGAACAGGCTATTGATGATGCAGCTTCAGATTTTGCGGATTTAGCAGAAGAGGTAATGGGACAAGATGATGATGACCATGGCATATCATAATGCAGTTCTTCTTAAGGAAACGGTAGATGGGTTGAACATAAAACCAGATGGGATTTATGTCGATGTCACTTTTGGAGGTGGAGGTCACAGTAGAGCGATTTTATCACAATTAGGTTCAAAAGGAAAGCTATTTGCTTTTGATCAAGATAGTGATGCATTGGCTAACACACTAGAAGACGATCGGTTTGTTCTCATTAATGAGAATTTCAGATACATAAAAAGGTTCTTAAGGTTTTATGGTATAAAAGAAGTTGATGGCGTTTTAGCTGATTTTGGAGTCTCATCACATCAATTTGATGTAGCGGATCGCGGCTTTTCAACGCGTTACGAGGCAAAGCTAGATATGCGAATGAATCAGGATAGTAAATTGTCTGCATATGAGGTTATTAATCAATATGAAGAAGAACAACTAAGAGCTGTTTTGTTGCAATATGGCGAGTTGAGGCAGGCGCCTGTAATGGCAAGAGTTATTGTGTCGGAGCGAAAAATAGCGCCCATAGAAACCACGCAGCAATTAAAACTGGTTTTAAAACCATTTCTCAATCATAGGAAAGAGAATAAAGTACTGGCTCAGATCTATCAAGCCATAAGAATAGAGGTGAATCAAGAGATTGAAGCGCTGAAGGAGTTGTTGTTGCAGATGCCAGAAGTCTTGAAGGTAGGCGGAAGATTGAGTTTTATTTCCTATCACTCCTTAGAAGATAGGCTGGTGAAACGCTTTATAAGAAATGGATTGTTTGAAGGAGAGCCAGAGCGGGATGTTTTCGGGAATTTTGAAGTGCCATTAAAAAAAGTAGGTGGGTTAATAGTCCCATCAGAATCAGAAATAAAAATGAATAGTAGAGCACGAAGCGCAAAGCTCCGAATTGCTGAAAAAATATGAAGAAAAGCATCTACGGCATATTACGAGGGAAATTTCTAATCAGTGATGATTCGTTTAAAAATTGGCGCATCATCATTTTTATTTCATCCTTGGCAATCATCATGATTGCGAGTTCCCATAGTGCCGATAAAAAAGTGCATGAGATTGCAAAATTGACCAATGAGGTTAAGGAATTGAGATCGGCTTTTGTAGATGGGCGTTCAAAATTAATGCGATTAAAAATGGAATCATCCATTATCGATAAAGTGGCGAAAAAGAACATTCAGATTTCTGAAATCCCACCAACAAAAATTAGGGTGTTTAGCTCAGAGGAATGAATAAAATTTTGCGCAATACTATAGGGTTAGGGAAAAACAAAATCATGATTAATCTCGATTATCGAGTAAAATCATAACAACAATAAACTTTGGCAGTAACAGAAAATAACATATTAAACAGATTGTACTTTGTAGCGGGCTGCATGTTTGTCTTTGCCCTTGCCGTGGTTTTTAAGTTGTGTACCATTCAGTTTATTCAAGGGGATGAATACCGAGAATTAGCCGAAAAGAGAACGGTTAAGGATTTTGATATTGAACCTAATCGCGGTAATGTATATTCGGCAGACGGCAGTCTTTTGGCCACTTCTATTCCAAAATACGACATTAGAATTGATGCTATTCAGGCTAAAGATGCTGTATTCGATGAGCATATTGATGCATTAGCGGACTCGCTATCGGTTTACAAAGGAAAATCAGCTTCCTATTACAAAGATATAATCAGAAAAGCGCGCCGAAACAAAAACCGGTATTTTCTTCTGGCAAGAAACATTAGCTATTCAGATTATATCCGCATGCGCAATTTTCCCTTATTAAATCTTGGTGCGATTAAAGGCGGGTTAATTGTAGAGCAGACTACGAGACGCGAACATCCCATGGGTGAAATTGCAGCGAGATCTATTGGTTACGAACGAATAGATGAAAATAATTATGCAACCAGAGTTGGTATTGATGGTGCCTTTGGTGAAAAATACTTACGAGGTGTTAAGGGGAAGCGCTTAAAGCAGAAGATAGGGAATGGACAATGGAAGCCTATTGCGGATTTTGACCAAGTGGAACCACAGGACGGTTATGATGTATATACAACCATAGATGTCAATATTCAGGATATAGCACATCATTCGCTTTTGGGGCAGCTCGAAAAGTATGAAGCTGAACACGGTAGTGTAGTGGTTATGGATGTTAAGACCGGAGAAATTAGAGCTATCTCTAATTTAGCCAAAACATCACATGGTACTTACTATGAACGTCTTAATTATGCCGTGGGTGAAAGCCATGAGCCTGGTTCTACTTTTAAGACTATGGCCATGATGGCGGCTTTAGAAGATAAGGTCATAGATACTTCGACCATTATCGATACAAAGAATGGTACTAAATATTTTTATGGTAGAACCATAAGTGATTCGCGAAAAGGTGGTTTTGGTAAAATTTCAGCGGCTAAAGCATTAGAGCTATCCTCTAATATTGGCTTAGCTACAATTGTTGACGAGCATTATTCAAAAAAGCCTGAAAAGTTTTTAGATAGACTTAGTAAGTGGAAACTAGATCAACCTCTCGGAGTTTCAATTATTGGTGAAGGGAAGCCAGATATTCCAAGGCCAGGAGCATCTAATTGGAGTAAGAACGCATTACCATCAATAGCTTATGGTTACAATCTAACCATGACGCCATTACAGACCTTAGCATTTTATAACGCTATAGCAAATAATGGTGAATTAATAAAACCGCGATTTATTAGGTCCGTAAAGTCTTTTGATAAAAACATTGAAGTTTTTAAAAAGCAAGTTTTGGTTGATAAAATCTGCTCAGATAAGACTTTAGCCCAAATTAAAGATATGCTTAAAAATGTTGTGATTCGCGGCACAGGAAGACGTATGTATTCAGAAACCTTTTCTATGGCAGGAAAAACAGGTACCGCCAGAACTGACTACGCCAATTATGAGGAATGGAAAAAAGATAAGAAATATATCTCTTCATTTGCTGGCTATTTTCCAGCAGATAATCCTAAGTATTCATGCATTGTGGTCATTCACAAGCCAAGCACAAAAGTAGGCTATTATGGCGCTGATGTGTCTGGGCCCGTTTTTAAGCGAATTGCCCAAAAAATATATACCGATACACCCATTATAGATCGTGTCGAGGCCTTAGATTTTGATAATAATCTGGTCAACCAAGACTTTGAAAAATTTTTCAAAAACTCACGTAAGTACAAGGAGCTGATGCCAGGTGTCGTTGGTATGCCAGCTATGGATGCCATTGCCCTACTCGAAAATCTAGAGGTCAATGTAAAAGTAAAATTGAAGGGCGCTGGAACCATTACATCGCAATCCGTAGAACGGCATCAGAAGCTAAAACCTAATCAAACAATAATTCTGGAGGCATCATGAAAGTACTAAAGGACATATTGTATAAGGTAACCATTAATGCCGTAGTTGGAAGCACAAGTATTGCTGTAAACAAAATCGAGTTCGATTCGCGCAAAATAGAATCCAATGATGTGTTTGTTGCTATCTCAGGAACAATTACAGATGGTCACAGGTTTGTAGAAAAAGCTATTGAAAGTGGAGCAAATTCGATTGTTTGTGAATCACTTCCCGAAATTCTAGAGGACGGAATCACTTACATAGAAGTGGCTAATTCCAATCAAGCTTTGGCATACATGGCTGCCAATTATTATGAGCACCCTTCAGAAAATTTAAAACTAGTAGGTGTTACAGGAACTAATGGAAAAACAACTGTAACAAGTCTGTTGTATCAGCTTTTTAAAAAGGCAGGCTATAAGGTTGGATTGCTGTCTACAGTAAAAATAATGGTAGACAATACACTTTTTAAGGCTACGCACACCACGCCAGATTCCTTAACCATTAATAAGTACCTCAAGCTTATGAATGATGAAGGCGTAGAGTTTTGTTTTATGGAGGCAAGTTCTCATGGTATCCATCAAAGCAGAACGGAAGGACTTAAGTTTGCAGGCGGAATTTTTACGAACCTCTCTCACGATCATTTAGATTATCACAACACATTTGCTGAGTATAGAGATGTAAAAAAGTCATTCTTTGATCACTTACCCAAAGATGCTTTTGCCCTATCCAATATGGACGATAAGAATGGACTGGTGATGTTGCAAAACACACAAGCTAAAAAATTCACTTATGCCCTGAAAAACTATGCAGACTACAGAGCACAGATTTTAGAAAATGAATTTGGGGGGTTGCTACTAAAAGTTAATGATAATGAATTATGGACGCGTTTAATAGGAGGTTTTAACGCTTACAACATTCTCGCTATTTACGGGGCGGCTGATTTATTAGGGCTGGATAAAGATGAAATCCTAAGGCTTATAAGTGAGCTTGATAATGTTTCTGGGCGTTTTCAATATTTCGTCTCGGATGATAAGATTACGGCTATAGTAGACTATGCACATACACCAGATGCCTTGAAGAATGTTTTAGAGACTATTAATAGCATTCGTACAAAGAACGAAGAGTTAATCACTGTAGTGGGCTGTGGTGGTGATAGAGATAAGACAAAGCGACCAAAAATGGCACATATTGCATCAGCACTAAGCACTAAGGTCATTTTTACAAGCGATAACCCGCGCAGTGAAGAGCCTGAAGCCATTATAAAAGATATGGAGAAAGGCGTAGAACCCCAAAATTTCAAAAAAACGTTGTCTATAACGGATAGAAGGCAAGCTATTAAGACCGCTTGTCAAATGGCAGATTCTAAAGACATTATTCTTATTGCCGGGAAAGGGCATGAAACCTATCAGGAAATTAAGGGCGAACGCTTTGATTTTGATGATTATAAAACCGTACAAGATTTTTTAAAACAATTACAAAAGTAGATGCTGTATTACCTATTTGAATATCTCGAGAAACAATTCCAATTTCCTGGAGCATCACTATTTGGGTTCTTAACTTTTAGGGCTGCAATGGCTATTATTTTGTCATTGTTGATTTCAACTATTTACGGTAAGCGTATCATCAACTATTTACGGAAAAAGCAAGTAGGCGAAACAATAAGAGATCTTGGTCTTGAAGGTCAGGTTGAAAAAGCTGGTACGCCTACTATGGGAGGAGTCATCATTATTTTAGCGACTCTACTTCCTGTTTTGTTATTGGCAAAGCTCGAAAATATCTATATCATTTTATTGATCATTACCACTTTGTGGATGGGAACGATTGGTTTCATTGATGATTACATTAAAAAGTTCAAGAATGACAAACAAGGCTTAAAAGGAAAGTTTAAAGTGCTTGGGCAAGTAGGCTTGGGGCTTATTGTAGGGCTGACACTTTATTTCCATAATGATGTTACCATAAAAGAGGAATTGCCTATCCAAGAGCAACGTGCTTTATTATCGGAGAATCCAAACTTACCCGAAGCCCAGTTATTCGATGACGCCATAAAATCAACTAAAACGACTATTCCTTTTGTAAAGAATAATGAATTTGATTATTCGGATTTAATTACGTGGATAAGTCCAGATTTAGAAAATTATGCTTGGATCATATTTGTTTTAGTGAGTATTATTATTGTTACTGCAGTTTCCAATGGCGCAAATTTAACCGACGGTATTGATGGTCTTGCAGCAGGAACTTCAGCCATAGTGGTACTGACTTTAGGAATTTTTGCTTGGGTATCTGGTAATATCATCTTTTCAAAGTATCTGAATATTATGTATATCCCTCAAGTTGAGGAGATAACAATTTATATAGCCGCATTTGTAGGTGCACTAGTTGGTTTTCTGTGGTACAATGCTTATCCGGCTCAAGTATTTATGGGTGATACAGGAAGCTTAACCATTGGAGGAATCATTGCTGTCATTGCAATTGCAGTTAGAAAAGAGTGGCTAATTCCATTGTTGTGTGGCATTTTTTTAGCAGAAAATTTATCGGTTATGATGCAGGTAAGCTATTTCAAATATACCAGAAAGAAGTATGGTGAAGGCAGACGAATTTTCAAAATGTCGCCGTTGCATCATCATTATCAAAAATCTGGATATCACGAAAGTAAGATTGTAACACGATTTTGGATCGTTGGCATTTTATTGGCCATCATTTCAATAGTGACTTTGAAGATTAGATAAAGAAATTTAAGATATACGATTTAAGAATTACGAATAAAAGTTGAAACAACAATTAAAAGATAGAACTCAAAAGTATGCTACAGATTGCTGGCACTTGTGCACAAAATTTCCAGTTTCTAGGGAGTTTAATGCCTTTTGTAATCAGCTGATAAGATGCTCTAGTTCGGTCGGTGCAAATTACAGAGCGGCCTGCAGAGCTAAGTCTGATGCTGATTTTATCAATAAGCTAAAAATTGTTGAAGAAGAAGCTGATGAGAGTATGTATTTCTTGGAGTTACTACTTGAAGTAAGTGATAAAGAGCATGAAGAAATTAAAAGATTACGTGCAGAGGGAAATGAGCTATTATCAATCATAGTTGCTTCTATTAAAACAATGAGGAGTAAGAATCGTAAATCGTAAATCAAAAATCGTAGATGAGGAGATTAGTCATACTTGGTGGAGGTGAAAGTGGCGTAGGTACTGCACTTTTAGGAAAGGCAAAAGGGTATGAAGTTTTCGTGTCCGACAACGGAAAAATTAAGAAGACATATAGAGACGTTCTTTTAAATAATGAGATTGAATTTGAAGATGGACAGCATACGGAATCAAAAATTCTGAGTGCTGATATCGTAATGAAAAGCCCTGGGATTCCCGATAAGGTGACTCTAGTTGAAAAAGTTCGTGAAACTGGGATTAAAGTCGTTTCAGAGATTGAGTTTGCTTCAAACTATACTGATGCCACTTTAGTAGCCATAACAGGAAGCAATGGTAAGACAACCACAGCTACCTTGACGCATCATTTGCTTAAACAGGAATTAGATACAGGTTTAGCAGGAAACATTGGTGATAGTTTCGCTAAGCAGATTCTTGAGAAAAATCATCAAAACTACGTACTAGAAGTTAGTAGCTTTCAGCTTGACGATATCCACAGATTTAAACCAAAGGTTGCGATTTTAACCAATATTACACCAGACCATTTAGATCGTTATGACTATAAGTTTGAGAGCTATATCGCATCCAAATTCAGAATTGTAGAAAACCAAAACAAAGATGACTATTTCATTTACGATGCAGATGACGAGGTCATTTCAATCTGGTTAGAAACAAATCAAATTCAATCCAAAAAGCTTCCATTTTCATTGACGAAAGTTGTTGAAGAAGGTGCCTATTTAGACGATAAAAAAATAATAATAACAATAGATAACAATAAAATAATTATGCCAACAGAGAACATTACATTAGAAGGTAAACACAACATTAAAAATGCAATGGCAGCCTCTACTGTGGCACACTTACTTAAAATTAGAAAACAGACCATACGTGAGAGTTTGGAAAATTTCCAAGGAGTAGAACACAGATTAGAGCATGTGCTAAGAATTAATAAGGTACAATATATCAACGACTCTAAAGCGACCAATGTTAATGCAACTTACTTTGCGTTAGAAAGTATGGATGCACCAACGGTTTGGATTGTTGGTGGTGTGGATAAAGGGAATGATTATAACGAACTTTTTCCGTTTGTAAACGAAAAAGTAAAAGCGATTATCTGCTTAGGAGTTGATAATAAGAAGCTATTTGAAGCCTTTGGTAATATGGTAGATATCATTGTTGAAACGCAGTATATGAGTGAAGCGGTTAAGATCGCATACAAAGTAGCTAATGCTGGTGATAATGTGTTGTTATCTCCAGCATGCGCAAGTTTCGACTTATTTGAAAATTATGAGGATAGGGGGCGTCAATTTAAAAACGCCGTACGTAATTTATAAAAAATGAATTCTGCTTTTGTAGGAATAACATAAGGAATGCAAAACATATTTTCACAGATAAAAGGAGATAGAGCTATTTGGGCAATAGCAACGCTATTGGCGATTTTTTCCTTTTTACCTGTGTATAGTGCGGCTAGTAATTTGGCAGATTATGGCGAGAGCGGTAACACCTTTTCATTTTTTGTAAAGCACTTTGTGCACTTGTCGCTCGGATTTGCCATTATGTTCGCTGTTCATAAAGTTCCGTATAGATATTTTAAGGGGCTTTCAATGATATTTATTCCTGTAGTGCTGGTATTGCTCCTAATCACCATTTTACAAGGCTCTACTAATGCAGAAGGCACCAATACCAGCAGATGGATTAACATACCTGTGGTCAATATGTCGTTCCAAACGTCAACATTAGCAGCAGTAGTCTTAATGGTGTATGTGGCTAGGTATCTATCAAAAATAAGGGGAAAATCGATTTCTTTCAATGAAACTATTATACCGCTTTGGGCACCTGTGTTTCTAGTTCTGATCTTGATTTTACCAGCCAACTTTTCAACAACGGCCATCATTTTTACAATGGTATTGATGCTAACATTTATTGGTGGTTATCCTATAAAATATCTGATGATAATCATAGGGACTGGCGTGTTATCTCTGGTATTGTTTGTTTTGGTAGCAAAGGCCTTTCCCGAGGCTATGCCCAATAGAGTCGATACTTGGATGAGCAGAATCGAAAATTTTGCTAATGATGAAGATACGGAAGCAGACTACCAAATAGAAAGATCTAAAACTGCTATTGCCTCAGGAGGTATTTTTGGGCTTGGGCCTGGAAAAAGCCCAACAAAATATTTATTGCCGCAGTCGTCGTCAGACTTCATTTTTGCCATTATTATTGAAGAGTATGGTTTGGTAGGAGGCCTATTGCTATTGGTATTATATTCTTGGCTTTTATTTAGGATAGTAATCGTATCTCAAAAATCAGATACTGTTTTTGGTAGGTTATTGGTGCTTGGTGTCGGTTTGCCAATTGTTTTTCAGGCTTTAATTAATATGGCAGTTGCTGTTGAATTGTTTCCAGTTACCGGGCAAACATTACCATTAATTAGTAGTGGAGGAACATCAATTTGGATGACCTGTTTGGCCATTGGCATCATATTAAGTGTAAGTGCAAAACGGCAAGAGATTAAGGATCAAGAAATGTCTGAAGAAGTGAATCCGTTAGATATTTTGAGCGAAACGATATAGTTTTAGGAGTTAGGAATTGGAATTTACATTGGACTGTATGGAGCTAAGTTTGTCTAAGTACAGTCAAAATTGAAAAAATAAAGTGATAAAACACTCTCAAATAAGATAAGCTAGAATTTGGGATTAAAGAATTAGAATTTTAAAATTTGAACAATAAAAAGCCATATCGATTTATCCTATCAGGTGGTGGAACAGGAGGACATATTTATCCTGCCATAGCCATAGCCGATGAACTGAAGTCACGTTATCCCGAAGCTGAATTTTTGTTTGTTGGTGCTTCAGACAGGATGGAGATGGATAAGGTGCCTCAAGCAGGTTATAAAATAGAAGGCTTGTGGATTTCTGGAATTCAAAGAAAACTAAGTTTGAAGAATCTGGTTTTTCCTTTTAAACTCATAGCAAGTCTTTTAAGGTCTAAAAAGATAATCAACTCGTTTAAACCAGACGCTGTCATAGGAACAGGGGGGTTCGCAAGTGGACCTTTATTGCATATCGCTACTTCTAAAAAGATACCGAGTTTGATTCAAGAACAGAACTCCTATCCAGGAATTACCAATAAACTACTGGGTAAAAAAGTAAGTACCATATGTGTGGCTTATGAAGGTTTGGAGAAATTCTTTCCAAAAGAAAAAATAAGGCTTACAGGCAATCCTATAAGAAAGGATTTATTGGAGGTAAAGGGCAAGCATATTGAAGGTAAGGATGCTTTTACATTGATACACAGTAAGCACACATTATTGGTTCTTGGAGGAAGCCTAGGGGCGAGAAGAATTAATGAATTAATAGAATATAATCTTGATTTTTTTGAAGAAAATAATGTCCAACTCATATGGCAATGTGGTAAGTTGTACTACGATCAATACAAACGCCATAATGAGCTAAAGTATGTTCAGGTACATGCGTTTTTGAATAATATGGATATGGCTTATGCAGCAGCAGATATTATTATTTCGAGAGCAGGTGCTATTTCGGTTTCGGAATTGTGCATCGTTGGTAAGCCAACAATTTTTATTCCATCTCCAAATGTTGCTGAAGATCATCAAACCAAAAATGCCAGGGCAGTTGCAGATAAAAATGCAGCTATTATGATTCGGGAAAAAGATTTAGAGTTTGAATTTCAAAACCAGTTTTCGGAGTTGATAACCAATAATGAAAAAAGAAAAGAACTAAGCCAAAATATAGAAACTTTAGCACTAGCTAATGCAACCAATGCTATTGTTGATGAAGTTGAAAAATTACTGAAAAATTAAGTGGATATAAAAGCTGTACATAACGTTTATTTTATTGGTATTGGAGGTATCGGTATGAGTGCTCTGGCGCGTTATTTTGTAGCTAAAGGAAAACAAGTGGCAGGTTATGACAAAACACCTTCGGATATTACAAAAGGCTTGCAGGAATTAGGTATTTATATTCATTTTAATGATGATATTATTGAAGTTGATCCAAAGTATCTAGATAAGGCTAACACATTAATCGTTTATACGCCAGCAATCCCAAAAGCCCATTCAGAGCTAAACTACTTTAGGGTTAATAATTTTGAAGTTTATAAACGTTCTGAAATTCTCGGTGAAATCACAAAACAAACGACTTGTTTGGCTGTTGCTGGAACCCATGGAAAAACAACAACGACCAGTATTTTAGGGCATTTATTGTATGAATGTGATATTCCCGTTACGACCTTCTTAGGCGGAGTTAGCGAAAATTATGACTCAAATTTAATACTGAATGGAACCGAAGTTACTGTGGTTGAAGCTGATGAATTTGATCGTTCTTTTTTAACCTTATCGCCAGACTTGGCATGTATTACCTCTATGGATGCGGACCATTTGGATATTTATGGTGATGCCTCTGAGCTGATAAAAACATTCAGGGAATTTTCAGAATGTATAAAACCCGAGGGAAAACTATTTGTAAAAAATGGATTGCCTCTTAAAGGTGTAAGCTATGGTATCGACGATGATTCTGACTATAGCGCAAAAAACATTAGAATAGAAAATGGGAGTTATGTATTTGATGTACAGACACCTAGCGAATTATATAAAGATTTTCAATTTAACCTACCTGGTAGACACAATTTGTCGAATGCTATAATCGCCTTGGCGATGGCTGTTGACTATGGTTGCCCTTACAACCAGCTCGCCAAGGCTTTAGCATCATATAAAGGTGTTAAACGCAGATTTACCTACCAAATTAAAACGAGTGATTTGGTATTTGTAGATGATTATGCCCACCATCCCGAAGAAATAAATGCTGTTTATCAAGCAGTAAGGGAAATGTATCCGGAGAAAAAAGTATTAGCCATTTTTCAGCCACATTTGTATAGCCGAACGAGAGATTTTATTGATGAATTTGCGGCGAGCCTGTCAAAATTTGATGAAGTATTGTTGCTCGATATTTATCCAGCAAGAGAATTACCGATTGAAGGGGTAACATCTCAATGGTTATTGGAAAAGATTGAAAATCCGCATAAAAAATTGGTTTCAAAATCGGAATTAATTGACGACATCAAGACATCGGATGCTCAAGTGATATTGACGCTCGGAGCTGGAGATATTGGAGAAGAAGTAAAACATATAAAAGAAGCTTTAAGTTTTGCGAATTAATTATAACTATATAAAAGTCATAGGATTACTGATTTTAGTGGGTGGGTTATTCGCATTTTCAAAGTATAGAAATGACCATAGAAAAGTACCAGAACCTAATATTGAATTCTTTGGGGAAAACAAATTATTTATCACCGAAGCGACTGTTAGTAAATTGTTAATACAAAATCAACAGACTGTTACGGGACAATCCAAAGAAATTATAGATTTGAACGAGTTAGAAATCGCCCTAAATTCTAATCCAATGATAAAGAAAGCAGAAGTGTTTATGTCCGTAAACGGTGAGCTTTCAGCAGCAATTGAACAAAAACGACCTATTGCAAGAGTTCATACAAATGCGTCATATTATATCGATGATGAGGGTTCATATATGCCTTTGTCATCTAATTATGCAGCAAGGGTTCCACTAGTTACTGGTAATATTAAGAAAAATAATCTCAAAATAGTATTTCAATTTGCTAAAGCTGTTGATGAGGATGAATTCTTAAGAAAGCATGTCATTGAAATTCGTCAGAATGACGATAATACCATTGATTTTAAAATTCGGAAAAGTGATTTTATAGTTCATTTAGGAACTTTAAAAAAACTCGAAAAGAAGATAAATAATTTTAAGGCTTTTTATCAAAAGGCTCTAAAAGATAATGTTTTAAACAAGTACAAGTTAGTTAATCTTAAATTCGATAAACAAGTTATTTGCACCAAAACATAAACTATGGACAAGCATAACATTTCGGTAGGTTTAGATATAGGAACCACAAAGATTGTGGCCATGATTGGTCGCAAGAATGAATATGGCAAGTTAGAAATTCTGGGTGTTGGCAAGTCTAAAAGTCTTGGTGTACACCGTGGCGTGGTCAATAACATTACGCAGACTATTCAGTCAATTCAACAAGCTGTGCAAGAGGCTGAGGCAGCAGCTTCAGAAAAAATTGAAGATGTTACAGTAGGTATAGCAGGTCAGCATATACGCAGTTTGCAACATAGTGATTATATCACTAGAGCAAATTCTGAATGGGTTATTGATGAAAACGATATAGACCGATTAATCAATCAAGTTCACAAATTGGTAATGCTTCCAGGTGAAGAAATTATTCATGTCCTGCCTCAAGAATTTAAGGTAGATGGTCAGGCGGAGATTAAAGAGCCAGTCGGTATGTATGGTGGACGATTAGAGGCAAATTTTCATGTCGTTGTTGGTCAGGTATCGTCCATCAGAAATATTGGGAGATGCGTTAAGAGTGCTGGCCTAGAATTAGAAGGGATTACTTTAGAACCTTTGGCATCGGCCAATGCCGTTTTAAGCCAAGAGGAAAAAGAAGCAGGTGTTGCGCTTATCGATATAGGTGGTGGTACAACAGATCTGGCCGTCTTTAAAGATGGGATTATTCGTCATACGGCTGTGATTCCTTTTGGGGGAAATGTCATAACAGAAGATATAAAAGAAGGCTGTTCTATTATAGAAAAGCAAGCTGAACTCTTAAAAATAAAGTTTGGATCTGCTTGGCCAGGAGAAAATAAGGATAACGAAATCGTCTCTATTCCAGGATTGCGAGGAAGAGAACCCAAAGAGATTACACTAAAAAACTTGTCTAAAATAATACATGCCCGAGTGGTAGAAATTATTGAGCAAGTTTATGTAGAAATAAAGAATTACGGCCACGAAGAACAAAAGAAAAAACTAATTGCTGGTATTGTCTTAACTGGAGGTGGAAGCCAATTAAAGCATTTAAAGCAACTGGTAGAATATATTACTGGTATGGATACTAGAATAGGTTATCCTAATGAGCATTTGGCAGGTGATAGTGATGAGGATATAGCCAGTCCGCTGTATGCTACCGCTGTAGGTTTGGTAATGGATGGTCTTAAACGTCAAGAACGCAAAAAGGCTGAAGAAGTAGAAGAAGCACTTCATAATGCAGCCGATGAGCAGCAATCAGAAGAGAACGAACAAGATGAGGTCGTTGAAGAACCAAAGAAAGAACGACGTTCATTCTTGGATAAGTTGACCGAACGTGTTAAAGAATTTTTAGATAACGCAGAATAGGGCAGAGTGTAAAGAAATTGTCCGGTGGACAATTTTAACGAAGAGCCAGCGCAGAGGCGAGGGCATTAAAAAATAAGATAAATTAATAAAGAACTATAAAATCCCATAATCTCAAAAAAATATGAGTAGTAGCAACGAATTTGGAAACATTTCATTTGATTTGCCCAAGCATCAATCTAATGTCATTAAAGTTATTGGTGTCGGCGGAGGTGGTAGTAATGCCATTAATCACATGTTTCAGCAAGGTATTAAGGGCGTTGATTTTGTCATTTGCAATACCGATGCCCAAGCACTTCAAAATAGCGGTGTACCAAACAAAATTCAACTAGGCGTTAATTTAACCGAAGGTTTAGGTGCAGGCGCCAATCCAGATGTTGGTGAACAAGCCGCTGTAGAAAGTTTAGAAGATATCCGAAGAATGCTGGATACCAATACTAAAATGATATTCATCACTGCTGGAATGGGCGGTGGAACAGGTACAGGTGCGGCACCTATTATTGCAAAAATGGCAAAAGAACTAGATATTCTTACAGTAGGGATCGTAACTATGCCATTTCAGTTTGAAGGAAAAATGCGTAACGAACAGGCACAGCGTGGTATTGAAAACCTAAGACAGCATGTAGACTCATTAATAGTCATTAATAACAACAAACTAAGAGAAGTTTACGGAAATCTAGGTTTTAAAGCTGGTTTCTCAAAAGCAGACGAAGTATTATCTACGGCTTCGAGAGGTATTGCAGAGGTAATCACACATCATTATACACAAAATATTGACTTAAGAGATGCCAAAACAGTATTAAGTAATAGTGGCACTGCGATTATGGGATCGGCCACGGCTTCAGGGCAAACCAGAGCACAAGAAGCAATTATGAAGGCTTTAGATTCGCCATTGCTCAATGATAACAAAATTACTGGTGCCAAAAACGTATTGTTGCTTATCGTTTCTGGTTCACAGGAAATTACTATTGATGAGATTGGAGAAATCAATGATCATATTCAGAATGAAGCAGGTCACGGTGCCAATATAATTATGGGTGTTGGTGAGGATGAGTCTTTACAAGAGGCTATAGCCGTAACCATAATAGCTACGGGTTTTAATATCGATCAACAAAATGAAATATCTAATACCGAAACCAAAAAAGTCATTCACGCTTTGGAAGAGGACCCTATTGAAGAAGTAAGTACTCAAGAAAAAGAACCTGCCATTATTACTCCAGATATTGTGTTGGAAGAAAAGAAGGAAGACCCGATTGTACGCCATACCTTATTAGACGAAGAGGACTTGGAGTCTGAAGTTGTAACTGGTATGGATTTAATACCAACTACGGATTTGCTCAGAAATATGAACGTGGTTTATGATGAAGTTTTAGATACAGCACCTAAAACAACAATGGCAGATACAGAAGAGTTCATTATTACCCCTATTGAAAATAAGGCTGAGGCCATTGAAATAGAACCAGAGGAACAAATTACATTAACTTTTGATTTGCCCTTGTCAAATAAAGAACCAGAGGAAATAGAGGAACCAGAGTCAGCAGAAGAAAAGATGTTTTTTAGCTTAGATGATGAGGTAAGGGATATGAGAGTTAATGAGCCTGTTGAGATTATTTCCGTGACCGAAGTTAATGAAGAAGGTGAAAAACGTTATGCTTTGGACGATTTTGAAACTTACGAATCATCCATGAATACGAGTACGAAAGAGGCAGAAGTTAAAGAGGAGATCGTATTTGAAAAGAAAATACTTCCTGCTGAAGAAAAAGAGGAGGCTGTTGAGGATGAAATTGATCCGATGAATAGCCCAATTTCTGAACTCATAAAGGCACGTGCCAATGAGCGAAGAAAACATATGAAAGATTTTAACTATAAGTTCAATACAGCAAAGATTGACGAAATAGAAAAAGAGCCTGCTTACAAAAGACAAGGTGTTAATTTAGAAGATGCACAGCATTCTTCTGAAACCAACGCTTCTAGATTATCTGTTGGCACAGATGATAATGACGACATTCAGTTGAGAAGTAACAATTCATTTTTACACGATAACGTAGATTAATAGCAAGTTTAAGTTAAGTGTTTATACACACCCTTGTCAAGCCCAAAAGGTCCCTCCAACTTTTTGGGCTTTTTGTTATGGTTAGTCGTTTTTAATTAAAAGACACTTAACTTTTTTAGTATCTTCGCAATTCAATTTAATTAAGACAAAGATGAGTCTACAAACGGAGATTATGGCTGCTATGAAAACAGCTATGAAAGAAAAAGATCAAGTTGCCTTGGAAGCCTTGAGAGCTATTAAATCGGCAATTTTATTGGCAAAAACAGCTGCTGGCGGAAGTGAAGAACTTACGGAAGAAGAAGAACTAAAAATACTCCAAAAATTGGTGAAGCAACGGAAGGATAGTGCAGCAATTTATTTGGAACAAGACAGAAAAGACCTTGCACAACCAGAAATTGACCAAGCAGAAGTTATTAGTCAATTTTTACCTGAGGCCTTAAGTGAGGAAGACATTGAAAAAGTGGTGGTAATGACTATTGATGACATTGGTGCTGAGGGAATGAAAGATATGGGTAAAGTTATGGGTATTGTCAATAAAGAACTAGCAGGTAGAGCAGACGGGAAGACCATATCGACAATTGTAAAAGCGAAGTTAATGCCATAAGATTATATAAAGGCTGCGTAGTTCAACTGGATAGAATATCAGATTTCGGCTCTGAGGGTTGGGGGTTCGAATCCCTCCGCGGTCACAAATAGCTAAAAAAACGCCAAGCTTTGTTTGAGCGTTTTTTTGATGGCCTTAGTTTCAAAGTGGAATACTTTAGTGAGCCAGATTCCCTCTGTGGCCACTTATATAAAAATCATACAATTAAAGTGTGATTTTTTATTTTGTACTATATTTAGACATGATCTACTTACAGGAAACCCAAATACCTGAAATGATACCTGCTTTGGAGATGGCACTCCCTGCTGTCTATTATGTGGTTTTTTCCACATTCTTAGTTTATAGGGTCTATATATGGTCTGAAAAACTTTATGCTAGAAAATACAGAAGGCCCTTTTTTCTTAATACAGTTTTATTTAAGAATGAACTTTCGGAAAAACAACTAGCTATTCTTAAAAATGATTTTGGTTTTTACAAAGATCTTCAAGAAAAAGAGCGCATAATTTTTAGACATCGCTTAGCAAGGTTTATAAAAGCCAAAAAATTTATAGGAAGGAATGGGCTTACTATTGATGATGAGATGACAACCTTAATTTCAGCAACAGCAATAATGTTAACTTTTGGTTTTAAAGAATATCTTATTGATCTCATAGACAAAATAATCATTTATCCAGAATCCTATTATTCAAAGTTAAACGACTCTTATCATAAAGGGGAAACAAACCCACAATTAAAGGCTATTGTTTTTTCATGGAAGGATTTTAAAGCTGGTTATCATATAGGTGATGATAATCTAAATCTTGGCATACACGAGTTTGGGCATGCTATTCATTTAAATGCTTTTAGCAACAATGATGTTAGTAGTTTAATTTTCAGAAAAGGATTTAATGGGCTTACTAATTTTTTGCAACATCATAAAGCGGTTAGACAGGATTTAATCTCATCAAAATATTTTAGAGCTTATGCATACACCAACCATTTTGAGTTTTTTGCGGTGATATTGGAAAATTTTATAGAAACCCCGACTGAGTTTAAATCGAGATTTCCAGAACTTTATAAGTATATTCAGCAAATGCTTAATTTTAAATTTGCAGGATACTGAAGTGTAAGAAATAAGCATTACTTTTGGTTAATTAATCAGTTGAATCAATGAAAAAAATATTGATAACCGGAGGTGCTGGTTTTGTAGGTTCGCATCTTTGCGAACGATTACTTAATGAAGGCAATGAAGTTATCTGCTTAGATAATTATTTTACGGGTTCTAAGCGTAATATCGAACACTTAATGGATCATCATTATTTTGAATTGGTGCGTCACGATATTACAAACCCATATATGGTCGAGGTTGATGAGATTTACAATTTGGCCTGTCCGGCTTCCCCTGTACATTATCAATATAATCCAATAAAAACCATAAAAACTTCTGTTATGGGTGCCATTAATATGTTGGGTTTGGCCAAACGTGTTAAGGCTAAGATATTACAAGCTTCAACTAGCGAGGTATATGGCGACCCAACGGTACATCCACAACCAGAGAGTTATTGGGGAAATGTTAACCCAATTGGTCTGCGATCTTGTTATGATGAAGGAAAGCGTTGTGCAGAGACTTTGTTTATGGACTATCACAATCAAAATAATGTTAAAATAAAAATCATTCGAATTTTTAATACTTACGGACCTAGAATGCATCCACAGGACGGGAGAGTTGTGTCTAATTTTATTGTTCAGGCCTTAAAAGGCGACGATATAACGATTTTTGGAGATGGTACTCAAACAAGAAGTTTTCAGTATGTTGACGACTTAATTGAGGGTACTATTCGTATGATGAACTCTAGAGATGGTTTTATTGGTCCTGTAAATATTGGTAATCCATCTGAGTTTACGATGCTACAGTTGGCCGATGAAGTTATTAAACTCACAGGTTCAACATCAAAGATTACTTATTTGCCATTACCGCAAGACGATCCATTACAACGTCAACCAGATATTAGCTTGGCAAAACGAGAGCTAGATGGTTGGGAGCCAAAAGTACCTCTTAGAGAAGGCTTAAAGAGTACGATAAATTATTTTGATAAATTATTAAGTGGAGTATAGATAGGGATTAATATTTTGTGCCTATACTTTATAAAAAATAAGGGCCCTTATTTTTTAGAGCCCTTAGGATTGATTACAATGCAAATATAGCTTGTATATGTGTTTGGTAGTGATTGTTATCTATACCACTATCAGAATGATCTAAAGCAAATTTTCCAATCACTTGAGCTCTGATACCAATAGTTTGTCTTCTATTTAACCAAAAGAGAACGCCCCCACCTAGGTTTAAAGAGATATTAGTTTCATCAATATTAAAAAAACCAACACCAGCATTTCCGTAAAAATCTATCCATTCAGCCGATGGAAAAATGTGCTTTCCAAAATAATATTTGGCATGAGTATCAAACGAAAAATAAGTGTAATCTTCTTGAAGTACTCTACCATCTATATCATCTCCCTCAGCAAATGAATTAATTGTAAACGCCTGCTCAATTGATAAACCAGATGTCCAACCTACTTCAACGGCTAAGGAAATTGGGATATTAATGGCCCAATCAGTTATCCCTCCAGCAGGAGATTGTGTGCCTTGACTATTGATAGCGTTTAGTCCGACACTTGCAAACCACTCTCTGTCATTTTTGCTAGCTTGTCCTGAAGAATTAAGAAAGAAGGCTAAAAAACCTGTTAGTAAAAGTAATTTTCTCATGAAGATTTATTTTAATGAGCCAAAGTTAAACTTTATGATTTATAAAACAAATATAAGGGATAAGATATTAGTAAAGGTAATAAAAAAACTAATCAGTTTTTAAAAACTGATTTAAGAATGCTAAATATACGTTTCCTGTCATCATATATCGCTTTTCTATATCTTTTATTAGTAATGAAATATGGAATACGACTTATAGAAGTCCATATAAGATTGCGTATTTTTAAATGTTTATTCCAAATCTTATAAAAATTAGTATGCTTTAATTTAAATAGGTAAAACCGCTTAGAAAAACTATTCTTTGTGTATACCGGAAGAACATCTTTAAAAAAGATACCAATAATATTAAAATAATTTCTTAATCGCTTATTAGTGTGAGTATCTATGTTAAAACTTACTTTTTTCATCATCACAATAGTATCATAGGCAGATCTAAAATTAATACTGTTGTAAAAATACCCTTGGTCATCGATTTGATAGTTTAAGATATTATGACGTATGAGGTCATCATTGCTAGGAATTAAAACTTCACTTACTTTTTGCTTGTCAAGTAGAATTTTTTTACTTGTCAAATCGTTTCTTCGTTCAGAAACAAATAGCCTTCTGTGTAGCTCTACACAGCATATATGTTTGTCAGTCTTTAATCGAGGTAAGTGTTTATGTTCAAAGAACTTATCGCTTAGGGTTTGTTCTATGGCATAATAGTTTTCACTCTTAAGCAAATTGTAAGCTAAATCTAGTTGCTTTTCATCCACAAGTATATCTATATCACCTATCATACGTTCAGCTGAATCGTTAAAGAATCCTGCTGTAATAATTGCCGATCCTTTTAAAAACACATGATTGATCCTGTGTTCGTTAAAGAGCTTTGATAAGGTATTGATTTGTTCAATAATCGATGTATTCCTATTCCTATTTATTGAAGTAATCTTTTTTAGGTAAGAGTTTAAATCATCAGGTAAGACGTGTATTAGTCCTTTTGATTTTAGACAACAGTAGATGGCAGGTAATACCAAATGTCTACTGCCCTCAACGACTATATCATCCCAATTAAAGGCAGGATCATTTAATTTTTTGCTCAATTCTGATTTTGATGTTTCAAAACTAAGAATATCAGCAATATGCTGGTATGTTTCAGCTAGGTTACCCATGCCATAAGGTATTAATTGATATCTCTAATATAGTCAAATATTAATCCTTTTTTAGCTGTTCAAAAAGCGCATTTATGTTCTCGGTAACACTTTTGGTATTGCTATAGGTTAATTGATAAAAATCAACATTTTTTAGCCAAGTTAGTAATTGTATGGCATGTGATGAATTGGGTGATAGCCACGACTCTGGAATTAGTATTTCTAAAAGCGCTTTGATAGAGATTGCTTTTAATAGGGTTTCAGATCCTTCACAATAATCAACGATTACAATGGATTTGCAAGGGTAGCTTTCTTTTGTTGGCATAGAACAAGGAACATACTTAAGTTGCCCTTTGGTTTTATTAAAAATTGTTGTTGGTATAGTGTCAAAATGACTAATTAATGGCCGAAGTATATCAAAGGCGCCTTGTTTTATGGATAGTGCTAAAGGATTATGGTAAATATGCTTACTATTGGATACTAAAGGCGAGACATCATCGGCAACTAACTCAAAACCATGTGCAGTAAGTAGTGCGCTTAGAGTGCTTTTTCCTTTTCCGGATTGGCCTACGAATAGGATGGCATTATCGCCGTCTGATATTGTTGATCCATGAAAAGTTGCCAGCCAATCAGACTCATCCTTGTCATGAATAATGGTCAGTAAACGCATTACAAATTTTCCCTGTAGGCGGTGATATTCTCTTTTTGGGATAGCAATAATTAATTGCTCATTTTCGAATAAGCACAAAGTTTCACCGTCTAAATAAATATCGAATTTGGTTTGGGGCTTGCTTTCGGGAATTTCTAAATAAGCAATAGCAGGATGAACAGTTTTTTTAACTAAGTCCGAATCAAAATTAATTTGAAAGATTTTATCTTTAAATCGATAATATTTCTCAATATGACGTTTTGAGTCATTAAATTTAAGACTTAGCTGGTTAGATTGTGTTTTTTCAACATTGCAACGTTCTAAGTATAATTGAAGATTTTTGGCAATTTCAGTTGGATTAGATAGATCATCTATCGCGGTTACTTTAGAAGTAAAACTCTCTAAAGATTCAGACGAAAGATAATGGTCTAAGAGTGTTTTAAACTCAGTTTCTACAACGCTATAGTTATTGGATTTAGAATACCACAATACACTATACTCACCAAATGATTGTTGGTATGTTGGTGCTAAGTTGTTGTACAAAATTTGTTAAGTACTAGTCAAAAGGATTTCCACCTGGATCTGGGGGTGAACCTGTTTGGGCTTTGAGAGGATTTAAAATCACAAAAGTTCCTACGGCAGTTAGTGCTGCATATTTACCCATCTTTTTGATGGCATCTTTACGAGTGATTTTGTCAGTATTGTTTTTTTCTTTCATGGCTAAGCCTAGATTTGGTTCAAAAATAATAAAATAATTTATTTAACAATATAAATATACTAAGGTTTATTAAAAATAAATTGTTTATAAATCCTTAAGTAAGTTTTTGCTTAATTCTGTCGAAATAATTAAAAGCATAAAACTTACTCAAGAATTTGATTTACAATGTATTAAAGAACTACTTCAAAATAACTTTCTCAACCTTATTCTGATTGCCGTTAGTTAACTCAACAAGATATATCCCGGTACCAAAAGTTTGTACATCGATACTCTGCAATCTAAGGCTAGGGTCTAATTCTTTGCTGGTAACTAAGCGTCCTTGAATATCATAGATATGAGCTACAGTACGATCTGTAAGTTGACCAGCAATATTTACGGCACGACTATTCTGGTTTGCATAAATTGATAAGTTATCAAATGTATTCTCTAATGTAGACAGTGAAGTATTCATAAATCTAAGGTAGAAGCGTCCAGTTCCATTTAGACTTGTGCTAGGTGTGACAACATAATTAGCAGAGTTCAACAGAGTAGACGTACTGGCAACGGTATCATCTAAATACACATTTACTGTGGATGGTATACTGCTTTCAACTATACTGAATGTCAATTGCTCACCAAGGTTTGCATTAACACCTAAAGGAATAGTGACGTCATTATAATCTGTTTCTCCTAAGGCCTGTATTGCAAATGGCAAGCCCATATCATCTTGGACTAAATGCGTAAATAAAGAGAATGGAGGCGCTACACCACCAAGTAAACTTGCGTCATAACCAGGGTCTAAACCAAGACTAGAAAATTCAGTAAAAAAGATATCGGTTAAAAAATTATCTGAAGCGTTACTTAAATCTAATTTTACATTTGTTGTGGATGAAGATCGTCCTGTAATAAAATCATCTTGTGTTGAGGTAATTCTCATATCTGGAGTGCTCGCTGTAAATTGAATATTACCACCTGTGCTATTTGAAGCTACAAAGAAACCTTGTCCAGGAGCGATATTTAATGTGTTGTTTACTAGGGCGCTAATAATTGTGTAGTCACCGGCAGAAGTCCCGTCAGTACTATCATTATACCCGTAAATGACTTGGGCACTTGGATCCAATAAAGAAGAATTTTCGGATAAAAATAGCTGAGCGTCTAAATACGAAGGAAAGGGATTACCTATTAAGTTTAAGATACTTGCTGTTCCTTGAGCTATAGGAACCTGAACTAAACTTGTATTAACTGTACCCTCAAACGATACCATGTCTGAAGGAGCAAGAGGATCGATACCAGTACGATAACCAACACCAGCAGTCAAAGGGGTTGTGTCGCCTTCATCCCAAAGCTCAAATGGAGCAGATGCATTATCGTTATCAAAACCACCAAATAATACATTTGTACCAGTTGGGTTGGCTAAGATATTGGTATTATTTCCAATAAAAATATCAAAAGCCTGTCCTGAAACAGGTGCACTTATTAGGTCATTACCATTCACAGCTCCGTTATCGTTAACGTGACGACTATATATAACATTACCAGTAGCTGCTCCATTGACAATTAAGCTAGAATAGGTTGTGCTCGTTGAATTTGCTGTTACGGTTCCAGAATTATCTAAATTGTTAGTAATCGTTAAACTTTCTCCTGCATTGATTGTCACATTACCACCAGCATTTACCGTTAAAGACTTCACAGTAACATCATCGTCAATTTCTAAAGTAGCGCCACTACTTACAGTGATATCACTGTCGGCTAAGTCTCCACGTAATATTAAAGTCCCAGCTTCTACAAAGGTGCTTCCAGTATAAGTATTATCTCCAGATAATATAAGTATGCTATTTTGCTTAAGTGCCAATCCTCCACTTCCAGAAACAACATTCGAGATGGTAAGTGTGTTTCCATTATCACCAAAAACATCAATGAAATTTCCATCATTATTAATAGTCCCGGTAAGCAATAAATCTCCATTGACTGGGTTAATTTCTCCGGTGCTAAAATTAACGACTAAGTTAGAATTAATGGTATGTAAGACGCTAGATAAATTTTCTATTTTAGGAGTATTAGTATTGGTATTAGCTATGGTAACAGTGCTACTTGAAATCGTTCTTGACACTGTAGCGGTAGCAGCAAAGATTAATCTACAAACAGAAACATCTGAGTTTACAGTCATAGTCGTTTCCTGATCATTGTCAAAATTAAGGAAATGTCTTGTAGTAGAACCGTCAGAACAATCTGGCCGATCTCTAGCAGGGTTTCCCCCAAATCCAGGGTAGAACCACTGAGATTGACTTGACCCTATTTCATTGCAGGCGTTATCTCCAATCCAATCGCCGCTATCAGCTCCATCGGGATTACCTCTCCAAAAAACATTCTGCTGGGCACTTAAACCAAATACAGAAATAATAAACAATAATGTGTAAAACTGTTTCATAAGCTTATAATAGATTTGATATTATGTCAATTAATTATAGTAAATATAGGCTACTTTTTGCTAACACTAAAACAAAATTACCTTAGTGTTAAAAAATTGTTATATTTTTCAAAGGTAAGTGATTTGATATAAAATAAAAAAACGCACTCATCTAAGAGTGCGTTTTTTTGCAAAAAGTATGTGTTACTTTGGTTATTTCAAAATCACCTTTTGGGTTGTATTTTGATTACCATTATTTAGCTCAACGATATAAACACCAGCATTTATAGCATTGACATCAATACTTTGCAACCTCAGATTAGAAGTTAAGATTTTAGAGGTGATTAAGCGCCCTTGAATGTCATAAACATTTGCAATGGTGTTGTCGTCAACTTCACCAGCAATGTTAATTGAGCGATTTGAAGTATATATTGTCAAACTATAAAATGGGTCATCAGTTACTGAAAGTGGACTATTGGTGAAATGAAGAAAGAATCTTCCCGTTCCTGCTAAATTCGTATTTGGTGTTAAGATATAATCCGAAGTATTTAATAGTGTAAATGTATTAGTAACGTTGTCTTCCAAATACACATTTACCGAACTCGGCAAGTTATTATCTGTAATACTAAAGGTGATTTGCTCACCCTGATTAGAATTTACACCGAGAGGTATAACAACGTCATCATAGTCTGTTTCACCAAGGGATTGTATAGCCATAGGAATACCTTGATTGTCTTCAACTAAATGTGAATACAAAGAGAACCCTGAAGCATTACCGCTATAAACACCAGCATCGTAACTAGGATCTAGACTAGTAGATGCATTTGATGTAAAATAAAAATCTGTTTCATAGATTTCTTGGTCATTGGATAAGGTTAAACCTAAATGTGTAATGACATTTGTATTTCTGCCCAATATAAAATCATCCGTACCCACAGTAGTTCGCATTGCAGGTGTGAAACTTAGCTGTCCAGTTCCATTAGAAGCTACAAAAAAGCCTTGACCTGGTGCAATATTTCTTGTGTTGTTTTGCACACTATTGATGATGGTCCATCTACTAGCGCCATCCGTATTATCATTATAAGCATAAATGGCATTGAAATTAGGATCTAAAACAGTTTCGTCTATGACACCACCATTAGTAGTTAGAAAAGCTTGAGCATCTAAATAACTAGGATATGGGTTACCCACTAAATTCCATATCTCAATATCTGGAGCATCGAATCCATAGTCGTTAAAATCAGAAGTACTGACACTACCAGAATTTATACCACCTCTAAAGGCCAGTGTTGTTCCACCAAAAGTACCTGCTCTATAGCCCTTGACAGGATCAATGGTTTCAGATGCATCGTCACCATCACCAACTGGCGCCCCACCATTTAATGGGTCGTTAATAAAATAGGTAACATAGTCGCCTGCTAATTCATTATCAAAAGGCCCAAACAAGTACTCTAAAATACTTGTAGAACCATTGTCAGGACTTCCAAACAAGTTAAATTCGTTTTCTGGGTCTTGTACAAAATCAACGAAAGACACTCCTGTTACTGGTGACGTAATCAAATCATTTCCTCCAGTGGTACCACTACCAGCACCATTAATATATCTTCTGTAAGTGACATTACCTGCAGTACCACCAGCTAAAGTACCATCTAAAATCAATGAGGCAAACTCATCTGAGGTTGAATCTAAATCCAAGGTGCTGGCCGTTAAGGTCACACCAGAGTTAATGGTAAGGCTAGCGCCCTCTGAAACTGTAAACTGGTTACATGTTGTGTTGGTCGTTAATATTGCATCTCCCGCACTAACAATAATATTGTCAACCCCTGTAGAAACACCATTAGGGTCACTTGGGAACCATGCATTATCATAGGTGTAAGTAAAAGATGTAGGGTTAAACTTTAGAGAAATATCATCTAATGCAAATTCGTCTCTACTGCCACTTCCTGAAACATCATTAAACGTCCATCTTAAATATAGGTATTCACCATTAAGAATAGAAAGTCCTGTTATCACGGTAGATCTGAAGTTAGACTCCCAATTAGGTGTCGTATCTTCAGCTGCGTCACTGGTAAAATCTAGGGCTGGAATTGCAGTATATGAAATATCATCAGTACTATAAGAAAAGTTAAAGGATCCCGACCTAGCTTCGTTGTTAAATACATAGATTAAATAAGCGATGTCAGCTGAAGTCACCGTACTTCCTGTTTGGTTTTGTGCTCTCAAAGTAATAGTTCCAGGAGTAAAATCACCTCCAGTAGGTTGAAATCCAAATGTGCTATTACCGCTGCCAGTATCAAAGTCATACAATCCACCACCAGTTACACCACCATCGTCAGCTCCTGTGAAATCTCCACTTGTTCCCGTTCCGCCAAAAGACAATGAACCATCAGACAGTCCTGTCACGGCCCAAGCATCAGAGTCTAATTGTCCACTTGCAGGTGATGACTCAAATCCTGTACCTGCATAAGCATCCACATTAACATCCGTAACTGTGGCTTCAAAGTCAATAATGAATGCTGTGTCTAAAGTAGAAATTTGCCACCCAGCCGGAACAGCTGGTGCGTCGTTAGCTGCGATAGTTAGGTCGAATGAATTGTTAGAACCTACAACAGCGCTATTTCCACCAGCGACATTTTGAATTTCAAAGGTGAAAATTTCGTCTAATTCTTCAATGGCATCGTCTGTTATAGTGATAGTAACAATTTGGTTTGTTGAGCTACCTCCAGTAAATGTCACAAGCTGAGTTGTATAATTGTCAATATCAACTGCAGTTCCTGAAGTTAAAACAACATCGAAAGTTGTATCATTGATTGCATCTTCATTTGTGATCGTAAACTCCAAATCATAAGTTCCAGATCCTTCAGAAACAGTTGCGGAAGTCATTAAAAATTCCACTTCTGTTGGAGGGGTTCCAGAGACAATTGATACATCAGAAACTCTCCAGTCTTCAGCACCAACGCCTGTCATATCATAAACAAAGGCCAAATATGCAATTCCAGTAATTCCTGAAGCATCTACATTAGTTGCTGTGATTGCCGATAATGTAGCATTGTCTGAAGTATTTGCCGGGTCAAAAGTTAAAGGCGTCCATGTTGCCAAAGTAGGATCGCCAGATCCTGCGTAATCTGTTGAATAACGAAGCTCAAATTCACCAGCTTCGTTAACTAAGTTTCCGAAACGATTGCGTGTTTCTACCACAATGGTTTCGTTAGACTGTGCATCAAAATCAACTCTGAAATTAGAGATTAGCCAGTCAATATCATCTACAGAGCCACCAAAACCATTCATAGCGTATTCTCCCGAACCGCAGGTCCACACATCTCCATCGTCACCAGCTTGGTCAAAAGTGAACCATTCAGCTGCACCACAATCGGCAAAATCTTCATTATATGGAAGTGTTATGGGAGGTGCAAGATCATTATTGGTAATGGTTAAATCGAATGTATTTTGTACACCAATTTGGGCATTGTTGCCACCCGAAACATTTTGCAATGTAAAGGTTAGAGTTTCGTCGCTTTCAAAAACCATATCATCAGTGATGGTGATAACGACAGTTTCGTTAGCAGAGCTACTAGCAGGAAAAGTAACCGTTTGTGTAGTGTAATTGTTAATGTCAGCAGCATCACCAGTAGTTAAAGCAACCTCAACTTGAGTTGGATTGGTATCTTCATTTGTTATTGCTACTTCTAAATTATAAGTGCCGTCACCTTCTGAAACCGAAGCAGATGCAGATGCGAACTGGACTTCTGTATCAGTCGAAGCTGATGTAGCGACTACTTCAATATTATCTAAATATATGCCTTCATCATTTGCATCTAACCCTTCAAAAGACAGAGTGATGTCCAAAGTAGAGTTCCCACTCAGAGCAATTGTACTAGAAGAAAAAGTAGCAAAGACATCACTGCTTGTACTACACCCACTAGTCCCAGTAGTTAATGCAGGTAAAGTACCTGCACCACAATCCCCAATGCCATCAAAATCAGTGTCTAAAGAAGGTAGTTGGTTAAAAGTAGCACCATTGTTACGCACCCAAAGTAGGTTTTGTGAGGCACCACCATCTAATGAATAAGTTATAGAGAAAGTATCGGAATTATCCCAATCATTGAAATGATGTGCGATCATATCGATAGAGAATGTAAAATCTGAGAATCCTGTAACATCTATTTGGTCTAAGGTAATTGTTGCAGGAGTTATATTGGTGTCCTCAACAGCCCAGACATTAGTAGTGTTACCTCCAACATTAGCTACAGTTCTATTGAAAACATCTATGAATCCAGACCCTTCTGTTGCAGAAGCAGTATATCCTGTATTGAGTGTTTCAAAATCTTGGGTGTAAATTGTGGTTTGACTAAAACCAAGGCTACTTATTAAAAGTGTAAACAAAAAGGGGTAAAAATGTTTCATATGTCTATAAAATATGTTTTTTGTCGATAAAAAAATAAATTTCCCTAAGTACTTGATAGTAAAGGGGAGACAAATATAGTAAAACCATACACTTCACATACATTTAGATATTAACAAAGCGTTAATATTAATTTTAAGATTTATTTTAAAACAGGCTAATATTGAATCAAAAAAAGCGCACTACTGTGCGCTCTAATTTAAATACATACCCTTACTCTATTTAATTAAGGACGATCTTCTGTGTTTTGTTAGCATTATCACTTTGAATATCAACTATAAAAATGCCTGAAGGGAGTTGCGCTAAATCTATATCTTGGGAGTTTGCGTTTTCTTTTAATTTCAGGTTTTTTAGGAGTCGGCCTTGTAAGTCGTATAGCCTTAGTTGAGATGTACTAGCAAGCTGACCTTTGATAACGAGTGTCCTTTGCTCTTGATTAGTGAAAATTTGTAACTGGTCTAAGGTATTTTCATTAATGCTTAAAGCTTGGTTAACAAACCTTAGATAAAAACGACCTTTACCAATTACAGCATTGTCTAGTATCACATTATGATTCTCATCATTAAGTAGTGTTGCCGTTTCTAATAAGGTGTCTTCTAAATATACCTCAATACCATTTGGTAATGTGGATTCTAAAATTGAAAAGGTTACAGTTTCACTGGGGTTTGCATTAACGCCTAAAGGAACTGTAATGTTTGAAACGTCATCACTATGCAATGCCTGTAAAGCCATGGCTCTACCATTATCATTGTCTACTAAATATGAATGTACCGAAAAGTTTGCGGGAATGCTATTCCAAACAGATGCATCATAACCTTGATCCAAACCCGTACTTGCATTATCATTAAAATAAAAGTCAGTATGAAAACTACTGCTGTTGCTATTCAACTTAAGTTTAAGATAAACTAGAGGGTTAGAGTTTCTTCCTTGAATAAAATCATCAGCAGTACCAGTAGTTCTCATGGCTGGTGTAAACCTGAAAATACCTGAGGTTTCAGCATCAATGAAGAAGCCTTGTCCTGGTGCAATAATAGTAGACTCATTAGTAGTTGCTAAATTAAATATAGTCCAGCCATCAGTTGCACTTCCATCATAACCATAAATACCAACGGCATTTTCGTCAAAACGATTTCTATTGGTTGTTTCATTTAGTACAGCTTGTACATTGATATAACTCGGGTACGGGTTTCCTACAAGGTTCCAATTCGTTGCACCACCACTCGTAACATTTATTTCCACTGCGCCAGTTTCAACATTCCCATTAAATACATAACTGTCATTATCTGTAGATCCTGTGCGGTATCCAATTCCTGTCATTAAAGGATCCGTGTTATTAGCTGGCGTGTAATTAATATAAGTACTTGTGGATGGGTCAAATGGACCAAATAAAAAGGCTGGGTTTCCACCAATGGTTCCAGATAATATATTTGGGTTGGTGGCACTCAATTCACCAAATGTTTGTCCCTGTAAAGGAGCACTTATAAGGTCGTTATTTCCAGTTGTTGTACCATTACCACTGGCAGCATTAACATGTCTGTAATAATTGATGTTTCCATTTATTGTACCATCTAAAATAAGACTAGAAAATGCAATATTTGATGATTCTAAATCTAGATCGTTTGCTATATCTAACATAACGCCACTGTTTACCGTTATACTTGCCGCGGGATTAACTACTATGCTTTCACATTGTGTAGAACTAGAAAATATGGCATTACCTCTTATAACTTGTATTGGATTGGCAAGTGTAGCTACACCATTAGGGTCTGATGGCGACCAACCATCATCATAGGTATAGGTTGTCCCAGGAAGTACTGTGACGGTATAATCTTCTATTTCTCCATCTGTAGAACCATCACAAGGGCCATTTGTAGGAACAGCGAAAGAAAAGTATTGACACAATACGCGTAATCTTGTATCGCCTAAAGCCGCATCTACTGGAGCCGTAATAGTTAAAGGGCTATTGGATGTTGGGCCATCGGGCGTATTATCTGCTTCGCCAAGGTCATAAGTTTCACCTACATCGTTAAAATCACCATCTCTGTTCCAGTCGATCCATGCATAGCTGTATACTCTAAAATCGCCATCTGTGTTTAGATTTATGGTTAAATCTTCAGATTCACCTCTAGCAATATTTGTAGATTGTGATGTAAAATCATCATAACCAGAACCCTGCCCCGTAACATTATTAATAGCACCAAAGTCAACAAGTGTAATTGAGGTCTCAAAAGAAGTATCGCCTGTTACCGTGCAGTAATCTACCGTAATACTTATTGGTACGCCTGCACTCCATGTAGTTCCTTTTCTGGTAAAAATTTCAAAGTGATAGGTATTGCCAATTAAAACATTGGTTATATCAGCACCACTTCCTATGCTATTAAAAATCACAAATTCATCAGCGGTGATTTCTGTGCCATTTCCAAATACCGAATCAGCAATGTATATACTGCCATCTCCTGTGGGTGTTGCTGTTACAGCACTACCTTCTTTGGCAACTACTAAAATATCATCGTAACAAGTGCTTAATGCCCAATTAAGATTTATGGCATTTCCGTCATAGTTTGCTGAGACATTAGTAACATCTTCAGGGATTGAGCATGGTGGGATCTCAATAACGGACACATCATCTAAAAACCAATTGTCGCCATCGTTTTGTTCCATTACAAATGCAATGTAAACGATACCACTATAGGCTGAAAGGTCAACGGTTTTTTCATTGAAAGTATTGCCTAATTCGGGTTCGGTATAGGTTTGAACTGTTGTAAAACTTGAAATATCTGTTGCAGAAGTTTGCGAAACCCTGATTGAGTATTCTGTATTCCAATCTATGGTAAATTGTTCTCTGGCAAAGAAACGCAGTTGCGCTTGCGCCGTTCCTAAGTCAATAGCTGGTGTTACTAGCCAGTCTTGGGCGTTTTCACCAGAAACCACTTCAAATTCTACAAATGCAGATGTATTTCCAGAATTAGCAACAAGTGTGGAGGTTGTCCAATCATTGTTAGTTCCCAAATTATTAGTTCCTCTATAGGTTTCCCAACAATCTGGTGGAAAAGTGCTGCCTTCAAACCCTTCATTAAAAGGTAAAGAGAAAGCAGTATTACAATCAGCTACTCCTGTAACTTCTATATTGTCTATGCGCTGGCGCTCACCTCCACCATCATTGGTCATGGTAACTCGTAGTTCTAAGGTAGAGCCTAATAGGCCGGTTTCGCCACTAACGGTAAGATTGTAATCATTTGTGATGGTTCCATTTATTGAGGCCACATTCCAAGCACCAGAATCGATGCGGTATTCTATGACTACAGTATCTGTTGGTTCTAGGTTGTTACCGCCAGTACCGTTAGACTCCGTAACATCTATAGTAAAGCCTACATTAGTATAATCGGAAATATCAATTATGGGTGAAAACCATGTAGCGTTGGTGTCTAGGTCACGACCTTCCAATAATTCGTTTCCGCTCACGGTTAGCACATTAAAATAATCGGTAGTCGCCGTAAGATTTACATTACTGATATCGATTGTCCAATCGACATCTGTTAAGTTTACAGTTGGGCTACTACCGCCTGGGCCAACTGTGCCTTTACCAGCCTGGCCTTCAAAATCTTCGAGGTAAATTGTTGTTTGGCTAAATCCTGTAAAGCTTAGTAGAAATAATCCAAGTGTTAATAAAATCGTTTTCATTGCTATTATTCGAATTTTAATAATTGAGCAGGATTAACAGAATAGTTTGAAGGTTACTCTTTTTACGGTCAGATATGACCACACAAAGAACTTCCGCTAGAATTTGTTAATTCTGCAGATGCAACACTGAAAATGGATTTTTATGGGGTTTTAACGTGCAGTTAAGTCAGGGAGCACATAAAATTTAGGGATCTCCAATGTTATTATTTAAGGGTTAACTGTTGTATAAGACACATACATTAAGAAATAGTCACAAGAATTAATGAATGTCTAGTCATGTAATTGTTCTAAGTTTCTGGTTTCATGAGGGATTTTTAATTGTTTTGTTAATATATAGCAAGATTCCTTACATCCCTGATTTTTGATAACTAGGATATAAGGTGTGTAAAAATCTGAAAATAAGGGGGTGAAAGGGGTGGCAATAGATTTTAAGCTATTGCTGAAGTTTATAGTGTGATTTATAGACTTTCGTCTGTTTTTCATAATCGGTAACTACAAAAACTTAAATGAGCGAATTTGATTATTAAAAGATTGATTTCTACAAATATAACAAAAATAGTAGTTGATTTCCTACTCTTTTTTTTATGTTGAAAAATAGCATACAATAAAAATGATTTAATCCTTTCAGATTGCCTAATTATTTTAGATTTGCATAGTCTAATATTAAAGTACTTTTAGGTCTAAAATTTTATGTTGGATCATTAGTATTTAAATCAATAACTATAAAGTTGAAAATTATTGTTTATGCTTAAATTTCCTTATGGCGTACAAAGTGTTTCTAAATATTATACTCTTTTAAAGTTTTTAATATAGCAGTCCTACTTACCGTGTTTTACAGATAATTGATAACGAATTTTGAGTTTCTTTTTTGAATAATTATAAAATGAAATTAAAATATATTCAGTCCTAGCGAAAAATATTAAAATATGAAGAATTTTGCCTTAATTGGTGCTTCTGGTTATATAGCCCCAAGACACATGAAAGCGATCAGAGATACGGGCAACCGTCTAATAGCCGCCTTAGACCCATATGACGGTATAGGTATTATGGATAGCCATTTTCCTGAAGCCAGTTTTTTTACTGAATTCGAAAGATTTGATCGTTTTGTAGATAAATGGCATCGCGATAGTGGTAATAAAATAGAGTACGTATCTATATGTTCACCAAATTATTTACATGACTCACATATTCGATTTGCATTAAAAAATGGTGCTGATGCTATCTGCGAAAAGCCATTAGTGCTTAACCCATGGAATATTGACCAGTTAAAACTAATTGAGCAAGAAACGGGTCAAAAGATAAATAATATTCTTCAACTACGCTTGCATACTTCTATCATCGATTTAAAAAGGAGGATATCTAAAGAGCTTAAAGAAAATCCCGATAAGGTTTATGATATCGATTTAACTTATTTAACCTCTAGAGGGAAGTGGTATTTTGTGTCTTGGAAAGGCAATGAATCCAAATCTGGAGGTATAGCCTCCAATATTGGGGTTCATTTTTTTGATATGTTGTGTTGGATTTTTGGTGATGTAGAAGAAAATAAAGTCCACCTTAAGACTGCAGACGCCAACGCAGGTTACTTAAAATTAAAAAATGCAAATGTTAGATGGTTTTTATCAGTAAGTTATGACTATATACCAGAAGATGTTAAGAATAGAGGGCTCACAACTTTTAGATCAATTACTGTAGACGGTGAGGCCATTGAATTTAGCGGTGGGTTTACCGAGTTACATACGCGTAGCTATGAACAAATTTTAGCCGGTAATGGGTTTGGTATTGATGATGCTTATAACTCCATTGACATAGTCTCAAAAATTAGAAATTTACAGCCCGTAGGCTTAGTTGGTGAGTATCATCCATTTTGTAAAAAAATTAAACAATGAGCGATTTTTTTGTACACAAATCAAGTTATGTAGATGACAATGTTAGTATTGGGAATGGTACCAAAATATGGCATTTTTCACATATTATGAAAGAAACCATCATTGGTGAAAACTGTTCTTTCGGTCAAAACTGTGTAGTCGGTCCTTCAGTGACTATCGGCAATGGTGTTAAAGTTCAAAATAATATATCTATTTACAAAGGGGTAACAATTGAAGATGATGTTTTTTTGGGCCCATCAATGGTCTTTACCAATGTTATAAATCCTAGAAGTTTTATCGTGAGACGGGATGAGTTTAAGGATACGCTTTTAAAAAAAGGTTGCTCAATTGGCGCTAATGCAACTATCGTGTGTGGAAATACCATTGGCCAATATGCTTTTATAGGAGCAGGGGCTGTTGTTATCAAAGATATTCCGGATTTTGCACTAGTGGTAGGTAATCCATCGAGACAGATAGGTTGGGTAAGTATTAGCGGGCATAAGCTAAATTTTAAAGATGGTATCGCTTACTGTCCAGAAACTAATGAAAAATATACTTTATTAAAAGGTACTGTAGTAAAAGAATAGTATGAAAAAAATTATTACGGTCGTAGGTGCGAGACCTCAATTTGTAAAAGCAGCAGTTCTAAGTAGATTGATTCGCTCAGATAAATGGAATGACAAATTTTCTGAAGTTCTTGTTCATACAGGTCAACATTATGATTATGGTATGTCTGATGTCTTTTTTGAAGAGATGGAGATTCCCAAACCAGACTATAATTTAAATATAGGGTCTGGGACTCATGGAAAAATGACTGGTGAAATGCTAATAAAAATAGAGGAGGTTTTAATTAACGAAAAACCGGATTTTGTTTTAATATATGGCGATACCAACTCTACCTTGGCTGCGGCATTGGCAGCGAGTAAGCTCCATATTAAATTGATTCATGTTGAGGCTGGGTTGCGTAGTTTTTGGAAAGCAATGCCCGAAGAACAAAATCGAATATGTTCAGACCATCTAAGTGATTTTTTATTTTGTCCTACTGATACGGCTGTTAGGAATTTGCTTAAGGAAGGTCTCACCAACGGCGTTCATAATGTTGGTGATATTATGTTTGATGCTTTTGTTTATTACAATAAAAAAATAGAATCAAACTATATAGAGCTTTTTGAGAAATTGTTGTCAGAAAACAACATAAAAACAGTTAATACAAATGAAAAGTTCTTTCTGCTCACAATTCATAGAGCAGAAAATACCGATAGCAAAGAACGGCTAACACAAATACTTGATGCCCTGAACGCATTGGATTGTAAGGCCATCTATCCGGCGCATCCTAGAACAATCAAACAAATGAATAAATTTGGTTTGCAGTTCTCCGAGAATATAAACGTAATAAAACCAGTTGGGTATTTTGATATGCTGGTTTTAATGAAAATGTGTGATTTTATAGTAACGGACTCTGGTGGACTACAAAAGGAAGCTTATTTTGCAAAAAGAAAATGTATTACATTAAGAGATCAAACGGAGTGGGTAGAAACAGTTAATAGCGGTTGTAATTTTTTAGTTGGTAGCGATAAGGATTTATTAGATGCTGCCGTTAAAGCTTCAACCAAATTATCTTTTGAAAACAAGCATTTTGGCAATGGCGACAGTGCCAGCTTAATGCTCGAACTTATGCTTAATGGATAAAAGCTTCTTTAAGAATGTTGGAATAATAGGGAGTTCAACGGTTTTAGTACAGTTAATTTCAATTATTACTGTACCCATTTTAACCCGTATCTACTCACCGGCCGATTTAGGGTTTTACACAACGGCTATTTCAATATCTTATATTTTTATTGGTGTTGCTTCTTTAAGGTATGAGCAAGCCATTATGCTACCAGAAAAATTCGAAGACTCCATAAATTTAGCAAAGATTTCCTTGTTTTTTGCGTTAGTGCTCTCAGCTCTGATTTTTTTTATTTCTTATTTTATAACCGACTCAACATTTGTTTACAAGATTTTTGAAGATAGAACTTATTTATTATTTGCTATACCAGTTTTAATAATTGTAATTAAGAGCAATGAAGTATTTCACTTGTTATTAAACAAGCTCGCTAAGTTTAAGTCAAATTCTGTAATTAATATAGGAGGATCTATATTTAATAGAGTAAATTCGATATTGTTTGGCTACATTGGTTATAATAATCCTTTTACTCTCATTGTAGTTCACTTATTGGGTGAGTTCTTAATGGCAGTCACTAAAATGACCAGAGTTAAGTTGATAAAGGAGTTTTTCAAGATCAACTTGCTTGAAATAAAAAGGTTATTGCTAGAAAACAAAAAGTTTCCACTTTATGATGTTTGGTCTACCTTTTTCAATACGCTTTCAACGCAATTAATACCAGTAATTTTAGCATTTTTTACTACAGCTTCAGTGGTTGGTTATTATTCTCAAGGGCTTAAGTTAATACAGTTGCCCTTAATTTTTATAGGAGGAGCCGTTTCGCAAGTATTTTACCAAAAGGCAGTAGAGTATTTTAATCAAGAAAAAGATCTCAATACGTTGTTTAGGCAAACGTTTTTAGTTCTTTTTGTCGCTGGCTTGTTTCCTGCTTTATTGGTATTAATTGCTGGAGATATATTAATGCCTATAGTGCTAGGGTCAGAGTGGCTTGAAGCTGGCGTAATCGCTCAAATTTTAATGCCATGGGTTTTTGTTAGGTTTTTGGGATCTACCTTAAGTACCTTGTTTCTTGTACATGGTAAGCAAAAATTACTACTTAGGTTTAGCACCATAGCAATGCTTTCTAGGTTATCGCTATTATATGTTATGTTTCAAACATTTCAATTAAACTATAGGATTGTATTACTGTCATTTTCCATATTAGGCTTGCTTCTTTATGTTTATATGATATTCTTACTTTTTAAGATATCCAACGAAAAATTCTATGCAGTATTTAAAGATTTGAAGCGTCAATTCCTATATGCACTTTTATTTATTGGTCCGATAATACTTCTTAGGGTTCTTATTGAAAAGGAAATCATTTTATTCATCTTTATAATTATAGCGTCGTTAGGCTATTATTTCTACCTAATAAGGTTTAATGATGTGGGCAAGAAACTAATAAAAATCATAAAATAGAATGAAGATTTTATATGTAACTGAACTGTGGAGTGGTTTTGAGGATTTTATCGTAAATGGAAAAACCGAGATTACTGGTATGCCATCGTTTATGAAGCCATTAAAGTATTTTTTAGAAAGTGAGGAACTTGACATAGATTTTGTAGTAATTGGTAAAGACAAAAGGGATTTGAATATTAACGTAGATTGGTTAAAACGATCAAATTTCTTTTGGGTAAATAATAAGTCTTTTCTTAAGATATTTGCATTACGCAAGATCATAACATCTGGCAAATATGATTTTGTGTATGGACAGGGAGAAGCCGGTGGATGGGGTAACATAGCTTGTATACTGACTAAAACACCTTTTGGAATACGCTATTATGGTACGTTCTTGGCGAGACATTTAAATGATAGTTATTTGCGTTTTGCAATGAGGAATTTGCTGGCTACTGTTACCTATAACATTCCAAAAAAGTTTATGCTAATTACTAACGATGGGACGAAAGGGGATTTGGTATACCAAAAATTATGTGTTTTAAAGAAGTTGTATACATTCAACTTTTGGTTAAATGGTGTTGAGAAAAACGAGAAAATTGAAGCTAATACTAATTATAGCGAACTATTAAAATCTTATGGAATAAAGGAATCGGACACAATTTTTTTATATCCTGCGAGATATGACCCTTGGAAACGTCAAGATTTAGCAATAGATATTTTAAATGAAATAAATAAAAAATATGCTAAAGCGATAAAGTTGGTTTTCTGCGGACATCAATACAATAAAGAATATTTAAATACCTTAGAACAAAAGTCCAAACAATACAATCTTACAGATAACATAATTTTTATGGATGCAGTAGATGCGAAAAGCTTAAGAAGCTTAACGCAAAACGCATCTATTGTTTTTTCTTTGTACGATTTATCTAATCTCGGCAACGTTTTAATAGAAGCTTCGTTAAGGGGCGCTCTTATATTTACCCTTGACGACGGCACTACAAGTTTTCTGGTTGAAGACGGTGTGACCGGAATTTCTATAAAGAAAGATAAAAATTTCGTCAGTAATGCAGCAAGTAGAATCATTGAAGTTTTACAGGATGAACAAAAGAGTGGCGATATGAAATCGAAAATAAGACTTAGGGCGCAATCAACATTTTTAACTTGGCAAGAAAGAGCTCAAAAAGAAAAAGAATTAATTCTAGCATCAATAAAACAATGAATACTAAAATTAAAGTGTCTGTTGTTACACCAGTTTATAACGCAGAGAAGCTACTCAAAAGGTGCTTAGATTCTATATTTAGCCAAGATTTTGATGGTGAAATAGAAGTCTTAGCTATTGATGATGGTTCAACAGACAGTTCACTTAAAATTTTAAGGGAATACCCAAAAAATATAAAAATATATGAACAAGCTAATAAAGGGCCAGCAGCAGCGCGAAACATAGGAATTAAGAATGCAACAGGTAAGTTTTTGGCTTTTTTGGATGCCGATGATTATTGGTTGCCAGAATTTTTGAGTACAACCATTTCTTATTTAGAACTTAAGACATCAATTATTGCAGTTAATGTTGGTCAGATACATAAAATTCCAGGGAAGAAGGATGTAGTATTACCTAACTACTTATCCCAAGCCAATCATGATACTTCACCTTTTGTGTTAGAGAATTTTTTTGGGTTTTGGTATGTTCATAAACACATCTGTACTGGGAGTGTGGTTTTTAAAACCGAAGTTGTAAAAAATGCAGGTGGACAGTTGACAAGTTTTAGGGTAAGTCAAGATCTTGAATATTGGTCTTATCTGGGAACCTTAGGAAAATGGGGATTTATACCTAAGATTTTATTTGTCAGTGATGGTGGCCAAGTTACAAAAGATAGGGGTTGGCTGTCCAAAAACTTAATCCGTTGGAATAACACACCAGGGATTGAAGAATTCGAAAAAAGGTCGCTAGCCAATTTAAATGATGCTGAGAAGCTTGATTTTAATAAGGTTGTTGGCTGGGTGTCTTACAATTTTACATATAACCATATTATGGCAGGTAATTACAAAAAGGCAAGACATTTAATCTTAAATAAAATAGATAATTTCCCTAAAAGCAAATTGAGTTCAATTTATGGAGCTTTTGCGAGATTAGGTATAGTGCCATTCACTATTTTTGCGGCTTTATTAAGATATTTTCAGATTTCTAGACAACAAATACTAAACTTAAAATAAAAAAATGAGAATTGTTTGGAGTACCCTTTGGTTTTCGGATTATAGAATACCTGTTTTTGAAGCTTTAAGTAAAATTGAAGGGGTGGACTTTTATTTGGTTTACAGTGCCGACGCAAATTCAGAAAAGATTAATGAAAAAGTAAAAAATGCTTTAGGCGATAGGGTAATTCCAATGACTGGCGAGAAGTATTTTGGTAAATCCGAGTTTGATGGTTTTGCAAACAAAGGCTTTAGAATTCCGTATCAGCCAGGATTAATCAAGACGGTAAAAAGTTTAAAGCCAGATGTATTGGTGAGTGATGGTTTTTTTCAATGGTCTTATTCTACACTTTTTTTAAGGGCAACAAAAGGAATACCTCATGTAATGTGCTACGAAAGAACTATGCATACGGAGCGAAATGCTCAGAAGATAAGAACATTGTATCGTAAGTTGGCTCTAAGATGGATTGATGTTGTCTGTTGTTCAGGGTCTTTATGTCAAGAATATGTCCGTTATCTAGGTTTTGATGGTCCTTTAACAGAAGGTTTTATGGTAGCTGACGTAAAAGCATTTAACAAAAATCTTTTGGCCGAAGGGTATAAAGAAAATGAAAATGAAGAGGTTGATGAATTGGAAGTTATTGATTATCTTTTTGTTGGCAGATTGATAGAGCTAAAAGGAATAGTTCAACTCATAGACGCATGGAAGAAGTTTGTTCAAGATTCTAATGTAAATGCGAGATTAACTATAATAGGTGGCGGTGAATTAGAGGATTATGTTAAAAAGGAAACATTGAATGAAAATAGTATTTTGTTTAAAGGTGAAGTTAAATATGATGAGGTTCCAAAATATTATCTTAAAGCAGACATATTTATATTACCGACCTTAGAAGACAATTGGTCTTTGGTTGTTTCTGAAGCTATGGCTAGTTCTTTACCGATTATTACATCTATATACAATGGGTGTTATCCAGAGTTAGTTACCAAAGAAAATGGCTGGGTTATGGATCCGTTAAATGCTAAGGATTTTCTCGATACGTTACAACAAAGTTATAACGCGAGACATAGTTTTGCTAATATGGGAAAAAAATCCCTTCAGTTATTAGATGGATATACTCCAGAATCTGCTGCTTTGAGTGTTTATAAATCTTGTGAATTAGCATTAAACCGAAATTGAATAATGTGCGGAATAACTGGATTTTGTAGTTTTAATAATAGTATATTGGATCCTCAGAAAACCCTTAAGGATATGACCGACGTGATTTCCCATAGAGGTCCAGATGATGAAGGTTATATGATTGCAAATACTGATAATGCAGTTGTAGGTTTAGGGCATAGAAGATTATCCATAATAGATTTATCTTCATCTGGGCATCAACCCATGACTGATGAATCTAAAGATCTGAACATTGTTTTTAATGGGGAAATATATAATTATAAAGAAGTAAGGCAAGAACTACTCAATTTAGGTTATACATTTAAATCGTCTTCAGATACAGAGGTCATATTAAATGCATTTAGGCATTGGGGAGAATCATGCGCAGAACATTTCATTGGGATGTTCGCTTTTGCAATTTTTGATAAAACAAAAAACAAACTTTTTTTGTGCAGGGATCGCTTAGGGGTTAAGCCACTTTATTATTACGAAAATGATAATATTTTAATGTTTGCTTCAGAACTTAAAAGTTTCCATAAAAATGCTCAATTTCATAAAGAGATCAACCAAGAATCCTTATCCAATTACTTGCAGACGGGTTACGTTACTCCTCATAAAAGTATATACAAGAATGTTAAGAAGTTAAAACCTGGTCATTGGCTTATTTATGATGTATCAAGCAAGACTAATAGTCTACGACCATTTTGGCAATTAAAGGATGTTAGGGCACTGTCATCATTCAATTCCATAGGAGAGATTATTGAAACGCTAGAACCAATAATGAAATCTGCGTTTAACTATAGAATGGTCTCTGATGTACCCGTTGGTGTATTCTTAAGTGGAGGTGTAGATAGCTCTTTACTAACAGCTATACTGTCACAAAATAAGGATAGAGAACTAACCACTTTTACTATAGGGTTTAATGAAAAAAAGTATGATGAAGCTAAATATGCAAGGGAAGTGTCGCAGTATTTTAATACCAATCACATAGAAGAGTATTGTTCAGTTAAGGATGCCTATAATGTTTTTCCTGATTTGGTATATATTTATGATGAGCCTTTTGGTGATAATTCAGCGTTACCAATGATTATGCTTAGTCGCATTGCCTCAAATCATTTAAAAGTAGTTTTGTCAGCTGATGGAGGCGATGAGTTATTTGCTGGTTACCCTTCCTATAAACTAGTTAATTCGTATTTAAAGCATGCCTTTAAAGTGCCTGGTAGACTAAGGCCTACAGTAGCAAAATACTTTAGGCGTCTAATTAGTGGATATAGAAATAACAAAACCGCATCAATGCTCATTGTGGTTTTAAATATCTTAGAGTCTAAGCAATATCTAAAAATGAGCGATGCAATTAATGGTCCATTTTCTAGTATGGAAATCAATCCTCTTTTAAAGATTAATTGGACTAAAGAAGATACATCTAAGTTTATTAACTATACCGACGATTTTGTAAGAGAACTGCAGCTAATAGACATAGAGAATTATTTGTTGGAAGACATTTTGGTAAAAGTAGATAGGGCTACTATGAGTACTTCCATAGAAAGCAGAGAGCCTTTTTTAGATCATAGATTAGTTGAAATTGCTCAGCAAATACCATCTAAACTTAATATCTACCGGAAAAATCAAAAGTGGATTTTAAAAGAAATATTGAGAAAATATATGCCGCAATACCAGTTCAATAGACCTAAGAGAGGCTTTGATGTGCCTATAGGGCAATGGATGCGTAAGGAGTTAAAAGAATATTATGATTATTACCTAAGCGAGGATAAAATAAAAACATCTTCCGTCTTTAACTTTGATGAAATAAAGGTTTATAAAGATTTACTCGAAAATAACAAGAATATAAGAGGATTACACAGGAAATTATGGTTTATACTCGTTTATCAGGCTTGGCAAGAGAAATGGGAGATTAATTAATTTGTTAATGAGATACTTACGCTTATTAAATAAACTGTTTTGGGGTGCTGGGATGCCTGGTGTGTTATTACTATTATATCCAATCCTGCTATTGATAATTACAAGAAAAAGATCAATGTCCCAAGCAGCAGAAGTTGATGTATCTGCTAGCATACAGATTATCTATGTTTTATTATGCCTTTTTTTTGGTTTTATATTTTTTGTTAATAAAGGCAAAAGGGCATTTAAAGCATTTATTTTAAAGGGGCCATCATTATTCTTATTCCTTTTTATTATTCTAGGATTTATCAGCGCTTTATGGAGTTCTAACCCATCGCTGTCAGTGTTTAGAGCGATTGAGAATTTATCATTTTTAGTTATCATACATGCTATAGTTTTTATATTAATTTCGAAATATGGACCAGAAGACATATTAAGATGGGCAATATTCTATGCGGTGTGGAATTTAGTGGTTGATATATTATTCAATGTTAAAATGGTCGGTTTGGACTTTTTAGCACTACCTTTCACCGCTAGTAGATTATTTTTTCCATTATTCTTTTTTCTGTTTCTTTTTTTAACAAAGAACAAGATTCTGAAAATTTTAATGTTGTCATTTGCAATTTTAGGGGTATCCAATAAAATTTATTTTGGTATTTCTGCTGGGTTGATTGCTTTACTTTTTAGTGATTTTAAATACAAATTTTATTTTGGTTTTATTGCATTTATTGTTTTGTTGTCATACATGTATCTGGGCTTAGAAGACTTATTGTTAAATACGGTTTATTATGGCAGGGATTCTATTGGTTTGGAAGATTCTTCGGGGCGAAACCAAATATGGTCCTACTTATATAAAGAAGGTTTAAAAAAGCCTTTTTTAGGCCATGGGTTTGTTGCTGGAGAAGTTGATTTATTGGCAAGCTCTGCTTGGGAAGGAGCTATTAATTCTCATAATAGTTTTATGTCGGCTTTTGTAAATAACGGGATACTTGGTTTTATGTTAATTTTGATATATTTTTTATATACTATTAAAAACTCCTTTAGTAAAGTCTTTCCAAGAAAAAAATGGTTGCCCGCTATTATGAGCACAACCATTATGGTATTTGTCATTAATATGGCAGCACCTGGAATTGGAAGTAGGGTTTATGGAGCTTGGATACCAAGTGTGTTTTTATTAACCTTAATTCTTGGTTTGAGATATAAATTCATTAATTTAAAAATAACCTCAAAAAAAGTAAGTTGAAAATCTTATTTGTACACAACAATTACGCAAGCAATAATAGTGGCGAAGAGCATGCGTCTCAAGGGCTGGCAGATTTATTAGCAAAAAACGGTCACGTTGTGGAATGGTACAGAAAAAGTTCTGATATCATAAATAACTCTTTTAAAATGAAAATAGCCGCATTTCTTTTGGGGGTATATAATCCAACAGCGGTAAAACAATTAAAAAAGAAAATATTAGATTTTCAGCCCGATATTATTCAAATTCAAAATGTATATCCATTTATTTCTCCTGCTGTCATTAGATTAGGAAAAAAGCTAAAAATTCCTATTGTAATGAGATGTCCAAATTACAGGCTTTTTTGCCCAACCGGGTTACACTTGGACGGTAAAGGAAATATTTGTGAGCAATGTCTGTCTGGTGTAAGAGAGCTAAACTGTGTAATTAAGAATTGTGAAAATAATAGGTTTAAAAGCCTAGGTTATGCCTTAAGAAATTTTATAGCAAGAAAGTATTGGGGAATCACCAAAATTGTTGATGCCTATATCGTTCAATCAGAGTTTCAAAAACAGAAATTTATTGAAAACGGTATACCATCCGAGAAATTAGTGATAGTTCCTGGCCTCACCCCAAAAATAATACAGAATTTTGAAAACGAGGGAGAGCCTATGGTTTCTTATGTAGGTAGAGTAAGCGAAGAGAAAGGTATACGAGAGTTCATTGAAGCGGCCAGGCAATTGCCTGATATTGGGTTTAAGGTGATTGGTAGTTACTCTAAAGACTATCAGCTACTTAAAGAATCGTCTTCTTCTAATGTAGAATGGATGGGATTTGTTTCGGGCAATAAGCTAGATCAATTATACAGTAATTCAAGAGTTATTGTTGTGCCAGGTAAATGGTATGAAGGTTTTCCAAATGTTATTACTAGAGCTATGAAGCACGGAAAACCTGTAATAACTAGTGATCTGGGAGCGATGGCATCAATAATTGACCATAAGGAAAATGGATTGCTAGTGCCCCCTGGTGATGCTGAAGCATTAGCACAGGCAATTAACCAACTATATTATGATAAATCGTTGTGTAAAAAGTATGGATTGGCTGGCTTAGAAAAAGCCAATGCCTTGTATACTGAAAAAAGTGTATATAACAATTTGTTGAATGTTTATAAAAGCGTGATTTAATACATATGCTATTTAATTCATGGGAGTTTATCGGTTTATTTATTAGTACTTGCCTACTGTACTTTAATTTACCTTATAAATACAGGTCGTCATTATTACTTATTAGTTCTTATATATTTTATATTTCTTGGCGATGGGATTTCGCTTTCGTAATGCTGGGCGTCACTCTCGTTAACTATTATGGTGGTCTTAAGATTAATGAATCAAAAACAATAAAAAAGAAACGAAATTACCTTTGGCTGTCTATTGTTTTATCCCTAATTCCTTTATTGTATTTAAAATATGCAAATTTCTTCATAGGCAATATTAATAATGTCTCGGAAATTTTTGACTCACAATCCAGGTTGACCTTGCTCGAGGTTATCTTACCAGTAGGTATATCCTTTTTTACTTTTCAAGCTTTAAGCTACTCGTTAGATGTATATTTTGGCAAGACAAAAGTCGAACACAATGTGGTTAATTTTGCAGTCTTTGTCGCTTTTTTTCCTCAACTTGTTGCAGGTCCGATAGAGCGTTCGTCAAATTTATTGGGACAATTTAGAGAGAAGCATAACTTTAACAGGCATGATTTTATTGAGGGCTCAAAGCTGTTTATTTGGGGTCTGTTTAAAAAAGTAGTTATAGCAGATAGGTTGGCTATTTATGTAGATAGAATATATGAGAATCCCGATGTATATAATGGGCCTACACTTGCGGTAGCAACGCTATTTTTTGCAATTCAAATTTACTGTGATTTTAGTGGATATTCGGATATGGCCATAGGGACCGCCAAAATATTGGGATTTAATCTTATGCAAAATTTTAATCTCCCTTATCTCTCAAGATCTATAGCCGAGTTTTGGAGAAGATGGCATATTTCTTTGTCTACTTGGTTTTCAGATTATTTATATAAACCACTCGGTGGAAATAGGGTCGTATATTCAAGATGGTTATTAAATATTTTTATTGTGTTCTTGGTAAGTGGATTTTGGCATGGAGCAAATTGGACCTTTATCATTTGGGGTTTCTTGCATGCCTTATATTATGTTATTGAAAGCTGGGGTGATAAAGTACTTAATTGGGCTAAACAAACTCGGATAAAACAATTTAACGGGTACAGAATCTCTAAGATGATTGTTGTATTTATATTAGTTTGCTATGCCTGGATATTTTTTAGAGCCTCCAGTATTTCAGATGCCTACATTATAAGTAATAAACTTATTTTCGATTGGAGCGGAAATTTATACTTAGGAGCATCTACCGTATCTTTTGTGCTTTGCATACTTTTAATTATAGTTCTCGTTTTTGTGCAGATTCTACAATATAATAAAGTGGTTTCATTGTATTTTTCTAAGTCCAAAATACACTCTATAGGTCAATTGCTATGGTATGTTTTTCTCTTACTATCTGTCTCTATGCTAGGTGTAAGTTCTAATGCTTTTATCTATTTTCAATTTTAATCGATATGTCTAAAAAATCCTTTGCGCTTTATATTGTTTTGTTTTTAGGCTTGTTTATTACTGGTGACCAAGTATTACACAAGGTTTTAATCAAAGGGTTAAATCAATATTATGGAATTGATGAGCCTAATGAAATTGCCCTAGTCGGGCATTCTCATTTGATGCTTGGATTAGATAAGGTCCGTTTAGAGAAAGCACTGGATAAAGGAATTTCTAAATATACGAGAGAAGGTGTAAATGTTAATGATAGGTTAGTTATGGTGAGACAATTAATAGATGAAAACCCTAACTTAAAAACCGTTATTTATGGAGTAGATGCATGGACCTTTACAGGAGAGGGCTTAAGTGATAATTCATACAAATTATTTTATCCTTTTTTAGATAGTCCTAATATTGATGAATATGTCTACAATAATTCCGAGAAGTTAGAGTATCTAACCAAGAAGCACATTAAGTCTAGTCGTTATAACGAACTTCTTTTGGCAGGTGCGGTGCGTGGCTATTTTAATAAATGGGACAACCTTAAATTTGGTGAATTGGATACTTTAAAATTAAAGATGGAAATTGACAAGGGGAACTATAGAAAAATCGCAAACAATGAAGCCAATATTACGGTCTTTAAGGAAACTATGGCGCTATTAATGGCTAATGATATTAAGGTAGTATTGCTTTATGTCCCTACAATAGACATGTTAGAAACCATTCAAAAAGAGGAATTTGATGAAACCATTCAAATATTTAAAAGTCAAACAAACGGCGATATTACTTTTCTAAATTTTCAAGAACCATGGTCTCATAGATACGAATTATTTTTCGATCCGATTCATTTAAATCCACAAGGACAAAAGAAAATTACAGACCAACTTATTTCATTTTTAAAAACCAGGTAATTAAATGGCACTATTAGGATATGATATATACAGCGATTCGTTAGACGTTTTGGATTTAAAGAGCACAAAAACAATTAATACCATCAACCCACATAGCTATTGTACCGCTAAGAAAGATGATGAATTTATGAAAGCACTTAAGGAATCCGATGTGCTTTTACCCGATGGTATTGGGATTGTATGGGCAGAACGTGTTTTAAATGGAAGAAAGATCAATAGAATAGCGGGTTACGATTTATTTATATTTCTTATGAACCATTTGAATGAAACATCAGGCAGTTGTTTCTTCTTAGGCGCATCTGAAGAAACACTGTCAAAAATTGAAAATAAGCTTTCTGTTGATTACCCCAATGTTAAAGTAAAGAGTTACTCACCACCCTATAGGCCAAGTTTTACCGAAGAAGAATCAATGCAAATGTGTGATGAAGTCAATAAATTAAGGCCAGATGTCCTTTTTGTGGGCATGACAGCTCCTAAACAAGAAAAATGGGTGCATAATAATAAAAACAGACTTGAAGCAACAACAATTTGTTCTATAGGGGCGGTATTCGATTTTTATGCAGGAAACATAAAACGCAGTAGTCAATTTTGGATTTCGTTAGGTTTGGAGTGGCTACCTCGTTTTTTAAAGGAACCAAGACGTTTGGCCAAGCGAAACCTAGTTTCTACACCAAGTTTTATTTTTGAAGTACTTAAAACCAAAGTTTTAGGATGAATAAGGAGACATAAATGTCGGAAATAAACTTGTATTTTAACGATTTTAGTTTCTAATATGGCTGTTTTTAGAACCAAATATCTATTTTTATCGGCTAAAAAGGCTAGGAGTTTTGAGTAATAATTTTTGTGGTATAAAGATTAAATTTCCTAAAAATAGTTTATCCATATTTAGCTAAAAATTAGAATAAACTGTTGCATATCGTTTGTAAAAAACAAAACAATATTATGAGGAAAATATATCGCATAGCTTTTTTGAACAATTTAAAATTCCCTAGAATAATCAAAAGATAAAACCTTAAGAAGAAGAATGATATCCCATATTTAAGACTTAACACTAACATAACATCAAAGTAGTTACTTTGCAAAACACTCTTAGACTTCGTTTATATTTTTTGTATATTAATCATTTCACTAAGATGTTTTAAAATCAAATTATATGATTAAAACATTACTTGATAATTTTTCTCCTAAAGATCACTTAGAATTTTGGCTAATAGGCGCATTTTTATTGTCATTTTACATCGCCTATAGAACATTCCCGACGATTCTTTTCATTTCACATACAAAGCATTTAATGGACGAGCCAGATGTAAGAAGTGTTCATAGTAAAAGAACACCTACTTTCGGTGGTGTAGGCATATTTATTAGTCTAGTTGTAGTTATTACATTAGTTGGAGCGTATTTAAATACTAAGATTTTGCTTTTATCCATGGGTGGGTTAACCATACTTTTTTTTCTGGGACTTAAGGACGATTTAACTGTTTTGGCACCAGGAAGAAAATTTTCCGGACAATTAATTACAGCATTATTATTAATATTCTTTACTGATACCCGAATTATAAGTTTTTCTGATATTTTAGACATTAATGAATTGCCATATTGGTTTTCAATCGTGTTTACGCTTTTTGTTTATGTGTTAATTATCAATGCTTATAACCTTATTGATGGTGTAGATGGATTGGCAGGTACTATAGCTCTATCTGCCTGTATCGTATTCGCTATTTTATTTGTAAGGAATGATTCTATAAGTCTGGCAACTATTTCTGTAGCACTTGCTGGCGCTCTATTAGCTTTTTTAAGATGGAATTTTTCAGAAACCAAGAAAATATTTATGGGCGATACTGGCTCTATGATCGTAGGATTTTTATTGGCTTTTTTTACAATTAGTTTTATAAATATGGCGCAAATTGATGAGTCGTCAAGTTACTATAGAGCTTCTCCTGCATTGGCATTTGCATTGTTATTCTACCCTTTAATAGATACCCTTAGGATCTTTTTTATTAGAATCGTAATCCACAAGACAAGTCCATTTAAAGCAGATAAAAATCATATTCACCATAAGTTTATTAGAATAGGTTATAGTCATTTAATGACTACCATTTTAATTTCTGGTATCAACGTTATTATTATTTGTATTGCATTTAATCTTTTACACCTTAATTTAAATACCCAAATTATTTGCTTATTGCTTTATGGCTCGGGTCTTTACATGATACCCTTTTTAATTAAAAAAATATTGCCAGGTTGAAATTTAAATCTATTTGTGGTTTAAATCACGTGAATGCTTTTGCAAGTCTTTTAAATGCCGTTATATTTGCTTTACTTATAATTAATCTTAATGAATCCTAAATTTATTATTTTTCTTGTATTTGTGTTAGCAGTATCGTGCGCAACCAAGAAAGAAGTGCTCTACATGCAAGATGCAATGACAAATGGCTCAGGGGCAGTGAACTATGAAAGCTCTGCTATACAACCTAACGATATCCTTAAAATAACTGTTGAAAGCATGGCACCAGAAGCCGCTTTACCTTATAATAAGAATAGTACTCAAGGTGTGCTGCCACAAAATATCCAAATTTTACAATTAGATGGTTATTTGGTATCTCTAGAAAATACTATAGAATTTCCTGTTTTAGGTGAAATATCTACTTCTGGTCTCACTACCGATCAACTAAGAGAAGTTATCAAAAACAAGTTAATTTCAGAGGGCCATTTGGTCAATCCTACAGTAAATGTAAGACTTATCAATGCTAAAGTAACTGTATTGGGAGAGGTTAATCAACCGGGAACCTATACCTTTACTGAACAAAATATTACTATACTTCAGGCCTTAGGTTATGCGGGGGATTTGACCATAAATGGAAAGCGTGATGATATCCTTATCACAAGAGAAGTAGACGGCATAAGAAAAATTACCCATATTGACTTAACATCTACTTCCTTTATGGATGGAGAATTTTATTTTATTAAGCCAAACGATGTAATCGTGGTAAATCCTAACGATCCTAGAGTTAAAAATGCTGGCTTCATTGGTAATATTGGAACAGTATTAACTATAGCATCGTTAGCTTTGAGTGTAACTATTTTATTGACAAGATAACCTAATGGAGAATCAGTTTCAGAATAATTTTGTCCTAAACGATGAGGACAGTTTAGATCTTAAACAAGAGTTTAGACGTTATTTGCGTTACTGGCCTTGGTTTATTCTAATGTTAGTAGTAGCACTTTTTAGTGCATATGTGTATTTAAGGTTCTCACCACGCATTTATGAAACCTATGCTAAAATTAAAATTTTAGACGAATCGGAAGGGCTCGAATTGCCCACTTCAGCATTTATATTTAAGCGTACTAATATAAACCTGGAAAATGAGATAGAAATTTTGACTTCCTATCTCATTATGAATCGTGTAGTCAGAGAGTTAAATTTAAATACTAGCTTTTATGAAGAGGGAACTATTCAAACCTCACAAATAGATATGCTTCCTTTTGATTTTGAACAGATTATAGTACCGGACAGTATTGTTCGAAATTTATCTTACAAAATCAGAATTTCAGATAAAGATCTCGAGATTACTAATTTATTAACTGAAAAAGTATTCTCGTTTGCAAGTTTTTCAACGAAAGACAAAGCTCATCGTTTACCTTTTGATGTTATGATTAGCGACATAGCAAGAAAAGAACTTATCAATACAACATATATTATATCTTTTAGGCCCATTAAAAATGAAGCTTTGGCACTAAAGAGTAAGATAAAGGTAGAAGCTATCGGTGAACAAAGTGATTTACTTAAGATTAGTATAAAAGGTGAAAGTGCCAAGCTATCAGAAAGCATATTGAACACCTTAATGGATGTTTTTAATGACGATGGTATTAATGATAGGCAATTAGTTTCTAAACGCACACTAGACTTTATTGATGAGCGGTTTGTTTTTTTGGCAGAGGAGTTAGACTCGATCGAGATTGATCAAGAGGTCTTCAAGGAAAAAAACAACATTGTTGATATAGCAACTGATGCTGAATTAGGTCTCGAACAACGTGCGCAATCAGAAGAAGCTCTTTTTAAATTAAAAAACCAACTTACGATTTCTAAATTATTGGAAAACGCATTGAATACAAATTCGGAATCCGATTTGCTCCCAGCTAATATTGGTATAGATAACAATGGTATTAATGCACTTATAAGTGAATATAATTTAGCTGTAATCAATAGGGACAGACTCAGTGCAAGTGGAGGTTCTAATAACCCAAGTGTAAGGTTGGTAAAACAACAAGTAGAAGGTTTAAAGACTAACATAAATAGGTCATTAAGAAATTATACCGATCAATTGGAGTCTTCTTTAGACCAATTGGAGAACAGAAACCAAAAATTTGCGGGGCGAGTTTCCCAGATACCAGAGCAAGAACGATTGTTCAAAGCTATCCAGAGACAACAGAAAATAAAAGAGAGCCTATACTTGTTATTACTTCAAAAACGAGAAGAAGCTGCTATAAATCTAGCTATCACAGAGCCTTCTATAAAAGTTGTCGAGAATGCTTTATCAGGGTCTAAACCTATTTCACCAAAATCCAATATTGTTTATGCAGGTGCTTTACTAGGAGGATTGTTGATTCCCTTTGGTATTTTGTACTTCATGTTTATGTTAGACACTAAACTTCATAGCAAAGAAGATATTATTAAAGTATCTTCTCAAGTTCCAGTAATAGGTGAGATCCCTAATCTAAAAAAGACTAAGAATATCATTTTTAAGGATCCAAATGACCGCTCACCATTAGCTGAGTCGTTTAGGATTTTGAGTTCTAATGTAGATTATATATTGCCTATTGGGAATGAAAACAAAGTGGGAAAGGTAGTTTATTGTACATCCACTATTAAAGGTGAAGGGAAAACCTATGTAAGCCTTAATCTGTCTCTAGCACTTTCAAGTATAAACAAAAGTGTATTGCTTATAGGAGCAGATTTAAGAAACCCGCAAATTCATACACATATAAGTGAAGACAAACAAAAACCAGGCCTTTCTAACTATCTCCACGATATTGATTTCGATTGGAAGGATGCATTGATTAGTGGTTTTGATAAGCATCCTAACCATCATATCATTTTATCTGGAAGTATTCCGCCTAATCCTGCACATTTATTGACTAACGGACGTTTTAAAAAACTTATTGAAGAGGCCAGAAAAGTCTATGATTATGTCGTTGTCGATACTGCACCTACGATTTTGGTTACGGATACAATGTTGATTTCTCAATTGGCAGATGCTACAATTTATCTAGTAAGGGCAAATTATACAGAAAAAAATCTATTAAAATATTCTAAAGAACTCCACGAAACTGGAAAACTTAAAAATATGGCCTATGTAATCAATAGTGTTGGTGCTAGTAAATCTTATGGTTATAGCTATAATTATGGTTATAATTATGGTTATGGGAGCAAAAAAGACTAATAACGATTAAGTACCCTAGTACCATAAGCCAGTTTTACATTTAGACACATGATATTTATCATAATTTCTATCGGTATTATACACTACTTTTAATAGTGAATTATAAAACGGATAGTCATGAGATATGTTCCACCAATTTCAGAAATAATGACCAGAAATATCATCGCTCTTAATAGAGATGATGATTTAGAAACAGCAGAGTTACTTTTTAAGCGTAATAAAATAAGACATATACCAGTAGTAGCGGGAGAAGTAATTCTTGGAATGCTCAGTTACTCAGATTTGTTACGAATTAGTTTTGCTGATGCAGTTTACGACACAGACGAAGATGTTGATACGTTAGTATACAATATGTTTACAATTGACCAAGTGATGGTTAAAAATGTAGTCACAGTCCCTTCTACGGCAACAATAAAAGAGGTAGCCAAGATATTATCAGAGAATGAGTTTCATGCGCTGCCAGTTGTAGACAATGGGCGACTTGTAGGTATAGTCACTACAACAGATTTAATAAATTATCTCTTGAAACAATTATAAAAAAAGCGCCCTTTTGGCGCTTTTTATAATGAATTAGCCAAAGCTTTTAAGTTTTCTATGGTAAGGGCTGGGTTGTCACTTTTAAACACATGGCTACCAGCCACAAAAGTATCAGCACCAGCTTCGGCAAGTTGCTTAATATTCTTATCGGTAACACCACCATCAACTTCTATTCTCGTCGTAAGATTTTGGTCATTTGCCATTTGGCGTAGTTTTTTTATACGCTGGTAAGTCACATCTTCAAATTTTTGACCTCCAAAACCTGGGTTGATTGACATTAACAAAACCATGTAGCACTCCGGAAGTATATCCTCTAAGACATTTATTGGTGTGGTTATATTTAAAACAATACCTGCCTTGCACCCTACGTCCTTTATCTGTCTTAAGGTTCTGTGTAAATGAACTGTTGATTCGTAGTGAACCGTAATAATATCGGCACCAACTTTTGCAAATTCTTCAATATATCGCTCTGGCTTTTCTATCATTAAGTGAACATCTAAAGGTTTGGTAGCATGTTTTTTAATAGCAGCAATTACAGGCATGCCATATGAGATGTTTGGTACAAAATGACCATCCATAACATCAATATGAAACCAGTCTGCTTCACTAAGATTTACCATTTCTGTGTCGCGTTGAAGATTGCCAAAATCGGCAGCTAACATTGATGGTGCGATTAAGCATTTACTCATGTGTTGTGTTTTAAGAAATTTGTCGTTAAATGGATTAATTTTTCAGCAGGTAAATAGTTAGCATTTTTTATCCAATTAAAGTACAAATATAGCTTTTTCATATCGGCATATTTCTGAAAAATCTCGAATTTTCCGCCATTGTAGTCATTAAAGATTTTACCTTCAATATCTGTATCCAATAATTTGATGATACCCTTGTGCCTTTTGTCTTTTTTTATTTTTTGAAATAATGTATCAATTTTTTGGGATTCGCCTTCTATAATCTGAAAGAAATGTTTGTTTTTAAGAATTAACAAACCAGTAATATGTTCTTGAGTATTATTTGAATTAACATTTTCTATTAACTCGTTAATAGTTTTATGACTTAAACCTTTTGCAAAGTTACTTATATAACAAATTGCTTTCATTATAAAAGTCGTGTAGATACACTTCTAATATAGTATAAAAAAGTGAACCTCCGGTAATCAGCCGGAGGTTCTTTCATCAATCAAAAAACGAACAGTTATGTTTTGTAACTGTTGTTACCTTTATTAGGTTGGTCGTTAAATATACAAAAAACTAACCTTATCCTAAATAGGTCTTTAATATTTTACTGCGTGATGTATGTTTTAATCTACGAATTGCTTTTTCTTTAATCTGTCTTACACGTTCACGTGTTAAATCAAACGTTTCACCAATTTCTTCTAAAGTCATAGGATGTTGATTTCCCAATCCAAAATATAAACGAATCACATCAGCTTCACGAGGAGTTAGTGTCTCAAGGGCACGCTCAATCTCTGTACGTAAAGATTCATGTAATAAATCCTTATCGGGATTTGGAGATTCACCACTTCGTAATACATCATACAAGTTAGAATCCTCACCTTCAACTAAAGGAGCATCCATGGATACATGGCGTCCAGAATTTTTCATGGACTCTTTAACGTCGTTAATCGTCATATCCAACTCCTTTGCTATCTCCTCGGCAGAAGGTGGTCTCTCATGACTTTGCTCTAAAAATGCAAAGGTTTTGTTGATTTTATTTATAGAACCAATCTTGTTCAACGGTAAACGCACAATACGAGATTGTTCTGCCAGTGCTTGCAATATAGATTGGCGAATCCACCATACCGCATAAGAGATGAATTTAAAACCGCGGGTTTCATCAAAACGTTGTGCAGCTTTAATCAAACCAAGATTACCTTCGTTAATTAAATCTGGCAACGTTAACCCTTGATTTTGATATTGTTTGGCGACAGAAACTACAAAACGTAAATTGGCTTTAGTTAGCTTTTCTAAAGCAACTTGGTCACCAGCTTTGATACGCTGGGCTAACTCAACTTCCTCATCCGCTGTTATTAGATCTACTTTACCGATTTCTTGTAAATACTTGTCTAATGATGCGGTCTCGCGGTTGGTTACCTGCTTGGTAATTTTAAGTTGTCTCATGTAATTTTAAGATTTGTGCAATTTTTCGCAACAACAGGTTGCTCCTTATTATACGTTATATATAGATAAAATGTTACAGAATAATGTAAAAAAGTTTTAAAACTCGCTTAAGTCAATGAACCTTAATAGAATACGTTAATACAATAACTCTTATCTGCGTTAAATTTTATTCGATAAAACAACAAACCTCTTATCAATCATATTTGATAAGAGGTTTGTTTATCATAACCGATAATTGGTCAATGATAATAGTTTATAGACTAGTTCTCTTCAAATGACTGGTCATCACCAAAATGAGCGACTCTTGCATTAATGACAACAGGAGAATCCGTAAAATCATCATTAGAAATAAATGCCACAAAACTTACATTTGAGGCGTCAGCTACATTAGAAGGAAGATTAGCTGTAAATGTTCTGTTGTACATGCCGTTAGTAACCTCACTAGCCGATATAGCATCACCAGTAAAATCTGTTAAGCTTGCTCTTAGTACGTGATCATGCACAAAATCCGGAATAGGGTTTTGGCCTCCATAATAACTTTGATTGTTCTCTTGGTCTGCAATTAACCCATCTTCAACAACCATTAATACAAGTCTTGTATTGTTGAAGCTAAAGTCTTCACTAAATTTAGCTTCAACATCAATGGTCATGGTATTACCGTTAATGGTTGGTGCTAACGCCAATCCTAAAGGAGAATTATCACATAGTGTTTTGTCAACGACTTGGTCAACATTATTTGGTTCTGGGAATGCCCAGTCAGTGTTTCTATCGATTTTTACTGTTGGGAAACCTGAGATGTTAAAAGTTGATACCATACTATTCGATTCAGGAGCTGAAAATTCATCATCCCAGTGTATAGCAACTATTGCAAGTTGATCCGTTTGTTCCTTTGTTAACTCAATAGCGTAAGACACTCTTGGGCAAAAAGGACACCAAGTACCTGTATAGTCCTCTATTAACACATGCTTAGTAAATTTAGCATAATCTTCTGCTACATTTACATTTAGATTACCGCTTGTACTAATATCTTCATAAGTAGCTGTAACTTGCAATGATCCTGCTTCGGTTGTGGTATAAGTATTACCACTTATGGCAGTACCGTTAACAGAAATCGTAGCTGAATTGGTAACATCAGTATTATTGTTGCCTTTTACTGAAAAGCTGATAATATCACCTACATAGATGCCACATTCTACTGAGTTCGATATTTCAACGGAGATACTTGTAATGTCATTAGTTCCATTTCCGTTTCCATTACCATTTCCGTTTCCATCACCATCACTATCGCTGCTGCACGAACTAAAGCAAAAAGCTAGGCAAATAAAAAGAGAATGAATTAAGTTTTTTGTTTTCATAACATTGAAAGATTTAATTAAAGTTTAATAGTATTTTTCTGTAAAAAAATGCAAATTATACTATTTTTTTAAAAAACTGGTATTATTATTGCAAAATATTAAGAAAAATATAAAAACAACAACTTTATGAAAAACCTATTTATGACCGTTCTATTAATGGGCACCTATTTTGTTAGTGGACAAGATTTACCTGACGTATCACTTAACAATTTAGAGGGCGAAACCATTTCAATACAAGACCTAGCGAGTTCAGAAAACATCAAAATTTTTAGTTTTTGGGCAACATGGTGCGTGCCATGTATTAATGAATTGGATGCTATTGCGGATTTGTACGAAGAATGGCAAGATGAAACCAATGTTGAAGTTATTGCCGTATCCACGGATGATGCCAGAACAAAAAAGCGAGTCATTCCACTTGTGAATGGAAAAGATTGGGAATACCAAATTTTATTAGACGATAATCAAGATCTAAAAAGAGCTCTAAACATTAATGTGTTGCCCTATGTCATTGTTGTAAAAGATGGTGAAATTATTCATACCCGAACTGGCTACACCCCTGGTAGTGAAGAAGAACTCTATGAGGTGGTCAAGGCACATTATAAAAAGTAGCCTAAAAAATCTAAACATTCTAACTCATTCTAACTAAATTAATCACAACTTTTGATGAAAAAGCTAATACTACTATTAGTATTTTGTCTATCATTACATCAAGCCTCTAGTCAAATTTTAGATAACCTTAGGGTTGGCCTCGAATCTAATATGGCTTGGTATAATGATGACAAAAGAACAGGACCCTTCTTTGATGGCGATAATAATGATGGCGATGAACATGTAAGGGTAAACTCCTATTTAAAATTAGATTACGATTTTCTAAAGAACTTCACAGCGACGGTTCAAGTAGAATCTTACGAACCATTACCATTATTGAATTACTCGCCTAATTTTGATGGTACCGATTTAGGAATTTATTCGTTGAACTACAAAAATTCTAAACTAGAAGTTAATGCCGGTCATTATTATGAACAATTTGGAAGTGGCTTGGTACTGAGAAATTGGGAAGATCGGCAATTGGGACTAAATAACGCACTTTTAGGTGGACGCGCAATATACATGCCAACGGATTATTTGTCGCTTACTGGGCTTTACGGTAAGCAACGTGTTGGTTTTAAAACCTCAGAGGGTGATATTTATGGCTTTAATGCCGTAGTAGATATTTTTTCAATTTTTAATATTGAAGATTCGTCTCTAAGTCTAGGATTTAGCTACGTAGGACGTGAAGAAGAAACCGATATTGAAGAACCAAATTTTGATGATTTAACAAATGTTTTTTCGGGACGTGTTAATTTTTCCAAAAACAGCTTCTATGCCAGTGCAGAATATGTAGCAAAATCAGATGATGTTGTTGTGTTAGCAGGTCAATTGATTAATGATTTTGTAGAACCAGGTAGTGCTTTACTATTTAATACAGGTTTTTCTACAAAAGGATTTGGTGTAGATGCTACTTTTAGACGTTTAGAAAATATGGGCTTCTTCTCTGAGCGTGAAACGACAGGTAATGTTTTTCTGGAAAATAATATCAATTTCACTCCAGCCCTTACCAAGCAGCATGATTATCTGTTGACTAATATATTTGTTTATCAAGCACAATCGCAAGTAGTTTTTGTAGATCCACAGCTTATGGAGGCTGGTGAAATAGGCGGGCAAATCGATGTGTTTTATAACATTAAAAAGGGGACACCTTTAGGCGGTAAATATGGTACAAAACTGGCTTTTAATGCGTCTTATTGGGCAGGCTTAAAAGGAGACTATGATTTTGGTGAATTGTCTTATGATGTTGACTATTTTGGTTTTGGTGAAAAATATTTTTCAGATATAAGCTTAGAAATACGCAAAAAGTGGAATAAAAAATGGAACTCTATTTTTTATTATGTCAATCAATACTATAACCAAAGAATTATTGAAGATAATTTTTCTGGAGAGCAAATTCAAGCCAATATTGTTGTAGGCGAAACCTTTTATAAATTTGGAAGAATTGGTCAATCAGTTAGATTGGAGTTGCAAAGACTATGGTCTAATTCAGATAATCACAATTGGGTTGGAGGAACATTGGAGTATAACGTTAGTCCAAGGCTGTCATTTTACGTCAATGATATTTATAATAGTGGTGATGATAGTAGTACATCAGAAAATCATTATTATAATTTTGGAGGTAGCTTTAATAAAGGAACTACACGTGTATCCCTCAACTACGGTAGACAGAGAGCTGGTCTGGTCTGTGTTGGTGGTGTATGTCGATTTGTGCCAGAAGCGACAGGGCTATCGGCAAGCTTACTCATGAATTTTTAGCAGACAATTGCAAGAATAAAAATCTTGTTTTCTATTTGAATTCACGCTTTTAGCTTTTCTAGTCTGTAATTCGTTAAAAAAGACAAGGATTTTATCTCTTTTAAAGAATAGATTTATGATCAATTTTCGGCTCGTTTTGCTCATGCTAATTCAGAAGCTATATCTTCTGTAGTCTTTTTTCAATTTATTATTTGATTGGAGGTGCTTAGTAAACTAACATCTAGATTTTTTGAATATATATGAAAGCATTTGTCTATTTTTAGTGTATGAAATAACTTATTAAGTATGAGTCGAAACTATGTTCAAATTGTCAAAACTCGAATGCAATTCGTAAGTTTTTTGTTTGCCGTTCTAGTTATGTTTCAGAGTTGTCGCGTATACCATTATGATAGTGTTTCTCTTGATCGTGCGGTTGCAGCTAGAAAACGCGTTAAAATTAAAACTAAGAATGGCCAGACTTTTAAATACAAACAAATAATTAAGGACAGTAATCAATTTTATGGTTTAAAAGGTAAGACCAAAACCCTTCTTTTAGAAAGAAATATATATTCAATAAGGTTACATAATAAAGTGCTTTCTCCAATACTCACTGTTGTTGCGCTCTTGTGTACTGGAGGTATGATTGCTATTGTAATGATCTTTGTTGGTGTCGGTCGCACTGTAGCAGAGCTAACACCACCATAACTTATTAAATACAAAAGCCCAAATGAATATTCCATTTGGGCTTTCTAAATTATTTATATAGCAAACTGTTTATTCCTCTTTTCTATCTTCTCTAGGTTTTCTGTCGTTTCTTCGGTTATCCCTATTACGATTATCTCTACCTCTGTTATTGCCTCCGCGATTGTTATTATCGCGTTTTGGACGTGGTTGCCAACCTTCTGGCTTTGGTAAAATAGCTTTACGAGATACTTTTTCCTTGCGCGTTTTTGGATCAATACCAAAATATTTCACGTCAAACACATCTCCCATATTCACAACGTCAGTTACATTTTCGGTACGTTCCCATGCCAATTCACTAACGTGCAATAAGACTTCATTACCAGGTGCTTCAGTATACTCTACAACAGCTCCAAATTCTAATACTTTTATCACCTTTACCTCATAAATGCTACCAACTTCTGGTTTAAACATTACAGCTTCAATTGTAGCAATAACCTTATCGATACCGGCTTGATCTGTACCTAAAATCTCAACAATACCTTTTTCGGTTACAGGATCTTCATTAATAACAATAGTGGTGTTGGTTTCTTTTTGTAATTCTTGAATCACTTTACCACCAGAACCAATCACTGCTCCTATATACTCTCCAGGAATAATCTTGGTAATAATCTTAGGCGCGTGTGCTTTAACTTCTGCATTTGGCTCTTCAATAGTATCCGTTAACTTCTCTAGGATGTGTAAGCGACCTTCTTTAGCTTGCATCAAGGCCTTTACCAAAATTTCGTAAGACAACCCCTTGATCTTAATATCCATTTGGGTTGCCGTAATGCCTTCAGCAGTTCCGGTAACTTTAAAATCCATATCACCTAAGTGATCTTCGTCCCCTAAAATATCTGAAAGTACTGCGTATTTATCGCCATCAGAGATTAATCCCATAGCGATACCAGAAACTGGTTTTTTGAGTTGAACACCAGCATCCATTAAAGCCATTGTACCAGAACATACCGTAGCCATAGAAGAGGAGCCATTAGATTCTAATACTTCTGAAACCACTCTTACCGTGTAAGGACAATCGTCGGGAACCATACCTTTTAAGGCACGTTGCGCTAAATTACCATGACCAACTTCTCTACGAGATGTACCACGGATTGGGCGAGCTTCCCCTGTCGAAAATGGTGGAAAATTGTAATGTAGATAGAAACGTTCTTCACCTTCGTAAGATGGCATGTCTATAACATTTGCTTCTCTACTTGTACCTAAAGTTACTGTAGCTAAAGCTTGAGTTTCACCTCTGGTAAAAATAGCGGAACCATGAGTAGAAGGTAAATAATCCACCTCGCACCAAATAGGTCGTATTTCATCAGTTTTTCGGCCGTCTAAACGTAAACCTTCATCCAAGGTTAAGTTTCTAATGGCTTCTTTTTGGGATTTTGCTACGTATTTGTGAATCAGTTTTCCTAATTCATCCTGCTCTTCTTCCGTAAAAGATTCAAAAACACCTTCCTTAATTTCACTAAATGCAGCACCTCTTTCATGTTTTGAAGAACCAGCTTTAGCTATTTCATAGGTTTTGTCATAAACCATATCATGAATCTTTTTAGCCAAATCTTCGTCCTCAATTTCAGGGTCGTACTCTCGTGTTTCTTTTTTGCCGAAGGCTTCTGCTAGTTTTGATTGTGCATCGCATTGAATCTTAATGGCCTCATGCGCAAATTTGATAGCTTCTACCATTTCTTCTTCTGAAATCTCATTCATTTCACCTTCAACCATCATTACTGAATCTGCCGAAGCGCCAATCATCATATCGATATCAGATTCTTCTAATTGTGTCAGCGAAGGATTGATGATAAACTCACCATTTATACGGCCAACTCTTACTTCGGATATAGCTGTTTCAAAAGGAATGTCTGATAATTGTATCGCTGCTGATGCTGCTAAACCTGCCATAGCGTCTGGCATCACATCAGAATCGTGAGACATCAACTGAATCATAACCTGGGTTTCTGCATGATAATCCTTTGGGAACAATGGACGAAGACATCTATCAACCAATCGCATGGTTAATACTTCACCATCGCTTGGTCTTGCTTCTCTTTTAAAGAATCCACCAGGATAACGACCTGCTGCAGCAAACTTCTCTCTGTAATCTACAGTTAAAGGTAAAAAGTCTACATCTGCTGAATGATAATTAGAAACAACCGTACACAATAGCATACAGTTTCCTGATTGCACCACAACGCTACCATGCGCTTGTTTGGCTAATTTTCCGGTCTCGATAGATATTTCTCTACCATCACCAAGGTCAATGACCTCTTTGTAAGTTTTTGGAATCATAAATTTTTTTTCTCACTTTGATATAATCATAACAAAGTTGCGTTAAACAATGGTCGTTGTGTTGTTGTGTGTAGTTGTTATGACCAATGAAAAACCGTAGTCCCAAACGTCTTGGGATCTTATCTGCTATTTTCAATCCGAATTTTAGACGCTTTCGGTTGCGTTATATATAATGAAAAACCACGCTAAAAGCGTGGTTCTTTTTATTTTCTTAATCCTAGTTCTTTAACGATAGCACGATATCTTAAGATATCTTTCTTGGTTAAATAATCTAGCAACGCGCGACGTTTACCAACCAATTTTACTAACGAGCGTTCAGTATTATAATCTTTACGATTGTTCTTTAAGTGCTCAGTTAAATGGTTAATCCTTAGCGTGAATAACGCGATTTGTCCTTCTGCAGAACCGGTATCATTTTTTCCTTTACCGTATTTTGAGAAGATTTCTTCTTTCTTTTCTTTAGTTAAATACATTCTAATATTGTTGTAAATGATTGTTATGTACTTTGAAAGGCCTTCTTTCAAGCAGCAAATATAGGAAAATTTAAATATTAAGTACTAAGAATAATATGCTTTTATTTTTTAGATTCAAATTAAACCTTTCTTAATCGTCATGGTCTTAACACTGTATTAACAATAAAAAAGTAATCATGAAAAATTTAAATGTGTTTAAAAAAGGAATTTTTTGTCTCGTGGTTTTAGGTTTGGTCTTTACATCATGTAGTGATAATGATGAAACTTCTGGTACAGGAGATTTGGGACAGGATACGACTGAGGTTCAACGTTCAGCAGAGATTGATCAAGTCGATAACATTTTAGGGGATATGGTTGTCGATGCCTATGAGGGCCAAGAATTGAGTGAATCTGGTAAAGGTGTTTACACAAGTGGTATCCCAGAATGTGTTACCGTTACCTTAGTTGCTGAGCAAGGTTACAGAGAATTAACCTTGGATTTTGGCACAGAAGGTTGTATAGTCAATGGACATCTTATTCAAGGGCAAATTGTTATTGATTACACGAGAGATCCAGAAGCGCAGCAAATAGAGATTAATTATAATTTATTTGACTTTTATTTTGATGCAAAGCACGTCATTGCAAGTCGTTCTATTCTAAGAGAACTATCTAATGAAAATGGTAATCCACAATTTACGCACGATTTAACTATAACAGTTGTTTGGCCAAATGGTGTACAAGCGTCTAGAGAGGGTACTAGAATTAGAGAATGGGTGGAAGGTTTTGGTACTGGTGTATTTAGTGATAATGTTTTTGAAATTACCGGGGACTGGACGGCTACATTCGTTAATGGTAATACACATATTTATGAGGTCATTGAGCCTTTAAGAAGAGAAGTCATTTGTGCGTTTTTTGTAAGTGGTTCTTTTGATGTACAACGCACTAACTTTGGTGGTCTTTTTGATTATGGAGAAGGTAATTGTGATAACCAAGCTACCTTTACCTTTAACAATGGTACAGAAATTCCTATAACTTTAAACTAGGATTGTTATTTAGTTTTAGTTTGATTGAAGAAAAAATGCGAGCCTTTAGTGTAGTCAAATTAGGCTCGCTTTTTTATGCCCTTAAGGGTTGGTTTTTTATTAAATCTATATAGAGATTAATCTTTTTCTTTAAATCTTTTCTATGCGATATAAAATCCAAGAAACCATGTTCTAGTAAAAACTCTGAAGTTTGGAAGCCTTCAGGAAGTTCCTGACCAGTCGTATCTCTTACAACCCTTGGTCCTGCAAATCCAATTAAAGCACCTGGTTCTGCAATATTAATATCACCAAGCATGGCGAAAGAGGCTGTTGTTCCACCTGTTGTTGGATCAGTACATAACGAAATATATGGAATCTTAGCTTCGGCCAATTGAGCTAGTTTTGCTGAAGTTTTTGCCAATTGCATCAATGATAATGCAGCTTCCATCATACGTGCTCCACCAGATTTGCTAATAATCATAAAAGGCGTGTTATGCTTTAAAGCATAATCGGCAGCACGGGCTATTTTTTCACCAACAACGCTACCCATGGAGCCACCGATAAAGCTAAAATCCATGCATGCTATAACCAAATCTTGTCCGTATGATTTGCCTACAGCTGTGCGTACAGCGTCCTTAAGATTGGTTTTGGATTGCGCTGCTTTTAAACGATCAGGATATTTTTTAGTATCTACAAATTTTAATGGATCTTTAGATGTGAGATTAGTATCCAATTCTTTAAACTCATTATCGTCAAAAAGAATCTCAAAATATTCTTTGCTTCCAATTCTTACATGGTAACCATCTTCAGGGCTTACATAAAAATTTTGTTCAAGTTCTTTGGTGTCAATGATTTTTCCCGTAGGTGATTTATACCAAAGCCCTTTGGGCGTATCTTTTTTTTCTTCTGTGGACGTTTGAATTCCTTTGTCTTTTCTCTTAAACCAAGCCATATTAGTATACGATTTTGGATATATAATTACAGATGTATAATTATAATTGGTGTTTTAGTTAGTTAGAGCAAAATTACTACTTATTAATTAAACTCAAAAGTAGTAAGGATATGTAATTGTTAAAAGCACAAACCTATCGAAACTTAGTTTTTAGCTCCGATAGGTTTGTTATTAATAGGTTGTTATATATTATAATGTATTTACATTATTAAGATCTTCAAAAGCTTTTTTAAGTCTTTCTACAAAAGCTTGCTCTCCTTTTCTTAACCAAACCCTAGGGTCATAATACTTTTTATTTGGAGCGTCATCACCTTCTGGATTACCAATTTGAGTTTGAAGGTAGTCACTCTTATCCTGTACATAGTCTCTAACACCACTTAAAAATGCCCATTGCATGTCGGTATCAATGTTCATTTTTATCACACCATATCCAATCGCTTCCCTTATTTCCTCCACCGTAGAACCAGAGCCACCATGGAATACAAAATCAATATGGTTGTTGCCAACATTGTATTTTTCGGTGATGTATTCTTGAGAATTTTTTAAAATCTTTGGTGTTAATTTTACATTACCAGGTCTGTAAACACCATGAACATTACCAAAGGCCGCAGCAATAGTAAATTGATCACTCACTTTGCTTAATTCTTCATAGGCATAAGCCACTTCTTCTGGTTGAGTATATAATTTTGAGGCATCAACATCAGAATTATCTACACCGTCTTCCTCACCACCTGTAATACCCAGTTCTATCTCTAATGTCATTCCCATTTTACTCATTCGAGCTAAATAGTTTTTACAGATTTCAATATTTTCTTCTATTGGTTCCTCAGATAGATCAATCATATGGGAACTGTAGAGTGGCTTACCTGTTTCTTCAAAATGTTTTTCACTAGCCTCTAATAAACCATCTATCCAAGGCAATAATTTCTTTGCACAGTGATCTGTGTGCAAAATAACCGGAACACCATAAGCTTCAGCCATATCATGTACATGTTTTGCACCAGCTATAGCACCAGTAATAGCACCTTTTTGGTCTTCATTTCCTAATCCTTTACCAGCGTTAAATTGTGCGCCTCCATTAGAAAACTGAATGATTACAGGTGCGTTTAACGCCTTAGCGGTTTCTAAGACACCGTTAATAGAGTTTGAACCTATAACATTAACCGCTGGTAGGGCAAACCTTTTTTCTTTAGCTAATTTGAAAATTTCCTGAACTTCTCTACCTGTTGCAACGCCAGGTTTGATATTGTGACTCATAATTTTATGATTGAAAATTAGATTTCAAAAATACATAATTTTGAACATCTTTAGGGCAGTTTTTGTGGATTAATGGCACATAAAATATCGAAAACGATATCGCCTTTAAACCTATATCATTTTTAAAACGGATAGTTAATTCCTATGTTGTAAACCGCATTTCTGAAATTGTAATTTTTCAACCATCGGCTCCCTTCTGGTAGTGATGGTTCGTAGGTTTTAAAGCCAGTATCAAAACGTAGGACAAAAAAATCGAAGTCATATCGAAGCCCAAAACCTGATCCCACAGCAATATCCTCCAAAGAATCAAAACCCGTAAATGTTGCTCTGTCGTCCTCTACATTGTCTAGAACATTCCAGATATTGCCGACATCTACAAAAAGTGCTCCCCGTAAATTACCAAAAAGACCGAAGCGTTGTTCTGCACTTAAGTGAATTTTGAAGTTAGCTTCATTAAATTCGTTAGTAGTTGTAGAACTTCCAGGACCTAGGTTATATGCGGTCCAGGCTCTATTATCATTTGGTCCACCAGCAAAGAAACTCTCAGCAAAAGGAATACTGTTAGAATTGCCATAAGGAATGGCAATGCCAGCATAACTTCTAAAGGCTAAAACATTTTTGTTCCCTAAATCGAAATATTTTATATAATCAATTTCTGTTTTGAAGTATTGTGAAAAAACAACTCCAAAAACTTCGTAGTTACCATCCTCATTTTTTGGAGACCCTAATACTTCGGATAAGTTTGACAAAAGGTTTCCTGCAAGCTCAATACGCCACTTAAAAATCGAAAAACTATTATCAAAAATATTGGCACGCTTATCTTTTATATAGTCAAAACTAGATGAAAAGATGAGGTTGTTTTCTGTTAATCGTTCTTTACGTTCTTCAATATTATTTACGGCAATAAAATCATCATCACCAGGGCTTAAGCTGGTATTTCCGGTTAAAACATCATCAATAAACTCATCTGCCGGAGCGAATCTGTTGTTTAGTAGGGTGTCATCTCTAAGAGTTTCGTCTTCATCAATATAATCGATGCTTCTCGCAATATCATCTAAACGGTTAAATGAATTAGAATAGACTCCAAAATAGTTATTGGTGTTTAGATTTTTTACAAACTGTACATTAAATAGTTCTAGAATATTGGTCACGGTTCTAGATGGTGACCAATTATAACTCAAAAGTCCAGATAAGGTTTGTTTATCTAAACCAATATTTTGTTGGCCAGTTATTGAGAGGTTTATCGCTGTACTTGGCGACATATATTTTGGTATAATACTATCGGTATTAAAAGGCGTAAATAGACGTGGAATCGTTAACCTTAAGTTTCCACCAAACTCATTAATGTCAAAGAAGGTTTCGTCATTATCATTGCCATCCTCCGAAGCTCCAATGGCAGCGATACCACTTAGTTCTAGGGTTTCAGCACCTCTAAAAATATTTCTGATTTTTAAACCTGGTGTTACCGAAAATCCAATGGTTTGAATATTACTTTGTGACACATCCAGATCTAAACTCAGGGCATATTTCTTCTTAGGTTCTAAATAGATATTTGCTGTTAACGTTGTGTCATTACTATTTTCTAAATATTCAATTCTTGGATACCTAAACATTTGTAGATCATTTAGATAACGTGATGTTCTGCTGCGTGCTAAATCGCTGTAGATATCTCCTTTGTTAATAAATACTGCATCAGTTAAAGCTTTTGGTCTAAATCTTAGTTTATCCTTACTGTAAAGAGTATAGTCTTTGTAAATGGTAGTGTCTGAAATGGCTTTGAATTGATTCTCAAAATTATCGTCTGTAAAAATGTTAACCTCTTTAATTTTATAAGCTTTAAAGGGTTGTGCATAAGTAGAATCATCTGTTCTAATGACACGGTCAGCAATGATTAGCTCTGTATTTACATTATGATTTGTGCCAATGGTATCTGTAACAAATCTGATATAATCTTGTCCGAAATGATAGAATCCATTATTACGAAGGTAGGTGTTAATGCGTTCGCGTTCGTCCTCGAAATTTTTCTCGTCATATTGTTCTCCTTTCTTCAAAAGTGAGGCTCTACTAAACTTATAGTATAGGGAATCTATAGCAGGACTGCTTATTATCGGTTTTATAGAATCTAATATGTAAGGTGTATTCTTTGTTACTTTATACGTTACCTCAGCTCTTTTATTGGTGTCTTTTTGTATTTCATAGTCTACCGTGTTGTCAAACCAGCCTTTAGTATAGTAGTATTTTCTTAGTCTATTGGCAGTCTTTATGGTTTTGTCTTCATCTAGTAGGGTAGGTGCTTCTCCAGTACGTTTTAGCCAACTATTAAAATTGCGTTTGGATTGAATATACCGATCAAATTGCTTTTTGGAAAGCAATCTCTCTTTGCGCTTTACCTTAAGGCTATCACTTAAAATATTGGCATTTAGAATTGAGTCTATATTTGGTCTAGCTAAATTATATACATGAAGTCGAAGGGGAAATCCGAACAAGCCTTCCATACCTAGATTGGTTTTTTGAACAACCAAGTTATTTACGCGCTCTTCCTTGTTAACCTTGTCGTCAACTATTATGGTATTTTTAGTTATTAAATGTTCGTTGGCTTTAACTCTTTTTACCACATCACAGGAGCTTAAGATCACAACAAAAATCAATAAGCAAGTCTTGTATATGATCTTACGATTTTTAAATAGTATTGTGAAGTGAACTTTCAAACTTAAAAGATCTACGTTTTTTTTGATATGGATTGCTTAAAACAAAAATTAGTCCAAAAAGGTTTACTTTGTAATAACGCTAACAAAAGTAAAGACATTTTAATGTTATCAAAGAATCAAATAAAGTTAATTAAAAGTTTAGCCCAAAAAAAATACAGACAACAATTAGGCCTGTTCATTGTTGAAGGTGTAAAAGGGATTAACGAATTTCTAAATTCGGATGTTAGGCTTCATACATTATATACCACAAAATCTATTTTTAATATTGACAAAGACCTTGAGGTTGAAATTTCGGAAGTTGAGCTCAAAAAGATTTCAGCTTTTATGAATCCAAATACAGCTTTAGCAATTTTTTATATACCAAAGCCCAAGGACATAGACATCGATAGATTGATTGTGGCATTAGATGCGATTAGGGATCCGGGGAATTTAGGTACTATCATTAGGCTTTGCGATTGGTACGGTATTAAGGATTTGGTGTGTAGTAGTAATACAGTAGACTGTTTTAACCCTAAAGTTGTTCAGGCTACCATGGGTTCAATAACTCGGGTCAACGTAGTGTATTTAGACTTAGAACGTTTTGTTTTGGATTATAAAGGGCTTGTATTTGGAACCTATATGAATGGTGAAAACATCTATACGGCTCAACTACCAGATTCAGGTATGGTTATACTAGGAAATGAAGCGAATGGTATCTCAGAGTCTATCACCCAAAATGTTAATGAGCGATTAACTATTCCACAATTCGGAGCCCATAAAAAAACCGAAAGCCTCAATGTAGCAACTGCCACAGCGATTGTTCTAAGTGAGTTTAGTAGACGGTCTATTGAAACGTGAAGTTGATGAAGATGCCTCTGGTTTGCATACTTGCAACATTACCTGTCCATGGACTATTTGGGTCTTCGTCTAATACAATTTCATTATTCATGGAAAAAATAGCACGAATCGAAGGAGTAAACTTAAAATAGAGTAGATAAAGGTCTATACCGAAACCTATTTCGTAGAAATAGGTATTTCTTTTCATTCTAAACTCTCCTCCGCTATTATCATCTGGGTTGTCCTCATTACTCGATAGATTCAAAGCTGTAGAGAATCCACCAATAATAAATGGCTTAAAATTATTGATACGCTTGGTGGAAATCTTTAACAATAATGGAACATGAATGTATGTAGATCTTACTTCCCTCAATAAGTCAGAAGCACTAAAATCTTGACCCGCAAAATAACTTTCGTCGTACATCAAGTTTCTTGTGGTGAAAAAGACACCTGGCTCTAACCTTAGGTTCATGTAATTATTGATACGCATATCACCAATAAGGCCTAAATGAAAGCCAAAGGTTTTGTCTACTAATATGTCTTTTAAATCCTCGTTATAATTAAACTTGAAATCGTATTGATTGAAGCCTAGAAAATAGCCCCATGACAAAAACTTTTTGTCGAGATTATCAATATTATTGGCTACTTTTTCTTTGGTAAACAGTTGGGCTGATACACTTTGAAATACCAACGAAAATGCTATTAAAACTATGATTTTCTTCATAATTAAGCTTTAGATGCTGTATATATAGTAGCCACACCCATGGTTTGTGGCCTATCTTTGACTTTAATAAACCCAATTTTTCTCAAAATATTGTTTAGTGTCTCACCATAAGGAAATACTGAAGCTGATTCACTAAGATAACTATAAGCGATCTTATCTTTAGAAAATAGTTTTCCTATAGTTGGCAAAACAAATTTCGAATACAAATTATATCCGAACCTATAAATTGGATTTGTCGGTACAGAGGTTTCCAATATCACAAAAATACCGTCGGGTTTTAAAACCCTTAATATTTCAGTCAGACCTTTTTCTAAGTTTTCAAAGTTTCGTACTCCAAAAGCTACTGTAATAGCATCAAAGGTATTTTTTTCAAATGGTAAGTCTTCAGAATCACCGATAACCATTGAAATGGTGTTATCTAGTTTTTTTGAAGTCACTTTTTTTCTTCCAACCTCTAGCATACCATTACTAATATCCAAACCAATAATTTCCTTAGCATTGGTCGATGCAAGATTTATGGCCAAATCACCAGTCCCTGTAGCTATATCTAAAATATTTTCGGGCTTTTTTTCAGAAACTATTTTAACAACTTTTTGTCGCCATTTTACATCAATGCCTAAAGAAATAACACGGTTAAGGCCATCATATTCATTAGAAATGGTATCAAACATCTCCGTCACCTGATCTTTCTTGGACGCCTCACTATTCTTGTATGGTTTTACTTTTTCAGCCATTAAAAATTTTTGGCAAATATAAGGATAACATATAAGTACATGAAGCCACAGATGTTTAAAGTATATGAAAGTTTATCTTAAATACTTAGTAAAAATCCTAAACCTTTGGCATCTATTACTAACATTAAACACTCTGGTCGCTTCCCAACTAGGAACTTCTTACTATATTTGCATGTTTATTATGAACAACTCACGATGAAAATAATTATCGCAGGAGCAGGAGAGGTAGGGTTTCATTTAGCAAAACTGTTATCCTACGAGTCGCAAGAAATTACCCTAATAGATACAAAAAAAGATAGCCTTTCTTATGCGGGGGAGCACTTAGATATAAAGACCATAAAAGGTGATGCTACCTCAATTTCAATCCTTAGAGACGCCCGAATAGAATCTGCAGCACTCTTTATAGCGGTTACGTCATCCGAAACTACTAATATTACGGCCTGTGTACTTGCCAAGCAATTAGGTGCCCAACGTACTATTGCAAGAATTTCTAATACAGAATTTATTGACGAAAAGGAAACCATTGGATTTTCTCAATTTGGTATTGATGAACTTATATCGCCAGAGTCTTTAGCCGCTTCGGAAATAGAATTACTACTCAACCAATATGGATTTAACGACACCTATGAGTTTGAAGGTGGCGCCTTAACGATGTTGGGTTTGCGCTTGTCCCGAACGGCTACCTTTGTAGGTAAAACAGTAAGCGAAGCTGCCGAGATCTACTCAGAACTTCATTTTATCCCAATAGCTATTCAGCGCTATGCAACCCAATATACTATAATTCCAAGGGGAGATACACAGTTTAAGGAAGGCGATAAAGTGGTGTTTATGACCTCAAAGGGGGGTGATGCAGAATTGTTTGATTTATCTGGCAAAGTAAAAAGCCAGATAAAAAATGTAATGATTCTTGGTGGTAGTAAAATAGGATTTAAAACCGCTAGGGATTTGTGCAAAAGTAAATTTAACGTAAAGCTGGTCGAGAGTAGGCAGTCTATGGCCGAGGATCTTGCAGATAGATTACCAAATGCTTTAGTTATATGTGGTGATGGTAGAAATGTTGAGATTTTGGAGGAAGAAAATATTGCTGATATGGATGCCTTTATATCTGTTACTGGAAATTCTGAAACCAATATTATGTCGTGCTTATTGGCCAAATCTAAAGGCGTTAGAAAAACTATAGCTTTGGTTGAGAATATGGATTACTACCAGTTGTCGCAATCTATAGGCATAGACACTCTCATTAACAAGAAACTTTTGGCGGCGAATAACATATTTAGATACATTAGAAAAGGAGAAGTTGTAGCTATGACCAAGCTTACAAATATGAATGCCGAACTTTTAGAATTTGTTGTAAAACCCAATTCTAAAATTACAAACAAGACTATAAAGGATCTAGACTTTCCTAGGTCGGCAATTTTTGGTGGTGTTATAAGAAACGGAAAGGGTTTAATACCTTTAGGTAGTTTTAAGATAGAAGCTGGTGACCGCGTGGTGGTATGCTGTTTGCCACGTTCAATTTCTGAAGTAGAAGCCTTTTTCTCATAATTGCTATTATGTCCCGAATACATCTCAATTATAAGATCATTTTCCATTTTTTTGGATTACTGTTGCTATTCAACGGAGGCTTTATGCTACTTGCAACTTTAATTAGTTTGATCTATAAGGATGGAGTCACCTTTAATTTGTTTTTGGCAAGTATGGCAACATTGCTTATGGGAGCAGTGGCGATGTATGGCACTAAAAAGCATCGTAAGGAAATGAACAAGCGAGAAGGCTATATTGTTGTAGCTTTTGGCTGGATTGTTATGTCACTCACGGGAACCCTTCCATATTTAGCTACCGAAACGATACCATCGTTTACCGAGGCATTTTTTGAGACGATGTCTGGATATACTACTACAGGAGCTAGTATTCTTAATGATATAGAAATACTCCCAGAAGGCGTTTTGTTTTGGAGGAGTATGACACATTGGATTGGTGGAATGGGAATTATAGTCTTGGCCATAGCAATTCTTCCATTACTAGGAGTAGGTGGTATGCAGTTGTTTGCGGCAGAGGCTCCAGGTCCAGGAGGCGATAAATTACATCCAAGAATTACCGATACGGCAAAGCGTTTATGGCTTATTTATTTTGGTTATACTATAGCAGAGACCATTTTGCTACAAGTAGCAGGCATGTCTTTTTTTGATGCCATAAATCATGCTTTAAGCACTTTATCGACAGGGGGTTTTTCAACCAAGAATGCTAGCATCGCATATTGGAATGACAACCCGGCAGTTCAGTATATCATTATGTTCTTTATGTTTTTGGCAGGGACCAATTTTGTACTAAGTTATTATTTGTTTAAAGGTAATGTTACTAAGATTGTAAAGGATGATGAGTTTAAGCTTTATTTTAAGTTTATTACTGCATTTACTATTGTTGCCGCACTTTTAATATACTTTAGGGCAGATGTATCGCAATCTTCTGTGACTCACCCAATGGTTTTAGGCGAAGGGGAAAGTGCTGTTAGACATGGCTTGTTCCAAGTATTGGCTATAGTTACTACCACAGGTTTTGTTACGGCAGATTATACCATGTGGACACCATTTTTAACGGTTTTCTTTTTTGGGCTCATGTTCTTAGGTGGTTCTGCAGGGAGTACATCTGGTGGTGTAAAAGTGGTAAGGCATCTTATTCTCATCAAAAATGGTTTTCTAGAGTTTAAGAGATCCTTGCATCCCAATGCCATTTTACCCGTTAGATATAATACCAAATCGGTTTCTAAGGATATTGTGTTTAATGTCTTAGGCTTTTTTATACTCTATATGTTATCCTTTATTATAGGAGCACTAGTATTCTCTATGTTTCAGATCGATTTTACTTCCGCGATAGGTCTTTCGGCCTCAAGTTTAGGAAACGTTGGGCCAGCATTAGGAGATTTTGGGCCTGTAAATAACTATGCTGCACTACCAGCTTTAGGGAAATGGTGGGCATCATTTATGATGTTATTGGGTAGGCTTGAGCTTTTTACGGTTTTAATTTTGTTAACACCATTCTTCTGGAGAAATCGATAGTTTTGCAATATGTTCTTGGTTTAATACGTTATTTTAGCATGTAATAATACCCAAACGCATGTTGAAAAGTAAGTCAAAAAATAGACTCTGTTTTTTCATTTTTGTCTTAACCATTATGTCTTGTGTAGAAGATGTAGACTTTGACCAAGCCGAAGATCTAACGCTCACTCCCGTTGTTGCCTCAAGTGTGGTTTATACAGATGTCGAAGCCTCTCGCTTTTCCGAAAATGGAATAGAATTGGAACAGGTGAGTGACACTATTGCCAATATTGAGATATTTACCGAAGAATTTGTCATCGATAATTTAGTTCGAACAGAATTAATCTTTGAAGCTACAAACACCATTAATCGTACATTTGGCTTACAAGTTGATTTTTTAAGCAATTCTGACGAACTTCTTCATACATTATCTTTTGATGCCCAGCCTTCAAATGACGGTAGCGAGGTCGTTACCGAAAGCACTCATGTCTTTGAGGGTGACAGCCAAGAAGCCCTTAAATTGACTGTAAAGATGGTTATTACATTAAGACTCTATCCCAGTATGGATGGTTCGATCCTTGATGAAAACTCTACAGGGAACATAACCCTTAGGTCTAAAGGCTTCTTTTATCTCAATATACCAGTGTAATGTTTAGCAAAAGGTTAGTTATTGTAATCCTGATGCTAACAGTAAAGCACTTATTCTCTCAGAATAAACAGCTTCTATTTGGGTTTAATGATATTCCGCAATCGGTTTTGATTAATCCGAGCACGACTTTAGACAATGATTGGTTTGTCGGTGTTCCGTTACTCTCTCATTTTCATTTTAACTTTGGATCTTCAGGGATAAGTACTTTCGATCTTTTTGCAGATGACGGTAGAGATTTTAATGATAAGTTGCAAAGCGTTATATTTCAGTTGGACCGAAGCGATTTTTTCACGGCAACCCAACAACTCGATATCTTTAGTGGTGGGTTTGCATTTGGTAGAGGTATAGAAAAAGATAGGTATTTGTCCTTTGGGATGTATCTTGAAACGGATGTTATTGCTTATCATCCTAAGGATTATGCCATTTTAGCTTATGAAGGCAATGCCACTAACATTGGGCGTGTGTTCGATGTTAGCGACTTTAACTTAAGTGGAGAAATGGTTTCTGTATTCCATGTTGGTCTCACCAAAAAGGTTAACGACAAGTTTACGATAGGAGCAAGGGGTAAGATTTATTCTAGTGTTTTTAATATAAACTCTACCAATAATAGAGGTTCTTTTTTAACACAAGAAGGACAAAACAATTTATTGATTCATACATTTAATCTAGATTTTACGTACAATACATCTGGCATTAGAAGTCTTGCAGAAGATGATAATTCCGAGGTTTCAGATGATATAAGAACGCTTCGCAGACGCTTACTTTTTGGAGGTAATCTAGGTTTGGGCTTAGACTTTGGTTTTACGTACTTCCCCACAGATCAATGGACTATCGAAGCCAGTTTGTTGGATGTAGGTTTTATAAGACATTCCAAAGATTTAGATAACTATGCTGTTAACGGAAGCTATGTCTACGAGGGGATTAATCCGTTATTCCCTGAAGTACCAAATGGGCAAACTGCAGAAGATTACTGGAACGAGGTGGCCGATAATTTTGAAGAGTTGTTTGAAATAGATACCACAGCGACCAAATATACCACTTGGCGTCCCACCAAGTTTAATGCGGCCGTACGCTACAGCTTTGGTGAGCGAATTTCCAAAGACTGCAATTGTCTTGCTGAGGATAGTGGTTATTTAAATGCTGTTGGAGCACAATTATTTGCTGTACGCCGACCTAGGGCACCACAGTTGGCATTAACGGCATTTTATTACCGACGTCTTTTTGAGGGGTTGCAGTTTAAAGCCACCTATACGATAGATTCATTTTCATTTACTAATGTTGGGTTAGGTATTTCGGCAGATTTGGGACCCTTAAATCTATATGTCCTAGCCGATAATGTATTAGAGTATCAAAATTTGGCAAGATCACAAAGTAATTCGATACAATTTGGTCTTAATTTGGTGTTTGGAAGTGGTCAATGACCTCCTAGTTTAAATTTTTTTTGGATTTTTTAAAATTTAGCCAGCCTATATTTTTACTGGTGTTTTTTAAGGTTAATGTCTTCAATCGTACGCTATAGTTGTAACACAGCGTGTAACATTTTTTATTGTGCTGCGTCATATTAGCGTAACCAATTAAAAATTAACCATCATGGAATTAGTATTAAATCAAGAATTAGAAGCTTTACCAGAACCCGAGACGGTGTCTCATTATACCACCAATGGACTGTTGAATTCTAATTACAAATCAATTGTGAAACAAAATTTTAGTGCACCGAGACCAACCTCTGTATTTGGAATTAGACAACGTATTAAATCTTCACAATTCAATAGAATTAACCATACAGCTGCTATCCTAAAACTGTCTGTATTTGCCATAGCCTTAATTATCATATTCTAAAAGAGAAAGGCTAGATTTTCTGAACTTTTAACTGGTACTCTAAAAGTGTCTTTTATACAATTCGCAATGTAAATTTATGTTGCCTTGGATTTTATTTTCATTTTTCAATAAACACTTTAAAGTTATGAGCGCCAGTTCAATGATGACCAGTATTAGAAATAATTTGAATTTATTGTCTAATCGTAAGAAAGTAAAAGATAGACTTGGTCTAAGAAATAGGCTGGGTGGTTATGATTCTAATACAAAGACGGAATACAACCTGCCTAAAGCAACAACTAAGGAACTAAAAGCCTTAGCCAAGCGCTTAAAGGAAGAGCATAGGATAAGAATGACCAAAATAATAGTAGTTACAATTCTTCTGTTTTTAGGTTTGGTATACGCTTTTTTTTTACTCTAGCGATGGCATTATTGAGTTGTTGACCTATAGATAAGAACAAAACATTTGATTTGGATGCTTTTGGCATCGTCATAGAAAGGCTATAACATACCTATCTGGTGTTATGGCCTTTTATTTTTTAACGAAACTTCGAGCCTTTGCAAGAGTGGAACTTCTTATTTGGAAGTTTATGTACTCAGATGTGTGATGGTTTCCGTTTTAAAAAGTGCCAATTAAAAACACTATCTAATAGAACCTCTAAATTTGAGTTTCAACTATAATGGTACGCAACCTTTTTTTAAAAATGGCATCCTTTTATAAACGGACACACCAATCATTCAAACTATTAATACATGTTAAAACCCACGAATATCCTTATTGTTGAAAATGAACTTTTAATTATTGATATTCTAAAAAATGCGATTAGATCACTTTATCATGAGGGTTCATATCAGATAAAAACTTCGAGATCCGGTGACGAAACTTTAGAAATAATCAATAATAGTGTAGTTATGGAACTGGCATTAATTAACATTGGAATTCCATTGTATAGAAATAAGAAATTATTATACATAGAAGATATTATTTCAAAATTAAAAGTTCAATTTCCAGACGTGAAGCTTATTTTGTTTTCGTCAAGCACATGTAGCATTCAAATCCATACCCTTTTAAATACAATTAATCCAGAGAGTCTTATCATAAGAAGTGATGTCGATTATTCTGAATTGGTCAATGCTATAAAAACAGTACTTAATGCTTCACCATATTACAGTAAAACAGTATTACAATATTTAAGAAATAGTATTGCTAGCGGCATTCAAATTGATAAGGTAGATAAAGCAATCCTTCACTACCTTTCGTTGGGTAAAAAAACAACAGAATTACCCCATCTGGTTCATTTATCTAAAAGTGCTGTAGAAAACAGAAAACGCAAGTTGAAAGACGTATTTGGTATTTTTAAAGGAAATGACCAACAATTATTAGCTAGCGCTAGACAAAAAGGGTTTATCTAATGATGTAATATTAAAATGGATAAGATGATTCGTTTAAGGCCTAAAAGTTTACTATTATCTTATAGATTATTTTTTATATTTGGATAAAGTGCTTTACGAATTCAATCTATTACAGGTAACATAAACACCATATTGATAAATAAAAGAATTATCAACTTTGAACAGGGCAAATGAAAACGAAAAAAATAATTACACTTATTGTATTATTTGTAGCCATTAATTGTTTTTCTCAAGAAAAACAATACCCAGCCCCAGGGAAGCTTGTTGATATTGGAGGTTACAACATTCACTTAATTGTACAGGGAGAAGATACATCTGGTCCGACCGTTGTCTTCTTTCATGGTGCCGGAGATATCGCATTGATTTGGAATCTCGTATTACCTAAGGTAGGGAGTTTTGCTACTGCTGTGGCCATTGATCATGCAGGTGAAGGATGGAGTGATCATGGTTATGGAATGTCGTTAGACCAACAAGTTTTTGATAGCCACCAGGCCTTAAAAATGGCAGGATTAAAACCACCGTACATAGTTGTTGGGCATTCCTTAGGCGGGATACTGGCTAATTTGTTTGCTTCAGAATATAAGGATGATGTTTCAGGTGTAGTATTGGTCGATGCAACTCACCCAGATATAGTATTAAAAATTTACAATAAGTCCGCTAAGAAAATGGAGTGGAAAAAAATGAGATTAACAGCAAATGATACTATTCCAGAAGTTAAAAAAACACCGTTAAGCTCAATCCCCGAAGTTAAATCGTTTCAGCCAAAAAGGGATTTTGGGGATATGTTAAATAAATTCTCTGAAAGCGATAAAAAACTATTTCATTGGATTTACAATGAAAGGCCTTGGACCTATGTTAAAGGGCAGGGAAACACATATGAAGCGGAAATATTTCAACGAATGTATTCTAATTATGACAACTACAATCTTGGAGATATTCCATTAATTGTTATTTCCGCTGACAATAAAGATAACCCCGAAGGGGACGATAATTGGAGTACTGATGAATTGATAGAACATTCTCAAAATCTACAGAAGTTATTACTAGGGTTATCGTCTAATAGCACTCATATCGTTGCATCTAATAGTGGGCATTATATACATGTTGATGAACCTGATGTAATTGTCGATGCTATAAAAATATTATTAAAGGAAAAATGACACCCTTAGATTACACGGATTCCATCTAAATGAAGGGAATGGATGAATTCCAATTTATAACAATAGCGTTTAATGAATAAATCCATGCGGTCGGGATCTATTGATCTCCACTACCGTTGGTAGATTGAGATGGTTATAGCCCTTTGTTTTTGGGCGTTCCCCTACTACGTAAATACTTCGTAGAGTCGGGCTGTACGCTGTATCCCAGACGATGCTGTCTTGGGATGCCGCTGCCATCCCTAACGCTTTTCACCTCCATGTCCTAATTTAAAACATAACGGTTTTACAAACCCTTATTTTACAGGTTCTAAAGGATTTTCTCTTTTGCCAATATATCAATGAACAAAGAAAAACAGCGACTGCCATTTCGGTTAATTACTGTTTTTCAATTATTTAAGCTCTTATATGGTGTCGTGTCCTATTTTAAAACACTACCCTAACAACCTAGATTATGTTAAACATAAGAAAGTTATAAAATGCATGTATACAAATAGGGTAAATGATATTTCTTGTCTTTAAATAGCAAATTGAGCAAATCAGACCTAAAGCAAAAGTTCCAAAAACCGCATCTAAATCTGGCAAATGAATCAAGCCAAATACAAGAGAAGTGAAAATTATTATTACTGCATCCGATATGCCAGTAGATTTTAAAAATTCAAAACCAATTCCCCTATATAAAACCTCTTCATATATAGGTCCAATAACTATTGCACCACTTAAATATAGCAACGAACTATTATATGCGTCAGGTTTAATATTCATCTTGAAATTTGCATCGAAAATATATCTATTTATTATAAAATAACCTAAACCTATAACAAGACTAAAGATTACTAGTTTATAGTCAATTTTTGAATATCTAATTAAATTCTTAATCTTAATTTTTGAAATTAAAAATAGTACCAAAAAAAATATCAATAACTTAGATAATATAAGACTTATATTAAAATTTAAAAGATAATTTTTGGGTTCTATTTTTAGTAATAAGTTAGTAAACCCTTTTGTTAAAAAAAAGCCCAAAACGTATTCTAAAATATAGAATAAAAGTAAGGTTAAAAGGTATAAAATTGTCTTTTTAGTCATTTTCTTCTTCTTCCCTTTTGGTTGCTTTATCATTATTTATCGAATCTTGTATTCTTTTTAAAACCGGTACATGATCTCTTTTGTGAGTTTCAATGAGAATTATTCTATATGTGTTATAACCTATACCTGAAGGACCAGCATTTGATGGTGGACACATTGGGCAATTAAATGGAGAAAAGCCTGAGCCGCCCATCCCTTTAACAACACCTTTCAAACTAATATCTGGCTTCTCTGGCTCCCAATTAACCATATCTTCTTTAGCCTCATCATTGTCGGTTGCTTGTACCATATCCTTAGTCATTTCCTTAGCAGAAAAAGAACTATTATCTATTATTGATGCGATTTCTTGATGTTCCTCTACTTGCTCGGGTATTGCAACTATATCTCCTGGATCAACCGCTGATTTTTCCACACCATCTTTAGTGTCGATATACGTACCCATGTTTCCTAAAGATGAGTTTTCTTTTGGTGTACTGGCCATTATTTCTTTAGCTCTCTCAAAAGAAATTCCAGCATCTCTTGATAAGGTTGATGCACTATCTCCAGCTTCAGCAGTCCAAGTACCATCACCATTTGGTATCCATGGCCCCATACCAAGTTTATCTATAAAGAATATTGGATTATTAATTGCATACGCATAAGTCGACTGGAAATTATAGTCTTCTGCCAATGGGTCAATCGTTACGAACCTTGCTGTCCAAGGGTCGTAATGTCTCGCTTCGTATTCGTACATTCCATAACCTAAAGATTCTTCTAACTCCTTGCCATTATACTTGAACTTCTGCGCCACACTATTAACGTTTGCCGACACGACATCGTTGTAACCTTTATGAAGCCCGCCAAAAGGATAGTAGTTATGCTCCTCGATAATATCCAAGCTGCCATTATTGTCCATATAGGTCAACCTAATGTTACCCAAGTGGTCCTTATATTGGTAAACATAATCGTATTCCGAGCCGTTACGCTCTACATAACCTTCGGGCTGGTTGAAGAAGGAGAGTTTAAAGGGCGACTGAAGGTTTCCCCTTTTTACATATACAAAATGGCCTGCGTACCGGGTGCATTCTACACTGCGGATGCTCTTGGAATAATACTCGGAGACCTTCTTCTCCAGTTTTGTGCCCGTGGCATCGTACACATATTCTATAACACCGTTATCGTCGTCACTGGTAAACAAGGGCCCATTGATCTCCACTAGCGTTGGTAGATTGAGATGGTTATATCCAGATAGCGCGGATATGTTATCCGCGTAACAATTAGATTTTACGCTAACCATTGGTTTTCAATTGTTTAAAATCATATTTTAATCTATGACCTTTTTTACTACATTACCCGTTATCCACTACCCAATCTTTTTGTCTTTATTATAAATTTCTGATTTAATAATTTTTCCTTTTTCGTCAAAAACTTCATATTTCCCATGCCATAAGCCATCTCTCACAGAATATTTCTCTTTTATATTTCCATTTTCATAATACTCATACCAAATTCCTTCCTTAAGGCCTTTTGAATTATATTGTCCTTTAATTTTTATATTCCCTGAATGGTAAAAAGTTAAATATTCACCATAAAACTTTCCATTTAAATAATTTTGAACAATTTTCTTATTTCCGTTTGGAAAATAATAAGTCTGTAAGCCATCTTTTAATACATCCTTTTCAAATCTAGTAATAGTATGCAATGATCCACCAAAATGATATTCTTTGAAATCGCCATCTCTTTTTCCTTCAATATAAAATTCAGTTATAAATAGCTGACCGTCAGGGTAAAACACATTACGAATACCATTTAAATTATTATCAACGTAATTCTCAATCGATTCTAATGATTCATTTTGTCTAAACTTAAACCATATACCAGATTTCATACCATGTTTTAGTAATCCAATTTCTTTAAGATTATTGTTCTCATAATAGATAATTTTAAGGTCATCACTTTTAGTTTCAATTCCTTCTGAAAAAAAAAGAATATCTATCAAATGCACCATTTTCACCAAAATAAACCCAAAGACCTTCTTTAAAATTATTATAAATGTTTCCAGCTTCTTTGATATAAACTTCATTATAATAGTTTACTTTAACCATGTCTTGAGCATTACTAGTGGTAATTATTAATGCTAGAACGATAAAATAAAAAAAATACTTTTTCATTTTTTGAGTTTTTAATTTTTAGAAAAGTAAAGAAATTACAAAACCTAATCCTAAAAAAACTATTAGACCAACCGCAAAATTTAGCATATATTGAGAAATGAAGTTATTACTTCGCTTTTGGGGTTTTAGAGATAGGTCTTTTTTTGATTTTTTCATTCCTATCAATTTAAAAAAATAATATCGAGTATTCAATCCTAAAAAATTTACCAAAATTGACTCAATCAATATTTGAAATATTGCTTCCATAATTTAATCTTCATCACTATCTAACCAAATAGATTTTAACACTATCATCCCATTAGGAATTTGATTATTGTATGCATCAACTCCTTTATTTAAACCACGATTAAGTAAACCTCTGTTTTTAGGACTAAGGCGACTTAGATTACCTTTAAAAAGTTTAGAAAATTGTGCAGCATTGAATTTTTTCAAATACCCCAGGCCTTTAGGTGCAATTGAACTATATGCCTTACTTCCTGTCCCAAAAGGTAGCCCGAAGGTAGCTGTACTGACAACACCTTCTGTAGGTTTGTAATTAGCAGAGCCATCAATATTAATAAAAGCTTTTCCGCCAGTCAAAGGATTTGTTCTACTCGGTATTAAATCAAAATCAAATACTTGTACAACTTGAAATAAATCACTTGCTACATTATATGAAAAATTTGCTACAAAATTATCAGAAAATGACCATCTTTCCCATATATTGTGTGGTTTTCTTTGACCTACAATAGTTTCATAAGTATAATAATGAGTCTTATAAATGTTCATTTCAATTAGCCAAGCTGCCTCTTGCGTACTTAATGGATCATCTTTTTTCACTGTTACTTCTGGCAACACTGTAGTACTTTCAGGTGAAGAGTTAAAAGATCTGTCATTACTCATGTAGCCAACGTAACCACCATCATTAGTATAAAAACCTGAGAATCCATCATTATACCATTTCGTTCCATGAGAACTTCGATTAAATACATCCAATAAAACACTTTCTTCAATCAACCCTAGAGGATCAGAATAAAAAATTGGATTATTAAACCCAAATCTATAAGGTGTCCAGTTATGGTAGTTTTCAGCTAATGGGTCAACAGCCATAAATTTACCTAATACATTATCATACTGCCTAAAGTCCATTTCATTAAGATTCAGACCTAACGCTTCTTCAAACTCTCTGTCATTATACTTAAACCTGCTCGCCACCGAGTTCACATTCGCACTTACCATGTCATTATACCCTTTATGCTCTAACCCAAAGGGATAGTAGTTATGCTCCTCGATAATATCCAAGCTGCCATTATTGTCCATGTAGGTCAACCTAATGTTCCCCAAATGGTCCTTATATTGGTAAACATAGTCGTATTCCGAGTCATTTTTTTCCACATTACCCTTGGGATTTTTAGCTTTACCTTCTTAATTAAACTACTTTAGTTGCTTGTCTGTATTTGTCCTAAATCAGTAACTAAATAACTTTCAGACTTGGAGCTTTCCACATAATCGTCTAATTCTTCACTATAATACTCGGATGATATTTCAAAACTAAATTTTCCTTTATTAAATTTAAAATTAGTTACTGTAATGTTATTCTCTCCCTCTGAAATTTCACTTGCTATAATTTTTGATTCTGTAACTTCCAAACTTCTATTAATAACTGACATAAGATAATCTCCGCACCCTCCACCTGCTATGCAGTTTAATCTATATAAATAGATACTATATTCCTTATAGTTATATTTTGATAATAATTCCGCATAGTTATACTTATTCAGATTAATTTTTTTCGTTAATTGACATTTAATAATATCAAAAGAAACTTTAAAGTCTAACTTCTCCTCATATGGTATTGAGTCAAAATGACTTTTGTGGCGACTACAATTAGTAATTTCTTTTTTGTCGTCTATAGCTGATTTATTAGTTACACTATTTTCATCGTTTTTATCATTAAAGTTTCTACATGAAAAAACGGATAATAATAAAAATATAAAGATTCTTGTTTTCATAAATTATTCATTTTGATAGTTTTCAGTGAAATTTTCAAAATTGCTCAGAAAATTTGATAGCCAAGTCCAGACATTAGTTGTATTATTTTCTTCTCCTTTTCTATGAGTATGACCAACTGAGTGCCTCCCTTGTCTAAATGTTCTCCAAGCATATTCAACTTTTCCTCCACTTTGAGGTGCATGTATTATTTGAAATCTTGTTACATTCCCATCTTTATCTTTTTGAACTTTACCTGTAGCTACCATTACATGAGTAATTCTTCCTCCACTATTTTCATAAAACACTAAGTCTCCCATCCCAATTAAATTAGCATTTTCATGTAAAAACCCTGTTCCTTCTTGCATAGCGTCAGCGAATTGTTGTCTTTGGTCATGAGCTGTACCAACTCTTAAATCACCCATTAATTTATCAGTGTCAGAATTAAAGGCTTCTGATGCTAAACCAGAGCAGTCAATTCCAAAAGAGGAGCCATTGGATACATTAAATTTATCATAAACTGCTTGTGTAGAGCCTTTCCCATCATAGTAATAACTTCTAAGATTTTTTGAAGTTTGCTGCAATTCACCTCTAGTTGTTCCTCGCCCTTGTATTTCCGGGCTAACACTTGCTGCACCGACAGTTGCATCGTTATATGTTCCCACTAAATCATCTTCAGGATTTTTACCACCCCATTCGTACATTGTTCCAAGAAAAGATTGAGCAGATGCAAGAACTTCTGGTGGGTCAGGTGATTCACCATTTTTCTCTTCAAAGTAAACTGGGTTATTTGCAGCATATACATAAGGTGACTGAAAATGGAACTCTTCTGACATTGGGTCAATACTTATAAATCTTGCTGTAAACTGGTCGTAGAAACGAGCCCCATAATGATACAGGGTTAATCCTAACTCATCTTGCAACTCTTTTCCATTATATTTGAACCTATTCGCCACACTATTCACATTAGCAGACACCACGTCATTATACCCTTTATGCTTTAGGCCAAAGGGATAGTAGTTATGTTCCTCGATAATATCCAAGCTGCCATTATTGTCCATGTAGGTCAACCTAATGTTCCCCAAGTGGTCCTTGTATTGATAGGCATAGTTATAACTACCAGGGCCGTTACGCTGCACATAGCCCTCGGGTAGGGAGAGTATTTGTAGGCCTTGGTCTATCTCATTACGCGTTTTAATCGTACAAAGTTCTATCTATACTATCTAAGAGTTTAACTATATAATTTCTTTGGTTTTCATCTTTCACTTCATTGGTAACCTTTTTATACAATGCATTATATTTTTCCTCTCTTTCTTTTCCTTCAAAGACAACAAAATCCAATGCTATACCTAGTTGCAAAGCTTTACCTAAAGAACTTCCCTTATTATTAAATAAATATTTAGTAACAATATATATATTATCATAAAATATATCATTAAATACTGAACCTTGAATCAAAGTAGATGATAAGCTATTCGAATTATTATAAATAAATTCTACAGCTTTTAGATAATTGTTTTGTGTCTTTTCCCCCTTTTCATTAAATGCAACTTTACTATAAGAAAATAGAGCTTCTAAACAATCTGATTCTTCTGAATTAAAATCAACTAACTTCTTCCTTAAATATTCTTGATTAGTAATTTGTTCGATGTCTACTTTACATTGATATTGGTCTTCAGAAGACTTGACATTCTTTTCTTTCTCAATACATGAAAAAGTATTGATTAGCATAAATATTATTAAAATTATTTTCATTTTTAATTTATTAGTAGTTTTGTGATTTACCATTCAAATAATCTTCATATGCTTCAATAGCATTATCTAAATGTTTCTGAAGTATTTCCATCCTTTTAGCATAAATGTTTTCTGCTTCAGCCCTTAATTCGGACAAAATCATAGCTTCTGAAAAAACTGGAAAACCATTAGGATATTGGTCTGCAAGCAAACCCTTAAAAATTTCTTGTATTTCATTCTCTCTTGAATTAAATTGATCTAAGTCATCAATTACTTTTAAAACACCTCCATATTCATCTGGGTCATCTCCCATTAATCGCTCTACCAAAGTTTTTAATGTTAAAACATCATTATCTGAACATCTTAGACAGCCGTGCGTTTTTATTAGTTTAGGATTCTTTACTTTTTCCCAAAGTCCTGTTGCCTTATTATAAACTTCTTGTCTACCTCCATGAACTCTTATAAGGGTTCTCCCACTATCCTTGATTTCACCTGAAAGCGGGGATAATATTAACCTATCATTTGGTCCATATGATTTTCTTTTTTCGCCAGAAGCGCTAGCTTTTATCCACATATTTTTATTTGGAATATCATAAGAGCCTAAAGGGGTATCTGCGTTGGTTTTCATTCTATCTCTACCTCCAGTACCTTCAACACGAACTTTAAATCTATAAATTTCTTTACCATGCCTATTGGTAACTACGGCTACACCATATCCGTTTTCTTCTCTATTTTTAGCAACATGTACAGTAATATCCCAGTTTCCGTTAGGATCTATTCGCATGATAGGTGAATTTCTAACGTAATTATAAGGTGTAGAATTAAAATACAATTCTGCCTTAGCATCTATATTAAACCATCTTGCTATAGCAGGATCTAACATTCTTGCGCCGTAATCGTACATATCCAGTCCAAGTTCATCGTTAAACTCTTTGTTCCCAAAGCCAAACTTTTCGGCTACAGAGTTGGCGTTTGCGCTCATTATGTTGTTATAGCCCTTTTGCAAAAGGCCGAAAGGGTAATAATTTTTCTCAGAGATTATCTCAGTATTAGCATTGATAGAGCCATTTTTATCACTATCCGCGTATGTAAGTCGTACGTTACCCAAGTGGTCCTTATATTGATAGGCATAACCATAATCTGCACCGTTTTTTCCTCATAGCCCACGGGATTTTCAATTATTTAAAATAGTGTTTTAGTCCATGCCCTTTTTTACAACACTACCTTCTATACCCATTTAAAATTGTTTTTTATCGATACTGCCATTAATACCGCTAGAATTATTGAAATAGCAATATACAAGAAGTAAAAAATAGAATGTGCTCTTTTCTCTTCTTTACTTAAACCATTATAGTCATTTTCTATAGCTTTTATATCACAAGATTTAAAATACAAATAATTTATTATGAGCAATAGTGTAATAATAACTCCTCCAAGAATCGGTGTAAATGATAAATCTCGTCTATTCATTAAATGAAAAAAGATAAAACCTTGTATGAATATGAGATTTAAAACCTGTAATCCAACTATGGCACATACTGATGAGAATAACATATCCACATTACCCTTTTTGTAATATGAATATAAAAACCAAAAGAATCTTTTATAAATCATAATTTACCAATTTGCTGCATTTTGAAAAGTATTGAAATACAAATTGCTTTCAACTATTGATTTACCTATTCCAGTACCCAGTGACCATCCTGCAACATAAATATTTTTACTTGCAATAGCTCCACCATCTACACCTCCAATATAGCTGGCACCAAGGGCTGTAAGATTACCTTCGGCATACTCTCCATATGTACTATAAAGACCATATACGCCTACTAATTTACCTGCATTACCTGCTATACTACTATATTTTTTAGATAACTTTCCGATATAACCATCTCGTCCTCCCGTATACCCATTTCCATTAAACTTCCAATCATAGAACTTTTTCGTTTTAGTCGAAAACCACCAGTTACCTGGATTATACAAAAGATTTTGAGCATATTTACCAGCAAAAAACCCTAATTTCACACCAGGAAACGAACTTCCATTTTGATGCCAACTTCTTTCTCTAAAGTATTTATATGAATAAAATAAATCAGAGTAGAATGCAGATTTTTCATTCCAAGGATTAGAACCATAATTCTCTACTTGACCTTTAATGTTGTTTGCTTGCCTAGCGCTAAAACCATTAGAATTTCCATTTCTACCAGTGACTATTGTCTCCTCATCTAGCAATATACTACCATCACTTAGCCTTCCGCCAGTTCCGTTAAATTCTTCAGAAATGAATATGTCAATCTGAGCAATTGAAGCTTTCTCTCCATTGTTTAACTCTTCAAATCCCAACATATTCATAAATCTCTCAATATCCTTAGTGTCATTAGTAGTCCAACTTCCATCAGCAGTCCTTTCCCATAAACCCGTTGGGTCACTAAATAATATAGGGTTATTGAACCCAAAGCGATAAGGTGTCCAGTTATGAGCCATTTCCGCAGCTGGATCAATACCAAAAAATCTACCTAAATTAGGCTCATAATGCCTAAATGTCATCTCTTGTACATTTAACCCCAAAGATTCCTCGTAAGGCTGTCCATTAAAACCATATTTCTGCGCAACACTATTAACGTTTGCCGACACGACATCGTTGTAACCTTTATGAAGCCCGCCAAAGGGATAGTAGTTATGCTCCTCAATAATATCCAGGCTACCATTATTATCCATGTAGGTCAACCTAATGTTACCCAAGTGGTCCTTATATTGGTAAACATAATCGTATTCCGAGCCGTTACGCTCTACATAGCCCTCGGGATGGCTAAACATCTGCAATCCCAAACCTACTTCTGCACCCATCCAAAACTGGCCGTCATGGCCATAGCTCCCCGATCTT
>NZ_JANQIM010000002.1 GCF_028282165.1 Winogradskyella sp. | reverse complement strand
TGATTCTTGCAGGAAATGTAGCATTAGAGTCGATGGGATTCCCAACATTTGGTTTTGCAGGTGGTCGTGAGGATGTTTATGAGCCAGAGCAAGATATTTATTGGGGAAGTGAAACAGGATGGTTAGATAATGATGACAGATACGACACTAGTGACGGCGAATTAGAAGGACATTTAGGTGCCGTACATATGGGATTGATTTATGTAAATCCAGAAGGTCCTAACGGTGAACCAGATCCTTTAAAATCCGCACACGATATAAAAATTACTTTTGGACGTATGGCCATGAATGATGAGGAAACGGTGGCTTTAGTTGCAGGAGGTCACACTTTTGGTAAAGCTCATGGAGCAGCAGATGCCGATAAGTATGTTGGTGCTGAGCCTCATGGGGCTTCTATTGAAGAAATGAGTACAGGTTGGAAAAATACATTTGAAACAGGAGTTTTACAACATGCCATTACAAGTGGAATAGAGGGGGCATGGACGCCTGATCCAACACGTTGGGATGCTGATTATTTTGATGTGTTATTAAACTATGATTGGGAATTGACAAAAAGCCCAGCAGGGGCACACCAGTGGACACCAACAGCTGAATCAAATGCACGTATGGCGCCAACGGCAGATGGTAGTGGTAAGCAGGCATTGATGATGACTACAGCCGATATGGCCTTAAAAATGGATCCTACTTACAGAGAGATATCAGAACGTTTCCATAAGGATCATAAAGCTTTTGAAGATGCCTTTGCACGTGCATGGTTTAAGTTAACACATAGAGATATGGGGCCAATTGATCGTTACTTAGGCCCAGAGGTACCAAGTGAAGAATTAATATGGCAAGACCCAATACCAAAAGTCGATTATACGCTAAGTGATGCAGATATTGAATCCTTGAAGAAAATGGTCTTAGCTTCAGGCTTAACAGTTTCAGAATTAGTTAAAACCGCTTGGGCATCAGCATCAACATTTAGAGGTTCTGATATGAGAGGAGGTGCCAATGGTGCACGTATTAGATTAGAACCACAACGCAGTTGGGAGGCGAATAACCCAGAAGAGTTAAATAAAGTGTTGAATGTTCTTGAGGGTATTCAAAACGAATTTAGCGGCACAGTTTCAATGGCAGATCTTATTGTCTTAGCCGGAAATGCCGCCGTAGAAGAAGCTGCAAGTCAAGCTGGTCATAACGTGTCTGTGCCATTCAGTCAAGGTAGAGGAGATGCATCACAAGAACAAACAGATCTTGAGTCCTTTGGATATCTAAAACCATTAGCTGATGGTTTCAGAAATTATGTGACTCCAGAATTAAAGCAAGTTGCGGCAGAGGATTTATTGGTGGATCGCGCTAACTTGTTAACACTTTCAATCCCAGAAATGACAGCTTTAGTTGGTGGTCTTCGGGTTTTAGGTGCCAATTACGATAACTCAAATTATGGTGTCTTTACCGATAATGTTGGGCACCTAACTAATGATTTCTTCACAAACATCTTGGATTTCACGTATACGTGGAGTGCAACATCAGATGACGATACAATCTTTGAAGGGCGAGACCGTAGAACAGGTGCTGTAAAGTTTACAGGAACAAGAGCTGATTTAATCTTTGGTTCTAATACTGAGCTTAGAGCGGTTTGTGAAGTCTATGGTGCTGACGATGGTGAGGGTAAATTTGTAAATGACTTTGTCACAGCATGGGCTAAAGTGATGAATTTAGACAGATATGATTTAAAATAGGAATTGGTAAATAACCCAGGTATGATCAAAAAAGGAATGTGCATAGTATTGCGCATTCCTTTTTAATTGTCATTCCTGCGAAAGCAGGAATCTTAATCTTTTTAAATTAGGCATATGAACGCACAAGAACTATTTTTTAGAACCATTCAAACAGGAAATATTGAAAACATAAAACTGCAATTACAGAACAATCCTCATTTGGTAAATTCTGAGGATGCCAGAGGTTTTACACCTCTGATTTTTGCTACTTATTTTGATAAAGAGGAAGTTGCGAAAGTTTTGATCGAAAATAAAGCAGATATTAACGCAAAAGATGCTTCAGGTAACACCGCTCTAATAGGTGTAAGTTTTAAGGGAAATATTAGTCTTGTTAGTCTTTTGATTAAAAATGGTGCAGATGTAAATGCCCAAAACAATTCTGGAATAACAGCTTTAAGTTTTGCATCGCAATACAATCAACAAGAGGTGGTAAAAATCCTTTTAGCGCATAATGCAGACGGAACCATTGAAGACACCAATGGAAAAACAGCTTTGGATTATGCAACTGAGAAATCCTTTATAGATATACAGAATTTGCTAAAATAGATTAAGCGAGTTTTCCGCTCAACTGTCTTATCTTAATCTTAAATGCGGCAAATATCAGTGTTGTAAAAGGACTTAGCCAATTAAAAATGGCATAAAATAAATACTCACCAACACCAACTCCTAAGACGCCGCTTTGGTATGCTCCGCAGGTATTCCAAGGGATTAAGACAGAAGTCACTGTACCAGAATCCTCTAAAGTTCTACTTAGATTTTCAGGTGCCAAACCTTTGTCTTCAAAGGCATTTTTAAACATTTTACCAGGAATAACAATGGCTAAATATTGATCTGAGGCAATAGCATTAAGCCCCAAACAACTTATAACTGTACTTGCAAATAAACCAAATACCGTTGTAGCAATGGATAATAAAGACTTGGTAATTCGTGCTAAAGCGCCAATGCCATCCATAATGCCACCGAATACCATGGCACAGAGGATAAGAAAAATAGTCCAAAGCATGCCTTTCATACCTCCAGAGCTAAACAAATCATTTAACTTTTCATTATCTGTTGCAATTGCTGTATCCGTAAGTATTGAATTCGCAATAGCAGAAAAATTGGAATCCGAAAGGTTCTTAAGCACTTCGGGTTGAAAAATCACTGCAAATATCCCAGCTAAAATCACTCCTGATGCTAAAGCAACCAAAGGTTTGGCTTTAAACAATATTAATGCAATTACGGCGGCAGGAACTAAAAATAGCCATGCCGTAATGTTAAATGTTTTATCGATTGAAGCTAATAGATTGCTAATATCTGCTGTACCAGTTGGCTCTATAGTAGCACTTATGATACTAAATACAATTAATGTGATCACTATTGTAGGAACTGTAGTGAACGTCATATACCTAATATGTGTAAACAAATCAGTTCCTGCCATGGCGGGTGCCAAATTAGTCGTATCGCTTAAAGGAGACATTTTATCTCCAAAATAAGCACCTGAAATAACTGCTCCTGCAATCATGCCAGGATTAATTCCTAGTGCAGTACCGATTCCAACTAAAGCAATGCCAACAGTAGCTGATGTTGTCCACGAGCTTCCGGTGGCGATAGAAATAATAGCAGCAATTACTATTGACGCCGGCAAAAAGATTTCTGGGCTCAACACTTGCAAGCCAAAGTAAACCATTGCTGGAATTACACCACTAATAAGCCATGTGCCAGCTAATGCGCCAACCAAAAATAGAATCATTATTGGTACAAATACACTTTTGATATTTTCCCAAACTTCCTGAATCATAATTAATGGAGAGACTTTATTAAGCATACCTCCAATAAATGCCACAAACCCTCCCATCAATAGTATGTATTGATTAGAGTAAGCACCTAACATTTCACCATTGGCAAAAAAGATATTGTAGGCTAGAAGACCCATTAATATAACAACAGGTACCAAAGCTTCAAAAATATTAAGCTCTTTGTTGTCTATAATTTTCTGGTCCTCTACTTTAATTTCAGATAAGTCGTCGTCTTGCATCTCAGTTCAGTTTAGTTTTGTAATGTTACGATTTTGTTAAGCGATTTGCAAATACATAGAGTTACGTACATTTGTTCTCAGTAATGGATTCGTTAACTCAAATTGTTTTAGGTGCTGCCTGTGGAGAGGCAGTTCTCGGTAAAAAAATTGGTAATAAAGCCCTATTGTTTGGTGCTGTTGGTGGTACTATTCCTGACTTGGATACTTTTGTTGGTGCTTTGCTTTATAACAATGAAATTGATGCTATGCTGTTCCATAGAGGATTTATGCACTCAATTTTGTTTTCTGTTTTGGGTGCGTTTTTATTCGGGTGGCTGACTCACAAACTCTACAATACGGGTAAACGTCTTAACACAACATTCCGAAGTGACTGGATAAAACTGTTTTTTTGGTCTTTGTTTACTCATGTGATTCTCGATAGCTTTACGCCTTACGGGACCCAACTTTTTGCGCCGTTTTCAGATTATAGGGTAGCCTTCAATAGTATTGCTGTTGCCGATCCATTGTATACGGTTCCATTTCTTATTTGCATCATCATTTTAATGTTTTATAATAGAACAAAAATCCGAAGGCGGTTTTGGTTAAAAATAGGAATTGGAATTAGCTCTACATACATGTTATTTACAATTTTAAACAAAAGTTATATTGATTCTGTTTTCGAAAAAACACTTATAGATAAAGGGATAAATCATTCTAGATTTAGCACGCAACCAGCAATTCTGAATAATATTCTTTGGTATGGTATTGCTGAATCTAATGAGGCATATCATATAGGGTTTTATTCACTATTCGATACTACCGATAAATTTTCTGACTGGAAAACGATTCCCAAAATACGAGATCTAAGCAAGGATGATTTTAATGATCTAAAGGGTTTGGCCTGGTTTAGTAACGACTACTACAATATTGAGTCGTTAGATAATGGTGACTATCTGCACAAAGACTTAAGGTATCCCATGGTAAAAACACGAGAAGGGTATAAAGCGATTTTTAATCTTATGTTATACAAGGATGGAGATCGCTTA
>NZ_JANQIM010000048.1 GCF_028282165.1 Winogradskyella sp. | reverse complement strand
AGGTACACCTAAACTCAAAACAGATAACGTTGCAAAACTTTTGGGCGGCGCATAAGGCAAGAGGTAAGAAATCAATAGCAAGAATGCCGCCAATGAATTGACAATAAACACCAATTTACCAAAGAACTTTAATGTCTTCATGTTACTATTAATCGTCCTTACTAGCCTCAAAGAGAAATTTCTTTTCTTTGGCAGTAAGACTGTCATAACCACTTTTACTGATTTTATCTAAGATAGCATCAATCTTTTTTTGTTTATCACTAGCATCAGATGTGGTCTTATGCTTTACTGTTTTGGATGAGGGCTTCCTGTGAACGGTTTTTAAGTTTGATTTTGGTTTAAACCAACCCATAAAGGCATCCATTAAACGTTCAAAACCTGTTCCGATATCTTTTCCTTTTTTTAAGTTAGCAGCGTAATAGTAACCCAACAGATAGCCTCCAATATGTGCTATATATCCGCCTTGATTAATACCCATTGTTAACCTTAAAACATCCATGGCCACAAAAAAGATCGCGATATGCATCCATTTTACATTAAAGGTATTAAACAACCTAATCTGGGAATCTGGCATATAAATGGCTATAAACATCAATAAGGCACTAACACCTGCCGAAGCACCAACCATAATACCATTTTTGGTACCAAATAAATTCGTCGGTAAAATATTAGAAACGGCCAAATAAGCAAGAGCGCCAAAGATAATACCTAGAAAATATATATTTAATACCATTTTGGTTCTAAAGAGATTAGAAGCCGTCCTTGAAAGGTAGAACAGAAAGAGCATATTGAACAGTAGATGCCAAATGCCCGAATGCAAAAATCCATAGGTAATAAGAGACCACGGCTGTAAAATAAAATCACCAAAACCAGAGGGTATTACAAAATACTTTACAACATTTAATCTAAAAAGACTGGTAAGTAAAACATCGATAATAAAAACAACAATATTAATGGTAATGATTTTACCAAAAACATCTAAATTGTTATACCTGTATTTTAAACTTTGAAATGTATTCATGTTTAATTCCAACGATATTTATCTTTTTCATTTTTCTTCCAAAAATACATCAATAAGAATCCTGTTAATGCACCACCAACATGCGCCATATAAGCCGTATTGCTCGGGCTAAAAATGGATTGACCCGATAATGCAGAAAACAAATCTAAAGCAATAATAGCCGGAATAAAATATTTTGCCTTTATAGGAATTGGCAAGAAAATTAACATCAATTTAGACTCCGGAAATAACATGCCAAAAGCCACCAAAACTCCCATAATAGCACCTGACGCACCAACCATGGTAGAATTAAAAGCGCTTACAAAACCATTGAACTTGTCTCCTAAAATGGGAACCCATCGCTTATCATACTGGCCTTCATTGAGAATACTAACTATATCTGTTTGGGAATAACCCGACTCTATTAATGCACCTAAACCAGTATTATACTGAAAGTATAAAAATGCAACCTGAATAATTGCTGCACCAAAACCAGAGAGTATGTAAAAAACAACGAACTTCCTTGTACCAAAAATTTGCTCTACAGCAGTCCCAAACATCCACAGCGCAAACATATTAAACAGAATATGTGCAAAACCACCATGCATAAACATATGTGTTAAAACCTGCCATGGTTGAAACATGGGATTTTTTGGGAAATATAAGGCAAACCACTCATAAAAGGATTGACCATTACCAATGGCCATTGTCCCAATAAACATGATAACATTAATAATCAATAAATGCTTCACCGCATCCGTAATTCCTGGTCTCATAAACTACATAAATTTCTTTTCAATATCATCTACTGACATTGTTATAAACGTTGGTTTGTTGGTTGGTGACATATTGGGTTCCTTACATGCAAATAAGCTATTCACCAAATGCTCTTGCTCTGTATGATTTAGTGCTTGTCCGCTTTTTATAGCCAAGCTCTTTGCCATAGACTTTGCCAATAAATCAGCAGCGCTAAAATTTGTGTCGGGTACATCATTCTCAACATCACTGATTAATTGCCCAAAAATAGAAGACACCTCACTTTCTGGAACCCCTACTGGTACTCCTGTTATCGTAATGTCTGTTTCTGACAGTTCCGAAAACGCAAATCCCGTATGCTCTAAATTTGTTTTTAAATCCTTAATGATTTTACTTTCGTTTGGTGTAAAATGCAATTGTAAGGGAAACAATAATTGTTGACTTGTGGCTTCCTTAATGGTAACGTGTTTTAGAAAATTTTCGTACAATACACGCTGGTGTGCTCTGTTTTGATTGATAATCAACATTCCAGATTTTAGGGTACTGACGATATATTTCTGTTGGAGTTGAAAGGTTGTTTTATTAGCTTCCACAGCATCACCACTAAAAATAGACTCGGTTTTTGGGTCACTTTCAAAGCTTACTGCACTAAATTCATCATCAGGATTATTCTCTCTAGATTCCAACCCTACATACAGACTCTCCCAGTTTGCCACTGGAGCCTTTTTAAAATGGGTATGGCCAGAAGATGTTGTTTTTTTTGGATTTTCAGTATCATCCGCGAACGGGTTAAAGCTTCTATCGACTTCAATAGTGGGTGCTTTACCAGCTTTATCTTTATAACTATAAGGCGTATTTAGACTACTTTGATGTTCGAAATCCAAAACTGGTGCGATATTAAACTGCCCTAAACTATGCTTCACTGCCGAACGCAAAATAGCATACAAGGTATGCTCATCGTCGAATTTAATTTCCGTTTTGGTGGGATGAATATTGATGTCAATGGTTTTTGGATCAACAGTTAAATTCAAAAAATAACTAGGATGGTAACCCGTTTTTAATAAGCCTTCAAAAGCTGCACTAATGGCATGATTGAGATATGGACTTTTTATAAAACGCTGATTGACAAAAAAGAACTGTTCTGATCTGGTTTTCTTCGAATATTCGGGTTTACCTACAAATCCCGAAATTTTCAACACTTCAGTTTCTTCTTCGACCGGAACCAGTTTTTCGTTGGTTCTACTTCCAAAAATATGTACCACACGCTGTCTGTAGTTTTCTTGTTGAAGGTGAAATAATTCACCGCCATTATGATAAAACACAAAAGCGATATTAGGATGTGCCAAGGCCACGCGATGAAATTCATCAGTGATATGACGTAATTCCACCGTATCGGATTTTAAAAAATTACGTCTTGCAGGAATATTGAAAAATAAATTCTTCACAGCAACCGACGTTCCTGTAGGCGTTACGGACACATCTTGTGATTTTACTTGACTTCCTTCAATTTCTATAGCAGTGCCCAATTCATCTTCTGGTCGTTTGGTCTTTAATTCTACATGAGCTATAGCGGCAATACTAGCTAGGGCTTCTCCCCTGAAACCTTTGGTATTGAGTTGAAATAAATCTTCGGCCGATTTTATTTTGGACGTGGCATGACGTTCAAAGCTTAAACGTGCATCGGTGACACTCATCCCCTTACCATTGTCAATCACTTGAACAAGCGTTTTACCAGCATCTTTTATAATGAGCTTTATTTCGGTTGCTTCGGCATCAATGGCATTCTCTAAAAGTTCTTTAACTACAGAAGCAGGTCGCTGTACCACTTCACCCGCTGCGATTTGGTTAGCAACATGGTCTGGTAAAAGTTGAATGATATCTGTCATTAGCTTTGAGGGAGGAAAATAGACAAGTCGAAACCAATTAAAAACAGAAACAGTAAAATTAAAATTCCAGCTATAATAAAAACACGTCTATTAACTGTATCATCTCTGTCATTCTGATACTCATCTAATGCCGCATTCAATTTTCCCTTTATACCTTTTGGTGGATTAATAGTCTTTCTGTATTTGTCAAACTTATGCTTTAATTCATAAGGACTTCCTTCACCTTTGTAATAGCGAGGTTTATAATTATATTTTCTATTTTTCTTCAATTTCATTAAACCCATAATGTCCTTATTTTATATAGCCATCAAGAATATACATTAAAACAAAAAGAGCTATAAGCATAATAATTAAGGCTGGTAACGAAAACAATCTACTTCCTCTTCGCTTGGTATTTCCCTTAATCTCACTCCACTTATGCTCCAAGTTGCCTTTCGACTTTACTTCTTCAGAATCCTGAAAACGAGGCTTATAACTAAACCGTTTATTTTTTCGTTGATTAAACAAGTGCTCTTGTTATTAAATACTTGATTAACTCAAATGTACTTAAAATACTAAGAAAAATTGCCTAAGGATTCCTTAAAATTATCAACAAAAAGGATGCCAAGCTTGGGTGTTGGGTGTTGGGTAAAAATAAAATACGCTGATAGCTAACCACTATTTACTAACTACTTAGTATCTTTCCGTAGTTGTGCCATTTTTATAGCGGCAATAGCGGCTTCGGTGCCTTTGTTACCATGCTTACCGCCAGAACGCTCTATGGACTGCTGCATATTGTTGTCCGTTAACACACAAAAGATAACTGGAATATCACCTTTAAGATTTAAATCTTTAATGCCTTGCGTAACACCCTCACACACAAAATCGAAGTGTTTCGTTTCGCCCTGTATCACGCAACCAATAACAATAATGGCATCTAACATGCCAGAGTCGGCATAAATACTTTTAGACATTCTGGCTGCTCCATACGTCAATTCGAAAGTTCCTGGAACATTCCAACGTACAATATTTTCTTTTAAAGCGCCGCAATCAATCAAAGCATCGAAAGCGCCTTGCCAAAGCCCCTCGGTAATGGTTGTATTCCATTCTGAAACAACAATCCCAAACCGAAAATCTTTCGCGTTTGGGATTGTGGCTTTATCGTAGTTCGATAAATTATGATTTGCAGTAGCCATGTTCTATAAGCTTGCTTCTACTTTTCCGATGAGTACATCAACTTGACTCGCCTCAGTTGAATCATCAAATTCAGACTTAATGCGGTTGAGGTAATCTAAGGCTTTAGCATTTTCTCCAAGATCTATGGCCACTTTTGCCGCTTTTAAAAGATACATAGGAGTCGTAAAGCTATTAACATTGGCTTTAAATGCTTTTTCGTAATATTCCAAAGCTTCAGTTGGCTGCTCTAATTGAACGAAAGCATCACCAATTCCGCCTTTTGCGATTGGCCCCAACATTTTATCATCGCTTGTAAAATCACTCAAATAAGTGATTGCGTTTTGATAGTCCTTAAGATTTAAATAGGCTATTCCAGCATAATAGTTAGCTAAATTAGCAGCTTGGGTACCACCATATTGATCAATAATATCCAGCATGCCATATTTGCCTTCACCACCATTTAATGCCATAGTGTACAATGAATCTGAAGAAATACCATTGGCGGCATCTTCAAAATACTTCTTAGCCTGGTACATTTCATTCATAGCCTCTTTTTGTTGCGGCTCTGCAATAAATCTGTTGTAACCTAAGTAACCTAAAACTACAAGGGCAATTACCGCTATAGCACCAATAATAATATTTTGGTTTTTAACAAACCACTCTTCCGTCTTGGAAGCGCCTTCATCCAAAGTATTAAATACCTCTGCCGTTGCTGAGTTCTCCTCTACAATGTCTTCCTTTTCCTTTTTAGTTTTTGGTTTATAGCCTCTCTTCTTATATGTTGCCATATCTTGTCTAAATATACTAACCTCAATATCAAATATTTAAGGCAATGATTTGAATTAACTTATATACAGACGCTTAACGTCGATATCTTAACCCTATCTTCTCATCTGCCGCAGCTGGAGCGAAGGCGGATTAATGCGTGCGCAAAAATAAAATTTTTATTGGGAATAACATCATATCTACCCTAAAATTACACGCCCAAAAATCGCTCTTTTTCCTTTATACTTCAAAATAACTATAAACCTTAGCATTGCTATACTTTCGCATTCTTTTTCGTCTAAAGAAAAAAATATCTGCTTTTTCTTCATACAAATTTAAAATAGAAATGATGTAAGCCGATTTATTTGTTATTTTTCAATAATTTGCGTGATTATTAATAGCATGAAAACTGCTCTAAACTCTGGGAATAGACATCATCTTTTATGATTCTAAACACATTATCTTTAGTTAATTACAAAAATTTTGAAAGTCAGGTTTTCGATTTCGACACCAAAATCAACTGTTTTGTTGGCGCTAATGGCATCGGAAAAACCAATGCGCTCGATGCTATTTACCATTTAGCCTTTGGTAAAAGCTATTTTAATCCTATCGCCCTTCAGAACATAAAACATGGTACTGATTTTTTTGTTATTGACGGTCATTTTACCAAGAACGAACGCCCGGAAAAAATTATAGTGTCGCTTAAACGTGGGCAGAAAAAAATCATCAAACGTAATGGAAAAGCCTATGAAAAATTTAGTGATCACATTGGCTTTATACCTTTGGTCATAATCTCACCAGCAGATCGCGACCTCATTATTGAGGGCAGTGATACACGCCGAAAATTTATTGATAGCGTTATTTCCCAAAGCGATAAAAACTACCTTATCAATGTTATCGCTTACAACAAAGTATTATCACAACGCAACGCTTTACTCAAATACTTTGCGCTAAATAACACTTTTAATGCAGATACCTTGGGCATCTATAACGAACAACTCGATACGTACAGTAAGGACATTTTTAAAAAGCGTGATGAATTCTTGAAAATTTTTATCCCGATTTTTAAGGAACGTTACGAAGCCATTAGCCAGAGCAAGGAAGTCATCGATTTAAAGTACAAAAGTGATTTATTCAATGGTGATTTAATCGATCTTTTACAAGCAAATCTCAATAAAGATAAAGCGCTACAGTACACCAGCGTTGGTACTCACAAAGATGACCTTATATTTCTAATTGATGATTTTCCAATCAAGAAATTCGGCAGCCAAGGGCAACAGAAATCCTTTTTAATAGCCTTAAAATTAGCACAATTCGATTTTATAAAACAACAAAGTGGTGTCTCTCCTATTTTGCTGCTAGATGACATTTTTGATAAGCTCGACGAAAATCGCGTAGCACAAATTATTAGCCTAGTAGATGATTCACACTTTGGACAGATTTTTATAAGCGATACACATGCCGACAGAACCGAAAATGTGGTAAAACAAATTCACCAATCCTATAAACTCTTCAAACTATAATGTCTACCTATAATAAAGCTCGAAATCTCATTGCGAAGCAGACGCTATCCGTCTGCTGTGACAATCTCATAAATTGTTACAAAGTAATATTATTGATTTCTTTATTGTTTTTGAGTAGCTGTTCTCAAAACCCTGAAACATTTATACAACATCTAGAAGGCTATTGGGAGATTGAAGAAGTCACTTTAGCCAACGGTACCAAAAAACAATATCGATTTAACGAAACCATAGATTACATCAGTATTAATGATAGTTTACAAGGGTTTAGAAAAAAACTAAAACCTGGCATCAATGACACTTACTTCACTACAGACGATGCAGAATCGCTCGTTTTGAAAATCGAAAATGACAGCTTAAACGTATATTACACAACGCCATATACTACATGGAAAGAAACCATTTTAGAAGCTTCAGCAACACATCTCAAGGTGAGTAATCAGGATAAAAACATTTATGTGTACAAACGGTATACGCCTATTGAATTAAACCTAGAATGAAATTCTTTTTTAAGAACAGTGTCATGTCAAACCTTATGTGAGACATCTCATTGTATTTTGGTCATTTAAGACTTTAATAATCAGAATTAAACATATCTTTAGTAAGGTTTGGCTGCGCAGAAACTGAGATTTAGCATCGCTGAACCTAAAGGTTTCTCAATCATCCCGATAGCTACCGGGACTCATTTCGAAATGACAAATGCTCTGAAGAATTTATAGAAACCAAAGTAACAGCAAATAATGGTGTCACTTCGAGTATTCTAACAGTTCCAAACAAACTTTCTCCTTTTGTTATAACCAAAGTCCTCCAAATTACCGACCTTTGTATATTGAGTAAAAATTGCCACCCCTAAGGGAAACAAAGCATGACAAAGCGTAACAATGATAATCGACCCATTGAAGAGATTCTCAAGGAGTTTGTTGAAACGAATAATTTACAAGCTGGTTTAGACAAAGTCAACGTGCGCGAAGCATGGGCAAATCTCATGGGCAATGGCGTTAACAACTACACCACAGCTATTGAACTAAAGCACGAAACCCTCTACGTACAATTAAGCTCTAGTGTCTTACGAGAAGAATTAAGCTATGGTACTGAGAAAATCATTAGTATGCTTAACGAATCCATTGGTAAAGACCTTGTAAAAAAATTAGTACTTCGATAAACATCGAACTGCTAAAGTTTTCAAAAATCTAAAAACCATGCTTCGAGCACATCGTATCTTTACAGAAAGCCATGATGAAATCCATTTTTTTATTGATTACTATATTCCTACAATCCATGACCATATTTCAATTTAACGCCGACAGTAATATTGATAATTGGAGAATTTTAGATGATGTGGTTATGGGCGGACGATCTGATGGTCATTTTAAAATCAATTCGGATGGCCACGGCGAGTATACAGGAAATGTATCTCTAGAAAACAACGGCGGCTTTTCATCCTTGCGTTATGATTTTGAAACAGTAAATTCTTCTAAATATTCTAAATTCAAATTGCGACTAAAAGGCGATGGCAAAATCTATCAATTTAGGGTAAAAGACAATCGCTATAATCGCTATTCTTACATCTATAAATTTGAAACCACCGGTGACTGGCAAACTGTAGAAATTCCGTTTAATGCGATGTATGCGTCTTTTAGAGGTTATCGTCTCGATATACCCAATTTTAAGGGTGATCAAATGGAAGAAATAGCTTTTCTAATAGGTAACAAGAAAAAAGAAAGTTTCAAACTGCTCATTGACACTATTAGGTTAGAATAATATTTGGTATTTTTAAGTGCAAATAACCATCACACTTAATGAAATACGCAAAACTCCTCCTCTCCTTTGTACTCACCATCGGCATTTTTTTCGTCTTAAACACCAAACTCGGCTCTATTCCACCTTTAGGAAAATTTTTAAATCCACTATCTGGCATATGGCAAAATGAAACCGATGAAACTATAACCGGAACCATAGCTATTCCTGGTCTAAAAGATAAGGTTACAGTGCACTACGACGAATACATGATTCCACATGTCTTTGCCCAAAACGAGCATGACTTGTATAAAGCTCAAGGCTACCTAACCGCCAAGCATCGTTTATGGCAATTGGAATTTCAAACACATGCTGCCGCAGGACGGCTCTCGGAAATCTTTGGTGAAGGTGCATTAAATTATGACCGCACTGAGCGTAGACGTGGTATGGGTTATGGTGCCGAACAAGCCATTAAATATATGGAACAGTACGATACCGAAACCTTGAGCTATGTTCAGGATTATGCCGATGGTGTCAATGCGTATATCGACCAACTCGACCCTAAAGATTATCCTGTAGAATATAAACTATTGGACTATACACCTGAAGCTTGGTCGCCCAAAAAAACGGCCTTACTGCTCATGTACATGACCAAAATGCTTGCTGGAGGTGATGACGATTTAGAGTATACCAATGTGCTGCGACTTATTGGTCAAGAGAATTTTGATCTGTTGTTTCCAGATTTCTTCGATAGTACCGATCCTGTGATTCCAAAGGACACCGATTGGAGCTTTATCGATGTTCCACAAACCGAATCGCCAGCTAGCAAAGTAGCAATATTAGATACCATAGCAGAAACCATCGAAAAACCAAATCCTGATAATGGTAGTAACAATTGGGCCGTATCAGGAACAAAATCTGCGACCGGAAATCCGATTTTGGCCAATGATCCACATTTAGGTTTGAATTTGCCAGCCATTTGGTTTGTGATGCAACTCAGCACACCAGAGCACAATGCCTTTGGCGCTACCATTCCAGGAGCTTTGAGTGTGATTTCGGGCTTTAACCAATACATCGCTTGGGGAGAAACCAATGCTACGCGAGATGTGATTGATTGGTACAAAGTAGAATTCAATGACGACCGCACGCAATACAACTACGATGGTGGTTGGAAAGACATCACCCTAAGAGTTGAAGACATTAAAATAAGAGGCAAGGAAAGCTATAAAGACTCCGTGTTATACACACATCATGGTCCTGTGGTCTATGATAAAAATTTTAAATCAGATGAAGAATTAGCGGGCTATGCCATGAAATGGATAGGTCACGAAGGCGGCAATAACCAACGTACGTTTATTGAACTCAACAAGGCCAAAAATTACGATGATTACGTCAATGCCTTAAAATACTGGAATGCGCCAGCACAGAATTTTGTATTTGCTTCCACTGAAGGTGATATTGCCCTTTGGATACAAGGAAAATTTGCCAATAAATGGGAAGGCCAAGGGAAATTTTTAATGGATGGAAGTAATCCTGAAAATGATTGGCAATCCTATATTCCGCAACAATTTAACGCACACACCAAAAATCCAGAACGTGGATTCGTTAGTTCTGCCAACCAACATCCAGTAGATGAAAATTATCCCTTCTATGTATTTAACGATGGGTATGAAACCTACCGCAACCGTGTGATTAACGACTTCTTTAATTCCAAGGATAGCTTTAGCGTACAGGATTTTAAGGATTTACATAACAATACTTACAATTTGAAAGCTGCTGAACTCGTACCTTATATGTTGGAACATATGGATGCTTCTTCCCTTTCTGAAGCGGAAAGAAGGATTTACGAGGAAATCAAAACATGGAACTTCAATAACGATATTGATGAAGTTGGGCCAAGCATTTGGAGACAATGGTACGGTAAATTGTATAACCTGACTTGGGACGAGTTTGATGTGGAAGATACGGCCATGGATTCACCCACAACCTATCAGACCATTTACCTCTTAAAAAACCATGGCGATCACGAATTTATGGATATTATGGACACTGAGGACACCACTGAAACGGCTAAGGATTTGTTTTTATTAGCCTTTAAAGAAGCCGCAGAACGACTGATGGAAATCAAGGAAGAAAAAGGCGACTATACCTGGTTAACCTACAAAGCCACTTATGCTGGTCATTTGTTACAAGCCTTACCTGCCTTTTCACGTTTTGACATTCCTATTGGCGGTGACCGTAATACTGTGAATGCCGCTTCTGAAAACCACGGACCATCATGGCGTATGATTGTAGAGATGACTTCACCACCAACCGCCATTGGTATTTATCCAGGTGGCCAATCTGGAAATCCTGGCAGCCAGTATTATGACAATTTTATTGACGATTGGGCGGCAGGCAACTACTACGACCTTAACTTTTTACAGTCCAATACAGCCACAGATGCAATTATTGGTACACAAACCTTAACACCAGCGACCAATGACTAAGAATATTACCAACTTTTTCGCGACGATTATTTTAGCAGCCGTTTTATCCTTTGTACTGCCTTGGTGGTCCATTATGACCGCAGCGTTGGCCACAGCTTTGTTTATTCCCTTAAAAAGAGCGGCCGTCTTTTTTATCCCTTTTTTGGCCATATTGGTATTTTGGGCAGGTTTTAGTTTTTTCTTAAGTAGTGGCAACGATTTTACACTCGCTAAAAAAATTGCCGTGCTTCTACCTTTAGGTGGCAACCCCTATCTCTTAATGCTGGTGACAGGCATCATTGGTGGTGTAGCCGCAGGGATAGCTGCGATTTTTGGGAAGCAAATCGTTTCAAGAACTAAAAAATAAGCATTGCATCTTTAATACAATGTATGGCTTTTATGAATTATTAAAGTAGTCGATAATCTTATAATTATTAGAAAATATGCTTAAGTATAATATACTATGTATTAGTCTTGCCCTATTAAGCTTTAATAATATGAATGCGCAAGAAGCTCCCTTAAAAGTTGGCATCATTGGTTTAACTCATACGCATGTACATTGGATCTTTGGCAGTGAACCACGAGGCGACATAGAAATTGTTGGTATTGTAGAACCTAATAAAGAACTCGCCAAGCGTTATGCAAAACAGTATAATTTTTCGATGGATTTAGTATACACGTCTATGGAAGACATGTTAAATAAAGTCAAACCAGAAGCGGTTACTGCTTTCGGAACCATCTACCAGCATTTAGAAGTCGTTGAAGCTGCTGCACCTCATGGTATACATGTGATGGTAGAGAAACCATTGGCTGTAAGTATGGAACATGCACTAAAAATGCAAGACTTAGCAAAAAAACATAACATTCACTTACTCACTAATTACGAAACGACTTGGTATCCAACGACACATAAAGCCTATGAGTTGGCGAAAAATGAGAAAGCCATAGGTGCTATTAAAAAAATCATGGTGCATGATGGGCACAAAGGCCCAAAAAGAATTGGTGTTAATGAAGAGTTCTTAGAGTGGCTCACAGACCCAATTCAAAATGGTGGTGGTGCCGAAGTCGATTTTGGATGTTATGGCGTTAATATTTTAACCTGGTTTATGGACGGGAAACGCCCAAATAGTGTCACTGCAATTTCACAACAATTACAACCAGAAAACAATCCAAAAGTGAATGATGAATCCATTATCTTGTTGCAATATGACAACACTGTAGCAGTCATACAAGGATCTTGGAATTGGCCTATCGGAAGAAAGGACATGGAAATTTATGGGGAAGATGGTGTAATTTATGCCGATAATAGACATGATCTTCGGGTACGTATTTCAGAAGGCTATGATGGCTTTAAAGAAGATACAACGACCTTAGAAGAACGCAAAGCCCCTTTTGATGATCCTTTCGCCTTTTTAGCTGCTGTGGTAAACAATGACATACAACTTAAAGCCTATGACTTAAACTCATTAGAAAATAACATGTTAGTTGTTGAAATTTTAGAGGCTGCCAAAAAAAGTGCTAAAACTGGGAAAACAGTTAAGTTATAGACTTGGTACTGTTAATACTACATCATAGTTTTCATAAAAATACGTAGTTCTACGTATGGTAATTAATACTTAATTAGAGTTATATTTAGAGAATAAAATACAGTAGGATTATCATAATGTTTTGTTTCATTTTTGTGTCTATCTGGAAAAATATAAATTGAAAATAAAAAACTTACATGGCATTAAGCTGGAATGAGATAAAGGACAGAGCTTTAAAGTTCTCAAACGAATGGGCAAATGAAACAAAAGAACGTGCTGAAAAAGATAGCTTCTGGAATGATTTTTTTAATGTTTTTGGAATATCAAGAAGACGCGTTGCTACATTTGAAGAACCCGTAAAAAAATTAGGTGGAAATCAGGGGTTCATAGACTTATTTTGGAAAGGTACTTTGCTCGTTGAACATAAATCCAAAGGCAGAAGCTTAGATAAAGCTTTTGAACAAGCTACAGACTATTTTCCTGGAATTGAAGAACACGAATTACCCAAATACATATTAGTTTCTGACTTCGCCAGAATCAAACTTTATGATCTTGATGAATGGTCAGAGCATGAGTTTCCTGTTTCAGAGCTTTACAAAAATGTAAAACTCTTTGGTTTTATAGCAGGTTACCAAAAAAGAACTTTTGAAGAAGAAGACCCTGTAAATATAAAAGCAGCAGAGTTGATGGGAAAACTTCACGATCAACTTGAAGAGTTTGGTTATGAAGGGACTTATTTAGAAGTTTATTTAGTGCGCTTGCTCTTTATTCTGTTTGCTGATGATACAAGTATTTTTGAACGTAATACCTTTAAAGAATTTATTGAGCTAAAAACAAAAGAAGATGGGAGTGACTTAGGTGCGCTAATGGCTCAATTCTTTCAAGTTCTTAATACACCTAAAGAAAAGCGACTTAAAAACTTAGATGAGGATTTAAATGAATTTCCCTTTGTCAACGGAAAGTTATTTGAAGAAATACTACCAATTGCTGCGTTCAATTCTAAAATGCGAAGTATTTTATTAGAAGCATCTGGTTTAGATTGGGGTAAAATATCACCTGCAATTTTTGGTTCGCTTTTTCAAAGTGTAATGAATCCAGAAGAGAGACGAAACCTTGGAGCGCATTACACATCCGAAAAAAACATCTTCAAACTTATAAAACCGCTCTTTCTTGATGAACTAAGAAAAGAATTTGAAAAAGTAAAATCTAGCTCAAAAAAACTCAAAGAATTTCATTACAAACTTTCAAAATTAAAATTCCTTGACCCAGCTTGTGGTAGTGGAAATTTCTTAATCATTACCTATAGGGAATTAAGATTACTAGAAATTGACATTTTACGCGAACTTTTTAAAAAAGGCGAACAGGTTTTAGATGTTTCCTCAATACTTTGGTTAGATGTAGATCAGTTTTATGGGATAGAATATGATGAGTTTGCGGCAAAAATTGCTGAAGTTGCCATGTGGTTAATCGACCACCAAATGAATATGCGTGTGTCAGAAGAGTTTGGGCAATACTTTATACGCTTGCCACTAAAAAAAGCTGCTAAAATAGTACATGGTAATGCTTTGCGTAACAACTGGGAAGATATAGTATCAAAAACCGAACTATCCTACATCATAGGTAATCCGCCTTTTTATGGTAAATCTTTGCAAACCAAAGAGCAAAAAGAAGATATGAAGTTAGTCTTTGGCAATGTAAAAGGTGCAGGGATTTTAGATTATGTTGCTGCTTGGTATATGCTTGCATCTCAATATATTAAAGGCACACAAATAAAGGCTGGTTTTGTGTCTACAAATTCTATAACACAAGGTGAACAAACGGGTATTCTGTGGAATGAATTATTAAATAAATATAATGTAAAAATACATTTCGCACACACCACCTTTAGCTGGACTAATGAGGCAAGAGGAAAAGCAGCAGTACATTGTGTTATTATTGGCTTCGCAAATTTTGATACTAAAAGCAAAAGCCTATTTGTATATGACGATATTAAAGGTGAACCACAAGAAAAAAAGGTTAAAAATATAAATCCATATTTGGTTGAGGCTAACGATTTGGTAATTCTAAAACGAAGAAAACCTATTTGTAATGTTTCTAATATTTCGTTTGGGAGTATGCCTAATGATGGTGGAAATTTTTTGTTCACAAATGAGGAAAAAATTGAATTTTTGAAGTTAGAACCCAAAGCAAAACCTTTTATGAAACCTCTAATTAGTGCTCACGAATTTTTAAATGGTAAAAAACGTTGGTGTTTATGGCTAGTTAACGCAAAGCCAACAGAATTAAGAGTTTTAAAAGAGGTACAAAAGCGTGTTGAAAATGTAAAGAATCTACGATTAAACAGTACACGTGCTGCAACACAAAAATTGGCAGCTTTCCCAACGCTTTTCGGTGAAATTAGACAACCAGATAATGACTACATTTTAATTCCTCTTCATTCAAGTGAACAAAGAAAATATATCCCTTTAGGATTCAAAACAAAGGACGAAATAGCAAATAATTCTACCAGTATAGTTCCAAATGCTAATCTATTTGAATTTGGAATCCTTCAATCTGGTATACATATGACTTGGGTAAAATATACTTGTGGTAGGATCAAGAGCGATTATAGATATTCAAACGAAATGGTTTACAACAATTACCCTTGGCCCATAGACCCAAGTGATAAAAATAAAAAGGCGGTAGAAACAAAAGCACAAAAGGTTTTAGATGTTAGAGCTAAATTTCCAGAAAGTAGTTTAGCAGACCTTTATGACCCATTGACCATGCCACCAAAATTGGTAAAAGCTCACCAAGCTTTGGATAAAGCAGTTGACTTATGCTATAGACCACAAGCTTTCACTAATGAAAACGCTCGTATTGAATACTTGTTTGACTTGTACAATCAATACACAAAACCATTGTTGGACGAAAGGAGAACGAAAAAAAAGAAATAAAATATCCGATGACATTTCAAGATTTTTACGATGATTAACCAAATCAACGTTTATAATCCATTGTTATGTTATTAAAAAATCTAAAACCCTCCCAAATTAATTATGTATTCGTTTTAGCACTCATCCTTTTCAGTGTCCAAGCCTGTAGCGATGACGACGACGGATCCGATGATCCACAGCTATTAACTGAAAACGTTACTATTGGCGCTCAAGCTACATTTTTAAGAGTCGATGATGTGGACACCTCCACAAATTCGGCTATCGTTAATCTTAGTTCACTTAACATTTCTCCAGGTGATGTCATACGTCTTAAGACCATCGGTACTTATATTAACAGTCCAACAGGAAGTACCAGGGATAGTGCTGCTGGTGTGTTTTCATCATCTAATTTATTACTCGGTAGTAGCGAACTCAACAGAGTTGTGGATGCCATTGATGCTGGTACAGACAACGTGACTGAGAATACCTTTGAAGAAGATCAAGTTACCGATATTCCTGAGGATTTTAGGATTGACGAAAATCAAATTCAAATTACGGTACCAGCAGGTGCACAATTTCTATTCCTTGGTGTTGCTGACAGTAAGCTATCGGACAATATGCAATCCACGGAGGGTTTTGCTATAGAAATACGATATTAGAAAAAACCCTATCTAAAATTGGAGCCATCATAGATTCAAACAACACAATCGTAGATTTGGCAAAATCATAACGCGGCTTTAATCGCAACTTTGTATCATAATCTTTAATACTATAATCATGAATACAAAAACAGCAATTATTACAGGAGGCAGTCGTGGACTGGGCAAAGACATGGCGATTAGCCTCGCCAGAGAAGGAGTGGATATTATATTTTCGTATTACAGTAATACCACAAAAGCAGAAGACGTCATCAGTGAGATTAAGGCCTTGGGGCAAGATGCCAAAGCCTTTCCTTTCGATGGGAACGACCACAAAAGTGGACAAGCGTTTATGCAGAGTGCAACCAACTATCTTAAAGAAAAAAACGATAGCCCAAACTTCGATTATTTGATCAACAATGCAGGAACTGGCACTTTTAATATGGTGGCGCATACTACGGAAGATCAGTTTAATGAAATGATGAACGTGCATCTTAAAAGTGTGTACTTTATGACACAAGCCGCATTACCGTTTTTAAATACTGGTGGTCGTATCATTAACATTTCGAGCGGTTTGGCACGTTTTAGCTTGCCAGGTATGTCTGCTTATGCCGTTATGAAAGGCGCCATTGAGGTCTTTACACGTTATTTGGCTAAAGAGCTAGGCGACAGAAAAATCACGGCCAACACAGTAGCACCAGGAGCCATTGCAACTGATTTTGCAGGTGGCAGCAACAAACAGGAAGACAAGGTTAAAATGATAGCCAGTGTCACCGCTTTAGGTCGTGTAGGCGAAGCTGAGGACATAGGAGGTGTCGTTGCCTTTTTATGTTCGGATAATGCTGGTTGGATCAATGGACAACGTATAGAAGTGTCTGGTGGTATGTTAGTGTAAGCTAATGAAGAACAAGGATATCTGAAAAGTTTTCGCTGCTGTAACTTCCGATAAACGAAGTCATGTCGAACACTTCGTCGACGCTCAGTGCAGGCAGTGAGACATCTCATAAAATAGCATAAAGAAGAATCATACGATTTGGCTACGCTAAGTCTAACGGCTTTGCGTCACAGAATTTAAAGATTTAGCTTCGCCGAACCTACAGATTTCTCAATCGTCCCGATAGCTATCGGGACTCATTTCGAAATGACATAGGGGAATACCTTTCAGACATCTCTGTTCTTTTTATTAAATTTAAAATAATACTAAATTGCTGTCACTTCGAGTGTTCCAACGTGAAGCGTTGGGACGTATCGAGAAGTCTTGTTCAACTAAATTTCTTATTTTCGGTACATCCTGACGTTACTCTTCGATGCTTCGACTGCATTTCGACTGCACTCAATGTGACACGCTCAATGTGACACGTTTAGCACAGGCAAGCTCAGTAATCACAGTCAGGATACTCGAAGTGACAAATATCAATAACATATCATGAAACACATCACACGTTTAAAAAAAGTAGGTGACTACCATAAACTGGCCCAATTGCCAGCGCCAGAACATCCATTAATTAGCTTGGTCGATTATTCTAAAGTACGCTACATAGATGGTATTAGCAACATGACCTGGACGCAAGATTATTATGTTATAGGTCTTAAACGCAATATTCCCTATAAATTTTTCTACGGCCAACAGGAATATGATTTCGATGAGGGCGTCATGACCTTTATTGCACCCAACCAAGTGCTGAGCGTAGGCAACAATCCTAATGTTGGCCACACCCCTTCGGGTTGGTTACTATTGATTCACCCAGATTTTATGTGGAATACCATTTTAGCCGAAAAAGTGCAACGCTATGAGTTCTTCGGTTATGGCATCAATGAAGCCTTGTTTTTGTCCGAAAAAGAGGAAATGATGATGGGCAACTTACTTCAAAACATTCAACGCGAATACCAATCGAACATCGATAAATTCAGTCAAAATATCATCATCTCCCAAATTGAACTTTTGCTCAATTATGCCGAACGGTTTTATGAACGGCAATTCATTACCCGAAAGATTGTGAATCATAAAATCCTTAACGATCTAGAAACCCTTTTAAAAGGGTATTTTAAAGATGAATCCTTAATCGACAGAGGCTTACCGACCGTACAATGGGTGGCAGACAACCTTAATTTATCACCTAATTATTTGAGCAGTATGCTAAAGTCCTTAACGGGTATGAGCACGCAACAGCACATCCATCAAAAACTGATTGAAAAAGCAAAAACACAATTATCAACAACGACCTTATCCATCAGCGAAATTGCCTATAACCTTGGTTTTGAGCAACCAGCGTCTTTTACCAAATTGTTTAAGAGTAAAACAGAGATGTCGCCTTTAGAGTTTAGAAAAACATTTAACTGAAAGTTTAGAGATAAAGTCTATCTTTATGGTATAATTTCTAACTATGAATCCTTCGGCTAGCGGCTGGATAAAAAAACTACTTGTAGAGGTTTCTGAAACATCTTGTGCTCAGATGGAAACTTCGCAGTTTTACAATAGACTAAAACAAACAGGATTCATTTACGGAAGCAATGTCAGTGTGATATTAGACATTGCAAAACCCTTTGATTTTACGGATGAAGAACGTTGCAAGATCAATTTATTGGTCACCTACTATTTTATTCACGAAAATGAAAAGTGCCAAGAAAACCTTACGGATAGCCTTATTAGATTTTACAAAGCGATAAGCAATAAAAGACGTTCCTTTTTTGATGAATTATTTGGTGATAAATCGTCGGATAGTTTGTTGGAAAAAATGATTCACAAACGCATTAATATCGATGATAATTTTATCACTAAAACCTTCAATTATTTTTTGATCAATGCCTTATTATTTGTAGATATTTTGGGCTATCAACGCTTTTTAAAAGACGAAACCAACATTAGGGCTTATGTGAATAATCTTGAATCGGCTTTAGAAACCATCATCTTCTCTGCCATTGACGTAAAATCTGAAAAAACCATATACGATACTAATCTTATACGACTATTTGAGGACTCGGTTCGCCATAAAAAATCTGAATTGCCGTCTTACAATGATGCCATTTCATTTATTACAGAACCGCTAGAAAAATTATACCTCATCGATTTGGTCTGTATGGCCTCATGGAGTGATAAGGTAATCGATAAGGAAGAACGAGAGTTTTTAAATCGCCTGAAAACAGATTTAAAGTTGCATCATAGCGACATCACAAAATCTGTTGATGATATCAACCGCTTTTATGCAAAGCATAAGGATGATGTAGCATTTTTACGCTCTAAGAACTTAGCCCAAAGTTTTTATGATAATAGCAGTAAGGTCGTCTCTAAACTCATTAAGCGCAACAGCAAACGATTGATCAAAGAGCTTTCTGAAAGTAAGGAAGCGATGTGGCTTTTAGCACAGTCCACGCAACGTTCTTTGACTAATGAAGAACAGAAAAAGATTCAATCGCAACTTCTGGATATCTTTAAATCCATTCCAAGTTTGGCTATTTTTATGCTACCTGGCGGTATGATTCTGTTGCCACTTTTTGTAAAGTTTATCCCCAAACTATTACCCTCTGCATTTGACGACAACAGGATTGAGAACGACAAAGTGTAATCGGTTATGCGTTTTGACAAGTGTTGTCATGTCGAACCTTGTGTGAGACATCTCATAAAAACAGCGTATGAGATTGAGCATCGCCGAACCTAAAGATTTAGCCTCGCCGAACCTAAAGGTTTCTCAATCGTCCCGATCCCGATAGCTATCGGGACTCATTTCGAAATGACTATTAGAATACAGTCACATTCTGAATAAATAACACCTCAACTGTAACATTTCGACAGAATTGATTACACATAGGTATAATTTTTAGCTATGATTACTAATTATTACATGTTGCTTAATATCGACCAATCCACCGATTTAGAAACCATTAAAAAAGCCTTCAGAAAAGAGATTGCGATTTATCACCCTGACAACAATCCATCACCTGAAGCCAAAGAAAAGTTTGAACAACTTGTAGAAGCTTTCGACATTTTATCAAACGAAGATAAACGTCGCGAATATGATAAGATGCTAGCCTATGAAGCTACGAATAAGCCTGTTATTATTGAACAAAAACAACAGTACGAAGATTGGCAAAAAGAGGCCAAAAAGAAGTCTAAAACATATGAAGGTATCGGCTTAGAGGAGCTTTTACTCCTCGACATTTTTTTACTGAATGGTGATTTTTTGGACGGTCTTCTTTCTGGTACCGACGAACTTCTTGATGGTATTGGAGATATCTTTGATTTATTCTAACCAGTTTTTAAAGTCTTTTACCCGCTCTCTTGCCACAATAACGTCTTGTTCCTTATAATGATTCAGTTTAATCTGAAGTCTGGAGTTGGTATAACTGATAATGTCTTTTATGGCATTGATATTAACATAAAACTTTCTACTGATTCTGTAAAACATATGTGGCTCTAGTTCGTCCTCTAGCTGGTCTAGCGTCTGATCTAAAAGGTAATTTCTGCCTTCAACGGTATGTACATAAGTGCCTTTGTTTTCACTATAAATACATTCTATATCTTCAATATTAATCAACTTTAAATGTTGACCTACTTTTACCGAAAATCGTTTTTTATATTCACGTTCAATCGGGTTCACCAATAGCTTTTTAATATCGTTAAAATCTAAAGTAACGGATTTTTGTTGTTGCGTAGTGCCTTTATATTGGCTTATTGCGGCTTTAAGTTCGTCCTCATCAATGGGCTTAAGCAAATAATCTATACTATTGAGTTTAAACGCTTGTAAAGCATACTCATCATAGGCTGTAGTAAAGATCACTGCCGAATTGATCTCTATAGCTTCAAAAATTTCAAAAGATAGGCCATCACTCAACTGAATATCCAAAAAGATTAAATCCGGATGTTCATTGGTTTCAAACCAAGCTATGGATTCTTCAACAGAATGCAAAAGTGTTTCTGCTTCAACATCAAAGGATTTGAGCATACGTTGCAATCGCCGTGCTGATGGTTTTTCGTCTTCTATTATAATCGTTCTCATAGTTTTACTTTTTTACCGTTTTTCCAGATGATTTTAGAGTTGTTAAGGGTGTTGATATTTTCGGTAACATCACCATCAACCAAAATTAAATCTGCAATGAATCCTGTTTTTATATATCCTGTATTTTCTAAACCAAAGGCTTTTGTAATATTACTCGTTCCTGCTTTTAGGACTTCAATATTTGAAAGTCCAGATTCCCCTAAAAGTTTTAATTCCTCATATAAATCCGTACCGTAATTGATCCCTAAATTTGGTGGATCTGTTCCTGCGAGAATGGGTATACCTATGTCATGAAGCTTTTTAATTTCGGCAAGTAATTGCTTTTTGGTCAAATACGTTTCAGCATCTTCACCTAAACTTTCAATAGCCTTTAGTATTGTTAATACCGTTGGGATTACAAAAAAATCCTTTTCTTCGGATAACTGTTTTAGTTGCGACTTATCCATTTCCTGGTCTCTCCAAATATGAACTAGTCCATCAGCATCTTTGCTTAAAACATCAATAGCATCCTCTAATCTACTGACATGAACTACAGCAATTTTTCTAGCCTTGTGTGCCTCTTTAATGAGTTCTGAAACTATTTCAATAGACAATGTTTTTCGCCATGGTTCTACAATAATCTTAATATAGTTTACATTGGCCTTAACCCGATCTTCAACAAACTTCTTGGCATCTTCTGGCTTTGTTAATGTCGGTACAGGAAAACCATATTGTGTGCCGTGACCCTCTGGTGCTGTTGCGGCATAACCAGACACGTAATACCTTGCAAAATTTGTGGAGTCTTTTAGTTGTTTTAACATGATCTGATAGTTTTCCAAACCGTGCATGTCCATAACGTTTAAAACACCTGCCTTGGCAGCTTCAGTTAATGAGTTTGGAGCCCAAGCATGCACATGGGCGTTAGATAAGGCTGGAATGAGTGTTTTGCCCTTGCCATCTATGACTTCATCCTTATCGGTAGGTTGAATGGTTTTTGAAACCTCTTTTATAATACCATCTTCAACCTTAACCGAAACGGACTCGATGATTGATTCTCCATCAAAGAGCTTTACGTTTTCAATGATAAAGGAATTCTGAGCATTTCCAATACATATAGAAGTTATAAGAACTAATACTATTTTTAATCTATGCATAATTCGGTTTTTTTTACCTACTGAAAATTGCAACTGGCTACTGAGCTTACTCCCAGTTGCGTTCTTCTTTATCCATAAACTCTTTGATCTTCCGTTTTTCCCAATCCTTACCGAAAAAGAAATCTGGTCCAAAAACACCCAAAAAATGAAAGAACAATCCTATTCCCCAAAATGTAGCTGTAGCATAAGGTCCAAATCCATTAAACCCTGCATTAACACCAATAAGGATAATTAGAAAAATGTTGACCACAAGATATACTGCAAAATGCCAGTAAAATCCAATTATGGAATCGACCTTCTTCTTAGCTCTTAAATATGCTTCTTCTTTTCTAAAATCTGAAACCTCATCTTTGTCTTTATAAGGTTCTATGCTATACTTTTCCATGTTATTATTTTTTTGAATCTTTAGACAATTCTTTTTTCATTAACGCTTCTATTTTACGCTCTTCCCAAGCGCTGCCAAACTTAAAGGACATGAAATGCAATATGAGAAAGATACCCCAAATACACCAAACGCTAAGTACGTTGATGCTGATTAATTCATTGGTAAAGCTTTCCCAACTATCTAAATCATTCCATACTTTAATTAGTGTAATACCTATATTTACCAACACATATACGATGAGATGTGTGTAAAAACCTCGCTCTTTTTCGACCCTGTTTTTGGCCTTTATGTAGTTTAGATTAGAATCTTGATATTTCATGACTTAAGTTTTATTTCCAACGATTTTTTTCTTCTTCCTGACGCATATATTCTTCAATTTTGCGTTCTTCCCATTTGGCTCCAAAAGCACCTTCATCGACATACACTCTATACGCTTGAAAAGCTAAGCTAATGCCCCAACCAAAAATTGGAAACCAGAACCATTGAATGGTATGCTGTGAATATTTATACCATATAAAAATTAAAAAAGGTATAACAAGGACATAAGCAATTAGGCTGTAATAAAATGCTTTAAGTTCTTCTACACGTTTACGTGCTCTAACGTAGTCGTCATTAAGACGTTCTTGTGATTTTTGTGCTGCTCTCATGATTGATATTTGTTTTGTGAGCATAGGAATTGCTACTGCAAAATCCGTGTCTCTTTGATTGATATAGACTTTTCGTTCTGTAAGTAGTTTGTAGCGTTGTTTAATATTCTCTAAACCTACACCACTACCCTTCTTTACGATTTGTTTTGGTTGAAGATTATTCATCACTACCAAATGATTTCCATCTTCGTATATTTTTATGTGTAATGGTTTACTTGTGGTTACCATATTGTGTTTCACAGCATTTTCTAAAAGCAACTGTAGGGACAAAGGCACCACTTTACTTTCTGGGTTTGAAGCCTTATCTGGAATCTCGAAAATAATGCTGTCTTCAAATCGCATTTTTAAAAGCGACATATAGGTTCTTGCAAAATTCAATTCTTCATCTACAGTTACTAGTTCCTTATTTTTCTGCTCTAGCACATAGCGATAGACTTTAGACAAGGCGGTTGTAAACCTTTGGGCACTATCTGGATTCTCTTCAATTAAACTCGTTAATACATTTAAGCTATTAAATAGAAAATGTGGGTCTAACTGATTCTTTAAGGCATCGAACTTGGCACTTGCAGTACCTGCTATAACCTTTTGCTCCTTAACCTTAGTTTTTTGTGATTCCTTGTAATAATAAATAGCATGAAAAAAAATAGATATAGCCAATGTTATAAATAGTGCACTCAGGTAGTATCGCATGCGCTCACCCGCAACAAATTCTAACCAACTTTCACCTTCAACGACGAGTCCAATGAAGATACGTACAAAAAAGATGGTGATCAGTGATATTATTACTGAGCCTATAAACCCTATAACAAAACGGTATTTAACATATTTTACCCAAACTACTTTCTGATTCAAATAATCAAAAAAATAAACATTGACAAGGGTTAAGGGAACAGAATAAATGATGTAATAAGAAAACATCCTTAAGAACTTCTTATCAAAAGTAATGGTAGCACCAGAGAAATAGCGAATCAATTGATCGACAGTCATAAGCACTATCGCTACTATTATTCCCTTAATTACCGTTTTAAAAAATTCTTTCATTGTTTTCTATATTAAAATACTATCCTTTGCATTGTGCTAAAGTCTTTTCAGCACGTTCCTTCCCCCAATTTGGATGAAAATCGCTCTTTGGTTTAAAGGTATCAAAAAGTTCAATAGACGCTTCAACATCCTTGCAATAAGGTGCTGGATCCTTTCCGAAGTACCTAGCACTCCCCATATCCCAATCGGCTTTACAAAATGCGGCTCTAGGATTTGTCGGATCTAACTTTACGGCCTCAGCATACAATTGGGCAACCTTTGCCGAATACTTCATTCCATAAGTTCTACCATCAAACGCCACCCAATTGGTATAGATCTGTGCTTGCATCACTAAAAGTTCTACGTTATCTTCACTTTTCATCATGGCGATATCGAGGTGTTCTTGCGCTTTTTCAAGTTGAGCCTTTATAACGGCTTCGTCTTTTTCATCCCAACTTTTTAGACTATTCATTTGTGCAATGTAATAGTTAGGCAACCATTCGTCTGCTTCGGCATTAGCAATGCGTTCAAACATATTTTCAGCCTCGTCCCATTTATCAGCGTTCCAAAATTCAAAGGCTTTGGTCATGCCTTTTTCAAAATTGGTCTGTGATTGCGTTATTCCAGTCACGACCAACAAAACGACTATAAATAAATTCTTCATGTGTTTATTGGTTAAAGTGTTATGGTTATTGTTTTATCTGATTTTAATTCGAACTTCGCATCTTTCCATTTTGGAGGTCCCATAAAGCCCGTAGCACCATTTGAGCATCCATAATCTTCTTTTGGGATACCTATAAAATTGCTGTCTAACTTACCATTGTCATTTTCATCATGAAAAATGGAAACAGCGTAAGTGCCCTCTGGGATGTTTTCGAAAGTTACCACACATCCATTGTTACTGATGTCGCTCTTAGTACCTTTAAATGTCTTGTCCAAAAAATCTGATGCGTTATCGTAAACTGCTATCAACATTTTGCCATCGTTATTATCGGCATCTTCAACTTTTACGGTTAAGCTATAAGATTCCTGTGCTTGCGAATGAAAGGTGAAAATGCTTATGATGAATAAAACTGCAATTTTTACTAGTGTGCCCATGTGTTTTGTTTTTGTTAGTACAAATATCCGACACATTTGAAGACTTTTAAAACGTGACTAACCGAATTGTAATATTTCAATGACGAATTGTAATTTTTTAAAGTCCCTTTAAAAAGAGTAACTTAGTAAGGACTTTTAATACTAATCTAGTAGCTAAACTTAAATTGGTATACAACAAACCGTCAAGATGTACTTCGACGAGCTCAGTAGAACTCTCGAGAACATGATTTATAGACTAAATTCGTCAGTTCGAGGGATTAGTCCATAAAAACTATGAATCAAATCCAACCAAAAATGAAAACTCGTATTCTCAGCATTGCCCTTATCGTATTTATATCCTTATCCTTTGCCCAAACCGATAAACGCCTTAAAAACATCGAAAAGCAATTCAGCTTGTTACTAGAAACTACTAAGGCGGCCGGTTTTGCAGTAGCCATTGTAGAAGGTGATAAAATCATCTATGCCAAAGGCTTTGGCTATGCCGACTATGAGAATAAAATACCTGCCGATGCCAATACCTTGTTTGCCATTGGTTCTTCAACAAAGGCCTTTACCTCTGCATTACTTGGTATTTTACAGGAGCAGGACCTACTATCTTTGGACGACAGCCCCTTAGATTATGTGCCTGGACTAAAATTTTACAATGATGAAATGAACAACAACATCATCATTAAAGATTTAATGCGCCATAGTACGGGCTTACCACGACACGATGGGGCTTGGTATTTCTTCCCAACGCACAACAAGGATACTTTGGTGGCTCGTATGCAATACCAGGAACCGTTTACTGGCGTGCGACAAAAATGGTTCTATAATAACTTCGGATTTTTATTACAGGGTGTTATTACCGAAAAAATTACGGGAAAGACTTGGGAAGACAATATCGAAGACCTCTTCTTTAAACCTCTAGGTATGAATCGCTCTAACACCATGATCGATGGCATGAAAAATGGCACTAATGTAGCTAAAGGTTATCAACTGGATGATGACCGCAACATCGAAAAAATGGATTACTACGATATTGCTGCCATGTCGCCTGCTGGAAGCATTAATAGTAGTGTAAACGATATGAGTAAATGGTTGATGCTTTGGATCAATAAAGGTAAATATGGTGATGAGCAAATTATCCCTGAAGCTTATGTAAAACAGGCCATGAGTTCGCAGATGGTTGCGGCGGCTGGCTTTCCTACGGAAGAGTTACCAGGCATACAGTATGCTAATTATGGTTACGGTTGGTTTTTACACTCGTACAAAGGGCATTATATGGTCGAACACGGTGGTAATATCAATGGTTTTACTGCCAGTGTCGCCCTGTATCCAACGGATAGCTTAGGCATTGTGGTGTTAGCTAACCAAAATGGCTCTGCTGTACCGCGATTGATAAGAAACATCGCCGCGGATCATATGCTCAACGTTGAAAAGACCGAATGGGCAGAAAATCACAAAGCCGATTTAGAAAAAATCTTAAACGCACAAGAAGATGCTGAGGGGACGGATGAAACGTCTAATGTTAAAGGCACAAAACCCTCCCATATTTTACTGGACTATACAGGCACCTACGAGAATAAAGGGTATGGCAAATTTGATATTGTGGTAGAAAAGGATTCGCTTTATGCGGAACTTGAGGATAATCGCCAATATTTGCACCATTTCCATTACGATACTTTTGAGTTGATCGATGTCAACGATGGTAAAATTGACGCCTCACAAATTCGCAGTGCCTTAAAGGTGACGTTTACTGCAAATACGGCTGGTGACATCGATTATCTTAAAGCGGATATTGAGCCCTTGACGAAAGCCATTGCTTTTAAACGCACGCCTAACACTATTGTAGTGGATACCCAAACGTTGGAACAGTATGTTGGGTTGTACGATCTCATGGGTACAGAAGTGAAAACCTATATTAAAGATGAAAACGTCCTTTACGTCTTTGTCCCAGGTCAGCCTGAATACGAACTGGTCCCAACAGCTGAGCATAAGTTTAATTTTAAGGTGCTGGAAGGTTTTAAAATTGAGTTTTTGGAAACCGATGGTAAAATTGACCAAGTGAAGTTTATACAGCCTAATGGGACGTTTGTGGCGAAAAAAAAGGAGTAATTCCCTGAAAAATACGTAGTTCTACGTATAAAAAGTATTGTTTTTGCAGCTATATTTGGATTTATGCAAAGCTTTATGCTGAAAACATAGTCTTTTGCGAAAGTAAACCTAATATGAAATATAGCTGAGAATTTGTCTCTTGATATACAACATATTGCTAAATCCTTTGGAGATAAGAGTGTTCTAGAAGATGTGTCCTTTCAATTGGAGAAAGGTAAAGTAGCGGTTTTAATGGGCGCCAATGGAAGTGGAAAAACGACCTTATTTAATATCATAACTGGATTTCTAAAAGCAGATTATGGAAAGATTCTTCTGCATAATGAGCTTATAGATAAGCTATCACCTCATAGGCGTAATACCAAAGGTATAAGTCGAACATTTCAAGATATGCGACTTATTGGAGAATTGTCAGTACTTGACAATGTAATACTAGCATTTCAAAATCAAAGCGGAGAACAATGGTGGAAAGTGCTTTTTCCTATCAGGTCTATAACTAACGAACAGGATACCAATAAAGGTAAAGCAGAACGTATTTTGAATGACTGTTTTATTGCAGATGTAGCAGAAAGCAAAGCGAATGAGATTTCTTATGGACAGCAAAAGTTATTGAATTTAGCTTGTTGCATCGCTAATAATGCAGAAGTGATACTGTTAGATGAACCTGTCGCAGGAGTCAATCCATTATATCACAAGAAATTAGAATTAATCGTTAAGGTATTAAAGAAAGAAAAAATACTATTGATTATTGAGCATAATACTGATTTTATCCAAGCAGTTGCAGATGAAATTCTGTTTTTAAATGGGGGTACAATTACAAAGTTTGTTGACTATGCAACAATGCGAAATAATAAAGCTGTACTAAACGCCTATATATGAGTTTATTAAAAGTACTACATATCAATGCAGGCTATGGAAAAAAGCAAGTACTTTTTGATGTCAATTTAACAGTGGAAGAAGGTGAAACGATTTTGTTAATTGGTTCTAATGGCTCGGGTAAAAGTACACTTTTCAAGGCTATATATGGTATAGTACCTATTTGGAGTAACTCAAAGCAAGGAAAGATAGTATTTTGTGGCGAGGATATAACGAATCAAAGAAGTCATCATCTAATTAAAAAAGGCATGATGTATATCCCTCAGCAAAATGAATTGTTTGAGGATATGACCGTATTACAGAATTTAGAAATGGGGCTTTTGCATTTGAATCATAAAAGAGAACATAGAAAACGGGTTGAAGATGTCTTTGCTCAAATAGACATATTATCTAACAAAAGAAAACAGTTAGCTTCCAAATTAAGTGGTGGTGAACGAAAGCTCTTGAGCCTTGGAATGGTATTAGCTAATCGTCCTAAAATAGTATTGTATGATGAACCATTAGCTGGATTAAGTGGCAATAACGTTAGTGTTGCACTAAAGTGGTTGAACACCATAAAAGAGAATGGTATAACGCTAATTACTATAGAGCATAGAATTAAAGAATTATTGGATACGGCTGACAAAGTTGTCGGTTTAAAATTAGGACGAAGGAATACGGGAAATCTCGGTAGTTTAAAATACATTAAGGAATTTATGATATGAGAAGTACTTTAGTTTCAAAAAAGTCGAATAGAAAAAAAGTAGCAAGTTGGTTAATTTCGGCTATTCTCGCTTGGATGTTAGCCGAATTAATCAATACTCTCTTACACTCTTTTACAACATTTGATCATATACCAGCATTATTTCTTGGGATATTTAAAAATTATAATAATTTCTGGGACAAGATATTTTACTTCCTAATATTTATTGGCCTAATGTGTATTTTTCTAATAACAATCCAAAGTATTGAACATAGAGTTAGGTTACTTATTTTTCGAAAACAACTGCCAAACGTCATTTCTGAATTTGGCAAACTAAAAAGAAAGATAAATCAAACTATAGTTTCACTAATTGATGCTGGTGATGATACACATATAAAGAGACAAGACGAAGTATATGCCGATCTACTTAGGCAAATGCGATCTGAATTCGATATTGAAGGGGTTTCAATTGATTCTATAAGTCGATGTACTACTCAATTAGCAAACATTCTGCATAACCAGAATGTAGATGAATTGTATGCACTTACGAACCTCTACGGAGATTCTTGGCTTACAAGAAATATGTTACTTTACTTAATCAGAACAATTCAGATTGCTGATAAAATCAATAACGAAAATAACAAACTCCGTGTGTTCTTAAGAAACTCAGAAGGCAACAACAGCGATACAGAAGCTTATAATTCCGTTAAGTCTCTTCACGAGGGCTTCTTACCAATAAAAGAACTCAAATTGAACGAATTTAGAAACAAATTTCCAAGTTCTATGGATGCATTTTTATATCTTAAATTAAGTAATAGTGAATTATTCTGGTATATAGAAAGGTTTGAAACGAAACTAGTGTGGAATGGAGCTAATTCTAGCACAAACAATGATACGGCAACCGAAATAAAATCTATCGTTAATCATTTAAAGTCTATTTGATATGAAAAAAACAATTTTATGGATATTATTTATTGTGATAATACTTAGCACACTAGTTTACTTTTTTGCTCCTTTGTCCTCAACACAAAAGAGCGAGGCTCTATTTACAATAGGAGTGAATATACCGCAAACTGGTAATTTATCTTCAATTGGAGAACAAATAAAAAGTGGAATAGATTTAGCAAAAAGTGAAATAAACGACCCTCTACTCAACATAAAATTTCAGGATAGTAAAGGCAATGCTAGAGATGGGTCTAGCGCAACTAATTATTTATTAGATAATGAAAATCCAAAATTTATTGTAGTAAATTTAACCAGTGTTGCAATGGCATCTAAGCCTACTTTATCACAAAAAAATGTTCAGGCTATTTATCTTTCAACCCATCCTGATATAACAAGTTCTTGTACTAACTGTTATAGATTTTTCACAAGTGGAAAACAAGAAGGTGACCTTATTGTCTCTAAAATATTAGAGAAAAATGATAATATAATTGGTCTGATATATGTAAATGACGCATATGGAAAAGGAACAGTTTCTTATATAGAGAATTCTTTAAAATCTATTAGTCCCGAATACAATTTTATTGATATGAGCTACCCTATCAGTGACTATGACTTTAAAGCCATAACTACAAGACTGAAAAATGACAAAGTCAATAGTATTATTGTTATTGGATATGGGTTTGAGTATAGTGATTTATTTAGGTCATTGAAACAAATCAACTATTCACCTACAGTTTATAGTAACTTTAGTTTTTCAAATAAAAAAGGCAAGGAAATTACAGACTACCAAGGTGAAATAATTTTTACCGCTCCAACATACGACAAATCTGAATCAAGAACAAGCGAAATGAAGAAGTTTGTAGAGAATTACCAAAGCAAATATAAAACTGAGCCCGATTTTAATGCAGCATACGGTTACGATAACATCAAAATCATATATGAATTCTATAAAAGTAAACAAACAAGTTTTAAGCAATTTTTATCTGGTTTTAAATATAAAGGGGCCATGGGCACTTATTCATTCTTGCCAAATGGAGACGTAAAAACTCAATTAGAAATCGAAACAAAAAATAATGACCATTGATAGAATAAAGAATAGCCTTGTAGATGAGTTGAAGCATTACAAAAACTTCAATCCTTTTTTTGATGATGACGGTTGGTTTATTATTTTTCCTGGAGAAGAAGATGGACGTAGACCAATGAATAAACATATCGCTGCGATAACATTTTGCCAAATTAGTTTAAAATCAAGCGATGATGTAATTACTTGTTTAAGGACTCTAGTTAATTCTAATATCCGGTTAGAAACTTTAAACCCAAAATTAGACTTTGATAGAAGAAGAATAAAAGTGAATAATACAACTTTAAGATTTTCGATAGCTTGGTATAATTTAAAACTTTTTATTGAAAGTAAAAACAAATGGAAAAATAAGACTCATACATCCATTTTTAAAACTTTTAATGCAAAACCAACGGAATTTATTATAGAACATATTATCATATAATGATACAAGTTGTATTCAACTTATTGGCTTCCTTCTCAATATACTTATTAATTAGCATATCCTTTACTTATATTTACAAATCTCAAAGGTTTTTCCATATCGCCCACGCCGTCATCATAACCTTAGGTACCTATTTTACCTACTCCTTTTCAATCCAACTTAACTTACCCTTGTTTTTGGTAATCCCAATTTCTATTTTAATATGTATTGGCCTAATGCTTTTAGTTAATCGATTTATCTACAAACCCTTACACAAAAAAAATGTAAAAAGTTGGCAAATGCTTATAGCCTCCCTTGGTGTATATGTTGTACTTCAAAATGTCATTTCGATTGTATGGGGAGATAATACCCTTAGCTTTCGTACTTGGCCCGTCAAAGAAGGACATCAGTTTTTAGGAGCATATATCACAGATGTTCAGATAATTACTATACTTGCTTGCTCGGTTCTGGTAGGTCTGAGTTGGCTGTTTCTGGAGAGAACATCAACTGGTCAAAAAATAAAAGCAGTATCCTCTAATCCTGAATTAGCAAGTATTCTTGGTATTTCCAAAGATAAAGCCATCATTTGGAGTTTTGTGATTGGCTCTGGGTTGGCCGCCTGCACTGGTATTCTCATTGCTGCTGATACCGATATGACACCAACAATGGGTTTTAACTGGCTACTTTATGGGGTTGTTGCGATGATTATTGGTGGCATGGGGAAATTGAGATATTTGATATTAGGTTCTTTATTACTTGCAACTGCCCAACATTTGGCAGCATATTACTTAGATAGTAAATGGATGAATGCCACAGCATATATCATACTCATTATATTTTTGTATTTCAAACCTTATGGTTTTTCTGGCAAACCACTTAAAAAAACAGAAATTTAATGGACTACTTTCTGCATTTGGTTATATTAATTTGCATTTATACTATACTGGCCCAATCATTGAGTTTGGTTGCGGGTTATAGCGGACAAATTTCTTTGGCTCATGCAGGATTTTATGGTATTGGTGCTTACACTACAGCTTTACTTTCTGTAAGTTACGAGATTTCCGTATTAATCACATTACCCTTGGCAATGGTACTCTCAGGTACTATTGCTTATGTTGTTTCTAAAGTAGCTATCAAGACTGTGGATGACTATTATATCATTATTACTTTAGGTATTCAAGTGGTTATATTTTCAATAATGAATAACTGGCAAGAGGTAACAAGAGGGCCGTTAGGTATTCCTGGTATACCATCATTTAGTCTCTTTGGTTTTGAGTTCGATTCTAAAATTTCTTTTTTGTTACTCTCAATAGTCTTTGCTGCTTTGGTATGGTTCTTATTGCATAATCTCACTCGAAGTCCTTTTGGTAGAGTACTACAAGGGTTGAGTGAAGATGAGGTATACGTTAAAAGCTTAGGGAAAAATGTAGGCAACTATAAAGTCGTTTCCTTTGTCATTAGTGCTGTGTTGGCTTCTATAGGTGGAGTTTTGTATGCGCATTATATCAGTTATATAGACCCTACAAGCTTTACTATAGATGAATCTATTTTCATTTTAAGTATTGTCATCATTGGTGGTATGCGAAGTTTAAAGGGTATTTTCTTTGCTGCTGTATTTTTAGTATTGCTTCCAGAAGTACTACGTTTTGTTGGGATGCCATCTTCCATTGCAGCCAATATGCGTCAAATAATTTATGGTATAGCCTTGATATTAGTTATCTATAGAATGGGTTACAATAAAAGCAAGAGTATTTCAAATCAGGCTTAACTCAGTACATACTGCTCTTTTGCACTAATACCTTTTCTAGGCCCATAAAAACCAAAAAACCACCCTCCCAGGTGGTTTTTCAATATGTTATAAAAAATGCTTATGCCCTAAAACATCTCTCTACCTGAGAAGTGGAAAGCCCCTTCAATAGCCGCATTTTCATCACTATCACTACCATGTACTGCATTTTCACCAATAGACGCTGCATATAATTTACGGATGGTGCCTTCTGCTGCTTCCGCAGGATTCGTGGCACCAATTAAGGTTCTAAAATCCTCTACCGCATTGTCTTTTTCCAAAATAGCCGCAACAATAGGCCCACGTGTCATATATTCTACCAAATCAGGAAAGAATGGACGCTCTTTATGAATCGCATAAAATTCCTCAGCGTCTGCTGTAGTCATTTGCGTTAACTTCATCGCCACGATTCTAAATCCTGAAGCTGTAATCTTTTCTATAATTGCGCCAACGTGCCCTTTTTCAACAGCATCTGGCTTTAACATTGTAAATGTTCTGTTAGTTACCATGTGTATTTTTTTAATTGTTCGCCTTCGCAAATTGCTTCTGCGAATGAGGTTGCAAAAATAATGTATTTCTTTAATTTATCAAGCCAAGCATTTATTAAATTATTGTTACAACACTTGTGTCGGTTTGAGTCTGTCTGTTCGTTAGACAGGTCTCCTAACAAGTAATGTCGGGATTTGTCGAGGACTATTTGTTATTCGATTCTTAATGAGTAATTCAAACTAACCAATATATTGTAGATTCCTGCCTGCGCAGGAATGACAAGAATATTAATTTCATATTAAAACCATTTTCAAAAACCCTAAAAATTGTATCTTCGTCAACTATGATTAAGGCACAAATTTCAGAGCTAAAAGAACTCCTAAGTATTCCACAAAATATTGTGATTGTACCACACAAAAATCCCGATGGTGATGCCATGGGTTCTACCCTAGCGTTGTACCATTATCTAAAGGCTTACCAACATAACGCAACCGTTATTGCACCTAATGATTATCCTGAATTTTTAAAATGGTTACCTGCTAATGATACCATCTTAATTTATGAAACACAACAGGAAAAAAGCGAAGCTTTAATCCATGAAGCCCAGCTTATTTTTACCTTAGATTTTAATGCCCTACATCGTACAGGTGAGATGACTGAAGCCTTAGAAAATGCTGTAGCCACAAAAATTATGATCGATCATCATCAACAACCCGACGACTATGCCAAATATACCTATTCGGATGTCAGCATGTCTTCGACCTGCGAAATGGTATACAATTTCATAGAATTTTTGGATGATCTAGACAAAATAGACAGTACCATTGCCACCTGTTTGTATACAGGTATTATGACCGATACCGGGTCGTTCCGTTTTCCCTCAACCACGAGCAGAACCCACGAAGTGGTCGGTAAATTAATTGCCAAAGGTGCCAACAATGCTGAGATTCATAATAATGTTTTCGATACCAATAGCTACAGTCGTTTACAACTTCTTGGAAGAGCGATGCAAAACCTTAAGGTGATTCCTGAGTTACGTACCGCTTACATTACCTTATCTCAAGCCGAATTGGACGAATTCAATTTTAAAAAAGGCGATACCGAAGGTTTTGTGAATTATGGGTTATCTCTAAAGGGCGTTATCTTTGCAGCCATCTTTATTGAAAACCAACAGGACGATATCGTAAAGGTATCGCTGAGAAGTAAAGGCTCATTCTCTGTGAATCAATTTTCGAGAGCACATTTTAATGGTGGTGGCCATGATAATGCGGCTGGTGGGCGTAGTGAAGAGAGCTTAGAAGCCACCATTGATAAATTTATTAGTATATTACCGCAATATAAAGATGAATTGTCCCCAGAATGAAACACCTACTCTACATAATATTGTTAGCTCTAGTAGTGTTTAGCTGTAAATCGCCAGAAGCGCGAATGCCAGAAACGGTTCAGTCGGGTTCGTTCCTTAAAGAATCGGCAGAGCGTAACAAAAAGCTCAACGAACAAGAACAGCTACTTATCCAAGAAATTATAAAAAACAATCCGGATAAAGATTATATCGCTTCCGAAAGTGGTTTTTGGTATTACTACACTGCTAAAATTGAAAACGATACCATTCAACCAGAATTTGGAGACACTATAGATTTTCAATACAAAGTATCTGACTTAAATGGTAATGAAATTTATGCCGAAGCCCAAAAGACCTACGTTATGGATAAACAAGAATTATTCACAGGTCTTCGTGAAGGCTTAAAATTGATGAAACCCGAAGAAAGCGTCACCTTTATTTTCCCATCACAAAAAGCCTATGGTTACTATGGTGATGATAATAAAATAGGAACCAATATTCCTTTAATTTGCGAAGTAACATTAAATACAATAACACAAGAAAATGATTAAAAAAGCCCTTACAGCATTCGTTGTATTAGTCGTATTGGTAAATATCTCTTGCCAAGAACGTTATCCAGATTTAGAAGATGGACTTTATGCCGAAATTGTAACAACAAAAGGTACTATGGTCGCCAAATTGCATTATGACAAAGTACCAGTAACCGTAGCCAATTTTGTTGCATTGGCTGAAGGCAACCACCCTATGGTTGAAGAACAATACAAAGAAAAACCTTTTTATGATAGCCTTATTTTCCATAGAGTTATGGACAAATTTATGATTCAGGGAGGTGATCCATTGGGTAATGGCAGAGGCACTCCTGGATATCGATTTGCAGCAGATTTTAGTCCAGAATTAAAACACGATAAACCTGGCATCCTATCTATGGCTAATGCAGGAGGTATTAACACCAATGGAAGTCAATTTTTTATCACCGAAGTGCCTTATGAGAGAGGTAACTTCTATGATGCTAAAGGAAATCTAAAACCTTGTGATCAAAGAGGTGTGAGCTGTCATTCAGTTTTTGGAGAACTGGTTAAGGGGCTGGACGTACAAGACTCCATTTCCAATGTGAAAGTTGTAGATCCCAGAGCTAGAAATCACAGGCCTGTTGAGGATGTGATCATTGAAAAAGTCAATATTATAAGAAAAGGAAAAGACGCCAAATTCTTTGATGCACCAAAGGTATTTGAAGAAGAAATGCCGAAGGTCGAAGAATACTTTAAAAGCTTAAAGGAAGCGGCAAAAAAGGAAGCTGAAGACAAAGCAAAGCAAGCTAAGGCAGACTGGTTAAAGAAAAATGAAGAACTCAATGGTCGTCGTATTGACTCACCAACTGGAATGGCTATGATTTTTACGCATGAAAGTAATGGTGTACAACCTAATTCTTCACAACAGGTGAATATTGACTGTGCAGGTTATTTTGAAGATGGTACCTTATTCTGGACAACAAAAAAAGAAGTAGCAGAAAAAAATGGAAAATATGATGAGCGACAAGACCAAGCTGGTCAGTACGCGCCTTTTGCTATGCCTTATAATGAAACTGCTACGTTAGTTGCAGGATTTAGAGAGGCTATGTTAAACATGAAAATTGGTGACAAGGCCAGAGTATTTATCCCCTATTATTTAGGGTATGGTGATGCTGGTAGAGCACCTCTAATTCCAGCAAGGACAAACCTTGTATTTGATATTGAATTGGTGAGTATAAAAGAGTAATCTCTCGTAAACATAAACAAAAAAGGCAACCGGTCACTGAGCGTAGTCGAAGTGCAGTTGCCTTTTTTATTATCCAATGCCTAATTAAGCCTTAGGAATATGCTTTAAAATTTCAAGGACAAACTCCCAATATTTCTGTGCAGAAGATATTTGTGCTCGTTCATCAGGCGAGTGTGCGCCTTTAATATTTGGCCCAAAACTAATCATATCCATATCTGGATAATTCTGCCCTAGAATACCACATTCTAAACCAGCATGGCAAGCAGCTACATGAGGTTTTACACCATTATTCAAGCGTTCGTAAATAGGCACCATTACTTTTAATATGGCTGAATCTACATTTGGAGCCCAACCAGGATAGCTACCTGAAAATTCAACCTCGCACCCTGCTAATTCAAAAGTAGCTTTAAGTGCATTGGCTAAATCCATTTTTGTTGATTCTACAGAACTACGTGTTAAACAGCCTACTTTTATCTCACCATCTTTAACAATAACACGCGCAATGTTATTAGACGTTTCTACCAAGTCAGGAATATCAGGACTCATGCGATATACACCATTATGCGCGGCGTACAATGCTTTAAGGATTTGCTCCTGCGCTTCAAAAGGCATTACGGTTTCTGGGAAATCGATTTCTGTAAAAACCATTTCCAAGTCTGGCTCCATTGTTTTCAATTCTTTCTTAATGGTTTCGGACAATGAATTTAGAACACCTATTAATACATCTTCCTTATCTTCCCTAAATACTATCGTAGAAATGCTTTCCCTTGGAATGGCATTCCTTAGGCTTCCTCCGTCAATTTCAGCTATTCTAATATCCTCGATAACCGCATACAACAAACGATTCATGATCTTGTTGGCATTACCCAAACCTTCATGAATTTGCATACCAGAATGCCCGCCTTGCAAGCCTTTAACTTCAATTTTATAGGCTTTCATCCCATCTTTTGAAAAAGGTTGTCCGATATATTGACCCTTTACAGTAACATCAATACCACCTGCACACCCTACTCCAATTTCATCATCTTCTTCTGTATCTAAATTCAAAAGGATTTCACCTTTTAGTATACCTCCTTTTAGACCCATAGCTCCTGTCATACCAGTCTCTTCATCAATAGTAAACAAGGCTTCTAAATCTGGATGCGCTATAGAATCACTTTCGAGAATCGCCATGATGGTTGCCACACCCAAACCGTTATCCGCTCCTAATGTGGTCCCTTTGGCTTTTACCCAATCGCCGTCAACATACATATCTATACCTTGGGTATCAAAATCAAAAACTGTATCATTATTTTTTTGATGCACCATATCTAAATGCGACTGCATAACGATTGGTTTTCTGTCTTCCATCCCTTCAGTAGCTGGTTTTCTGATAATGACATTACCGACCTCATCTTCTATGGTTTCGAGGCCTAAGTTTTTACCAAAATCCTTCATAAACTTGATGACGCGCTCTTCCTTTTTTGATGGACGAGGTACTTCGTTTAAATCTGCAAATTTATTCCAAAGTACTTGTGGCTCTAATGCCCTAATTTCTGAACTCATATTAATTATTTTTAGCTATACAAAAGTAACCAAACTAAAACTATTTTCTATTTTTGAATCATGCTGAAAAACAAAAAACTTTTTATAACGCTCTTTCTTATAGTTCAAGTTTTAATTATCCAAATCTTAAAGAATTTTCCTCAATTTGTTGAGCAATTTTATAGCTATGGCCTTTATATTTTCATTTCTAAGTTAATGCGCTATGCGTTTGGATGGATTCCTTTTTCTGTTGGTGATGTGTTTTATACATTGGCAAGTATCTATATCATTCGATGGCTAATTTTAAATAGGAAACGTGTTTTTAAAGATACGGTGAATTGGTTGTTAGATATTGGTGCAACCCTATCTTTGGCCTATTTTGCATTCCATATCCTTTGGGCCTATAATTATTACAGACCTCCGCTTAATGAATCCCTAAATATAGAAGCCGACTATACCACGGAGGAACTAATTGCTTTTACAAAACGCCTCATTAAAAAGTCGAATGAAGTACATAATATAATTGCAGTGAATGACTCCACAAAGGTGATTATGCCTTTCTCCAAATCTGAGGTATTTGATAAAATGCAAAATGGTTACGATAACTTATCCCAAGATTATCCTAACTTTAAGTATCAACCCAAAAGCTTAAAAAAATCAATTTATAGTCTTCCTTTGACTTATATGGGATTTTCGGGCTACCTCAATCCATTTACCAACGAAGCTCAAGTTGATGGATTAATCCCAACCTATAAGTTCCCCACAACATCTTGTCATGAAGCGGCGCATCAAGTAGGCTATGCTGCCGAAAACGAAGCTAATTTTATAGGCTGTTTGGCGTCTATTTATAATGAAGATCTTTATTTTAAATATTCGGGGTATACTTTTGGACTAAAGTATTGCTTGGTTGAAATTTTTCGAAGAGACAAAGACGCATACTATGAGATCTTAGAGACAGTTAATAAGGGCATTATAAAGAATTACATTGAAGTGGAGGAATTCTGGAAATCTTATGAAAATCCTTTAGAACCTATATTTGAAAAAACATACGATACCTTCCTTAAAACCAACAATCAATCTGATGGTATGAAGAGCTATAGCTATGTGGTAGCACTCTTGGTAAATTATTATGACAATAAGACCTTGTAAAGGCGTTTCAGCTTCAAAAATGCTCAGTAGTCAATACTCATTTTTTACTGTCATTTTAGTGATTTTAAATAGATTTTGGAGTTACAAAATCTATACAACCTAAAAAAGATTGCCACAGCAGACAGAAAATATCTACGTCGCAATGATATCGAATTATTTAATGGTTTTTGCGCTTTCTGGCTTGGTAAACAAAGAATTATCTGGTGCTTCTTGTGAAAGCACGATATCAGTAAATTCAACCGTATTGCGTTTTTCTACAGGCTTACTGTTTTCATAAGTATACCAATCAATACTTTTAGGTACTGCCAAACCATTTACCTTTTGCCAATTGTTGTATCTTATAAAATGAAAATCTTTACTCTTTTCATTTTTTCCAAATGTTACCGTATAGCCTAACCACTCCATTTGTCCAGAATCGGCATCATGATAAATAATGTATTGATCATCTGGTGAAACTCCAATACCTGCTTCATAAGAAATTAAAATGCCTGGATAGGTTTTACCATCAAAAGTCAACGGTTCTGCTTCTTCATATAAAATACCATTGTCTCCTACAATAAATGGCATTGCATAGAAATACATCATTAACCCTTTGTAAAACTTTGCATTGCTCTTATATTCATTACCATCTTTTTCAGTAACCCATAAACTATCTCCATCAAAACCTAAAGTGTACGTTGGTGTATCGATCAGCTCGGCTCTGGTCTTTAAATGTGTTGTTGTTACTTCTTTACCGTTTGGTTTTTCCATGGTAAATGATAGTGTTTGCATTTTATTCCACTGGTCAATGCCGCCATGGGCATCAAACACTTTGGTTATGTTTTCTGGATAAATACTCGTAGTAATTTCTAAGTCGTCGTTAGAATAGTCCGTTTTGTTTTTCGTTTGCTGACAAGAAATTGTCACTATTAGAATAATTAATAATCCTATTAAATTTTTCATGTTTCGATGGTTTAGTTGTTGGGTTGGACGTAATCACAAATGCGCCATTACAAAAAAGCTTCAGAAAAAGATCTGAAGCTTTAAAAACTTTTATTTGTTGAGACGTTAATCCACTACCAACTTTTCTATTTTAGAAACATTATTGTTACTTAGCTTCACAAAGTACATTCCTGCCTTAAAACTTGAAATATCTATTGTTCTCGTCGAATTGATTGATTCTGAATACAAACGTTTGCCTTGTATATCAAAAATCTCAAGAATGCAGTCGCTATTAACATTATTAAACTCAACAGTAACCAATGAATTTGCTGGATTAGGATATAAGTCAAAATCAACAATTGTATTTTCATCAATTGACAATGGCTCAACAAAAGTCGTTGTAAAGGTATTAGTGATTATTGGGTCATTAAAATCGAAATAAATCGCTGCATTGTTAGAAACAATATCACCAACCGCATAACCTGGCTTTGGTTTAATTTTAAAATACACATAGCCTATACTACCCTCTGCATCATCTTGCTCTGCAGGCAAGTTGATATCATCAAAAAACCATTCGAGATTATTATCTGTTCTTGTTACTACGTAGTCATGACTAGATCGTAACATTTCGAATGTGTTTTCATCTAACTGACTGTCTAGTACATCTTCAATTCTGACAAAAATAGCTTCTGCCGTCCCAATATTCTGAAATCTAATGGTATAGAATAAATACTCATCTGAAACCACGAAATCGTCATAAATAATTTCAGGTCCGTGAGCTTCCATTTTATCATTTGGATCATAAGAACCTATAACTACTTCGGAGAGTGTTGCGTTATTATTATCTAACACCGTATCATTGGTCACAGTAGTATAGGTTGCCGTATTGGTAACGATCTCATCTAAAGGTACTGAAACAGGTGTCAATAACGTAATGTCAACTGTTTCGCTACTCCAAGCTGCCAAATCTATAAAATCTAATGTGAATCCAGTAGATGTCGTCGTCACCGTTAAGTTAGAGTTACTGACAGATGTTGCATTGATGATCAAATCTTCATCTACAGTAAAATCTACCGAGCCCGAAGCTATGGCCGCACCACTTAAATTTTCAATAGTCAATAGATTTCTATGCTCAAATCCAGGACGTGGTGAGGCAAATGGATTTATTAAATATACGGCCAAGTCCTGACACGTTAAATTATCATCAACAGGAAAATCGACTTGGGCAACTTCGCCAAAAGAAACACTGACATCATCAAAGGATGTTACGGTCTGTGTATAGCAATTGGTGTAATCATCATTTATGGCAAAGTCGATATCGTATGTATCACTTTCATCGGTACTTATAATTGTAAAACTTCCTGTAGAGGTATTTACAACATTTACGACACCATCATTGTTCTTTTCGTAGGTAAAAGTACCATTGGTAAAGCTTGGCTCACCGTCATCAAAATCATCATTTGTGTTAGAGTCATTAAAAGCTCTCACATTAATTAATCCTATTTCGTCACAATCTCCATTTCCTAAGCTAAAGCTACCAGCCTCTATAAAAATTGCGGTATCCCAAATACTATCACCTTCGTCTGCAACAACTAACTTTATTTCGTACGTTACATTAGGCGTTACTGAAGCTGTAGCAGTTAAAACTTCTGTTCTTCCACCATAATTGGTGTCTCCAATATTATAACCTGCAAAAAACTCAGGGTTAGAAGTACAAGTTCCAGAATTATTAATATTAGTGACATTAACAGGTGTACCATCGGGCAAGACCGCCAGATTCGTATATTCGGTAGTGCCTACTTCGCGCAACAAGAACGCAAAACCATCTGCAAAAGTACATTCCGTTGAACCATCATATTCTTCCGAAGCCATAAGATATCTAAAGCTAATCGTATCGGATGATGGCACAAAGTTAAATTTTATAAAGGCTGCATCGTTGGTATTACCACCACTCACAATTGCCTCTAAATCTGCATCACCAGGCTGTCCGTTATCATTGGATACTAAAATATTGGATAGGGCATTACCACCTTGAAAGGCTACACCTGTTGTTAATACGATACCTTCTTCGAAAGGAAAGCCTAGAGCATCACCTCTATTGAAATAACCGTAATTCTTTGTTTCGTTATCCGTCGGACTACCATTTACCTGCGACGAAAAGATGTTAACGGAAAAACAACCATTTGGGATCAAAACATTAGTGACAAGCTCTTCTGGAGAAAACAATGATTCTGGGTATATCTCATTATTAATAGTTACTATTGCATCTAAAACAACAACAGTGATGGAGGCTGTCTCCTGACATCCAAGAGGATTGGCATCTTCAACGGTTAGAGTTACTGTGTAAGAACCTGCTGTGGTGAATGTATTGGAAACATCCAATCCAGAAGCCGAGTTCCCATCTCCAAAATCCCAACTGTAAGTAGCTTCAGTACCATCATTGAAAGTTATCTCACCAGCACTAAAAGCAACATCGCCGTTTACTGGAATAAGCACAATGCCACTACTGGCTTGTGGTGTTGTACTGTCTATTATCGCTGTGATATCCTGACAAGCCTGGTAACAACTGATTTCTGCTTCCCAACCAGAACTATTCCCTGTGGCATTTGATATAAATGTCAATGTTAAACATCCTGTAGTGTTTTCTTCTGATGCTATAACCAATCCAGGACTAATACCACCCGAATAGAGTCCGATTAAGTTTGCATCTGTACTATCACCATCGTATATTGATAAAATATCTATATTGAGCTGTGTAGAGAACGACGTAAAATTTAATCCTACAAGATCTTGATCATTTTCGGGGCAGATAGTGATTGTATAATCTTCATTTGGAGAATAATTAGAATCTGGCCCACCAGAATCTGTAAATAACCCATCACAGGATGTAAATGTGCCATTTTGCATTACAATATCTTGACTTACTTCACATGTTTGGTCGGCCACTAAATTGAAGCTTTGTGTCTCTGTGTTGCATCCCGGAGCTGTAACTGCAACATAAATAGTTTGTGGATTTGTAACATTAGTATACGGTAAACTTAATGGGTTAAGCATATCAATAGCATCTGACTCAGATAAGTGATACGTCACTGTAAGACCCGATTGACTTTGGCCAGCCAACACTTCCTGGTCCTTAACTGTTAAATCAAATTCCGTTACACCGTCTAAATCAAAATCACAGACTACCAAATCTGAAATATTAGGCAATGGTGCAATATCAGATATAACTAATTCTAAACTTACCAATTGACGACATCCAAGAAACCCATCATTAAAAGCATCTACGTCTTCAATTCTAATTATCAAAGTTTCACCAGATGAAGTGTAAGGTGAACTCACTGCATTAATGGCTAAGTTAGCATCAGCTATGCTGGTGTGATAGCTGACTACAAATTCTGAATCTAGCCCTAAAGATTCTGTAAAAGTCTGTAAATCGAAACTCTCTACACCATCATTTTCAGGTCCATCACAAAGAGTAATATTTTGAGAATCTAGCATGGGTGGCTCATCATATAAACTAACTTCAACTAATTGTGAAATCGCAGAAGAATTAGTACATTGATTATCTAATGCTTCAGCTTGATACACACCAGAATCCGTAATAGTAAGAACGTTAGACGTTTCGCCAGGAATTACAAAACCATCTTTATACCAAATAAATAAATTAGCGAATGGCGAATCGGCTTCAATAGTTACCGTTACAAATCCACAAAGTATAGCTTGATCTGTTGCAGAAGGATCATTATTGGGGTCAATAAATAGGTCATTACTAACAATTTCTACTTCTATTTCGCTTGTACTAACAAATAAATCAAAATCAACAATGGTAAAACAACCTGTAAGCGCATTTTCAACTCTGACATAAATAGTCTGTTGGGATGGAAATGTATTGCCATAAAGAGTAGGATTGTCGATAAAATTTGCACCATTAATAGCATCATTTAGAGTCTCGTAATAACTCACCATTATATCAGCTTCACCATTCATGATTAAAGCTTCATTTTCAGTTAGATCAAATTCCGAAAACCCATCGCTATCATCATCGCAAACTTGCAAAGCTGGAATTTGATCGCTTGGAGTTGGAGTTGGAATAGGTAATACTCTTATGGTCAAAGTTGTAATATCAATACAACCTGTATTGGTATCTGTAACAACTACGTAAATTGTCTGTGGGTTTGCTGGTTGGCCTCCAACTGAGGTATTGGCATACTGCGTTGGATCAGCTATGGCATTTGTCTGTGCTTGGGCATCTGCATTAGTTTCATAATAAGCAACTGACAAGCTTGCGTTACCACCTATAATTTCACTATCTTTTACCGTTAAATCAAAAATAGCTATTTCATCACCATTATCATCACACACCTCCAATGGTGTTGGTTGAACAGCTAATGGTGGTAAATTAACAATGAGATTAAAGCTAGTAGTCGCATAATTCCCAGTAGCTAGTTCCTCTAAACGAAGGTATATGGTTTGTGGGTTTACTACGTTAGCATAGGAAAAAGGTGAAGGAATAGCATTAGTACCATTATCAGCATCAACCAAAGTTTCATGATACGTAAGAACAAAGTCTGTTGGTGCTTGGCTGCCTAATACTTCTGCCGCAACAACTGTTAAATCAAAAAATGCAAAGCCATCATTGTTATCATCACAAATTATGATATCCGATGGCTGGTTGGCTATCTGAGAAAATGAACATAAAAAGAAGAAGCTTAAAACAAAGGTAAGTAGACGTTTTTTCATATAGAGTTGATTGAGTTAATTGAGTTTTGTAGTTATCAGATGGCAAAACTGTAAAAGCGTTGCGTGAGTTGAGTAATTTTTTAAATTAAGAACTAAATGTAAGAAAATTAATTTCGTCGCAACCCGTCTTTTAGGCGAAGAGAATGATAATTTAGGTTAAAAACTAATTAATGCTTCATTTTAACTAAATTGAAGTCAAAAAACGTATTTTTAAAAACGGTTTAATTACCTTTCTGTTCTATGATAAAATCCATCTCAAGTCCACAAAATCCTTTGATAAAACGACTCGTTCTTTTAAAAGAAAAATCGCGAGAGCGCAAAAAGACAAATACGTTTTTAATTGAGGGTAAACGTGAGCTGTCATTAGCCATAAAAGGAGGTTATACTATTGAGACTTTATTGTTTTATCCAAATCTATTTTCAGAAAGCGAAGCGCGAGCCATGAGCCGTTATGGCATTGATATCATTGAAATTTCTAAGGATGTTTTTCAGAAATTGGCACATCGCGATACCACAGAAGGCATAGTCGCTGTAGTGACATCTAAATCACACGAACTAGAAAGCCTAAATTTTAGGGCAAAAAACCCTCTTATTTTAGTTGCTGAAGCTCCAGAAAAGCCTGGCAATATTGGGGCATTACTAAGAACTGCCGATGCTGCTAATGTTGATGCTGTAATTATTGCCAACCCTAAATCCGATTTGTACAATCCTAATATTATTCGCTCTAGTGTTGGTTGTGTATTTACTACCGAAATAGCTATGGCAAGTACAGAGGATACCATTGCATTTTTGAAAAAATATAATTTCAATATTTTCTCAGCAATATTACAAGAGTCTGAACCTTATTATAATCAAGATTATACCTTACCCACAGCTATTGTGGTCGGTACTGAGGCTACAGGATTGACTCAAGCATGGCGCGAGGTATCAACAAAGAATATCAATATCCCGATGCAAGGTGTCATAGATTCCATGAATGTCTCTGTTGCCGCAGGAATTCTTATTTTTGAAGCAAAAAGACAACGAAAGTTCAACTAATAATGTCATTGCGAGGAATTAGGAACGAATAACGCGGCAATCTTATAATGAACAGATTGCCTCGCTTTGCTCGCAATGACAAGTAACATAAAATGGAAGCAGAAACCCTTTTCTACATCATCATAGGTATAATTATCATTAACTTTATTAAAGATAAGATCCTTAATGCCATAAACGCAAAACACTTTAATGATCCCATCCCAGACGAATTAAAAGATGTTTATGATCTACAGGAGTACGAAAAATCACAAGCTTATAAAGCCACAAACTATAAATTTGGTATATGGTCCTCCCTATTTTCTTTAACATTGACTCTTGCGTTTTTATTCTTAGATGGATTTGAATATGTCGATAATATCGCTAGAAGTTATTCCGACAAACCGGTAGCTATTGCACTCCTATTTTTTGGTATTATTATGATAGCTAGTGACATCATCACCACACCATTTGCTTACTACAAAACCTTTGTGATAGAAGAACGCTTTGGCTTTAACAAGACCACCAAAAAAACATTCATCTTAGATAAACTTAAGGGACTACTAATGATGGCCATTCTTGGTGGTGGAATCATTGCACTTATTATTTGGTTTTATCAACTTACAGGCAATCAATTTTGGCTCTATGCTTGGGGTATTGTTACCTTATTTACGGTATTCATGAATATGTTTTACTCAAGGCTTATTGTACCAATGTTTAATAAGCAAACCCCTTTAAAAGAAGGCGACTTACGAAACAAGATTTCGGACTATGCCAAATCGGTAGGTTTCAGTTTGAATAAAATTTTTATTATTGATGGCTCTAAACGCAGCACAAAGGCCAATGCCTATTTTTCTGGTTTTGGAAGTGAGAAACGCGTGACGCTTTACGATACGTTGATTAATGATTTAGAGGATGAAGAAATTGTGGCGGTATTGGCCCATGAAGTAGGGCACTATAAACGCAAGCATATTATCTTTAACTTGGTGACCTCTATTTTACTCACTGGGTTAACACTCTATATTTTATCCATTTTTATTTCTAATCCATTACTCTCTAATGCCATTGGTGTTGAAATACCGAGTTTTCATGTCGGGTTGATTGCTTTTGGTTTGCTCTACTCTCCGATTTCTGAAGTTACAGGTTTAGTGATGAATTATGTTTCTCGAGTATTCGAGTACCAAGCTGATGATTATGCCAAAACTACTTACAAAGCTGCCCCTTTAATTACCTCTCTAAAAAAATTATCAAAGAATAGCTTGAGCAATCTTACACCCCATAAAGCCTATGTGTTTATGCACTATTCGCATCCAACACTTTTGGATAGGGTTAGGAATTTGAAGAAGTAAGCCTAATTAAAAATAAGTATTCTTATTCTTAAATTTGCCGCCAATCATCCAAAATAAAAACCGCATAGAGCCATGAATAGGTTGTACGGCATCCCAATGCTCCATAATTACGCCATCTTGTACTTTCCAGATATCCATGATATTCAATCCTTTCTGTGGATTACCACGATGTTTTTTGTTATTAGTAGCGTGTGAATGTAACGTTACATAAGGACCATCAACATAAAAATGCTTAACATCATAGGTATAATCTGGGTATTTTTTAGCAAAATTAGATACCACCTCTAACACTCCTGTAATACCGTCAACCATACTCTGGTTATGTTGTTTGTAAGGATGACTGCTGTATTTTTCTTTTATGTATTCAAAATCATGATCATTCATTAGTTTTTGAATAAACGCTGCTACCACCTCTGCATTTTTTAACTCCTCATCCGTCCATGTTGATTTTTGAAGTTTTTTTAGATCTACCTGTAATGTTTCCATTTTTTAATATGTTTTGATAGTAATTGTTGAATTATCATTAACTTGCAAAATGCAAGTAAGCAAATATAATCACATTTACTTGCAAAACGCAAGTGTTTTATGAAAAAAAATGAACTAAGATCGGATTGCCCTATAAATTACGCATTAGAATACCTTGGTGATAAATGGACTTTACTAGTTATTCGCGATTTGGTATTTGATGGAAAAAAATTTTACAAAGAATTTTTGGTCTCCAAAGAAGGGATTGCAACCAATATCTTGTCCGATCGCTTAAAACGACTGGAAAGTCTTGAAATTATTGAATCAAAAATATATGAAAAGCAAAGAACACAAAAAATCTATTCACTTACAGAAAAAGGAAAGGATCTCATCCCAATTTTATTAGAGATAATCTTGTGGTCAGCAAAACATAAAAATGGTTTAAATGTGAGCCCAGAATTTATAGAAAAGCTGCAAAAAAATAAAGCTGAGGTCACAAAATTAGTAGCAGCTAATGTTGATAGTGAAAAACTAATAATCTGAAACTTTAATTAAATATAGAAAATAATAAAATGAAAAAGATTCTATTTGTTTGCTCAGCTAACAAGCAGCGCTCAAAAACAGCCTCAGATTATTTCAGTGAAAAGTTTAGTGATTTTGAATTCGATTCAGCTGGTACCAATTTCAAGGTTTGCAATAAGGAAGGTACGCAACCTTTAACGGAAGCACTAATGAATTGGGCTGATTTGGTATTCGCCATGGAAAAAAACATAGAAAGCTAATCATAAATAATGGCGGGTCACATTTTAAAAATAAGATTATCGTTTTGTCAATTCCAGACAAGTTTAAATACTATCAAAAGGAATTGATTGATATTCTGGAGGAAAAAGCAGAACCATATTTTATAGAATAGCAATAAATTGTTTTTAAATTTCATACTTAGCCCCTTAAAGCTTTCCAAAATTTCCTTTCAAAAACCCATTGCCCAATTCATAGAGTTTGCTTACTTTAGTTGTTATGACTGAAGCGGATATTGAAAAAGAAAATGCAGCCATTGCCAAAGCTTACAGAGAGCTCCTTAGAGTAAGCTACCAGACCTTAACCAAAGACGACAAGAAGCTGATTCGTCAGGCGTTTGAGGTGGCACTCGACGCACATAAAGATCAGCGTCGCAAATCTGGAGAAGCTTATATATTTCATCCAATAGCTGTAGCAAAAATCGTCGCCCAAGAAATTGGTTTGGATGCCACCTCTATTGCTTCCGCCCTGCTTCACGATGTGGTTGAAGACAATCCCAACTATACCATAGCAGATATTGAACGTTTGTTCGGTGAAACCGTAGCAAGAATTGTGGATGGCCTAACCAAAATATCATCTTTAAAAAAGGATATGGATGTCTCGCTTCAAGCAGAGAACTTCCGTAAAATGTTGCTCACACTCAACGAGGACGTTAGGGTTATCATTATTAAAATAGCAGACCGTTTGCACAATATGCAAACCATGGATTCTATGCGCGACGACAAGCAAGTAAAAATCGCCTCAGAAACCTTATACATCTATGCACCGCTGGCACACAGAATTGGACTTTACAATATTAAAACCGAGCTCGAGGATTTAGGCTTAAAATATACCGAACCCGAAGTCTATAAAGACATTGCCGAAAAGATGCAGGAGAGCAAGGAAGAGCAAGATGTTTACATTAAATCCTTTTCCAAAGTCATTGAAAAATCTTTAAATAAGGAAGGACTTAACTACGTCATAAAAGGAAGACCAAAATCTATTTTTAGCATTCGTAGAAAGATGGTAAAACAAGGTGTATCCTTTGATGAAGTATACGACAAGTTTGCCGTAAGGATCATCTATAAATCAGATTTTGAAAACGAGAAATTCCTCGCTTGGAAAATCTATTCGATCGTTACCGATCACTTTACGCCAAATCCTATTCGACTTCGTGACTGGATTTCCTCACCAAAATCAACGGGTTACGAAGCATTGCATATCACTGTTGTTGGACCAAAAAGTCGTTGGGTCGAAGTTCAGATACGTAGCGAACGTATGAACGAAATTGCCGAAAAAGGCTATGCAGCACATTACAAATACAAAAATGCCAATGACAAAGAAGATAATCTAGATTTATGGATAAACAAACTGCAGGAAGCTTTAGAAAACAATGAAGCTGATGCGGTTGATTTTGTAGAGCAATTTAAGCTCAATCTCTACTCCAAAGAAATTTTTGTATTCTCACCAAAAGGGGATCTAAAGTCCTTGCCTAAAGGTGCAACGCCTCTAGATTTCGCTTTTAGTATCCACACCGAAGTGGGTATGACAACACGTGGCGCAAAAGTTAATGGTAAATTGGTACCCTTAAGCTACGAGTTGCAAAGTGGAGATCGTGTAGAAATCTTGACATCCGAAAATGCCAAACCCAATGCCAATTGGCTTGATTATGCAACCACCGCAAGAGCTAGAAGTAAGATTAAATCGGCATTAAATGCGCACACTAAGGAAATTGCCGAGGAAGGTAAAGAGATCTTGAGACGTAAGTTAAAGCAACTCAAGATTACCCTAAACGAGAAATCGGTCAACCAATTGGTAAACTACTTTAAACTAAAAACATCACTAGATTTATTTTACCGTGTAGGTATTGGCACTATTGATAATGCAAAATTAAAAGCCTTTGCTTCTTCGCGCAGCAATGCCTTTATGAGCTATATTAAAAACCGCATACGAAAACCAGATGTTCCCAAGGATATCGATAAAGAAGAGATTACCTCTAAATATGACATGCTGGTTTTTGGAAAAGAAGAAGAACGCCTTAACTATACTTTGGCAAACTGCTGCAACCCAATTCCTGGTGACAAAGTGTTCGGCTTTTTAACCGTTAATGACGGTATAAAAGTACATAAAAAGAATTGCCCAAACGCCTTAAGTCTTCAGTCTAATTACGCCTACCGTATCATGCAGGCTAAATGGATAGATTCGTCGCAACGCACCTATACATCTAGCATAAAGCTTTCAGGAATTGATAACCTTGGTTTGGTTAATGACATTACTACGCTCATTTCTGAGAACCTACACGTTAATATGAAAAGCATAAGTTTTTCTAGTGATGACGGTATTTTTAATGGAGATATTACAGTAGAGGTAAAAAACCAAGCGATGTTAAAAAACCTTATTGAAAAACTCAAAAAAATTAACGGGATCGACAAAGTGACTAGGGTATAATATATCCAAACTATTCTCGAGTCTGCTGCTTTGAGTGTTCCTACCGTTTAGGTTCCTATAGCTATTGAGACTATCTGGATTGAGATTATCAAGAAGCTTTTTGAAAACTTGTTCATTTCTTTCGACTTAAAACATAGTTACTACATTATTAATTCCCTTAATTTTATGTAAATTTGCACCTTATTATGAATGCAACAACAGAAGAAAGTAATCAGGAAATCGTAAAACGTGTATTTACGCAATTCCTTGAAGATAAAGGCCATAGAAAAACTCCAGAGCGCTATGCCATTCTTCAAGAGATATACGATAGTGAAGAACATTTTGATATTGAGTCCTTATATATCAAAATGAAGAATAAAAACTATCGTGTAAGTAGAGCCACACTTTACAATACCATAGAATTGCTGTTAGAATGTGATCTGGTTCGCAAACACCAATTTGGGCAAAATCAGGCCCATTACGAAAAGTCCTATTTCGATAAGCAGCACGATCATGTCATTCTCACAGATACTGGTGAAGTTATAGAATTCTGCGATCCTCGCATTCAATCCATAAAAAAAACCATTGAAGAGGTTTTTGATATTGAGATAACTAATCATTCACTATACTTTTACGGCAACCGTAAAGCAGACGACTAACTAACTTTTTAACATGGCGGTAGATTTACTACTAGGTTTACAATGGGGTGACGAAGGCAAAGGGAAAATTGTTGACGTATTCACCTCTAAATATGATATTATTGCAAGATTTCAAGGAGGACCAAATGCTGGTCACACTTTAGTCTTTAATGGACGTAAGCACGTTTTGCACACAATCCCTTCCGGAATTTTTCACGACAACACCATAAATCTTGTGGGCAATGGCGTAGTTATTGATCCTGTAATATTTAAAAAAGAACTCGACAAGTTAGATGAGCAAAATGTTGATTATAAAAAATCCCTTTACATCTCGCGCAAGGCACATATTATTTTACCTACACATCGCTTATTGGACGCTGCGAGTGAAGCTTCGAAAGGGAAGGCGAAAATAGGTTCAACACTCAAAGGTATCGGACCAACATACATGGATAAAACCGGTAGAAACGGCATTAGAGTTGGTGATATTGAACTATCTAACTGGAAGAAAAAATATAGAGCTTTAGCGGATAAGCATGAAGCTATGATCGATTTCTATGATGTGGATATTCAATACGATTTAGAGGATTTAGAAACCGACTTCTTTGAAGGTATCAATACCCTAAAAACCTTAAAGTTTATAGATTCTGAAGAATATATCCATCAAGCACAAACCGCTGGGCAATCTATTTTGGCCGAAGGTGCTCAAGGCTCATTACTCGATATAGATTTCGGAACCTACCCTTTTGTAACCTCATCTAACACAACTGCTGCCGGAGCTTGTACGGGTTTAGGAGTTGCGCCAAGCAAAATTGGTGATGTGTTTGGTATCTTTAAAGCATACACAACTCGCGTGGGTTCAGGACCATTCCCAACCGAGCTATTTGATGAAGCAGGTGAAACCATGGGACGCGTTGGTCATGAATTTGGAGCTACCACAGGTCGCCCAAGACGTTGTGGTTGGTTAGACTTAGTCGCTTTGCGTTATGCTTGCCAAGTTAATGGTGTTACCCAACTTATTATGATGAAAGGTGATGTATTATCTGGTTTCGACACTTTAAAAGTATGTACAGCCTATAATTATAAAGGAGAAACCATTAACCATTTGCCTTATAATATTGAAGCCGAAAATGTGTCACCAATCTATACCGATATAAAAGGTTGGTCAGAGGATTTAACAGCAATGACCGAAGCGTCTCAATTACCTAAGGAGTTTAATGACTATGTAGAGTTCTTGGAAAATGAACTCAGTATTCCTATTACTATTGTGTCCGTCGGACCTGATCGTAAACAGACGATTGTGAGGAAGGAGCTATAATTTTAAGCTCTTTTCTTTTGTTAAAAAAACTGTTAACCAATACTAAAGCAAATCTATAAGTGTTACTTTGCAAGAAACATATAGCTTTGAATCGTTTAAATAATCTAATTTTAATTTTTGCACTTTGCTTTTCTACTTTCAGTTTTTCTCAAGGAAAACAGAAAATAACCATTGAGTACGCAGGTATAGCAGCATCTGACCCAGAAATTGAAGATGGTGCTTTGGTTTTTCTACGTGACGAATCGCAACAAGTCCATTTTATACACAAAGGGGTTAATATGTGGTGCGATAAAGCCATCTATTACGAAGATCAAGATTATATAGAAGCTTTTAGCAATGTGAATATGAAACAAGGCGACTCCATTTCCATGGTAGCCAAATATGTAGAATACAGTGGTAAAACGGAATTGGCATTTGCCCAAGGCGATGTGGTTTTAACCGAACCGCAATCTGTGTTAACAACAGATAAGCTTTATTTTGATCGAACACGGCAGCTTGCCTATTACAATACCAATGGTAAAGTCGTTAAGGATTCTTCGGGCACCATTACAAGCCAGATTGGGCGTTATTACATGACTGCCAAAAAATACCAGTTTACCAAAAATGTAATACTCGTAAATCCAGATTATACACTCAATACAGAGCGTCTCGATTTCTTCCCAGACAATGGCCACGCTTACTTGTTTGGACCCTCGACCATAGTGGGAGAAACAAGTAGAATCTACACAGAACGAGGCTTCTATGATACCAATGCCAATACAGGTTATTTTCAGCGTAATGCTAAAGTCTATTACGACAATAGAACCGTAGAAGGCGATAGCATTTATTTTGACCGCAATCGAAGTTTTGCTTCAGCCACCAACAATATTACAGTTACCGACACCATAAATAACAGTATTGTAAAAGGGCACTATGCCGAGGTGTGGCGCGATAAGGATTCCGTTTTTATCACTAAACGAGCACTGGCGATAACCGTTCAGGAACAAGATTCAGTGTATTTGCATGCGGATACATTAATGGTAACGGGGAAAGAAGATAACCGAATCACAAGAGCTTATTATAACGCCAAGCTATACAAAAGTGATTTGGCTGGTAAAGCCGACTCCATTCATGTAGATCACAAAACAGGACTTACACAATTGATTAATTTGGCACGCTATAGCTCTACAGATGTTTTTGCCTTGGCCAGAAAACCTGTACTTTGGAATTTAGGCAATCAGATGACTGGTGATACTATTCATTTGATTTCTAATGTCGAAACTGAAAAATTAGATTCCTTAAAGGTATTTAATAATGCGTTCTTGGTGAGTAAGGATACATTGAGTGAAGATGGCTTTAATCAGATAAAAGGTCAACGGCTTATCGGATTGTTCAGGGATAATGAAATATATAATGTAGACATTATTAAAAATGCCGAAACTATTCGTTATATGCGAAATGATGCCAATGAGTTGATCGGTATACAAAAATCGAAATCAGGCAGTATCAATATTCAAATCGTGGACCAAGCCATAGACGAAGTGCGTTTTAATAACCAAATAGACGGTAATATTTTTCCCGAAGCAGACTTTCCAAGAAGTTCAAAACGACTTAGGGGATTTGATTGGAGAGGCGAAGAACGTCCACTATCCGTTGAGGATTTATTTAAAGATGATCCGCCTTTGGTATTGCCAAAAATCACAGGTCTTGAGGACTATGTGCCTCCAGAAGATTTTGTAGATGATAGTGTTATGGAACGCATTGAGGAAGCTAGTGAAGCTGTACCCAACAAACCCAACAAAGCAGCCCGTAACTTACCAATAAAAGAAAGTGAACAAGAACAAACAGAGCATCCAAAGGATAGTATTAGACTTCAATTACAGGATACAATGAAGCAACCATTAAAACCTGTAAACAAAACCCTTGAAGATAAAGAACAATTAAAAGACAGCATTGAGCTTATACCACAGGACAAAACAAAGTCACTACTAAAACTTGGTGACAAATCCCTTCAAGACAAACAACAATTAAAAGATAGCATTGAGCTTATACCACAGGACAAAACAAAGTCACTACTAAAACTTGGTGATAAACCCCTTGAAGATAAAGAACAATTAAAAGATAGCATTGAGCTTATACCACAGGATAAGACAAAGTCACTACTGAAACCTGGCGATAAACCCCTTGAAAATAAAGAAGAGAAAAAGAAGGTCAAAGAAAAAGAAGGTCAATAATTGCACAAGGACTTTTTAAAATATCAGGCGCAAACCACACCACACCCCTTGGCTATGGTAATTAGCCACGCAAAGGGATCTTATATTTATGATACAAAAGGAAAAGCTTATCTCGATTTTGTAGCTGGAGTTTCAGCTTGTAGTTTAGGACATTCGCATCCTAAAGTTGTTGAGGCTGTAAAGGTACAATTAGATAAGTACTTACATGTTATGGTTTATGGCGAATATATTCAAGAACCAGCGCTTGAGCTATCAAAATTTTTAGCCAATCATTTGCCAAATCCCTTAGAAACCACCTACTTGGTTAATTCTGGAACTGAAGCCATTGAAGGTAGCATAAAGTTAGCCAGACGTTATACAGGACGACGAGAAATCATAGCTGCCAGAAATGCTTATCACGGAAATACTATGGGTTCCTTAAGTCTTATGGATTATGAAGAACGTAAAACACCTTTTCAACCACTAATCCCAGACATTAAACACATTAAATTCAATTGTGATTGGTGTTTACAAGAGATTACTGAGAAAACCGCTGCTGTAATTTTAGAAACCATACAAGGAGGGGCAGGTTTTATTGAACCCGCTAACAACTATCTTAAAAATGTACAAGAACGATGTAATGAAGTTGGTGCTGTTTTTATCTTGGACGAGATTCAGCCAGGCATTGGCAGAACTGGTAAACTCTTTGGTTTTGAACATTACAATTGCAAGCCAGACATTGTAGTCACTGGCAAAGGTCTAGGAGGTGGCCTGCCGATAGGCGCTTTTACAGCTTCAAATGAAATGATGCTCACCTTAAGCAGCAATCCAAAACTTGGTCATATTACCACCTTCGGAGGTAATCCTGTGATAGCCTCTGCAGCTTTGGCAACTTTAAAAGAAATTACGGAATCTAATTTAATGACAGACGTTCTGGAAAAAGAACAACTCATTAGAAAACATCTTCAACATAAACATATTAAAACGATAAGAGGCAAAGGATTAATGCTTGCAGCCATAACCGAGAGTGAAGAAGTTACCAATAAGGTTATTCTGCGTGCTCAAGATGAAGGCTTAATTCTATTTTGGTTACTTTTTGAACCTAAGGCCATCAGAATTACACCACCATTGACAATTTCTAAAGAAGAAATTATAGAAGGTTGCCAAATCATCACTTCCATATTAGATAGTATTTAATCTACCTTCTCTTTTTAAAATTCTGATTATCAACCCAAAACATATTTTAATAAACCTTTACCACAATGTTAATTATTTTGTTAAAAACAAAAACCCAAACACTCAAGTCCTAAACGCTATAACTGTAATTTTAGATTAATGAATAACATCGGGTTAACCGAAGCAAAGTAAGTTAAAGGTGTGCCCTCAAATTTTAAAATAACTATTGGTGTATTTAAATCTCGATTATCGAGTGAATCTTTAAACCGCTTATGAACTATAGTCACGACGACGAAAACTTTCCGCTTACTAGATTTGAATCCATGTTAAAAACAAATGATATTTTGTTTTTCGATTCAAATGAATTTGAAAACATTATCCACCATTATCTCGAAAATGGTAAAATTTCTTTAGCAAAACGTGCTATTAAACTCGGACTCTCGCAACATCCTAGCTCAGTTAACTTAAGATTATTCCAAGTTGAGATATTGGTAATAGAGAATAAATTTTCTGAAGCCGATGATATTTTGGACATGCTTCATGATTTAGAGCCTAATAACGAAGAGATTTTTATTCAAAAGGCCAATGTGTTATCAAAGCAAGATGAACATGAAAAAGCGATAGAAGTATTGCTTATTGCTATTGATGTCTCTAGCACACCTTCTGAAGATTCCGATCTTTATGCTTTGATTGGTATGGAATACTTGTTCTTAGATCAGTTTGAAAATGCGGTTATCTATTTTAAAAAATGCCTAGAGTCCGATCCATCTGATTATTCAGCACTGCACAATATTGTGTACTGCTACGATTTTTTGGATCAAAATGAAGATGCTATCGCTTACCTCAACAACTTCTTGGATTCCAATCCCTACTGCGAAGTGGCTTGGCATCAATTAGGTCGCCAATATTTTGCCATAAAAGACTATGCCAAAGCTAACGCTGCCTTCGATTTTGCCATCATCTCAGATGACACCTTTGTCGGTGCTTATATTGAAAAAGGAAAAGTTTTAGAAAAGCTAAAACATTACGAAGAAGCTATTGAAAATTATAAGATCACTTTGGCTTTAGATGAGCCTACCTCTTTTGCCCTATTACGAATAGGACATTGCTACGAGAAACTTGGAAAAGAAGACATGGCATTACAGTTCTTCAAAAAAACGGTTGAGGAAGATGCCTTGTTAGACAAAGGATGGATTGCCATTACAAAATTCTACATGAAACGTTTAAACTATCAAAAAGCATTGCACTATATCAATAAAGCAGTGAATATTGATGGCGAGAACGTATTGTATTGGAAACTTTTTGCTACAATTAATAAGCGCTTAAACTTTTTAGAAGAAGCAGAAATTGGTTACAAACGAACTTTAGAGCTTGGTAATTACGAGCTAGATACATGGTTAGATCGATCAGATATCCTAATTGCCCTAGGTGAATACGATGCCGCAATTTATAATTTAACCCAGGCAGCAGAATTCTATCCAGAAAATTCCGAGATAGAATATAGGCTTAGTGGCTTATATTTCACCATGCATCAGACCGATGAAGGTCGCTTTCACCTTAAAAATGCTTTAAGACTTAATATCGACTACAGTTTTATCATCAGTGAGCTATTTCCAAAACTTGTTGATAGACCAATGATAAAGGCTATAATTTCAGAATCTAAAAAGGCTTCCAACTAAAAAAATCCATACCTTAGCGTTTCTTATAAAAAAAGAAATGCAGAGACGTTTTTTAGACTATTTAATCGTTGCTTTTAAGGGTATAGCTATGGGAGCAGCAGATGTTGTTCCTGGAGTTTCAGGGGGTACAATCGCTTTTATTTCTGGCATTTACGAAGAACTCATTGAAAGTATTGATAGAATTAACCTGAGCGTTTTTAGAGTATGGAAACAACAAGGTTTTAAAACGGCATGGAAATCCATAAACGGTACATTCTTATTAGCGCTTTTTTCAGGAATTGCCATTAGTATTTTGTCCTTGTCCAAACTAATAAAATGGCTATTACATAATGAACCTATTTTATTGTGGTCTTTCTTTTTTGGATTAGTTCTGGCAAGTATTATATATATAGCCAAACAAATAAAAACTTGGTCTGTAAAAATCATTATAGCCATCATAGTGACTTCTGTTCTATCCTATTACATTACCCTTGCCGAACCTTTTGCATCACCAGACAGTCCTTTTTATCTATTGTTTTGCGGCTTCATTGCCATAATTGCCATGATCCTACCAGGCGTTTCTGGGGCTTTTATTTTATTGATTTTAGGGGCTTACCAAACAGCTATAGATACGGTAAACAACCTAAGAGATGGTTTAATCAATGGTAATATGGAGTTGTTCAAGGATGCCCTTTTAAAATTTGCCTTGTTAGGTATCGGTGCCGTTGTTGGGTTAAAAGTTTTTTCTAAAGCATTAAATTGGATGTTTAAGCATCAAAAAAATCTAACTCTCGCCATTTTGACGGGATTTATGATAGGTTCTTTGAATAAAATATGGCCGTGGAAAAAAATCTTAAAAACTAGAATTAATTCCAAAGGTGAAGAAGTTACGCTTTTGGATAAAAGTGTATTACCATCTTCTTATGAAGGCGATAATCAAATGTTATTGGCCATCATATTTACAGTTATAGGGATTACCACTATCTTGATCTTGGAATACCTTGGACGTCATAAAAACAAAGCTTAATGCAGAGCACAAGAACTTTTAAGGATCGTATCTTTTTGATCATTAAGGGCTTGGCTATGGGAGCTGCAAATAAAGTACCTGGCGTTTCTGGTGGTGTTGTAGCCTTTGTTGCTGGTTTTTATGAGGAGTTTATTTACTCATTACAGCGTGTCAATAAAACAGCATTCAAGCTATTAATCAATGGTCGTTTTGGGAGCTTCTACCAGTACATCAATGGTAGATTTTTAGGGCTTTTGTTCTTAGGGATGGTGGTTAGCTATTTTAGTGTCTCTAAAATTTTAGACTACCTCATCGTTAATTACGAACTGTATGTTTGGAGCGCTTTCTTCGGAATGATCTTAGGATCCATCTACTACATTAGTAAAGATTTTAAAGCTTGGAATAAAAAAACAATAACTGCGCTAATCCTTGGTACTGCTATAGGCATCAGTATTAGCTTTCTAGATCCTGCTAAGGAAAATGACAATCTTTGGTTTGTTTTTTTCTGTGGTATCGTAAGCGTTTCTGGTATGACACTTCCCGGTTTCTCGGGTTCATTCATTCTAATTTTGCTAGGAAATTATGTATTACTTCTGGTTGATTCAGTTAATGCACTATATGATACAATTACAGAAATTTTTTCAGGAAATTTTGACTTCATAAAAGATGAGGTAAGGATACGCATGCTAAAAGTCCTAGGTGTATTTACGTTAGGCTCAGTTACAGGTTTAGTAACTTTTTCGCACGTACTTAATTACATACTAAAGCATTACAAAAATATTACCTTAGCTACACTTGTAGGGTTTATTGTTGGATCACTTGGCGTGGTATGGCCTTGGAAAGAAACCATCTATAAAACAAATAGTGATGGCAGTTATATTTTGGATTCTACTGGTTCACAGATTGTTGGGAACTATGAACGTTTTTTCCCTGAAGCTACTGCCGAAACTTATATTGCAATTGCTTATATTGTCCTTGGAATCCTTATAGTTTTAGGATTAGAATGGTATGGACAACGCACAAGACAAATCAAAACTTAAATTCGGTCTCGTAGGAAAAAATATTTCCTATTCATTTTCAAGAGGTTATTTTGCAGATAAATTTGAACACGAAGAATTGCCACATTCTTACGTTAACTTCGATATACAACACATAGAGGAGCTTAATGCTATTATTAAAACGACTCCAGGCTTAAAAGGTTTAAATGTTACCATTCCGTACAAGGAAGCAGTAATTCCGATGTTAGATGATTTGAATAAACGCGCTCGTAAAATAGGTGCCGTAAATACGATAAGAATCACACGCTACCAAAAGCTTATTGGCTATAATACAGATTATTATGGTTTTAAAAATTCGTTAAAACCATACTTAAAAAAATATCATAAGCGAGCTTTAATCCTGGGAACTGGAGGCGCATCAAAAGCCATAGCCTATGCACTAAAAAAGCTAAAAATTCAGTACGATTATGTGTCACGGCACGAGAAAGAAGGTGTAAAATTCTTGTACTCAGACTTAACTGATGATATCATTTCATCTTATCACATCATCATCAACTGTACGCCAATTGGTACTTTTCCAAATGTCAACGAATGTCCTGACATTCCATATGATGCCATAACAGAGAAGCATATTCTTTACGACCTTATCTACAACCCTGAGCAAACCAAATTTCTAAGCTGCGGAGACATTAAAGGAGCAACGACAATTAACGGGTTGGAAATGTTGAAACTTCAGGCCGAAAAATCCTGGGATATTTGGAATAAGTCTTAATCAGTGAATGGTCTTGAGCTAACAGTCATTTAAACGTATAAACTCCAAAACGCCCTCATAAATAATTAATAAGCCAAGCTCAACTTTTATTTCCTTTGTAGTTCAATGAGTTGTTAGTATCTTTAACATCCTAATAAAATTATATGACTCATGTCTGAGAATGATAACCTGCAAGAAGCAGATGGAAAAAAAGAAGTAGAAACTAAAGACACTACTCTAAAAGAAGAAACGACTACTAAAGTCGAAAATACAGTTGAAGCCGATATCGAAAACACAGAAACGGCTCAAGAAGTCACATCTGATGTTAAAGCAGTTACTGACTCTGAAGTACAAGCCGAAATTGAAGCTTCAAATACTGAAGATGCCGAAGATGAAGCTAAAGATGAAAACTTGGAAACGGTTGGGGAAGTCACTTCTGATATTGCAGAAGTTACCGACTCTGAAGCACATGCCGAAATTGAAGCTTCTAACGCTGAAGATGCTGAAGATGAAGCCAATGCAGAACGCCACGAAGTAGAAGAAAAAGATTATCATGCCATGTCTATGCAAGATCTGGCAACGGAATTGAATCGACTTTTAAAGCATCATAAGATTCAGACCATATCAAAACAGGTCAATCAAATTAAGGCTGAATTCAATGCGAAATTCAACCAACTTGTTGAAGAGAAAAAAGAAGAATTCCTGAATGAAGGTGGTAACGAAATAGACTTCTATTACACCAACGATTCCAAAAAGCTGTTCAACCAATTATATAAAGATTACAAGCAGGCTATTAATGCTTATTACAAAGAACGCGAGCAAAACTTAAAGCAAAATCTCGATAACCGATTAGCAATTATCGAAGAAATAAAAGGCTTGTTGAATGTTGAAGAAAACATCAATACGACCTACAAGCATTTTAAGGACCTTCAAGAAAAATGGCGCAATGCAGGTCCCATTCCAAGAGACAAATACAACAATGCTTGGAACACCTATCACCATCATGTAGAGCGCTTTTATGACTTCTTACATCTCAATAACGATTTGCGAGATATGGACTTTAAGCACAACTATGAGCAAAAGTTAAAAATCATAGAACGTGCCGAGGAACTGGTTAAAGATGATAATATTAATAGGTCTTTTAGAGAATTACAGGTACTTCATAAATTATGGAAAGAAGAGCTAGGTCCTGTGGCTAAAGAACACCGAGAAGAAATTTGGGAGCGTTTTAGCAAGGCTACTAAAACCATACATGACAAGCGCCAGGCTTATTATGCAGATCTCGATAAGGCCTATGAAAAGAATCTTAAAAAGAAAGAAGAAATCATCTCTCAAATACAAGCCATTGCTGACGATACGGCTAATTCGCATGGCGCATGGCAGAAAAAAATTAGAGAAGTTGAAGCCTTAAGAGAAGCCTTTTTCAATGCAGGTAAAGTACCTTTAAAGGTTAACGAAGCCACTTGGGCCAAATTTAAGGACACCGTAAGGACCTTTAATCGCGGAAAAAATAAGTTTTATAAAGAACTAAAGAAAGACCAATACGAAAATCTTCAAAAGAAACGTGAGCTGATTAAGATAGCCGAAGAAAATAAGGATAGTGATGACTTTGCTGTGGTGACTCCTTTAATGAAAAAAATACAAAGCGATTGGAAAAAGATAGGACACGTCCCAAGGCGGGATAGCGATAAAATTTGGAAGCAATTTAAAGATGCCTGTAATTACTACTTTGACAGAATGCATGCCCAGCGTAAAGCGGAAAATCAGCATTTGTATGATGCGTTTGATAAAAAAGTAAAACTATTGGACGAATTAAAGGCTATGAAGTTCAGTGGAGATAACAAAGCTGATGTTGAAACCTTAAAAGCAAGAATTGCCGATTGGAAAGCCATTGGCTATGTACCGCAAAATAAACGCTATATCGACGGGAAGTTTTACAAAGCTATTGATGAAGCCTTTGATAAACTTAAAATGGATAAGTCGAAACTAGACATGGTAAAGTTTGAAAGTAAGCTCGAAAATCTGGCCAGTAATAATGAAGATACACGACTATTGGATAACGAGCAGAATTTTATCCGAAAGAAAATCGGCGAAGTTCAATCTGAAATTACCCAATTGGAGAACAACTTACAGTTTTTCTCTAATGTCGATGAGACCAACCCATTGGTCAAAGAGGTTTTAAAGAACATTGATAAGCATAAACAAGAACTAGAAACCTGGAAAGCTAAATTGGCTAAGATCCGTGGGATGTATAGTTAAGCAAATTTACGAAACCTTAATTGGCAAAAATCTATTCAATATTCCTTGATGGAATTCTAATTGGAAAAACGCTGTTCGAGTTTGCAGATGTTCCAATGGGAGTGGTGCATGGCAAAATTACATTTATAAATACAGAATCTCCGTATGAATTTATTAAGTCATTTTGTTTAAAAAGAAATATACCTATCAATCATGATGAGCCTAACCACAAATTTATAGATACTGCTATAATCCCAATGCTAAAAGTCTTAAAAGAAAACGACAAAGAACTAAAAGGTTGGGGAGGTTCAATAACAGTTTTCGAAAAAGAAAATGAAACAGAAATTCAGTTTGGGGGCATTAACTCTGAAATAATGAAATCCGAATTCACTCACCATTATGATGAATACTATAAAGATCAATTATAAATCAAAACCCATCTGTGGCTTACAGATGGGTTTTGCCCTAACTAAACTAAATTAACCTTAATTATAACCGCTTAATAATAATTAAGATTTCTACTAAGATTATAAAAACATTTTGCTTTTATATATTTATCTACGTCTGTTAATTGAACTTGGATGTTTAGTTATAATTTTTTTTAGAAATTTAACAAAAACTACTTATTATCATTCTTACTTTCGTAGGAATGACAGAGGCTATAAGGATTTAGCTTCCTCCCAAAAAACATCCATTTCTGCTAAGGTCATATCTTTTAATGGTTTGTCAAGAGCTTTAGATTTGCTTTCTAGATATTGAAAGCGCTTTATGAATTTTTTATTAGTACGCTCTAGGGCATTTTCGGGATTGATTTTCAAGAAGCGTGCATAATTAATCATAGAGAACAGTACATCACCAAACTCATTTTCTATAGTATCCTTGTTACCTTTTGCTATTTCAGATTTTAGCTCTGCAAGCTCCTCCTCTACTTTTTCAAAAACCTGTTCGGGCTGTTCCCAATCAAAACCTACTCCAGCGACCTTGTCTTGTATACGATTGGCTTTTACCATAGCAGGCAAACTTCTCGGCACACCTTCAAGCACACTTTTCTTTCCTTCCTTAAGTTTTAACTGCTCCCAATTACGCTTTACATCTTCTTCATTCTCAACCTTTACATTACCGTAAATATGAGGGTGGCGTTCTACCAACTTATCACATATACTATGGCAAACATCTGCAATATCAAAAGCCTTTGTCTCGCTACCAATTTTAGAATAAAAAACGATATGTAATAGTACATCACCTAACTCTTTCTTTACCTCATCCAAGTCATGATCTAAGATTGCATCACCAAGTTCATAAACTTCTTCAATGGTTAAATGGCGAAGCGATTCCATAGTTTGCTTTTTATCCCATGGACATTGCTCTCGCAACTCATCCATAATAACCAGCAAACGTTCAAAGGCTTTAAGTTGGGCTGTTTTGTCTGACATATGTTCTATATGGTAAGTAATTTAAATTACAGGAAATTCGTCAATTTGATATCCCTAAATGTTCTTGATACATCCCGACGTTTCACTTCGATGCTTCGACTGTATTTCGACTTTGCTCAATGACCACGCTCAGCACGGGCAAGCTCAGTGACCATAATCGGGACACTCGAACCAACCATTAATTTATTCTTCCTCTTCGGATACAACGGTTTTTTCTTCTTCTTCGGTCTCTAATAAGGTTAAAAGACTATTTTTCTGAAGTAAATTATACCACTGAATGACCTTCTTAATATCGGAAGCGTACACGCGATCTTCATCATAATCTGGTAAAACATCAAAAAAGTATTCTTCTAAAATATCCTTACTATCCTTATGGCTTATAGAAGTAGGTTGGCCATTTTCCTTTTCCATCACTTTTTTAAGCACGTCTCTTAAAGGGACTTCTTCAGTTAAAGTATAAATAGCTATTTCGCTTAAAATACTGATATTGCTGTGTGCTCCAACCGTAATACGCTTTTTATCAATTAACGACTGTACTACAGCCCCCGTTCTGGTCTGTGTAACGATTTCATATAATCCTGGCTTACCAGAAATAGCTAAAATTTTGTCTAAGCTCATATCATTTTTTTTGTTAGGCTGAGTGCGGTCTAAGCCTTTTGGCTCGCCTGCTCTTTTACCCCTCGACAGCACTTCGACTACGCTCAGTGTGACACGCTCAAGGAGACAACCCTTTATTATTGTATTTAACGCTTTTTGCTCATAGCAGGAAAGCGCATTTTGTAATCTATTTTAATTTTTCCTTTCGAAATATTGGTCAATTTTCCTTTTATCAAACGCTTTTTAAATGAGGATAGTTTATCGGTAAACAAAATGCCTTCGATATGATCATATTCATGTTGAATAACCCTAGCGATTAAGCCATCGTATTCTTCAGTATGGGTTTCAAAATTTTCATCTTGGTATTGAATCTTAATCTTAGGTTGTCTAAAGACATCTTCCCGCACATCCGGAATACTCAAACAGCCCTCATTAAAAGCCCATTCATCACCGTCCTCTTCTAAAATCTTAGCATTAATAAATGTCTTCTTAAAGCTCTTCAATTGTTCTTTTTCTTCATCGGGTAGGTCCTCATCGCCAGAAAAGGGCTCAGTATCTACTAAAAACAAACGAATAGGCAAACCAATCTGCGGTGCTGCCAGACCAACACCAAAGGCTCCATACATGGTCTCGTACATATTTGCAATGAGCTCACTTAGATTTGGATAATCCTTATCGATTTCTTTCGCCTTCTTCTTTAGTACAGCATCGCCATATGCAACAATTGGTAATATCATAATCTATCTGTTTTCGGGTGCAAAAGTACAATTCTTATTTAAGAATTTGAAGCCAAATAACTTTGTAGTATTAAGGTAGCACTGATTTCATCAACCAAGGCTTTATTTTGTCGTTGTTTTTTCTTCAATCCACTATCGATCATGGTTTGAAATGCCATTTTAGATGTAAAACGCTCATCTACGCGCTCGACAGGTATATCTGGAATTGTCATTACAAGTTCTTGTAAAAACTTTTGAATATAAATTTCACTTTCTGATGCCGTATTATCCATCTGTTTTGGTTCACCTACTACAAATAGCTCAACGTCCTCTGTAGCTATATAATCTTTCAGAAACTGAAGTAGGTCCTTAGTCTCAACTGTAGTTAAACCAGAAGCTATGATTTGCGTCTCGTCGGTAACAGCTATACCAGTACGTTTTGTTCCATAATCTATGGCAAGAATTCGTCCCATTTTGCAAAGATACATATTAAAGAATGTAAGCTGAAGTTTTCATTAATATCTTATTCAACGCTTATTTGAAGAAGATCCCGATGTGTCATCGAGATTAGTTCAATTAAAATTTTGAATGCGTCTTTATATACTTTTCAAAATCAAGTTCCACTAATAGAAAACGCTTCCTCATAAAAAGAAGCGTTTTTAAAATTAGTTATTAATTAAGTCTATGATTTTTTTACCCTCTATAAATAAATCACGTTAATTACGCTTTTAAGACACAAGAAAAATCATAAGGTCACAATTTTTAGATTTGCCTGATTATAATTATGAGATCCTACTGCGAGAGCGGGATTCGTTTAACTAGTTATATTGAATGCCTTGCTTTGCAATTTTTCAATATTATAGTTTTACGAAAAAGAAAACTCCTCAAATTAAGGGGAGAGGAGTTTTCAAATAATTAGCTATTAATTAAATTCTCAGACAAACTTATATAGTACAAGTCATCATCATATCTAACAGTATTGAGACACCTATTTTTAAGATAAGTCACAATTTTTAAAAATTTTTTTCCTTTAGCCTCTTTATCAACTTATCTTTGGGGCAAAATTCACTACTGTTTTCATATGAAAGAATTACAACAAATAATAGAGAATGCCTGGAATGATCGTTCACAACTAAAAAACGAAGAAACTAATAAAGCTATTAGAAAGGTTATTGATCTCATTGATATTGGGAGCTTAAGAGTAGCTGAACCCGTTGTAGATGGATGGCAGGTTAACGAATGGGTTAAAAAAGCGGTAGTACTCTACTTCCCGATCCAAAAAATGGAAACCTTTGAGGTTGGTATTTTTGAGTATCATGATAAAATTCCTTTAAAGCGTAACTATGAAGAAAAAGGAATAAGAGTTGTCCCTCATGCAGTAGCCCGACATGGTGCTTATATTTCTAAAGGTGTCATTATGATGCCAAGTTACGTTAATATTGGAGCTTATGTAGACGAAGGTACTATGGTAGATACTTGGGCAACAGTAGGTAGTTGTGCCCAAATTGGCAAAAACGTTCACCTATCTGGTGGCGTAGGTATTGGTGGAGTTCTTGAACCATTGCAAGCAGCACCTGTAGTAATCGAAGATGGTGCGTTTATTGGTAGTCGCTGTATTGTTGTAGAAGGTGTTCGCGTAGAAAAAGAAGCTGTACTTGGTGCCAATGTGGTACTGACAATGAGTACAAAAATTATTGATGTTACTGGTGATGAACCTGTTGAAATGAAAGGTGTAGTCCCAGCACGATCTGTGGTAATCCCTGGAAGCTATACTAAAAAATTTGCAGCAGGTGAATTTCAAGTACCATGCGCTTTAATTATTGGCAAGCGTAAAGAAAGTACCGATAAGAAAACATCTTTGAATGATGCACTGCGTGAGTACGATGTTGCAGTTTAGCTTAAAAAAGGCTAAATAACAATTGACAAATCCCAAATACTTACCGTTGGAATTAAGGTCTTGGGATTTTTGATTTTGTTTTCGATATGAAAATTCTAATTATACAACAAAAAATGATAGGTGATGTTTTAGCTACAAGCATTTTGTTTGAAGCTATTAAACAGAAATATCCTGAAGCAGAATTACATTATGTTTTAAATTCGCATACCTATCCTGTTGTTGAGGGAAATCCTTTTATAGATCAATTCCATTTTTTTACACCAAGGCACGAAAAAAGCAAACGTCAGCTTTGGCAGTTTGCCAATCAGTTACGATTAGAAAAATTTGACGTTGTTATAGATGTTTATGCATTGCTGTCTAGCAATATTATCACCTTAAGATCTAAAGCAACAATAAGAATATCTATAGATAAAGGTCGTAACTCTTTGATTTACAATCATACTTTTAAAAATAATCCTGAGGCAAAAACCAATGCAGGTTTAGCTATTGAAAATAGGTTGCAGTTACTAGAACCATTAGATATTGATACTAGTAAAATTGTGAGGCCAAAAATCTATCTCACCGAAGGCGAAAAAAGCAATGCTAAGCAGTTTTTAGAATCTAGTGGTATAGATTTAAAAAAACCGCTTTTCATGATTGGAGTTTTGGGCAGTGGACAAAATAAAACCTATCCTTTTGGATACATGGCAGAAGTGATTGACACCATTGCTAAAGAACAACCTAAAAGTCAGATTCTATTCAACTATATACCCAAGCAAGAGCGTGATGCAAAAGCCATTTTTGAATTATGCCTGCTCGAAACCAAATCGCATATTTTCTTTGACGTTTTTGGAAAAAGCTTAAGGGATTTTTTAGCAATTACATCGCATTGCAATGCACTAATAGGTAATGAAGGTGGTGCCATAAATATGGCTAAGGCACTTTACATACCAACGTTCACCATTTTTTCGCCGTGGATTAAAAAAGAAGCCTGGAATATGTTTGATGATGGTGTGAAACATGTTTCCGTGCATCTAAAAGACTATAAAGAACATATTTATAAAGATGTGTCCCATCCCAAACAACTAAAATCAAAAGCTTCTATCTTATACGAAGAATTTAAGCCTTCTTTTTTTGAAGATGAAATCAAGGCATTTTTAAAGCGATTGAACTAATCCTTCTTTATACCAAATTCGGTCCATTTGCGATTTTCCTTTTTGGTAGTGGCTCTAATTGCTAGATTCTTATCTATGGATTCTTTGGTCTTATAGCCTCTAGGATGATCTAAATGAAGACATACGGCACTATAGCGAATCTGTTTAGACTTTAATCCATAATTAAACAGACGCTCACCTAGCTCGCGATCTTGCCCGCCGTACTGCATACGCTCATCAAATCCATTAATGGCCATGATATCTTTTTTCCAACCCGAAGCATTATGACCATTCCAACTTGCGTTTGTTGGTGTTACAGTATTTAAAAATTGACTTGTTAATCCCTTAGCAGTCAACTTATTATTCTTGAATGACGATTTTAATCCGTGGGACTTCAGCCATTTCACATTAAAACAGCGTTGGGATATAATATCGTCTTTGGTAATCAGTTTTGAAATATGCATAGGAAGCATAAAGTAACCACCAGACAAAAAATAACCCTCTTCGCGCTCATTAATATGTACTTCTACATAATCTTTTCTGGCCATGCAATCACCATCGCTCATTAAAATATAATCGGCATTACAGGCCAAGATTGCTTTATTTAGAATTTGGGATTTCTGAAAGCCGTTATCCTCATGCCACACATGAATAATAGAATAACTGACTAGTGATTTCATTTTTTCGATAAGATCGAATGTTGGTTGTTTAGAACCGTCATCTGCAACCACCATTTCAAAATCTTTGAACGTCTGTGTCTCATAACTCCACAAGACTTTTTCTAGCCATTCCTCAGAATTATAGGTGCTTATGATGACTGAAATTTCTGGTTTTTGCATTCTTTATTTGTTTATACCGTACGCAGTCCACTTCTCTCTGTTTTGCTTTGTTGCCGATCTTATTTTCTGGTTTTCGGCTTCAGAGTCGATGCGTTTATAAGGCCTTTCGTGGTGCAAATGTACACAAATCGTACTATAACGAACTTGCAAAAACCGAACACCATTGTTCATCATTCGTTCGCCAACCTCTCTATCCTCACCACCATATTGCATTCGCTCATCAAAGCCATTTACAGCTAAAATATCCTTTTTGTAACAAGATACATTCATACCATCAAAGGTTGCCTTTGTTGTTGTAATGAGGTTTAACAATTTTGCTTTAAATCTTAGCTTCGTTAATTTATTCAATTTAAAACTATCTGGTTGTCCTTTTGCTAAAAGCCAATGCTTATCAAAACACTTTTGTTTAAGGATAATATGCTTTGTAATGGCATGAGAAATCTTTTCTGTAAGCTTAAAGTAGCCTCCAGAGAGCGCGCAGTTTGGCTGACTTAATTTTAGATGCGTTTCTACAAAATCTTTTCGGGCTATACAATCACCATCCGTAAAAATAAGATAATCCGCATTTGAAGCTACAATAGCTTTATTAAGAATCTTTGTCTTTTGAAAACCATTATCCTCTTGCCAAACATGAATCACATTGAGTTTACTCGATTCCGAAAATCTATTAATAATGGCTTTGGTTTTCTCATCCGAACCATCGTCTGCTATAATAATTTCAAAACCTTTATACGTTTGAATATCATAACTATACAACACCAAATTCAACCAATCTGGTTGATTATAAGTACTAATAATTACAGATGCTTTTAATGATGGTTGCATAACTACAAAAATACTACTTTTACAACACTGAAATTACATTTATGCTAAAACTATCTGGTGTGATCATTACCTTTAATGAAGAACGTAACATTGAAAAATGTTTACAATCATTGGTCAATGTTGTTGATGAGATTGTCGTTGTGGATTCCTTTTCTACAGACCAGACCAAAACTATATGCCAACGATATAACGTAAAGTTTATAGAGCAAAAATTTCTTGGTTATGTAGAACAAAAGAATTTTGCCCTAAAACAAACTGCTTATGACCATGTGGTTTCATTAGATGGTGATGAAGCCTTATCCGAACAACTTCAACAATCTATTATAAATTCAAAAGGCAATTGGCAATATGATGGCTATTATGCTAATCGCTTTAATAATTTCTGCGGACAATGGATAAAATATTCAGATTGGTACCCTAACAAAAAGTTACGCGTTTTCGATAAAACCAAAGCAGAGTGGAAAGGCATTAATCCACATGATAATGTACAATTATATAATTCAAAAGCTAAGACGGGTCATTTAAAAGGAGATATTCTGCATTGGACCTACCAAACTTATGACGAAATGGACAAAAAAACAGAATACTTTTCTAGTATAGCGGCTAAAGCCTATTTCGACAATAGAAAGACAGCTCCTTTTTGGAAATTGTTATGGAACCCATCTTGGGCTTTCTTTAAAGCCTACTTTCTCAGGCTTGGCTTTTTGGATGGTAAGAATGGATTCAGAATTTGCTACCAAACTGGCAAAATCACTTACTTGAAATATTACAAACTTAGAGGACTCTATAGAGCCAAGAGCTAATCTATTTTTTTTTCTTTCGCCAGAAGTAATACTTCTTTTTAAAAGCTTCTCTCTTGTTAAAACTGGATGAAAACTTCTTGGAAAAATAATACATACGTTCCCGTACCTCCTCATGTGATTTATTAATGAGCTTCGCGTATTCATCGCTTATAATGTCTAGCATGTAATCTTTTGGTGACAGGCGTGCGAAGTTGGCTAGCCGCTCGTCGTAACTCAAGGTTTTAAATTCCATTCGGTTAAGATCGACCAAATAGAATTCATATTCATTACCTTTTTTTATAATCAACGTATTTCCCGGAGAATGATCTAAAAAGTGAATTCCTTTTTCGTGTAACTGAAAGGTAAACCGAGTAAACTGCCTTAGAATATTATCGTAGTCATCGCATTTTGGTTCGTCAATGAGCTTTCTAATCGTAAAATCGTAATTGAGCTGCTTAGTAATGTAGTAACTCTTACCAAAGAAAAAGAATGTTGCGTGCTCAACGTAAGCTTCTGGACTTGGGGTTAAAACACCAGACTCCAGCAACCGTTCCGCATATAAAAATGAACGTTCTGCTTTACTCTTTCTAAAGAAACGGTATACTAATTTGTTAAGTAAGTTAGGAACTTTAAACGCTTTAATGTTATAATGCTCACCATCTATATCTAAAATCTTTATAACATTTCTGTAACCTGTTCCGATTAACTCACCCTCACTAGAAAACTTGCCCAACATCAATTGAATAGATTCTGACGTCAATACCGAATTCTTGTGAATATGAATTATTACAGACATAAATAGCGCTTATTTGGCTGCAAAAGTAGGTATTTAATTCTTTAAATTTGTCAACAACTAACAGTCACTTATGTTTAAGCATTATCTCATTACACGTTTTAATCTAAAAAAGTCGGATTGGAAAACCAATAAGAATAAAGTAGATGTCCTAACGGATGAATGGCATAAAAACAGATTCGATTTATTTTTAAATTTTTGTGTTCCGAGTGTTATGTCTCAAACTAACACGAACTTTGAGTGGCTGGTGTTTTTTGACACCTCAACCAAAGATGAGTTTAGGACCGTCATAAAAAATGTAGAACAAGAATTAACTAATTTTAAACCCTTTTTTGTTGATGGCATGGATGCATTCTTGCCGTCGATAAAGTCTTACATTAATTCTTGCTCTGAAGATTATATTATAACATCAAGGTTAGACAATGATGATTGCTTAGGCCAACATTACATTAATAGTGTTCAGAAAAAATTTAATGGACAAGACTTCATGGCTATCGATTATATTAAAGGATATACATTGCAGATACTGCCCGAAGTAAAATTAGGATTTAAACTCCATCAATACAATCCTTTTACCTCTCTCATTGAGATTAACAAAGATCCAAAAACCATTTGGAGCATACCACATAATCATTGGAAATATGAGTCCAACATTTTACAGATTAAAGATGAAAGTATCTGGACATCAATAATTCACGAAGAAAATAAGGTCAACAAATTTACAGGTTTTGGAAATGTGACCCATAAGGACTTTTTTAAAGATTTTAAGATCTCGAAGGAGAAAATGGATTATGTTGATCAGCACATAAAAAGCGAAAACAAATGGAAATTGGAAAGTATAGCTAATTATATCTCTTCCTACTGGAGTTATCACTTTAAAAATCTTAAGAAAAGACTAGGGTTTTATAATAATCGTACATAAATCAAAAATACATGGGACTACTAAAATCTTTAAGAAAACGACTAAATCAGCGTAAAATAGATAACGCATTAAAGCGCTACCCTGCTCGATTAAGAAAGCAATCTGGCCAAGGGTTATTCTTAGACTGCGGTTCTAACTTAGGGCAAGGATATACCTTCTTTAGTCAATATTTTGAGTCAAGTTTGTACGACACATATTTGATTGAGCCAAACCCAAATTGTATGACGGTTTTGAGGGAAAAGTTTAAATCTGTAAATAACATCAATTTTATTGAAGCCGCTGCTTGGATAAATGAAGATGATCTAAGTTTTTTTGGTTTGGTCGAAAACGAAAAAGGTGCTACTTCAGATGGTGGCTCTGTCATTAAAGATCACAACAGTAAAAAGTACGAATCCGATACTGAAAATAGTATTACTGTTAAAGCCATTTCACTATCTAAGCTTATTAAGGACAAAGCCAATGCATATGATCAAATAATTATTAAAATGGATATTGAATCCTCAGAATATACTGTTCTCGAAGATTTAATTAAGACTGAGGCTGCCAAACATGTAGACTTTATGTTTATAGAGTTCCATCATCAATATTTTAAGGATCAAGAAGAACACTATTATAACCTAGGAAAGTCTCTTGTTAAGCAATTAAGAAAACTAGGCTCAAGGGTTGCGCTTTGGCACTAGGCATTTAAAACTGTTTTACACCAATGTCTTAAGGTGTATTTATTGTAAATTTCTTCTGGAACTGGTTTGTAAGGTGTTTCAAAAAATAATTTTGGTATTTCAACATTGTTCTTGTCCACAACTAATATGTTATTACTGTCGTAAAAGTCATAGTTAACGATATCCCTATTTGTTGTAATCAATTTCTTTTTGTAACCCAGGCTCTCAAAAACCCTAAATGTTAGACCATTTTGGTTATCTCTATGCACATCTAACAACGCCATAGTGTCTTCAACATACTTTTCAATTTCAACAAGATTCAGCTTTGTAGTCGTGTAATTGATATTAGTGTTGTGCTGATACGCTTTTGCTTTTTTGCCAATACTAAAAATGGCATAATCCTCATCTATAAGATCTAATTGATATGCTATGTTTTCAATGACCTTTAAGCGTTCTAAATCATATGATGACACATTAAACAGGGCATTATTTAATCTCTCGTTCTTAAGAGGCAATTCCCTGTATATAAAGTTAGTTATAAACTGAAAGCCAAAGGTTTGAACGTCTTCTTTTTCAAACGAAAAAACACGATCAAAATATGGGTATACATTTTTTATGTTTTTTGCCCTCTTATAATTATCATTAAAGAAACTTATGAATCTACTACATTTGGGCTTAATTTCCTGAATGGTCTTTGGCAATAAATAGTCGGCCTTTATCATTAAAATAACATCTTGCTTTTCTAGTGTATCGATGCGCTTGATTATTTCTTGATGCAGTATTTCTTTCTTAATATTTTTTCTTAGGATCGTTTTAGACAAGAAGTTTGTTACTCGTTTCCAATATGATGGATATTCATACCTAAATTTGTCGTAATCGATATGATTGACATTATGTCCTTGATTTTTGAGCTCTTTAACTACATAAGCATTAAAGCCCCAATTGTCTAGCGTTATTAATGTTATTTTCAAAATATTAACCTTTTAAAAACTTCTTGAGTTTAATTTTAAACATTTTGAAAGTGTAGTTCTTTCTATGCGAAATCGTATAGAACCAAGGATTACCCGTTCTTACATGACCATCAATAATGGTATAATCTGTGAAATTCAGCTTCCAGGCCACATAATTAAAGCTAAGCTGATCTCGCTTGCTCTCATTAGCTACAATATGCCACCAAGCCTCCATAACTTTTATGATTTCTTTATCTGAGTGCTTTCGTATTAAGATGGGCGCTGTTATAAGTCCATTATCTGCCGGATAGCCTTCTTCCCTAAAGCGCTCCATCTGTTTCTTCATAGTGTCTGGATCGTCCTTATAAATGCCCCTTTCCTTCCCATCTTCTATGATGGCCTTATACTCCTCATAAATACAATTTCGTTTGTCGCCAATATTCTGATTATGATCAAAACAAGCCATTTTCGCAACGGCCATCTTTTCTTCGATCAGTTCATTTATATCTTTTAAAACCCAAATATTGCCATCTATGTAAACGCTTACGTCATACTGATCCGATAGATGTTTATGTGGTAAGATTTTATACCAACGGTTACTTCGGGTATTGTCATTTGCTACTGGCGGATCTACTTTTATTACTTTCCAATTTTTGGCTGAAATATCTTGGTCGGTATAACAGATAAAATCAATATTGGGCAATTTTGGTTGTGGTATTAAGCCACTATAGTTTCCAAATACTGCGGTGTAAACGACAATTCTCTTACTCATTTTCTATCCATTTTTTATACCACAGTTGAAAAACCAGTGCATTCCATACCAAATCGTAGTACCTGTTATCACCTTTTAGAAACCTATCTAACTCCGATTGAAACTTATTGATATTCAAAAAACCGTGCTTCTCGAGTTCTTTAGCATCTAAAGTTTTAATCACGAAAGCTTTTAAATCTTTGCGCAACCATTCTGCTAATGGAGGTGTAAATCCCACTTTCTTTCTGTCCATTATAGCTTTTGGGATATAGTCATGACAAATACCCTTAAGAATATGCTTTTTGGATTTTGTCCCAGTATCATACAAATATTCGAAAGGCAATTGTGCAGCATATTCAATAATCCTATGATCCAAAAGTGGTTCTCTTCCTTCTAGGCTGTAAGCCATAGTAGCTCTATCGACTTTCACTAAAATATCGTCTGGCATATAAGTTGTTGCATCTATAGCCAATAATTTTTTAAACTTAAAAACACCTGTGTATGACTTGTCAAAATTCGTTTTTATAGGTCTCCCTTTTAATACAACAGTCTTTAAGTAACTATCCTTATATTTCTGAAGAACGGAATCCAAAAATTGCTGTATACTATTCTTCTTAAACACATTATGAGCATATAGGGGTTTTTTGATCGTGTTTTTCTTCTTAAATTTTGACATTAATCCCAATGCAAAGCCCAAGACCGATAGTTTTTTGAGTCTGCCATAATATCTATGGATTTTAGAATATCTATTGTAGCCAAAAAACAGTTCATCTCCTCCATCGGCAGACAGTGATACGGTAACCTTTTCTCTCGTTTTCTCACTTAGCAGCATGGTTGGCACTACTGACGGGTCTGCAAAAGGCTCATCGTAATAGCTTGCTAATTTTGGAATAATATCTAAAGCCTCTTCATCAGAGCAGATAAACGTATGTTGTTCGGTACCTAAATGATCGGCTACACGTTCAGCATAAGCGCTTTCATCATAAGCTTTATTGTCAAATCCTATGGTAAATGTTTTTAGCTTGCTTTGCATTTCACTTTGCAAAACTCCGGTTACTAAAGCACTATCATATCCTCCACTTAAAAAAACACCTACAGGCACATCAGACACCATACGTAATTTGAAAGCATCCTGCATCAATTGCTTTATATGAGATTTTGCATCTTCGTAAGACACTTGTAATGTTGGCTTTTTATAAAAATCTAAGATATTCCAATAGCTTTTCTGTCGTATATCTCTCGTTTTGATGTTATACGTTAGGTAACTCCCTGGATTTAGCTTAGTGGCGTTTTTATATATTGTGTTTGGGGCATGTATAAAGCCATATTTAAAAAACTGATAAGCCGCATCATGGTTAATACTTTTGTTAAATTCTGGATACTCCAAAAACGATTTAAGCTCGGATGCAAACATTAATGTATTATCGTCTTGATAAACGTATAAAGGTTTAACTCCAACCCTATCCCTGACCAATGTAAGCTCTTGATTTTTTTGATTGTAAATAACAAAGGCGAACATGCCAATAAACTTGTGTATTGCATCTATTCCCCACTCATCAAAAGCATGAAGAATAACTTCGGTATCACTAGAGGATTTAAACACATGACCTAAGTTGGAAAGCTCGGTTTTTATATTATCAAAATTATAAACCTCACCATTGTACGCAATCCACCAATGTTTATAATTCATAGGTTGATGACCTAAGGTACTAATGTCTATAATAGACAGGCGTCTATGGCCCAAAGCCAACTGAAAACCAGCCTCATTAAACAGTTCAACACCACTATCATCTGGACCTCTCTTCTCCAAAACATTAGCCATAGAAGTTATAACAGAGCTGTCGTAACGATTAGAAAACGTCAAATATCCGGCAAAGCCACACATACAGTATTAATTTATGGCAAACTTAGTCATTTATATCAAGTGAAAAAATCTAAACATTATTCATTTAAATTAATTTACAATACGCTCCTTATATTTTATCTTTGCACATCAAAATTTAGAACGGTAACATGAACCACAAACAGGCCTTAAAACATGAGATATTCTCTGTTATTTGCAAGTCTGCTGAAGAATTACAGTTAGACTGCTTTGTTATTGGTGGTTTTGTCCGCGATTACCTGTTAGAGCGCGGTAATGCAAAAGATATAGATATTGTTGCCATAGGAAGCGGTATAGACCTAGCTCAACAAGTCTCAAAGAATTTAACTAATCAACCAAAAGTTCAAATCTTTAAGACTTATGGAACCGCTATGTTGCGCTGTAATGATATTGAAATTGAATTTGTCGGTGCGCGCAAAGAAAGTTATAATGAAGATAGCAGAAATCCTGTAGTTGAAAATGGTACTTTGGAAGATGACCAAAACCGACGCGATTTTACCATCAACGCTTTAGCACTAAGTCTCAACACATCAAATTTTGGTGCCCTTTTAGATCCTTTTAATGGTATAGATGATTTAGATAGAGGTATTATTCGTACTCCTTTAAATCCTGATATCACATACAGTGATGATCCCCTTCGTATGATGCGAGCTATTCGTTTTGCGACGCAATTGAATTTTAAAATAGAGGACCACTCTTTAAAGTCCATATCAGCAAATAAAGATAGAATTAAGATCATCTCAAAAGAGCGCATCGTTACCGAGCTGCATAAAATTATTGAAAGCGATAAACCTTCAATCGGATTCAAGCTTTTAGAAAAAACAGGTCTGTTAGATTATATATTGCCAGAACTTACAGCCCTAAAAGGGATCGACGAAGTAGAAGGTCAGCGCCATAAGGATAACTTCTACCACACTCTAGAAGTTGTCGATAATATTACAAAAACCACAGATAATCTATGGTTACGCTGGGCAGCATTGTTGCATGATATTGGTAAGGCCCCTACAAAAAAGTTTAATCAAAAAATCGGTTGGACATTCCATGGCCATGAATTTGTAGGTTCTAAAATGGTGTATAAACTTTTTAAACGTCTCAAAATGCCATTGAATGACAAAATGAAGTTTGTTCAAAAGATGGTATTGATGAGTTCAAGGCCAATTATACTGGCAACCGATGTTACAGACTCTGCTGTAAGACGCTTGGTATTTGATGCTGGTGATTATGTTGATGATTTAATGACCCTGTGTGAAGCAGACATCACCACTAAAAACCCTAAAAGATTTAAAAAATACCATAACAACTTTAAATTGGTTAGGGAAAAAATAGTTGAAGTTGAAGAACGCGACAGGATTAGAAATTTTCAGCCACCTGTAACCGGAGAAGAGATAATGAAAACGTTTAATCTTCAGCCTTCAAAAGAAATTGGCATTATTAAAGAAGCTATTAAAGAAGCGATTCTCGAAGGCGAAATACCTAATGAGCATAAAGCTGCTTTCGAATTAATGCTAAAAAAAGGAAAAGCCTTAGGATTGACGATTGATGATTGACGATTGACGAAATCAAGGAATTTGGAATTTAAGATATGATGAACATTTTAAGAACAGATTCAAATCATAAAGATTTTATTGAATTGGTAAAACAATTGGATGCCTATCTGAAAATTACCGATGGAGATGAGCACGATTTCTATAATCAATATAATTCTATTGATAATCTTAAGCATGTTGTTATGGCGTATTCAGACAATAAGCCTATTGCATGTGGTGCATTTAAGCCTTTTGATGCCTCTAAGGTAGAAATTAAACGCATGTATACCTTACCTGAAGAAAGAGGAAAAGGTATCGCTAAAGCCCTTCTCCAAGAATTGGAAACTTGGGCATCCGAATTAGGATACACATCAACCGTATTAGAGACTGGAAAACGGCAAGTAGAAGCTGTTAATTTTTATAAAAAATGTAATTACGTCTCCATCCCAAAGTATGGTCAGTACATAGTGATGGAAAATAGTCTGTGTTTTGAAAAAAAATTATTGAAAAATGAAAAAGGATAATAAAGCTGTTATTTATTGGTTACTTACGGGATGTGTTTTAATCTTTATCATGGTCATTGTTGGCGGTATTACCAGATTAACACATTCAGGATTATCAATTTCTAATTACAAACTTATTTCTGGAGTTATTCCGCCTATGAATGAAGTGGAATGGAACGAAGCATTTGACCTTTACAAGCAATATCCCGAATACCAAAAGCTCAACTACGGTATGTCCTTAGAAGACTTTAAGGATATCTACTTTTGGGAGTGGATTCATAGAGTGATTGGTCGTTTTATTGGCTTGGTGTTTATCATTCCTTTTGTTTATTTTTTAATCCGAAAACAATTGAGTAAATCAACAATTAAGAAAGCCATTATACTTTTAATAATGGGAGGTTTTCAAGGGTTTTTGGGTTGGTATATGGTAAAAAGTGGCTTGGTTGACCGACCAGATGTAAGCCATTACAGATTAGCTGCGCATTTAACTACGGCATTCCTCACTTTTGCTTATACGTTTTGGGTAGCATTAGACTTAATATTTCCTAACAAAAAAGAAATTGACAAAAAGCTACGCAATTTTATAAGAATTGGCCTTGTTGTTTTAGTTGTTCAGATTATTTATGGTGCTTTTGTAGCTGGCCTAGATGCCGGTTGGATACACAATCACTGGCCATTTATGAGCGAAGGAAAACTGATTCACGAAACCGTATATATTGAACAAAGCCCAACTTATCTCAATTTTATTGAAGGTAAGAGTGGCGTACAATTTGTTCATAGAACCTTAGCCTATGTCGTAGTCATATTGATTTTGGCAATATGGTACAAAGCCACACGAAACGATTTAACAATCTTACAGAAAAAAGGAGTCAACAGTCTTTTAATAATTGTTGGTTTTCAATTTTTACTAGGTGTCTTAACCCTTTTACTTGCAGTACCTGTTTGGTTAGGCGTATTGCATCAGGTTGGCGCCTTTATTTTGTTGAGCAGTATGGTTTTTACATTACATCGCTTTAGTAAATAGTAGTTAGTAGTTAGTAGTTAGTAGTTAGTAGTTAGTAGTTAGTAGTTAGTAGTTAGTAGTTAGTAGTTAGTAGTTAGTAAAAACTATAAACCACAAAACGCAATAACAAATCAACTTCTAAACATATCAACGAAGAAGCGATCAAATTTTCAACATTCAAATGCATTCCATTATCTTTGCACTATGATTTACAGATTTAGAGTCATCTTAGATAACGATACAGAAGACGATGTGTTTCGCGATTTAGAAATACGTGAAACAGATACCATGGAAGATCTTCACAACATCATTACACAATCCTTTGGTTTTGATGGTATGGAAATGGCATCTTTTTATATCAGTGATGAACAATGGAACCAAGGTGAGGAAATAGCTATGTTCGATATGAGTGAGGCTGGTAACGAAGTTAAAATGATGAGCACAACACTTATAAAGGATGTAGTGCATGAAGCATCACCGAAGCTCATTTATGTATATGACTTTTTGAATATGTGGACCTTCTTTGTTGAGCTCGCCGAGATCGTAGATGAAGCTGTTGGAACTGACTATCCAAATTTAATGTTTGTGCACGGGCAAATTCCAGACGAGGCACCAGAAAAAATGTTCAACACAGATGATTCCGATAGCTATGGGGACTATCTGGATGATGATGACATTGGTGTAGATGACTACGAAGATTTGGATTTTGATGAAAACTGGAATTAGGCACTATCTCGCCTTAACGCTCTCATAATTCCTTTTTACAAAATCCAGAGCATTTTTAACAATTTCGCCCATAGTATTACTTTTCTTAAAGTTAACATCGAGCGTATAGTTATAAATGTCTTCTTTTAGCCTTGTTATATGTTTTTCATTAGATATTTCGTCTGAGACCATACATTTCAATAGTGCATCAACCCTATTCTGAAAACTAATAATACGTTTTGCTACGATAGAACGCTCTTCGATCTTATATTGCTCAATAGACTCATTTTGTATTTTATCTTGGACCAATTGTACCATTTTGTAATTTTCCTTAAAAAACTGAGGCATATAGATCTTTAAATTCCCCTCATAGGATTGTTGATCAAAATCAATTGCCCTAATTTTAAATACTACGTGGTCAAAATCATGAATTGGTATGATAACATAATTATAAGAGCGCATATCACCTAATAGTCTAATCATAGACCGTTCATTAAACTTAACAAACTCCTTGGCAATTTGAGCTTTTTCAGAATCCAAACAATTGTCCAAACTATTCTTAATAAACTCGTCACCCGGAATACCCGAAATATGCTCTTCAATCAAGGTATCCCTACAAACTAAAAAGTTGATACTATATGGAGATAGCATGTGTTCAAGTTCTAAACCATAAATTCGCGAAGCATCGGCTTTCTTCACATAAAAATAAGTATAGTTATCATTTAAAATGTTTCTCACCTTTATCCTAAAGGGTTTTGAATTACCGAATGTACAGAAATCAATAGCATCTACATTGAGGTATTTTAAAATCCATTCGCCACCGTCAGAAATGAGATGCGAATAGACTTTTTTTAAACTTCTGTTTATCTCATCCCTATCAAATTCATTGTAATACACTCTAATCCATAACGTGTCCTCATCTTTATCATTATATATTTCTACTGCACCCTGAAAACGCAATAAGTCAGAATAAAAAATTGGTAAATCAATGTTTCTTCCGTAATTAGACAGATAAGTATCTAAAGCCTTCGAAACCGGATAGGAAGGCTTTTTTTTCGATATTTTTACATCTTCTTCCATAGCTTAAATGTAATGCTTTTAATAAAAATTGTAACAAATTTTAATAGATTTCGTCTTAACTACATAAGCTATAAATAATTTAGCATTTTGTAGAACCAATCAATCTTTAAAAACCGATCATATCTTGGAGCCAATCCTTACAATCAACAATCTAACGAAAAAATTTGGCCACTTAACTGCCGTAAAAGATTTAAGTTTTACCATTAACAAAGGTAATGTCTATGGCATATTAGGACCTAACGGAAGCGGTAAATCCACAACGCTTGGTATAGTACTTAATGTTGTGAATAAAACCAGTGGAGGTTTTCATTGGTTTGATGGTAATACCACTACCCATGATGCCCTAAAACAAGTTGGTGCTATCATAGAACGTCCCAACTTTTATCCTTATATGTCTGCAGAACAAAATCTAAAACTGGTCTGTAGAATAAAAGGTGTAGATCATAGCAAGATTGAAGAAAAACTAGATATTGTAGGTTTACTAGACCGAAAAGATCATAAGTTTAGAACCTATTCTTTGGGGATGAAACAGCGTTTGGCCATTGCATCAGCACTTCTTAACGACCCAGAAATTCTAATTCTAGACGAACCAACAAATGGACTAGATCCTCAAGGGATTCACCAAATACGACAGATCATTAAGGAAATAGCAGCAAATGGTACAACTATTCTGTTGGCCTCTCACCTGTTGGACGAAGTAGAAAAGGTGTGTTCTCATGTCGTAGTTTTGAGAAAAGGCGAAAAATTATACTCAGGTCGTGTGGATGAAATGATTAACAGTCATGGTTTCTTTGAATTGAAAACCGAAAAAAATGATGAATTATTGAAGTTACTGAAAGCCGATTCTAACTTTGGAAAACTAAAAGTAGAAGGTGATTTAATCACCGCATTTTTAAATCAACCGATGTCAGCTCCAGATTTTAATCAACTCATGTTCGACAAAGGTATTGTATTGTCTCATTTAGTAAAACGAAAAGAAAGCCTTGAAGAACAGTTTTTACAATTAACCGATAATTTAAACTAAAATAAACCAACTTACCCTAAGTGTAGACACTGAGATTACCTGTGTTGAGTCACACTTGTAGCTGAAACTATACCGTAAGTACAGTCGAAGCATCAAAGTAAAATTAAAGGGTCAAAAAAATAACATAATTCTTGTAAAGATTTATGCAAAACCAATCGATATTATATGTTACGTCTCGTTAAATTAGAACTACAAAAACTTTGGCTCAATAAAGTAAGTCGAATCCTTATTTTTATATCCTTTTTATTACCGTTTACGGTATTAATACTTTCATCCATAAAGATTAATTTCTTTGGTTTTTTTACGTTGGAATTGGGCGAACTGGGTATTTTCAATTTTCCAATTATCTGGCATATCACTACGTTTTTTGCCTCATATTTTAAGTTTTTCTTTGCCATCGTCGTAGTGAGTATGATTGGTAACGAATACAGTAATAAAACATTGAAGCAGAATCTCATCGATGGCCTGAGTAAAAAAGAATTTATCCTTTCTAAGTTTTACACTATCGTTTTTTTCTCATTATGTGCTACATTATTAATCGGCGTTGCTTCATTTTTAATTGGCTTGTATTATTCTAGCTACACTGAAGCATCCATTATATTTAGAGAAGTAGAGTTCCTATTAGCATACTTTGTAAAACTTGTAGGATTCTTTAGTCTATGTTTATTCTTCGGAATGTTGCTAAAACGGTCAGCTTTTGCATTAGGTTTCTTATTTATAACTTGGATTTTAGAGCTCATTATTTATGGACTTATGGAATGGAAAATTGACGGTGATCTGCCAGAAAAGATTTTTAATTTCTTCCCCGTTCAATCCATGTATAAACTAATAGATCAGCCAATTCAACGTATAGTCATGACTAAATTCCCAGAAAAAACCGATATCATTTACGATTACGCGGTACATTGGTACGAAATCGCTATTGTCTTGGGTTGGTCTGCACTTTTTATCTTTTTATCTTATCGATTATTAAAAAAGAGAGATTTGTAATATCTTTGATAGCTATTGCTATTTAATTTCAATACTAAAACTGGGAAAATAAGAGTTCTAGTTGTTATATAGGTATTGATACTTGAGTGTACTACACTAAAGATGTTATGAAAAAGATAGGTTTTATATTTCTCTTAACCGTTATGTCTTGCCCCATTTTTGGGCAAAATGAAGCCTCATACTGGTATTTTGGACGTAATGCTGGTGTCCGTTTTGATACAAATAATAACACGGTTACAGCTTTAACTAATGGGCAAATCAATACCTTGGAAGGTTGTACATCCATCTCTGATTCAGATGGAAACCTCCTGTTTTATTCTGATGGTAGTATAGTATGGAATAGAAATCACCAAATTATGCTTAACGGAACTGGTCTCAGAGGAGATGATTCAAGTACCTCCTCTGGAGTTATTGTTCCTAAACCTCAAGATCCAGATTTTTATTACATCTTTACTGTGGATGAACCACATCATGATAATACTTCTAGTTTCCCGAATTCGGTGGCTAATGACGGTGTTAACGACGGTTTAATGTATTCCAGAATCAACATTCTAGATGATGGTGGTTTGGGTGCTGTAGATGCTGTTGAAAAAAATGTACCTCTAATTACCTACGATACTACCGATCCATTGGCATCAGAATTAAAATGCTCGGAAAAAATTACCGCTGTTAAAGCAGACGATTGTTTTTCATTTTGGGTCATCACGCATTTTGCTGATACGTTCTACGCCTTTAAAATAGATGAAAATGGCGTTGATCCAAACCCCGTAACATCTGTAGTGGGGCCAAATATCCCAATACAAGGTTACAGACGTAATGCCTTAGGGTATCTAAAAGCTTCTCCAGACGGTACTAAATTAATTTCCGCAAACTTTGGTGAATCAACTGCTCTAGGCGGAAATGCCGGAGGCAGTATCTACTTATTCGATTTTGATAATGATACCGGTCTAGTATCAAATCCTATTGAACTATATAGTGCTCAAAATAACAATAGCCCTTATGGTGTAGAATTTTCTGCAGAAAACAGAAAAGCCTATGCAACTATAGGATTTGGCCCAGGTGGTGGTGGTGCCAGCCAAGTCTTACAATGGGATTTAGAGAGTACAGACATACCCAATTCCCTACAAGTTATCCATACTTCAAATACTATAAGCGCTGGAGCTTTACAATTAGGAGTTGATAGGCGCATTTATAGGGCACAATTAAATTTCGCCCTATTAAATTCAGGTCAGCCCACTGGTTTCTACCTTGGAGTGATAAATAATCCAGAAGCAGATGGTTTGGCAGCAGATTATGACGAAGAAGGCGTATTTTTAGATGTTAATGGAACTAATCAAAACTTAAGCCGTATTGGCCTGCCCCCTTTTATCCAATCCTTATTTAATTCACAAATTGATATCATTAGAAATGGTGTCAGTACCACAGAACTAAAACTTTGTGAAGGTAATAGTTATACTTTACAAGCAGACGACATTGCAGGTGCAGATTATGTTTGGTCATTTAATGGCAACCCACTGACCGAAACCTCGTCTCAATTGTTTATTGATACTCCTGGATTTTATGAGGTTTATGTAGAACCCAACAATGGCGATTGCCCAATTGAAGGCAATGCTGTAGTTGGAATATTTGAAATCCCTGTAGCTAACCCTGTATCCGATTTAGTTGTTTGTGATGACATAGGTAACGATGGTATTTTTGATGCATTAGACTTTACAATCAAAAATACTGAAGCCTTACAAAATCAAAATCCATCCCAATATAATGTACGTTATTTTGAAACTATAGATGATGCTAATAATCTTGAGAACGAAATTTCTTTTCCCTATTCCAACATAAGTAATCCACAGACTATTTATGTTAGGGTAGACAATGTGGATAATACCAATTGCTTTGATGTGACTTCTTTTGAATTAGAAGTGTTCAATACACCGCAAATTGCACAATTAAATAATATTGAATTTTGTGATAATGAAAATGACCCAATGGATGGTTTTGCAACTGTAGAGTTAAGCGATTTAATTCCCATTATACGTGGTAACCAAGATGAAAATGCAACAAGCATCACATTTCATTCTACACAAGACGATGCAGACAATAATACCGCTACATTACCACTAACATACACAAATCTTACCCCTTTTAATGAGCCAATTTATGTTAGAATTGAAAATATTGATAATACAGATTGTTATAGTACTGGAAGTTTTAATCTAATCATCAATGACGCCCCTATTGCCAACGACATCACCATAGTACAATGCGACGAAGATGGGATACCCGAGGGGTTTACAACATTCAACATCAACCTCTTCAATGACGATGTTACGGGAA
>NZ_JANQIM010000037.1 GCF_028282165.1 Winogradskyella sp. | reverse complement strand
ATAATTGATATCTTCATGGTTAAAAAGACAGCTATATACTTTTGTGATTCCAATTTCCGAAGCTTGCTTTGTCCTAGAAATATAATTTAGTTCTGATAGCTGTTCGTCTCTTTTACGAATGATATTAAAATTTGAGGTGACATATTCACAAATATTGTTGATAATCTGTGCTTGGGTATCGGCAGGCTTTCCTTTTGCAAATTTTTGGTAATCCTTGATCAAGCTGCTATATTTTTTTGGTTTTATATCAATATAATTATCGATTAAGTTAGTTTCTAACCTGTCCCACATTTCAGAAGTAGATCCAAAACCACCAGCTGCGACTTGGTAAAACATCTTCATTCGGTTTGCTGTTGGGCTAGCAGACATCTCATCGGTCATAGCATCGATGTTGGTAATTGTAGCCGTTAAGGCCTCTTTGTTGCCTTCAACAGTCTTTGTTACCATTTTTGGGAAACCATTGTACTCTTTTACGCGGTAACTTAAAACACGTGGCTTTCTTAAAATGACTTCAGCCTCTTTAACCTCATAATTTTTTTGTACTACAACAGAACCTATACTCCTTATATGTTTTTCAAGCGTGTAAATAAATTCTAGTTGCGAGTCTTTTGTAACCCCTTCAATCGCAAATATTTTAAAATTCCCGTAGTTCTTTACATTTTCTAGTTCTTTAATGTTGTTTTTATTAAGCACCTTTACTCGGCCATCTTTTTGAGTAACCCTGGCTTTGATATCGATTACCTTTTTAACATTGCGCATTGGAATATAAACCCTATTGTGCGTTTTTATACCTTTATCTGTATTTACTCTTATGATACTATGAATGGTCTCATAAAGTTTGAATTTTGATGATATGGCTATGGCAGGTTGGTAATATTGAATAAGATATTTTTCTTTTATAGCTATTGATGGCAATTGTTGTTCAGTCTCTGAAAGCTCATAAAACTCCTGATTTTTTTTCCAATCGTGCTTTTTGTAGAGCTGAGCTGATGCTGTATAACTTAATAGCAGAACTAGGATTGTATTAAAAAAATATTTCATAGTTATTGTTTTTCAAGTATTATAGAGTGTTTACTCACTTTATTGAGGCCTTTGATAAACTTATTCCATTTATCCATTTTGACCACACTAACTTTTAAGGTATTTACCATTATCTGCTTGTTTATGACAATAGTATTTTGACCTGATAGTGCATACGTGATCTTAAAATTAAATTGAGGATTTTCAAACGTAACATCTTTAGGTAAACTATTGATTTTTAGGTTTTCTGGAATTTTTATTGTGGTAATGAAATTCTTTTGAAATTTATGTTCAATCTTTTTATCAAACTTCTTTTTCTCTGCTTTAACCACTTCCGATTTTAGGTTGTAATCTAGGTGGGGTTTTAAATAGATCAAATTATCAATCTCTTTTACGTAATCGTAAGTTTTAGAATTAAAAGCAATTTGAAGGGTATCGTTAATCAACTTAAGGTTTTGGTATGCAATTTCAGAGATTTTAGTTCTCTTTTTTCCAAATTTTAAGGCAGATTGTAAAAAGTCTAAGTCATCGTCATCTTTACGTTGGAGTTTATGTAACATATTTAGTTTTTCAAACCCTGTGAATTCTGCTTCATGATATCCTAAAAGTGCCTTATCCTCTATCTGTAAGTTGGAATGTATAGTAGTAACATTCTTTTCTGGGTCTATTTCTGGAACTTTAATGATTTTATATTCACTATCTGAGATGCCAATTAACGCCTCTTTGCCTTGAATGAAGGGCGATGGATAGCCAAATCCGAGGTACTTAGCCGTAGCATCTAAAAATAGATATTCATCGTTAAGCTTTACTGTGGTAATCATATGATTATCTACCATAGGAGTAGGTAATTCACTATAGGTAAAAGGTCTATTTCTTGTGCCGATCCATGTTAAGTACGAAGTAATGCCTGCATACTTTAGCATTTCATTTAAAATATTAGCCATATCCTTACAATCGCCATATTTATTGGTGTAAATATTTTTGGCATCTCTGGGGATAAACCCATTAAGGCCATCTTCAAAGGCGATGTAATTAATTTCATTTTGTATGAAATAGTAAATGGCCTTAATTTTTTCTTCATCGGACTTTAGACCTTTGATTAAGCGATGGGTCAATGTCTCTAGTTCTGTTTGGTCGGTTTTATTAATATCCTTTATTAATGAATTGTACCATAAATAGAGATCTTTAGGATTTGATAAAACGGATTTCTCTTTCCCTTTATAGTTATACGACTCTATGCGTATAAACACTTGGGGTAAATAGTATATTGGATTAAAATCATAATTTCTGTTAATCTTCGGAACAGATCTCAATATCCATTTATAAGTGGTGTGTTTGTCAGTCTTTGACGTTTTAAAATCTACATCAACACTGTCTAAATTGAATGTAGAATATGCTACTTTTACCGTATTTGGAAAACTTACACTAAGCTCTACAGATTTGATGGGAAAAGATTTACCAATAACAAATGATGGTAAAAAATGTGGGTCTTTTATTTTTTTCTTGTATTCTAGAAAAGTTGTGGATCCCTTAGTTACATTAGGAAATGAAAAACTCTTCTTTTTTCTGTCATTGAAAAAGATACCTCTAATTAAAACATCTTTGTCTTCAAATTCCTTTACAAATTGCTTAGTTGTTTTTCCATTTGCGATGGAACTTGTGTATGCATTTACTTGTTCGATAGATTCAAAAGAATCGTAATCAATGCTTTCGTTTGCATACGATAATCTATTGCTAGTAAGATAAAAATCCTTTTTTGTAAATGTTTCTGTAATGTTGAGCTTCCCACGAGATTCAGTAATGTCTAAATGTCTGGTTAAAGCCAAGGTTACTACATCATCCTTAGGGTACTCTAACTTTAAGGAATTTAAAGTTTGGGCTATATTAGCTTGTATTATGAATACTGATAAATAGGCAAAAACAAGTCTCAATAAAGTAGGTTTTTAAATAATGGTAAATGTAAAAAAATCTTACAATCACATGATGCTTTTGATCTAAATTTTGACAAAAATGACATTAAAACTATTAAGTGTTGTAAAAATCTTTATAGTTAGGCTTAAGCGGTATATGTCACTCACAACTAAACTTTTTTGTGGGTTATAGTTTTAGAAAGTTTAGTATAATTAAGAGCTACTAAAGTGAAGCTAGATTAAGACGATCAATTTGCTCTTTTTTGATGTTTATAGAATAAGTAGGATGCAACTAAACCAACAAATGCAAACAAGCCCATAACTCCGAAGGCATGCTGCAAACCTAACGCGCCTTCATTTGCGTCTAAAAAGTAACCCATCAATAAACCTGCAAAAATATCAGGAGTATAACCGACTACTGAAATAAAGCCAACAACAGTTCCTGTTATGGCAATTGGTATTTTGACTTCTTCAAGTGTGGCAAAATACAATACCCTTGCGGAATACACACCAAGTGCCATAGTTCCGATCGAAAAGGTAAAGAACAGTGTTTTGGAGTCATCAATAATTCCTAGGTAAAAAATGAGGCTTGTTAAAGTCATTAATAAAAAACCGATAATAATCCACAGTGAAGCCCGAGTTCTATCAGCAAGCAGACCGATAACAACACCAATTATAGGTCTCATGTACAACAGGTAAGTTCCGATTTTGGCAGCTTCGATTTTATTGTATAGCATCACTTCTTCAGCATATTGACTAAAAAGGTCAGTCATTTTGTAGCCATAATAGGCGCAAAGAATAATAATCATAATCAGCCAAACCGCACGATATTCAATAACATTTCTAAAATTGTTCAGAGTCAATAATTTAACAGGCTTTTGAGAAGAATCTGTTGTTGATTTCTCAAATCTTAAAAAGAAATACACAATAATACCAATAACCAGAACCGCCAAAGATGAGTAGCGGATCACTTCCTTGAAGGCTATTTGACGCTCTACTCGAGACGTTAATTCAATATCTTTTGTTATGAATAATGAAAATATAATGACACCTGCAGACCCAAAAAGAGCAGCCACCAAACCACGCCCGCCGTCTAAAAAACCAAAAGCAATACCTTGTTTATCAGACCCTCCCCAAATTCGGGTGGCCTTTATCATAGCTGCCCAAAACAGGAAAATGGTTGTAAATCCCCAAAAACCATATAGTAAGTGCAGATTAATAAGAGAAGGGTAGGTAGATAAGTAAAATCCACCCATCGCTGTCAGAATTAATGCAGAAGACATTAATACATTAGACTTAAAACGATCAGCTAATGGTCCGCCAAACAAATAGGATACCAAGGCCACAATGCCATAGACAGAAAAACAACTTCCTAATTGAGTTTGGGAAATAGAAAACGATTCTAAAAAGGTCGTTCTAAAAATACGCTGTAAAACAAAAGGCAAAATAAAAATAGCCTCAGCTGCCAAAATCAATAATAATATGACATACAAAGGCTGTTTCTTATTTTCTTTATGCAGCATTAAACCTGTAAAACACCTAAATTAAAAGGTTTTTCAATAGGAGCATGATTTGCAGCCTCAATGCCCATACTTATCCAAGTTCTGGTATCTAGAGGATCAATTATGGCATCTGTCCAAAGTCTTGCGGCTGCATAATATGGCGATACTTGGTTGTCATATCGCGATTTTATTTTATTAAATAAAGCTTCTTCTTTTTCTTTTGTAATGGTTTCGCCTTTCTTTTTTAGGGAAGCTGTTTCAATTTGCAATAAAACCTTTGCTGCGGATTTACCACTCATCACGGCCAACTCAGCACTTGGCCAAGCCACAATCAATCTTGGGTCGTAAGCCTTGCCGCACATGGCATAGTTTCCTGCACCATAACTGTTGCCAATAACAATAGTGAATTTTGGTACAACAGAATTACTAACAGCGTTTACCATTTTGGCACCATCTTTAATAATACCACCATGTTCGGATTTACTGCCCACCATAAAACCAGTAACATCCTGTAAAAATACCAGTGGAATTTTCTTCTGGTTACAATTGGCTATAAAACGTGTAGCCTTGTCTGCCGAATCATTATAAATAACACCACCAAACTGCATTTCGCTAGGTTTGGTTTTGGCGCCTTTGGTTTTTACTATTTGTCTTTGGTTAGCCACAATACCAACGGCCCAACCATCAATGCGAGCATATCCGGTAATAATAGTTTGTCCATAACCAGCTTTATATTCTTCAAATTCTGAGTTATCGACCAATCGCTTAATGATCTCATTCATATCGTATTGATCGGCTCGACTATTGGGTAAGATACCGTAGATGTCTTCTTGATTTTCTTTGGGCTTAACCGCTTTTATTCGGTTAAAACCAGCTTTTTCAAAATCACCAATTTTGTCCACGATATTCTTAATGGTATCCAAAGCATCTTTGTCGTACTTTGCTTTGTAATCCGTAACTCCTGAGATTTCGCAATGCGTAGTAGCACCACCAAGCGTTTCGTTGTCTATGGTTTCGCCAATCGCTGCTTTAACCAAATAGCTTCCTGCTAAAAATATGCTCCCAGTTTTATCGACAATAAGAGCTTCATCACTCATAATAGGTAAGTAAGCACCACCAGCAACACAGCTACCCATAACAGCCGCGATTTGGGTAATTCCCATACTGCTCATCACGGCATTATTTCTAAATATGCGACCAAAATGCTCTTTATCTGGAAAGATTTCATCCTGCATCGGTAAAAATACACCTGCACTATCAACAAGGTAGATAATAGGTAATCGATTTTCGATGGCTATTTCCTGAGCTCTAAGATTCTTTTTCCCGGTAATTGGAAACCAGGCACCAGCTTTTACGGTGGCGTCATTTGCAACAACCATACATTGTTTTCCTTTTATATAGCCTATTTTCACAACGACGCCACCAGACGGGCAGCCACCATAATCCTTGTACATGTCTTCGCCAGCAAAAGCTCCAATTTCAATAGATTTCGATTTGGGGTCCAGTAGATAATCAATACGCTCTCTGGCTGTCATTTTTCCTTTACTATGATGCTTTTCTATGCTTTTTTCTCCGCCACCAAGCCTAACTTTAGCCAATCGTTTTTTTAAATCTGAAAGTAATAGTTTATTGTGATCTTCGTTTTTATTGAATTTAATATCCATCAATACATTTTTATTTGCTACGAATTTACAAAACAATACCTTTAATTGTTGAAGCTATTTTCTAAATGAAACGTTAAAAATATATAACACGGAAATATATTCCTTGGAAAATAAAATTAAATATCATAGTTTTGTACTGAGAACAAAAAGAAATCCAAAAAATGAAGAAAATTATAGCATTAGCTGGAAGCAACAGCAGTACATCAATAAACAAGCAATTGGCTACTTATGCGGCAAGTCTAGTAAATAACGTGCAGGTTAAGGTTTTAGACTTGAATGACTTTGAGATGTCTATTTATAGCTCGGATAGGGAAAAGGAATCTGGTCATCCAAAAGAGGCAGTTGCTTTTGTAGACGAAATACGACAAGCAGACGGTATTGTAATTTCTTTAGCCGAACACAACGGTGCTTATTCTGGTGCTTTCAAAAATATATTCGATTGGGCAACAAGAGTAGAGCAGAAAACCTTTTTAGGAAAATCCATGTTGCTCATGGCGACCTCTCCTGGAGGCAGAGGAGGAGCTTCTGTTTTAGAGATGGCATCTAATCGTTTTCCAAGACACAATGCTAACATAGTCGGTAAGTTTTCATTGCCATCATTCCATAGTAATTTTACAGATGGAAAGATTATCAATGAAGAATTGAACAATGAATTATTGGAAGAAGTCAAACAATTTGAAGAAAGTTTATAGTTATGAATATTCAACAGATAGAAAATGAAAAGAAAGGTGAATTCTACTATGAGGTAGATGGTAACCAACTAGGTATAATGACCTATACTTATGCTGGAGCAGACAAAATCATTATTGACCACACTGAAGTCGATGAGTCTTTAAAAGGTCAAGGTGTTGGTTATGAGTTGGTTGAAGCTGCAGTCAACTTTGCTAGAGAAAATAACTTAAAAGTTATGCCACTTTGCCCTTTCGCAAATGCAGTATTTAAGAAGAGAACAGAATACAAAGACGTACTTTTCTAGAATAAGATTGAATAGAATACTGTGACTAAAAACTCAGTACAAATGCATATGGGAGACTTAGCAAAGGATATTAATTCAAAGTTCGAGAATAATAGAGTAAAAGCCTTGCTCAATATTATTTACACAGCTAATTGGATTAATAGTTGCCAAAATGAATTCTTTAAGGATTATGGTATTTCACCGCAGCAATACAATATTCTCAGAATTTTAAAAGGTGCAGGCGAACCCTTAAAAGTTCAAACGATAAAGGACCGAATGTTAGAGCGCTCACCTAATGCAACACGACTTATGGATAAACTTTGTGCCAAAAACTATATTGAACGCTTACCATCCGAACACGATAGACGTGTGGTGAAAATAGTAATTACTGAAGAAGGCAAAAAGCTATTAAGATCAATCCCCAAAAATTTAAATAAAGAGCTGCTTAAGAATTTAAACGAAGAAGAAGCAGAACAATTAAGTAATCTCTTAGACAAAATGCGATAGTGCAATTTTTTTAACCAAATATTTTCCATGGAAAATATAAAATAAAAGATTAAACATGAAAACAAACACCATAAAACAAATAGGACGTAGTGATTTTGTAAATATGGGGCCAATACGACTGCGTCAACCGCTACCAACACAACAAATAGAAATGATAGACCCATTTATATTGCTACATCATTATGGGCCTTATACTATAAGCCCAGAAAGTAATCCTTTTGATCTAGGGCCACACCCGCACAGAGGGTTCGAACCTATAACCTTTTTGGTACAAGGAGAGCAATTGCATCGCGATTCGCTTGGTCAAGAAAGTATAGTGAAAGCTGGCGACGTACAGTGGACAACCGCTGGGCGAGGGATTATCCACGCCGAGGGGCCAACCAAGGAGTTTGTAAGTAAAGGAGGTACTATTGAGGGTATTCAGTTATGGTTGAATTTACCTGCTGAGAAGAAAATGATACAGCCTAATTATCAGCATGCTAAAAGCGAAGAGTTTGAAGTGGTTAATTCGGCAGATCATAAGGTGAAAACTAAAATCGTAGCAGGTTTCTTAAATGAAAAACAAGGCAAGATTGTTACCCAAACTTCGGTCAATGCATTTATGATTGAAGCTAAAGAAGGTGGAGGAGAAACCATAAGTTTCCCGAGTTCACAACAGGGTATGTTGTACTTGCTGAAAGGAAAAGTAAAAGTGAACGATGAAACAACACTTCAGTTAAATGAGAACCAGTTGATTTATTTTAATCAGGATGGTGATGGCTTTACAATCGAAGCCGAAAGCGACAGTTTACTATTATTTCTGTCCGGAGAACCATTTAATGAAGAGGTGGCCACTTATGGGCCATATGTAATGAATACACAAACGGAGTTACTCGAAGCTATGCGCGATTACCAGATGGGTAAAATGGGATTTCTTCCTGTAAGTTAAAAACAAATAAATACTATAATAACATAGTTGCTATTTTGTTAATTATCGAAGTCCCGATGAATTAGAGTATTTCTCAATGAATTGTAATAGCAAGTATCCTATTTTCAAGGATACTTGCTATTTAGTTATTCGATGGTTACTATGGGTTGATCTTTTTGAGGGTTTTTAGAAAGTCTGTTGTAATATGCATACACATTTCCTAAATATTCACTTTCAGAATTAATATTTAAGTATAAGAGTCCATACGCAGTTGCCATGCAATAATCATTTTTACCGTTTAAACGAAAAATAGGATTCGATTTTAAAAATCCATCGTTCTGTGATGTTAAAAAACCACCTTCAGAATCCAAGGATAATTCACCATTATAGGTCTCCTTTTCTTCACCATTGAATGTTACTTTAACAGGAATTCTATCTAATTTAATTTGGTCTCTATTGATTGTTTCATTTAAAAAGATATTTGCAAATATATGCGCTGTTTCTTCAATTAGTAATTGACAACTGGCATTTATCATTATAGAGATACTCAAATTGTGTTCAGGGTAGTACGAGATAACGGTTCTTGCTCCAAGCCAGTTTCCGGCATGTTCAATGACCTTATTTTCAAACGGGTCAATTGATTTGCGCCAAGCAATACCGACATTAATGAGTTCTCCATTATTTAGTTTATGACTTCTGAACATCTCATTTACAACTTCTTTTGATATTAAATTATTTGTGTAAGCACTCATCATTTTTACCAAATCACTTGGGGTACTTCTAAATCCAGCACCAGGTATTTTATAACTTCCATTAGTTAACTTTTCTGATTTCAACTTTTTGTTTTTGATATAATAAAGCTTGGCATCCACAGACGTAAGCGTATTAATATTTTCAGCATAGGTTTGTGTCATATGCAATGGTTTGAAAATTTTCTTCTCTAGATAATCCATATAATCCATGCCTGAAGCACCTTCAATTACTGCGGCCAATAAGTTGAAAGCATATGTTGAGTAACTATAATTTGTGTCTGGAGTGAATAATAAGGGCTTTTTCATTAACTGTACAGTCGTTTTTATTGAATTATAATGCTTCTTTTTATAATTATTGCCTTTAGGTCTATGCTCTAAACCAGAGGTATGAGCGGCTAACTGCCTTGAAGTTAAGTTTTCATATGTCTTATCGATGTATGGAATGTAGGTTTTTATTGGTTCATCTAAATCTAATTTACCATCTGTTAATAAATGACCAATAGCAGTAGCAGTGATAACTTTAGCTACCGAAGCCGTGCGTAATTGTGTGGCTGGAGACATTTTAATATTCTCTTCAATATTTGCATAGCCAAAACCTTTGGCATATATAAGCTTTTCATCTTTGCTTACGGCAATGGAAATTCCTGGGATATGAGATTGTTTTATTAAAGCATTTGCAAGTTTCTCAACGGATTGGGCTACGTCATCAGAAACTAGGATGGTTTCATTTTGAGCGTCTAGTGTTATACCTATTAATAGAATATAGAAGAATAAAATATATGGTTTAGAATTAATCATAATTTGAAATTTTAATTTGTGGCACCTTTACTTATTAAAAAATCAACTACTTCAGTATGATTTTCTCTTTTTGCCATTTTTAAAGGACTTCTTTTTTCTGAACGCAAGGAAAATTTATCACGAACTGATTTATTGACATCAGCACCTTTTTCTACTAAATATTTTACTATATCTAGATGCCCGCTCCAAGCAGCTCTTATTAAAGGTGTTTCGTCACCCGGGACAAATGCATTAACATTTGCTCCAGATTCCACTAAAAATTTCACGATTTCTATATGTCCGTTTTTAGCTGCCATTATAAGAGGATTTCCATCTCCGTCACTTGCTTTATTTACGTCAGCACCTAATTTTACAATGGCTTTTACCATAACCAGATTTCCTTTATTCGTGGCTCTAATTAGTGCTGTACCATCCCCTAAAGTTTTTTTATTGATGTCACCTGAGTAAGTAATCAATAGCTTTAATATATCGATATTATCGCTTTCGCTTGCTAATAAAATGGCATTGCCATCTCCAATAACTCCTTGATTTGGGTTTGCTCCCTTCTTAAGCAGTAGACGGACTATTTCAATATTTCCACCTTTTACAGCAGACATTAATGGCGTTCCATCTCCTGTGATTTTTGCGTTGATATTTGCTCCGCTTTCAATTAAATACTTTGAGAATTCGTAATGACCGTTTTTACAGGATATCATCAAAGCTGTGGCATCATAGTCATATCTGTATGAAGTTTTTGCCCCATTTTCAATTAGCAACTTCCCAATTGAAAAATTTCCATTTCTGGCCGCCATTCCTAAGGGCGTCCTCGGCTGAATATCACTTTCGTAATAACAGTTTGGATTGATGCTTTGCAATAAAGATTCTACCTTCTCTTGGTTATTAGCTTTAACTGCAAGAAGAAGTTCTTTACATGGTTGAGCATTACTGGAAATAGCACTTAAAAATGCTATAAAAAATAGGTTTCTAATTTGTGTCATAATATTCGTTTTTGATTTAAGTTCAAAGAAACTAATACCATGAATTCATTTTTTTAAAAATCGACGAAACATGGATTTCTAAGCATATAAACAGTATATCGAGTCATTTTTTGTGTTGGTCATGAGAAATCATTAATCTGTCATTTGAAGTCTTGATTTGGTAGACTTTGATCATAAAAAAGGCACAAATAATTATCTTTAACTTGTGAAAAAAATTGTTCGGTCAATTGATACTATTTTTAAAAACAGAGTAGTTACGCATGTTCTGTTTTGGCTATCCTTCATTACCTTATTTACTATATCGGCGACATTGAACACAGGTGAACTAAAGTATAATATGTATAGCTATATAGCTTTGTTACCTTCTCAGATTATAGCTGCTTATTTATTGAATTATTTTCAAATACCGAGGCTTCTTTTTAAGAAGAAGTTTATTGGGTTTGCTATTTCAATAGTACTTAGTATATATCTACTTTCAGCATTTGGCAGATGGTCTATTGTCTATTTGGCTGAACCATTTATACGGAGTGATTTCACCCAAGAGTCAATAGTAGAAATCTTGTCTGACACGGCTTATCTTTTTTCTATCTATTTTCCGTCAGTATATATTTATGCATTTATAATGCTAATTATTAAAGTTTTAAAACGAAGATTTGATGAGAAGCAGCGCATAGAAATTTTAGAAAAGGAAAAAGTAGTTAATGAGCTTAAATTTTTAAAAGCTCAAATTCAGCCACATTTCTTATTTAATACTCTAAATAATTTATATGCCTTAACACTTTTAAAGTCTGATTTAGCACCTAAAGTAGTTTTAAAGCTATCTGAGTTACTAGACTTTATTTTATACCAAAGTGACCAGACATCTATACCTTTGATTCAAGAAATTGAGTTGATCAATGGTTTCATTGAATTAGAAGCACTGAGGTATGGGGATACATTAGATATAGTATTTGATCATAACTTAGATGATGGTAAAGCACAAATTGCACCATTACTATTATTGCCTTTGGTAGAGAATGCATTTAAGCATGGGGTTAGCAGCGATCCTATACATACTAGGATTTTAATAGACTTGTCTGTTAGTAAAAGACTTTTAAGATTTAGTGTTTTTAATAGTAAATTGAAAAATTTACTGAAACAAAAAGATTATAACAAATCGGGAATTGGGAATATAAACCTAAGAAGACAATTAGAGATTTATTATCCTAACAAACACAACATTGAGGTCAAAGAGACTTCAGACAGTTACTTTATTGAATTGAATTTAGATTTGAATTAAAATGACCATAAGATGTATCGCAATAGATGATGAACCTTTAGCTTTAGAAGTTATTAAGTCACATATGGATCAGATTCCGGATTTGGAGTTAGTGGCGAGTTTAAATAATCCTATTAATGCCGTTGAAATTTTAAATTCTAATCCTATTGATCTTATTTTCTTAGATATTGAAATGCCTATTTTATCAGGTATAGAATTTATAAAAACATTAAAAAGCCCACCTAAAGTCATTTTAACTACTGCTTATCGCAATTATGCTATCGAAAGTTATGAGCTAGATGTGGTAGATTATTTGTTAAAACCAATTTCGTTTAAGCGTTTTTTTAAAGCAATAACCAAGTATAAAAGCCTATCCGCAGTAAGAGATCCTTTAATTCAAAATAAAACCACAGAAGATTCACTAGACCATTTATATGTTAATTCTAATAAAAAACATATTAAAATATCTTTTTCTGAAATACTATATATAGAAAGTATTAAAGATTATATTAGAATCATCTTAGAAAACTCTAACGTTGTAACAAAGGAAACGATTTCTAATTTTGAAACTAAACTTCCAAAGCAATTTGTAAGAGTTCATCGCTCATACATTGTTAATATTTCTAAAGTTACAGCATTTACCAAAATTGATGTGGAGATAGGGGCAATAGAAATACCAATAGGAGCTATTTACAAGAATAGCGTTTTTGATATTTTAAAGTAAACAAGAGTCACTTGCCAATAACCAATTTGAAGTAGGAGGGACATTGTCTTTTGGAAGGTGAAAAAAATCAACTTTATTTCACGATATTTGTGATCCAACTAACTATCTAAATTAAAATTTTAAGATTATGGCGATGAATAAAAATACCGTACTTGCTTGGGCTACGGTACTAATGATAATCATGGGTGTTTTATTGATTCTCATGGGTGCTTACCGATACGATGATGTTGCAGGTTGGGGATTTGCAACCGTAGGTATTGGTTTTTTTGCAATAGCTTGGGTGTTTAATGCTTTAAAAGGACGTGTTTAGATGTTTAGAGTCAAAGGTTTATAGTCCATGGCGCGTATTGAAAAGTTTGAGGACTTGGAAGTTTGGCAGAGAGCTAGGAAGATTTGTCAGTTTGTCGATACCCTTATTAATTCTACTCAAATTATAAATAACTCTAGGCTAAGAAATCAGATGGAAGGAAGTTCTGGTTCGATTATGGATAACATAGCAGAAGGTTTTGATAGAGATGGAACGAAAGAATTCCATAACTTCCTGAGTTACTCCAAAGGATCTGCCAGCGAGTTAAAGTCTATTAGATAAAGGCTATATAAGTCAAACTGATTTTGAAAAACTATCCGAAATGTGTGAAACGGTTAAAAATAAAATTGGCGCATTAATGTACTATTTAAGAAACTCAAAAATAAAAGGACAAAAATTTAAAAAAAGCAATAATTAACTATAAACAATATACAATAAACTAACACATAATGAGCGACGATAAAAAAGTCATTTTTTCAATGTCTGGTGTCACCAAGACATTTCAATCGGCTAATACACCAGTACTCAAAAATATTTATCTCAGTTTTTTCTATGGTGCTAAAATAGGTATCCTAGGTCTTAATGGTTCAGGGAAATCGACCTTACTAAAAATTATCGCGGGTGTCGATAAGAATTATCAAGGCGATGTGGTGTTTTCTCAGGATTATTCGGTGGGCTACTTAGAGCAAGAACCGCAATTGGATGACGAAAAAACCGTAATGGATATAGTAAAGGAAGGTGCGGCAGAAACCGTAGCTATTCTGGACGAGTATAATAGCATAAATGAACAGTTTGGTCTTGAGGAAGTCTACAGTGATCCAGATAAAATGGAAAAGCTGATGAATCGCCAGGCCGAACTTCAAGATCAAATCGATGCTACAAATGCATGGGAACTTGATACGAAACTTGAAATCGCCATGGATGCCCTGAGAACCCCTGATGGTGATAAGAAAATTAGTGTGCTTTCTGGTGGGGAGCGACGTCGAGTGGCCTTATGCCGTTTGTTGCTGCAAGAACCAGATGTGTTATTATTAGATGAGCCCACTAACCATTTAGATGCGGAATCTGTTCATTGGCTCGAGCACCATTTGGCGCAGTATAAAGGTACTGTTATAGCAGTGACTCACGATAGATACTTTTTAGATAACGTTGCAGGTTGGATTTTAGAACTCGATAGAGGAGAAGGTATACCTTGGAAAGGAAACTATTCCTCCTGGTTAGACCAAAAGTCTAAACGGCTAGCACAAGAAAGTAAGTCAGCCTCTAAGCGCCAAAAAACACTTGAGCGCGAGCTCGAATGGGTGAGGCAAGGCGCTAAAGGTCGTCAAACCAAGCAAAAAGCACGTTTGAAGAATTACGACAAGCTGATGAATCAAGATCAAAAGCAGCTCGATGAAAAACTAGAAATCTACATACCAAATGGGCCACGTTTGGGAACAAATGTTATAGAAGCTATTGGTGTTGCCAAGGGTTATGACGATAAATTATTATATGACGATTTAAATTTTAATTTGCCACAGGCAGGTATTGTTGGCGTTATTGGACCAAATGGTGCAGGTAAGACTACTATTTTTAGAATGATAATGGGAGAAGAAGCTCCAGATAAGGGCGAGTTTAAAGTTGGTGAAACAGCTAAGATTGCTTACGTAGATCAAAAGCATGCAAACATAGATCCCGAGAAGACAATTTGGCAAAACTTTAGTGATGAACAAGAGTTGATAATGATGGGTGGAAGACAGGTAAATTCAAGAGCTTATTTAAGCCGATTTAATTTTTCTGGAAGTGAGCAAAATAAAACAGTAAAACTACTATCTGGAGGAGAAAGAAATCGCTTGCATTTGGCTATGACCCTTAAAGAAGAAGGCAATGTGTTACTTTTAGATGAGCCCACCAATGATTTAGATGTCAATACATTAAGAGCTTTAGAAGAAGGTTTGGAGAACTTTGCAGGCTGCGCTGTAGTGATTAGTCACGATCGATGGTTCTTAGATAGAATTTGTACACATATCCTAGCTTTTGAAGGTAATTCTCAAGTCTATTTCTTTGAAGGCGGCTTTAGCGATTATGAAGAGAACAAGAAGAAGCGACTTGGTAGTGACATTATGCCTAAGCGTATCAAGTATAAAAAGCTAGTCAGATAATGATTTGGCATTATTAAAAAAAAAGGCTAGCAAACGCTAGCCTTTTTTTTTAATATTTTTTATTGCTAATTATCACCATAAAGATGTCCACTTGTAAAATCTTTATAGGTATCGTCAACATCTTTAAAGGCATTGGTTTCCATCAATTTCTTGTTTTCCGCTTTTAACTTATACATCTTTATAATCGCAATAATTATGAATACAAGGAAAATAGATGCAACGGCTATCAATATCATAGTTAGTTGTGTGGTAGTCACTATTAAAGCCTTGGAAAGCAGTTTATTAAGCATATTAAATACGGTTAGATTTGGGTTCTATGGTGCTAATATAGAAAAAAAACCAAAGCCAAATACTTTATTTTGAATAATTTACCTTTTTCTTTTGAACAATTTTATCGTTAAAACGGATAAAAAATACGACGAAACGCAGTGTTTTCGGCTAAAAGGTCAATTTAGCTAAGTTGTTAACAACTTAAAAATTTAACATTTATAATGCTATCATATCAACCCAAAGCGATCTTTTCAAGAAAATTGTCAACTTTTGCACAGTACAAAATCATTGGTGTGTGATAATTAGGAAAGATTATTTCATTTTCTAAATGAATAAGGCTAATACTTATGGGGAAAAGACTAGTTTTTCGTGAAGAGGTTAGCCAATAAACAACATTTAAAATGGTGTAACAATTTTATGACTAATGCTACATATAATTTGATGGTAAAGTTTTTATAGTCTTAAAAAAATTGCCGAAATTGCTTATCCTAAAAATTGTTCAACTAAATAACACGATATAACATGTCTGATGATTTTGATTTATTAGAGACTAACTCGCAAGAAAAAACTGAAAAAGTAGAAGTCAATTGGGGAAAAGCCATAGACCAAATGAAGTCTAAATTGGCTCAGGAGGATGATCCAGAAAGTCGTCAGAAAATCTTAAATGCCACCTTAGACAATGTTGTTGATATGGCCGAAAAAGATCGGACAACACTTCTCGATGCTATTAAGGATTTAACAGATTATCAGGACGAGGTAGGGATTATGTTCGAAGGTTTTTCTGCACTAAATGCCGCAGAGCAAAAAATCATTGACGATGCCGTTAGACGTTTAGAACGAGCCAAAGTTGAGCTAGAAGATGCAAAAGCCAAACCAGATACTTGGTGGAATAATCTATGGGGACGTAAAAGCAAGATAAAGAAAGCAGAAGACGAATTAGCTGCTGCCCAAAAACAACGTGATGGTGCCGATAATAGAGCGAAAGCTATGTTTCAGCAGCGAATTGAAACGGCAGATGTACAAACCTTGCTAAATGAGTTATCATTTAAGAGCCAAGCAGCAATTAAACGTTTAAAGGATAGAGAGCTTGAAATTAAGGAAGTAGAGGAGAGTTTAAAAGTAGCTATCGTTGAAGCTAGTAACAATCATACCAAAGCACTCCAGAAGAAAGAAGAGGTTGAAGCTAGGCTCGAAGAGCAATATGCACTTTTAAAACAAGCAAGACAGGCCTTAGAAGAAGTCGCCGATAAACAATCGCCCGAATATTCAGAGGCTTTAGAGAAAGTTACACAACTCGAGCAAAAAGTAGAAGAGTTAGAAGGTCTCAAAAATGCTTACACAACTTTAGCAGCTTCTAAGGATAGTTTTGTTCACAAGCATAACTTAACCATTAAGGTATTGACCTCTTTGAGAAGTAATTTGCAGACACATCGTGCTAAACTTAAATCCGATACCGATGAGCGTTTAAAATATTACGATGGCTATGTTGTGGCCTTAAAAGCACGCACAGACCAGGAGTTTGCGGCTATTTTAGAACATTTAGGAGTGAAAACCGATGAACATATTGGTGAAACATTGGCTGCAATGCATACCGCTAGTGCAAAGGCACGTCAAGAAATGATGGATAATATTCCAGTACATGAGAAGGTGATGCAAGGCATTTACGGTAGTTATGCCGAAGCACTTAAGGATATTAGATCTAAGGATGCCGAAATTCAGAAGAACTTTGCTGATCGCTACGGTATTGATATGAAAGAGATTTTTACCGAATACTATAATGCCGATCCAAACGCACCAAGTGATGGTGGAGGAGAGCCAGAAGGTGAGCCAAAACCAGAGGTCAATGAGGACGATTTACTGTCGTAAATCAAAGCAATGAGTAAACAGTATCCCGTCAAAGTAACGATGTAACTCATCCTGTGACTGCAAACTGCGAACTAAACCATGATTGTAACACCACTAGATTCAGCAACTTTAGATTCTAAAGAGCAATATGTATTCTATCACAAAATGATAGATTTTACGCTCAAAGAACTCATAACTGCTGTTCAAGCCAAACAAATACTAAATCAGCAAGAGGTTTTGTTGTTTAAGCAATACACAGATTTACTATTGTATTCAATTGAGGCTATGCGAGTTAAGTATATGTACGATGATGATGAGAATATGAAGGTGGATCTAACAGATTCTAGTTTTCCAAATTATCTAGAGTTCCGTTACTTGTTCAATGATTTAGAACTTAGGGAAGAGTTTCTCAGTAGACTGACAGATATTGATGTTCTAAAAGAAGAATTCTTGGATACCTTAATGCGAAAAAAACAGCCTATTTCTAAACGAAAGTTATTCCAGGCGGCTTCGATAGTGTATTATACATCTGCAAGGAAGGAATATATTTTCAATCGTTTCGTGCAAGGCAAGATTATTGATGCACCCAAGGGTTCACCTGCTGCGCATTTAGTGAGTTGGAGCTTTTACGACGTCACACACAACAGACCATTTATTTGTTACATGTATTTTAACTATGATGGAAAAGATGTACAAGGCTATAAGGACGAGATTTACAGTGTTTTAAAGAACACATCGGATCGTGAAATGGCTTTAGATACCATGGCTTATGCCATTGATAAGCGATTACCCAAGGTATTGCCAAAGTTGATAAGGCGCATAGACCTGGGACCAATTCATAATGTATTTGCAAAGGATGAAAACGAAGTCACCCATGCCATATTAGATGGTATATCAAAGAAGACCATACCGCTTGAGTCTTTTGTAGTATCCTTTAAGGTAGACGAACTCAGTTCGCAAAGCCAATTTAAGGAAGGGAGTTTTTTTAGCAAGCAAGTCTTTCAAAAATGGGGGAATACGTTTAGACAACGCTATGTATTTGCACCACATAGAATTATACAGTTATTGTACAATAAAACACCAGAGATTATGAACAACCTGGCTATTCCACCAGTTGAATTAGCGGATTTGAAAATTGAAAAGTAAGTATATGAGTATGCAGTTTCAGTTGGCAGTATGCAGTAAGAGAATTGAGCAATATGTCATTTAAAACATTATTAGCATATCAAAAAGGTTTCAATCTAGCAATGGATATTTTTCATTTGACTAAACAGTTTCCGAAATCTGAAATGTTTGGATTAACATCGCAAATGGTTAGATCGAGTCGGTCTGTATGTTCGAATATTGCAGAGGGCTACAGAAAACGACAATATGAGAAACATTTTAAAAGCAAAATGTCTGATGCTGATAGTGAAAACTCAGAGACTCAATTGTGGCTGGACTTTGCATTAGCTTGCGAATATATTTCTGAAAAAGATAAGAATGAATTGCATTTAAAAAGCGAAGAAATAGGCAAACTCATCCACTACATGATGAATAACCCTGATAAATTTAAATAATAAAAGTGACTGTAGACTGGGCACTGCGAACTGAAGACTAAACAGATGGAACACAACTCAACCTTTCCTATAAAACAAAATGAACTCGATATGCTTCGTGATGAAGCGACATCTTACCTAAAGTCCATTCAATGGGAGCAAAGTCAACGGGCTAAGAATAGGGATAATGACGGTAAGGATGAGTCGATTCTTTTATATCTGTCCAGAGCCAATAATGGCAGTAGTGTTGCTGTGACCTCCGTTTCAAAAACCATTTTAGCCTTAAAGAAACGCTTGTTACCAGAATCGGTGGCAATTCCTATACATCTCAACCATGCTTTGTTTGGTGTACAAGAAGGTATTACACTTGGCTTATGGATTAAGGATAGTTATTATGATGCTTCGGGATTATCCACCTTGTACGAAAATAGATCAGCTCTAGACAATGCAGGAAAACGAGAATATGAAAGCAAAATGCAAACCGCCACGGCCTTTATGTTGTTTGCTACAGCCTATAAAATTTTGCATGATCTAAAACCCCATGCTTCAGACGACTTATCGGTAATGAAACAGAAGTTTGCCGGTATTCCAGAGGTCTCTTTAATTTCACCACTTAAAGGAATCTCTTGTCAATTGTTTTATTATGACAAGTATTTAGGGCATCCGGATATTATAAAGACAGATCAAGATGTTATTGACTTTACGGTTGTATATTTTGAAGCTTTAATTGACGAAATTCAGTTACGTAAAAGTACGCTAGAGTACACTGAAACCATTGTAGATAGAGCTTATAAACTAGAGAATTCCGATTTTGCGGTTGATGGGTGGAATAATGTCTTTCAAGGTACAGCGGTCAGTGTAGAATTCAATAAAGTACAGTTTGAGCAAATTGTCGGAAATAAAGATGCAAAGCACTTTGCTAGACGTTTAACGGAGCGTCTTTTGAGCTATGATTTTGAAGCCAAAAAGAATCCTTTCCAAGAGTTGGGCGGTTTTATGCCTGTGTTTATGGGCTATGGCATTCCAGGTACAGGGAAAAGTATGTTGATTGCCGCCATAGCTACACGACTGAAGGAACATAGTGAGAATTTAGAAATTCCATTTTTGTTTCATCCCATGCCAGATACAATTGTAAGTACTTTTCAAGGCGGCTCAGCAGAGAAGATGGTAGAGTGGATGAAACCCTTACAGGATCCAACACGCTTAATTTTTGCCCCTATTGATGATGCGGAAAATAATTTGCAAGAGCGAACGACACAAGGCGTCTCGGCAGGTGTGAAAGAAGTTATCGGTGTCTTTTTAAGATATACCGAAGGTGCATACGCTGTTAACTATGGTAATAGCTCCGTCGGTTTGTTCACCAATTTGCCCGAAATGTTAGATAAAGCCGTGATTTCGCGTGTACAAGGTCGTTTTAAAATAGATGGCGCACGCAATGAAAAGGATTTTGTAGACCAAGATTACCTATGGTGGCGAAAGCTGGAGGATACCATGCCCAATTTTATTAACATGGATAATCCTGAAGATTACAACTTTTTGGATGCCCAAAAAGTGGCGAAGAACCTTGGTGAAATCTTAGAAAAAATAGATAAGCCTACCGAAGAACGTGTGCTTGATACTTTTGAAAAGGTTGCTAAGAAATATGATGACGATGACCATATGTTCTATGCGCATTTATATACTGAGATTCAAAAGATATTTCCATTCTTTTCATCACGCGATGTAAGGAATATTCAAAAAGCGGTGTCCTTACGATTAACGGATTTTGATTTAGAACCCGATTGGTTCGAAAATCCTGAAATTTATTTCAAAAAAGATTACGATACCAAATTTGGTATGCTACAAGAATTGATGCGTACCAATATGAAAGGGCTTGACTTTAGTGACATAAGACGACAAGAAGTGGTGCGCTATTTAGATAATGTGGCTACTATTGCAGATACGGACTTTAAACGTAAAGTCGATGCAAGAATTGACCAACTAAATATTGAAACGGAAGCTAGAGCGCGTTTTGAAAAGCTGGATTAATCGCATGAAAAATATAAAAAACATAGAACACATCAACCTCTCCCACGATTGGGCGAAGTTGGATCGTATTGAGTACGATTTTCAATTTAAAAATGGTGAATGGAAACGCCTAAAACGTGAAACCTATAATCGCGGCAATGGCGCTGCTATTTTATTATATAACAAGAATAAAGGCACCGTTGTTTTAACTAAACAATTCCGAATGCCAATTTATGAGAACAACCCCAAGGATAGTATGTCCATTGAAGTCTGTGCTGGTGCTATCGACGGCAACGATTCGCCCCTTCAAACCATTATAAGGGAAACTGAGGAAGAAGTAGGCTATAAGATTGAAGAAGCCAAGCAAGTGTTAACAGCTTACACCTCGCCAGGTGCGTTGACTGAAAAGATGTATTTGTTTGTTGCAGAATATAATGACCAGATGAAAACAAATGATGGTGGTGGTTTAGAAAGTGAGCATGAAGAAATAGAACTATTGGAACTGCCATTTCAAAAAGCAATAGAAATGATAGAAAATGAAGAAATCATCGATGCAAAAACGATTATGCTGATTCAATATGCTCAGATACATCAATTAGTTTAAGTATGTCATTCCTGCGAAAGCAGGAATCTCAAGATAAAGATTACCGCTTTCGCGGCAATAAAATGGACAAATTAAAACAAGCAAATCTATATAGAAGTGAACTTATTCCCGTAAGCGGAAAGTTGGTGGAGCGTTACAATAAGTGCTTGAAAACTCTAGGATTTAAAGCAACAAAGCTCAAATCTTTTTCTATTGATGGTGTGGGTTGGAGTCCTGAGGTTGCAGAAGAAAAAAATGATGTTCATTATTTAAATCATGGTGATGCTAATCCACATGGCATCATTATCTCACCATTGCAAAAAGGAAAACCCGTTTATTTACCGTTTCATTCCTTCGATAGGGAAATGATGCTACATATCTTCAGAACACACGGAAGCAAAATAAATGATATTACGAGAGATTCTGCTATTTGTATTGATTTTGACCAGGATATTGACGTGTTTTATGAGCCCTTGGATGTTTTAAAATATGAAGATGTAAGTATTACTTTTAGACTAATAGATAATCTCGAAGAAAAGCAAAAAGAACAACTAAAACTCGTCGATAAGTTTAAAACAGAAAATAATTTTATTGATGAACAAATACATAAAGAGTTGTTGGATTCTGCAAAGACTTATGGCGATTTGCGCAATAGGGATTTAAACCTCGGTCCGTTGCATTTTTCTACTGATTCCTTTTATACGAGGGCCTTTGGTGGTGTTTACTTATTGAGGGACTTCATTAAGCCCATTTTGGTTTTTGAAAGTGATAAGGTCTATAAAGAAGCCATTAAAGATACCATTCATGATGTTCTGATATACCACATAAACCAACCAGAACTGGTCGATAAATTAAAGAGCCATATCATTATCGAATGTGATTTGGAGTATATGGTAACAACACCCAATTACGATCGCATTAAAAAATTTGAACTATACCAATTGCTTAAAGATGCAGAGCATCCGATAAAAGAAATCCTTGATAGCAAGTCCTTGTTTAGGAGTTATCTCAACAAAATAGATATCAAATCCCGAAAACAAATAATGGGAGCTGAGCTTTACCTTGAGAGGCTTGAGCGCAGTAATGCCTATAAAATTGAGGATATGGTAGATCAAGCCATATATTTTGCTTTGCATCAGCCACATTCATCACTGTCAACGAAGCATCGTGATTTAATACATAAACTGTTAGTTAACATTTCGCCCAAGGATGTTTTGTTTTTGTATTGGTACGATAAAGAACAGTTTTACAAGAGTTATGAGACATGGAATGATTCATTTAAGGATTGGGTGATAGAAACGATTAGTAGTAACATATAGTTAGAAGTTAGGAGTTTGGAGTACAAAATAATAATGCGCGTGTCATTGCAAGGACGTTTGGGACGAAGCAATCTTTTGAGTTTGGCATTTGGGTTTTTGGTTTTGGGTATTTGGAGTCGGAAGTGAGAAGTGAGAAGTTTGGAGTTTGTAGTTTGAAGTTTGAAGTTGGAAGATGTCTATAGTAACAAAAATTGATTTTTCTATACTAATATTATGAAGTTTAGGTTTGAAGATTTGTTAATTTGGCAAAAAGCAATGGATTTGGGAGATGATATGAATGAGCTTGCTGATTTGTTTCCTGATAAGGAAAACTTTAATTTATCTTCTCAATTACGAAGAGCTTCAGATTCTATAGCATTAAATATTTCTGAAGGATCTATTTTGCAATCAGGACCAGAATATAGAAAGTTTTTGGGATATTCGATTCGATCTATTGCGGAAGTAGTAACATGTTTGCATAAAGCAAATAGAAGAAATTATTTGAAAACAAAAACATTTGAGAACTATTATAAGGACTGTTTTGATTCAATGAATATGACTATAGCATTCAGAAATAAGATAAAACATTAATAAAGGTAATAACGAACTTCAGGCTTCGTTCTTCTACCTTCTAACTTTTTAAAAATGGGATTAGGAATTGACATCATAATTTTTGTTTCTGCTATTCTAGTAGGGATTTTTATATATTGGCGAGAATCTAATGGAAACGGCGCTTATCGATTTATCAATAAAATAATGAATAGTAAAGAACTCCAGATGAGTGACGATAACCCTAAAGGATTTATCTATAAGCAGCCATTTATACCAAGATTACTATTTGTAGTTATTTCGCTTCTAATTATTGGACTAATTCTCCAATTCTTAACGCCAATTAAAGTATTTACAAACTTCTATGGTTTATCTGGTTTAGCAACCTTTGCCACAGGAACTATAATTGGAACTTACTTGGCAAGTTTTGTAATAAAATCATCTAAAGTTATTGAAGAGAAAAGTGATTCCCTAGGCGATTTGGTGACTGATGCTGTGGAAAAAGGTAAAGACTTAATTGAAGATTTAAAACCAGATACCGATAAGATTGTTGAAGAACCCAAAGAGGATATGCAACCAGAAACCGAACCAGAAGTGGAAAAGAAAAGTGCACGTGACCGTTTGAAGGATAAAGGTTTGATGTAAAAATGTCATTACGATGAATGAAATGACAAAGTAATCTTTTTAAATTGCAAATTTAACTATAAATCAAAAGATTGCCACATCCCAAAACTTTGGGATTCGCAATGACAAATAACCATGATAAAAAACTATTGGAATAAAGGCGCAAAACAAAAGCGAATTGTCGTAATTGTTGGAGTTTTGCTCGTGCTCGCACTCTTCTTTTTCAGGGATGACTATCAACCCGTTTTACTATTTCTAAGAAAGTATATATTCATAATTCTTGTAAGTCTATTGGTTTTAATACTAGGCCTTAGAAAATTCAGAAAAACAGCTAGTACAGGTGGACGTTTAAGCATTTTAGGATTACTAATTATATTTTTTGGGCTACTATATTTTTTGGGTTGGAATCAAGGACTCTATGACTACATGAAAACCTATAATGTTTTTAATCACCTTAATAGAGTAGAAATAGATGAATTGCCTTTAACGCAAAACGAGCGCATTCAACCCTTACGCAATATTTTCTCTATGGCTAACGAGAGTGTGGGTGAGACAAAAGATGTGTCTTTACCACATTTAGTAAGAATCGGGACAGAGAATAAATGGACAATGGCCATTCAGCCAAGTGAAAAATATGTGATGCAACGATTTAGTGACAATACGGAAGAGGTGTTTTCCGTGAGCAGTACAACGCCATTTCCAAGGTTTTCAAATGAAAACCGTATTGAGGTCATTTTTTCAATAGGCGAATCACTGATGTTTAGTAGAAATACATATAATGCTGTAGTGCAGCGATTCAATCCTTGGATGTTATTTAATTATGAGCCGAGCGATACCTTTTATATGAAGAATGACGAAGGCGCTTGGGTACAGGTAGTGAGTTTAATCAAATGGAAAGGCTTTTTCTTCCCTTATCCAACATTTGGTGGCGTTATGATTGTAGACAATGGCGACCACGATTTTAATGATTATCTAGAGCGTATTACCATAGGCAAGGGTACTTTTGTGAGTCCAGATGATATCAAAAACTATAACTTCTTAACGAAGCAAAATACACTATCGGAGAAAGTATCGCAATTACAAGCAGAATCCTTGAAGTTCTTAGGCGGTTTTAGTGATCCATTACCTTGGAATATGGAAACAGCCGTTAAGATTCCTCTTATGCCAAAAGATCAGAATCAACAACCTTATGTCACCGATTTTGATTTTGCCGGAAGTAATTCGGATGCTTACAGCGGATTGTACCATTGGTTTGGTTTAGAACCTGTTGGCGATGAACGTACAAGCTTAAGTTATAGTGTTTTTGTTCCTGCAGATGGAACCGATAGGTTATATTATTACGATCATGCAACAAAAAAACAGGGTTATGCCGGTGTGTCTGCCATGCCATTAAAGGTTAAGGAATCGCGTAAGGAATACGATTGGAATGCAAGTACACCAGTAGAATTTAGGCCTTATATTAAAGATATTGCTGGTAGAAAGCGCATGTTTTTCTTGGGAACCATTTCTTCTATAAGTGCCCAAAACGCCCAACAGTTCGACGGTTCTGCTACACCAGATTTGGTATTGATAGATAGTGAATATCGCGATGTGGTTTGGATTGATGTAAAACATCCAAGTACTTGGGATGAAACCGTTTATAATCAACTAAATGAAGCTTGGCGATCTGAGGAAGGTATTGGCTATTACTATCAAGAAATACCGAAAGATGAGGATATTATTGAGCAAGCCATAGACTCTTTAATGGCCATTCCTAAAGTGGATGATAACACCAAACAGATTGAGGCATTGCAACGTCAGATCGATTCTTTAAAAGCTATCGGGAATTAAAAATGACAAATTGGTTATATCAAGGTTTAAGCTTTTTAATTTTTATTTCTACAAACGTAAAAGGCTAAGCGAAGACATTATTGAAATAAGTTTTGATAATTATTTCTGCGATGACGTTGGTCTATATGCTATCTACCGTGATCATAATTTTGAATTCAATTTTGTTTCATTAACTGAAAAAAAGGATTGGGAACAACTAGTATTATGGACTTTTAGGTTAACTTTATTTAACCTATTAACAACCAAAAGTTTACAACTTGCAAAATTTGAAGATGAAAAAATTTACATAAACGGGCTTTTTAAAAAAAAGCATAAAGGTTTCTTTTTTCATGTTTTGAATAATCAGACTAAAGGAACGGACAAGTTTTCTAGTTTGGTTTTAAAATTAGTTTCTAAAGCTAATGTAGATTATGGGAGATCTGTTAGTTTACATCATTACATACGTTTTATTAATGATTGGTATCTAAAAACGGGTGCCGAATACAACAGACCAGAAAAGCGATTCATTATTGAGCTTATTAAGGATTATGCTAAAGATTATAAATGGATAAATATTGTTTCACACAAAAAAATCTTAGGCATTTATAAACAACATGAAGTTGTAATAAATAGGATTCATATACCAAGACTAAATATTCACCACAAACAACTCGAAGACTATTATAACGAATGTGTATTGGAACATTATGTGTTAAGACAGTTTACTTCAACACTTAAAGAAGCTTTACAAATTGATTTTAATAATCGTTACCCTAAAGGTGATGGTGATTAATATTTTATTCTTTTCTAATCAATTCTATTAATGCTACTTTAAACGTCCTAGGCCTTAGGCTTTTAAAATCATAAATTTACGTTAATATTTCCTATCGCTATTTTTGTAAAATTTGTTTAACGTTTATTTTTATTGTCTAATATTTTAACAGAAATTCTTAAACAAAAAATCATTATACATTAACAATTTAACGTAAGAACTAAAAAATGAAACAAGAAGAAAACACATTGACAGTTTATTCTACAGATCCCATTACAGAAGCCGAGGTTGTAGCGGCACAGAAAGCTTGGGGTGAAGGTATTGTGCATATTGGAAAAGTATTCACCGATGGTGGTGATTACGAAAAAGCGGCATCTGACCACATTCAAAATCATTATGCTTATGATTTGGGTATGGTGCTATTTAAGCCCACATTAGCTTCAGAAGATCAATTTAGAGGTACCTTCGATGCTGCCTTGTCTTATTTTGTTGGTGGAAATGAAACGTATCCAGAAGATGGCGGATTTGCAATAAAACCTTGGACAAAAGTACGTTGGAAAAATATCGGTATCATTAATGGCGGAACAAACATGGCTGTTGCTATGGGAAACTATTTCTTTACAACAACGGATGGTGATGAAGTTAAAGTAGAATATACCTTGGGATATGTAAAAGATAGAGAAGGTAAATTACGAATCGTAGTTCACAAATCTTCTTTGCCATATAACCCAAATAACTAGAATGATAGTTAATTGTTCCTAATAATTATAATTGACCTTTCAGGTTAGAACATTATACAATCTGCTAAGTTTATTAAAGTTCTATTTTTACCTGAAAGGTTTTACTTTTATATTTCACTAACTAATCCGTACTTATGATTTCAAAATATTACGATTTTAAATATTTTAAGGGAGACTTAACAGGTGGTTTAGTCGCAGGTGTTGTAGCCTTGCCATTAGCTTTGGCTTTTGGTGTACAATCCGGACTTGGTGCTATTGCAGGTCTTTATGGCGCCATAGCTGTTGGAATTTTTGCGGCCATATTTGGTGGCACGGCGACACAAGCCAGTGGACCAACAGGACCAATGACCGTGGTTTCGGCTGCGCTCGTAGCTGCAGCAATTGAGCTTACAGGAAGCTTAGAAGCAGCCATGCCTATCATTATTCTTACATTTTTGCTTGGAGGTATCTTTCAAATTATATTTGGGTTTCTAAACATCGCCAGTTATGTAAAATATTTTCCTTATCCCGTAGTCTCTGGCTTTATGAGTGGGGTTGGACTAATTATCGTAATACTTCAGTTATTCCCTTTTGTGGGGCTCGATTCCGCAAAATCCACTTGGTTGGTTATTCAGGATTTACCACGTTTGTTTTCGGATTTTAATTGGCAGGCACTCTCATTGGGAGCTTTAACAGTTGTGATTTACTATGTATTTCCTTACATCACCAAAGTCATACCAAGTGCGTTAGTAGCTTTAATCGTCGCTTCTGTTGTTGGCTTTTTTCTTAAGTGGGATGTACCTATCATTGGTGATATTCCATCAGGATTACCTTCTTTGCAGATCGATGGTATTTTTTCAATAGATGCAAGTGCTTATATGCTTATAGGCGAATATGCTACCGTACTGGCAATTTTAGGCTCTATTGATTCTTTGCTAACTTCAGTCATTGCTGACAATATGACCAAAACTAAGCATAACAGTAATAGAGAGTTGATTGGTCAAGGTATCGGAAACTCAATAGCAGCAATTTTTGGTGGTATTCCTGGTGCTGGTGCAACCAAGGGAACTGTAGTTAATATTAACTCAGGTGGTAGAACCCGTGTTTCTGGAACTATACATGGTTTGGTGCTTTTGGCCGTGCTCCTTGGTTTAGGCAAATTAGCAGGTTATATTCCTCTGTCTGTACTTGCGGGCTTGTTAATCCCAATAGGGTTTAAGATTGTGGATACCAAGGGATTAAAGCATTTGTTGGCAGTACCTAGAGCCGATGCGTTTGTCCTAATCCTGGTTCTTCTAGTAACAACATTTGGCAGTTTAATACAAGCCGTTGGAATGGGTCTATTATTAGCTTGTCTTTTATTTATGAAGCAAGCAAGTGATATTGGAGAAAAAGGTATGGAAGTCGGAACTTTAGCTGGTTTTGATGGTGAAAAACCATGGCAAGATGAAGTTGAATTCTATAATAATTACAAGGATAAAGTATATATTAAACATTTATATGGGCCACTATTTTTTGGATTTACCTCTCATTTTCAGAATGAAATAAAGAATATACCAGAAGAGGTAAAAGCCTTGATTATTCGGATGGATCGTGTACCGTATATAGATCAATCGGGTTTATACGCCTTGGAGAATGCAGTTATGGACTTGGAAAAGAAGGGAGTTAAAGTATTGCTTACCGCCCTACAAGAACAGCCCAAAGATAAGTTGATCTCTATAGATATTGTACCCGATTTGATTTCAGAGGAACACATCTTCGAGAATATCAAAGGTGCATTCGATTATCTAAAGGTAAAATTTAAGCTTTAAGTTCTAATCGCATCTTTATATTAGAGCGTTTATAAGGTCTATTCTTTTCTAACTCCAATTCCTTAAATCCATACTTTCGGTATAGATAGATGGCATTTTCCAGTTTTGTATTAGAGTAGAGCATTAGTGCTTTTAATTCTTTGACCTTTGCAAAATCTATGCAATGCTGTAATAGTTGTTGACCAATTTTCTGACCGCGCTGGTGAGGTAATACAGCCATTTTAGTAAGTTCTAAGACACCTTGTTCTTCGGTTGGCATAAGGGCAACGGTGCCTACAACGTGTTCATTCTTTAACGCGAAGAATATAAAACCACCTTTATTTATGATATACATTTCGGGCTTGCTAAGAACGTCTTCATCAAAGGGTTCCACATAAAAGAAAGTTTTTAGCCATTCAATATTGAGATCGTAAAAGGCTTGTTTGTATTCGGTTTTATAATCATTTATTGTAATTTGACCGGCAATACTGGCCTCTATATTATTTAGTATCATCGTATTAAAGTCGATTGTTTTAAAACTATCTTCCAGTAGATTTATTTGATCTATTAAGGAATCTGATTTATGATTAACTGTTTCATCTACCGTTTTTTCTATAGCATTCCAGATAGGTTTTATATTAATCAATAAATTCTCTCCCTTTTTGGTTAAAAGAATGATTTTCTTACGCTTATCTGTTTTATCGTTGCGTTGTTTTATATATCCTTTTTTGTTGAGCTTATTTACAAATTGAGTAATAGCTGGCTGGGTGAATTTTAGCTGCTCCACGAGTTCTGTGTTTGTAATGCCGTTATAATGACTAATGGTCTTAAAAACAGGGAATAGGTAAGGGTCAAAGTCTATATTATAAGCGTTATATACAAGTTGTGTTTCGCGCATCATATATTCACTTACTCTTTTTAATCTCGAGCCTAGACCCAGCGCTCCGTAACCTCTTAATGCATCCATATTAAATAAATATTTATATAAGTACTTATGTAAATGTAGCAGTTATTTAAAACATCACAAAAATAATCTATAATTTATTTGCAATTTGTCCTAATAAAATCAGTGATTAAATAGGTGATGAGTTTACCGACTTTTTGTTGCGATTTTTTTCTTGGTGCTGCTTCACAAATATGTAAATAAGCCGCTCTTTCATGTTTTCCGAAAAAATGTACAAACTGTCTGGCTTGTTTTGTGCTAAAGCCGCTCGGTGTTTCTGCGCTACTTGGGATGTTTTCTATGGCATCGCAATCTATTTCTACTCCAAAATACTTTCCTGAGATATGCCCAATAGCTTTTTCCATTTCAGAATTAAAACCTAACTCATTTCTAACTTCAAGAGCTTCGTAAGTATTGTACTTTATGTTTTTTATCTTCTTTATGGTTTTATACAAGGTGTCGGATGTATAATTTTCATGCAATCCAAAAACAAAATAGTTTTTTAAAAAGCCTTCAGCAAAGGCATAACTAAAACCATTACCACTATGTCTACCTTCTTCTGGTCTAAAGTCTGTATGGGCATCAAAATTAATAGCATTCACCTTGTCATTTTTTGCAAGAGCCAATCCTTTGATATTGCCGTAGGCATTATTGTGCCCTCCTCCAATGATAATTGGAGTTTTACCTGCCTTAACAATTGACGATACAAGGTAAGCCACATCTTTATCAATAGTTTCTACCAGTTCTCGGGCTTTTGATATTGACTTTTTATTGGATTCCTGATTGACGATTTCCCGATCCGTACCATAATCCAAATGCCCTAAAACCAGGACACGTTTAGCCTTAGTAAAGTGGGTACTTTGGATATTTAACAAAACTTTTATTGTAGCTCCCCATGCTTTGTAAGTCCCTGTTTTTCCGTAATTTGCATAAACTCCGATATCTTCCGTAATACCAAAAATGACGTAGTCAACATCTAAATTGTTAATGTCGTCGTATATGTTAGTGAGATTAGATAATAATCGAACATGTTCTCCAAATTTTGATTCTCCTTTACGAGTCTTTAAAAGTGTATCGCGATCTTTTGAAGTAAATAATACGAGATTTTGCATTTGGATATTTGATAAAGATTTAAAATAAAAATACAGCTTTATTTAAATAATTAAAGCATTTTAGTTTAATTTAAAAACGACAACAAACAATAACTTAAACACTAAAATTTATGGAAAGTTCACAAAAATCTAGCATAGGACTTAAAGTAGGATTAGGTATACTTTTAATACTGTTTTTAGGAACTGCGTTTTATGCGTCAAAATTGTACTCTGATAGTAAAGAACAAGAAAAGGAGCTCATTTCTGAAAAACAACAAGTGATGAATGATCTCAACAATATGGCAAAACAATATGACCAAGCTATTGCAGATAGCGAAGTTAAAGATCAGGATTTAATTGCTGCTAGAGACCGTATACAAGGTTTAATGGATTCTTTGAAGATATCCCAAAATAGTGTCAATAGTCTGTTTAGATACAAGAAAAAATTCTTGGCCTTACAGGAAGAAATGGACGAATTATTAGAAGAGAATGATCGTTTAAAAGTGGAAAACCAATATTTGGCAACATCTTTAGACAGCACTCAAGTTCAGTTGGCAGAACGTACGGTTTTTACAGATTCCTTATTGGTACAGAATACAGAATTGGCGAATGTAGTTGAGGATGCATCTGCATTACAAACTGTTGGGCTAGTAGGTATGGGAGTCATTGAGAGAAGCAGTGGTAAGCAAATACCAACAGAACGTGCACGTAGAAGTGATAAGATTAAGATCTGTTTCACCGTGGCTAAAAATACACTGACAGAAGCAGGTGATAAAGAGTTATATGTACAGGTAATTGACCCTAATAATAATGTTTTAGGTACAAATAATCAAATTCAATTTGAAGATCAGGTGTTGAACTACAGTTTAATAAGCCGATTCAATTATGAGAATAGAAACCTTAACATATGTGAATATATTTCACAATCTAATGATTCTAAATTTGAAAAAGGGCGATACCAAATAAGCGTATTTAATGACAAAGAATTGATTTCTTCTTCAGAGTTTATTCTGAAATAAGAAATATTCGTTTGACTGATTGATAGCTAAATCCGGAAGTTTTCTTCCGGATTTTTTATATCCTTAAGTTGACCATTGATTACTACTTGTTCTACAGGATTATGTGCAAAAGCATAAGGAATTTCGCTGTAGTGATTCAATGGTTTTGTAATGATGACGTTTGCCTTTTTTCCTCTCGTAATACTACCGTACATATTGCTTATGCCCATAGCATATGCACCATTAATCGTCGCTGCATTAATGGCTTCTTCTGGAGTCATTTTTAACTTTACACAAGCAGCACTTACCACAAAATTCATATTGCCACTTGGTGCCGAACCGGGATTATAATCCGTTGCAATGGCAACCGGTAAGCCAGCGTCGATAAGTTGCCTCACAGGTGTGTATGGAATACCCAAAAAGAAAGAGCAACCTGGTAAAGCTACTGGCATAGTATCGCTTCCTTTTAGGGCTTTTACGTCATCAGTATTCAATTCTTCTAAATGATCTACAGATAAAGCCTTGTATTTTACACCCAAAGCAACACCACCGAGAATATTGAATTGATTCACATGAATTTTTGGTATGAATTTATGCTTTTGGCCAGCTTTTAAAATGGCTTCCGTATCATCTAGATCAAAATAGCCATCTTCGCAAAACACATCGATATGATGGGCGATATTCAGTTTAGCAGCTTTAGGGATGAGTTCTTCAGTAATAAGTTTGATATACTCACTTTTTTTATCACGAAAATCTTCAGGAATAGCATGGGCAGCCAAAAGGGTAGGTGTGATTTTTGCCAAGCTTTCCTGTTTAATGCGCTTAATGACACGAAGCATTTTAAGTTCGGCATCGACGGTAAGGCCATAACCGGTTTTAATCTCAAAGGAGCCTGTTCCCATTTTAATGAGTTCTTCGAGTCGATTTATGGATTGCTCATATAAATCATCTTCTGAGGTCTCTTGAAGCACTTTAGCAGAATTCAAAATACCACCACCACGTTCCGCAATTTCGGCATAACTCAAGCCATTAATCCGATCGACAAACTCCGAAGTTCTATTTCCAGCATAAACGATATGTGTATGCGAATCGCACCATGAAGGCAGTACAATTTTACCAGTAGCATCCACAATAGTTTCAGCTTCAATACCTTCACAATACTTCATATCACCATATTCTATAATGGTATCGTGCTCTATATACAGATACGCATTTTCAAGTATAGAAAGGGTCTTCATCTCTTTACCCTTAAGGATTAAGACATTATGATCATGTACCTGAAGGAGTTGCTTAATATTTGTGATGAGTATAGACATAGGGATGGCTTTTTGTAAAGTTGTCGATTTTTTTTCAATAAAAAAAACGTTACCCTCGGAAGCGCAACGTTTTTAATCTTCATGATGATATGATTATTTTAGACTGCCTACCATATCCTCTGGTTTTACCCATTCGTCATATTCCTCTGCCGTCACATAACCCAAATTAATGGCTTCTTCTTTTAAAGTCGTACCATTTTTATGGGCTGTATTGGCGATTTCAGCGGCTTTATAATAGCCGATTTTAGTATTTAATGCGGTAACTAACATCAATGAGTTATTAAGTAATTGCTTAATCACCGCATGGTTAGGTTCAATACCTATTGCACAGTTTTCCTCAAAGCTTACACAAGCATCACCAAGCAGTTGGGCGGATTGCAGAATATTAGCGGCCATTACGGGTTTAAAGACATTAAGCTCATAGTGCCCTTGGGTACCACCAATACTGATGGCAACATCGTTACCCATCACTTGGGCGCAAACCATAGTCAAGGCTTCACATTGGGTCGGATTCACTTTTCCTGGCATAATGGAGCTTCCTGGCTCGTTGGCAGGAATAATAATTTCACCAATACCAGAACGCGGTCCAGAGGCCATCATTCTAATGTCATTGGCTATTTTGTTTAAGGATACAGCTAATTGTTTTAAAGCACCATGGGTTTCTACTATCGCATCATGGGCGGCTAAGGCTTCGAATTTGTTTTCTGCAGTCACAAAAGGCAAGCCCGTAAAATCGGCAATGTATTTGGCGACCAAAACATCGTAACCAGCAGGCGTGTTGAGTCCTGTACCCACAGCCGTGCCACCTAGAGCCAGTTCGCTTAAATGCGACAAGGTATTTTCCAAGGCTTTAAGACCGTGATCTAATTGTGATACATAACCCGAAAACTCCTGACCTAAGGTTAAAGGTGTAGCATCCATAAGGTGCGTACGCCCTATCTTTACACAATCCTTAAATTCCAAAGATTTTTTATGCAATGTATTTCTTAATTGTATCACACCTGGAATGGTCGTTTCTACCACTTTTTTGTAGGCGGCGATATGCATCCCAGTAGGAAAGGTGTCGTTAGATGATTGGGATTTGTTGACATCATCATTTGGCTGAATCGTTTTATCACCTTCACCAATCACCTTACCAGCCATTTGATGCGCTCTATTGGCAATGACTTCATTGACGTTCATATTGCTTTGCGTCCCAGAACCGGTTTGCCAAATCACCAAGGGGAATTGATTGTCGTGCTGACCCTCCAAAATTTCATCACAGACTTGGGCGATGAGATCGCGTTTGTCTTTATCTAAAACGCCTAAATCGCAATTGGTATAAGCGGCTGCTTTTTTAAGGTAGGCAAAGCCGTAAACCACCTCTAAAGGCATGGAAGCTGGTGCTCCGATTTTAAAATTATTACGCGAACGCTCGGTTTGTGCGCCCCAAAGTTTATCGGCAGGGACTTTCACCTCGCCCATAGTATCTTTTTCTATTCTGTATGACATGATGTGTATGTTTTTAAGGAACTACAAAATTACAGATTTAGAACGTTTAAAAGCTGAAGAATGTCATAATAATGAGTGAAACCCTATTTTAAAAAAGTTGCATGTCAACGCAATTAACATAGTAAGTTAAACCTGTCTATGCTGACAGGTAGGCGTATCCCGCTCAAAAAACGGGATCTAGGGTTAGTACATGTAAAAATACGTAGTTCTACGTATTGACTTTGGTATTTCAAGAAGCTAACTTAGCTACAACTTGTAATATGTATAAGTTGAGTTAGTGTATTTAGTAAAATGCATAACCACTATTTGTAAATTCCTTTGTAGATATAAGGGTTTTGAACTTATATCTGGGTTGTAAATCTGGCATCAAAATACAGATATATTTACGAGTTGACGTTCATTATAAACTACAAAATCATGAATATTAATCTTTAAAATCAACCAAAATGGAAATTAATGAAATTCTTGAAACAAAGTCATTTAGAGAAATGGACAATGAATTAGACATCTTTAAAGTAGATGGTTTTATCTCGTCAGATTCAAACGAAGACTATTTTAGATTATATCCAGCCGAAACGGACAAGAAACATTATTACTTGATAAAAAAAGATGATATTGCGGGAGAAATCTACGAGTGGACTACTGAAGAGAAGTCTAAACAATTATTCATTGACCAACCTAGATTCAGAATTCCTTTAAAAATTGGAACTGAAATCATTGAAGTTAAAATGTCTACTATGAAAGTTGGCGTCAAAGGAGAAGATGCTTCTGCAAAAGCTTGTTGTAAAACTTCCTGTTCAGGAACAAAACCTGATGGAAGTAGCTGGACTAGTAGTTGCGGGACTTGTGGATGTAAAACTTGTATTCCATCTTCTTGTAGTGAAAACTCTTGTTCTGCTGGATGCGCTAGTTAATAAATAACGAAAGACCAACAATGGCTATAAGTAATTGCTACAACTTGGGTGCTACTTGCGAAATTACGTGATCACCTACACAACTACTCATAGCCAAGACCGTTGTGCGTAATTTGACAAACGAAATGAAAAGAATAGTCTTAATAATCATAGTCTTAATAATAACAGGAATCTTTTTGGAAGTTTTATCTTCCAACCAAAGTCTCGTTTACAAAGAAATATCTTATTTGAATTCTGATGGAATTAAAGAGAATTCGTTGATAATTGACAAACCTATTTTGAAGAGGTTCTATGATATAGGCGTTTATCTATCTTTTTCATTAGCATTCGCAATTTTTATATCAACATTCATATCTTCAAAATTAAAAGAAGAACAACTTAAGTCCAAAAAAGCAGAATTGGAATCATTAAAAGATAATCTCTACAAAGACATACATAATGCTTTATTCCAAAAAATAATTCCAAAAGAGTTGTTTCAAACAGTAAAAGACGAAATAATTAATGCGGAAATTATTAGAAAAGATGCTGAATGGATTTTAGACTTTAGTGTTGACGATAATGAAAATATTACTTGTAGATTAACTTCAATTATGAAGTCTTACAATAATACAAACCAAATTATAAAGAATCCTATTTCCGCAGTAATAGCAAATCACAATCCAAGTGACACATCAATTGAAAAAGTGATTTGTTCAATCAAAGGTAAACAGACTGTTTATTATGAAAAAAATAACAAGCCTGAGGAAAATAAAGGTGTCGAAATTGAAAAAATTGATGATAAAATGCATAAAATTCATTATGACTTGGAAATCCCGCCAAACAACTATGTGGACTACACTATTATTTACAAAATAGAACATTCTAAAAGACTACAAGATGAGTTTTTTACTTGGCTTCCTGTAATTAATTTGAAGATTATCGCAACCTATCCACCTGAATACAATTTTGAAATTTTTAGCATGCTTTCTCCAAGCTTAGAACTAAAAGTAAAAGATGATGATAGAAGCATTTATGAAGCTGAAGGCGGAATTCTTCCAAGACAAGGAATTGTATATTATTTGGATAAAAAAACTACGCACAACAATGTATAACTGCAGTTACGGTGCATTCGTCTACGTCCGAACCCACTCGGAATTACTAAAGTCAGTACTAAACCGAAAACTGATAGTTATACTTCACCGTTAGAGACAATAAGTATGAAACTACATAGATTAAAAATAAATGGATTTAAGCGACTTGAGGATATTGAAATTTATCTTGAAGACGCCACATTTTTAATTGGACAAAATAATTCTGGAAAAAGCTCAATACTGAAAGCTATCGGTGTTTTACTTTCCGCAACAAAAACACTACCAAGTTCAGATTACTATTCGGTTGTTGACGAAGAAACTGGAGAAACTAAACCACAGACCACTAAAGTAGTTCTTGAAGGCGAGTTTAGAAACTTACCTGAGGAGTCAAAGACTTGGAGAGGGTTTAAAGGACGTATTTTTGAGTATGATAGTGATACGGAAACTGGACTTTCAGTTACTTATAGAAAAACGTATGAATTAGGAAAAGATGTGGTAATAGAGTTTAAATCTAAAATACGTAATATAAAAGCTGATTTTAAAGATTGTAAAAAACCACAAGATTATATAAACAAAGGAATTCAAGAAGAAATCATTTCTGATTACTTTCCAGAACTAGATAAAAATATTGGAAAAAGTAAAGCAGCGCTAGAAAAACTTGAGCAACTTGATGAAATTTGGGATATTATAGAAGAAGATACTTGGTTTCAAAATCCTGGTGGTATTCCTGGAAATGTTCTTAAAATGCTACCAAGATTTTTATTGATACCTGTTGATACTTCAATAAACGAAATCCAAGGTGGAACATCAGGTGTTTTAGGTAAAACCTTGAACGAACTTTTTCAAATAGTAAGGGAAAATTCTGATAATTTTAAAAATGCTCAAGAGTATTTAGAGAAGCTTTCTAAAGAATTAGACCCTGAGGATGTTACATCGGAGTTTGGGAAAATGATGACGGAATTAAATTTAGTCTTGACTAGAATTTTTCCAGAGTCTCAATTACACGCTACCACTGATTTAAGTGATCCAAATAAAGCACTAAAACCAAGTTTTAATATTGAAATGTCTAGCAATATAAAAACTTCAGTAGAAAATCAAGGAACAGGAATGGTTAGAGCTGCTGTTTTTGGTATGTTACGATTTAGACAAAAATGGCTTTCAGATAAAGAAGATGAACATAATCGTTCTTTAATAATTAGCTTTGAAGAACCAGAAATTTATTTACATCCAAGTGCAGCTAATCAAATGAGAGATACAATTTACGAATTGAGTAGTTCAAATTCTCAAATTGTTGCATCAACCCATTCACCATATTTGATTGATATTTCAAGAAAACCAAAACAAGTATTAAATCGACTGATAAGAAATAAAAAGTCTGTTAGATGTAGCACATTTTCAGTATCCGATGCCTTTTTAGAACTACAAGAGGATGATAAATCATATGTAAAAATGATATTAAAAATTGATGATTATATATCGAGAGCATTTTATACAAACAATATAATCATAATTGAGGGTGATACAGAAGATATTCTTATTAGAGAATCGTTAGTAAGATTACCTAAAGAAAAATATTTGAGAATTATATCAAATTTTGAAGTCCTTAAAGCAAGAGGAAAAGCAGCGATTATTGGTTTGGTAAAATATCTCACATCTATGGGAATAAAACCAATAGTCGTTCACGACAGAGATAATGGAATTGAGGGTGCTGTAAAATTTAATCAACCAATTAAAGATGCGGTTGGAACTAATGGAAGGATAGTTGAAATGTATGAAAATGTGGAGGATGAAATCGGATATGAAGCAACCTATGAAAAGCCTTTCAAAGCCTTTGAACAAACTCAAAAATGGGGAGAAAGTTGGGAAGATATTCCAGAAAATTGGAGAAACAAAATGACAGAAATTTTTGGAACTTATATTACAGAATAACTACTATCCCTAACAATGCGTATTAATAATAGCAGTTTAAGTGCTAAAACGATAGTATAAACATAAATTAAAATGTCAGTGCAATCCCGATCCCGATAGCTATCGAGACTAAAGGTTTGTGAGTAGAAGTCTATAACTACTTATGTACGAGATCGTTGAGCATAATAAAAATTAAGAAAAAATGAATGGAAAAAGTGATAAAAAAGTTTGGAATAGTCTGGAAATCGCAAAATTAATAGTGAGCTTATTCGTACCTATTAGTCTTTTTATATTAACGTATATTATAAATAATGATCTAAAAAAATCACAGCAATATCAGGAAAACATTATCCGTCAAAACAAATCTATTATGGAGAATAATAAGAGAATATACGAACATAGATTTGAAATTTACAAAAAAATAAAAATCCCAATTAATGAAATATTTAGTTATATCTACTATGTTGGGAAATGGAAAGAACTTAGTCCGGAAAAAATAATTATGAATAAAAGACTATGTGATGAGATTATGTATTCCAATGAACCATTATTTAACAAGAAATTTTTTGAGTCTTATGAGAACTTCATGAGAAATGCTTTTGAAACTTATAACGGTATGGGAGCAGATGCAAAAATAAAATCAGAGTTTTGGACACATAAAAAATTTTATATCGGAAAAGTTAGCTGGTCTAAGTCATGGGATGATGCATTTGTCAAAAATATGAGTAATGATTTGAATTCAAGAATGAATATTCGAGAAGCATACAATGAATTATTAACCAATCTATCGACAGAATTATCTTTAAAAGAAAGAAAAGTTAACCAAGAGTTTAAAGATTTCAAACCAGAGTAAAATTACTATGCCCAACGATGGCTATAATTGCTAACGCCAGTTCGCTGAACTCGTGTCACAACGAAATCATAGCCTGAACCTTTACCTTGCATTAAGAACACATAAAGAATATGGATATACTGAAATTAGTTAAAGAACAAATTAAGCAGATTTCTAATGGAAAGGAACTGGTTGGTCTTAACTCAGTATTAACACATATTGAACGTGCTGAATTTCTTCTTGAAAAAGGAATAGAACACCAGGATGAAGCGTATTTTACTGATGTTATATATCGAACAAATCAAGGATTTGAAGGAATGCTCAAAGAAGCATACGTCTATCTAACAGGAAAGACTGATACAAGTGAATTGACACCATTCAAAATCGAAAAATACTTAACCGATAATGAAATTTTTAAAGAACGTGTCTTAGAACAATTTACCAACTATCGACAAAAGTGGAGAAACCCATCAACGCACGACCATAAACTTTTTTTCAGTCATAGCGAATCCTTTTTAGCAATAATAAGTGTCTCAGCTTTTATTCATCTGTTATTGAATCAAATAATCGAAAAGTTGGCTTTTCAGGCTGAATCAAAGAAGTTAAAACAATCAAATAAAGACATTAAGAGTGAGATTAAGAACTACTCCAAAAAAGACAACTTATTAAAACTCTCTGGAATACTTGCGAAATTTTCACATGATAATCCAGAGATTAGAGATATAAGGAATGAATACGAACTGATTGGTAAAATAGAAGCATATATCAAAGCAGCTGACAGTGATTTTGATATACAAGTTGAACCTCTTTTGCAAGCAGGAGAGAGATTAAAGTTGAGACCAGACTTTATCGTCAAATCGAAAACGGATAGTATTATTATTGAACTCAAGAGAACTGAAGATAGAAGAGCTATTGACAGTGGATTAAATCAATTGATAACTTATCTTTCTGCAAGTGGAATTACAAAAGGAATACTGTTCATACCACCAAAAGACGATAGACATTTAATTGGTCTTGAAACAAAAGATATTAAAATAGACAACACAGAATTGAATATCGTTGTGATAACACCAGGAAAGAAAAACGCAAGGTAATAATGCCTATAAGTAACCGCTTCCACACGTTTAAAATTAACTTAACCCACAACCTTCCCAACACTATTTCTATCCATAAGAGAAAAAGCCTGTCTTCAAACAATAAATAGTCTAAAAAAAAATGAGACACTTTCTAAAAGTTGAGTCTTAATAGTAGCATCCCAATTATTAGGACTCAAATTTTATAGCTATCCAATGAAAAACATAGTCTTGCTTGTCATAGGTCTAACCATTTGCCTTACTAGCCATTCACAAACAAAAAAAGAAACTCTAGAAACCTTATTTATAGATTGGATCACTTCTGTTAAAAGTGGTAAAACAAGTACTATTCAAAAGTTTGTCAAGGATGAGTTTGCTGATGACTTCATCTCTTTTATGACTGTTGACAAGGTTCTAAACATGAGTATGCAATTACATGAAAATCTGCCTAAGCCATTCAAAATCGATATCCAATACAATGATGGGCAGAAGATTGCTGGTTTACTGCATAATCCAAAAAATTCATTGGGACTGATTATTAATACGCTTCCATCAGGTAAAATAAGAGGTTGGAGTGAAACGGAAATCACTTGGAACTCTAAAAATCCTAATAGGAAATCGCAGCAGGAAATCGTCAACTATTTAAATCGGGTACTTGACAGTTTGAATATAGAGGGCTTTTCAATGTCGGTAACAATCGGTGACTCTCGTCAATCTTTTTTTCAAAAAAACATCGGAATTGCTAATCAATCATTTCAAATCCCTGTAGACGCATCCACAAAGTTTAATATGGCTTCATCCTCAAAAATGTTTACAAGTGTTGCTATTAGAATACTGGAAGCACAGGGTAAATTAAAGCTCTCCGATCCGGTTGTGAACTATTTAAATCTGTCATTAGATCCTACAATAACGATAGCCGATTTATTGAATCATACCTCTGGTTTAAAGACTTTTTTCTCAAGTGAATTTTGGTTAAGCTCAAAAGCAGATTTACAATCTTGGCATGACTTGTTGGATTACGCGGATTTGTCAGTCAAAAAACTTGAGGAAACGGCTTATTTCTACAGTAACACTGGATTTCTCTTGTTGGGACTCATCATAGAACAAGTAACTGGGGATTCCTATCAAAGCGTTCTTCAAAAAAATATCTTTAGACCGGCCGATATGTCCAAAACCTTAGCAGTTAATAAGTATCAAAGCACAAGTAAAAAAGCCACTGGATATACGAGGGTTTATCCTGTTGTAGATAGCTTAAAGGCATCCGTAGAGTTTCAACAGAAGAGACTAAGTGAAGCCACATTTCCCAATGACTTTTTTTCTAATACAGTGTCTTCACCAGCAGGAGGGATGTATACAGTATCTGATGATCTTTTCAACTTTATAAAGTTCGTCGCCAGTGGTTTAATGTCTAAGGAAACAACTCCCAATATGATGCGTCAAAGAACCGTTAGACACTTTAGTTTTATTGAAACGAAAGGGTATAACAATGGGTTTGAAGTCAATACATATAAAGATCAATCGTATTGGGGACATTCGGGAAGCATACCGGGATTTAACAGTATTGCCTACCATTTTCCTACGATAGACGTCACAATAGTGATATTATCTAATTCTGATGATCAGGCAAACAAATTGTTTGCCATGTTAAAAGATTTCCTGTTTTAAACGTCTTAATTACTGTTCTTTCGCATTAAGAAGTTGATCTAGATACTTTAAGTAGTTTGCATTTTGTTTTTCTTTAGGGCGTGCCAGCATGATATCTTTTGATATCTGAAAATGTTTTTTTGCTTTTTCCATATCCCCATTTTCCATGTATCCTTCTCCAAGATAAAATTGGGCATTAATTGATTCAGGAAATAGCTCTGTATTTAACCTTAGTATAGTTAATCCATTTTCATAATCTTCCGCTGTCCAAAAGACTCCTGCCAAACGGTTGATCTCGTTTTCTTTTAAATAATAAGACGGTGAATCTTTATACTTCTCAATAGTCTTATGTACTTCGTCGTTACCATATCTAGCAACTTTATACAATTCTGTTGCCAGTGATTTTTTTGGGAACACTATTTCTTTATCTAACAAGGTTCCAATAATGATGTCCCTAACCTTGTTGATATATTGCGAGTGTGCATTATCGTACATAATTAGGGAAACATCATGATCGGAGTAATACAAAAACCTCGCCCTTAGACCGGGTTCACCACCATTGTGATATATGATTTTACCAAAATCTTCGTGGTGTTCTAACTGAAACCCTAATCCATAGTCAAATGGTGAGTGTCTTAAAGAATCAGGTATATGGGTGATACTGGAAGCAAATACTTTTTCTAGTTTTCCTTTGGGTAAAATCTTATGTGTAAACAATGCTCTATTCCATTTCCACAAATCATCTAATGTAGACGCTACTTTGTCATCTCCTACCTTACCACTCAAATAATAAACTTCCTTTTGATAATCCAATTCCAGTGGACTTTTATACGCCCCAGAAATGGGATCAAGTAGATGCTCCTTAGCGAAGTTTTCGATCCTGTTTTTATTTAGTAAAGTATAGATCTGAGAATTTTCCATTTTTAACGGACCGAAGATTTCTTGTTTTAGATAGTCTTGAAAAGAGACTTTACTAACGTTCTCAACGATGCAGGCTAAGAAGACATAACCAATATTACTATACGAATAGCCCTCATCAGGAGAAAAAAATGACTTTGGTTTTTGCTCTCGATAGATTGTAAGAATGTCTTTATTCTCAGCAATTTTATTATGATCCCAATGTTTAACAAATAAAGGGTTGTATGGATACAGACCAGAAGTATGGGAAAGCAAATTGCGTATAGTAACATCTGGATAAGGCAATTCCGGAAAAAAATCAACTAACTTATCATCTAATTGTAGTCTGCCCTGTTCAATCAGTTGCAAAACAGCTACAGCTGTAAAGGTTTTTGAAACAGATGCCGTTTGAAATACGGTATTAAGGTTTAACGCTTTTTTATCTTCAAATGTTGAATATCCGAAAGTGTTTTTGTAGATCACTTCATTTCCTTTTGCAATTAATACCCCTCCATTAAACTGTTCTTTTTGATGTAAAACATTTAAGATGGAATCTAATTTTGAAGTTGTTCCACTTGCATTGTTGTATTCTTTACACGATGTGCAGCTTACTAGAAAAAGTAAAGCAATTACATTAAGAGCGGTATTTCTCATAATAAAAATCAAAAGTTTTAATTTATTAAAATAATCACGCTGCAAGTGTAACTGTTTTATGCCATTTCAAAGTAGCGTTTTACATTTTGACACCTACTTACTCTTTTATTTTCTGTAAATATTCAACTGGTGATGAATTAGTAAATTTTTTAAACGCTCTATTAAAAGAAGATTTAGAGTTAAAGCCTACTTCATAAGCCAAACCTAAAATTGTTTTTGTTTCAAAATCATATGTGCTACTATTAGATATAAACTCATTTATTCTGTATGTATTTATAAAATCTCTAAAAGAACTTTTGCTCATAATGTTAATAGCTGCAGAAACTTTATTTGGATGCAATTTTAGTTGTTCTGAAAAACTTGTAAGATTGATACTTGGATCTAGGTAGGGTTTGGAAGTTGCCATTAATTCCAATATATTCTGAAATATGTCAGTCATCTCTTTATTGGCAGTTTTTCCTTCTGTTTTAGCTTCACTTTTAAACCCAACACGCAAAAACGTATCATTATTTATTTTAAATCCAAAAAAACCGATAGCATAGGTCAATGCGGTAAATAAAATATAGAAAAGATAAAATCCCGAAGGAGGGAAAGCAAAATCATAATAGAGGGTGTCAAAAAAGGAATACACAACCCATATACTCCAAAGTATTATAAAGCATATGAGAATGGTTTTAATCTTATTTGTAGCATAGAGCATATGGGATTTTAATACTAATCTATAGCTCTTATATAGAAAGATCCCAAAAAAACTAAGTCCGTATAAATGTTCAACAGAAGCTGAATTAAACACCCATGTACTTTCAAACGTATTAAATGTTCTATAGTCCCAATGATTAACCCAATAAATTGCAATGGTTGAAATGTAGTAAACAAATTGAATTAGTAATGGGATAAAAAACAGTCTTATCTTAAAACCAGAGATGGGTTTATTGAAAAGAAATCTTAAATAGATATAAAAAGCCGGGCCAATACCACTAATAAAGAAAATAGGGAAAAGCCGTAAATGAGGAAAATACTTTTCAAATCCAAAGTCATATTTCAGTACCCAAAATATATAAGAAGATAGAAATATAACGGTAATTCCGAGATAAAATTGAGCGCCTTTTAATTTACTTCTAAAACTAAGGTAAAAGCCAAATATAAAGCTTTGAAGCATCCCGAATGCAATAAGTATATTGTACAAATTGACCTTAATATCCATTAGTAGTCTTTGGTTTTACAATAGTTTTGATTAGAGTTTTTACGATTCGTACTAACGTAGTTATCTCAAATATATTGAAAGTAATTTCAACCACACAAAAGAGAAAAATCTAACACCATTGTTTTTTATCGATATATAACTGAAGATATCCATAAATATTCTCTCATTGCAGATGATCTTTTCTTTAGGGTATGTAATTAGATGGAAAGATGAAAATTAAATGCGACAAAATCGTTTTTTTTAGTCTTATATAAATAGCAGGCTAACTAAAGCAACGAAACTAACACCTGGAATAGGAGGAATATATAGTTCTATAGAATCTAAAAAATAAAAATGTCGGACTTTATAATTTCGGAACTTCTGTAAGTTGTAAAAATCTATTTTTATGGAAACTAGTCCTCGATATTAATTTTTTTTGAAAAATTAGATAATATCTCCTTTCAGAAGGTAAAAAGTGGCTTTGAATAAATTCTTTCACGCTTTAAGAAATAGAGTATGTGATAAGAATAAAATTTAACTAAAACAGCGAGTATGAAACACCACCACAGAATAAAATTATGGATTTTACTCCTTGGAACGATCTTAATTACGAATCACCTAAGTTCCCAATCCTTACACGATTGGGCTGGTTTGTCAAAAGGAAAATTTAATGTAGGCTTTAAAGTGCTAACTGAAAGCGATACGAACAGAAAAATGGGAGATAGTGAAAGACCTATGAACTTAGGCGTTTGGTATCCTGCTGATGTAACGTCAGTAGACCAAGCAATTAAATACAAAGCATATATCGCTACCAGAGCTTATGAAGACTCCTTAGGCGGAGGTTCTGGAAACAACAAATCGTTAGAAAAGGCTTTTATCGATCATTTTAGGAATTCTGCAATAAAAAAGGGTGGGAGTGAAAAGAGCATTACAAAAGATTTTGAACATCTCACTTTAGCGCACAATGATGCAAAACCAACGGTTGGCGATTTTCCTGTAATCGTTTATGCTCCAGGATTGGGAGGAAGTATTTATGAAAATTCCATTTTATTTGAATATTTAGCCAGTCACGGATATGTTATTTTTTCTATGCCATCCAATGGCAAAGGTCCCAATATGACATATGATTTGGAAGGATTAAAAACGGCCGTAGAAGATCTTGTTTGGACAAGAAATTTTCTAGATACAGTAAAAACTTCATATACCAAGTCTAATAAGGTTGGATTGATTGGTTACAGTTGGGGCGGATTGGCATCTGCCATTGTAACCAGTGTAAAAAAACCCGATTCATTTGATGCCTTTATCAGTTTTGATGGTACGATTAGTTATGAAGACGGAATGGGCAGAGATAATTTTCAAGGCTATAGTGGTAAAGAATTAAAAATTCCTTTTCTATACACGTTGGCATGGGGAGATCACCAAAATTTTAATTTTTTTAAAGAAGGAAATTCAGAACGCTACTTACTAAAGTTTCAAAAAATGGGGCATCGCAACTTTAACTCGGATGCTATCATGACTATGGATAGGCCTTCTCCTCCTGATTTGGTTGAATTTTACAAACGTAAAGGTGCCGAGATAGAAGCAAGTTATGGATTGCTATGTCAGTTCTCTAAAGCTTTTTTGGATAAAACTTTGAAGAATAACCCTGCGCTTTTAAAATCACTCCAAAAGCAAACTAAAAAGACTAATGATTTTGATGAAGCCATTTATTTTACAAAAAAGACCGATAAGTATTCTGAAAAAAACAATGTATTTACAAAGCTTTTACAGAAACGTAATTTTATAGGGGCGATTAATAATTACTACGAGTATGTAATTAATTCAACCAAAAAACTATCCCTTTTTGATGAAGAAGAACTTCTAGATATTGCTTTAGGAGATTTTAATATAAAAGAGGCCAAAAGTGCTAGGGAAACAGGTATTCTATTGTGGATCAACTCTAGGGAAAACCCACAATCTGCAAAAGCATTTTATGAATTAGGAAATTATTATGTAGACTTTACACCCGAAAACTACAATAATGCTATTCGTTATTATCAAATGGCATTAGATATTGATCCAAATTGCAAAGAGGCCAAGAATAAAATTGATCAGTTGAAAAAGGCAGAAAAGGAAAATTAAATAGAAAAAGCTTGGTCTCTAATAAGGTTCTGTGCTTTTTGTAACATCCAATTTTCTCATAATAGAGGCGTTAGCATTTTCTTTATGATTAAGCCTTCCACAATCTTTGCTGGTTGGAGCTTGTAGCTCTAAATTCCCATAGTTTTTTATGTTGATTTCTTAAGACGAAAAGATTAACTTCGCTTTTAGACGGATAAAACCAATTTAAATGGATTTTTATGAGTCATTTATACATTAAAAAAGAACTATCAACAAAAAACGCATGAATTTAATAAGAAGAACAATCACAAAAAGCTTAAAATACAGGGTTTTTAGGCCTTTTTACTTACTCCTCGCTGTCATTCTATTATGCAGTCACGACCTGTATATAAAAATGGACACCTATTTCTTGAAACCTAATCAAGAAGCGACCTTAAGCCTATACAATGGGACTTTTGAAAATAGTGAAAATATTATTGCGCGCGATCGTATGCAAGATGCTTCTATTTTATATCAGGGAAACCGATTAACTGTAGATGCAAGTCAATGGACAGATAAGGACACCACCATTACACAATTTAAATTTACGCCTATTGAAGCCGCAACTTATGTAGCAGGTGTCTCAACCAAAGCCAGAAATATAGAACTCACCGCCGAAAAGTTTAACAACTACCTTAAACACGATGGTGTTTTAGATATGCTCGAATACCGCACGGATAATGACTTATTGGATCAAGATGCTATAGAGCGTTATGAAAAGCATGTAAAAGCGATCTATCAAGTGGGTGATGTAAAAACAGACGATTGGAAAACGGTTTTGGGCTATCCTATTGAGTTTGTGACATTAGCAAATCCTTATGAAAAGTATACTGGTGATAAGTTGGAAGTGCAGTTATTGTTAGATGGAGCACCTTTAGCCAATCAACTCGTTTATGCGGATTATATCAAAGTAATCCATGATCATGATCATGGTCATGGTCACAGCCATAGTCATGGTGATAAAAAACATAAGCATGATGAAGGTGAACATCACCATGATGAGCACAAACACGAAGGAAAAAAACATTCCCACGAGCATAAGCATGATGATGGTAAGCATAGTCATGAGCATGATGGGAAAAAGCACTCCCATGAACACAAGCACGGTGACGGTGAGCACAGCCATGAGCATGAGCACGAAGGAAAAAAACATTCCCACGAGCATAAGCATGATGATGGTGAGCACAGTAATGAGCATGATGGCAAAAAGCACTCCCATAAACACAAGCACGGTGACGGTGCGCATAGCCATACTGACAAATCAAAGCCAGAAAAAGACCATTCACATACCAGTGGTCAGCAGTTACGGACCAATGACCAAGGCATTGTTTCTGTAAATCTACCAGAAGACGGTATTTACTACTTACGAACCATTCATATGGTTAGTGTTACGGATAGTGATGAATTAACGCATCGCTCTAAATGGGCAACATTGACGTTTGAGGTGACCCACAAACATGATGATAGTACGCATACACATGATCATGATCACGAGGATGGAATCCCTACATGGATTTTTATATTAGGTAGCGTACTTATTATAGCGTTGTTATTCGTAGTCTTTAGAAAAAAGAGTTAATGAAACATCAACATTTTAGGCAGGCACTATTTCTATTATTAATTTTCGTTCCGCTTTTAGGGTTTGCACATGATGTAACAAGTGCTGATCAGGAACTTTTGCGTAACGGTGGTTTGTGGGCTTACATTCGTGTAGGTGCCACACATATGCTTACAGGCTATGACCATTTGCTTTTTCTAACAGGTGTTATATTCTACCTGAACAATTTTATAGACATCTTAAAATTCATTACCGTGTTTACAATAGGGCATTGTATTACCTTAATTGGTGCAACCTATGCCGGAATCACGGCAAATGAACATTTAGTAGATGCGGTTATTGCCCTGAGTGTGTTATATAAGGGCTTTGAAAATTTAGGTGGATTTGAAAAACTGAAGGTAAAATCACCCAATTTACTGCTTATGGTAGGTCTTTTCGGATTGATTCATGGCTTTGGCCTGTCCACCCGTTTACAGTCCTTTGATATTGGAACGGAACAGTTTCTAGTAAAAATCCTATGCTTTAATCTTGGTGTAGAAGTCGGGCAGGTACTGGCGTTGATTCCTATTGTTTTCATAATTACACTTTCGAGAAAACATAAACAGTTTCCAGCGTTTTACAAAGCGGTCAATTGGTATCTGGTACTAGCAGGGATAGGGTTATTTGTATATCAGTTGTACGGTTACTTTAATGGCTATCATTGATGCAGTGAAAGCGAGTTATTTCAATCAGGATAGTTTAAGTCTAAAAGCTCTAAGCAAGCTATAATAATTAACCTACAATCTTTCCATCGACCATTGTCAACTTACGATCGGCCATATTGGCGAGGTCCTGGTTATGAGTTACGACAACAAAGGTTTGCTTCAACTCATCTCTTAACTTAAAGAAGAGTTGGTGTAATTGCTCTGCGGATTCGCTATCTAAGTTTCCAGAAGGCTCATCTGCAAAAATAATCTTCGGTTGGTTAATCAATGCTCTGGCCACAGCCACACGTTGTTGTTCACCACCGGATAGGCTATTGGGTTTATGGTCGATGCGATCGCTAAGCCCTAAATAATCTAACAATTCCTTGGCACGTTTCTCAGCTTCGGCTTTGGGCGTATTATTGATAAATGCGGGGATACAGACATTTTCTAAAGCTGTAAATTCTGGCAGCAACTGATGAAACTGAAAAATAAAACCAATATGTTGATTCCTAAATTTAGCGAGGGCTTTATCGTTAAGTGCAGTAATGGATTGTCCATTGATTATTAGTTCCGAATCCACTTTGTAATCTGGTTTGTCCAAGGTCCCTAAGATTTGCAGTAAGGTGGTTTTTCCTGCCCCAGAAGCACCAACAATAGAAATGATTTCACTTTCGGAAATAGTGATGTTTACACCTTTTAAAACGTGTAGATCCTTAAACGATTTGTGGATGTTGGTAGCTTTAATCATACAACAGCGAAAATACTATATTTTATTAGATTATTAGTGGCTTAGACTGTTAGCCTTTTAGATTTTTAGACTCTTGGGTTATTATAGAGTTTAAATACTATATTGAGTGTCCGGACAATGGTCGATAACGAAGTATTAAGATTATGGTAAAGTGTGAAACGGTCTTATTACAGTATTGCGCATACTAGCCTGTCCGTCTTGTGTTTTGTTCTTCTTTTTAAAGATTGATTTTACATTATTGTAATCAATAAAAAACTGAAGGCGCAAGGAAAAGATGTTTTGCATCGGTTGCTGAAACAGTAAATCCAAGCTTTCGGTAAAACCATCCTCAGAATTTTCGTCATTGCTAAAAATTTGGTTTCTGTACAATGCCGTTAAAAAGCTACCAGGTGCAAACTGCCAAGAATAGCTTAAATCGATATTCCAAGTACTAAAGTTAATATTTGGATTGTCCTCAACCGTATCAATTGTATATCCATCTGCTGTGGTTAAACGCCCATTATCCAAAAGTGTAAACAATTCATTGTCGTAGTTGACGGTATCCCAATAATGTCTAAAGGTTAATCCCAAAGTATGAAATGGATTAAAGGTATAATTTCCCGATAGGGTATTGGTTACGATTTGTCGGTTACGTTCACCCAAGATTGGAATTTCTTCTGTTTCTCCTCCAAATAATTGAATTTCTTCACTGGTGGCATAACCACGATCACCATTGGTGTAGTCAAAAGAGAACCCATAGATTAATAATAGTTTATCAGACACTCTTACTCTAGGTTCTATGTTAAAATCGTAGGTAAAAAAGTCACGTCCATCTTCAAATAGGGTTCCGATATTGGCTCGGGCATCAATGGCAAAAACGCGATTGTAATTGGAAGAGACCCAACCACCAGTACTTACGAAATTTTCAAAAATAAAGGGGCGTCCATCACGAGATTCAAAAAAATCGTATTGTTTTCCAGGTTCTATAAACAAACGAAAACCATAAGCATCAAGCTTTCTGGTAAAGGCACGATAACCACCACCAAAATTGAAATTAGAAAAGGTATTTGGGTCTACAAGACGTCTGTAATTAGAGAAAAAGTTAAAACGATAGCTATTCAACTTTCCTGAAGGCTCAAAGGTTTGATATGAAAAATCGATACCGAAATCATTTCTGTTATTCCTGAAATTTAGACCTAAGTCATTAATCTCATATTTTGTGTCTGCAAAACGATGATCAAAACTATACCTAAAATTACCAGCAACTTTTCCAACGAACAAAAAGCTACTAAAACCGGTTTCACTGGGTTCATTTTGATAATTTACATTACTCATTCTTAACTCAGTGTCTAACCTATAGGTGTTTTTTTTATTCACCAAGTTGGCTACCAGTGCTGTGGCATTACCATCCCTAAACTCACCTTCCCGCATCACATTGGTATTAATAAGGCTTATAGCAGAGTTACCGCCAAACTGCTTGTCAACCACTAAAATATTGTAATTAGCAAAAGGTTCGACCACTTCTTGGCGAGATTGGCCAGTGATAGTATCTGTAATAGTCGCAAAGGTTTTTTCAGTAATGGCATTAAAAAGGCCAAGCCCCCAGCCATCTTTTGTTCGTCCCGATACTTTTACAGCATTTAATACTTTGACTTCATCGGGGACTTCAGCTTCTTCATCATCAGCTAAATCTAATTCGCCTGTTGGTGCACTTCCTACACGCCTCGAAAAGAATAACCCACCTTTAGAAAACAAGTCGACGCCCTCAGTAAAGAATTGTCGCTGTTCAGCAAAGGTTTGCTCAAATGGCCCGAGATTGAGCACCAAATTGTCAAAACCTGCCTGACTAAAGTCGGGAATAAGGGTCGCATCTAAGGTGAAGTTATCTGTAATTCCATATTTAACGTCCATGCCTAATCTTAAGGTAGTTTCTGTTTCGCCATCAAAACTATCGAGAATCCCAGTAGTAAAGGGATAAAAAATGAGTCGGGTAGGAGGTTTAAGGCCATTAAGTCCATGTAGCTCTCCATGGTACAAACCAATATTGCCTTTAGTGGGATCTATGGGATTCCATGTATATTGTGCTCTATCGCGTCTAAATTGTCTATGGAATTGCAAACCCCAAATCGGATTTTCTTCTTCGGCAAAGCGTAATGTTCTGTATGGAATTTCGATCTCTAAACTCCAACCATCATTGTGTATTGTTACAGCACTTTGCCAAACGGCGTTCCAGCTAAAATCCTCACCAATACTTGGATTGGCGATAGCATCTGCCTGTTGGCCAGAACTGAATACAAAAAACTGAGTGTCATTTTGGGCGTCATTATTTGGGTTAATGACCACGGCAAAAAAATCGGTCTGACCGAAATTATCTCGATTCACCAATTGTTTCATGATCAATTCAGGATCATCATAAAGATAAGCAGCAACATAGATGGCTTTATCATCGTAGGTCATTTTTACTTCAGTTCGTTTTTCCTCAGGAAGTGTGTTACCTATTTCTGGTCTAAATTGGATGAAATCTGTAGCTATATCAGCATTTTGCCATATATCCTCATCTAAGATACCGTCTATTTTTGGTTTTTGATTTGTGCGCTCAATATTTAAAATCTTTTTGTCTGGAATCGGTATAGAATCGTTTTGTGCGGAGAAAATAAGGACATAACAAAAGCTAAGAAAAGTTAATAGAGAACGTAAGTTCATAGTGGTTGGTTAATGATGACTTAAACTTTTGTTATAAAGATGGGTTGACAAAATGATTGTTGCACTTATAATGTGCAAATCTACATTCTCACATTGAGCACAGCTCTTAATTAAACGTTAAAAAGGTTTAAGGTATGTTAAGAGTACAGCTTGACTAATTGACACAATATAAATTTGGAATACTTATTGCTATTTACTCAATGAATTAATACTTAAATCTTTACATGAATAAATATAATAAACTTGCATTGGGGCTACTTTTGGATGGTTTAGGATATGTCTCTATAGTATTTCCACCTTTTGATTTTATATGGGCACCATTATCGGCCTATTTTATGACCAAACTATATAAGGGGAGAGAAGGGAAAATAGCTGCTGTGATTGCATTTATTGAAGAAGCCTTACCATTTTTGGATGTGATACCAACATTCTCATTGATGTGGCTATATACTTATATTTTGAATCCGAGAGACTCTGTAACTAAGGCATAAAAAAAGCACTCGACCTCGAGTGCTTTTTTATCTGGTTTTGTTTATTACTTAGTCTATTTCAACATTAAAAGTGATATCAATATCTGTATCAGTTCCAGTTGCTGATCCAAAACCACCATCATCACTAACACTTGGAGACTCGTGGAAAAGTTGAATAGTTATAGTTCCTGTTTCGTCATTTGGGCCAGCAGTCCATACCGTTTTTACACCAAGTCTATTGCCATCTCCTCTTAAATTATCATCATCGGCTCTAACCATTGTAAAATCTAGATCGGTACTATACACAAAAAAGTGTGCATCTATTCCTGCTTGGTCTGCCAAGATATCTTCTGCAAGAAAATCTTCATCCATATTGAATAATTGAATTTCAGCATCATAAACTTCGTCAGCATCGAATTCGCCAACGACCGTTTGTTCGCCTGCATCAATCACTTCATCTAGGTTTGCATCGTTCCAAGTCAATATAACTGTATCTGTTTCGTCATCGTTTGTAAACGTAAGAATCAATCTCGTGATAGCTTCTTCTTCTTCAACTGGTTGTGTACCTGAACCATCATCATCATCTGAACATGATGCCAAAAGGGCTAAACCTAAAAAAGCACTTGCAAAAAATTTAGTTGTTTTCATTGTGTTAAAATTTAAAAAATTAGTTTTCATTGTTTTTGTATTTAAAATTTAAAGTAGTTATTATTTGTTTTTTTTAGTAATTCAATTGAATTTGTAATCTTATATTTCTTCCCATTTCGTCTGCAAAAAAACGTAATCGGTTTAAATAATTTCTGTAGTTTGTATTAAAAATATTGTCAACGCTTAATCGAATATCCAAACTAGATTGTTTAAACACAGGTAAGGTTATTTCACTTTGAAAATGCATTAAATGATAAGCTGGAGGTGGACCAAGGTCGACAACGATATCATCCTCATCTGCTATTGGTACTGAATAATTAAACTCATCTGGAAATTCATTTTGCTCAAAGACCCACTCCGATTGTAAACTTGCATTAAAATTATACCAGTCGGTATTGGTATATGTAATGCCGTTTAAAGTTGCAAATGGTGGAATATCAATCAATGGTATATCGGCTTTCACGTCATACCCCTTTATAAAAGATGATTTGTGATTTATATTCCAGCGAGGTCCAACCTGATAATTTGCACTAACATCTACACCAAAAAGTGTGGCATTAGTTTGGGTCTGTACATATTCCCATTCAGGAAATGGCCCCCTTATTGTTGGAAGTATTCCTACTTCAGTGGGAACTAAGTAGATAAAACTATTGATATGATTATAGTAAGCATCTACCTGTACATTAAGTTTTGAAGTGATATAGCCATAAGTTGTAGATATACGATGAGACTGTTCGCTTTCAATACGAAGATCTCCGATCTCATATCTTGCCGCTGAATGATGCACGCCATCACTAAACAACTCGGAAGGGTTAGGCGCACGACTAGCCAAATTATAACCTAAAGTCATCCAATGATTTGCATTGAATTCGTATTTAACACCTACAGCAGCAGATATATTATGAAAGTCAAATATCGGGTTAGTTAAATATTGTGAAGCATTAGCATCGATACCATCAACAACTTCACCAGCCACTACAGAACCAATAATGATATCCCTAAAATCTTCATCATAACCTCGTTCTTCCCATCGTGAAAGTCTATAAAATTTTAAAGCGTCTACTCTGCTAAAATCGTATCGCAACCCAGCATCCGCAATTAAGTTATCGTTTATAGCCCACTCTGTATTAGCATAAATACCAAAGTCGTATTTATCATAATCTGGGATTAAACGTCTTACACCAGTATCGGGGTTTGCAAAATTATTTTGATATCTGGCCAACAAACCAAAGTTGTACTTTCGTTCTAGATTGTTATCAATTTTAACATTTGCCAAAATGGTGTGGGTTTCTAGTTCTAGGTCAATAGCGGCTTTTCCACTTCTACCACCTCGGCGAACATCGAACTCAAAACGATGATTGTTCTGGTAGTCGTACTGAATGTCAACTTTTCCAAAGTTCTTAAAGCGTTTATAATATGAAGCCTTAAAGAGATGATGTGTCACTTCTTGTTTTGGTTCATTGATATCGTAGCTAAAATCATTTATAAAAATTGGAACTGGTGCATTGATTGAAGCTGCCAAATTCCCTATATTACCAATATGGGCAGATCTTAAAATGCCAATTTCATTATCTAGATAGCTATAATAAACTTCGAATCCCGATTCAAAAGTCTTTTTGCCAAACCGTGCAGATAGGCCTGTCGACTCTAACCCAGTATTGGTAAGGTTATAATCAGGTGCTTTAAAATCGCCATTTCTTTTATAAGAACCCTGAACTTTAGCAAACCATCCTGATTCGTAATTTTTATTTAGACTTGAAGTGAAATTATAACCACGGCCATTGGTTTGACCACCAATAATGGTGCGTCCGTAAAGTGTGTCTTTTCTAATAATTCTGCTCGGATTAATAACGACGACACCACCAATGGCATCACCACCATAAGCTAGAGCACCAGACCCTTTGATCACTGAGATTTGACTAGCGCTGTTAATATCTACATTTGGTGCATGTTCAATTCCCCATTCCTGATCTTGTAAACGTACACCATTATTCATGATCAAAATTCTGCTGCTATGTAGGCCATTTATCATGGGTTTAACAATCGTATTTCCTGTATTTATAGAAGATACGCCTGGAACTTCCCTTAACGCATCACCTAAGGAAAGGCTACTGTATTGCTCTAGGATATCACTTTTTATAAGCGTCTCTTGAGCGGTTTTTGTTTCCTTTCTTTCTTTTCCTGTTACATTAACCTCATCTAGTTCTTCCAAATGATGTTCTAGTTTAATTACGTTATGAGTATCTCCTTGGACTTTCACTGTTATTATTTTCGTTTCACAGGCTATGTGAGACACCTCTATCTGATATGTTTTATCACATAAATCTTTAAACCTAAATTTTCCCTGTTTATCCGATATGGTGATCTTATTTGTACCAATAAGTTTTATTGAGGCATTTTCTAATGCAGTATTATCATGAAAATCGGAGATTTCTCCACTTAAGACACTATTACATTCTTGAGTATAGCCAAAACTAGTTATTAGTATAAATAAGATTAGAAAGATATTCTTCATTTACTTATTTATAATATCCCTATTACTAATCTATTTACTAATTTTTTGACGTATTAGATAAGGTGAGGAGGGGCTTTGTTCCTATGATGTTCAGAAAAAAGTTGGTCGTAATTAAGTTTTTGGTAAACCAGATGGTCTTTTCTGAAGTTATTAATTAATGGTATATCACTTTTGTATGAAAACTCTAAGCTGTTGTTGTAGTCTAAACTGTTGAGATTTAGAACTAAGAGGCATAATTCACAAGGTGTGTTTTCTTCATCTTCATGATTTTCATCAGAGTCTGCAAAACATTGATGTTGCTCATGTTCGTGAAGGTAGACGTGAAGATTTAGAACATTACTGGTAAGTAATATTGATAAAAAAAAGAGCGCTATTATCTTTATAAAAATGTTCTTCATGCAATCTTGGGCAAACCTAGATATTATCCTAAACTAACAATGTTAAGAAAATCTTAATTTTCATCTTTAATGAGGCTGAATCTTCTTAGTATTTTCTTTTCAAATTCCCAGAAAAACTTATGTTGACCAAACAGCCAACCAAAAGTAACTAAAAGAATTTGATAAAAAATAAGACTGATGATAATAAATAGTATCCAATAAAGTAATGGATGTAGATTGTCTTTAGTAATTCCGATCCATTTCATAATGGGTCGTCCTACATACATAGAGGTCGATCCGGTTATGGCAAATACGATAAATACACGTATCATTTCCCAACGGTATTGAAGAATCCAACGTTTTTCTAGCCATTTAAACAATTTAAGGGTAACGGTTAATAAACCAAAAAAAAGTAGAACTGATAGTATAATAACTATTGATAAACCGAATTTTTGAAATAGTGCATTAGACAATTTGTAGGCAGAATACCCTAGACCCAAAAGACCTAAAAGTGGAAATAGCAGTTGCCAATTATGTTGTATTTCCCAATTTTCCTTAAATTTTTTCATCTATTTGAAAATTTCTATTTCATTAGAAATGAAGCGAATAAAAATTTTCTACTTAGATCAACCGCTGCGCTTTATCACAAAAAATTTAATCTTTCCGGTTAGCAAGTAAGAAATTAAATTTAGTTTGTGCCCATTTCATACACTATAAAAGTGCTGCAAAGTTAAGCTAAATTCTAGGAATGATGGATGTTAATTGTTGTTTATATTTAAGTTGAAAATATAAAAAGTAATTGTACAATAGATAGTTGACTTCGTAGCCATAATCTGTGCGCGAATCGTAATCTATACGAAATACATACAAATTTGGGTCAAAAACATGTGGTTGGAGGTTTCTCTGGTTCCATGATTGCACAAGAAAGATATTTCTATCTTCTAAATAGCGCTGTGAATGAAATCCTCTTGGTCTTGCAATAGTTTCTAACCAGCCTCTAAAACCAGGCTCAATGATTATAATTTCATAATCGGTTTCGTCACTGCTAATAGATACCGTATCATTTTCTACCAAGGCATTTTCATCACCGTGGTCTATGGTCTGACTGGGCGTATATGATTTACAACTGGCAATTAATACAATGAGTATTGCAAACGGAATAAGCTTTTTCATGATAATAAAGATACAAATAATTTATGTTTAGTACTGTAAAATAACGTATTCGCAATGTGTCTTAGTAGTTAAAATGAGTAAAAACCGTTTATGAATTAGGTAATGATATGGTTTTAAAGCTTTCTAAAACGAAAAGCAGCTCCATGAGCTGCTTTCATTAAATATTTGAAGTTCTGCTTATTTTCCAAATAAGCCGCCTAAAAGACCGCCTAGACCACCTTTATTCTTACTACCACCTAATACCATTCCGGCAACATCATCAATAACACTCCCATCACCATCAGAGTCTAATACTTGTTCTAAAAATGTTTGCTCTCTAGTCACTGGGCCACTCTGGCTTGCACCACCTAATAAACCTCCTAATAAGCCTGTTAGATCACTTTGGGAACTCACATTGTTTTGTCGTGACTGTTTACCTAACATTCCCATTAGTATAGGTGCAGCAATTTTTAAAATATTTCCAACAGAACCTGCATCGATACCGGCTTTTTGCCCAATTACTTGTTCTACGCCTTGACGTCTTCCTCCTAATACATGTCCAAGAATCTTATCACCATCAGTAGTTACTGTCTCATCAACGCCGCCACCAAATAAACCACTAAGGTTGTCTAAAATACTCCCATCGTGCTTATTGTTTAATGCGCCCATAAGCCCTTGTGCACCTTCTGGTGTAGAGGCATTTCGTTCCATAGCTTTCATGAGTACAGGTAATGCCATTGTTAATACGTTTCCTGTTTTGTTTTGGTCTGTTCCTGTAGATCCAGAAACACCACTAATGATTGTTTTTCCTATGTCACTATTTAATAAATCCAAGATTCCTTCCATTGTTTTTTATGTATTAAGGTTAATAAAATTTAGCATTCATAAGGTACAAAAAAAAGTCCTAGCATATGTAGGACTCATTTATTTTAATTTGGTCACATTTTAGAACTTATTTATCCCAAAATACTAATGATTTGGTCTGCAAGTTCCACGCCAATTCTATCTTGCGCTTCATTTGTCGCCGCGCCCGTATGCGGTGTTAGTGACAGTGCAGAATTCATTAATAATTGAATTTCGGGTTTTGGCTCTTTTTCAAAAACATCCAAAGCAGCTCTTGCGACTTTACCACTTTCAATAGCTTTTACTAGTGCTACTTCATTGACTACGCCACCACGTGCAGCATTGGCAATAATAACACCATCTTTCATAGCGTTGAAGTCAGTCTCATCAATAACATAATCTTTTTGTGCCGGAACATGCAATGTTAAAAAGTCGGCTTGTTTTAAAACCTCTTCCTTAGAAATGGTATCGATCTCAAAACTCACTTTTTGACCGTCAAAGAATTCCAATTCAAGATTGGCTTTTTCTATGAATGGATCGTAGGCCACAACTTTCATTCCTGCTCCAATTCCTATTTTGGCCGTGGCTTGACCAATACGACCAAAACCAATCACGCCAAGGATTTTTCCTTTTAATTCCGTTCCTTTTGCATAGGCTTTCTTTAAACCTTTAAAGTTGGCATCACCTTCTAAAGGCATGTCTCGGTTAGATTTATGTAAAAACCGTGCTAGACCATAAAAATGACCAAAAACCAATTCCGCAACGGAGTGCGAAGATGCTGCGGGTGTATTAATAACATGCAGGCCTTTTTCCCTTGCATATGCTACATCGATGTTGTCCATACCAACACCACCACGACCAATGATTTTAAGACTTGGACAATTGTCAATAATGTCTTTTCTAACTTTGGTAGCACTTCGCACAAGAAGTACTGTTACGCCATTATCATTGATATAATTTTGAAGTTGTTCTTGTGCTACATTGGTAGTGATAACTTCATATCCTGCAGCTTCTAAAGTGTTGATACCACTTTGTGAAACACCGTCGTTTGCTAATACTTTCATTTTTTCCTTTTTTGTCATTCCCGCGAAAGTGGGAATCTATTTATTTTTACTTGCTAATTACTTTGGAATTCCTGGTTATACTTCGACTATATTTTGACTTCGCTCAATAACCACGTACAGTGACCTGACCAACCCAGGAATTGTGATTTACGCTTTACTTTCTAATTCGCTCATCACTTCCACAAGTACCTTCACACTATCTAATGTTAGCGCATTGTACATCGATGCTCTGTAGCCACCGACACTTCTGTGTCCATTTAGGCCATTAATACCGGCTTCTTTCCACATGGCATCGAAGGTTTCTTTAAGATTTTCATTTTCTAAAGTGAATGTTGCATTCATATGAGAACGATCTTCTTTTACAGCATAACCTTTAAACAGTGGGTTTAAGTCTATCTCAGAATAGATTAAACGTGCTTTCTTTTCGTTTTCTTCTTCTATAGCTTTAATACCTCCTTTATCCTTTAGCCATTGCATGGTAAGCATAGATACGTAAACCGCAAATACAGGAGGTGTATTAAACATACTACCTTTATTGATGTGTATTTTATAGTCCATCATTGATGGAATCTTACGCGACACTTTTCCTAAGATATCTTCTTTTACCACTACAAGCGTTGTACCTGCTGGGCCCATATTCTTTTGTGCACCTGCGTAAATAAGATCGAATTGTGAAAAGTCTAATTGACGCGAAAAGATATCACTACTCATATCGCATACCATTGGAATTGGTGAGTTAGGGAAACGCTTCATTTGCGTTCCAAAAATGGTATTGTTGGATGTACAGTGGAAATAATCATAATCCTCAGGAATGTCATACCCTTTTGGAATGTAGTTAAAGTTTGCACTCTTAGAGGATGCTACTTCATAAATGTCATCATAAATTCTAGCTTCTTTTATCGCCTTGTCACTCCAAGTACCAGTATTAAGGTAACCAGCTCTTTTTTCTAAAAGGTTTAAGGCGACCATTAAAAATTGTGTACTTGCACCGCCTTGTAAGAATAAGGCTTTATAACCTTTACCCTCAAGACCTAAAAGCTCTAAGGCCAAGGATCTTGCATTTTCCATGATATCAACAAAAGGTTTGCTGCGATGCGAAATTTCAATGAGCGACAAACCATTGTCATAGTTGATTACGGCTTCCGCAGCTTTCTCCATTACTGATTTGGGTAATACACATGGTCCTGCACTAAAATTATGTTTTTTCATTTTATCTGAATTTATTTCGGGATCTTGTTATCATGACCCTGAACGTCATTTTTTAAACAGCTACAAAGGTGCTAATTTATTGGGTATAATACATTAATAAATTGATAATTTTTGAATCAAATTTTTAACAGGAATTCAACAGTATCAACATCATCGGCATAATCCCAAAGTTGTGGTTTTTGCGTTTCTCCAAAGGCGACTTCATGCTTTACAAAACCATCAGCAACAATACATTGTATATGATTGATATCTGCTGCTAATTTAAGCTCTAAATCGGTTTTGGAATCATAAAATTCGTAGAATAAGGTGGCGATAGGTGAGGCGTAACTTTGATCTTCTTTCAACATTAAAAAGCCATTTTCTAACATATCAAATTCACTCATCAAATATACAGCTTTATTATAGTCGTAGTTGTTAGCATATTTTGTCTCGTGAATCACGGGATGCCATTTGTAAACCGCATTAAAGAAGGCGTCAAAGTTATAGTCTTTAGGGACAAATAGTTTTGAAACGTTTCTGCAACCCAAACCATAGTATCTAAAAATATCGTCAGACAACGCTTCAAGCTGTGTTTTGGTCTCATCGCCATGGAGTACAGCTACTGAATTTCTATTCTTTCTAATGATGGATGGCTTATTTTTGAAATAGTACTCAAAATAGCGTGCGGTGTTATCACTTCCTGTGGCAATAACAGCATCAAAATCTTCGAGCTTATCTTCAGTGAAGGTGATATTACCTTTAAATTCAGGTTCAACCACTTCCAAATATTTAGCTAAAAATGGGAGAAGATGCTTATCGTTAGACGATTGCTTTACTAAAACCTTATGTCCACTCATCAGTACAGATAAAAAATCGTGAAATCCAACCAACGGAATATTGCCAGCCATAATGATGCCAACGGTCTTTGATTCAACACCTTTAAAGTGATAATTTTTTGCCCATCGCTGTAAGTGTTCATTGGTTAATACTTGGGTCCAAGATTCTAGACTGAATAATACATTGGCTTCGGTAAACCAACCATTATGTTCCTTGGCCAGTTTTATTTGATGCTTAAAACCTTCAAAGAATAAGTCGTTGGCTTCGATATGGTCTTTTTTTTGAATGCCATCATTAGAAAATTGACTAAAAAAAGCGCCTAATTTTGCGAAAGCGTTAATTCTTTGTTGTAAATCCATCATGTATTTGGTAAAAAGCGCTTTAGGCTTTATTTTTGCAAATGCAAAATTACGCAATAAAAAAGAAAAATTACGATGGCTATCATAATTACAGACGAATGTATTAATTGTGGTGCTTGTGAACCAGAATGCCCAAATACTGCTATTTATGAGGGTGCTGACGATTGGCGTTATTCTGATGGTACAAGCCTAAAAGGAAAAGTGGTCTTGCCCAACGGTAAAGAAGTGGATGCTGACGAAACACAAGAGCCCATCAGCGACGAGGTGTATTACATTGCTCCCGATAAGTGTACAGAATGTATGGGCTTCCATGAAGAACCACAGTGTGCAGCGGTTTGTCCAGTGGATTGCTGTGTGCCCGATGAAAATGTTGTAGAAACAGAAGAGGAATTGTTAGGGAAACAACGTTTTATGCATCCAGATGATTAAATTAATAATTATTAATGAATAATAGTCCCGAGCTTCTGGCTTGGGATTTTTTTTGCTCGAAAATTACGTAGTTCTACGTATTGGTTTTTCTGTCATTAAGGTCTACCTTCGTTTGGGTATTTTTAATTTTCAATTAAACAGATATAAATATGAAAATTTCTCAGATATAACAGTTAATTACTAAAGACTCAGTTTTATTTCTGAGATTATTTAATTTGTTTTCAAAAGTAATATTAATACATTTAGAATATGTTTGTTTAAATATCCTGTTTTCCAGCTTATTAATTGATTTAACCGATCCAACTATTTAAAAATGGCTAAGAACATTACTGTAATAATTTCTCTTTTTATATTTTCAAATTTGAGTGCCCAAGTTTTAATTCCGAAGGAAAGTCCTCCTTCAGAATTAAATCAGGTTGTTGGTTTGACTAATATTACGATTCGTTACTCAAGACCACAATTAAAAGGAAGGACTATGTTTGGAGACTACATTCCATATGGAAAAGTCTGGGCAATAGGGGCAGATGAAATCACTCAAATTGTAATAGATAATCCCTTAATAATTAAAGATAAAAGGTTAGAAATAGGAACATATAGTGTATTTGCCATACCAAACAAAGACTCTTGGGAAATTATATTCTGTAATGACCCTACAAATTTTGGGGCTTCGGATATCTCCGATAACTCTAATAACTATGAGGACTTAGGCAACTCTTTAGTTAGTGAATATGATGAAAGTCAAATAGCCCTACGTGTTGGGGTAGAATCCATCTTTTATCCCATTAAGACAGATACTTTCACTATTAGAATAGACGACGTTTCATCACATGGCGCAAAAATTGCTATTGTTTGGGAAAACACCTATGTAAGTATCCCATTTAAGGTAGAGACCGATATCCAAGTAAAGGCCAGTATTGAAGAGACTTTGAACAGTCCTAGTGGAGAAGATTATTATGCTGCTGCTAGTTACTATTTATCGATTGGAAAGGATATTGAAAAAGCAAGGTTATGGATTGATAAAGCTGTTGAGTTGTCAGAGGAACCTTCTTTTTGGTACCTGAGGCAAAAAGCTTTGATTTATGCGAAGCTAGGTGATTTTGATACGGCTTTGTTTACTTTAGCTATAGCGAAAAAGTTTGAAAATGCAGAGTATGACGCTATAAGTAATGAGAGTTTAAAGGAATGGGGATGGAAGTCTACAGAAATATATTGCTGTTCTAATCATGAAAAAAAGCATTGTGGTGAGTTGGAAAAGTTGGAAGAACTATCATCGAAAAAAGGGTGCAAAGGATTTAATTGAATAAGTATGATATTAAGAGTAATTGCCTATTTACTTTGGCTTAGTATAGGTTTATATTTTGGTGTTGGAGGTTATTTAACACTTGATTTAGAAGAAAGAAAGATTAATGCCAAATCACTCCCTAGAGCAGAAGCGGTTTATGATGGAATTGAATTTAAAAATATAGAATTGGCTCAAGTCTATATTGATGAGAAAAAGGCTAAACCATTTTTTAGTTTTATAATGGATAATTTACCAAAAAACTTAATATACCTTATTACGGCCATGTCATTTGGAGTATTAGGAGTTATTACTAGAATTACAAAAGAGACCGTAATCGATAAATTTGAATTCAAAAAAACGGAAATGTTTTTTTACCCAATCTTAGGAATAATGACAGGTATATTAATTTTGGCAATTTCAAAAATCATTCCAAACCTCTTAGTTAATAGTAAAAACAATGTAGAACCTTTAACCTTAGCATTTTTTAGTTTGATAGCTGGTTTCGGGTCACAAAGGTTTTATACATGGTTAACTGAATCTAGTTCTAAAATCTTTGGTAGATCTGAGTAGCTTTTAGGTTAATTTTATTCAATAATTTAGATTTATTTTCTCATTGTATACTTTAGTTACAAGTTTTTTTTGCTGGGTTTGTTTTTAGCAAGTGTAACTAACCTCAATAAACATGGTAAGTCTAACTACCTCACCGCCACCATACTAATCTCCACATTAACAAACTTAGGCAAGTTGGCCACTTCAACGGTTTCTCTAGCTGGTGCCGTAGCTTCACTAAAGTATTCGCCATAAACGGCATTGATCTTCGAAAAGTTATGCATATCACTGATGAAGATCGAGGTCTTTACCACATGATCAAACGTCATATCGGCAGCTTCCAAAACGGCTTTCATGTTTTCCATGACTTGTTTGGTTTCAGCTTCAATAGAATCCATAACCAGCTCCATGGTTTTAGGGTCTAAGGCAATCTGGCCTGAGGTATATAGCGTGTTGCCTGTTAAAACCGCTTGGTTGTAAGGTCCTATCGGAGCAGGCGCATTTGGTGTATTAATAATTTGTTTCATGATTATGAGTAAGTATTTGTGTTTAAAATATTAACTCAAAAGTCGTCAATTCGAGTGATTTTTCAGAATGGAATACTAAAAATTTAGCCTACCTTGAGCAAAGTTGAAGGGTCGAGAATAGAATTTAATGATCAAACCTAGTTCTCGATACTAAATTCTTAACGAATTTAACTCGAACTGACAAGTTGTTTTAAGTTAGTTACCCAATTGTCGGTCAGGCTGACGACGTTGATCGTATTTTAAGTCTTTCAACAGGTTAGATTTAATACCAATGAAGAAGTTCCAAGATTGTTGATTGCCAAAGGGTATCCACGAAAAATTCATCCGCCAACTTAATAAATCGCGTTCAAAGCGTAATTGCGTAAATGTAAAACCTTGGTTAAGAAAATCATAACCAGATGATACACCAACGGACCAACGTGGCGATATTTCCACATCTCCAGAAAACATCAAAGAGTTCGAAGTGATTTCATTTTGCCGTTGGGTATTGGTATAGTTGGCCGCATAAGATAATCGTAGACTCCACGGCATTTTATAGTTATACAAATCGTTATCTTCTGGTTCTTCTTCACCGCTCTTGTCACCATCCGATAGCCTTTGGTCAGCAAAGTCCTGAGAAACACCAAAAAGGTCATCGGTTCTGGCATTAGCTGTGGCTGCGCGCCGTTCGGCTTCTTTATCCGTGTCTTCATCCGTCTCCTTGCCAGAAAAACTATCGTTGTTTAAGGTATAGCTGATGTTTAGATTAGCTGAGGTTAGACGGAATAAACTTCCACCATTGTCAACATTAAATGTATTTATAACTCTGTTGTTATTATCTAAGGCATAAGGATTTAAGGTCATGCCAAAGTTAATGTTCATTTTTTTATTTAAGATTTGTGTATTACCAGTAACCCTTAGCGGACTCCAATTTAATGAATCTGCTGCGAGGTCATAAGAGGTGGCTAAATTTAGGTTGTTGAGCAAAAATATCTTTTTGGGTTCGGTATCGGTAGAATCCTTAGAACGTACTTTAGCTTCAAAATTATTACCAACTGAAATCCCAATATTGCTAGAAAAACGATTGCCAGGTGCGCCAAACAATGAATTTTCAAAACGCGTGTACTCAACTTGGTCACTTGTGGTACCATCGGCATCGATAACATCATAAGTTTCGTAATATTGATCAAATGCAGGACTAATACTATAGCTAATTGCGGGTCGCATGACGTGCCTTATGGCCTGTATTTTGGGATCCTTGCCTTCCTTTTCAAAATTATACATGCCATATAATGTTGTTCCGATGCTTGCTCCAAAATTATAGGTTAAAAAACGGTCAAAACCGTTGACATCGATTGCTTCTGAAGTCTCTCCTTCAAAAATATCTTCACGTCTAGTAGTCTTTAAAGTCCAGGTTTCTTCAAAATTGGCACTGGTACTCACACTAAAATGATTAAAAACCTTAAAGTTTGTGGTTACAGGAATTGAATGTCGCATTCCCGCTAGAGCATCATCAAACATTTCGCTTTTTCCAAACAAAGAATCCGTAGTATTAATGCGATATTCCCCTCGAGTATTTACTTGAAAGTTAACGTTTTGAATAGCTCCTTTCTTTGCGCCAGCCTTAGGGGCAAATGGGAATACCCTAGTCATGGAGGCTTGCATGGTTGGCAAGGTGAGGTTAATGGCTTCTGTATTTGTATTTTGATTATGTGTTGCGGTTAAACTTAAATTAACCTGTGGTTCTCCTTGAAATGTTTTAGAATATGATACGGATGATGCTAAGGTATTTGTAAGGACATTGGCTAAGTTGGCCTGATTAATAGATTGTTGAAAGAATTGACTACTACCTAAGTTAACCGAGGCCGAAAATCTTGAACTTGGGTTGGCTTTTGAATCTTGTGTGTGAGACCACCTAATATTGTAAATTGTACTTTGTCTAAAATCCGGAAACCCGCGTTCGCTATTTAAAAGGTTTTCGTATCTAAATCCAAAATTACCTCTAAACTTATAACGTACAGCGTAGTTGCTCTCTAATCGAAGTGCGTAACTGCCGTTAGTATAATAATCGCCTAATACTGCCAAGTCCACATAATCGCTAATCGCGAAGTAATAACCTCCATTTTGTAAAAAATAGCCTCTATCATTACCAGTGTCTTCTCCAAACGAAGGGAAAATGATACCAGACGTTTGTTTTTTAGACATAGGAAAATAAGCAAAAGGAATAGCAATTGGTGTTGGTACGTCATAAATGTACATCTGACTCATACCGGTAACAATCTTCTTGTTGGGAACAATTTTGGCCCTATTCATTAAGATGTAATACTCAGGGTCTTCCAAATTCTCTGAAGTAGTAAATTTTCCTCTAGATATAAAATAGACCGAGTCGTTTTCCCTTTTTGTTCGTTCAGCCAGTACTGTGCCACCACTCTGTTCGGTTACAGAATTAAAAATTAAGGCTTTTCTAGAATCTGTATTAAAAATAATAGAATCAGGTTCAATAACATTAGCACCTTGGGTGAAAACTGGTTTTTGGGAGTAGCCCGTAGAGTCTTTTAAACGACCAGCATATACCAAATTTTTACTATAGTCTATAACAATAACACCAGCGGTAATTTCCATATCCTCATAGACTACTTCGGCCTTATTGTAGAGTCGTATCTGTTGCTTTTTTTGATTGATCGCCACATAATCCCTGGCTTTGTAGGTTACAATATCTTTTAAAAAACTTTCATCTTTTACAGAATCTTGTTCTGTAGAATCAACTTGTTTGATATTGATTGGTTGACTTAATAATGAGTCAACCTCTACTATTTTAGTCTCTTTAGCTATAGCTGTAGAATCTGTTTCTTCTTTTGGAGGAATACTGGTATTCGCTTTTGGTAATTCTTGGGCAAAGCTAAAAGTGTTGATAAACACTGTAAAACTCAAAGCAAAAAGTATGTGTAGACTATTTGTACGCAATCCTTTTAGATGTATTTTTGTAAAAGTATGGCTCGGTTTTTGAAACGCCAAAAGTACAGATATTTTTTTGTGATTATCTTATTTATAGTCTAAAGTTTAAAAATACTGTATTACTAGTAATGACGTGAAATAATACGAGTTCAGAAACCGTTAGATTACATATGCAAACGAAGCGAAATTATATAATAGTATCAATAGTTCTTACTTTTATCACTTCTTTAACATGCCTTTCAAGCTTACAGGCACAGGACGATAAATTTGTAGTGGTTTTAGATGCTGGCCATGGTGGTAAAGATCCAGGAGCCATAAGCAATGGATATAAGGAAAAAAAAATTGCCTTGGATGTGGTTTTAGAGTTGGGGAAGACCCTTGAAACGCTAGATGACGTAAAAGTGATTTATACGCGTAAAAAGGATAGGTTTATTGAGCTTTGGAAAAGAGCCGATATAGCGAATAAAGCAGATGCAGACTTATTTATATCCATCCATTGTAATTCTGTCACTAATTCTAAACCCTATGGTACCGAAACTTGGGTGCTGGGAGAAAATAATGCTGGTAGAAATTTTGAATTTGCAAAACGCGAAAACGAGGTTATTTTCTTAGAGGATAATTATGAGGAAAACTATGCAGGTTTCGATCCGACCTCACCTGAATCTGAAATTGCCTTAACCATTGAGCAAGAAGTGTATGTGGAGCAAAGTGTAATACTTGCACGTAAAATAGAAGACAATTTTATAGGTAAGGCCAAACGAAAAAGTCGAGGCTTAAAACAGCATAGTCTTTTAGTAATAAGAAATACCTATATGCCTAGTGTTCTTGTAGAACTCGGTTTTATTAGCAACAAAAGAGAAGGTGCATTTTTAAATTCCAAATCAGGTCAGCATAAAATGGCCAATGCACTTAAAGATGCCATTCTTTCTTATAAAAAGGAAATCGATCAAAATGTCGGTGGCAATATTCTAGTATCGGAGGAAACAAACGATAATGTGCTGCAGGAAAATATCCCCTTAATTTATGAAGACATCACCTTTAAAGTGCAAATTGCCGCGAGTTCTAGGAATCTAGAACCCAAATCCTATAACTTTATGGGCCTATCTGAGTTGAGTAAAGAAAAAGTCGGTCAGCTTTATAAATACTTTTATGGTAGTACTTCAGATTATAATAAAGCGAAACAACTTCAAGAAGAAGCTAGAATAAAAGGGTATACAACAAGCTTTATAGTTGCTTATAAAGACGGAAAGCAAGTCGATATATCCGAAGCTCTGAAAACTACCACTAATTAGAAACATTATTAATATATTTATTCCTAATTTTGTTTAGAATCAAAGCTTAGCCCATTGAAAATCTCAAGAGAAGTTAAAACAGCAGTATTGGTATTATCTGGTATTGCACTTTTTATATACTTGTTTTCCTATTTAAAAGGAGAAGATATTTTTTCAGACACTAATACCTATTACACTGAGTTTGACTACAATGCTTTAAGTACATCATCTTCCGTGACAGTAAAAGGCAATAAGGTCGGAAAAATAGAAGACATTAAATACGATTTTGAGACAGGAAAAACACGTGTGTTCTTTTCAGTTAATCCGAAGCTTAAATTTTCTAAAAATAGTATTATTCGCCTTTATGAAACGGGTTTGATGGGTGGTAATGCTCTTGCTATTGTAAATACAAATGACGGAGAACTAGCTAAACCAGGTGATTTTATAAAATCTGAGGTGCAACCTGGGCTTATTACTACGCTCAAAAATAATTTTTCGGGAATAAGCTCTGATTTAGACAGTGCTATTCGCTCTGCGGATACTTTAATGACAAGTATAAATGCAATGGTTGTTGACGAGTCGGACCAAGGTTTAAAAAGTACCATTGCCGAATTAAATGCAACACTAAAGTCATTTAAAGATCTATCGTATTCAATTCAATCCGTTATAAAGGAGAATGATGACAAGGTGACATCGGTTCTGGATAATTTTGAAAAAACAAGTAAAGATCTAAGTGAGTTGTCATCCAACCTAAAAGAGGTTAATATTTCTAAGACGGTTGACAATTTAAATAAGACATTGACTGGTATTCAAGGTATAATGGCTAGCATTGATAATAATGAAGGCACCATAGGTAAACTTTTAAATGACGATAGCTTGTATAATAATCTTGAAGCAGCTTCAAAGGAAATGGAAGAATTACTTCTAGATATTAAACTCCATCCTGCAAGGTACAGACGTATTTTATCCAAGAAAGAAATCCCATACCAACCACCAACCGAAGACCAAAAGAATTAATCGATTATATGGAGTTTATACCAAATATACTTTTTGCTATCATCCTCATTTTAGGAATAGGATATTTCACAAGAAATGTTAGAAAACTTATCCGTAACATTAAATTAGGGAAAGCTGTAGATACCAGCGATAATAAAAAAGAACGCTGGAAAAATATGATGCGTATAGCTCTAGGACAAAGTAAAATGGTAACACGTCCTATCGCTGGTATGCTTCATGTTGTCGTCTATATCGGTTTTATCATTATCAATATTGAAGTTCTAGAGATTATCATTGATGGCCTTTTCGGTACACATCGTATCGGATTAAAAGTACTTCCAGAGTCAGTTTATGGCTTTTTAATTGGTTCTTTCGAAATACTGGCAGTTTTGGTGATTGTAGCTGTTATTGCGTTCTGGTTACGTCGTAATGTAATTAAGCTAAAACGTTTCTTAAGTGCCGAGATGAAAGGTTGGCCAAAGAACGACGGTAATATCATTCTATATTTCGAAGTGGTTTTAATGTGCTTGTTTTTAGTTATGAATGCCACGGACACACCATTTCAAGATATGGGACATGGCAATGTTATTTCGCAATTTATAGCACCTTGGTTTGAAGGTATATCAGAAACTGCGCTTCACACCATTGAACGTACAGCATGGTGGCTACATATCATAGGAATTTTGGTGTTTTTAAACTATCTGTATTTTTCAAAGCATTTGCACATCATTTTGGCATTTCCAAATACGTATTATGGAAGTGTTGAGCCAAAAGGAAAGTTTAATAATCTTGAAGCCGTTACTAATGAGGTGAAATTAATGATGGATCCCAATGCCGACCCATTTGCTGCTGCACCAGAAGGCGCTGAAGATGAAGTACCCGAGAAGTTTGGTGCAAGTGATGTGATGGATTTAAACCAAATCCAACTACTCAATGCCTACACCTGTACAGAATGTGGTCGTTGTACATCGGCATGTCCAGCAAACCTAACAGGTAAAAAGCTATCGCCACGTAAGATTATGATGGATACGCGCGACCGTTTAGAGGAAGTCGGAAAGAACATAGATGCCAATAAAGGTGAGTTTAAAGATGATGGTAAACAGCTTTTGGGCGATTATATAACTCACGAAGAATTATGGGCATGTACCACTTGCAATGCCTGTGTTGAGGAGTGTCCTGTAAGTATCAATCCGTTGTCTATCATTGTAGATATGCGTCGTTACTTGGTGATGGAGCAAAGTGCAGCACCAATGGAACTCAATAATATGATGACCAATATAGAAAACAATGGAGCACCATGGCCATATAACCAAATGGACCGTTTAAACTGGGTTAAAGAAGAATAAGAGCTATGAACGAAGAACTTAAAGTGCCAACTATGGCAGAGTATATGGCAGAAGGTAAACAACCCGAAATATTATTTTGGGTAGGTTCTGCTGGAAGTTATGACGATAGGGCAAAAAAAATTACTAAAGCTTTTGTAAAAATACTGAATAAAGCTAATGTCGATTTTGCTGTTTTGGGCACTGAAGAGAGTAATACAGGTGATTTGGCAAAACGCGCGGGAAATGAGTTCTTGTTTCAAATGCAGGCTATGATGAATATTGAAGTGCTCAATGCTTATGAGATAAAACGCATCGTAACCTGTGATCCGCATTCGTTTAATTGTATTAAAAATGAATATCCAAGTCTTGGAGGTAATTATGATGTGGTACATCATACGCAGTACATCAAAGAATTGATCAGCTCTGGGCGTTTAACCCTTGAAGGTAAAACCTATAAAGGAAAACGCATTACATTCCACGACCCATGTTATTTAGGCCGTGCCAACAATGAATATAACGCACCTAGAGACGTTCTTAAAGAAACAAATGCCAACCTTGTAGAAATGAAGCGTCATAAAAGTACAGCGCTCTGTTGTGGAGCAGGAGGTGCACAAATGTTTAAAGAACCAGAAAAGGGCAATATGGATATAAATATTCTTAGAACTCAAGATGCCCTAGAAACCAAACCAGATATAATTGCCACAGGATGTCCATACTGCAATACCATGATGAGTGATGGTGTTAAGTTCAATGAGAAAGAAGATAGTATTAAGGTACTTGATGTTGCAGAATTAATAGCCAATTCTTAATGATTCATTTTTATGTTAGTAGATTTTAATACACTACCTGAGGAATCTCGAGTTTGGATATACCAAGCTAATCGCTCATTTTCAGATGAAGAAGTAACTGAAATAAACTCAAAGATCGAAACATTTATAGAGGCTTGGACAGCTCACGGTAAAGGTTTGCAAGCAGGCTATAATATTGTATATAAACGCTTTATAATAATAGCCTTAAATCAAAACTTAAACAGGGCAACAGGATGTTCTATAGACGCTTCCGTACATTTCATTCAAGACTTGGAGAATGCCTATAACGTGGATTTGATGGATAAAATGAACGTGTCCTTTAAACAAGGGGAATTTATAGCATACAAGCCCTTGGTCGATTTCAAAAAAATGGCAAAGAACAAGTCTGTTTCAAAAAACACTATCGTTTTTAATAATCTAGTCAGCAATATAGCAGAGTTTAGAGAGAATTGGGAAGTGCCAGCCAGTGAGAGTTGGCATAGCCGATTTATCAAATAGGGATTCTTATATTAAAGAATTTGCATCAATTCCCCATAATTATTGTGGCATTCGCATCTAGAATTATTTTTATTTCTCAAATAGAATAATCATTTTTACCACCTGAATACTGTGTTTTAATAAGTACTTCTAAAACTAGGATGGCTACAGATATATTTTTATTAAACATTTCAGGTCAAGACAAACCAGGATTAACCTCTGGTCTTACCAGTGTATTGGCCGAATACGACGCTAAGATTTTGGATATAGGTCAAGCTAATATCCATGATACCTTATCTCTTGGGATGATGTTTGAAATCAAATCAGGGAAAAAATCTGCAGCAGTATTAAAAGATTTGTTGTTTAAAGCCTATGAACTTGGTATTACTGCAAAATTTACACCAATTTCATTAGACGATTATGAGCATTGGGTAAGTATGCAAGGTAAAGACAGATATATCATTACAATATTAGGAGAAAAACTAGCTGCCGAGCAGATTTCTGAAGTGACTAAGGTGATTTCCGAAAAAGGACTTAACATCGATTCTATAAAACGATTAACAGGTAGAACCTCTTTAGTTAAAACAGAAGAGTATCCGAGAGCTTCAATTCAATTATCGATAAGAGGAAAACTGACCAATAAATCTGAATTTACCACAAGGTTTATGGATATTTCTAAGGAATTGGATGTAGATATCGCTTTTCAAGAGGACACCATGTTTAGAAGAAACCGTAGATTAGTCTGTTTTGATATGGATTCTACATTAATACAGACTGAAGTTATAGACGAGCTTGCAGAACGTGCTGGAGTCGGTGAGGAGGTTAAAGCCATTACAGAATCTGCAATGCAAGGAGAGATAGATTTCAACGAAAGCTTTAAAAAACGTATGAAGCTTCTAAAAGGCTTGAGCGAAAGTGTTTTGAAGGATGTTGCAGAAAACCTTCCAATTACTAAAGGTGCTAAGCGCTTAATCGATACATTACATTATTACGGCTATAAAACAGCAATTTTATCTGGAGGTTTCACCTATTTTGGCCATTATCTGCAAGAAAAATTGGATATCGATTTTGTCTATGCAAATCAACTGGAAATAGTAGATGGCGCACTAACAGGTGGTTATGTTGGTGATATTGTTGATGGCAACAAAAAGGCGGAATATCTTAAACGGCTTGCCAGTAATATGGGCATAGATATTGGCCAGACGATAGCCGTTGGTGATGGCGCCAATGATTTGCAAATGCTCAATTTAGCCGGGTTGGGAATTGCTTTCCATGCCAAACCAAAAGTTAAGGATAATGCGCAAAACTCTATATCTAGCATCGGTTTGGATGGCGTACTGTACCTGTTAGGTTATCATGATCGTCATATTGACTTAATGAAGTAGAATAAAGACTGTTAATTACACGGTTTATAAAACTATCCTAAAGTCTTTTTACTTCTTATTAATTATGCTATTTTGGCATGGTATTCGTTAATTAATCTATTAAGCGAAAAAAGAGTTTCATGCGTTATTGGTCCCTTATTCTTATATACTTTTTTATTCAAATAAATTTTGCTCAAGAAGCAATTACAAATCCTTTACTAACTAAGGATACAACTCAGCAACTCAAATGGGTAGATAGTATTTATAATTCAATGTCTGTAAAGGAACGTATCGGTCAATTGTTTATGGTTCAGGTCATGTCTGAGAATAATGATAAGGTAAACAACGATATCGTAAGTCTTATCAAAGATGAAGGCATTGGAGGCATTATTTATTCTAAAGGTGGACCATATCGCCAAGCAAGACTCAATAACAAGTTGCAAGCTGCATCAAAACTACCATTGTTAATAGGCATGGATGCCGAATGGGGCTTAAATATGCGTTTGGATTCTACATATGCGTTTCCCTGGAATATGACCCTTGGTGCTATAACGGACAATATACTTATAGAACAAACTGGGCGTCAGATAGGTGAGCATTGTAAACGTTTAGGAGTACATTTTAATTTTGCGCCTGTTGTAGATATCAATACCAATCCTAAAAACCCGATAATTGGTAATCGTTCTTTTGGCGAGGATAGGGATAATGTTACTGCAAAAGGTCTGGCTTTTATGAAAGGGATGCAAAGTGCTGGTGTTTTGGCAAATGCAAAACATTTTCCAGGCCATGGTGATACTGAGGATGATTCACATAAAACACTCCCAACGGTATCATTTAGCAGAAAAAGAATTGATTCAGTTGAATTGTATCCTTACAGGAAACTTATAAAAGAAGGACTTTCGAGTGTTATGGTTGCACACCTTAATGTGCCAAGTTTAGAAAGGCGAAGAGGCTTTCCTTCATCATTATCTAAACATATAGTTACTGATATGCTTAAAGATTCACTAGGATTTGAAGGCCTAATTTTCACCGATGCACTAACGATGAAAGGCGCAGCCGATTATATTGAGAAAGGAGTAGATGGTATTACACCAAAAACCTTGACTAAAGGCGGTGAAATAGATTTAATGGCGTTTTTGGCAGGCAATGATGTAATGTTAATGTCCGAAAACCCACAAAAAGGAATTGCCAAATTTGTAGAGGCCTATGACGAAGGTGTTATTTCGGAAGAACGCTTATCGCATTCGGTGAAGAAAATTCTAATGGCAAAATATAAGGTAGGTTTACATAAATATTCTCCTGTTGGTCTTTATGGCCTCGATAATGATCTCAATAGAATTAAGGACGATGCACTATATGAAGAGCTTATGGAAAATGCATTGACGGTTCTAAAGAACAAAAATAACCTTTTGCCATTACAAGATTTGGAGACCAAGAACATAGCTTATGTAGAGCTCGGTGATGCTTCTGGGTCAGTATTTTATAATGAATTAAAGAAATATACTAAAGTACATCATATAAAAGCCGATAAGTTAGATGGTCTTATTGCTAAACTACAGAACTACAATACAGTTATTGTTGGCTTTCATAAATCTAATGACAACCCATGGAAAGATTTCAAGTTTACACAAAAAGAATTGACATGGTTATATGAAATCGCAAGAAACAACACCATAATTTTAGATCTGTTTGCAAGACCCTACGTGTTAAATGAGTTACGATCCATAGAAAACATAGAGGGCATAGTGATGAGCTATCAAAACAGTAGGATAGCCCAAGAGAAATCAGCACAGCTTATTTTTGGAGCTATAGGCGCTTTGGGTAAGTTGCCCGTAAGCGCTGGTGAGTTTTTTCCGGTAGGTTCTGGAGAGACCTTTAACTCGATATCTAAATTAAGCTATGGTCTTCCGGAACGTGTTGGTATGAACTCTGAGTTATTAAATAGAATTGATTCTGTGGCGAATCATGCAGTAAACAATAGAATGACTCCGGGTATTCAATTGTTGGTAGCTAGAAAAGGAAAGGTTATCTATAACAAAAATTTCGGATATCATACTTACGCAAAAAAAAACAAGGTAGATTTTGATGATGTCTATGATGTTGCATCATTGACAAAGATTTTGGCAACATTACCAGTACTAATGGAATTAGAAGGTCAAGGCTCGGTATCATTAGATGCCAAACTAGGTAATTTGATGGCATTTTATAAAGATTCCAACAAAAAGAACATCACCTTAAGAAAAATGTTATCTCACTATGCGCAATTAAAGCCTTGGATTCCCTTTTATTATGCAACATTAGATTCTGTGACCAAAAAACCAGATCCAAAATATTACAAAACTAAACGTTCAAAAGCGTTTAATGTGGAAGTTACAAATACCCTTTTTATGAGAAGCGATTATAAGGATTCCATTCAAGATATCATAAAGGAAAGTGAATTGCTATCTAGATTACGCTATCGTTACAGTGATTTACCCTATTATATTTTGAAAGAATACCTGGAAGGGTTTTATGACAAATCATTAGATGAGATTACCCAAGATAGATATTACAAGTCTTTAGGCGCCAACTATACTACTTATAACCCTAGAAAAAAGTTCAGTTTAAAGGATATTATACCAACAGAGATCGATAATTATTACCGATATAAAAAAGTTCATGGATATGTACACGATATGGGAGCCGCAATGCAAGGAGGAATAGGTGGACATGCGGGTATTTTTAGTAACGCTAATGATGTTGCTAAAATTATGCAGATGTATCTACAAAAAGGGTTTTATGGCGGCAAGCGCTATTTAAAGTCGAGCACAATTGATAAATTCAACACCTGTCATTACTGCAAGAATAATAACAGAAGAGGTGTTGGTTTTGATAAGCCACAATTAGGAGAAGAAGGTCCAACATGTGGTTGTATATCTATGACAAGTTTCGGGCATTCTGGTTTTACAGGTACTTATGCATGGGCAGATCCAGAAGAAGAAATAGTCTATGTGTTTTTAGCCAATAGAACGTACCCTGAAGCAGGTAAGAACTTGTTGCTAAGGGAGAATATTAGAACAGAAATACAGCGTCTAATATACGAAGCCATCATTGAATAATTTAAAACGAAGTTGTAAGTTAAAAAGTCTTAAAGTTGACTATTAAAAACATAAAACATCTAACTTTAACCTCTCAAACTAGTAACGACCATACTTAAATGAAAATAGGAATTGTTTGCTATCCAACCTTTGGTGGGAGTGGAGTAGTAGCCACAGAACTGGGTTTAGAACTGTCTAGAAGAGGGCATGAAATTCACTTTATTACTTATAGCCAGCCAGTAAGATTAGAGTTATTGAGCAACAATGTTCATTTTCACGAAGTACACGTTCCTGAATATCCATTGTTTCACTACCAACCCTATGAATTGGCCTTGTCTAGTAAATTGGTAGACATGGTTAAAATGTATGATATTCAATTATTGCATGTGCATTATGCGATTCCTCATGCTTATGCAGCATATATGGCACAGCAAATGCTTTTAGGTGATGGTATTTTAGTCCCTATTGTTACTACATTGCACGGAACGGACATTACTCTTGTAGGTAGCCACCCATTTTATAAACCAGCAGTTACATTTAGTATTAATAAATCTGATGCTGTGACTTCAGTTTCGGAAAGTCTAAGGCAAGATACATTACGCCTTTTTGATATTAAGAATGATATTCATGTGGTACCAAATTTTATAGATTTAGATAAGCATGAACACAATTTTACGGATTGCCAGCGTGGGATGATGGCAGAGGATAACGAACGTATTATTACACATATCAGTAATATGAGGGAAGTGAAACAGATTCCTGATGTGATTAAAATCTTTTATAATATTCAGAAAGAATTACCAGCAAAATTAATGCTTGTTGGTGAAGGACCAGAAAAAGAAGCGGCGGAGTTGTTGACGGAAGAATTGGGAATTAGCGATAAGGTCATTTTCTTTGGAAACAGTTATGAAATAGATAGAATCCTTTGTTTCAGTGACTTATTCTTACTGCCATCACGGACCGAAAGTTTTGGCTTGGCGGCCTTAGAAGCAATGGCAAGTGGAGTACCAGTTATTTCAACAAATACTGGTGGACTACCAGAGGTCAATATTGATGGTTATTCGGGTTACTTGAGTGATGTTAATGCCGTTTCGGATATGTCATCAAATGCCATTAAGATTTTAAAGGATATGAAGACTTTGAATACCTTTAAAGCGAACGCTAAAAAACAATCCAAAAATTTTGATATCCATAATATAGTACCAAAATACGAAGCGATATATGAAGAAACTTTAGATAAGTTTTTGGTGACTAATTAAACCATACGGCATATCCAGATCTTCGTAACTCCAAAGCAATTTCCTTCTCGGCTACAATAGCTTCTTCCCTGGACAAAAAGGGATCTATATGCATATAAAGGCTGGGTCTTAAGTACAAACCATACTGTTGTACGATGTTAGAAGAAATTTTATACCCTTTTTTGTTTCTATAGCCTGTTTTGTGTTGTAGGAAACGTTCTTTAGGTGTCTTACTGGTCATACCAACATAAAGACATTCCAGAACACCATTAAACTGTGGATTTGCAGCTCTAAATTTTGCATTTTTTGTATAAACACGTTTAGATAATTCTATGACATAAATACGATACAGAGTTTTAGGCATAGTAAGATATTATCAATTCTAGATGTTTAGGATCGCAGGATTTTTTCCATCTTTCGGCCTTTAGCTAATTCATCTACCAGTTTATCAAGATATCTTACGCTTTGAGTTGTAGTATTGGTAATATCTTCTACTCTGTAACCGCAAATCACCCCTTTTATAAGGTGAGCGTTCTGATTTAATGTAGCTTCTTTAAAGAAAGTTTCGAAATTAGTTTTTGCCTCAATAATTTTATGCAATGCTTTTTCATCGTAGCCTGTTAGCCACTCTATAACTTGGTGTAATTCTTCTTTGGTTCTGCTTTTCTTCTCCACTTTGGTAACATAATGTGGATATACGGATGCAAAAGTCATTTTTGCAATGCGTTCGTCATGATGGCTAGTATCACCCATAATCACTATTTTAGGTTGTTAAAATTAAGAATTGTGCGTTATTATCTGATTTATAATGCAATTCCTCTATTATTTTTCATAAAAAAGCTTAAAGTTCTTAAATAGCAACGAACTTTAAATCAATATATATTCTATATTCTAGCTCTTTAATCAAACTCATATTGTAGTTCAAGACTTAATCTCCCTCTGTTTTTTATAAATATAAGCAAGAACTTTTAATTATTATCACAATGCCTACTTCAGATAAATTGAAATTCTTTCTACTCAAAACTCCATTTGCAAAGCAAATAAGAGCTATTGAGGGACGACTAGTACTGTGGCAAATGAACATGCAAAGCTCAGAAGTTTTGAAGCAGAGAACAGTTTATTGTATTTCGCCATATAAAACGGGTACAACCTATCTATCAAGCAGTTTTAAATCCGAAATTTCAAGACACGAGCCAATACATTATGCGTCATATAAGTACCTCGATAAGGATTTTGATAAATACTTCGTAAAACGTCTAAATTATTTAAACTTAAAGTTAGAATGTTCAGGATCATGGAGTGCCTATGTAGAGGAGCTGTCTAAAAATGAGATTGCTAAAGATCTAAATTATATTTGTATTTTAAGATCACCTTCATCATGGATCACTTCAGTTATCAATTATTGGAATAAGCCTTCAATGTTAAAATTCTATTTTGATATACCACATGAGCATTTCTGGCAAGAAAAAGTAGGTGTGAATCTTCGCGAATTTGAGTTTGATCTAAAAAGTAAAAAAAATCAAGACATGATAGATAAGCTCATTGATTTTTATTTCGATTTTACGGAGAAAACAAGATTGCTTAGAAATATCACATATATTCGACTAAAAGATATTAAAGAGAGTTTGCCACTCGTAGAAGGTTTAATAAACGAGAAAGCATCCCCCGAAAAAAGCTGGAAAAGGGCAAATAATAAGAAGCAGTTCACCTACAAGAATGAGGCTATTGACCAAAAATACAAAGACTTAACTAACGAGCTTGTAAAAGAGAATAATGTTAGGGTATCTCTTTGATTTTTCCCTTAAGCTTTCTTCAATTGTTTTTTTGGTTTACTACCTTTACGTTTTATGGCGTCATTAAACCAATTACTCGAACGTTTTTCATCTTTAGCATGGGGCTTACCTCTACTAATACTGCTTATAGGAGGTGGTTTATATTTAATTATTCGCTCTCAGTTTCTTCCTTTTCGATATTTAGGACATGCTATTAGTGTCCTTAGAGGTAAATACGATGACCCAAATGATCCTGGACAGATTTCTCATTTTAAGGCTTTGAGTACTGCTTTGTCATCCACCATAGGTATGGGAAATATTGCTGGTGTAGCTTTGGCCATTTCAGTTGGTGGGCCAGGTGCTATGTTTTGGATGTGGGTCAGTGCCATTGTGGGTATGAGTACTAAGTTTTTTACGTCGACATTGGCTGTTTTATATAGAGGAAAAGACAGTAATGGAGAACTGCAAGGTGGGCCAATGTATTTTATTGTTGAAGGCCTAGGAAAAAAATGGAAGTTTTTAGCAGTATTATTTAGCATTTTTGGGATGTTGGGAGCGCTTCCTGTGGTTAATGTTAACCAACTTAAACAAGCGATTAATGATATTATCTTAATTCCCAATGGTGTAGAAGTAACGTTTAACACAAATCTTACGATTGCACTAGTCTTAGTTATAGTAACAAGTATCGTTATTCTTGGAGGTCTTCAACGCATAAGTACTTGGGCATCTAAAATGGTACCATCTATGGTTGTATTGTATTTTGTATTAGTGCTTATAATCCTGAGCATTAATTATTCTGAAGTTCCAATTTATCTAAAACTAATTGTTACTGATGCTTTTGCAGCCAATTATTTCCCGGCAGACCAACCTTTTTTAGGTGGTGTTTTGGGAGCATTAATCTTACATGGTATTAAACGTGGTGCTTTTTCTAACGAAGCTGGTTTAGGTACTGCCCCCATGGCTCATGGAGCAGCTAAAACCGATGAACCTGTGAGGGAAGGCTTAGTAGCTATGTTAGGGCCTGTAATAGATACTTTAATTGTTTGTACGTTAACAGCTTTGGCTATATTGGTTACAGGGGTTTGGGAGACAACACCAGATAATGGGGTTAGTCTTACTGCTTCGGCCTTTAAGGATGCGCTTCCCTATGGTCAGTACCTCTTAATGGTTTGTGTATTCTTTTTCAGTATTTCTTCACTCTTTAGCTATGCCTACTATGGTAAAAAGTGTATGTCGTTTTTACTAGGTGCTGATAGAAAACATTATTATAACTACTTTTATATTATAAGCATTGTTTTGGCAGCAACGACCCCTTTTGAGGCTATGATAAACTTTATTGATGGTGTCTTTGCTTTTATGGCGATTCCAACTATGCTTGCCACAATTTTATTAGCACCAAGGGTTGTAAAGGCCAGTAAAATCTATTTTAGCAGGTTATAAACTTTATTTTATCTTCTTTAAGAGAATCTTTTCGTTTGAAAATTGATTGGCCTCATCCAAGAATGCAATCATTTTTGGCCAGTTCTCACTGGGTTCAAAATGGTTTTTGTATTTCTTGGAAGTTTCTATTTTTAGAATATTATCCTCAATTGTCGCAGTACTTATAAAAGCACCAGTTTCATTATCAACACTTTTGTTTAGTTTATCTAAGCCTGCAACGGTATAGCCTTCAGGAATTACAAAATCAATTTTGTAATTAAAACTTCTCGCATATTCTACATTTATATTAGCTGTTCTTTCCCGTTCTTTTTCTTCCAAATCAATTTGCCCTCCAATTAGTCTTCCAATTTCAATAATGTGATTAGGGCCAGCTTTCTTTAAAAGTGCATTATTTATATCAAAACTCTCTGTAAACACAAAATAATCATCAAAGGCATAACGTCCCGTAGCGTCAATAGAATACGTGTAATTTTCAAATTCTTCTAAGTCGAAATCTGATTCAGCCGCTGCTTTAAATCGCTCTTGCTGGTTGTCTTGTAGTTTTTTGGCTAGGGCGTCTAACTCTTTTTTATATCTCGCTTTGTCTTTTTTACGTTTCATCATATTAATCCAGGATTTGGTGCCGTATTTTGCATAATCCTCATTTACATAGTCATTGAATAAGAGACGGTCGTATAGATGTTCCGTTTTTACATGTCCTTTAAAATAGTTGACTGAAGAAATTCTTAGTCCAGAAAAATCATCATTTAAACTAATGGAAATCTCTTTTTTGGTCTCATTATCCGAATAAGATGATACTGGAAGTTTTCCCTTTTTAATGGTGTCTATTTTATTACGAGTTGCCGACAATAAGTAAACATCCGTACCTTCGAGTAAAGGCGAAAACTCATTAATATTGGTGTGGATACTAAAAAGCTCTGCATATAATGGTGTTGGCGTATTCACCTTAATCAATACATTAACGTTACGTTCTATAAGTAAATCTTCAATTGAGCCATCATAACGTTTTTTGGCAACAACGATTTCATATTTTATTTTTTCGCGTTTTAGAAATTCTGTAAAATGCCTAACAAACTGTTTTTGATTATCTATAAAAACGGGATAACCATAATAAACATAAGGATTAAACATTATGTTTGCCTCTTTGGCGAATATGGCTTCAACAAAGCGTGTTAAATAATAATGACGCATGTAATAATAGGCCTCAGTGACTTTTTCTGTAGGGTTTTTGAAGGTTTTCTTTTTAAAGAATCCTTTTACATCCCCGATATCGCCATCTGGTCTAAATCGATTATCATACAAATCCAATACTTCATATTTTGAAACCGAAGTCTTTATGATGCTTTCCTTTTCGGGTAAAAAGGCCATGGCTCTGTCCTCAAATTTACCTGAGCGTGCAAAATAAACCTGAAACTTGTAAGAAGGCAATTCTAAAAGTGGAAAAAACCAACGCTTATATTCACTTTTGCCTATATCCGAAGCAGATAGCTCATAACGTCTCAAACTGCGCTTATCGGTCGGAATTTCTTTTAATTCAGGAGCGCCATTAAAGGACCTAAAATTGATAAAGAAATCATTTTCGGTTTCAATGAAGAGTTTATAATTTACTATGGGGTATTCTTCATTTAAGGTTGTCTCAACAGGATCAAAACCAAAGGCATATGTAGATTTAAATGGTTCTAAGCTGTAAAAATAATAGTCAATTATGTCACCAATTTCAAGATTTGATATGGCAATTTTAGACTCGCCGTCTACTTCCACAGCCTCTTTTTCTATATCGATTTCTATTTCTTTACCATCTGGTTTAATAATCTTTACACCTACAAAATTATTGCCTTTCTCTCGCCAAGTAAAACGCCCTTTTGTAGATCTAAATCGCTTTTGGAAAGCAAATTCTGAAAATTCTTCAACCGCAGCTTTGTCTAAAAGCTTTATGCGTTTTCTTACGGAACTCTTATACGTCACATTTTTGCCAAACTTATGGAAGTCGTAGTTAACATTTTTGTAAATAATGACTGCGGATTCATTATTCCATTTTTCAGGGATTTCAATAGCATTTTTATAGGTGTCGTTTGCGCCCCAGAAAAAATCTTTAGCTTCTTGGGCTTCCTTCGATTGCCCAAATGTTGATAATGTTAAACATGCGAATAATATTAGTAATATATGGGTCTTCATTAGTTTAGTTTTTTGTAAGTATAATTTGTTCATTATATAGGGTGTTGAGGTCCTCCATAAAAGTATTCCACTCTTCAAAATCCGTAGTTTCAATTATAGCATTTTTAATCACGAATACCTTTTTATAAGAAAGTTGACGGTCATTTTTTGTAAAGGAAACAGAGAGGTCGTAATTGGTGTTTGAAACAGCTATATTTTTAGGCAAATAATCAATAGTATACCCTTCAGTAATAGTAAGATTTGTTGTAGATTCTAAATATTTTTTTGAACTGAAGATGTAATCAACATCTCGCTCTTTAAAGGCAAAATCGGCCAGTTCTTTATCTATATCCAAATCTATATAAATGGAGCCGTCAAAAGACGATACGGCATTCTTCACTTCAATTTTATAGTCCATAGCAATGTTTATGTCTCTATTGGATAAATCTGAAGTTTTAATATCAAAAACCTTGATGTTACTATTCCCTTTATTTAAAAAGTATTCTAAGAATTCTTCTTTTTTATCCGACTTAAGCTGATCGAAAAAATAGAGCAAATCAGAACGACTTTCTCCTTTATACTGTTTGTTTACAGTGCCTTTTAAGGTTTCCCCTTCAAGGTTTAAGTTGTATGTAAAAACTTCTTTATTAAATGCTACATCACTTACTGGGACAGTTTTTAAAATATACGCATCGCCGTTTTCTATCATAACTTGCTTACCTTGAATGCGGTCGGCATATTCACCATAAGCATTAAACTTTTCAGTACCATCCAAGAATATAACTTCGCCATCCTTAAAAAGTGAACAGATCATATGGTTATCCACGGACAAATTGGGTGTGGAATAGTCGTAAGCGATATGTTTAGTACCAATCCAAGTTAGTCTAGCATCAAAACCAGCTTCTATAAGCATTTGTTTGGTAAGATTAGCCATGCCTTTGCAATCACCATATTTTTTATTGTACACATTAGAAGCTTCATCTGGCTTAAACCCGGCGATTCCATCTTCAAAAGCAATATATCTAATATTATCTTGTACCCAATAATAGATGTTCTTTATTTTGTCCTCGTCGGTTTTAGCGTCTTTGATGAGTTCGGATACTTTTTCTTTAAAAGGCGTGTTATCGTTCTCTAAACTTTTGGTGAGTGAACTGTACCAATTGTACAAGTCTTGTGTAGATTCGAAAATAGGTGTTGTTTTGTCAAGTTTCTTATGGGATTTAGCTAAAATCAACAAATGAGGATACATGTAAGTGGGGCCAGGTGCATTAGAGGCTTTTGTCATGGCCGGTATGTCCTTTAGTGTATAAATATGGGTTTTGGATTTCTTTCTGGGATTAGGTTGAGTACGCTTCTCTATATTAAACCCCTCAAAATTAATCTCCTTTAATTCTATATCTAACCACTCGGGAATTTCAATACTAATGACTTTATTTTCGGTTGGGTATTGGTCATTGAAATATAGCTTTGTAAAATATTTAATGTCAAAGTAGATCTTTTTGATAAACGTTTCATAGCGATAGCCTTGAAGCGGAAAATCCATTTCAGTATACATAACCCTAGCATCATTATGAAATAGATCGCCGCTGGTGTAAGCTTCGTCTTTTATAAAAAAGTTGGCATCTCGACCATTTTTATAGTTAATTTCAAATTCTATTACCTCGGATTGACCATCATAAAAACAATATTTTTGAATATCAGCACGAGTATTCATGTTTATCATTTTTTCCTTCATTTCGTGCTGCACAGTAACGTTTTCGGTTCTAGAATTAAAATCGAATGAGACAAAATCAAGACTCTCCTCAAGTACAACATCGTCGTCTTCATTATCGAATTTGGATTTTAGTTTTTTTGCTTTTGCTATATCGTATGCATCTGGTTCTATCTTTCTTTGGGCATTTATGACTGAAAAAGTAAAGACCAAAAAGAATAAGGGGAAGTAGAGTTTAGCCATGTTGTAATAATCTGCGACTAATATATTTAAATGTTAAGAAAATCAAAAAGAATACCCAATGCTTTGTCATTGGTTTTCGATAAAAGCTAATTTTTTGTGTTAAAATCTATACTTATTAATCTAAGTTAACTAAAGGTCTTTCCAATCTAAGAGATGCCCTGATATATTGTATTTTTTTGTTTAATGACTTTTGCTTATTGCTACAACAAAGTATTTTTATTTGTATATATTATGCTAAATTAATATATTTATGCTAAATAAATATATATAACTAATGAAAACTAATCTTTGTCCAAATTGTGGTTCTAATCACTACGTTAAGAGCGGAATAGTAAATAATAGGCAACGCTATAAATGTAAGTCTTGTAATTATTACTTTACTGTAAATAAATTAGGGAAAAAGATTGATGATTATTATGTTAATAAAGCCCTACAGCTTTACTTGGAGGGGCTAACATATCGTGAAATTGAGCGTATCCTTGGTATTTCTCATGTTAGTGTAATGAATTGGGTGAAAAAGTTTAATATTAAGCGACCTTATAATTCTAAATACCACCCAACCTATAAAATTTTAAACGCAGAAGAGCTCTCCAAATTTTTTTCTAATTCCAAAAATCTATCAGGAGCGGGTACGCTAGTAACTGAACTTGGGGATAAGTTTATGCTTATTAAATGGGAACGTTTCAGGGATTAGGTATTGTTTCAATAATTTTTAGGTATATTTTGTTTAAGTTATTTTATAGCTTTAAGTATTAGCTTTTTTATGCTAAAAGTATATTTAATTAACAAAAAACTATATTAACTTTTTTTTTAGAGCTTGTTTTTTAGAGCTTAGTGGTGCACACAAAACCAATTGTAACTAACTAAATCACTAAAATTTATGAAAAAAACAAGTTTGACTTTGTTTCTACTTGCGCTATTTTTTATGCCATTTGCAGGTTGGGGACAACAAGAAGATTCTGAACCGGATCATACTTACAAACCATTACAAGTAAAATTAAATGATGATGGTAGTAAATACATTCGATTTATCTTGTGGCACCAAATGTGGCTTCAAGGTGGATCAGAACAAAAGGGACCTAAGTTCTCTATCAGAAGGTCAAGAATGTTGGCCTATGCACAAATTTCACCACGATTTTTGATTTTAACCCATTTTGGTTTGAATAGCTTAGGAGCTAGTCAGCTTACTGCCAATCCAAACTCCCAGTCAGATAATCAGCGCAGTTTGTTGTTTTTGCACGATGCCTGGGCTGAATTTGCGGTAGTTCCCGGGAAATTGCATGTTGGATCTGGGTTGCATTATTGGAATGGAATTTCACGGCTTACTAACCAAAGTACCTTAAACATGATGACCTTAGATAATCCAGGTGGTCAAGGAGGAGCATCTGTGTCTGATGCAAGGTTATTTCCATGGTCAAATATTACAACTAGTGACCAATTTGCACGTCATTTAGGCATTTATGCCAAAGGTTCGCTAGGGAAATTCGGATATCGTGTTTCTGCAAATAACGCCAGAAATAATTTTGGTGCTGATGATAATGGCGATGGTTTACCAGATAATTTAGGTGCATCACCTACATTTCAAGTAGATAATAGTATAGGGACGGGAACATGGAACTATGCGGGTTATTTTAAATATGACATATTTGATAAGGAATCTGATAAGCTACCTTATTTCGTAGGTTCCTATTTAGGAAAAAAGAAAGTACTAAGTATTGGAGCTGGCTTCCACTACCATCCGGATGCCTTGGCGGTTAATACTCTAGACAATAGAGAGGATGTTTTCCATTTTGCAGCCGATGCATTCTATGATGCACCCTTAAACGACAAGTTGGCTATTAGTGCTCTAGGTGCTTATTACAACTATAATTATGGCGACACTACAGGTGCTCCTGGTGGTGGATTAGTGCCTTCATCGGGCTCAATTGTTCATGGGCAAGTTGGGCTTTTGTTTCGAAATGCCAAACTTATGCCTTATGTTAAGTATAACACACAAGACCTTGATTTTACACCGAATACTGCTAATGAATTTGGTGTAGGTTTAAACTATTTTATAAACGGTCATTTCGCCAAGATCACGGCAGAATATTTGACTGGCAAAAGTGGAGCAATGGGAGCGGAAAATAGAAATGTCTTTACAATTCAAACACACATATTTTTATAAACCAACAGCATTATGTCAGATAAACAACAAAACGCAACAGCATATTGGAAGGAAAATGTAAAATACCTTTCCATACTCTTGGCCATTTGGTTCATTGTATCCTATGGCTGTGGTATCCTCTTTAAAGATACTTTAAATCAAATAAACCTTGGAGGCTTTAAACTTGGCTTCTGGTTTGCACAGCAAGGATCGATATACGTATTCGTCATCTTAATATTCGTTTACGTTCGCATTATGAATAAACTAGATAAAAAATACGGTTACGACGAATAGTCTTAACTAATAACCAAAAAAAATAAAATATTATGAGTGTACAAACTTGGACATGGATATTAGTTGGGATCACATTCGCACTATATTTCGGAATTGCAATTTGGGCAAGAGCAGGCTCAACAAAAGACTTTTATGTTGCAGGTGGAGGTGTATCTCCTTTAGCAAATGGTATGGCCACAGCGGCCGATTGGATGAGTGCAGCATCGTTTATATCGATGGCTGGTATCATTTCTTTCACAGGTTACGATGGCTCAGTTTACCTTATGGGCTGGACAGGCGGTTATGTACTACTGGCATTATTATTAGCGCCTTACCTTCGGAAATTCGGAAAGTTTACCGTTCCCGATTTTATCGGAGATCGCTATTATTCTAACACAGCCAGAACCGTTGCGGTAATCTGTGCACTTTTAGTGTCGTTTACTTATGTTGCCGGACAAATGCGCGGTGTAGGTGTAGTATTTTCTAGATTCTTGGAAGTTGACATCAACTTGGGAGTTGTTATAGGTATGGCCATTGTGTTAGTATTTGCTTTCCTTGGAGGAATGAAAGGCATCACCTATACACAGGTCGCCCAATATTGTGTACTGATCTTTGCATTTATGGTACCTGCATTTTTCATTTCTATGCAAATGACGGGGAATATTATTCCACAATTAGGTATGGGAGGAAGTGTAGAAGGAGGCGAATTGCTCCTGGACAAATTGGATCGACTGCATACAGAACTCGGATTTAAGGAATACACAGACGGTAGTAAATCTACTTGGGATGTCTTTGCCATTACTTTAGCATTAATGGTTGGTACAGCCGGATTACCACACGTTATCGTACGTTTCTTTACGGTACCTAAGGTGAAAGATGCACGTAAATCAGCTGGTTTAGCGTTGTTATTCATCGCTATTCTCTATACAACAGCACCTGCTATTGCAGTATTTGCAAGAACCAATTTAATTGAGACCGTAAGAGATACAGAATATACTGAAGTGCCAGCATGGTTTAAAAATTGGGAAGATAGTGGTCTAATAGCTTGGACCGATAAGAATGGTGATGGCAAAATTCAGTATGTAGCTGGTGGTGCTATTGATGGCAAAAAACCCATATTTAATGAAGCTAGGGGCGTTTATGGTGAGCGTACCATTTCAAATGCTACGGATTCGGCAAATGAATTATATGTAGATAGAGATATCATGGTATTGGCCAATCCAGAAATTGCTAAACTGCCAAATTGGGTAATCGCACTGGTTGCAGCTGGTGGATTAGCGGCAGCATTATCTACTGCTGCAGGACTTTTATTAGTAATTTCAACATCAATTTCCCATGATTTGATTAAGAAACAAATAAAGCCAGATCTATCTGAAAAAGGAGAGCTTTGGGCAGCACGTATTGCTATTCTAGGTGCTATTTTAGTAGCAGGGTACTTTGGTATGAATCCACCAGGGTTTGTTGCTGCCGTAGTAGCATTGGCTTTCGGACTTGCAGCTGCTTCATTTTTCCCAGCCATTATTCTCGGGATTTTTGATAAACGCATGAATAAGCAAGGTGCAATTGCAGGTATGATCGTCGGAATTACTTTGATGTTGTTCTATATGATTAGATATAAAACCGGTCTAATAGGAGCATTCGATCCTAGACCAGCAAGCGAATGGTGGTTTGGTACTTCACCTGAAGGGTTCGGAACCATTGCTATGCTTGTAAATGTTATTGTTTCGGTAGTAGTGTCGCGCATGACATCCGCACCGCCTCAACATGTACAGGAAATTGTTGAAAACATTAGAATACCATCTGGTGCTGGAGAAGCACATAGTCACTAGTTGACAAGTTTTATTAGTTAGTAAAAACAGTGTTGCCCTAAACAACACTGTTTTTTGCGTTAGTTCTGAACTTATATGTGCTGGATTCATTTCAGTAATTCAGAATCTCAGAATGTATTTAAATTTCTTTTAGTAATTTCAGAATCTAAATTCGTCAAACTTTGAAAAAAAGACACGAGCAAAAGTTAATTATACTATCCATTACCGCCTTCATTATTTTGAATGTCCCTTTTCTTTTAGTCTTTAATAATGATGGACAAGTGTTTGGAGTTCCAACATTTTACGTATCAATTTTTAGTATCTGGTTGATTATTATTGTGGTATCTTATCTCGTATTAAAGCGATATTATGAGTAATTACGTTTTGTTCACCATAATCATTGCTTATTTAGCCACTTTGTTTTTCATAGCGTTTATTGCTGAGAAGAACTCAAAAAGCAAATGGGTTAACAATGCTATAGTCTATACATTGTCTTTGGCAGTTTACTGTACAGCTTGGACATATTATGGAAGTATAGGGATCGCGGCCAACTCTGGCATTGATTTTTTACCTATTTATTTGGGGCCAGTGATTGCAGCACCACTTTGGATAGTAGTGCTCAGAAAGATAATAAGAATTTCAAAGCAACATAAGATCAGTTCAATTGCAGATTTTATATCATTGCGTTATGGAAATCATCGGTTTTTAGGGGCGCTCGTGACTATTGTATGCCTCATGGCCATTGTACCATATATTTCCCTTCAGCTTAAGGCAGTTTCTGAGACCTTTCAAATTTTATCAGATGACACCAGTTATGTATCAACCTCGGTTTATGACGATTCAACATTTTATATCGCTTTATTGTTAGCCGTTTTTGCAACATTTTTTGGTACCCAAACCACAGATGCTTCCGAAAAGCATAAAGGAATAATCGTATCAGTTGCCTTTGAATCCATTATTAAACTTACGTTCTTTTTGTTTGTAGGTATTTATGTAACATATATCTTATTTGATGGAACCGAAGATATCTATTCTAAAATGGCTAAGTCAGAGAATTTTAAATCGCTTACAACAATAGGCGGTTTTGAGGATGGGTTCAATTGGCTCTATACTATAATGTTATCGTTTATGGCCATATTTTTATTGCCAAGACAGTTTCAAGTGTCGGTTGTAGAAAATGTAAGAGAAAAACACTTAAAGGGTGCTATTTGGATGTTTCCATTATACCTTTTGCTATTTAATGTGTTTGTGATTTTTATTGCTTGGGCAGGAAATTTAACCATTGGCAATGCAGATCAAGCAGAATACTATGCTTTGTTATTGCCATTGCAAAACGGTAATACGTTTTTATCAGTCTTAGTTTTTTTAGGAGGATTTTCAGCTGTGATTTCTATGGTTGTCGTAGCTACGTTAGCCTTGTCAACAATGGTGAGCAATAACTTGGTGATTCCCTATGGGTTTTTGGACTATTTTGTCAAGGGCCATCCTGAACGTAATGCCAAATACATAAAGAATATAAGACGTATTTCCATCTTTTCCATTATCATAATTGCATATGCCTTTTATGTGAATTTCTCTTTTGAGTTATCCTTATATTCCATAGGGCTCATGGCTTTTGTAATCATTGCCCAGTTGGCACCTTCATTTTTTATTGGGTTGTTCTGGAATAGAGGTTCATCAAAAGCTACGGTCATTGGTATCATTGCTGGGATAGGAGTCGTCTTTTATACCTTGATTTTACCCTTTTCCATTCAGGCGTTAACGGGTTCTGAAGATCTTGTTCAAAATGGTTTAAATAATGTTGCGGCGTTAAAACCACATGCCTTATTTGGCATAGACTTTTTAAGCCCACCAGCCCATGCCTTTTTCTGGAGTTTATTGGTTAATGTGTTCTGTTATGTAACATTTTCTGTTATAATTAAGGGAAATTATCGCGAGCGTAACTATGCGGAAATGTACGTGGATAGCAGAAACTATACAGATTTGCAGGATGGTGCTTTGGTATGGAAAGGGGAAGCCTATGTAGCCGAAATAAAAAAGGTTTTGGTGAAATTTTTAGGCGAACCAAGGACAGAGCGTGCCTTAAATCTATTTTTTAGAAAATACGATTTGCCTTTAGATACGCAAATGGCTGATGCCAGACTGATTAACTTTTCTGAAAAGCTATTGACGGGAAGTATTGGCAGTGCTTCTGCAAAAATACTAATCTCAAGTGTAGTAAAAGAAGACGAGGTCAGTTTAGTGGAAGTTTTGAAAATTCTTGAAGAATCCAAAGAAACCATTGCAAGAAATAAACTACTAAGAGAAAAGTCTAATGAATTAACGAAGCTAACGGATCAATTAAAAAACGCAAATGAAGAGTTGCTTGAAAAGGACAAGCAAAAAGATGAGTTTTTAGATACAGTGGCACATGAGTTAAAAACACCAATCACTGGCATAAGAGCTACTACAGAACTGCTTATGGATGATGAAGATGATATGCCATCTGAGATTAAGACCCAATTTCTAAAGAATATGTTGCAAGACAGTGATCGCCTTTCGAGATTGATTCATAATATATTGGATTTTGAAAAACTTTCAAGAGGAAGAACACAACTCAATATTAAGAAACATAACATTAGGAAAACCATTCAAAAAACAATAGATAGTCTATACCATTTAGCCGAAAAGAAACAAGTAAGTGTCATTCATTCTAACATGAGCGACTTTTATGCGGAGTACGATGAAGATCGTATTGTACAGGTTTTAACCAATCTTATTTCAAATGCGATTAAGTTCAGTAGTACCAAAAAAGGCAAGATTGTAGTAGATTATAAGTACGATAAAGGGTTTTTGGAAGTTACAATTAAGGATAATGGAAAAGGTATTCCAGATCAGGATATGCCTTATATTTTCGATAAATTCTACCAGTCAAAAAACCAAAATATTCGAAAGCCAGAGGGCAGTGGATTAGGTCTGGCCATATGCAAACAGATTGTAGAAAACCACAATGGAAAAATTTGGGCGAAAAATAATCAAAAAAGTGGTGTAACCTTTGGTTTTAAGCTGCCTTTTAAGTAAATTGTAAGATAATTAGAGTAATGAAAAAAATTGTCATCGTTGACGATGAACCAAACATAGTAATGACATTAGAATACACGTTTAAAAAACACGATTTTGAAGTGTATATAGCAAGGGATGGTAGCGAAGCATTAGAGATTTTAGAACGTGTCATTCCTGATGTAATTATGTTAGATATTATGATGCCTAAAGTAGATGGTTATCAAACACTTAAGGCAATTAAAGATAACAATCAGTTAAAAGATACCAAAGTTGTGTTTTTAACTGCAAAAAATAAAACTTCAGATATTGAAAAAGGCTTAAAACTCGGAGCTGATAAATATTTAACAAAGCCGTTTTCAATAAAAAAAATAGTTTCAGAAATTAATGAGCTTATAGCCTCATAGTTTCTACTTTAATAAATGTTGGTTTTGTGTGCAAACAAACCATGTTTAATTAAAGTAAAATAAAATGAAACGACTTCGAATTAATGCTTTAGCGTCTGATATTATCATCAGTTTATACGTTATAGTAACCCTTTATTTCCGTTTTAAATTAGAAAGTGAAACTGCAACTGGCCCTTTTGAGTCCTTGATTATGGGCATTTGTTTTGTGGTCATTATTTGGGCTCTTATAAAACTTAGAGTATTGAATCCAAATTGGTTTGGATTATTTAATTCTAAAAAGAGCAAACCATGAAATATCAAGATATTTACAAGAAGAGCATAGCTAATCCGGCTGAATTCTGGAAAGAACAAGCAGAACAAATAGCTTGGTATCAACAACCAACCAGTATTCTTGGAGCTGATGAACATAACTATCCTCAATGGTTTGCAGACGGAAAGCTAAATGTAAGTTACCTCTGCATCGATAAACACATTGAAGATGGTTTCGGTGAACAAAATGCAATTATTTACGATTCACCAGTTACAAATACAAAAACTAAAATAACTTTTAATCAATTGCATCATGAAGTTGCCAAATTAGCCGGTGGCTTGGAAACACTTGGTTTGCAAAAAGGAGATACTTGCGTTATATACATGCCAATGATCCTGCAAGCGCTATATGCTATGCTGGCTTGTGCAAGATTAGGAGTTATTCATTCAGTAGTTTTTGGTGGATTCGCTCCTCACGAATTGGCCATAAGGATAGACGATTGCAAACCAAAGGCGATCATCACAGCTTCAAATGGTATAGAAATAGAGCGTATTATTCCCTACAAGCCATTTGTTGATGAGGCCATTGAACTCGCAGAACACCAACCCGAACATGTCATTGTTTTTGACAGGAAATTGGGTGTAGATATTCCTTATAAACCTTATGATATAGATTATGGAGAATTGGTATCTAAATCAGTAGCCATCGAACCTGTTTCAGTAGAATCTAATCATCCGTTGTACATTTTATATACCTCTGGAACTACGGGAAAACCTAAAGGTATCATAAGAGATTCAGGAGGTTATGCAACAGCACTTAAGTTCTCTATGAGTCATGTGTATGGCGTAGAAGAAGGTGATGTGTATTGGGCAGCAAGTGACGTAGGTTGGGTTGTGGGTCATAGTTATATCGTTTATGGGCCGCTGTTGAATAGAAACACTACCGTTTTGTTTGAAGGCAAACCCATCAAGACACCAGACGCCTCTACATTTTGGCGCGTCATTAGTGAGCATAACGTAAAAGTGATGTTTACAGCACCAACGGCCATTCGTGCCATTAAAAAGGAAGACCCCAATGGTGAGTTTATAAAAAAATATGATCTCAGCGGTCTTAAGTATCAATTCTTGGCAGGAGAGCGTTGTGATGTGGCTACCTTGAGTTGGACCGAGCAACATTTGGGTATTCCAGTTATTGATCACTGGTGGCAGACAGAAAGTGGTTGGCCAATGTTGGCAAATATGGTAGGTGTTGAACTTATGGACGTGAAACCAGGTTCGGCATCACTTCCAGTCTGTGGCTATGATATACAAATTTTAAATGAAGAAGGAAAAGAAACCGCTTCAGGTGTGGAAGGTTATGTTGCTGTAAAACTGCCATTACCACCAGGAACGTTGTTAAACCTTTGGGGTAATCCCGAGCGTTTTAAATCAGGTTATCTCAATAAGTTTCCTGGTTACTACTTTTCTGGTGATGGTGGTTTTAAGGATGAAGATGGCTATATATTTATTACAGGCCGTGTGGATGATATTATCAATGTTGCCGGTCATCGTTTATCGACCGCAGAAATGGAGGAAATCGTTGCATCTCATAAGGCGGTGGCAGAATGTGCTGTATTTGGCGTGCATTGCGATTTAAAAGGGCAGAAGCCATTGGGTTTAGTGGTCTTAAAAGCAGGTGAAATACAAGACGAAAGTGTTATTTCAAAAGAAATTATTCAAGATGTACGCCACGAAATAGGAGCGGTCGCTTCATTTAAGGACGTTTTTGCCGTAAAACGTTTACCAAAAACACGCTCAGGAAAAATTCTTCGTAAATTGTTGAGAAACATTTGTGATGACTTAGAGTATAATGTGCCATCAACTATTGACGATGCCGCTATAATTTCAGAAATTGAATCCGTTTATAAAAAAAATCAAATAGGAATACATAAAAACATAATCAATCATGAGTAATTACCATATTAAAAACTTTGAAGAATACTTTCAGGTTTATAGAAAATCAACCTCTAATCCAGAATCCTTTTGGGAAGAAATTGCTGAAGAGCATTTTGAATGGCGCAAAAAATGGAATAATGTATTGAGTTGGGACTTTAAAAAACCAGAAATCAAATGGTTTGAGGGCGCTAAACTGAATATTACCGAGAACTGTCTCGATAGACATTTGCATACAAGAGGCGACAAAACAGCCATTCTATTTGAACCTAATGATCCAAGTGATCCAGCTGAACATATTACATATCGGCAATTATACGATCGCGTTTGTAAATTTGCCAATGTGCTGCATGATAAAGGCATCAAAAAAGGAGATCGTGTGTGCATTTATCTCCCTATGATACCAGAATTGGCGGTCGCTGTTTTGGCCTGTGCTCGTATTGGCGCCATTCATTCTGTGGTATTTGCAGGGTTTTCGGCCACAGCATTATCCACTCGAATTAATGATTGTGATGCCAAAATGGTCATCTGTTCTGATGGGTCGTATCGAGGCGCAAAGACTATAGACTTAAAAGGCATCGTAGATGAAGCTTTAGAGGATTGTCCTGGTGTGGAATCGGTTTTAGTGGCCAAGCGCATCAATTCTGATATCACCATGAAAGAAGGTCGCGACGAGTGGCTTCAACCTTTATTAGACGAAGCTTATCGCGAGTTTACGGCTGAAATTATGGATGCCGAAGATCCATTGTTCATTTTATATACCTCGGGTTCAACAGGAATGCCAAAAGGGATGCTGCATACCACAGGAGGGTATATGGTTTACACAGCATACACGTTCAAAAATGTATTTCAATATCGTGAAGAAGATGTATATTGGTGTACGGCAGATATCGGTTGGATTACTGGACATAGCTATATTGTTTATGGGCCATTATGTAACGGCGCTACAACGGTGATGTTTGAAGGCGTACCAAGTTATCCCGATTTTGGACGCTTCTGGCATATTGTCGAGAAGCATAAGGTGAATCAATTCTATACCGCACCAACAGCTATTAGAGCATTGGCTAAGCATGGTACAGAACTCGTAGAGAAATACGATTTATCATCACTAAAAGTACTGGGCTCTGTTGGAGAGCCAATCAACGAAGAAGCATGGCATTGGTACAATGATAATATAGGTAAAAAGAAAAGCCCTATCGTAGATACTTGGTGGCAGACCGAAACAGGTGGAATTATGATTACACCAATCCCGTTCTCCACACCAACAAAGCCTACTTACGCCACTTTACCATTTATTGGTATTCAACCAGCCTTAATGGACGAAAATGCCAAAGAAATAAAAGGGAATCAGGTAGATGGTCGCTTATGCATAAAGTTTCCGTGGCCATCTATGGCAAGAACCATTTGGGGCAATCACCAACGCTACAAGGACACCTATTTTTCGGCTTTTGAGAATATGTACTTTACAGGGGATGGTGCCTTAAGGGATGAGGTAGGTTACTACAGAATTACAGGTAGGGTAGATGATGTTATTATCGTTTCAGGACATAATTTAGGAACCGCGCCAATTGAAGACGCCATTAATGAGCATAATGCGGTAGCAGAGTCTGCCATTGTAGGGTTCCCGCATGATGTTAAAGGGAACGCCCTCTATGGTTATATTACCTTGAAGGATACTGGAGAAACAAGGCAGCACGATAATGTGAGAAAGGAAATCAATCAGTTAATCACCGATCGTATTGGACCAATAGCCAAACTCGATAAAATTCAATTCACTTCTGGTTTGCCTAAAACACGATCAGGTAAGATTATGAGACGTATTTTGAGAAAAATAGCCTCTAAGGACACCAGTAACCTTGGTGATACCAGTACATTGTTAAATCCTGAAGTCGTTCAAGAGATTATGGATAATGTATTATGATTTAATTCTATTGCTTGAGTTTAAAATCCTTATTCTTTTTTGAATAAGGATTTTCTTTTTTAATGAAGCCCAAAAAATATAGATGACCTAAAGGCAATGATGATTAAGTGCTTTAGTGAGATTGTAGTGAAAAGGCCATTAGATGATTTATGGTTTTTTAGATAATTTAAAATACAAAAGAACTTAAACCCATCCAAACCTACTATTTATTTAGTCCAATTAAAATGTAGGTAATAACTTATTTTTACGCATTCAGAACAGCGGTTCCCTCACCCAAGGCGGTACTTGGCTAAAGACGCATTTCACAGGACGTTTTGAGCAGTATCTTTGTAGGTGAAAACTATACAATATGATAATTATCAGGTTTTTGTAAAAATTTCCGAAGTAATTTTAAGGGCAACACAATTAGCTTACCCAAAAGGGAATTATACGATTGCCCT
>NZ_JANQIM010000015.1 GCF_028282165.1 Winogradskyella sp. | reverse complement strand
CATTAACAATTTCAGGTAAAATTGAACTAGAAACATGAATCCATTCACCACCCATGGAAATAGGAAAATCCGAAAATAAAGTATTATGCTTTATGCGTCCACCAAAAGTTGGGTTGGCCTCAATGATTTGGAAATTGATGCCTTGCTGAGCGAGCAAATAACCAGCAGCCATACCAGCAGGTCCTGCCCCAATAATAATCACCGATTCAGGTGAATTATTATTACTGGAATTGGTATTAGAACTGCTACATGAGGACATTACGGATTGTAGAGGTAATGAAATACCTAACAATCCACACACCTTTATAAATTCTTTTCTAGTCATAAGCCTTAGTTTTTAAACAAATTAGCTTTAATTTCCCATTTGAGTCGATTCTCCATGAGATAACGAATTGTGTTTTATATCATAATTTTATTCGAAGGTATAATTATGGCTCCCAAAAAACTACAAAATTCAATAAGCGGTTATTTTAGTTCTATAAGTGGTGGATAGTTTTTTATGAACGCCTGCTCCCAGTTTTTAGCTACTATTTATAGAACAAACGGTTACGCTCATCGGATTGTTGCTATCATTTATGAGATTTCTTGTACAAGCTGACTAAAAATATATAAACTTGTTATCAAAATTTTGTTGAAAGATTTGGCGATTAAAAGCTTCAGAAAATATAGTATTATAGTTCAGATGACCATATGGCTGATCTATTTGAGTTCAACAATTGTATATGACATCGGCACTGTAGGGTTTTGGCCTGCTTTTGTATTTGGTTTAAGTGATACGATAGCAATGGCCGCCATTGTGTATTTTCACTATTTTAAACTATTGCCAATACTAGTCAATAAGAACTACTTTAAATATTTGTTTTCGACCATAGTAACAGTGTTTATTGTTGGTTTTACCTTTGCTTTTCTGGATAATAATTTACCATTTGATTATCCTATTACTCATAGTTATTGGGATTCTATTGTATATAATGTTCTTCAGCTATTACTTTTTATTATTATATCGAGTATGTTCTATTTTGTACATAATTGGTATCTACAACGTGAGAAAGAGGATGAATTAAAGGTAGAAAAATTAAAAGCCGAACTCAATTTTTTGCGTTCTCAGATCAACCCTCATTTCTTGTTCAATACACTAAACAATATCTATTCTTACGCACAAACTGGTAATGAAAAAACAGCGCCTATGTTAGAAAAACTCTCTGGTATTTTGCGCTTTATGGTTTATGACTGTAACAGTGATACTGTAGAACTAAATAAAGAAATTGAAGCTATAGAGAACTTATTAGAAATTCATCGCATGAAAATGTCAGCTCAAAATAATGTTATATTCCACTATCAAAATAATAGAGGGTATCATTTAGTGGCTCCATTGATTTTGATCAACTTGGTAGAAAATGCTTGTAAGCATTCAGATACTTTGAGTAACAAAGGTGGCTTCATAAAGATTGATGCATCAGTAGTAAAAAAGCATGATTTAGTATTTTCTATATCAAATACAATAAAGAAAAAATCTAATAGTACACTATTAAACTATAGTGGTATGGGTTTGGAAAATATTAAAAAGCGATTAAAACTATTGTATGAAAATGATTATATAATGAAGGAAAATATTGAGAACAATGTTTACTATTTACAGTTAGAAATCCCTTTAATGCGTAAACGATAAATAGTTATAATTACTAAATGGAATTACTAAATGTATTAATATTAGATGATGAAGAGCCTGCAAGAACACTTTTAGAGTCGTATTGTAATAAAATTGAAACACTAAAAGTTATTGGTAAAGCCAGTAACGTACTTGAAGCAAAGTCCATTATAGATGCTGGACACGTGGATATTTTATTGAGCGATATTCAAATGGATGATCTAACTGGTATCGACCTTCAAAAAATGCTTAAGGATAAGCTTGTTACCATTTTCACTACCGCTTATTCAGAATATGCTTTGGAGAGTTATGATCTCGATGTGGTAGATTATTTGGTAAAGCCTTTCTCTTTTCAGCGATTTTATCAGGCTATAGACAAAGCAAAGGAATTGATTGAATTTAGTACTAAAAGTAAGGAATCTCTAGATAACCAAAGCCAGTACGTCTTCATTAAAACGAATCGTAAAATGGTAAAAGTTAATTTTGATGATATATTATTTACGGAAAGTTACGGCGAATATGTTAGGATTTATACCAATGAAGATATTATTCTGGCGTTACAAACGACATCATTTATGGAAACGCTTTTGCCTAGCGATGACTTTATACGCATTCATAGATCTCATATAATTAATTTAAATCATATTAAGGAAATAAATGGGAACCAAATTAAAATTGAAGACCATAAGCTCGTCATAAGTAAGCGCATGAAAGACAATTTTATGAAGACCATAAAAAAGAAAGGCATCATTTAAAGCCTCATTTATTCAGCTTCCTTCTCTTGAACGACGACTTTGTCTTTTTTGAAGATAGGAATTAAGTACGATAAATTAAACCCAAACCCCACACCAAAACGGCCGCTATCGTAGGTGCGGTTGAAGCCAGGGATGTAAAGATTTTCGTAACCATCAGGTGCAGTTTCTGTTATTAAACCTTTTAGTTGGGCATTAATACCGGCGAAGAAGTTGTTGAACAATTCTGCTTTCAGACCAACAATTATCTCTACCCAAAAGGCTGTTAGACCGTCAAATTCTGTACCTTCCTCAACAGTGAATTGTTGATTCCAATACTGGTTGTTTACATTGTAAATATTATAACTATTTAAGGTCTGACTAAATGTGCTTGCACCACCTCTAAAACCTATATAGATCATATTCTCCATATCTAACCAGTTTCTATAGAAGTTTAAGTCAACACCACCTTTAATATAGCTTCCCGATGTCGTATTGTTGAGTACTTCGTTGTCTGTAGTAAATTCCTCATTGCCAATTTCACCAGCTAAATAAATCCGTTTTGTTAGGCGATAATCGCCCATAATCTCAAAACCAGTATAATTATCATCTATAAAAGTACGAGCTAACTTGCTCATGTCTGCACCTAATCTTAAACCATACTTTTGTTTGTAAATAAGGGTATCTCTTACAGTATTATTCTCCTCTTGCGATAAAGCCATTGTTGTAGAAAGCAACAGCAATATGATAGTGCTTTTAATGTAAGATACGTACATGTGCTGTGTTTTCATTTTCTACAATTGTAACGACTGTTTCTATATTGCTTATCCAAGTACTGCCATCGCTGGCTTCAAAATTTATGTCTAAGTTGTTGAAGATACTTTTATAGCCACAAGCTCTTGAAACATAAACAAACTCGGATGAATAAGACACCTCAATAATATCTACGTTAGAAACGGTAGTATCATCTTCATCTAAGCGTAAATTGGTGTCCTTTTCTAAAATGAATCGCGATGTTGTAATCTCGTTTTCATTTCCAATTAATAAGGGTAGCTCAATAACATTGGCATTAGAATTAAATATAATAGTACCGTCGATATTATTCTCTGTTGGTTCAGTTGGCATACCTGCTTCGTCAGTAACCAAACCTTCACCATATGCCGTTAATCTTGCAACACTTTTTAACTCATCCGTATCATTAACATCATAGAACTCAATCAAAAGACGTGGTGTAGTAGGTGTAGTTTCGGCACAAATATCGTCGCGTTCGCAACTTTGTAATATCATTCCGATTGCAAGGAATAAGGCCAAAACCGCTATAGTTATTATTTTATTTGATGTATGCATAAAAGGCTGATGCGTTTATTTGTTGAGTTGGTAACTTCTTAACGCATTAAGCATATTAGTTATTTTTTCAATTTTATTTCTGGCTAATATATAATCATTCTTAGATATAAAGCCTAAATCTTTACTAATTATTAATTGATTTAAGACCTCCATTGCAGAACTAAAAGAAATAGTAGAGAAATGAGCTTTATCTTTTTGTGTTTTTCTCGAAGTTCTTTCTGCTAAATTGGAAGATATAGATATTGAATCTCTCCTTAGTTGACTAATTAATCCAAACTTTTCTTCATTTAGGAATGATTCGGTTAAGCTATAGATGGCTTTAACTAGAGTAATCGATTCTTGCCAAACATCGAGCTTTTCAAATGAGTATATTTTCATATTCGAATAAACAAATCAGCAAATTAACAGAATTACTTTCTCTCAAACAAAACAACAGTCTCAATATGAGCTGTATGGGGAAACTGATCCACTAAACTTAACTTTTTTATTTGATAACCAGCAAGTATTAATTGCTCTGTATCTCTTGCTTGTGTGGCAGGGTTACAAGATACATAAACCAAACGTTTCGCATTGAGGTTTATTATTTTTTTTAGCGTTTTGGGAGCAATGCCAGCACGTGCCGGGTCTAAAATAAGCGTTCGTATTTTATTGATGTATTCTGGATGCTGATTTAAGAATCTACCAACATCAGCAGTATAGAACTCTAAGCCTTCAATATTGTTTCGTTTTGCATTTTCTTTTGCATCTTCAATGGCAGAAGCAACAATGTCTACGCCTATGATTTTAGCATTATGAGCTTTGCTAGCTATTATTTGTCCGATGGTACCTGTACCACAAAACAGATCTAATACCACAGAATTATCCACAGCATTTTTATCTTCCAGAGCGTAATCCACTACTTTACTATATAGCTTTTCTGCACATTTTGGATTGGTTTGAAAAAAACTCTTCATGCTAATCTCAAAGTTTAGCCCAAGAAGTTCTTCTATAATCTTATCCTCACCATAAACTAGACTAATACTTCCGGTTGTTGCAATGGTTCTATCACCAATTTCATCATTAATAGTGTGCAATACACCAGCTACTCGATTTCCGAAAAGTTTTACTAATAAGTTTGCAAACTTATCTAAACTAAATTTTGACAAGTCATAGGAGGTGGTCACTAAATTGAATAAAAGCTGATTGGTTTTGTATGACTTACGAACAACAAAATAACGGAAAAAGCCTTCTTTTCTTGGCGCATGCCATGCTGCTAAACCTGTATCCTCACAATAGCCTCTAATCGTTTTAAGATTGTTTTCTAATTCTGAATCAAATAACCCCGAATCCTTATCTAGATTTTCACCACACCACCATAGACCTCGTCTTTTAAAACCAAGCGTAAACTCATCCACATCCTTTTTCAGATCTTTATTATAGCCAATAGCGGAAAATCCGTATTCCATTTTATTGCGATAATGAAATGTATTTGGCGAACTCACAAATTCATCAAACTTAGTTTCAATGTCTGTTACTTTTCCTATACGTTTAAAAAGCTCTAATGTGCTATCTTTTTTATAGGTGTGTTGTATTCTGACAGGAAGCTTAATGTATGGTGCACCAGGAATATCTTGGTAAGGCATTTCGATTTCGTCATCTGATGGTTTTAACACATCCAATAATTTACATTCTGCATATGTTTTACTCGATTTTTTTACCTGAGCCTTAACCAATTGACCAGGAAGTGTATTGGGTACAAAAACAACAAACTCACCAAGTTCGTTTCTAATACGTCCAATGCCTTTTCCGCCAAAGGCATAATCTTCGATTAGGATATCGATGACTTGTCCTCGTTTTACAAATTTATTGCGCTCTCGTTTTGGCACTGTTGCTTAAAATTTGAGTGCAAAAGTACATGAATTTTTGTATTCTACTTAAGTCAAAGCTTCATCCTAAAGAAAAAAATAATGGCATTTTCAACTATCTTTAAGTAGTTTGAAATAAAATTGAACCTTTTTAATTCTTTTTCGTCTTTATAATATAAGAGTCGTAAATATTAATACACGGATAATTCACCTTTGATTGAAAACAGACGAACATATAGATGAAGTTTTAGTTGAAGCCTTTAAGGCTGGTGATAAAAAAGCATTGGCAGCTTTAGTGAAGCGTTGGCACAAACAATTCTGTAATAAGGCCTATTGGATGGTTAATGATAAAGATGCTGCTAAGGACATTGCCCAGGATAGCTGGACAACTATAATTGACAAGATAGATAAGCTCAAGGATCCTAAACGGTTCAAATATTGGGCCTTTAGGATTGTATGTAATAAATCTACGGATTGGTTACGATTACAAGCAAAAAATAGAAATAATACCATTAACCATGAAGTAGAAATTAAAAGTGTTAGTGGTAATAATTCAGAAAAAGAACAACTTAAACAACTGCTCTTAAAAACGGTAGATGAGTTACCAAAAAACCAAAGTACGGTCATTAGGCTTTTCTACTTACAATCCTACAGTCTAAAACAGATAAGTGATTTGCTTGAAATATCAATTGGAACAGCCAAATCTAGACTGTTCCACGCAAGAGAAAAAATAAAAACAATTTTAAAAAACAGTAATTATGAAAACTAATATGGAAGACATCGACAAATTAATTAAAGAGACGTTAACAGAAGAAGAAGCTAAATTCTATGACGAGTTAGATGAACAAAACCTTTGGCAAATGGTCTTCGGTATATTTAAGGGAAAGAATAGTTGGGTCGTTTATGTGATGTCGATTGTACAGCTCATTTTCTTTGGATTGTTCATTTATTGCGCCATTCAATTTTTTGAAGTTGAAGCCACAAATGACCTGATTAAATGGGGAGTTTTTGGGACTTTGGCTTTGATGGCCTCAAGTATGCTTAAGTTATTTTCTTGGATGCAAATGGATAAGAAAGCCATCATTAGGGAAATTAAGCGTTTAGAGCTACAAGTCTCGTCGCTGTCTGGAAAAATTTCTGAGTAAGTTTTTAAGAGAGAGGAATATTTAGTAATTTGCCAATATCTAGGGATGATTTCTCTCCCACGCTGCTTTTTCAGGGCTTCACCATAACTTCAAAAAATGGTACGCAAAGTCCTTGAAGGAATAAAGGTAGAGCAGGAATGGTTATTTTATTCATTATTAAAATTTTATTAAAATGGCTGTTTTAGACCACATTTCATCGCAAGAAGCGATGGCACTAGAAAACAAATATGGAGCACAAAATTACCATCCCTTGCCAGTAGTATTGAGTAAAGGTGAAGGAGTTTTTGTTTGGGATGTAGAGGGTAAAAAATATTACGATTTCCTATCCGCTTACTCATCTTTAAACCAAGGGCATTGCCACCCTAAAATTGTAAACGCTTTGACCCAACAGGCGCAGCGATTAACCTTAACATCTAGGGCATTTTATAACGACATGCTTGGACGCTATGAGAAGTATGCCACAGAATATTTTAAGTTCGATAAGATGTTACCGATGAATTCTGGGGCAGAAGCCGTAGAAACTGCTTTAAAGCTTTGTAGAAAATGGGCTTATGAAGTTAAAGGAATTGATCTTAATAAGGCCGAGATTATTGTTTGCAAAAACAATTTTCATGGCAGAACAACAACAATTATTTCGTTTTCTAACGATCCCGTTGCCCGAAAACACTTTGGACCATATACCGATGGATTTATAAAGGTTGAATTTGATAATTTGCAAGAATTAGAAGCCGTATTGAGCAGTAATCCTAATATTGCAGGTTTCATGGTAGAGCCCATTCAAGGTGAAGCAGGGGTCTATGTACCAAGTGAAAACTATTTAATTGAGGCAAAAGCACTTTGTGAAAAGTACAACGTGCTGTTTATAGCTGATGAGGTGCAGACAGGTATAGCACGTACAGGTAGACTTTTGGCAACCTGCGGAAACTGTACATGCCCCAATAAGGATTGTTCAGGCACGCCAGATGTTAAACCAGACATTTTGGTTTTGGGAAAAGCTTTAAGTGGTGGGCTGTATCCAGTATCGGCAGTTATGGCCAGTAATGAGATTATGAATGTTATACAGCCAGGGAATCACGGTAGTACCTTTGGTGGAAATCCTGTTGCCGCAGCAGTAGCCATAGCCGCATTAGAAGTTGTAAAGGATGAAGAATTAGCAGAGAACGCCGATTATTTGGGCAAAGTCTTTAGAGCTGAAATGAATAAATACATTAACAATAGTACTATTGTTAGCTCGGTAAGAGGTAGAGGATTATTAAATGCTATTGTCATTAATGATGATGAGGATAGTGATACCGCATGGAACATTTGTCTAAAGCTAAGGGACAATGGTTTGTTGGCAAAACCAACTCATGGCAATATTATTCGCTTTGCGCCTCCTTTGGTGATGACTGAAGATCAATTGTTAGAATGTGTATCTATCATAATTAAAACTTTAAAGGAATTTGAAGTTTAGGATTTTAGATTTATAGAAATGAAAAGCGATTCTACATGTAGAATCGCTTTTTTTTATTAGGTTATTAAATAGATATTAAATCTCAATACCCATTTGTTTGTAAATTTCTCGTTGCTGTTCCATATAACCTTCCCAGCCACCAGCTGCCACAATGGAATATATAGACATACCTAAAGCTATTATAGCCAATACAAGACCAATTATGGCAATGATTTTTGCAGTTTTAACTTGACTAAAGTTGCTGTATAAATCAGGTTGTTCTGCATAGAGTTTTTCATCTTTTTTTGCAAGAAAATATGCAATACCAGATAAAATAAGCCCACCAATACCAGCACTAAAACAGCAGCATATAAAAGAAATACTTCCGAGTACAATCGATGTGGTAGCATTAGGTAATTTTTGTTGTTCCATAATAAATTTATTTAAGATAAAGTTTGAGAAAATAACTGCCTACGATAACAATCACATTCAGTATAGCCAAGATAGTAATTATTTTATTGCCGCTTTTAAAGCTCTTAAAGGTATTGATACCAATAAACCCAAATAAGGCGATTAATGTATAAAGACCAGGGTACATCATAAAGGACTCAACAATTTGTCCTCTAAGCAATAAGGCTATAGAACGCTGCAATCCACAACCCATACATTCAAAGCCAAATAGCTTCTTGTTTAAGCATGGCATCATATACTCTTCTAGCCCTTTAATTAAGAAATACATAACGCTAAATTACGGATTTGTTAAATACGAAGCATTGATAATTGTTCTAAATCTTATTTTTGTATAAAAAATCAATTCCATGAGTATTTCTAGAACCATAAATTTTATTTGTATTGTTGCAGGTGGAATGATTGCCATATATGCACAAGCAGAAGCGCAGCAAAATACCTATTTGTTAATAGGCGGAATAGTACTGTTAATGTTTGGTATTTATAGGACGTCGAGAAATATTCCGAGCAAATATGATAAGCAAGAGGAAGAAACATTTGTTAAAAATGAAGAGTTAGATGAAGATTAAAGTAGGTGATTTAGTAGAAACTATAGATGATAATGTAAGTGGTGTAGTGATAAGGGTTTTAGAAGAATCCATCATCCTTGAGACTACTGATGGGTTTGAGTTTCAGTTTGATAAAAGTGAGTTGATGGTTACATCCTCTAAAAATAATTTAGATAGTGTAATTTATGATGAAGATATCGAATTAGTAAAAAAAGAGAAGGAAGTAACACGGAGAAACCCCTCTATTGCAGTAAAACCGAAAGAACGTCATGTGCCAAAGTTTGAGGTGGATTTACACATTCATCATTTAACCGATTCTACTAAGGGCATGACTAATTTTGATATGCTTAACTTACAGTTAGACACGGCAAGGCAACAGTTAGAATTTGCTATAAGAAAACGAATTCCAAAAATGGTCTTTATCCATGGCGTAGGAGAGGGGGTACTGAGGCAAGAGCTAGAAACTTTACTTGGTAGATATAATAATGTACAGTTCTATGATGCAGATTACAAAACCTATGGCATCGGGGCAACAGAGGTTAGAATCTTACAGAATATTCAACCTTAATCAATTGTTGATAATTCAAAAGACGTAATTAGTGTTCCAAAGTTGACTTCTGTTGCTGTAAAGATTTCTAAATTTATGTCTCTTACTAGAAAACTTGTATTTACTGTCCTTGTATAGATATTGTTATCGGTTAACCCAGGAGAACCATAGTTTGTAGTCTCTAAATCGTTAAGGTAATGTGCTACTAGTTCTCCCTCAGAATTTGTGTTGAGGTCATTTCTTGGGTTGAAATCGCCATCTGCATCTTCTTCAATAGTTGCTACACCATCTCCATCATCATCCGTATCTAAATAATCAGGTGTTCCATCATTATCTGTGTCTAATGGATTGGTAGCAGGGTTGCCATCACCATCAGCATTACTAGTGTCAATCTCATCTATGGTTTTTACATTATCATTGTCATCGTCCTCGTCTAAATAATCTGGAAATGCATCACCATCAGTATTTAGAGCATTAGGATAATTACCATTTTCGTCCATTTCACCACGACCTTCATCTTCACTGGAAATGCCATCATTATCGTCATCTTCAATAGTAACCGTTACATCTACTGATCCAGTAGTAGCTTCAAAATCCTGAAGAATTGTTAAATCAGCAGGAGGTACCACATCGCATAGCTCTTGGTTTGCTCCTGAACTAACGACGGCTCTGTTATAGGTTCGGTAAATAAATCTTACGGTTGTGCCATTTATGGTCAATGTTGTAGGCATATTTGAAGGTGTCGGTTCAGTAAATAACAACTCATTGTCAGTAGTTCTAGGTATGATAAGCGATAACGATTCATTAGGATCTTCTCTTAGGTCATATATTAAATAAGAGTCAATGTCATTTTCGCATCGCTCTAGATCCATGTCAAATTCTAGTTCAACAGTTATAATGTCACCGTCATCGCAAGAGATTAATAAAAGTAAAAATAGGATTGTATAGAACCAACGCGTCATAAGCTTACATTTTGAGCAAAAATAATGGATTTGTAAAATTATAACGCAGCATTGTCTAAATAATTTTATTTGCGATATTTTTGCAGCATGAAGCAAGTTTATTTAGACAATGCAGCTACCACTGCGGTTCGCGAGCAGGTTATTGAGCGAATGACCGAAGTTTTAAAGCATAATTTTGGTAATGCATCATCAACGCATAGCTTTGGACGTTCGTCTAAAGCACTTTTAGAACAATGCCGAAAAAATATTGCCAATTATTTCAATGCTTCTGCTTCAGAGATTGTGTTCACTTCAGGAGGTACTGAAGCTGATAATCTGGCATTGCGAAGTGCTGTAAGAGATTTAGGATGTACTGAGATTATTACATCTACAATTGAACACCATGCCGTTTTGCATACCTCAGAACAGTTGCAGAAAGAATATGGCATTGCCTTAAGCTTTGTTGATTTGGACGATTGCGGATCGATTGATTACAGTCATTTAGAAGTCTTGCTAAAAGGTGCAAAACAACCTATTGTTAGTCTAATGCACGTCAATAATGAGATTGGAAATATTTTGGATATTCACCGTGTAGCTGAGCTATGTAAAAATCATGGTGCATTGTTTCATTCAGATTGCGTACAGTCTGTAGGACATTTTGATTTGGACCTACAACTGATTCAACTAGATTTTTTTGCAGCTAGTGCCCACAAGTTCCATGGGCCAAAAGGCGTTGGTTTTTGTTATGTTAGAAAAGAGTCAGGACTTAAGCCTTTAATCTTTGGTGGTGAGCAGGAGCGAGGTTATAGAGCAGGGACGGAAGCTATCCATAATATTGTAGGAATGGACGAAGCTTTAAAAACGGCTTATGAAAATTTAGATAAAGAGCGAAAGTACATCACCGATATTAAGGCTTACTTTATTGAAAAATTGAAGGAAAGCATACCAGGTGTTAGTTTTAATGGCGTATGCGAAGATATGGAAAACAGTACCTATACTTTAGTAAATGTGTGTTTACCTATTGCACCCGAAAAAGCACCAATGTTGCAGTTTCAGCTCGATCTTAAAGGTATAGCATGTTCTAAGGGAAGTGCTTGCCAAAGTGGAAGCAGTCAGCAATCCCATGTGCTATCTGCTATACTAAGTGAGGATAAGTTAAGACAACCATCTGTGCGCTTCTCCTTTAGCATTTTTACTTCTAGAGAAGATATAGATTATGTGGTAGATGTACTAAATGATTTTGTTAATGCTTAACAATTATCTTTTTTGATTTTACCGTATTGGCATCCGAAGTGACATTAACAATATAAACGCCATCACTAAGTTTAGCAGTAGAAAGCTCGTACTGATTTAATACTGAGCTATACGCCTTATTAATCATAAGCTTTCCTGCAACATCAAATACTTCAATAGATCTTACATCTGTGCCATTTGGATTAATGACATTTAAAAGTTGAATATCATTATTTTGAATAATACTCAAGTTACTGATATCAAAATTGTCAATGCTTAAAGTCTCTCCAGCTACAAATACAATTTCGAAGCGATCTGTGTAATGACCTGGTTCTATATTTAGATCGTAATCTTGGTGTCTTAAGTCTATATAGAGCTCATTTTCAATATCATGGATATAAATACCTTGGGAATCATCAAAATTCTGGACATCGAATATTCTAAAGCGCAAGGGTTGCTGTTCTTCGATATCTACAATCAATGGTATGGTTAATGTTTCACTAAATGGATAAGCTTGTCCTGAATAAGATTTATCATTTAAAGTAAAATAAGCATCCGAAGCATAATTATCAGAGCGCATTAACTCTAATCCTCTATCGTGATCGAAAGTTGCCGAATCATGAAAATTAAGAACTACTTGTCTCGTATATTGACTTTCGCCAACGGTAAAATCAACGTTGACCCTAAAACGCTTATAGTCATCTGGTACAAGTGTAAGGCCATTTTCTTGATAATCTAAACCAGGATTAGAATTTCTGAAAAAGAAGCTGTCAGTACCTTCTTTTTCGTAAACACGATGCGAATTTTTTGCTCTAACTGTACCCGTAGTTCCTGCAATTCCCTGTACCATAAAACCTTGTCCAATAGGAATGTAACGTCTTGCCAATTTTGTTCCATTAGCACCTGGTGGTGGCAAAGGAAGAACATTGTCTTGCTCATCATAAGTAAAAAATACTGCAGGTGCTGTAGTAATAACAGTTCCTGCTGGATTTATAGTGAATTCTGAATAACCACCTACATAATCTACAAGTGTATGTGACGCAATAGTTCCATCTTGTTCCCAGTAGAATAGAGTATCTTCAATAGCATTTGCATTATCCGAATCGTGGATGAAAGCAGCTGAATCCATGGCGCTGGGGTATGGATTTCCTACCAGAGTAAAATCTCCGGCAGATACAGGATTGGAAATTGTGCCATTGTTTGGCTTACCTCTAAAGTCATACAATTGACTTCCAGTGATTCCAGTTCCATTTCCTTTCATAGTAAATCCTAGTCCTGGATTTATGGCGCCAGTAGACCCTACATATACCCAGTCTGAATAGGAAGTTGATGTTTGGAAAGTCCACAACCAACGATCAGATATTGTTAAAGGAGTTGCAATTCCGTTAAAACCACCTGTAAATAATGCTGGGACTGAGGTTGTAAGACCCGTTGCGTCGTTTAATAATGCTACTCTAGCATCTTCGTTGCCATTAAGTGCAGAGTTGTTACCTACTGGAGAACACCAGTAATTGTAACTCCATTGATTAACAGTGCCGGTTTGATAAATGCTTAATCGGCCAACTCCAGAATTTCCGGTTGTACCAGTTCCTTGTAATAATTGAGCTTCGTTTCTTAAATATAATGAAGAGTTGGCATCATCAAGATTAACATCATCATTAACAAATAAAACTTGATCGTTTACAAAAACAAAGGCATCATTTTGTACACTTAGTTGAGCAGATGCTATACCAAAACATAGCAATAGGCATGCGATGAGGGAATATTTCATGCTTTAAAAAATTAACAACTGTAGCTTAGTAGGGTAACCTAAAGTAAATTAGACGGTTACAAATTTATAAATTTTATTGCTTTTTGGATTGTAGTACAACGAGGATTTAAGTTGTTTCGCCAAAAAATTACCCTAATTTATGATATAATCACCTAGAAAATGTCAAAATCTAGCAGACAACCTTACATTAAACACTCTAGGAGTTAAAAAGTTTGGAATGGCAAACTGGCGCTGCGTATACACATCCCTGACCCAAGTATTGGTTATGGTATTTTGATTATTGAACATATTATAGATTTCAAAACCAATAGCTAGTTCTTTAAATGCCCTTTTCCATTTCGAATTATAGGTTTTTGTAGGATTTACAAGTTCTAGGGAAATTCCTAAATCCGCACGTCTATAATCGCGCAAACGTATCTGAAAATCGTAAGGATCGGCATAACTTGGCGATCCACCAGGCACTCCAGTATTGTAAACCAAGTTAAGATACATCTTTAAATCTGGCATATTCGGGACATAATCTTGAAATAGAGCACCAAACTTTAAGCGTTGATCTGTGGGTCTAGAAATATAGCCGCGATTATCAATATTCTCTTCGGTCTTAAGGTATCCAAAACTAAACCAAGATTCTGTTCCAGGCACAAACTCGCCATTTAAACGCATGTCTAAACCATAGGCATAAGCTTCGGCATTATTTCTAGCTCTGTATCTAATCCTAACATTCTCAACGGTATAAGGGTTAACATCGGTTAATCCTTTGTAATATGCTTCGGTGACCAATTTAAAAGGGCGGTCCCATATTTTGAAACTGTATTCGTTACCAATGACCACATGAAATGATTTCTGTGCCTTTACGTCGGGCTGTACTACTCCAGAAGAATCGCGTAATTCCCTGTAAAATGGTGGCTGATAATATAGACCACCTGCTATCCTGAAGAGCATATCTTTGTCCCAATCTGGTTTAATGGCAAATTGAGCTCTAGGACTAAATACCGTTTGTGTAGCAGATGTCACACCATCATCATTTAAAATATCGGTTTCGGTTTCGTCTACATTTACCGTCCAATTATGAATTCTAATACCTGCATTATAAAACACTTCACTGTTTCCCCATTCGGTTCGCTTACTATATTGTGCAAAGGCTTGAAGTCGATCTATTTTCACATAGTTAGTGTTTCTAATATCTTCAAAAGCAGTTAATGGTCCCGAAAACGGCTCGTAAGGTTGCTCATTAGGAAGACTAAAATTAGGAGGACGAATGTTGAAACCAGCAGAGTCAATGACTTCGTACTCCACTAGGCGATCTCTAATATCTTCATGTGTATATTTTACCGACCATTCTACGGTCGACTCTTTATCAATTTTATAATCCCCTCGATGTTCAATGTTAACGATAAAAGCATCTAGATCATTCCTGGCATGTAGTAGTTGGGAACCTATACCTTCACTAAATTCTACTTCACCTAAATTCTCATCACCAATATTAGTATTAACTTCACCTAAGCGGTATTGGGCAAAAATATCGAAGTACTCTTGTTCTGTTGTGTGATATGCAGAACCTATAAGCTTCAGGGTAAGATCATTGTTTACAAAATAGTTGGCCTTCATTGCTCCAAAATAAGTCGCATATTCGTCTTCTTCATTACCCTCATAAAACACCAATAGTGCCACTGGGTCTTGAAGCGTTCCAAAATTAGTTTGCCGGTTTTCGGGTTGAAAGTTATACTGATTCAGAGAAATGTTACCGAGAAAATTCAAATGGAATTTATCTGAAAAACGATACGTCAAATATGTTTGTGCATCTGCAAAGACCGGCTCTACATTACCTTCGGTTTCTAGATTGTTTAATATTAAGCTATTGTCCCTGTAGCGCACTCCTGCTATTCCAGAGAATTTTCCATCCTTTGAAACGGTTTCGGCGGCAATACTTCCACCCAACAGACTGAGGTCAGTTCTAATCCCAAAGCTAACAGGGTTTCTGTAGGTAATGTCTAATACGGATGATAATTTATCGCCGTATTTTGCCTGAAAGCCACCAGCTGAGAAATTTACATTTTGCACTAGATCCGTATTCACAAAACTCAAACCTTCTTGATTTCCAGATCGTATTAAAAAAGGTCTATAAACTTCAATTTCGTTGACATACACTAAATTTTCATCAAAATTTCCACCACGTACGGAATATTGCGTACTCAATTCGTTTGAGATGTTTACACCTGGTAAGGTTTTTAAGATATTTTCTATACCTGGTTGGGCACCTTTGATTGTTCTTAGAGTTCTTGGGGAAATTGTAACAACGCCTTCTTCGCTTTGTCTGGTATTTGTAGAAATTACAACTTCTGCAATCTGTTCTGCTTCAACTTTCATTACAGGATTGTATTCTAACTCCTGTCCATTTTTTAATTTAAACTTTTGTACAATGCGTTTATGCCCAAGGTGAGTGAATTCTATTGTAACTTCTGTATCAGAGGGTATTCTTAATTCATAAAACCCATTTTCATTACTAGCAGTCCCTTCACCGCTATTGGTTCTTATGTTTACATCTTCAATTGGATTATTGGATTCGTCCAAAATAACACCTCTTATTATAGCAGACTGTGAGAAGGAAAGCCCACAAAAAAGTAAGCCAAGCAGAACAATAAAATATATGCGTTTCAAATAGTTTAGTTTTATTTCCTAAAAAATGTTGCTTCAAATGTAGAACTATTTCCAACATTATCGGTAACAATTATCTTTAAATCGTTCTTAGTATCTATAACGATGTTGTCGTTAAAATCGTGTACCAGCATATTAGTTTTATAATCATACTCCATTAATATCCATTTTCCATTTACTGTTGCTCTATATTTGCTAATTCCAGAAAGGTCATCATCGATTTTCACTTTCAGATATCGGTATTTACTCAACCATTTTTTGTTCTGAAAATTAACGGGTTTTATCGTTGGGGCAACAGAGTCCATTGCAAGTGTATATGTGCCAAAGGTTTTGCTTCCTGCACTTAGGGTATTTCCTTTGCGTTTTGTGTTAATGTAGCTGGGTCTTTTACGATAGCCATATAGTTTTGCAATAAACACCTTTTCTAGATGTTCGGCTTTGTAATTGCTTAAATCGTAATTGATATAAAAATTCTTTTGAAGTGGAATTGTATCGGTATGAAGATATAGCGTATCACTATTGGCTTTAAAATCTATTAAAACATCTTCATAAGCTGTATTTTCATAAAAATTAACTGCTATGTTTCCAGACTTAAGTTCTGTAGATTGATTATTGTAGATGATAGTTTTGTCTGAATGGTCTTCGATATCCTTTTTAAGTTTTTCGTATTTTCCTGTAATAGGTATATTTACCCAAGTCTCATTACCCTCGTAGTCACGTATTCTAACTTTGTACACAGACGATGTGCTATCTTCTATTCTTACATAACCATTATCATAAGCATCTTTGTATAGGCTTAAAGGATTATTTTTTTGAATGAATAGTTTTTGAATTCTAGACTTCTTTTCCTTAAAATAGGCATAATCGATTAGTCGTTTAATATGTTTGGTTTCATCAAAACTGAATCTTTTAAAATCTATTTCCAAGCTTTTATTGCCGTTGAAAAATGTTTGAATATTACTTACACCATTATTATTGGGAGCCAAGTCCTGTTTGTCGTAAGAGGTAATTCCAAAACCAATATTGCCATAAGCCGTAACATTTTCAACGTCATAACTTCCGTTTTTTTGAGGAATCAATCGTAGCGGGATCCTTTTGTTCTTCCCATTAATTACGGCATCATCATCTTTAGGATAGGCATATACTGCAGACACAAAAGGTGGTTTAGAATCTTTGGCGCTAATACCGAAAAGCATTGGATTAATGGGGCGTTCTTGATTATCCCTAATTTCGAAATGCAAATGCGGTCCACCAGAGCTTCCTGTATTTCCTGAGTAAGCAATAACCTCATTGGATGCCACCTTCAATTCATCAGAACTGGGAAAAACCTCTACTTCAAAATTTTCCTTTTCGTATTGACATTCTTTGATATATTTTTCTAATCGATCAGAGAATTTTTGAAGGTGTCCGTAGACAGTTGTGTATCCATTTGGATGGGTAATGTAAAGGGCTTTTCCATAGCCATAATGCGATATTTTTATTCTACTCACATAACCTTCTGCCGATGCATATACTTTAAGCCCTTGTCTTTGTTGCGTTTTAAAGTCGATACCAGCATGAAAATGCGAGGAACGTAATTCACCAAATGTACCAGATAGTACCAGAGTGATATCCAAGGGATTTTTAAAGTAATCTTGCGGATATTCTGATTGTCCATGTACGGAACATGTAAGTAGTAGCAGTAGAATCAGGATTTTTTTCATATCGGATGCTGAAACAGCTAAAATATCAATTTGATTAAAATTTGCAAACCTAAAATCTGTATTATTTTTCTGAACGTTTTAATTCTCTCAATGTTATGTCAACTAAAAATAATTGTAAAAGAATTGTGTTTTTTCATTTGGTATGTTAACTTTGTTTCGATAGTATTGAATTACTTTAATGAGTAAAATTGAAGACATTGTTGATGCTCTAGAGAATAAAATTAGCAAGGTTTTGCACAAACAAGAGGTCTTAAAGCAAACTAATGCCAAGCTCTCTGAACAGTTAGAACAACAACAGAAAAAAATTTTAGAGCAACAAGAAGAAATCGCTTCTTGGGCTGATAAATACGAAACGCTCAAAATTGCAAATTCAATGCTCGGTAGTGACGAAAATAAGCGAGAAACTAAGCTCAAAATAAATGCACTTATAAGAGATATAGACCATTGTATTGGCCAACTCTCGGAATAAAGTTGTAAATTAGGCTAAATGTCAGATCAGTTAAAAATTAAACTTTCAATTGCCAATAGGGTCTATCCATTGACAATTAACCCAAAACAAGAAGAAGGTTTGCGAAAGGCAACAAAGAAGATTGAGGCCATGATTGGACAATTTGAGCAAAATTACTCTGTAAGAGATAAGCAAGATGTATTGGCCATGTGTGCCCTTCAGTTTGCGGCTCAGGTAGAGCAAAAGTCGATAGATAAAGAATATGTAAATGAAGAAGTTCAGCAAAAGTTAGAGGCTTTGAATGATCTTTTAAATGAACATATTTAACTCGTAAGTTCTTTAAAATACAAAAAGGTTACTGCCTACATTAGTTATATTTTTTTGATAAACTCAACGTTAATTCTTTAAAAAGGGTGAGTTGAAATTGTAAAAGCAAGCCATTAGTGCTGTTCATACTGAATTTGTTTCAGTAAATCAGTATCTCGAGTGGATCCTTGATCAGTTTGTTAGCCCTAAACTTGTTTTTAAGGAGTTTATACAGAATCCAAAACTGATGTAGGCTTTTTTTATATACTAAACTAATTAACTAAAATGGATACTAACACAATTTTATATATTGTTGGCGGATTGGTATTAGGATTAATACTAGGCTATTTTATTGCGAAGTCCCTTGAGAAAGGGAAAGCATCTAAATTAATCGCCAACGCAGAAAGTGAATCAAAATCTATATTAAAGCAGGCAAAAATAGATGCCGAAGCATTAAAAAAGGATAAAATTCTTCAGGCTAAGGAAAAGTTCATAGAACTTAAGGCCGAGCACGAAAAGGTAATTTTGTCGCGAGACAAGAAAATGGCTGAAGCCGAAAAGCGCATTAGAGACAAAGAATCTCAAATTTCCAATGAACTATCCAAAGCAAAGAAATCAAATCAATCCCTAGACGATAAAATAAAACACTATGACTTTAGGCTAGAATTCTTGGAAAAGAAAAAAGACGAGGTAGAGAAAGCACATAAAAGTCAAATAAAACAATTAGAAGTCATATCTCAGTTATCTGCTGAGGAAGCCAAAGAGCAACTTGTAGAGTCACTTAAGGAAGAGGCAAAAACTGATGCGATGGCTTTTGTGCAAGAGCGACTCGAAGAAGCTAAATTAACGGCACAGCAAGAGGCAAAGAAAATCATTATAAATACGATACAACGTATTGGTACCGAAGAAGCCATAGACAATTGTGTATCTGTTTTTAATATAGAGTCAGATGATGTTAAAGGTAGAATTATTGGTAGAGAGGGGAGAAACATTAGAGCTATTGAAGCCGCAACAGGCGTAGAGATTATTGTTGATGATACACCCGAAGCCATTATTTTATCTTGTTTTGATTCTGTGAGACGTGAAATAGCACGTTTATCTCTTCACCGATTGGTGACTGACGGAAGAATACACCCCGCACGTATCGAGGAAGTTGTGAAAAAGACAACTAAGCAAATCGAACAGGAAATTATAGAAGTTGGTAAGCGTACGGTAATCGATCTTGGAATCCATGGCTTACATCCGGAATTGATTAAAATGGTAGGCCGAATGAAATATCGTTCGTCTTACGGGCAAAATCTTCTGCAACATTCTAGAGAGGTAGCCAAGCTTTGTGGTGTTATGGCAGCAGAGCTAGGATTAAATCCAAAATTGGCAAAACGTGCCGGTTTACTGCACGATATCGGTAAAGTACCATCCTCTGAAACCGATGTAGAAACGCCGCACGCTATTCTCGGAATGCAGTGGGCAGAAAAGTATGGTGAGAAATCAGAAGTCTGCAATGCTATTGGAGCGCACCACGATGAAATAGAAATGACAACACTATTATCACCTATTATACAAGTTTGCGATGCCATATCTGGTGCCAGACCAGGAGCAAGACGTCAAGTTTTAGATTCTTACATACAACGTCTTAAGGATCTAGAGGATGTTGCCTTTGGTTTTAATGGTGTAAAGAAAGCTTATGCAATACAAGCAGGTAGAGAGCTACGTGTTATCGTAGAAAGTGAAAAAGTTTCAGATGATAAGGCGGCTAGCCTCTCTTTTGAGATCTCGCAAAAAATTCAGACAGATATGACCTATCCAGGGCAAGTAAAAGTTACTGTCATAAGAGAAACAAGAGCAGTGAATATTGCTAAATAAAGATAACTAACTCAAGTAATGTAAAAGGGGTGTTTTATTTTTAAAATGCCCTTTTTATTTTCTGGGATGGAATTTATTGAGCACATCACTGAGATAAGATCTGTCAACATGCATATAAACTTCGGTAGTGGTGATACTTTCGTGACCTAGCATCATTTGAATGGCTCTTAAATCCGCACCATTTTCTAATAAATGTGTAGCAAACGAATGTCTAAATGTGTGAGGCGACACCGTCTTTTCTAAACCGGATTTTTCAACAAGATTCTTTATAATGGTAAAGATCATGGCTCGTGTTAGTTTTTTACCCTTATAGTTTAAAAATAAAATATCCTTTGAGTTAGGCTCAACGTTAATGTGACGTCTTATGTCTTTCCAAATCTCTATAAACCTTTGAGTGGTCTTACTAACAGGTACAACCCGTTGCTTATTGCCCTTTCCTGTGACCTTTATAAAACCCTCATCAAAAAACAAATCGGATAGTTTTAGCTCAATCAGTTCACTAACTCGTAGACCACAACTATACAAGGTTTCTATAATAGCTCTATTGCGTTCTCCAAGGTTAATACCATTATATTGATAGCTTAGGTCTATTGTACCTATTAATAAATCAATATCACTGACAGATAAGGTATCCGGGAGTTTTCTGCCAATTTTAGGGGATTCAATTAAATCCATAGGATTAGATTCACGATAATTCTCAAAAATGAGATAGTCAAAGAAATTCCTAAGTCCAGAAATTAATCGCCCCTGTGACCTTGGCTTTATGGTTTTTGAAATTGAATAAATGAACTGTTTAATAGTCTCATGGTTAACATTAATAGGGGAACTACCGATCCTATTGTCATCAAGATAGCTAATTAGCTTCTTTATATCATAACAGTAATTCTCTATGGAATTTTTAGATAATCCACGTTCAATCCTTAAATAATGCTGATAATCTGCTATGGCTTGAGACCAATTCATATATGAGATGTGATGATTCCAAATGTATTAAAACAACTACGCAATTCATCGTATTTTAGTAATTAATTGTTAATAACAAAAAACATAAATAATTAATAATCAAGTATTTGTATTTTTTTGTTTACAAAATTGTTGATAACTGTGCCTGCAAACTTTATTTTTTTGAAAAAAAACCTTTAGTTTATATTAATCAATTTTAAAACTTTAAACATTATGAAAAAATTAATTTTGGCTGCTTTTGCAGTATTCGCTTTTGCAACTGTCAGTGCACAAGGACAGTTTAAGGCTGGGATTAGCGGTGGTCTTCCTATTGGAGATGCTGGTGATCTTGCAACTTTTGCTATTGCCGTAGATTTAGGGTATTTATTCGAAATCTCAGATGAATTCGACGCAGGTGTTACTACAGGTTACTCGCATTCATTTGGTGATGAAGTTACTATTTTAGGCGAAACATTTAATGAAGACGATGTTCAGTTCATTCCAGTGGCGGCTTCAGGTAGATTCGAAGTTGCGCCAGATTTTACATTAGGTGCTGATTTGGGTTATGCTATCGGAATTGGCGATGATGCCGATGGTGGCTTCTATTATTCACCGCGCGCACAGTATAGTGTCTCTGAAGCTATAGATATCGTAGCTGCTTATAGAGGCGTTAGTGTAGATGGTGGATCTTGGGATATCATTAGTGCCGGTATTGAGTTCGGAATTGACTAAGACTTAATATAGATTTTTGTATTTAAGAGAGGCCGTTTTTGCCTCTCTTTTTTGTTTGTTTAAATATCGATGAAATACACAAAAGATTAACATAACAAAGCGGCAAAATAGTAGCTCTAAACTTACATTTGCCGTCCAAATTAATTCTAAATAAATTTAAACAATGAGAAAATTTTTACTTATGTCTGCTATAGCAGTTTTTGGACTTACAAACGTCCTTGCTCAGGATGATAACGCTACAACAGGTGGTTTTGAAAAAGGTGATATCTATGCTAGTGGTTCTATTTCATTTGCTACTACAAGCTTTGATAATTTAGATTCTAATCAATTTGTGTTCTCACCTGAAGTTGGTTTCTTTATAACTGAAAACATTTCTTTAGAAGCCGGGCTCATTTTTGGTTCCTCAGAGAATTTTGGTGAGGATAAGACATCTACATTTGGTGGTGCATTGGGCGCTAATTATTTCTTTACACCAGCAAAACAGTTTTCCTTTGTTGTAGGGGCAGGTCTTGCTTATAGTAGTTCTAAATTTGAACCGAATGGAGGAGAGGAAAACACGGTTAATACTTTTGTAATTTCAGCTGCTCCTGGAGTGAATTATTTTGTATCTGATTGTATTGCATTAAGAGCATCTGTAGGCGCTTTGTCATATACAAGCTCAAAGGAAGATACTGACGGAGCTGAGGCCCAAAACACATTTAGAATCAACCTAGATTTGTCTAATATTAACTTTGGTGTCATTTACAATTTCTAGTAAAGTATTCAAAATTATATCAAACCGAAGCAAGTCGCTTCGGTTTTTTTGTACACTTATTTTAATATCTTTACTATATGAAGCAGCTCATCATCATTAATGGCCCTAATCTTAACTTATTGGGCAAGCGCGAACCAGAGATTTATGGCTCTGAAACGTTTGAAGACTATCTCAATGGCTTAAAGTCTAAATATAGCAATACACAAATAGAATATTACCAATCTAATATTGAAGGCGAGCTTATAGACAAGTTACAAGAAGTAGGCTTTAGCTATGATGGTATTATTTTAAATGCGGCAGCTTATACGCACACATCTGTTGGTATTGGTGATGCGGTAAAAGCAATTGAAACACCTGTTGTGGAAGTGCACATTTCTAATACGTTTTCGAGGGAGGAATTTAGGCACCAATCTTATATATCACCAAATGCCAAAGGTATTGTTATTGGTTTTGGACTTAAGAGTTACGATCTGGCCATAGAAAGCCTTATGAATTAGTATGAAGAAGATTTTTTTTATTTTCATTTTTATAGTCGGTTCTATTGTAAGTGCCCAAACAGAATTTGGAGTTAAAGGCGGTTTGAACTTTACCTTCTTTAAGGTTACAGAAGGTGATTTTGGCACCAACCCAGATACCGAAATTGGCTATTATGGTGGTTTTTTTGTGGATTTTCCAGTTGATAACGGATTCCATATTCAGCCCGAATTGCTTTACAAAGGCATAGGTGATTTTCGGTTTTTAAATGCACCTATTTATTTAAAATATGATATATACAATACGGTTCATATTCTGGTAGGACCAAGTCTTAATTATTTCTTTGATTTTTTTGTAAATAAGTTTAAAGTCAGGGCAGATTTAAGTCTGGATTATGATTTTTCATCAGCCCTGAGTATGCATATGAAATATACTATTGGTTTTGAGGAGCTATCTCCCAATGTACTTTTTCTGGGTTTAGGTTATAGATTATAAAATTGATATATAAAAAAATCCGTGAAAGTTTTAACTCTCACGGATTATATATTTGCAATAGTTTTTTCTATAAATGAATTACTTCATCATAAGCATCTGCAACAGCTTCCATAACCGCTTCACTCATTGTTGGGTGCGGATGTACTGCTTTTAGTACCTCATGGCCCGTAGTTTCAAGCTTACGTCCCAATACAGCTTCAGCGATCATATCGGTAACACCTGCGCCAATCATATGACAACCCAACCACTCACCATACTTGGCATCGAAGATAACTTTTACAAAACCCTCTTTATTTCCACCAGCACTAGCTTTACCTGAAGCTGAAAACGGGAATTTGCCAACCTTAATATCGTAACCTTGCTCTTTGGCTTGGGCTTCAGTGAGACCTACACTAGCAACTTCTGGTGAACAATAAGTACATCCAGGAATATTACCATAATCTAAAGCCTCTACATGATGTCCTGCGATTTTTTCGACACATAAAATTCCCTCAGCAGATGCAACATGAGCCAATGCCTGACCAGGAGTAACATCTCCAATAGCATAGTAACCTGGTATATTGGTTTGATAATAATCATTGACTAAGATTTTATCTCTATCAACTGCAATTCCAACGTCTTCCAATCCAATATTTTCTATATTGGATTTTATCCCTACCGCAGATAGAACAATATCCGCTTCAAGAACTTCTTCCCCTTTTTTGGTCTTTACGGTCGCTTTTACACCTTTACCCGAAGTATCTACTGAAGTCACCTCAGAAGAAGTCATGATTTTTATACCAGATTTTTTAAAGCTACGCTCTAATTGCTTGGACACTTCGTCATCTTCCACAGGAACAATCTTTGGCATATACTCAACGATAGTCACTTCAGTTCCCATCGAATTATAGAAATAAGCAAACTCAACACCAATAGCTCCCGAACCAACAACAATCATTTTTTCTGGTTGCTTTTCTAAGGTCATTGCCTTTCTGTAGCCAATGACTTTTTTACCGTCTTGTGGTAAACTTGGTAATTCGCGAGAACGTGCTCCAGTAGCTATAATGATATGGTCCGCGGTGTATTCCTTACCGTCTACATCAACTTTTTTTCCTGGTTTTACCTTTCCATGTCCTTCAATAACATCAATCTTATTCTTTTTCATCAAGAATTTCACGCCGTTACTCATACCGTCAGCGACACCACGACTGCGTTTTACAACAGCATCAAAATCGTGCTCGGCATCTTTAACCTTTAGACCATAATCTTCGGCATGTTTTAGATATTCAAAAACTTGAGCAGATTTTAAAAGTGCCTTTGTTGGGATACAACCCCAATTTAAACAAACACCACCAAGACTTTCTTTTTCTACAATAGCAGTTTTAAATCCTAATTGAGAAGCTCTAATCGCGGTAACATAACCGCCAGGACCACTTCCCAATACTATAATATCGTATTTACTCATGCGTAATTTTTTAGTTGAAATTTTGAGAGTACAAAAGTAACAAATTCCAAACAGAATTTTAAAAGGTCAGTATTGAAATCTAAACATTAGGAAAGCAAGGATTTAGATAAGGTTTTAGTAAAACTTGTGCTACAGGTCGTCTGTAAAATGCCTTTTGCCTTTATCTTTTGAAAATTTCTCTAAATTATAATCTTTTGATTTCCCCTTGGGAATTGATAGCGATTCCCAGTCTTTTCCTTTTATAAGCTTGCCCAAAAACACAATCTGCCCTGTGTGATAGGCATAATGCATCATTTGTCTATTGATGGCTTCTGTCACCGTGTGACCTTGATTTCTGATATATACGATCTTATCTAAGTCATTTTCAGAAAGCGTTTTAAGCGCATTGAACAAACAATTCCATCCCTTGCGCCATGAATTGATAATGTCTTCTTTTGAATTATAGGTGTCTATAAATTCATTATCGCGTTGTCTCCATTCTTTTTCGCCATCTTCTATTAAGAAGTTGGTCCAACGGCTGAGCATATTTCCCACCATATGTTTTACAACAATGGCAATAGAATTTGAGTCTTTAGCAAATTCTTGTTTTAAGTTCTCAAAAGATAATTGAGATATGGTTTTGTCGCCAAGACTTTTATAATATTCAAACTGTTTTATGGCACTCTCGAGATAGCTAGTCATTCTTTTCGGTAGCTTCTTCAGTCTCTTCAGGTACAAATTTTAGTGCAACACCATTAATGCAATGGCGTTTTCCTGTTGTTTCTCTTGGCCCATCATTAAATACATGCCCTAAGTGACCGCCGCAGGTGGCGCAGTGTTCTTCAGTACGAGCATAACCAATTTTGTAGTCGGTGGAAAAAGCGACATTACCTTCAATTTCTCTGTCAAAGCTTGGCCACCCAGTACCAGAATCGAACTTATGTTCGCTTTTAAATAGAGGTGTGTCGCATGCTGCGCAATGATATACGCCTTTCGCGTAGTTTTTATTCAAAGGACTTGAGAAGGGTCTTTCAGTTCCGGCTTTGCGTAAAACATAATACTGCTTTTCGGTAAGTTGTTCTTTCCATTCGGCTTCGGTTTTCGTAATTGGAAAGGTCTCTTTTTCTTCGGTTTCTTTTTTTTGGGCAATGCTATTGCAGTTAAAGAGCATTGCTGTTAACACTAATAATAAAATCTTTTTCATATTATAAAATTACAAAATTTTGATTGTCAGTTATGTCGATTAATATCATCAGAAATTACGATGTTGTTAAAGTTTATGTTTTTGTTAAGTAATTTCATCTTATAGCTTGTAAAATCACATTATTTCGTTATTTTACAGTTTAATTTATCAAACTAATTTTCTTCCAAAAAAGAAATCTATGAAAGCGTTATTTCTTACAAGAGAATTTCCACCTTATGTTTATGGAGGTGCTGGTGTACATGTTGAATATTTAGCGAAGGAATTGGCAGAACTTATAGAGGTCGAAGTTAGAGCTTTTGGCGACCAAGATATTGAGGGAGATCGTTTAAGCGTAAGAGGTTATCCATTTGAAGACGGTGTATTTGCCAACAGTGATGAAAAGTTAAAGGCTGTATTTAAAACCTTAAGTACAGGTCTACATATGAATGCAAACACTATAGATGCTGATATAGTACATTGTCACACGTGGTATTCGCATTTTGCGGGAATTATGGCAAAATTGTGTTATGGTATTCCCTTAGTTTTAACAACACATTCATTAGAGCCACTTAGACCTTGGAAGCGCGAGCAATTGGGAAGAGGTTATGATGCGTCTTCTTGGATAGAAAAAACAGCTATTGAAATGGCAGATTGTCTTATTGCGGTTTCAGAGGAGACCAAAGAAGATGTTTTAAAACATTTTGATGTCGATGAAGGTAAAATAGAAGTTGTCTATAACGGCATAGATTTAAAAGAATATGTTGTTGTTGATGAAACCGATGTACTAGAGGCTTATGGCATAGATAAATCTAAACCTTATGTGCTTTTTGTTGGAAGAATTACAAGGCAAAAAGGAATTATACATTTAGTTAATGCTATAAAATATATTGATACAGATACGCAGATCGTTTTATGTGCTGGAGCACCAGACACTAAAGAGATTGCAAAGGAAATGGAAGATGCTGTAGCCGATGCCTCCAAAAACAGAGATAATATCTTTTGGATAGACAAAATGTTGGATAAAAAAGATGTGATTCAATTGTACTCACATGCCGATGTGTTTTGTTGCCCATCAATCTATGAACCTTTTGGGATTATTAATATTGAAGCGATGGCTTGTGAAACAGCAGTCGTTGCCAGTGCGGTCGGTGGCATAAAAGAAGTCGTGGTTGAAGGCGAAACAGGCTTATTAATAAGCCTAGAGCAACAATCATCAGCGCCTTTCGAACCCGTAAACCCAGATCAGTTTTCAAAAGATTTGGCAAGTGGAATTAATACGCTGATCAATGATGGGGAATTGAGGAATAAAATGGCAAAAAATGGCAGAAAAAGAGTCGAGGATTTTTTCGATTGGAAAGCCATAGCTAAGCAAACTTTAGACATATATAAATCGTTAATATAAAATCAATGGTCAATCAAAAAGTAATTAGTATCATTCTTGGTGGAGGCCAAGGTTCTAGACTTTACCCTCTTACGGCTAATCGCTCTAAACCAGCAGTACCTATAGCTGGTAAATATAGATTAGTAGATATACCAATATCTAACTGTATCAACTCAGACATTAAAAGAATGTATGTGTTGACCCAGTTTAATTCTGCATCATTAAACAGACATATAAAAAACACGTATCACTTTAGTTTTTTTAGTTCTGCGTTTGTTGATGTCTTAGCTGCCGAGCAGACCATAAATAGTGATAAGTGGTTTCAAGGGACAGCAGATGCTGTTAGACAGAGTATGCATCATTTGTTGCAGCACAGTTTTGATTATGTACTTATTCTTTCAGGAGATCAATTATACCAAATGGATTTTAATGAGATGATTGAGGCGCATGAAGAAAGTGGTGCTGAAATATCCATTGCTACACAACCTGTTAATGCTAAAGATGCCACCGCATTTGGAATTCTAAAAACCGATGATAATAGTATTATAAAGTCATTTATAGAAAAACCAGATGCATCATTGTTACCAGAGTGGACTTCTCCAGTAAGTGAAGAGATGAAAAATGAAGGGCGTCACTATTTGGCATCAATGGGTATATATATCTTCAACCGAGATTTATTGGTTGAACTTATGGAAGAACCGAATAAGATCGATTTTGGTAAAGAGATTATTCCCGACGCCATCGATAAACATAAAACATTAAGTTATCAGTTTGAAGGCTATTGGACAGATATAGGAAATATTGATTCGTTTTTTGAAGCCAATCTTGGTTTAACGGACGAAATACCAAAGTTCAATCTTTATGATAATACACAGCGCATATATACCAATGCCAGAATTTTACCAACCTCAAAAATATCCGGAACCTTATTGGATAGAACCGTAATTTCTGAGGGATGTTTAATCCATGCTGCCAAAATTGAGCGTTCCGTTATCGGTATTCGTTCTAGAATAGGAGCCGAGTCTACTGTGATAAATTGCTATATGATGGGGAATGACCATTATGAATCCTTAGAAGAAGTAGAGAAACATAAGATCAGTATTTTTATGGGAATAGGGGAAAGATGTTTCATCAAAAACGTAATTCTAGATAAAAACTGTAGAATTGGAGATGACGTAAGAATTAATGGTGGTAAACATCTTAAAGATGTTGAGACGGATAACTATTTTGTAAAGGACGGAATAGTGGTCGTAAAAAAGGATGCCATAATCCCGCCAAAAACCATCATACAATAGATTTTTTAGTTGTTTTTTAAATAGTTTTCAAATTCAAACGTTGTAGTATCTACACTGGCTATAATGTCTTTTATATGTCGATAATGTATATTACTTTCGTGGCACAAATAACAATCAACCAAGACTATGCATAACCAAAGGCGAGTAGTTATAGATGCAGTAAAACCTCAAATAAACTGCGGAGAGTTTTTCATAAAACGTATTGTAAATGAAATTGTTAATGTAGATGCTCATGTCCTAGTAGATGGACACGATGTTATTGCTGCATCAGTTTTGTTTAAACACGAAAATGCTAAAAAGTGGAATGAGGTAAGAATGCACCTCGTTGTTAATGACGAATGGAAAGCTTCATTTAGAGTAGAAAAACAAGGATTTTATAGCTATAAAGTACAAGGTTGGGTAGATCATGCGCTAAATTGGCAGCATGGTATTGAACGTAAGATTGATGACAACCAGCATGTAAAATCCGAGCTTCTTGAAGGTATCACTTATTTGAAACCCTTATTGAAAAAAACAACAAAGGAAGAACAGCAATACCTAGAATATTGCATTGATGCTTTTGGTGACGAATCTAAGTATAATGATGCCATTAAGGAAGCTGTTAGTTCTGAGCTTCACGATATATTTGTAAAATACCCCGAAAAGCATCTAGCCAATGAATCTAAAGAGCTGCAGGTATATGTAGACCGTAAAAAGGCACTATTCAGTACTTGGTATGAATTTTTCCCGAGATCTTCTTCTGAAGTAGAAGGTCAACATGGTACATTCAAGGATTGTGAGCGTTTGTTGCCTAGAATAGCCGAAATGGGATTTGATACCTTGTATTTTCCACCAATACATCCCATAGGTGAAGTAAATAGAAAAGGTAGAAATAATACCACAGATGCTACCGAAAACGATTCGGGTTCAACTTGGGGAATAGGATCTAAATATGGTGGACACAAAGATATTCACCCGCAATTGGGAACTGTTGAAGAGTTTAAGGCTCTAGTTCAGAAGGCTAAAGATCATAATTTAGAAGTGGCTATGGACTACGCTCTGCAAGCTGCGCCAGACCATCCTTGGGTAACAGAGCACCCCGATTGGTTTAAATGGCGGCCAGACGGAACGGTACAATATGCAGAGAATCCACCAAAAAAGTATCAGGATATTCTACCGATCTATTGGGAGGGTAAAAACTATAAAGATCTATGGAAAGAATGCTTGGCTATTTTGCTCTACTGGATCGAAGAATGTGGTATTAATGTTTTTAGAGTGGATAATCCGCACACAAAACCTTACTACTTTTGGGGTTGGGCTATTTCTGAAGTAAAGAAAAAACATCCTGATGTGCTATTCTTATCAGAAGCATTCACAAAACCCAAAGTGATGCAACAATTGGCTAAGCAAGGTTATACACAATCTTATACTTATTTTACTTGGCGCAATACAAAGCATGAACTCACTGAGTATATAACAGAGTTGACACAAACGGACCAACGCGAATATATGCGTCCCAATTTCTGGCCTAATACACCAGATATTAATCCGTATCATCTTCAAGGTTCTAATGAGTCTAAATATATTCAAAGATATGCACTGGCAGCCACACTTAGCTCAAATATAGGGATTTATGGCCCTGTATTTGAACAAATGCTCGACGAGGCTATTCCGGGTAGAGAAGAGTATTATATGTCTGAAAAGTTTGAAGTAAAGCATTATGATTGGTTTATTCAAAACAAGCTAACGACTATTATTTCAAGAATCAATCATATTCGTCATCAGCACGAAGCACTCCAACAGACAAACAATATTAGGTTCTGTCATATTGAAAACGATAATTTAATGGCCTACTACAAATGGAATGAGGCCAAGACCGATGAACTTTTAATCATCGTTAGTTTAGATCACTATTACGTACAGCAAGGTTCAGTGCAATTACCATTGGGTGAGCTTGGTGTGCATCCTGGCCATCAAATCACTGTTAATGATTTAGTTACAGGAAGTAGCTACAATTGGTACAATGAATGGAATTTTATAGAGTTGCATCCCACCTTACCATTTCATATATTTAAAATAAATAAGTAGTTAATGGCCAAACAAACGACCAAAACAACCAAACTTCAGCAAGCACCATTTAATTTTGATGTACCATGGGAAGAACTCATGGAAAATAAAGATTTCGTAAAAATCTTTTTATCAGAAGTTTTGGAAGATTATATCGTTAGACAGCGTTGGTATGGTGGTAAAAGTAGTAAGTTAAAATACATTGAATTATCGGAATACTTTAGAATTCAAAATAAGGAAGAAGTTTACTATGGGTTAATTCTAGAAGTAAATTTTTATGAAGCATTTTTTCAAAATTACTTTTTGCCCATCGCATTTGTTACCGACGAAAATTTTGCAAAAGACGATAGGATTCTTCCTATCAGTATACAGAATAATAAGGGCTTCATTATTGACGCCATTAATTTAGAGGCGTTTCGTCGTGTCGTTTATGAGCGCATAAGAACTGCCGTACCAAACGATACTACTCGTGTTCAATATTATAAGAGTCATCTTTTTAAGGATACAGACTATATCTCGTCTCGTTTTATGGGATTAGAGCAAAGTAATACGTCGATAATTTACAATGACACCTGTGTTTTAAAATTTTTTAGACGAATTTATCCCGATCGTAACCCCGATTATGAAATGAGCCGTTTCCTTTCAGAAAGAAAGGGATTTAAAAATGTTCCTGGTTATTTAGGAAGCATTCAAATTAAGGATCATGAAGGCGTAAATATTACTATCGGGTTAATGCAAGAGTTAGTTCCTAACGATGGAGATGCTTTTGATTACTTCCTTAAGGAAATACACAAGGTGTTTTTAAATTTAGAGCAAAAATCTATAGATATAAAAGGACTTCCTGTTTCTAAAAGATTTCACCGCTTGAGCATATCGGACATTCCACCACAAATTATAGATTGGGTTGGTTTAAACCTGTTTGTAAAAGTTCAAAAGTTGGCAGAACGCACCGCAGAAATGCACGTAGCATTAGGTTCGGAATTTGAAGATACGGCATTCGAACCAACACGTTTTAATGGTGATTATACCGTTTGGTTAAAGAATAGGTTATTGTATCAATTTCAAAACCGATTGAATTCAGTAGAGAATAATCTTCACAAATTAGATGGACTAGCTTTAGAGTTAGCCGAAGAATTTTTGGAAAAGAAAAATGAAGTGCGAAAGCGCTTTGTAAATTTTGACTGGACCCAGTTAAGAGGCGAACGTCTTCGTGTTCATGGTGATTACCATTTGGGCCAAGTATTGGTAAAAGATGATGATTTTTATATCATAGATTTTGAAGGAGAACCAGAAAGTACGATTCAAGACCGTAAAGTAAAGCAACCACCGTTAAAGGATGTTGCAGGATTATTCAGGTCTTTTCATTATGCAATCTATGCAACAATATTCAATAATATCGATACATACAAGCACGGTCAAGAAGAACTTTTTGAAGCTGGAGAAGTATTGTATCGTTACCTAAAGAATGTATTTTTAGGGACATACGTTCAACTCATAAAGGATGCCAATATTAATATTGGATACCAACAAGAACGTATCTTTTTATTAAAGTATGCTTTGCTTGAGAAAGCAGTTTACGAGTTAGGTTATGAGCTTAACTCTCGCCCAAGATGGGCAGTGATTCCATTAAAAGGAATTTCAAATATTATCAATCACTAGATTTATGGCAGAAGTTATTGCACACAGTTTATTCACGGATTTTGATATCGATTTATTTAAGTCAGGAAAGCACTATCGATTATATGAAAAATTTGGATCTCACATTACATCAGTAGACGGCGTAGAAGGAACATACTTTGCGGTTTGGGCACCAAGTGCAAAGTCGGTTTCTGTAGTAGGCGACTTTAATTATTGGTTAGAAGGAGATCACAAACTATTTGTAAGATGGGACGAAAGCGGTATTTGGGAAGGATTTATACCCGGTGTTAGTAAGGGCAGTAGATATAAGTACAAGATTCACAGTCACCATAATGATATAAAGACCGAAAAAGCCGATCCATATGGCAGACGCTGTGAGCATCCTCCACATACAGCTTCTATAGTATGGGATGATGACTATAGTTGGAAAGATGAAAAGTGGATGCAAAAACGTAAGGATCACAATAGTATTAATGCACCTTTTTCAGTGTATGAAGTCCATTTGGGTTCTTGGAAGAAACAAGTTGAGGAGAATAGATTTTTATCATATCGGGAGCTTGCAGATGACTTAGTCTCCTATGTAAAAGAAATGAACTTTACTCATGTAGAGTTAATGCCAATTATGGAGTATCCTTTTGACCCTTCTTGGGGTTATCAACTTACAGGTTATTATGCACCTACCTCGCGATTTGGATACCCCGAGGAGTTTAAATTGTTAGTAGATAAACTACATCAGAATGATATAGGCATTATTTTGGATTGGGTCCCATCACACTTCCCTGAAGATGCACATGGCCTTGGATTTTTTGATGGTTCGGCCTTGTACGAGCATCCGGATAGAAGAAAAGGTTATCATCCAGATTGGAAGAGTTTAATATTCAATTACGGTCGTAACGAAGTAAAATCATTCTTAATAAGTAATGCCATATTTTGGTTAGATCAGTATCATGCCGATGGACTTCGCGTAGATGCAGTGGCTTCTATGCTATTTTTGGATTATAGTAGGGAAGATGGAGAATGGGAGCCAAATATGTTTGGTGGTCGTGAAAATTTAGAGGCGATTTCGTTTATGAGAGAAATGAATGAAGCCGTTTATAGTGCATTTCCAGATGTACAAACCATAGCTGAAGAATCAACCTCGTTTCCTATGGTATCTAAGCCAACTTATTTGGGAGGACTTGGATTTGGAATGAAATGGATGATGGGATGGATGCACGATACTTTGCAATACTTCTCCAAAGAGCCAATTTACAGAAGGCATCATCAAAACGACTTAACGTTTAGTATGACCTATGCCTTTACTGAGAATTTTATGTTACCATTAAGCCACGATGAGGTAGTCTATGGCAAAAACTCTATCTTAGGAAGAATGCCAGGTGACGAATGGCAACGCTTTGCCAATTTAAGATTACTTTACTCCTATATGTTTACACATCCAGGGACCAACCTTTTGTTTCAAGGAGCTGAATTTGGTCAGAGTGAAGAATGGAACTTCCAAGAGAGTTTAGATTGGCATTTATTGCAATATAATCCGCATAAAGGTGTTCAGTCCTTAGTAAAAGACCTTAATGCATTCTACAGAAAAGAACCTGCATTGTTCGAAAAACAATTCTCAGGGGAAGGCTTTGAGTGGATAGATTATAATGATGCCGAGAACTCAGTGTTAGTTTATATCCGCAAAGGAAACGATACTAAAAATGACTTGGTCATAGCATGTAATATGACACCCGTACCACGTGAGAATTACAAAATGGGAGTACCAAGAAAAGGAAAGCTTAAAGAAGTTTTTAATAGTGACTTGAAAAAATATTTTGGTTCTGGTGAATATAAAAACAAAATGCAGACTACAAAAGCAGAACCTTGGCAGTTTAGGGATGATTCCATAGAAATAAATATTCCACCATTAGGAATGGTAGCATTTAAGTATTCAAAGTGATATTTATTCAAAGTATGGAACGTTAGTTGGGTCTAAAAATTGCTCCGCAAACGTTGTAGTTGACAACTCTGTATAAATAGGTGGGTTTACGCTTTCTTAAGTTCTATTTTTTCCTTTTTTTTACGTGCCTTTACGTAAAAATCAAGCTATGATTGTAAATACCGAATTAGAACACAAAGGAAATCAGTTTCCTTCAAAAATAATTAACTTTGAGAAAGATGTTGATAAACTATATTTTACCACTAGCAATGATGTTATCCTTCAGCTTACGGTTTTAAGAGATAGTTTACTTCGTTTTAGATATACTACAGTTGGCAATTTCGATAAAGATTTTTCTTATGCCATTACAAAATATGCCAGTATAGGCTATAACAAACTTGAAATTGATGAAAAGGACGATTTGTTCATTGTAACAACTTCTAAGTTACGGTGCGAGATTTCTAAAGAGAGTCTAAGAATTTCCATTTACGACACTAAGGATAACACCTTAATCAATCAGGATGAAATTGGATTTCACTGGGAAGAGAGTTATCAATTTGGAGGTAATATCGTGAAGATGAGCAAAATCTCTAATGATGGTGAGAGTTATTATGGTTTAGGCGATAAACCAAATCACCTCAATCTTAAGGGAAGGCGTTACAACAACTGGGTAACGGATTCTTATGCTTATGGTAAAGATACAGACCCAATCTATAAAGCGATACCCTTTTACACGGGTCTGCATCATGGAAAAGCTTACGGTATTTTCTTTGATAATTCATTCAGATCCTCATTTGATTTTGCTCACGAACGAAGAAATGTGACGAGTTTTTGGGCTCAAGGTGGTGAAATGAACTATTATTTTCTTTATGGCCCAAAAATGACTGATGTAGTTGAAAGCTACACGGATTTAACAGGTAAACCACACCATTTACCACCTATGTGGGCTTTAGGGTTTCACCAATGTAAGTGGAGCTACTACCCAGAAAGTAAAGTCAAAGAAATCACTTCAACATTTAGAAAGCTAAAAATCCCATGCGATGCTATCTATTTAGACATTGACTATATGGATGGATTCCGTTGTTTTACTTGGAACAAGGAGTATTTTCCAGACCCCAAGCGTATGGTAAAGGAGTTAAAAGCTGAAGGCTTTAAAACTGTGGCGATCATAGATCCAGGTATAAAAATAGATAAGAATTACTCTGTTTTTAAAGAAGGCTTAGACAAAGATTATTTTTGCAAACGTGCTGACGGTGCTTATATGAAAGGTAAAGTATGGCCGGGCGAATGTTACTTTCCCGATTTTACAAATCCTGAGGTAAGGGATTGGTGGTCTGGTTTGTTTAAGGAACTTATTGAAGATATTGGTATTAAAGGCGTATGGAACGATATGAATGAACCAGCAGTTATGGAAGTGCCAAATAAAACATTTCCAGATGATGTTCGCCACGATTATGATGGCAACCCTTGTAGTCATAGAAAAGCACACAACATTTATGGAATGCAGATGGCTAGAGCTACCTATCAAGGGTTAAAAAAGTATAGCTATCCTAAGCGGCCATTTGTTATCACCAGAGCAGCTTACTCTGGGACACAGCGATATACATCCACTTGGACAGGAGATAATGTTGCTACTTGGGAGCATTTATGGATTGCTAATATTCAAGCGCAGCGCATGTCAATGTCTGGCTTTGGTTTTGTAGGTAGTGATATTGGCGGATTTGCAGAACAACCTCAAGGAGAGTTATTTGCGAGATGGATACAGCTAGGTGTTTTCCATCCATTTTTTAGAGTGCACTCCTCTGGCGATCATGGTGATCAAGAACCTTGGGCATTTGATGAAGATGTAACAGATATTGTAAGGAAGTTTATTGAGATTAGATATCAATTGCTACCTTATCTGTATACTGCATTTTGGAATTATGCAGATCATGGTACACCATTGCTAAAATCGTTGGTATTGTTTGACCAAGATGATGTACATACACATTACAGAACGGATGAGTTTATTTTTGGCGAACAGATATTAGCATGCCCAGTTTTAGAGCCAAATGCAAAGGGAAGAAGGATGTATATACCTAGAGGTAATTGGTATAATTATTGGAACGATGAAGTGATTAAAGGCGGTAAGGAAATGTGGGTAGAAGCCGATATAGATAGTATGCCAATTTTTATTAAAGAGGGCGCCATAATCCCGAAATACCCCATCCAACAATATGTTGGGGAAAAGGAAATCAGCGAAATCACATTAGACGTGTATTATAAGAGGGGTAAGGAAGAAAGTGAATTATTTAGTGATGCCAATGACGGCTTTGATTATAAAAAAGGGCGTTATAGCTTAAGGAACTTTAGTCTTACAGGTCGTGAAAATGAATTGATAATTAACCAGTATAAAGAGGGCAAGTTTATTACATCGTATGAAACTTTTAGAATACAGATTCATGGGTTGCCCTTTGATATTGCTGAGATTCAATTAGATAATGAGAAAATCTCCCTGACGCATCTAAAGTCTAATGGAACACATTCTTTTGTAGTGGATAAAAACTTTTCGGAACTACATATTATAGGCAAATTAATAAAATAAAGTGACCGATAAATCATTTTGGTGTCTCATAATTACAAACAGATTTTTGTACTTTAGTAATTATAAAATTTAAACCATTAGCTATGAATCTTAAAAAGGGGATATTGGCTCTAGGAATCATTGCCATTATTATTTCTTGCGCGACAAATCCATTTACAGGCAAAAAAACGATGGCTTTAGTATCTAATGCCCAGTTGTTTCCATCATCTTTCGCCCAATATAATCAAGTACTCAGTGAGAGCAAAGTTGTTACTGGAACAAAAGATGCAGAAATGATTACTCGTGTTGGGCAACGTATTGCTGTTGCTGCAGAGCGTTGGTTAAACGCAAATGGTCATCAAGGCTATTTGGATGATTATAAATGGGAATATAAACTTATCGAATCAGAACAAGTGAACGCATGGTGTATGCCAGGAGGAAAAATAGCCTTCTATACAGGCATTCTTCCTATAGCACAAAATGAAACAGGTATAGCTGCCATTATGGGTCACGAAGTGGCACATGCATTAGCAAATCATGGACAACAGCGAATGAGTTCGGGAATTTTACAACAGGCTGGAGGTATTGCAGTTGCTGTGGCCACTGGCAATGAAAGTCCTGAAAAACAACAAATGTGGATGCAAGCTTATGGCATTGGTACTTCTGTTGGGTTTGCTTTACCTTTTAGTAGAAGTCATGAGACAGAAGCCGACAAGATTGGTACTTATTTAATGGCTATAGCAGGGTATAATCCAGATGAAGCAGCAGAATTATGGAAACGTATGAAAGCCAATAGTGGAGGGCAAGCGCCACCAGAATTTTTGAGCACACACCCGAGTAACGATTCAAGAATAGCCAATTTGTTGGAATTAGCCCCTAAGGCTAAGGCAGAAGCCAGAAAGTTTGGTGTTACCTCATTCAGACCAATAAATTAATATTAAGTTAAACAATAATTAACTATTTTAGAAGCTGCTCAATAAGAGCAGCTTTTTTATTTTAATTATGGGTCAACTACAAAAAGGGAGTAAAAAACTTCTCAATGCTTGGGCATTTTATGATTGGGCAAATTCCGTTTATACATTAACGATAGCCTCATCTATTTTTCCAATATTTTATTCAGCACTATTTCTTTCAGAAGTAAAACGTGTCGAAGCTTTTGGTTATGAGTTTAAGAGTACAGCACTTATAACATTTGTTACCGCCTTTACGTTTCTGGTGGTTGCGGTTATTTCACCGATTTTATCAGGAATTGCGGATTATGTTGGTAATAAAAAAAGCTTCATGAAATTTTTCTGCTATGTTGGTGCAATAGGCTGTATCGGTCTATACTGGTTTAGTCTAGAACGAATACACCTCAGTCTACTATTCTATTTTATGGGGCTGATTGGGTATTGGGGAAGTCTAGTATTCTACAATTCCTATTTGCCAGATATTGCATATGAAGAGCAGCAGGATAGTGTTAGTGCCAAAGGTTTTGCCATGGGCTATATCGGTAGTGTTATTCTTCTTATTATTAACCTTGTAATGGTAATGAGCCAAGAAAATGGTGAGGATAAAATGCAAATGATGCGTTATTCTTTTATTACAGTAGGTGTTTGGTGGGCTTTGTTTAGTCAATACACATTTTATATACTTCCTAAAGGTGTTTCATCAGGCCATAAAGTCACTAGATCTATTGTATTTAACGGCTTTAAGGAGTTGAAAGGTGTATGGAATCAGTTAAAAGAAAACCTAAGATTAAAGCGTTATCTATATGCCTTTTTTGTATTTAGTATGGCTGTACAAACTATTATGTTAGTTGCTGTTTACTTTGGTGAGGAAGAAATTGCGTGGGGAAGTGATGATGCTAAAACCACTGGATTAATAGTAAGTATATTGGTTATTCAACTTGTTGCTATTGTAGGTGCAATTTTAACATCAAAAGCATCTTCAAGATTTGGAAATATAAAGACACTCGTTTTTGTTAATTTCATTTGGATGGCCTTGTGTTTTTATGCTTATTTTATGGAAACACCAATTCAATTTTACATCGCTGCTTCGATAGTTGGTTTGGTTATGGGAGGCATTCAATCACTTGCAAGATCAACATATTCCAAATTTTTGCCAGAGACCGAGGATACTACCTCATATTTCAGTTTTTATGATGTAGCAGAAAAAATCGGAATTGTTATCGGGATGCTCATTTATGGTTTTATAGATCAAATCACAGGGAGTATGCGCAATTCTATTTTGTTTTTGTTCTTGTTCTTTTTAGTTGGCATTATTTTGTTGTACAGAGTGCCTAAAGAAGGATATCAAGAATCTTAAGTAGTTAACCATTCCACAGGATGCATCAATGATTTCACAGGTCAAAATAGTTTCTATTGTTTTGATAATGATGTCTCGTCGAATGGGCTCAATAGAAAATATTTTTTGAAGCTGAGGAGAAGTAATATTATGTTGGTTTACTTCAAAATCCCATTAACATAAAAATAACAGTTTTCCATAATTTTCATAGTTAATTAAGTGTTATCTTTAATGAGCTATGAGTTTTTTGCACATAAAACCTTAAACTTTTGGTATATTTTAAGTAAGATAAGGCGCTGTAAATAAATTCATTAAGGGTTCATTATTTATCTTAACAACACATATATCATGAAAACAATCTCAAAACTTTTTCCTCTTTTAGGGCTACTTATCTTAATGAGTTGTGCCTCAAATATTAAATCGAAAAAATACACCGATGACGATTTCAACAGTTTTAAAACTTTTGCTTATTTGCCAAGTACGGCTTTTAACGTAGCTGAATTCAGCAAGGAATCTGATCAATCTATAGAGGAGTCTTTAATTGCAACGATGAACGATAAAATGATAGAAAAAGGATTTTCGGTTGATACAAATAATCCAGATCTTTTGGTATTATTAAGTACCTCTAACGAGATTAAGAGTAATTTAAATAATAATAATTATGAACAAGCTCCATCAGGCGGAAGTTCTTCTGGTAACAGTCCTAATTATGCCTCAGTAAGTTCAACGGATTATAAACGCTATTTTAGCAATAGCGAAGATGCACTTTACAACAAACCTTATAAAAAAGGAACTTTAATTGTTCAGGTGTTTAGTAAAGCTTCCAAAGAATTGGTTTGGGTTGGTATCGCCGAGGATTTTAAGGCTCATATTTCAGACCAAACCCTAATGACCAGGATGATCAATGAGATTTTTAATGAATTTCCAATTTAATAAAGTAACCGAAAGTAACTAAAAAAGGACAAGCTAAATGGCTTGTCCTTTCATTTTTTGATTGGTCTTAAGGGTCTAGTTACTTCTTACGCTACCAGAACCTGATACTTTTGTATCCTTATTTGTTGGTGTTCCAGAATACTTAACATCTCCTGAACCAGAAATCCTCACCTTTAATTCCCCATTGCAAACTACATTTGCTTCACCCGAACCAGATATCTTTACTGTGACATCAACGCTATCAAGGTTTTTACCTTCAAAATCTCCAGAACCTGCGATTTTAATTTCTAAGTCTTTTGTGGAGCCATTTAATGCTATATCACCAGAGCCAGCAATACTGCTCTCAAGAGAATTAGAGTCAACCTTTAATTTGATATCTCCAGAACCAGCTAGAGCTACTTCAAAGTCATCGGCTTTTATAGTTCCCGAATTATCAATATCTCCAGAGCCTGCTAGTGCTACGTAAGTGATGGATTCATATGGCACTGTCACCACTATGGTCTTTGTAGGTTTTAAGTTAGCGCCTTTCTTGGTCTTAACTACGAGTTTACCATCTTTAACTTCGGTGATGATATATTCCATAAGATTGGCGTCCCCATTAATGGTAATGCTACCTTCCTTGCCTTCAACAAGTTTAAAGTCCATTGGTCCTCCTGCTTTAAGCCCGTCATATTCTCCTGTTGATCTCGTAATTGTAGTAATGTTACCATCACCTCTTACTTTTTTCCATTGTGCACAAGATGTAGATATGCAAAATAAGAATGCTAGTACTGTAATTGATTTGAAAAGTTTCATTGTTTTAATTGTTTGGTTTATTTATGTTCGTTCTGTGATTGAATTTTTACTGTCTTTTAAAGCTTACGCTTCCGTATTCCGATTTGATTTTTACTAAGTTCCCTGAGCCTTGGCTACCATGATAACCATCGTATTTTTTCTCTGAGCCATCTACATGTTTATTAGTGAAGTTAAAATCGTCAGAGTTACGTAAAGAAGCATAATCTAGATCAATATCAAAATCAAAATTATAGCCACTATCATAGCCAATGGTTATGCCCATAAATTCAGAATTGATGTTAATGTTTTTGGCTTTAGAAGACATACGGTCTATTTTTAAAGAGCCATAGTCACCTCTAATGTTTACATTTTTATAGACATTACCTAACCTTAGTGAAAGATAATCACCGTTTCCTTCTATATTATTGACATTTTCAACTTTTAGAGAACCATAATCGCCGTTGTATTTAATATTCTCTGCTACTTCTATTATGGATTTTGTATAATCTGCCGTAATTATAAGATTTTCGGCTTTGGCTACAGTATAGCCACTATAGTCAGCATTTATTTTTCCGCTTTTAATAAATTCAAAGTAACTATTATTTGTGTAGTCAAAGCGAAGTTCATTGTTATCACTCATCAACTCCTTAGTGGTGATTTTGCCATAATCGCATATAATTTTTGCTGATCCTTCAAGTCGATCCAAATTAATACCTCCATAATCATTATTTAAATCTACGTTGCCAGATATAGGCATTTTCACCACATAATTGATTTCTAGCTTAAGATTATTTTTCTTGCCCCAATTCCACCAGCTTTTATTTTTCTTTCCGATTCTTGTAATGGCAGAAACCAAATCGCTAGTAGAAGAAAAGTCAACATTAACATCATTTAGACGTTCCTGTACTTTTTCCTCATTATTGCCAGTTACTTTAATCGTAATGTCAAAATCTATTCGATTTTGATCCCAAGTTATAACATTTAGGTTACCATAGCTATTATTTATTTTTAAGGTCGCATTAGATGACACATCAAAAGATTTTTTAATGCTACGTTCTTTTGTTGTTTTTATAGCTTCTATCTCTGTATTTGCTAATACTATAAGAGGCATCAGCAAGAAGAAAAGTGCTATTTTAAATTGTATTTTTTGGTTCATTGCTATTGTGTTTTAATTGTTTAATCGTTTCAATTTGCTCTAGAACGGTGTTTAAAATATCTATTCTATTCTGAAAGTTATTGATCATCGCATGGATAACACGCTGATCATTATTGCTTTCAGTTAAGTCGTTTTTTAAATTCTGATAGTCCTTTTCTAAGAGCTCTATTCTATTTAGTGCGTCTGTAATTACCTGGTCTGTTAAAGGCGAACGCTCTTGGTTTAGCTTTTTAAGCTCGGCTTCTATAGTTGCCGTAAAGAAATCTTGTGTCTCGGAAAGTTCTGGTGATACACTTGCCAAATCCATAGCCTCTGGGTCGTTGTTTATAGTGGTAAATACACTTAAACAAATCACCAAAGAAGCCGCAACGGCCAAGAAAGGTTTCCAGTTAAATCCTGATGATCTTTTAGATTCTGTCAAAGTTAGTTCTCCAGCATTTAATTTATCTAAAAATCGATTCTCATGGCCTGAATTAGGTTCATTAATATCGAACTCACCTTTTAGGCTTTCAAATAAATCATCTAAAGTATCCTTTTCCATCATTTTTACTATTATACGGTTTGCATTAGCTTTTTACGTAAACTCTCTTTAGCTCTCGAAATCATGGTTCTGCAGTTTGCATAGGATATATCCATAATCTCGCAAATCTCTTCATAATCATAGCCTTCTATAAGATGTAAAGACAATCCCAAATTATAGTTTGGTTTTAAGGTTTTCATTACGCTCATTATCTGCTTTACTTTATCACTATTTTGACTATGTTCTTCAATGCCATTATCATCTTCAACTTTGTACATTACATGTTCTAAAGGCACTTCATTTTGTTTACTGGTTTTATTGTAATGCGCTATACTATTATTCACTACAATTCGCTTTAACCATGCACCAAATAATTTTGTGTCCTCTAGTGTATTTAATTTTGTAAATGCCGTCAAAAATGACTCTTGCATGATGTCCTCAGCCTTATAAGAATCTTTCACAATTCTATAAGCTGTATTATACATGGCTTTGTTATATCTATTATAAACTTCCAACTGCGCACGTTGGTTGCTAGATTTACAAAGCAATAGTAACTGTTCGATATCTTGATTGGTTGATGTCACTTGATTGGTTGGTGTGAAAAAAACAATTGCTTTTGTATATAGATGAAACGTTTCATGAAGTGTTACAGTTTAGCTAAAAAAACTTTTAATTTTTTAAAGGTAATGGCATAACAATTGAAATTATAGTAGTGTGAATAACTTTGAATATCTTATAATATGTTGATATTCAGTATGAAGTTAATTATTAATACTTTTAAGCAAATGCTAATCCGTTATGAGTTAATGACAGATTGGCTTAAAAATAATATGAAAAAATCAAATTTTATTAGTCTTGACAGTTTGTCATTTCAGGATTTTGACGAGAATTCCGAACTCATTCCATTAATGACACCTGAAGATGAAGAACTCATAAATAGTGAGTCTTTGCCCGAATCCTTACCAATTCTTCCACTGCGAAACACCGTTTTGTTTCCTGGTGTAGTTATTCCGATAACAGCTGGCAGAGATACATCTATAAAGCTAATTAATGATGCCAATAAGGGAGGAAAGGTTATTGGCGTAGTGGCTCAAAAGGACGAAGCCGTAGAAAAGCCAGCTGCCCAAGACATCTATCAAACAGGAACTGTAGCACGCATTTTAAAAGTGTTAAAAATGCCAGATGGCAACACGACTGTAATTATTCAGGGTAAAAAACGCTTTCAAATTAATGAACTCATTTCCGAAAAACCCTATTTAACAGCGACTATATCCGATCTTCCTGAGGCTAAGCCTGCAAGAGATAATGAAGAATTCAACGCCATTATAGATTCTATAAAAGACTTGTCTTTAGAGATTATAAAGGAGAGCCCTAACATTCCGACAGAAGCTACTTTTGCCATCAAGAATATTGAAAGTAATTCGTTCTTGGTGAATTTTGTGTCCTCTAATATGAATCTTAGGGTTGAGGAAAAGCAAGAACTTTTGAAGATTAACGATTTAAAAGAGCGTGCCCTACAGACGCTTAAGTACATGAATTTAGAATATCAAAAGTTAGAACTTAAGAACGATATTCAAAATAAGGTGCAAAGTGATATGAATCAACAACAGCGCGAATACTTCTTGCATCAGCAAATGAAGACTATACAGGAAGAGTTGGGTGGAGGAGTATCTTATGGTGAGGAAATAGAGGAGATGCGCGAGCGTGCCAAAACCAAAAAGTGGAACGACAAAGTTAAGACACACTTTGATAAGGAATTGGCGAAGATGCAGCGCATGAATCCCCAAGTGGCCGAATATTCCATTCAACGCAATTATTTGGATTTATTTTTGGATTTACCTTGGAATGAATTTAGCCAAGATCAATTTGATTTAAAGCGAGCTATGAAGATATTAGATCGCGATCATTTTGGATTGGACGATGTAAAAAAACGCATTATAGAGTATTTGGCCGTATTGAAATTACGCAATGATATGAAGTCTCCAATACTATGTCTCTATGGACCTCCTGGTGTTGGTAAAACCTCTTTGGGTAAATCTATCGCAGAAGCTTTAGGAAGAGAATATGTAAGGATTTCTTTAGGAGGTTTGCGTGATGAGGCTGAAATAAGAGGTCATAGAAAGACCTATATTGGTGCAATGCCTGGGCGTATTATTCAAAGTTTGAAAAAAGCAGGCACATCAAATCCTGTTTTTGTATTGGATGAAATCGACAAACTTTCCGCAGGTCATCAAGGAGATCCTTCTTCAGCAATGTTAGAAGTGTTGGATCCAGAACAGAATAGTGAGTTTTACGACAATTTCTTAGAAATGGGATATGACCTCTCTAAAGTGATGTTTATTGCAACTTCCAATAGCTTAAATACCATACAACCAGCTTTGCGAGACCGTATGGAAATTATAAACGTTACAGGTTACACCATTGAGGAAAAGGTAGAAATCGCAAAACGCCATTTATTACCAAAGCAATTAAAGGAACATGGCTTGGATAATAAGGCACTTAAGATTGGAAAACCACAACTAGAAAAGATTGTTGAGGGCTACACAAGAGAGTCTGGAGTAAGAGGTTTGGAAAAGCAAATCGCAAAAATGGTGCGTTATGCGGCCAAGAATATTGCCATGGAAGAAACCTACGATGTTAAGGTTTCCAACGAAGATATTGTTGAAGTTTTAGGAAGTCCACGACTAGAACGTGATAAGTATGAGAACAATAATGTTGCAGGTGTAGTTACAGGATTGGCATGGACGAGGGTAGGAGGAGACATCTTGTTTATTGAGTCTATTTTGTCTAAAGGCAAAGGAACCTTGTCCATAACAGGTAATCTAGGGAAGGTGATGAAAGAATCTGCAACCATAGCGATGGAGTATATCAAAGCAAATGCAGATAAACTTGATATTAACCCTGAAGTATTCGATCAGTATAATGTACATATACATGTTCCAGAAGGAGCAACACCAAAAGATGGTCCTAGTGCAGGTGTTACCATGTTAACGTCTTTAGTATCTCTATTTACCCAACGCAAAGTTAAAAAAAGCTTGGCCATGACAGGCGAAATTACCTTACGCGGTAAAGTATTACCGGTTGGTGGAATTAAAGAGAAAATTTTAGCAGCCAAGCGTGCACGTATCAAGGAAATATTACTTTGTGAGGATAATAAAAGAGACATTGATGAAATTAAGCCAGAATACCTAAAGGGTTTAATATTTCACTATGTAAAAGATATGAGCGATGTTTTAGACGTAGCCCTTACCAATCAAAAAGTTAAGAATGCGAAGAAGCTATAGATTATTTCTTTCTATAATTGTCGTTTTACTTTTTGGCTTTTTAGCCTTTGCCCAAGAAACGCCTAATTATAAAGATGTCTTGTTAGATGGCAAGCCCGCTAAGCTTAATATCGATACTGGAGAAATCACCTTGGTGAGTGAAATGAATCAAAATAATCTGGAGCAAAAGGATAGTCTAGTCGTTAGAAAACAAGTAATTAAAGATTCTATTGTTACTAATTTAGAGTCAGATTTTCATACTGTTAAGGATAAGGAAACACTTTTGGATATTGCCAATAAGTATGGCACAACGCTCACGGAGCTTAAACGGCTCAATAACTTAGAAACCACCTTGGTGAATAAAGGGCAAATAATACGTTTGAGAGATATTGACTTAGAAATGGAGAAAGGGCTCTCTGAAATTAAAGATTCGGAAGTACCTGAACCTGAGATTTCGAAAAATCCTTCTAACGAAACAATTTATAACAAAAGCTCTTCAGATTTTCATACAGTTGAAAAAGGACAGACCTTATATAGTTTGGCCAAGCTATACGGATTAACCGTTAATGACCTTAAGCGCTATAACGGATTAACGTCTAATTTGATTAAAACAGGACAAGAACTTCGAATAGCAAATTTTGATGCACAAGCCATACAAGAACAATCATCTGTATGGACAGTGGTTAAAGGTGATACGTTGTACAGTATAGCCAAGAAAAATGGATTAACAGTTGACGAACTTAAACGAATAAACAAGCTTACAAGTAATCTTATTTTTGTGGGTCAAAAATTACAATTGAAGTAGAAAAGGACTACACCCAAAAAATAAAAAAATCATATCCTCGTTTTAAGATAGATTTATTTATTTTGCAAAATCTATGATAAAGAGGGTTACCCAATTTTGTCTTATGCTATTAGCATTGCCGTTGTTTGCACAATTGGGTGGCGAATCTACTTATCAATTTCTCAATTTGGTATCATCACCGCGCCAAGCTGCTTTAGGAGGCAAAATCATAACCAATTTTGATTATGATGTAACTGAAGCCCTGTACAACCCTGCTTCAATTAATTGGCAAATGCACAATCAGTTAGCAGTGAATGTATCAAGCTTTTTAGGTGGCATAACTTATGGCACAGCAGCTTACGCTTATACTTGGGATAGACATTTACAAACATTCCATTTTGGTGTTACTTATATAAATTATGGTACTTTTGATGGCTACGATGTTAATGGTATTCCTACAGGAACGTTTAGCGGTAATGAAGCAGCAGTATCAGCAGGATACAATTATAATATACCGTTTACCGATTTTTATGTAGGTGCCAATATAAAGATTATAACGTCTTTATTAGAACAATACAATTCCATTGGTGGTGCTGTAGATATAGGTTTTATGTATATCAATGAGAAACTGGATTTTCATGCGGCTCTGACCGTTAGAAATTTAGGTACTCAGTTTACCACTTATGCTGGACAGAATGAGCCTTTACCATTTGAGGTAAATTTTGGAATGTCCCAAACTTTAGAGAATGTGCCTATCCGCTGGCATCTTACTTTAGAGAATTTGCAGCAATGGCCGATAGGCGTGTCTAATCCAGCTAGAGCTACAACAGATTTGGATGGGAATCAAACCCAAGAAGAAGTTGGTTTTTTAAATAATGCACTGCGTCATTTAATTTTAGGAGCGGAACTTTGGCCTGAGCGTGGGTTTAATTTAAGACTAGGCTATAACTTTAGACGTGCGGAAGAATTACGGATAGAAGACCAAAGAAATTTCTCCGGACTTTCAGTTGGAGTAGGTATTAGATTGAATTCTATGCGATTTAGTTACACACATGCTAGATATACAAGTGCTACTAATACAAGCTTTTTTGGACTTCAAATAGATTTAGATGGTAGAAGAAGATAAGTTTAGAAACAAAAATAAAATTGTTATTGCAATAGATGGATTTTCCTCAACAGGAAAGAGCACCATTGCCAAGCAATTGGCCAAACGACTCAATTATATTTATGTCGATACTGGTGCTATGTACAGGGCCGTAACGTATTTTGCTTTAGATAACAATTTAATAGGAGAAGATTTCTTCCATTCCGAAGCGTTAATAGAAAATCTAGATGCTATAAATATTACCTTTAAGTTTAATGAAGATCTTGGTTTTGCTGAGGTCTATTTAAATGAACAAAATATTGAGAAAGCCATCCGAACCCTTAAAGTATCTCGATATGTGAGTTTAGTCTCAACCATTTCCGAAGTACGTCAAAAATTAGTTGAGCAACAACAGATTATGGGTAAAGACAAAGGTATAGTTATGGATGGGCGGGATATTGGCACTGTTGTTTTTCCTGAGGCTGAATTGAAAGTCTTCATGACTGCCACAGCAGAAACAAGGGCACAAAGACGCTATAAAGAATTATTAGAAAGAGGACATAACTTGAGTTATGATGAAGTTCTAGAAAATGTAACTACAAGAGATCGAATTGACTCTACAAGAGAGGACTCACCGTTAATTAAGGCCAAAGATGCTATTGAAATAGATAATTCTGATCTTACAATAGAAGAACAGCTTAAGACCTTATTAAAATTAGCTAGAGACTTAGCATAAAAAAAGCGACAACTTCGACTACGTTTAGTAACCGAAGGTCGCTCTTTCTATACGCTATGTTCTATTAAAGATTTGGAATGATCAATTCTTGATCTGGATGAATTAAATCTGGGTTTTTTAGAATATCCGTATTAGCTGCAAAGATGTCTTTGTATTTCATGGCATCACCATAGTAGTGCTTAGCAATTTTCCCTAAAGTTTCGCCAGAAACAACAGTGTGTCTTGCATATACTGATTCATCAGCAACAGTAATATCAGCCATAATATCACTAGGGTTTTCACCACCAGCAGCTTTTATAGCGTCCCAAAGTAGATTCTTTTCGTATTGAGTAGCAGCAGTACCCTTAACTTTTAGTACGCCGTTCTCTTCGCTAACGTCTCCGTTTTGAATGTTTAGTTTTTCACCTAAGTCTAATACAGCTTGGTATTTAGCTTTAACCATAATTGTTTAAATTTTAAGATTAATAGTATTGTAAATATACCAATTTTGAATACCAAATTGTTTAGTTTTTGGTATCATTTTGATATCTGTTTTTACGACACAAATAAAGACATAAAGTCACAATATCATTAATAATTTGGAATAAGATGGTCAACAGATAGCATGCCTAAGAAGTAAAAGAATCTAAATATACCTGTTATTGTTTGTTAATTGTTTGAAAATGATTAATTTTGCGCTCCTTTTTAGCGGACTTTAGGAAAGTAAAAAAGGTATAGATCACATTAATTAATAAGCTTCTGTAGATTTTCCGCATGGCTTTCAAAAGCTACAGAATACAAATTTTTAATCAGCAATGGCTGAAAAAGAAACACAAAAAGCAGAGGTTGAAACAACCGAAGCAACTACAGTTGAAGCTCCAGTAGTCTCTGAAGCACAAACAAATCCAGAAAAATTCTTAAAAGAGTTCGATTGGCACAATTACGAAGAAGGTATTGAGCAAGTAGCGGACAAAAAATTGGCGGAATTTGAAAAACTAGTATCCGAAAACTTTGTAGATACCTTAGATGACGAAGTTGTAGAAGGGGAAGTTATCCATATCACAGATAGAGATGCTATAATCGACATCAATGCAAAATCTGAAGGTGTTATTTCTCTTAATGAGTTTCGTTACAACCCAGACTTGAAAGTTGGAGATAAGGTCGAAGTATTAATTGATGTACGTGAAGATGCTACAGGCCAATTAGTATTATCACACAGAAAAGCCCGTGTTATTAAGGCATGGGATCGCGTGAATAATGCGCACAACACAGGTGAAATTGTAAACGGTTTTGTAAAATGCAGAACTAAAGGTGGTATGATTGTCGATGTATTTGGTATTGAAGCGTTCTTGCCAGGTTCTCAAATCGATGTAAAGCCTATTAGAGATTACGATCAGTATGTCAATAAGACTATGGAATTCAAAGTGGTGAAGATTAACCACGAATTCAAAAACATCGTAGTATCTCACAAAGCGCTTATTGAAGCGGATATCGAGGAGCAAAAGAAAGAAATCATAGGCCAGTTAGAAAAAGGACAAGTCTTAGAAGGTGTTGTTAAAAACATCACCTCTTACGGTGTGTTCATCGATTTAGGTGGTGTAGATGGTTTAGTTCATATTACAGATTTATCATGGTCTCGAATTAACCATCCAAATGAAATTGTTGAATTAGATCAGAAATTAAATGTCGTAATCCTTGACTTTGATGAGAATAAATCTAGAATTCAGCTAGGTCTTAAGCAATTATCTAAGCATCCTTGGGAAGCCCTAGGTGAAGAAGTAAAAGTTGGTGACAAAGTAAAAGGTAAAGTCGTTGTTATTGCAGATTACGGTGCTTTTGTTGAAGTAGCTGATGGTGTAGAAGGATTAGTACACGTATCTGAAATGTCTTGGTCAACGCACTTACGTTCTGCCCAGGATTTCGTATCTGTAGGAGATGAAATTGAGGCACAAATCTTAACATTAGATAGGGAAGATCGTAAAATGTCGCTTGGTATTAAGCAATTAACACCAGATCCTTGGACCGACATCACTGCTAAATATCCTGTTGGTTCTAAGCATACAGGTGTAGTACGTAACTTTACTAATTTTGGTGTGTTTGTTGAGTTAGAAGAAGGTATTGACGGATTGATCTATATCTCTGATTTATCTTGGACTAAGAAAATTAAGCATCCATCTGAATTCTGTAATGTTGGAGACAAATTAGATGTTATTGTATTAGAGCTAGATGTTGAAGGGCGTAAGCTATCTCTAGGTCACAAACAAACTACTGAGAATCCTTGGGATAAGTACGAAAAAGAATTTGCTTTAGGAACTTCTCATACAGCTGCGATCACTGAAGTTGTAGATAAAGGAGCTACTGTAGCATTTAATGATGATATTGTTGCTTTCATTCCATCACGTCACCTAGAAAAAGAGGATGGTTCTAAGCTTAAAAAAGGTGAAGAAGCAGAATTTAAGATCATTGAGTTCAATAAAGAATTCAAACGAGTGGTAGCGTCTCATACTGCTGTATTTAAAGCAGAAGAAGCTAAGATTGTTAAGCAAGCAGTTAAAAAGGCAGAAGCTGCAGCTGCAGAAGCTAAACCAACATTAGGTGATGCTAACGATGCTTTACAAGCACTTAAGGATAAAATGGACGGAAAGAAATAGTAATTTCTTTTCTGTAAATATCTTAAACAAAAGGCTTTCCATTTGGAAAGCCTTTTTTATTTGCTAATTAAACAGTTCTTTATAGTATTGATCTGCCATACGATGGCTTGAAAATTCTGGTAAAACGTCATCAATGCCCTTAAATACAATGTCTTGCCACTTCTCGGGTTGATCGTAATATATAGGTATGACCTTATTTTCTAAAATATCATAAAGGTTTTCTGCATCTAACTTATCTTGTTCGCTTACAGGAGCTTTATAATCCTGTTCAGGTAAAATGAAACTGTTTTTACTATTCTTTTCAAATTCAGGAATCCATCCATCATTTATAGAGACATTAACAGAACCATTCATAGCGGCACTCATACCACTAGTACCAGAGGCTTCCCTTGTTATACGTGGCGTATTTAACCAAACATCCGATCCTTCTTTAAGTTTTCGCGAAAGCTCCATTTCATAGCCTGTTAAGACAGCAAGATTTGGTATGTGCTTGGTGTAGTGTACTAGTTTATTAAACACGTCAATACCATAAAAATCCTTTGGATAAGGTTTACCGGCCCATATGATTTGAACAGGATATTTTTCATTTGAAATCAAACGTTTAAACCTTGCCTCATCATGCAGCAGTAAATCCGCACGCTTGTAACCAGCAAAACGACGCGCCCAAACCAAGGTTAGGATATTTGGGTCGAATAATTTTTCTGTTTGATTTAATACTTCATAAAATAATTCGGCTTTTAGTTCTAGCTTTCGTTTCTTAAAACCACTATTGTTTTTTTTCTGCCATGCTTTTTTAAGCTTCTCATCTTGCCAAAAATTTTGATTTTGTGCATTCGTTATAGGAATGATTTTACACGTTTTGTCATAATCCTTCCACATTTCCTTTGAGACTTTAGCATGAAGCTTTGATACTGCATTTGCCTTTTTAGCCATTCGCAAAGCAGAAACAGTATAATTAATCTTTCCGCCGTTAACTGACTCTTCGGAAAGCTCTTCGTCTGAAAGTCTACGCCCAAAAAATCCACAGTGATTCAAGAAATTGGCATCACGTTCTTCATTACCTGCCTTTTCTGGTGTATGGGTCGTAAATACCATTTGATTCTTTTTCACACCTTTATCCCTGAGGTAATAAAACGCTGGTAAAGCATGTCCTTCATTGAGATGATATCTATCAGCTCCACCTAAAGCTTCGACAACTTTAGCGCCACCAATACCTAAAATGATACTTTGCGAAATTCGAGTGGTTTCGTTAGCATCATATAAGTGATCGGTTATGGTACGTGAGATAAAATCATTGCCTTCTACATCTGTACTCAAAAGATAGATAGGAACACTGCCAAATATTTCTGGCTTTAAAACATAGGCCTTAACCTTAACATTTGGATTATCATGCAATTTTACCGTGACCTCAATCCCGGTGTCCTCCAAAAAGTTATAGGTTTTTTCAACGAAATCTGTCCTTAATGTCTTATCCATATGACGCGACTGGTCGTAATAACCATATTTCCATAGCATCCCAACACCAATAAGGTTTTGTTTCATTTCGTAAGCAGATCGCATATGTGAACCGGCTAAAAACCCTAAACCACCAGAATAAGTCTTCAAAGCTTGGTGAATGCCAAATTCCATACTAAAGTATGCTACTCTTTTATCATATTTCTTATCGGTTTTATAAGGATGAAACCAATTATTATATTTACTATTTGTACTCATTGTGTTATGTTTTTCGCTCGCAAATATAATCATTAGTTAGGCTTAGTTTTAGTGACAAAAGTCATTTAATTTGCTCATTTCTAATAAATATGAATGTTGCAACATTATGCGGCTATTAATAAGAAATATCTAAAAATTTGCCTTAACTTTGTACTTTGAATAATATTTGGTCACCTGCATGAGTCAAAAAGTATTACTTAACTCTAAGGAAGTCAGCATAACACTACACCGATTGGCATGCCAACTTATTGAAAACCACGACGATTTTTCTGATACTGTATTGATAGGAATACAGCCAAGAGGCAAATTTCTGGCAGATCGTTTAGCACAAATGCTAACCCAAGATTATAAGATTAATAACATACAATTGGGGCTTCTAGATATCACATTTTTTAGGGATGATTTTAGAAGGGGAGATAAGCCTCTTGCTGCTAACACTACTGAAATAGACTTTATAGTAGAGGGAAAAAATGTAGTGTTTATTGATGATGTTTTGTATACAGGACGCAGTATAAGATCAGCACTCACGGCCATTCAGTCGTTTGGTAGACCAAATAATATTGAATTATTAACATTAATAGACAGACGATTCAGTAGGCACTTGCCAATTCAACCAAATTACAAAGGTAGACAAGTAGATGCCATAGATAACCAGAAAGTAAAAGTAAATTGGATAGAAAATGGAGGTGAAGATGCTGTCTATTTAATTGATAAGTGAAAGCGTTTTGACGTGTGAAACGAAGAGTTATAATGAATTATTAATGCTTGAAGCAAGAGCCAAGAGCCAATAGTAAATTAAATGAGTGAACTAAGTGTTAATCACTTATTGGGAATTAAATATCTTACCAAACAAGATATAGAACTGATTTTTGAAAGAGCCGACCAGTTTAAAGAAGTCATAAATAGACCAATAAAGAAAGTGCCTTCGCTTAGGGATATCACCATAGCTAACTTATTTTTTGAAAATTCCACACGCACAAAACTATCGTTTGAATTGGCAGAAAAACGCCTTTCCGCAGATGTGATTAATTTTTCGGCATCCCAATCCTCAGTTAAGAAAGGAGAGACCTTGATCGATACTGTAAACAATATTCTATCAATGAAAGTCGATATGGTGGTGATGCGTCATCCCAATCCTGGTGCTGGAGTGTTCCTGTCAAAACATGTTGATGCAAGTATTGTAAACGCAGGTGATGGAGCACATGAACACCCTACACAAGCTTTATTGGATTCATATTCCATTAGAGAAAAATTAGGAAGTGTAAAAGGTAAGAATGTAGTTATTGTGGGCGATATTTTGCATAGTAGGGTAGCGCTTTCCAATATATACGCATTGCAATTACAAGGCGCAAATGTTATGGTTTGTGGCCCCAAAACACTATTACCCAAATACATAAAAGAACTTGGTGTAAAAGTTGAGACAAATCTTAGAAAGGCTTTAGAGTGGTGTGATGTCGCAAATATGCTAAGAGTGCAGAATGAGCGCATGGACATCAGTTATTTCCCTACAACAAGAGAGTATACACAACAATTTGGTATCAATAGAGAAATATTGGATAGTTTAGATAAGGATATTGTTATCATGCATCCTGGACCTATAAATCGAGGTGTAGAGATAACAAGTGATGTTGCGGATTCCAAACAAGCTATTATTTTAGATCAGGTAGAAAATGGCGTAGCCGTAAGAATGGCTGTAATTTACCTTTTGGCTTCCAAAATAAAACAATAAAAGATGATTGTTAACAAAGATGGAAATATTACTTTGATTACCCAAGAAAATGTTTCGACACAAACGTTGGTGACCAATATCGAACAGGCTTACGAAAAATATAAAAACGATCATCTAATCATTAATTTATCGAGTCTAGAAGCTATAGTATTGGAAGATATCATTGAATTTTTGCGTTTGAGTAATAGGCATCGTAACGCCAAGAAATCATTTGTTTTGGTATCAGACAAAGTAGATTTAGATCAAATGCCTGATGAAATTGTTGTAGTCCCGACCTTGCAAGAAGCCTATGATATTATTGAAATGGAAGATATTGAACGCGATTTAGGCTTTTGATATATGAAGTTAACTATCCTAGGCTGCCATAGCGCTACACCACGAACCAACACTAACCCTACATCACAAGTCTTAGAAATTAAGAACCATATGTTTTTAATTGATTGTGGAGAGGGAACACAAGTAGAATTACGTCGTAATAAAGTTAAGTTTTCCAGAATTAAGCATATTTTCATCTCACATCTTCATGGTGACCATTACTTTGGGCTGATTGGTTTGGTCAGTACGTTTCAATTATTGACTCGCGAAACTGAATTGCATATTTATGGGCCAAAGGGCATTAAGGAAGTGATTACACTTCAGCTTAGATTATCAGAGTCTTGGACGAGCTATCCCATAATATTTCATGAGTTAGAATCTAAAGTGTCAGAATTGATTTATGAAGATGATAAAGTAGAGGTGTATACCATTCCATTAAAGCATCGTGTGTATACCAATGGTTTCCTATTTAAGGAAAAGGAGAACGAACGTAAATTGGATATGAATGCAGTTTTAAATGCCAATATCAATGTGGCCTATTATAGAAAGCTGAAACAAGGCGCAGATGTAGAAAATGAAGATGGTGTTTTAATAGATAATAAATTGGTAACTAAGGATCCGAAACCGTCCAAGAGTTATGCCTATTGTAGTGATACGGTTTATTACGAAGCTATTATTCCTATTATAAAAAACGCAACTGTACTATATCACGAATCTACATTTTTAGACAAAAATGAAGCACTGTGCGAACGCACAAAACACAGTACGGCAAGACAAGCAGGCAAAATTGCCAGAAAAGCAGATGTAGAAACTTTAATTCTTGGACATTTTTCTACGCGATACAATGGCTATAACGTATTTGAATCAGAAGCAAAAGAAGAGTTCAACAATGTACTCTTGGCCAAAGACGGAAAAACTTTTGAATTTTAGTTAAACTCTTTAAGTTGCAGTACCCAGTTGATAGCTTCTTCTAGGCTCAGGGCGCGTTTAATAGGAATAGAAGCCATTTGCTTTTCAATATTGGCGTTGATGTAGGTAGAATCCCTGTAGCTTACAATGGATGCTGCTATCAAAATACTATCATCCTTATCAAAATAAGACCATAGTACCGGATCAATAGAATAGGAATTAACACGGTTGGCAATGTAAGCCAAAGTTTTGTGATTGCCGTAATAAGTTCTAAGCGAGTCTAGAAGTATGTTCAGCTTGTCCCAATTAAAGTGTATGCCTTCATTAACTTCCATGATAAAAAAATCATCAAACAAATAATAAGATCCAAAATCTAAAATAACTTTATCGTAACTTAATGACTTTGAAAAAGAAGAATCTTCAAATCTCATGTTAAGAGGTATGGGTTAGGGTATAAAGATCATTTCAAAACTACACTTTTTTTGATAGAAACAAAATATTGAAGTAACTTCGTATAACTATGGAAAAAGATCTTAGCGACTATAGAAAATCCTATGAAAAAGGAGAACTTTTATTAAATAAAGTGCCAGAAAATCCTCTTGAATTGTTCCGTGATTGGTTTATGGAGGTAGATGCACATTTTAATACAGAAGAAACTAATGCCATGACCATTTCTACTGTAGGGTTAGATGGCTATCCAAAGGGTAGAGTAGTACTTCTTAAAAGATATACTTACGAAGGGTTTATATTTTATACCAATTACAATAGCGATAAGGGAAAGGACATAGAAGCTAATCCTAACGTTTGTTTATCTTTTTTCTGGCATACTGCAGAACGGCAGATTATTATAAAGGGACAAGCAGAAAAAATTGCTGAGAACTTAAGTGATGGTTATTTCGAATCACGTCCTCGTGGAAGCCAGCTCGGAGCCCTAGTGTCTAACCAGAGCGAAGTAATTAATGATAGAAATACACTTGAACAGAAACTCAAGGAACTTGAGCAACAATATGAAGGTAAAGAGATTGAGAGACCAAAGCATTGGGGTGGTTATATGGTAAGACCTTTTGAGCTAGAGTTTTGGCAAGGTAGACCAAATCGGTTACACGACAGAATACGTTACCAACTTCAAGAAGATTACAATTGGAAGATAGAAAGGTTATCACCATAATCACATAACAAGTCTTTCGATAAAGCGTAATATTTTATCGTTTAAAGCACGATTTTTTGATTTTCAATATGCATTTCATCGATGTTTTGCATTTAATTTCGATGAAATACATGTTTTTAATCGAAATTAACATTTTCTTAACAGATATACATAAGTAGGCTACTAAATTAGTAATCCCAAAATCTAAATAACCTACTTATGAAAGCTGCTAAGCTATTGCCATTTATGGCTATTGTTGCCCTCTTAGGCTTTACATCATGCTCATCAGAAAGTATTGAGGACCAAATAGAGGCTATAGAAGTACCTGTTGCACCTCAAGCAAAACAGATCGAAATAGAAATCATGGAACTTATCAATGCCCATAGAATTGCCAATGGGTTATCAGTTCTTAATGATCATAGTACCGTAAAGGCTGTGGCATTTACGCATACGGATTATATGATTGAAGTTGATAATGTTTCCCACGACAACTTTTTTCAGCGTAAAGAGAGTTTACAAATTAATGCCGATGCCGATGTTGTATCAGAAAATGTAGCGTATGGCTTTAATTCCGCGGCATCTGTAGTTAATGCTTGGTTAGATAGCCCAAGCCATAAAGATAATATTGAAGGTGATTTTACTCATTTTGATATCTCAGCCGAACAGAATAGTGAAGGAAAATGGTTTTTTACCAATATCTTCATTAAGCGTTAAACCGCAATAAAAGTTGATTAATAGCAAGAAAAAGCCATAACGGGAGTTGTGGCTTTTTTAGTTTCGTTAAAGAGAATATTTTAAAGTTTAGTCATATTTAAATATTCTCAAAATCATAATCCCAATTTTTACTTTTAATGAAATTATACACAGTGGATATAATCCAATCATATTCCTTAATAGTCTTTAATTTTTGAATTAAGTCATTAGGAATGTTTTTAAAACCAATAAGAGTACCAGCAATTTGACCAGCTATTGAGCAATTAGTGTCCGTATCACCACCAAGGTTAATTATCTGATTATACATTTCTTTTATTCCTAATTCATTGACTTTACTTGCATAAGAAATTGCCAATGGAATAGAATTTACCACATAACCATCGTTTCCTAGTTCTCTGACTTTTTGTAAATCAATATTTAAATCATTGATGTGGATTAATCTATCTCTAACTCTAGTATCTGGAATTTGATCTATTATTAGCTGAAAAAGATTTTCATCACCTGTCCAATCCCCACATAATATAGATTTGATTGCTATAACAACACATAGAGCGCCAATGTATGCTTCATCATTTTGATGTGTGATGTTACAAATACTTTTTATAGTATCTCTAGAAATCCTTGCATCAAAAGCTAAAGGCGATATTCGCATTGCTGCACCATTTCCTGCCGCATATTCTCCTTTTCTACCGACAAGACTCCAGTGTCCTCCAGCTTCTAACTCTTGCATTGCTTTTAAAGTACTAGAACCAATCCCTGTTATTCTTTTTGATTTAAAATAATATAAGTACTTGTCTGCGAATGATTTAATATCTAGTGTGCTATTTTCGTAAATTACTTCACAGGTAGCTAAAGTAAGCTGAGTATCATCTGTTATCTGCCACTTGGGAGTTTGTTCTTCTGGTTTTCCAAAAGGATAATATAAATCAGAGTTATCCTCTTTTACAACATTTTCAAAAGTACTTCCATAAGCATCTCCTATAGCACCACCAATAATACAACCTAAAAATCTTTCAGAAATATTCATTTCAAATAAATTTAAAAACAATAGTTAAAATTAAAAAAGCAAGCTCTTTTAGGCTTGCTTTTTACATAAGTAATTTTGAGGGTAAAATTAGTCGTTTACAATGTAGAAGTAAGAGCGTCTGTTAAGTTGGTGCTCTTCTGCAGTACATTTTACACCGTTAGCACATTTGTTGAGCAGTTGCGATTCACCATATCCAATGGCACTTTCAATTCTACTGGCATTAATACCTCTGGATATGATATAGTCTCTTGTGGATTTAGCACGCCTGTCAGACAGTTTCATATTGTAGCGATCACCACCACGACTATCTGTATGCGATTCAATTTTAATTATCATGTTAGGATGCTTACGCATTACGTCAACTATATTTTCGAGTTCATACTGTGCATCGGTTCTAATATTCCATTTGTCGAAATCGAAGAAAATAGGGTTAATAACGATTTGATTGTCTATAATTAAAGGTTCTAGGTTAAGATCTACAGTATTTATTTTGTCGTTGTCAGTTGTCGTAACAACGGTTTGTTGGTCGTCTTTGTAATCTGGCTTACTACCCACTACAGTATAGGTTTTATCGCAGTCTACAGTAAAGGTATATTCACCATCTTTAGTGTAAGTTTCTTCAATAACTTTACCGGTTTCGTCAATTAATCTTACGGTAACACCCGTAAGCACAATATTACTTCTGCTATCCCTGGCGACACCAACAATCTCCTGCTTGCATTGTTGCGCATTAAAACTATAAATATCATCGCTGCCCTTACCATTTGGTCTGTTAGAGGAGAAAAAACCTTTTTGAGTATCGGAATTTACAAAGAAAGCAAAGTCATCGTAGCCACTATTATAAGGTGTACCTATATTCTCTGGTTCGGTACGTACATCTTTTAAAATATTGGATTTAAAGATGTCTAACAATCCTAAATTTAAGTGACCATCAGATGAAAAATAAAATGTACTATCTTTAGCTACAAACGGAAACATTTCCCGTCCTTCCGTATTTACTTTTTCACCAAGATTTTCAGGTTCGCCATAAGACCCGTCGTCATTTATGGCTACAGCATAAATATCCGATTGCCCTAATCCACCTTCACGATCCGAGACAAAATATAAGGTTTTATTATCAGGGCTAAGTGCTGGGTGTCCTGTGGAAAATGCTTCATCGTTAAAAGGCAATTCCACAATATTGGTCCATTGATCATTTGCCAATGAGGCTTTGTAAAGTTTTAAGTGTGTTGTTCCCTTTTTATCGTACTTTAAACGGTTACGCTTATTAACATTATCTCTTGTGAAATAAAGCGTTTTACCATCATTTGTCAGAGCGACTGATGCTTCGTGGTATTCTGAATTTATACCATCGGCGGAAAGCTCTGTAGCAGATCCATAAGTTATAACACCATCATCATCTGTGAGTGGTACTTCATATAAATCTAGAAAAGGTTCTTTATTCCAACTGTAGATCTTTCCTGCATCATTTCTTGCCGATGCAAAATAAAGCTTGTCTTCAAAAATATAGGATCCAAAATCAGACCTTTCAGAGTTGAAGGGAAGATTATCGACCTTTACGATAACTTCATTCTTAGAAGTTAGTTTATCATACAAATCAATTTCATCAGGATTGTAACCTTTTAATCGGCTATCGCCTTGTTGAGCGGCACTAAGTTCTTTAAACCATTTATCGGCTTCTTCATAATTTCCGATGCTTCTTAACGACTGAATGTATTTATAAACATATTCGGCATCTATTTTTTTATACTCCTCTAGGGCTTTTCCATACCAGTAAGCTGCTTTTTCAGAATTGGAATTGTTATAGTAAGCGTCACCTAGACGGGTTAAAACGTGAGCACTATTGTCACCGTTTTCATAAGCTTTTTCATAAAGCTCAATAGCCTTAATGTAGCCATAATTCTTAAAGAATTTATCGGCCAATTTAGTTTGCCCGTACGATAGAGAACAGCTAAGTATAAATGTTAGTGCTATGATTCGTGTTTTCATAATCGTTTCTTTTTAGAAGTATCTCGGTGATTTTATTCGTCTGCTCTTAAATACTTCAAACATAAGCAGTACTTCATGCGTACCACTAGTATAAGCTCTTATATCTGAAATGGGATATTCATAGGCATACCCAATTCGCAATTGTTTCGACACTTGAAAATCTGCAATACCACCAATAGCTGCAGCCGATTCATTAATTCTGTATCCACCACCAATCCAGAACGTTTCGTTAAACAGAAAATTAGCAGAGATATCAAATGATAAAGGCGCACCATTTGTAGCTTTCAGTAGTACGGATGGTTTTAGTTTTGTATTTTCACTTAAATCGAAAACGTAACCACCGGTTAGATAATAACTAATGCGTTCTAAGGCAACATAGTCGATCTCATCTCCTCGACCATTATTGTAATCCGTATTTAAAATCCTTGGTGCAGAAAGGCCCAAATACCAACGTTGTGAGTGCCAGTATATACCAGCTCCGACATTTGGACTCCAACGATTGGAAACATCGTTGAAGAAAGGATCATCAACAACAGAAGGATCTGTAAGCAATTCTTCATCTAAAAAGTAATGTGTAAAACCTGCCTTAAGCCCAAAGGCTAATTCTGAGTTGACACCTGTCTGTATAGTATATGAAAAATCACCATAGATATATGAGAAGTTTTCATAACCTAATTGGTCATTTATAAATGACAATCCTAAACCTATTTTATCATTCCGTAATGGTGAATGAACAGACAAGGTCTGGGTTTCTGGTCCACCCTCTAATCCAACCCATTGGCTTCTGTGTAAGCCAACCGCGCTAAATGTCTCTCTACTACCTGCATAAGCAGGGTTAATTGAGATGGTGTTAAACATGTATTGCGTAAATTGAGGTAGCTGCTGTGCAAAGGCAGTTGAAATACCCAAAATAAAGGTTACAATACTTAAAAATTTAGATAACTTCATCGGTTAAGTTTATTTATCGGTTGCAACATAGAGTGGACCAGTAAATGGTGGTAATCCACTATTTCTTAAATTAATAATATAATAATACGTTCCCGTCGGAACCATACCTGAGGCTCCTATGGACGATCCGTGAGCTTCACCTCCCCAATCATTCTGATAATTATTGTTTTCATAAATCTTTGCTCCCCAACGGTTGAAAATCTGTAGCTCTATCACAAAACCACAATCATCAATACCCTCAATGTCAAATACATCATTTATTGTGTCACCGTTAGCCGTAACAGTTTTTGGAATGTCTACGTTATCCTGGCCACAGGCTAGTACAACACAATCATCATCAACAGTTACATTGACTTCAACTTCTGTAGGACATGCCCCTTGAGTAATAGCATACCTGAAGGTGTAAACACCAACTTCAACATTTGAAGGATTAAAGAAGTTTCCATCTAGAGTTGTATCACCTGAAACAACACTCCAGGTACCATCGCCGTCGAAATCACCAGACAGTAAATCGAATAAATCTAATTCATCATCAAGTATACAAAGGCTACCGTCAGAAGTACTAATCACGTTCTGGAATTCAACAAAAATAGTTTGTGAAAATATAGCCTCATTCCCACAATCGTCAGTTACGATCCATGTTCTCGTAACTTCGTAATCTTCAAAGTCGTTAACCTGAGTTGATTCCTCGTCAAATAATACAGTTATATCGTTAGAGCATGCATCTTCAATTATCAAACTCGGTACTTCAGGAACATCACCACAAACTATAGTTATATCCTCAATTGGAGTCACTAGCGTTGGCGCAGTTGTATCTTGAACGGTAATAATCTGAGTTTGTTCAATTTCATTTCCGCACTCGTCAGTTAGTATCCAAGTCCGTTGAATGAGGTAATTTCCAATGCATACGTTGTCAGATATAAGGTCTTCATAGGTCGCCTCAAGTCCCGTAGAACAGTTATCGGCCTCATCTGTGACGTCTCCCGTAATGGACAGGTCATCAGGATTGACATCGCACTCTATGGTGATATCCGCAGGCACGGTGAATGTCGGATCCGTAGTATCCACGACCGTAATGGTCTGGAACAAGCTTGTCATATTGTTACACTCGTCTACCAATGTCCATGTACGCGTTATGATGGACGCGTTGGCACAGCTTCCGTTGGCCACGTTATCGGTATAGGTCGCCTCAAGACCAGTAGAGCAGTTATCGGCCTCATCGGTGACGTCACCAGTGATGCTAAGATCATCTGGATTGACATCACATTCTATAGTAATATCCGCAGGTACGGTAAACGTAGGATCGGTGGTATCTACAACGGTTATGATCTGTGTCTGTTCGATATCGTTTCCGCACTCGTCTGTCAAGGTCCATATACGTGTGATGATGGATTCGTTGGCACAGCTTCCGTTGGCCACGTTATCGTCATAGGTCGCCTCAAGTCCTGTAGAACAGTTATCGGCCTCGTCGGTCACGTCGCCTGTGATACTGAGATCATCAGGATTGACATCGCACTCTATGGTGATATCCGCAGGCACGGTGAAGGTCGGATCCGTAGTATCCACGACCGTAATGGTCTGGAAGAGACTTGTCATATTGTTACACTCGTCTACCAATGTCCATGTACGCGTTATGATGGACGCGTTGGCACAGCTGCCATCGGCCACGTTATCGGTATAGGTCGCCTCAAGTCCAGTAGAGCAGTTATCGGCCTCATCGATGACGTCGCCGGTGATGGACAGGTCGTCAGGATTAACGTCGCACTCTATGGTGATATCAGCTGGCACGGTGAAGGTCGGGTCTGTAGTATCCACGACCGTAATGGTCTGGAACAGGCTTGTCATATTGTTGCACTCGTCTACCAATGTCCATGTACGCGTTATGATGGACGCGTTGGCACAGCTTCCGTCGGCCACGTTATCGCTATAGGTCGCCTCAAGTCCCGTAGAGCAGTTATCGGCCTCATCGGTCACGTCGCCAGTGATGCTAAGATCATCCGGGTTGACATCACATTCTATAGTAATATCCGCAGGTACGGTAAACGTAGGATCGGTGGTATCCACAACGGTTATGATCTGTATCTCTTCGATGTCGTTTCCGCACTCGTCTGTCAAGGTCCATATACGTGTGATGATGGATTCGTTGGTACAGCTTCCGTCGGCCACGTTATCATCATAGGTCGCCTCAAGTCCCGTAGAGCAGTTATCGGCCTCATCGGTCACGTCGCCTGTGATACTGAGATCATTAGGATTGACATCGCACTCTATGGTGATATCCGCAGGCACAGTGAAGGTCGGATCGGTCGTATCGACCACAGTAATAACTTGGTCAGCGGATACGCTGTTACCACAGGCATCCGTAGCTGTCCATGTTCTGGTGATTGTTTTTGTGTTACCGCAGTTGGCTGCTTCATTATCTGTAAACGATACATTAGGTGCAGCACAATCATCAGTAGCGGTCGCAGTACCGGTATTCGTTGGCGATGTATCCTCGGTACATTCTATGGTGACATCAGCTGGAATCGT
>NZ_JANQIM010000042.1 GCF_028282165.1 Winogradskyella sp. | reverse complement strand
GGACAGGCCGTAACGGCAGGCCGCTGGGACGATGCGAACAACTTCGTGTCGGGAAGTTCGCCATATACCTTTACGGGAACGGCCACGGATTTCGGGTCGACCTTCTGGGATTCAACTTTAAGTATTGAAGACTTTTTCGAATCGAGAGTGAGCATTTATCCAAACCCTGTGACAAGTACTTTAAACATATCTATTAAAGACGAATCAATAGCAGGGCTATCATTGAATGTTTATGATTTTTCAGGGCGAAAAGTCCTTACAAAAGCTATCAATAGTGGATTAAACAATTTAATTGATTTATTATCACTTCAAAATGGAATATATATACTGACACTTTCTAATGGACCGAATATCGTACTGTCAGAGAAAATCGTGAAGCGTTAATGCGATTATATGACTTAATTAGAAAATCAAATTATTATGAGAAACAAAAGACGAAATTTGATTCACAATGTAACTTGGCTTCTAATTTTAATTGTACCAATAGTAATTTTTGGGTTTTTAATGAATTATTTTTTTAGTTAATAATTCTAGTTGAAAAGGCCGCTCTTTGAGGCGGCTTTTTTATATATCATTAGCATTATTTGTTTTGCTATGGCTTTTAAACTATTTTTTTATCGCTGATAAGCTGTTAAAGATTATAAATATAAGTTTACTAATATTGATAGATAATTATTTAGAACTTTACTTAGACTACTATCTTTGTTGTTATGACAGACAATTTTGTGAATGAATTCTTTGGTATAGGTATTCAAAATGGGAAAACACCAGAAAATTTGGGCGTGCTCTGGCGTTCGGCGCAAAACTTGGGTGCGAGTTTTATTTTTACCATAGGGAATCGCTATGCCAAACAAGCATCTGATACGCATAATGCGGTAAAGTCGATGCCTTATTTTCATTATGAGACCTTTGATGATTTTTTTAACAATCTCCCAAAAGGGGCACGATTGGTAGGTGTTGAACTCACGGATGAAGCTGAGGATTTAGAAACATTTCATCATCCAAGACGTTGTGTGTATTTATTGGGCGCTGAAGATCATGGGTTATCCAAACAGGCTATAGAAAGAAGTCATTTTCTGGTAAAATTTAAATCCCAATTAAGTCTTAATGTCTCTGTAGCGGGTAGTATTGTCATGTACGATAGAGGTATTAATAAGCCAAGGGTCTAATTACTTGTATTTTCTCACAAAAAAGAGAATTATTCCTAAAACAGCAGATCCTAAGACTAACCAAATCCATAAATCACTAGTAGCATTAATATCTATTGGGGTTGTATCTCCAATTAAGACTAAACCTGCCCAATATTGTGGTGCAATGGTCCTACCTTCAGCATTAGAGATATATTCTAGTTTAGCTGCTTTAAGTGCTTCGTCCTTTTTTAGACCTTTTGAAATATTATCGTAAAAATACCCTAAGATTTTAGCACTAGATTGTTCGTCAATTTTCCAAAGACTTGTTAAAATACTTTCACTACCTGCATAATTAAATGCATGAGCCAATGATATCATGCCTTCGCCAGGTTGGTAACTTGGTTTTCCCGTTTCGCAGGCCGTTAATATAGCTAGGTTTGAGGCCAAATTCTGGTTGTAAATTTCGTAGGTGTATAATGAGTTATTTTCATCCTCGGTGTTCTTGGCAAATATCAATCTCGAAAACTCTGGTGCGATATTATCAGATTCCGCATGTGTACCAATATGAATTATTTTATGCTCTTTAGCATTTTTTGTGAATACACTTTTAGATGCATGTTCGTTTAAAAAAGAGTTTCCGTTAAAGAACACCGAATAACTCTTGGTTAAATCTTTTGCGAATGGCTGGGGCAATAATCTTAGATAGCCGTAATCCATGTTAACAGAATCTTTTATTGCGATTTTATAATTTGTTTTCATCTCGTCACTAAACTCTGGCGCAAAGCCAATAAAATTAGAATTATAACCAACGGGCTGACTATTTTTATCGATTAAGAAAAGGCTATAGTTATAAGATATCGTATGGGTTGCTAAAAGACTATTGGAGCTTAAATCTTTGTAGTTATCGCATATCTTTGTGGTCAATAATTCAAAACTTAAGTTAAAAAGTTCTTTGTCAGGAATGATAATAACATAATCCGTATCTACATAGCTTTCTAGTGGTTTCCATAGTTGATCGTACAATTCTGACTGAATTTTAAATGAAGTCTCTATGGCTTCCGTTTTTTTATTGAGCAGAGCTATATGATCGCTTATGTCTTTAGGACCTAAAGCAACGATATTGATAGAGGAAGAATTTATTATAAACGCATATAGGTCTTCATAGATATAAAGGTACCTTACAATTGTTGAGGATTGAGGTACATTACGTTTTAAGTCCTTTAAGGATTGTGATATAGAAGCATATCGTAATTTGTAATAATTGGGATATTCATTTTTTAGGCGTGCAATAAACTGTGACCATTTTTTTTCATTTTCAATAAAAGTGTCAAAGTTAGCATCTTCATTTAAAAAGCTATTCAGCTTACGCTTTAGCGTTCGCTCTTCTTCCAAGATCTCTTTTGGTAAATTTGCAGTTAGCTTTATCGATTTTGAATTTAATCTATTTCTAATCTTATTGTAAATCATAGATTCGTGATATCCAAGCAAGGCCTCTAGGTATTCTTCTTTTTTAGTCAGTTGATAGAGTTCTAAATTTAGAGTCTTGGCAATTTTAAAAACACCTAAATTATTCTGAATTAAAATTGCTGTGGAATTATCATTGGTAATCACTGACTTTTTTTCTTCCAGAAGCTGAATAGCCTTGTCGATTTGGGTAAGTTGTGATCTTAAAAAAGCTTCATTTTTATTTTGAGTTAGCTTTAGATTAGTTTTTACCTTCAGTAGAATGGCACTCACCTTATTACTTTCTATTTGTAAACTATTCAGCTTACTATTTTTTACAAATTCATTAGAGTTTAGTAATTCTATAGCTTGATTACAATAATCGAGTGCTTTATTATAGTCCTCATGGTGGTAATAAATATCCGCTAGATTAAGCACTTGAAAATACTCTAATAATGTCTTTTCACCCTGATTATCCTTTATGTATTTTAAAGCTTCAGATGCCATTAATAGAGCTTTATCCTTTTCACCAATTTGCGAGTAAAAGTTAGAAGCATTTACAATGAAATCTATATAAAGCTCGTCATAATAGTCACCAAGGGAGGCCTTATAATAGTTTTCACTCTTTTCAAGATGTACTTTAGCATCGTTTTCTTGCCCTAAATCCATATATAGCAAGGCTTTGTTATAGTGAGCATCAGCAAGCCAATAATCATAATCACCATTAATAGCCTTGAAATTTTTGATGCCTTCATCCAAAAGTCTATCAGCCTCTTTGTAGTTTTTCAGTGAAACATCAATCTGTCCCAGTAAAACTTTTCCTTTGGCAATTTCGGGACTCTCGGGAGGAAGATTTTTCTTTTTTTGCTCGTAGGCATATGTGATGAGTTGTTTGGCTTTTTTATAATCACCTATTTCCTTGTAAAGACCTCCGTAGTTGTCAATGGCTTGAAATAAAAACTGTTGCGCGTATTGTCGACGAATATCACTTATATCTTCTCTCAAAAAAGCATGCAGATAGTCGACCGTAGTTTGCATGGCTTTGATTGAAGCGTCCATATTACCTTGGATGCTGTAAACTGCAGCTATATTATTATTAAGACTTGCTGGGCGGTAATATTTGTTGATAGGACTTTCTTCTAGTTTTTTTAAGGTTTTCTCAGCTTTTTTGTAATAATACACAGCACTATCAAATTTTGAGGTATACCACATCATGGCGCCCAAGGAATTATATGAAATATAATAACTATCTGCTTTAGACGTGGAATCACTTTGTAAAGATCTAAGCCCTCTTTTATGATATTTAATTGCGGTAGTTAAATCTCCTAAACGCGAATAATAAACACCTAAGTTGCTCTCTATTAGTGCCAGGTCTTTTCCTGTGGCGTCAGGCATTTTCTCAGTAATTTCTAAGGCCTTTAAATTATAATTTTTTGCTGTTTCGGAGTCACCAATGGATTCATGGAATGAACCAGTTTCCAGAGCTAGCTGGCGTAAAGCTTTTTTGTTGTCTGTAAGCGATTTGATTCTGGATTCGAAGTCTAGAATGACTTTTATAGCTGCCTTAGTTCCATTTTTTTTGGACTCTATTTGTCCTATATAGTACACGTAGTCCATAGCTTCATAAAACTTGTTTAATGCTATGAGAGAATCAATATTTTTATATGCGAATTCTTCGGCCTTTTTTAGCGCTTCATTATTGAGATAGCTGTCTAATTTTTTAAGATTAGTTTCATTGGTGTTTTGTGAAAATAAGCCACCAAGGGTACTCACTAATACCAAAAGTAGAAGTGTAATATGTTTAATGTTGCCCATTTTAATTCAGTTTTTTTAGTAGGTCTTTTGCTTTAGTAAAGTCAGACTTTTTTAAGAAGTTGATGGCTTCATTTTTGTTGTTTGCCTTTAAATATGCCAATCCGAGATAGTAAAACGCTTCGTTTTTAAAAGTTGTGTTTGCTTGTTTGGTCACTTCCAACAAATAGGATATTGCTTCATTTTCTTTTTTATAAGCTAGTAGAGCAGAGCCCACAAAATAATTTAATGTGTCATTGGTGGTTTTGGTCTTAAGCTGATTCTTCCATGTATTTAGTGCATCTTGGTAGTTCCCCTGTTTGTAGGATACCATGGCTTCGTAAAATTCGTAATTCTCATTACTGCCCATTGTGGTTGGTAAGCCTGGATCTGGTGTAAAATACTTTGCGTATAAGCGTTCATTTGTATTATCATTTAAAAACCAAAAACTACCAGCAGCAATAATAAGTGCTGCAGCAACGGTAATTCTCTTCCAGTTTAAGGATTTTACTTTAGGTTTTTTTGTGGTTTTGTTTTTGTCCGTAGATAAGTCGTGGTGGAAATGATCTAACTGTTCCTTAAGTGCTTGGGTTTCTATACCTGTTAAAACAGTTCTTATATCCTCTACCTTTGTGGCAAAACCATCTTCGTTCTTAAGTCTATCTTCAAATTTGAGTGAGTCTTCATCAGAAAGCGTATCTGTTAAATAGGCCTCAATGATTTCAAATTCTTCTTGTGATATATTACGTAAGTCCATTGCTATTAATTATTTTTTAGGGCTATTTGTCTTAATTTTTGCATACATCTGTATTTTTTGTTTCGAGTAGAGGCCGAATCCAATTTTAGTTCTTCTGCTATTAGATTCATGGATTTCTTTTCGAAATAAAACATACGAAGTATGCTTTTGCATGCATCACCCAAATCTTTAAAGGCCAGCATTACATCTTCTAATCGTTTATCTTTTAAAATGTCATCATCGATACCATTATTTTCTCCATCTTTTATTTCAAAATAAGACAACTGGGAAGCAATAACTGTTTTTTTGTAACCTTGGGAGCGTAAAACATCCATCCATTTATTTTTAGCAATAGTGTACAGATAACCATTAATTGAAGATTCGTTCTGTGGGATGAACTTATCTTGTTTCACATTTTGCCATACGGCTAAAAATGCCTCTTGAAAAATGTCTTTTGCATGATCTTTAGTACCGTTATTTTTTAAAACCAGTGTTTCAACTTTAGGATAATTACTGGTATAAATACGTCTTAAAGTAACGGAATCATTACTCTTGATGGCACTAACGATTTGTAGTTTTTGGCCAGTTTTATATACTTCCCTCATGTTAATAGCTAAACATGAGTAAGATACAATTATTTCAATTTTTTACCAATACTTACTATAATTCATATAGGTTTTTTTAACGACGTTACTTCTTTATCATGTCTTTACCTAGCCAACCTCCACCAACTACAATTAACAAAATACCTGCCCAACGCATTAAGTTAAAACCAGAAGATGGTGGGTCCATATCAAATTCAAAAACAGTTTTTCCAAAGGCATTATTATCCGTTTTAATGTTTTTAGCATCGTTGGGTAACTCTATAATAAAGGTTTGTTGTAAGTTACCACCATACTCAGGCGGACTGCTCACCAGCATATATTTGTTTTCTGCCAGTTCTGTAAGTTGGGCGTTTTTCTGATCAGTATCTACAACCCATTTACCACGCTTATTAATCTCACATGCACCATAGGCATTAAGACTTAGATTGAAAGAACGATTCATGTCATCTTTTTCAAGTTTAAAATCGTCCAGAAAATAGGCGGGCATGTTGCGTTCTATATCGCGTTTTAATGCAGAAGGATTATTACCATAATTGCTATTCCATACTTGCCATTGTTGAGCATTCATGGTCGAGGTAATTTTGAGCTTTGCATTGCCAATAGAATCTATTCGCATTTCTATCTTTTGTTGTAACTGCGCATTGATTGTAATGCTAAATAGCATTGTACTTGCGACTATGATTGTTGTTAAAGTTTTCATTTTTTTATTTTATCTGATGCTGTTATAGACTTGATTTATTATCCCAGAATTTTGATTGTACATATAATCAGGCGATCCCACCGCAACTATTCTTATACCTCCTTGCCTTCTTAGAGCTTTGCCTATCCAATTAAAGTTGCCGTTAGCAGAATAAGTTTGTCCTGCAAGACTATTACCGTTAGACTGATATTGCATCTCCATACCAAAACTCATAAAATATTGGTTTAAAGTGTTCATGGCCTGTTGCATATTGTTAGTTGGGATATCGTAAATGGATACTGTGGTCATTTGGTCCGGTGCAACAACCTGTGCTGTAAGAATTGGCATTTGAGGTGCTGGACGCATCATGGTTTGCCATCCTGCCGGAATTGAAAACGATAGGGCGTTTCCAGTACGAAGTGGACGATCTGGAGTTATGATGTTGTTACCACCATTATTGTTATTTGGTACGATTTGTGGACCGCCACCAGACCATGAGGCTACAATGTCATCTACTTTTTTACGCATAAAGTCATTATCCTTTAAATCCATAGAAGTAACACCTAGGGCATTGACACCATGAATATCGACGAATGTATACCGAGGATCACCCATTTGCGCAAATTTCATAAATTCTTGAAGTTGTTTTTGTCCTGTTTTGAAGGCATCTTCCGCACTAGCAATACCACCTAAACCTTCACCATTTATGCCAGTAGCTTCGATAGCATAATATTGGCCATTCATTCTAAATCCAGGATAGGCATGGCCTGGTACAAAAAATATAATCGGGTCTATCCCAGCAGTAGACAACACACTCGCATATAAAGTGCTGAGTTCGATACAGAGTCCGGTGTTGCCTGTAATAACTTCTCGCGGTAAACGAACCTGTTGAACAAGTGACGCAACATCGTCGGTACTTTTTGGTACGCCTTTAGTGCTACTGTACACCATATGTGATAAACGCGTAGCCTCATAAATACCCATTAAAAATCGCACAGCATCTTTTTCATTTCTTGAGATGCCTGCTGCTTCCCCCTTTAATACTTTTTCTTGAAGATTTTGAGCGTAGTATTTTACAACTGGGTCATTAGGCGTTACAAAACAGGCAATAAGTGCATCGTTATCATAGATATCGGCATAAGAACTGATCTCTTCGCTTTTAATACCGGTGTAGACATATTCATTTCTATTAGTTAATTTAAAAGTAAAATCCTCTTCAATGATATCATCTTCTTCAGCGCCATCCCAAGAGATTTCAATTTCGGTTTTTTCGACAGATTCTGTTGTTTTTTCTGTAATATCATTGTTAAACTTTGGGTAACATGGCACCACTAAAGTTTGTCCTGGGAACATTTCACCCGAAACTGTTAACTCTGTCCAATCAATATAATTTGGAATACGATATTTTACAGTCACATCCTCGAGAGTTTCAGAAGAATTATTAGTAATTTTAGCTTTAAACAGATAGTATTTACCATCAAGAGCATCAGGATTGGAATACACTCTATGTGCAGCTGGCATTATAAACGAGGTTTTGTCAATAGTAATGTCAATATCATCAGCACTACCTGCTTTTGAACCAAAAAAGCTCAATGCTGTTAGGATGAGACCTAGTGTGCACAGGGCTAATGGGATGGCTAGTTTTTTCATAATTAAATAGTTTTGGTTGTTAATTACTTTTTTTATGGGATATTAGGATTATTGTCGTCTGGATCTACCAATACATTCCATCCATCACCATCATTGTCAACCACGTTTCCATTAGTATCGACATATAATTGATAGTTTAATGGTAAAAAGGTCTGCTGTACTTGCTGTTCGTATTCAGCTTCTGGTGCCGTGGTAACCGAAATCGCAAACGAAGTTCCGCCAGCCACATAGGTTGCAATAACCCAAAATTGGGCTACAACACCATTAAAGCGAAGTAATCTTGCATTAAACTCTCGAGGAATACCAGCAAAAATTTCCTGTTTCGTTTCGGTACATAAAACCTCTGGTGTACCATTGAAACCATAGAAGGCAAAAAAGGTATTGATTTGAGATGCCAGAATATCTTGAGATGGTATCTGTTGTAGGATAAAACTATTTGGTACCCATCTAAATACAACATTATTGTCGCCTCTAATGACATCAACACCAATTGATGATGTTTGTGGATTTGTAATTTCATTGGCAGAAAATCCTTGTGGAATGGTGAATCCCAATAACGGATTTTGGCTATGGATGAATTGCTGTCCTGGATTTTGTAATGTTGGAAAAACAGGCCAAGGTACAGGTATAGCATTTGCAAAATCCCAATAAGCACCAGAATAGCCAACAGCGTTATCACAACTCGATGCTCGGTTGATAAAACTATTATTGTCGTTATCATCTCCAGATGAGCATGATACAACTACCAATACAAATACTGCTAATTTTAAAATTTTAAAGCGATTCATAAGAAATGGTTTTTTAGTTCATTTCTTACTTATCGACGAGCATCTAAAATGTCATCAAATTTATTTTTGCAATGGATAGTTTCTATCCTGAGGAATGATTAAAATAGACCTGTGATTTCTCCACTGTCGCTAATATCAATGCCTTCGGAAGCCGGATGGGCAGGTAAACCAGGCATTCTCATAATCTCACCGGTAATTGGAATAAGAAAACCGGCACCAGAAGCTATCTCAATTTCCCGAACGGTTATAATGAAATCCTTGGGTCTCCCTAATAGCTTTGGATTGTCGGATAATGACTTTTGAGTTTTTGCAACACATATCGGAAGATTTTCCAGTCCTAGATCTTTAATTTGTTTTAGTTGGCGTTTGGCAGTGGAGTTGTAATCAACATGTTCAGCACCATAAATGTTTTGGGCAATAGTTTCAATTTTGGTCTCTATGTTATCATTCCACTGATAGAGAGGCTTAAATTTTGTCTTGCAGGCTTCTGCTACTTCAATGACGTGTTCTGCTAACTTTATGGCGCCTCTACCACCCTTAGCCCAGACATTAGCCACGGCACAACGTATATTTTTGATTTTGGCAAAGTCTTTTATAAGTTCAATCTCTTCTTTGCTATCAGACTTAAACCTATTGATTGCTATGATTGGCGTCACCCCAAATAGTTTGATATTTTCTAAATGTTTCTCAAGGTTAGGTAAGCCATCTCTTAAGGCATCGATATTCGGAATATCTAAGGATTTTATATCTGCACCACCATGATATTTTAAAGCACGAATCGTAGTAGTTAGTACAACAGCTTTTGGTGAAATATTAGCACTTTGACATTTAATGTCGAAAAACTTTTCAGCACCTAAATCAAAACCAAAACCTGCCTCGGTGACGGTATATTCGGAGTAGGTCATACCCATTAAAGTTCCTATGACGGAATTTGTTCCCTGCGCTATATTTGCAAACGGACCACCATGAATTATTGCAGGATTACCCTCAATGGTCTGTACTAGATTAGGTTTAATAGCATGCCGAAGTAAAGTGGCCATTGCTCCCGCCACTTTTAAGTTGCGTGCGTAAATAGGTTTTTTATCGAAAGTATAGCCTATAAAAATATTGCCCAATCGTTTTTTTAAATCACTTAAGCTTTTGGAAATACACAATATGGCCATAATTTCTGATGCTGCCGTAATATCAAATCCAGTTTCTCTTGGGATTCCAGAAGATGTACCGCCAAGCCCAACAATGATTCGTCGCAAGGCCCTGTCGTTCATATCCACCACGCGTTTCCAAGTAATTGTTCTAGGGTCTAATCCCAAAGAGTTAGTTTTACTTTGAATATTATTATCGATGATCGCTGCAAGTAGGTTGTGTGCTTTTTCTATTCCTGAAAAATCCCCAGTAAAATGAAGGTTAATATCTTCTAATGGCAATACTTGTGAATATCCTCCACCAGTTGCTCCACCCTTTATACCAAAAACTGGCCCCAAGGAAGGCTCTCTTAAGACGACTGTAGTTTTCTTTTTCAACCGATTAAGTGCTTCAGACAGACCAATTGAAATTGTTGTTTTTCCTTCTCCTGCGGGTGTAGGGGAAATTGCGGAAACAAGTATAAGATTGCTTTGTTTTGCTTTGTTTCTATTAATGCAGGATAATGGGACTTTAGCTTTGTATTTACCATACATATCAATAATGTTAGGATCAATACCAAATGTTTTTGCTATTTCTGTTATAGGTTTAAGCTTTACTTTTTTTGCTATCTGAAGATCTGTCATTATAATTCGCAATAGATTAGTTAACAATCAAAGTTATAGTTTTGTCTAGAGTTAAAGGGTGATTTTTGTCATATGTTGATTGTTCTGGTTTTAAATGGCTTTTATAAATACCAAAGATGTAACTTTGTGAAAAATATCACATATGCATAAAGCAGGTTTTGTTAATATTATTGGTAATCCTAATGTGGGGAAATCCACTTTAATGAATGCTTTTATAGGCGAAAAGTTATCCATCATTACCTCTAAGGCACAGACAACAAGACACCGTATATTAGGTATAGTTAATGGTGATGATTTTCAGGTGATATTGAGCGATACACCTGGCATTATAAAACCAGCTTATGAGTTACAGGAATCCATGATGGATTTTGTAAAGTCTGCTTTTGAAGATGCTGATGTTTTAATCTACATGGTAGAAATTGGCGAGAAAGAACTAAAAGACGAAGCCTTTTTCAAAAAGATTACTAATTCAAAAATTCCAGTACTTCTGTTGTTGAATAAAATTGACAACTCTAACCAAGAGGAGTTAGAGGCGCAAGCAGAACTATGGCAAAATAAAGTACCTAACGCAGAGTTTTATCCTATTTCTGCATTAAATGGGTTTAATGTTGAAAACGTATTTCAAAGGATTATAGAATTGCTACCAGAATCTCCACCATTTTACCCTAAAGATCAGTTGACTGATAGACCTGAGCGCTTCTTTGTCAATGAAGCCATCAGAGAGAAAATATTATTGCACTATAAAAAGGAGATCCCTTACGCTGTTGAGGTAGATACCGAAGAATTTTTTGAGGAAGAAAAAATTATTAGGATACGTTCAGTCATTATGGTAGAAAGAGAAACTCAAAAAGGCATTATTATAGGCCATAAAGGAACAGCCCTAAAACGTGTTGGCGTAGAAGCCAGAAAGGACTTAGAACAGTTTTTTGATAAACAGATACACCTAGAATTGTATGTAAAAGTCAACAAGAATTGGCGAAGCAATCAGAACCAATTAAAACGCTTTGGCTATAACCAAAAGTAACCTAGCTCATAGCATGGATATCTTTACTTCTTAATGTGTCTCTCATAAAATGGTGTAGTTGATGCATTTGCTCCATACCCGCTTTTTTTCCAAGACGCCCACTAAAATACAGTGCAAACCAAACGACAATCATCATTAAGGTCACAAATAACTGAACTGCGTAATCATTGTCTAAAGACCAATTCACGTAAGCCCAGATTGCAAATCCGACAAAAATACAAGCTACCACAAAATGTAAGAACATAAACATGGTCCAAACCGTTGGGTTTGGTCCAAATAGTCCATAAATAGTACTGATGTCCTTGTCATCGTAATCTTCGTTAATTTCGAGATGCAGTTGAGGTGACCAAAAATGCTGCTTATCCTTAGGGATTTTAATGAATACATGATCGTCCACACGAGTTACAATAAAATCAGACTGTTTTTTACCTTCGGTCTCAAACAACGAAAGTAAATGCTCATTGTCATGGTTGACATTGAATTTAAATCTTGGTCTTAAAATAATGTCATTATCTAAATTCACTAGGATTAATTTTCAAGTCTAATTTTAAGGTTGAAAATAAGCTTATTATATATAATTTTAACCAAAAAGCATCTTTTTTTGAGGTTTGATTGAAATATTTGTTTAAAAATTAGATGATTAGCAGAAATACTCGTTGAAGGATTTTGTAGGTTTTTTCTTTAGCAATAGCTTTGTCATCCTCAATTTTGCCAAAAAATGAAAACTTATACACTCTTTTTAGCATTATTTATTATGTGTCAACTTTCGGCACAAGTTGGTATTGGTACAACTTCTCCAAATCCTTCTTCTGCCTTAGATATTGACGTTAATAATGCAGGTTTATTAATACCTAGATTGACTTCTACAGAACGCAATGCAATTGTAGATCCTGCCAATGGATTGTTAATTGTAAATACAACTGAAAAAGTATTTCAGTATTACTACGATGGTACATGGTTTACATTAAATTCCGCACAAGACTGTGGTATTGCCAACTTTCCTAGTACCTTTAACATATTTATGGACAAAGGGGCCACCGAAAGCGTTGTAACCAGATTACAAGAAACTTTGGGTACGCCAGGTAACTTAACGACAGCTTTGGTTTTCTCGGATACTGGTTTTGATATTAGTGTTAATAGCATTACACCAAACAATACTAATGTAGCGACTGCTCCCGGAACAACGGATCAGACAATTGCATTTACATTAGAAAATAGTTCAACAGCTGCAGTAGGAGATACAGGACAGGCAATCTTCCAAATTGTAGCAGATTGTGGCGAGGTAGCCTTTGTTACGGTCAATATAACTATAACTGGATGCGAGTTTGACATTACTAACAATAGTAACCTTACCCAATATGTAACACGCCCAGTTTCTGGCTCTAAGCCCATAAATTTTAACTTTTTCATAGCACAAGCCGGAACAAATGCTGGTAATGTTAGTATTACCTCTAATGATATCGCAAATATTAATGAGTCTTATAGTGCAGCCTGTTCTTATGACTGTAGTTTAGACTTTGATTTAAATGTATTACCCTCAGCACCAATAGGTGCAAACAATTATACATTAACCTTTACATCAGACTGCGGATTTTCTACAAGCTTGGCCTTAACTGTAATTGTTGAAGCCAATCCAAGAGATTGTAAACAGATACTGGCCGAAGATGCATCGGCTACCGATGGTGTTTATCAGATAGACCCAGATGGCGGTGGTGGTATGGATGCTTTCGATTGTTATTGCGATATGAGTACTGATGGCGGAGGTTGGACCCTAGTAACAAATTATGTAAGGCCCGCTGGTTCTAACCCTACTGAGCAGATTCGAGACATCAACTTGCCACTTTTAGGAACAAGTACGGTGAGTCCTGCCCCACCAAACGAAAGTGGCACAACATTTTGGGGGCATGCCTCTAATACCTTACTCGGTAATTTTGATTTTAATGAGGTGCGTTTTTATGGATTATCCAGTGGACATGCAAGAGTTTTACACTTTAAAATCGCACAAGACGATATGATTAATTATTTTCAAACGGGTACAGGTGGTGTAGATTTAGATGATTTAAGGAACAATTATTTGCCATTTACAGACCATACGTCTAACCTGCCTTTCGTTGCATTCAACCGCAGTGTTAATAGAGGTGATTTAGCTATGATAGATAATCCATTTACTAGAAACAACCAGAACGAATGGCGGTGTGGTTTCAGCAACGGTAGTGATGATTGGGAAATGGATGATGCTCCAAATGACGAAAGAAACAGTACTTTGCATAGGATATGGATTAGATAATTCGTTTTTATTAAGATTTTAAATTCAATGGGCTATAAGGTTATTTTCGTAATTTTATAGCCAATTTTTATAGGATGGGTATTGTTGCTATTGTTGGGAGGCCAAATGTTGGTAAATCAACGTTTTTTAATCGTCTAATTCAAAGACGGGAAGCCATTGTCGATGCCGTTAGTGGGGTTACAAGAGACCGGCATTATGGCAAGACCGATTGGAATGGTAAGGAGTTTTCCTTAATCGATACCGGTGGTTATGTTGTAGGTAGTGATGACGTTTTTGAAGCCGAAATAGATAAACAAGTAGAACTGGCTATTGATGAAGCGGATGCCATTATTTTTATGGTAGATGTAGAAAGTGGTGTAACAGGCATGGATGAAGATGTAGCCAATTTACTTCGAAAAGTAGACAAACCTGTTTTCCTGGTAGTTAATAAAGTTGATAATAATAAACGCGCCGAAGATGCCGTTGAGTTTTATGCCCTAGGTCTTGGAGATTATTATACCATTGCAAGCATCAATGGTAGCGGTACAGGTGATTTATTGGATGCCGTTGTTGAAGCCTTACCAGAAAAAGAAGACATAGAAGAAGAACAATTACCCAGATTTGCTGTAGTAGGGCGACCTAATGCTGGGAAATCCTCCTTTATAAATGCATTAATAGGCGAGGAGCGTTATATTGTAACTGATATTTCAGGGACCACAAGAGATGCTATCGATACCAAATACAATCGATTTGGTTTTGAGTTTAATTTGGTCGATACCGCTGGGATTCGTAAAAAATCTAAAGTAAAGGAAGACCTAGAGTTTTATTCAGTAATGCGAAGCATCAGAGCTATAGAGCATTGTGATGTTTGTTTATTGGTCTTAGATGCCACACGTGGATTTGATGGGCAGGTTCAGAATATATTCTGGCTCGCCGAACGTAATAGAAAGGGCGTTGTTATTTTGGTAAATAAATGGGATTTAGTTGAAAAAGATACCAGAACAGCTAAAGCATTTGAGCAATATATCAAAAAGCAAATTGCACCATTTACAGACGTACCGATAGTATTTATTTCTGTACTGAATAAGCAGCGTATTTTTAAAGCTATAGAAACAGCTGTCGAGGTTTATAAAAATCGTACAAAGCGTATAAAAACAAGTGTGCTTAATGAGGTTTTACTACCGATAATAGAACAAAACCCTCCACCGGCATACAAAGGTAAGTATGTAAAAATCAAATACATTATGCAGTTGCCAACACCGCAACCACAATTTGCGTTTTTCTGTAACTTGCCACAATATGTAAAAGATCCTTATAAACGTTTTCTAGAAAATCAATTGCGAGACCATTTTAACTTTAATGGTGTTCCGGTTAGTGTATATATGCGCAAAAAGTAGTATATTAACTACGCTATGTTAAGGGTAAATTCATACTTACTTTTTTTATACAGTGCCTTTGCTTTTCTGCTAGTAAGTCATGCACAAAATGCGCCACAAATTAGTGTTTCAGGAAACCAGTTGTATTGTGGTGAAGCACCTATGCCAATAGTTACAGATATAAGCATTTCAGGAGGCGGAGGTGGTTTGGATGTGGTTTATATACAAATTACTGAGGGCTATACTTTTGGATCGGACGTGCTTGAATTAACGGGAGATCACCCAAGCATTTCGGCATCATGGTCTTTTCAAACAGGATTACTAACACTCACAGGACCAGCTAGTCATACTGTATTTGAAAACGCGATCAGTGCAGTGCGATTCAGTACGATAGCAAATAATTTTACGCAAGACAGATATTTTTCTATTAATCTAGGTGAAGCCGGCTTTCTTCCAGCTACAGGTCATTATTACCTCTATGTAGAAGATGTAGGCATCACTTGGTCCGACGCTAGGAATGCCGCAGCTCAATCTACCTATTTTGGTCTACAAGGGTATTTGGCAACGATAACAACACCAGAAGAAGTACAGATAACAGGTATACAAGCCGAAGGTACTGGCTGGATTGGAGGTACCGATCGCGCCCAAGAAGGTGTATGGCGGTGGGACACTGGCCCTGAAGCTGGACAAATATTTTGGAATGGCGCTGTAGATGGTAGTTCCCCTGATGGTATGTTCGCCTTTTGGAATGAGGGAGAACCAAATAATTTGGGCGAAGAACATTATGCTCATATTACAGATCCTAGCATTGGTGTTTTAGGGTCTTGGAACGATTTGGTAGTTACCGGCGCAACCAATCCAGATAGTGCTTATCATCCGCAGGGTTATATTGTGGAGTTTGGTGGCTTAAATGGTGATCCCGATATCAATGTTTCGGGAAGTACAATCATCGTAATGCCAAAGACCGAAATTACAGCTAACAGTGTTTGTGATGAAGGCATGGCAGAGATAAGTCTCACTACCAATGTGGATGAGGTCTTATGGTATGAAACGGAAACTTCCACTGAAATTATTAATACAGGGCTTTATTATGAAGACCACATAAACACGGATACTACCTATTATATTTTACCATTGTTTGATGGGTGTGATGGAGGCAGTAGAATTCCAGTTACCGTAAACGTTTTTGTGTCACCAATTGCTAATGATATTGCTATAGTTCAATGCGATGATGAAGTTGTCGATGGCATTTCGAGTTTCAACCTTAATAATTATGCAGATGATATTGTGAGGGATGAAGCAGGAGAGGTGGAAACAACATGGCAGGTTTCGTTTTTTGAGGATGAAGCACTAACAATTCCCATTAATGGTGATAATTATGAGAATACCCAAAACAATCAAGTCATTTTTGCTAGGGTTCTTGATGGGTTTTCTGGATGCTTCAGTAGTTCTGAGGTGACATTGCAAGTCAATGTATCGGATGATTTTTCTGCCAGTCTCGAGGTTTGTGATGACTTTGTTGTAGATGGCTTTGTTTTTTTCGATCTTACCGAAGCAGATAGCCAAATATTGGGCAATTCGCCGATTAACGCAGAGGTTGGATATTTTGTAACTTATAACGAAGCACTCTTAGAGACTAATGAGATTACTGAGGAGTATTTTAATGAAGTTCCCTATAGCCAAACCATTTATGCTAGAGTAGAAATTGATGATACATGTTACGCCATTAATGAAGTATTCTTAACGGTAAAAGACGTGCCTAATTTGGAGCAATACGAAGAGGTGTATTATTGTTTAAATACTTTCCCAGAGACCATAACACTTAATGGAGGTATTATTGGGGATATCCCAAATAATTATGCTTATGATTGGTCAACAGGTGAAACTACTATAAGTATAGAAATTAATGAAATAGGAACTTACGAAGTGTTGGTGACGAGACCCGCTGGTTGTACCAACCAAAGGGTAATTAGGGTATTTCCGTCGAGCACAGCGGTTATTGAAACTATTAAGGTTAATGATATATCGAACAACAATACAATTGCGGTTTTAGTATCGGGTGAAGGCGAATATGTCTATGCGCTCAATGATGAAAATGGTGTCTATCAAGAATCCAATATTTTCGAAAATGTTTCTGCTGGAATCCACACCATTTATATAAAGGATATAAAAGCTGATTGTGGCATCGTTTCAGAGGAGGTGTCCATTTTAGGATTCCCAAGGTTTTTTACACCAAACGGTGATACCGTAAACGACACTTGGCAAATCAAAGGGTTTTCTTCTCGATTTCCTAATACAGCTTCTGTAAAAATATTTGACCGTTATGGTAAACTGATGATTGTCCTTAATGAGCAAAACCCAAGTTGGGACGGTCAGTACAATGGCCATTTACAACCCAATGACGATTATTGGTTTCTAGCCGAATTGATAGATGGTAGAACCTTTAGAGGCCATTTTACACTAAAGCGATAGATAGCATGAAACGGGTAAAGCTCTCGTCCCGTTCTTTTCCAGGTGTTTTAAAATCGTTGTGATTAGATATCAAAAATACTTTTTAGGAGAACCGCCCAAACCTACTATTTATTTAGTCCAATTAAAATGTAGGTAATAACTTATTTTTACGTATTCAGAACAGCGGTTCCCCCACCCAAGGCGGTACTTGGCTAAACACGCATTTCACAGGACGTTTTAAGCAATATCTTTGTAGGTAAAAATTATACAATATGATAATTATCAGGTTTTTGTAAAAATTTCCGAAGTAATTTTAAGGGCAACACAATTAGCTTACCCAAAAGGGAATTATACGATTGCCCT